>NZ_JAPMOV010000003.1:0-538148 GCF_026420705.1 Bacillus sp. NEAU-CP5 | reverse complement strand
CCGGTCGTCGGCTGGGCAGGCCGCGCTTTCAAAGGCGGAAAAGCCATTTACAAAACCGGAAAAACCGTCATTGCCGCAGAACATGCTTTAGATGCCTATAAAACCGGAAAATCCTTAGACATTCTCAAAATGACAGAAATGGGCGCATACGGTCTTGTCGCCTCAAACGGATTCACAGAAGCCGTCACAGGCAGAGATATGTTCGGAAACAAAGTGTCTGAGGAGAAGCGGAAGCAAGGGGCGCTGGAAGCTGCGCTGAGTTTGGTTGGTGCCGGCGCACTGGCGAAGCATGTAAACAAAGGCATACCGCTTGCAAAATCGCCACAAGCAACAAAAGTTGAAAAAGGGAAAAAGATTCTAGACCAAGTAAAAGAATTCAAAGTACCGACGAATGTAAAAATTCGTGTCCACAAGACTGTCACACCGGATGGCGCAACTTTCCCAATCATTCATGCTGATGTGAAAACGACTGCTGTGAAAGATCTTGGAATTGTGAAGATGGCTGGTAGTGGTAAAGGTAGTAAGGGTACGATAAAAAAAGTTCCACCTGCTTTTAGGCAATCTGAATTTGCTAGTTCGTATGAATCAAGGATTAATCAAACACCTGCACAGGTCAATCCAAAGATTGAATTTGAAGGAATTAGGGGAGAATCTTTAAGTACGCTTAAACCTCCACCAGACCCTAAATTGAAAAGCATATTAGATGAGGCTGGTATAAAAGGTATTCAATATAAAAATGGAGTTCCTGATTTTTCACCAATAGCAAAAGCACAAGTTGAAATCAACTATATGCTTGGAGGAAAAGGAACTTATGGGGGGAAAGCCAGACGAGCTAATTTTGTTCAATCAGATCAAAAATTAGCTGACCAAATTAATGGATCACCTGAGTTAGCAAGTCAATTTGGGATGGAATCTGGTAAAATTAGTGCAAGAGATATAAAAAAATATCGAGAAAAAAATAAATTAACATGGCATGAATTAAATGATGTTAAAACAATGCAACTTGTGCCAACAAAAATAAATAGTGAATTCGGACACCTTGGTGGTGTAGGAGAAATAAACGCAGGAGCTTTTAAACCTGGAGGGTTTGCTAATAAACAAAAAGAGGAGATATAAAATGGCTATAAACGATCCAATTTTTGGTGAACTTGAATATGAGTATGGTTGGGTTAAGGATACCATTATTCGTTTTTTTGGAAAAGAATCTGAGATCTCTTTGATGATAGATGGTGAAGAAGATGGGGAGTTTGATGAAGAACAGTATATGGCATATCAAGCATTAATGCAGAATTGGGAGGATTTGCAGCCAAAATTATTGCAATCAATATTAGACTATTACAAACAGAAGCGACATGAACTGGGTTATGATATTGAATTAAATGAAAATTATCCATTAATTGAAACACCTGATCAAATACTAGAAATGATAACTTTAGATGGAATTGTTGTTCCATATGCGGATATTTTTGAAGGACGAGATATTGGAATTACATTTAACTGTTCATGGGATACAGAAAATGGATTAGGGCTTCGTCTATTAAATGAAAAAATAATTGAAGTAGGTTATCAGGATGTTGCAATTTAAAATAGGCAGCTAAAAGTAAAAACTCATTGATGGTTGTACCATCATGGAGTAATGTTTGCAATGATAGAATAGAAAACGAAGTACGAGCTTAGGCGAAATCACTTTTTACTGGGTGATGAATATAAACACATGGAATGTATATGAAACTAACGAACTCGTACAAACTCGTAAGTTTTAACGTAGTAGTTGTCACCACATATAAAAGGTGTCATACTGTTACCAAAAACTTATAAATTTAATGGTGCTTAAAAATGGGATAGTCAGAAGAATTAATTGACCTTGATTGGCTAGTAAAGCCTTTCAAGGTTTTTTTACAAATGAATTGTTATTTTCTGTTTAAAATGACTTAAATGTCTGTTGGGCTATGAACCCGTCACAGGAGAAAAGCTCTCCACCGCAGAACGCGTCACAGCAGGAGCGATGGCCGCCGCCGGGTTCATACCGGTCGTCGGCTGGGCAGGCCGCGCTTTCAAAGGCGGAAAAGCCATTTACAAAACCGGAAAAACCGTCATTGCCGCAGAACATGCTTTAGATGCCTATAAAACCGGAAAATCCTTAGACATTCTCAAAATGACAGAAATGGGCGCATACGGCCTTGTCGCCTCAAACGGATTCTCAGAAGCCGTCACAGGCAGAGATATGTTCGGAAACAAAGTGTCTGAGGAGAAGCGGAAGCAAGGGGCGCTGGAAGCTGCGTTGAGTTTGGTTGGTGCCGGGGCGTTGGCGAAGCATGTAAACAAAGGCATACCGCTTGCAACCCATTCAAAAGTTCAAAAAGCTAATAAGACACTAGAAAAAGTTAAACAATTCAAAGTCCCGACAAACGTCCGCGTGTACGCAGAACGCCCAGTAACAGCGAACGGCTTTACGTACGGATTCCCAACAGTCCGTGTTGATGTGGAAAAGACGGCTGTTAAAGAACTTGGGATTGTGAAGATGGTTAGTGATGGCGTCCGTAAGGGAAAATCTCATAGTCCTAACATTTCTAAAAATCACGATAAAGTAGCGCATGATGGATATTATGGTCGTAAAGAATTTAGAACGATGCTTAATAATGCTTCGTTTACTCCGCATGGACATAAACATGTTAAGGCTAAAACACTTGAAGAAGCAAAACGTTTTAGTATGACAGGTAAAAAAGCTGCTCAGTACTTACCAAATGTGAATAACAAAGCTTTAGAGAAAGAGGCGCTTCTAAAAGGTCATATTATTGATAATGGAAATAACAACTATTATTTTATTTATGATGCAGGAAAAACAGTCGGTTATGATCTAGGTACACCAACAAGCTGGATTAGAGCGGAGTTTTCTGGTGGTGAATATCATGGTCATCCGATTGCTGGCAGTCGATTGGATAAGTATTTAAAACAACTTGGTATTGATAAGTAATAGGAGGCTTTTATGAGAAAGATAAAAAAAATGCCAGAAGTAAGTTTACAATCCTTAAGGATTCCAAAAGGGTGGACCATAAATCAAAACAGTTTTAGAGAAATTGATCCGAAAAATCTAGATCCAGACGATGAAAAGTGGTTATTTTTTTCACAAGATTTATTGCAATTAACATACTCTCGTAAAAATTATTTACTTGATTTAGGGTGGTATCCAGATGCGGATGCTAATGGATTTTATCAACTAGTTTTGATACAAAATGAGGATTGGGATCAACCTGTGTATGAATTTCAGTCAAATAGCCATATTGAAATAGTTGAAAATATAGAATCTTTATTAAACAAAGTTACGAATAATGAAATGTAGTTAAACATTCATTTAAACTATTAAAAAAAGCTTGCAGGGCCTGAAGTTGCAAGTTTTCAAACTAGAATTTTTAAAGTGAAAATAAATACAAAAAAAGACACTAGTTAACAAGAGGTAGGGTTGATTTTTAGATGCATGTTAAACAAATACATCTTTTCAAACTAAGCAAAGAAGAATTTGTTCAAACACAACAATCCCTAATACATAAAATCAACCTATCCCCCGTCATCCATCCAGACTCCGTCAACACCTGCGCAGGCGTCGACCTCGCTTATTGGGAGCAGGACGGGGAACCGTACGGCGTATGCAGTATCATCGTGATTGACGCTGATACAAAAGAAGTGATTGAAAAAGTGCACAGCATGGGGAAAATCAGCGTGCCGTATGTTTCCGGTTTTCTTGCGTTTCGCGAGCTGCCGCTGATCATTGAAGCGGCCAAAAAGCTGGAGGCGGAGCCGGATGTGTTTTTGTTTGATGGCAACGGGTATCTGCATTACAATCATATGGGCGTTGCCACCCATGCGGCTTTTTTTCTGGGTAAGCCGACGATAGGGATTGCGAAAACCTATCTCAAAATCAAAGGCTGCGATTTCGAGATGCCTGAAAATGAAGTCGGCGCCTACACCGATATTCTCATTGACGGCGAGGTATATGGCCGGGCGCTTCGGACACGGCGGGACGTGAAGCCAATCTTCTTGTCTTGCGGACATGACATTGATTTAGAAAGCAGCTATCAGATCACAATGAAAATGATCAATCGAGAAAGCAGGCTGCCGATCCCTGTCCGTCTGGCTGACCTTGAAACGCATGTTTTGCGAACGTTTTATCGGAAAAATCACGTGTAACACTTGGGGCTCTAAGCCACCAAGTGTTTTTTTTGTATGCCTGGTGTCTGCTTTGTTAAAAACTTTGTCGTCCTTGCAGATAGGTTTTTATTTGAATGTTTTTCGCGTCAAATCGATAAAAGCCTTTAATGGCGCAGACATCCACTTGTCCTTATGCCATGCTAGTTGAGTAAAAACAGGGCATTCATTCTGCCAGTTGAGTTCTTTCATCCGTCCTTCGGCAATATCGTCTTTTACTGTCATTTCAGGCAATAGTCCAATTCCAAGTCCGGCCATCACGCATTGTTTGATGGCTTCGATGCTGACGAATTCTAATTTGTTAGGGTAGACTCCGGCGTCATGTAAAGTGTTCTCAAAGAGCGTGCGGTATGAACAGCCGTCCTCTGTCAGCAGAAGGGTTTCATTTTGAAGATCTTTCAATGTTGTTGGTGAGTCTGCTGCAAAAGGATGGTCATTGGCGGCTACCATTTTGATTTCATCCTGAATCAAAGATTCAACGTGCAGTGCGTCTTCCGTTCGGTTCACATCCAAAATGAAAGTGATATCAAGCTGGCCTTGTAAGAGCTGTTCTTTCGCTTGTTCGTTGGAAACATACGGTTTGAATATGAGCTTTACTTGAGGAAAAGCCTGTTTGAATTCTTTTATGATAGGCGGAAGGCGGTATGTGCACTGGCTTTCCGTCGCGCCGATTTTCAAGGTTCCGGTTGTTTCTCTTACTTGATTTGCGGCCATTTTTGCTTCTTCTGTTAACACAATGATCTTCTCCGCATAGGATTTGAATGTTTTGCCGGCTTCTGTCAGGATGAGCCGCTTGCCGAGCCGTTCAAATAAAGGAGTCCCGATTTCTTCTTCAAGTGATTTGATCTGAGAGGTAACGCTTGATTGTGCATAGTTAAGCATCTTGGCGGTTAGGGTGAAGTTTACATGTTCTGCTGCGGTAATAAAGGTGATCAGCTGCTTCAATTCCATATGTTCTCGCCCTTTCTAAATCGGTTTTACCGATTGGAATAATAGAAATAATCATCTGTATTGATTGATGAATCCATTATATGATGAAGAAAATCATTCGTAAACAAAGGAGCAGATGCATCATGAAAATTGCGGTTATTCATGGCGGAACGAGGTCTGGCGGAAATACGGATATTCTTGCGGAGAAGGCTGTTCAAGGATTCGATGCGGAGCACATTCATTTGCGGAAATATCGGCTCCAGCCAATTGAAGATCTGCGTCACGCTCAAGGCGGCTTTCGTCCTGTTCAAGATGACTGCGATTCTATCATTGAGCGGATATTACCGTGCGATATTCTTGTATTCGCCACCCCAATTTATTGGTTTGGCATGTCAGGGACATTAAAGCTGTTTATTGATCGCTGGTCACAGACGCTGAGAGATCCGAGGTTTCCTGACTTTAAACAGCAAATGTCAGCGAAGCAGGCATATGTAACAGCAGTGGGAGGGGACAATCCTAAACTAAAAGGGCTGCCGCTGATTCAGCAATTTGAACATATTTTTCATTTTATGGGGATGTCCTTTAAAGGCTATGTGCTGGGAGAAGGCAATCGTCCCGGTGATATTCTTCATGATCATCAGGCGCTGAGCGCGGCGAGCAGCTTATTGAAAAGAAGTGATGCTCTATGAAGCTGCTGCTGGTTATCTCTGGTATGTTGATTCTTGCACTCTTTTTAGCTTGGAAAGCGCCGACTTCTGTTTGGATAAAGGCTGAAACCAATTCGCCTCAGGTTAAGCAATTTGTGAGAATGGCAGGCGCAACGCTGCAAGTTAAGCAAATCATCAAGAGTGATGCAGGCGAAGAAACAGTTGTCATATCAAATGATATTTCTGGGCCAAAATAAAAAAGCACCTGTCCAGGTGCTTTTCTTTATAAATGAGGAACCACAAGACCTCCATACAAAAACGCCGCGATAATCAGGAAGGCCGGATGCATCTTGAATTTTGTCAAGGCAAGGAGGGAAATCCCCGCAATCATTATCGCTTGAACCCAGCCGATCGCTTTGATGCCGTCTGCGCCGATTTGCCAGGTAAGAATGAGCATCATGACGGCGATGACAGGCTGGACGGACAGCGTCATACCTTTGATGACGGGAGATTGGCGGAAGCGCTGAATGATGCGCAAGAGGACGATCAATGCGAGCGCCGACGGTACGACGGTGGCGATCAGCGCAATCAGGAACCCGGGCCACCCGCCTGCGCTGTAGCCGACATACGCGGCGATTTTGGTGGCGATCGGGCCCGGCAATGCGTTCGCAAGCGCGAGCATATTTGAGAATTGATCGTTTGAGAGCCAGCTGTATCTGTTGACGACTTCTTCAAACATCAGCGGGATCGACGCCGGTCCGCCTCCATATCCGAGTACGTTTGCGGCAAAAAACGCCATAAATACATAAATCATGATCATGAGGCAGACATTCCTTTATCTTTTGAACGTTTATTTGTGATTTTGTCCTTTAATTTAAAATGAAACGCACCGTACGCTAAGAAAATGATAATGACAAAGCCGGGATTGATCTGTAACGTTTGCAGGCCGATAAAAGCGATGATAAAAAACAGAATGCCCGTGACCCAGCCGAAACCTTTTAGCGCTTTTTGGCCAAACTCGTACGCCATGATGCCGAGCATGACGGCGATCACCGGGGTGACGGCGCCAATCATGCCGGCAACAATTGCTGAGTGGCTTAAGACATTGACAGCCGCAAACAAGCCTACCATAGCAAGACATGTAGGCAGAATGTGGGCGAGGGTTGCCAAGATTGCGCCTAACGTGCCTTTCAGCTTGAAGCCCAGATACGCAGCCATTTTTGTGGCAATCGGTCCGGGAAGCGCATTAGCGATCGCTAATATTTCTCCGAATTCATCATCATCTATCCATTTGTATTTATTGACGGCTTCATGGCGGATGAGCGGGATCACCGACGGGCCGCCCCCGAATCCGAGAATGCCCGTTCGGACCATCGCCGCCGTAATGTCCCAATAGGGATGTTTCATGGCTATGTCCTCCTTACAGCTTCATGCCCGTTCTGCTTTTATACCGTTTAATCAGCATTTGGCAGTCGACGCTGACGACGCCTTTTTGCGTATAGAGCCGTTTTGTCAAAAACTCTTCCATCTCCTGATCATTTGCGAAAATGCCGTGCATATGCAGCTTGCTCGGTCCGGTCATATGATAAAGGCTTGTCACGGCCGGCTCCTTTTCAAGCTTTAATGCGGTTTCCTCCAAATACTGCGGCTCCACCTCCACATTAAAAAACACGGACACATGGCGGCCGATTTTCGCCGGGTTGATGACAGCGGTGAATTTTTCAATCACACCGGCATCCAGTAAATGCTGAATGCGGTGCTGAACCGCCACTCGCGACAGGTTAACCCGCTTTCCTACGTCTGTATAGGAAATCCTCCCTTCCTCGTGCAAAATCGAAAGAATCTGTTTATCCGTTTCATCAAGGACAAGATTCGGAATGCTGTATTCATGTTCCAACCCGCTTCACCTTCCTTCATTTGGTAGACATTATTGTATCATGAAACGTTACGGTATGAAGGAAGAAAATTTGTATTGTTTTCGATACGTAATGACTTAGAATTATTTCTTATCGAAAAGTAAATAGTGTGTGAGATTTTCTTTCAGGAATGTGGATGGCCGCGAAGCCGCTTTTTATAATTGAGAAAATTTGTAAAGGGGCTTGCCATGAATACTTCAACCATCGGAACGAAACAAATGGTCGTCAGTCCGCATTATCTCGCTTCTCAGGCGGGGGCCGGCATTCTGGAAAAGGGCGGAAACGCGTTTGACGCGGCAGTGGCGGTCAGCGCCTGTCTGGCAGTCGTGTATCCGCATATGACGGGTCTTGGCGGGGATTCATTTTGGCTCACTTACCATAAAGAAACGGGACGAATCAAAGCTTATAACGGGAGCGGCCGTTCAGGGAAGCATGTGACGAGAGACTTGTATCGGGGCAGAGAAGCGATCCCTCTGCGCGGGACAGAAAGCGCCATTACCGTTCCGGGAATGGCGGACAGCTGGGATGCCGTGCTTTCGGCGTACGGGCGTCTTTCTCTCGCTGAGGTGCTGAAGCCAGCTCTTGATTATGCGGCAAACGGATTTCCAGTGTCCGCCGACCAGTGCGCCCACACAGAACGCAATCTCGCTCTTTTAGCCTCGATGCCTTACACCTCGGCCATTTTTACGAGAAACAAAAAAGCGCCCATGCCCGGTGAACGGTTTGTCCAAAAGGATCTGGCGGCCAGCTTGGAGCAGCTTGCCCAGAAAGGCAGAAGCGCTTTTTATGAAGGAGACCTCGCTCAACGCATCACATCCTTTCTGCAAAACAACGGCAGCCGTCTGACACTTGATGACTTTAAAGCCCACCGCGGCGAGTGGACGAACCCGGTATCCTCCGATTACCGCGGGTGCAAAATCTATCAGGCTCCGCCGAATTCACAGGGCTTTACAGGCTTAATGACGCTCAATATATTGGAAAACTATGATTTTTCTCAGATCGAACACGGTTCCTTTGAGTATTATCATCTGCTCATCGAGGCGCTGAAGAAGAGTTTTCAGCACCGGAATGAAGTGCTGACTGATCCGGCATTTTCTTATATTCCGCTGGATCGGCTGCTTGATAAACGGTATGCAAAGCAGCTCGCGGAAGAAATCGGTAACGTGGCTGCGCCGGCGGTAAGCCGGCCGGTCGGAAGCGACACAGCTTATGCCGCCGTCGCCGATGCGGAAGGAAATGCCGTTTCCTTTATTCAGAGCCTCTATTTCGAGTTCGGATCTGCCGTTACAGCGGGGGAGACGGGCATTCTGCTGCAAAACCGCGGGTCATTTTTTTCGCTGGACGGATCCCATGTCAATACACTTGAACCCTGCAAGCGGACGTTCCACACCCTCATGCCGGCGATGACCTGTAAAGAAGGAAAGCCTCACATCCTGTATGGAACCCAGGGAGGAGAAGGCCAGCCGCAAACTCAGACAGCGATGATTACGCGCATCATTGATTACAAAATGGACCCCCAGCAGGCGATCAATGAGCCGCGCTGGGTCTGGGGACGGACATGGGGAGAGGAGTATGAAGGGCTGAGGGTTGAAAGCAGAATCAGCCCTGAAACGAGAGAAGCCCTAAGGCAGAGCGGCCACCGCGTCGAGACCGTTGGTGATTTTGACGGGCTTATGGGCCATGCGGCAGCGATCGTCATTGATGAAGAAGGCTTTCTCCAAGGCGGGGCCGACCCGCGCGGCGACGGAGCGGCCGCAGGAGTATAGAGCTACGCTAACTGATGAAAAAAATAAGCACGCCAAGCGCGGCAGAAAGACCCGCGTAAAACGAATCGTACACATATTGCTTTTCCTCCCACCGGTGCCGCCATTCCATTAACCCGCTGCAGAAAAATAGCATGAAAACAACTCCCGCAAATACGTACATTTCATTGAAAAAAGTCACCGCTGCGATGCCCGTAATAAGCAGTGTGATTTCGATTAATCGATGTGTGCCGTTTATCGGCTTCTGCTTTTTAACAGGCTTTGGCAAATTGAGAACTTTGACGGCAAATACTTGAAACATAAGGCTGAGCAAAATAAATACGGCTGAAAAAACCAGTAACTGAATGAAATCCATCGTCTGCCTCCTAAAAATGTGTCACTCGTTTCATACGGGTGAGGGCCTTGTAAGTTTCGGCATTCTATAAGACATTAGGCTGAGTTACATGGTAAAAGACTCAAAAAAGACCCCTTACGAAAGGGGTCTTTTTGACTAGTTTCTTCTATTATAATGGTTCCTGCTTCAGGTCGGGCGTACAAGTGTATATGTCTTCCCGAGTCTGGCGTATTCGTTCCCCGCGAGCCTTGCCGCAGGCTTCAGCTCATCTGTCCGTATGTAGCCTTTATCGGCGTCATATACTTGGTCATTCAAATGAAAACAAACGACTCTGCCGATGATGAGGTCTGTCGTCGTTTCTCCGCTGTCATTTTGGAACGGAAGATGGCGTTCGAGTATACATTCAAACCTCACTTTTGCTTCTTTTATACCGGGAACGCTGATGCAAGCGCTGTCTGTCACAGAAAAGTCTGTCATGCCAAGTTCACTGACATCAGGATCAAGCCTTGCCGCCGTTTTGTTAATGTCTTCAATAATGGACTCATCACTGACGTGCACCACGAATTCCCGATGAGCGATTGCGTTTCTCGCGGTGTCTTTCTGCCGACCGTCCGCGCGGCTGACTGAGATGGCCAGAAGCGGCGGTTCTGCGGAGACAACGTTATAGAAACTGAAGGGCGCCGCGTTTACGGCGCCGTTGATGGATGACCGCGTAGTGACAAATGCGATCGGCCGGGGAACAACTGTGCCCGAAAGCAATTTGTAAGTGTCTTTTGCGTTCAGTTCGTCTGCTCGTAAGATATGCATGATTTCGGCCGCCTTTCTTTATCGTATGACCTGATTATACAGAAAGAAAATTCGGAAACACAACAAAAGAAAACCGGCTGCATATCTTATCACGTGGCATATATCTGATTGAGGAAAAAGGCTTCCGTTTAGCCGGCAGCCTATTTACGAATGGTGTTACTTGTAGTTTTTCTTTACAACCCAGATGTTCCCGTCTTTCCAGTACTCTGTTTTGCTGCAGTAATCGTCTTTTTTGCAAGGGTCTTTTTTATGAGGACGATAAGTTTTTTTCTGCGTGCGTTTTTTCTTGCGGCGGCATGATTTTTTGTGGCTGCGAGATTTTTTGTGAGACCGGCATGATTTTTTACGGCTGCGAGATTTTTTGTGAGAGCGGGATTTTTTATGGCTGCGAGATTTTTTGTGAGAACGGGATTTTTTATGGCTGCGAGATTTTTTGTGAGAACGGGATTTTTTATGGCTGCGAGATTTTTTGTGAGAGCGGCACGATTTTTTATGGCTGCGAGATTTTTTGTGAGAGCGGGATTTTTTATGGCTGCGAGATTTTTTGTGAGAACGGGATTTTTTATGCTTGCGAGATTTTCTCTTCTTACTGCTTTTTGGTTCTTGGTACAAATAATCTTCCAATCCCTCGGTGCTTGCGGACTTTACTGCTTCTTCGATATCAGAATGGGAATAGTGGCCCATTTTGAAACCTCCTCATGATATATGTTTTAAGGATGCGATCCTTACTACCACATAGTACGCATGAATGAAAAAAGTGTATGTGTGATTCGCTGAGTTTTATATAAAAAGCACAGCCTAAATTAATACAGGGAGGTTTACCGATGAAAGACCAATCAACATTGCCTCTATACCAGCTGTTTATTCACCCGAAAGACTTAATGGAGCTGAAAAAAGACATTTGGGATGAGGATCCGGTGCCCGCGGTGCTGAGAGTGAATCAAAAACGGCTTGACATTGATCTGGCGTACCGCGGCTCTCATATAAGAGATTTCAAGAAAAAATCGTATCACATCGCTTTTTATTCGCCGAAAACATTTCGCAGGGCGAAAGAGATACATTTAAACGCTGAATACAAAGATCCGTCGATGATGCGGAATAAACTGTCTCTCGATTTCTTCGCGGAGCTTGGGACGCTGTCACCAAAGGCGAATTTCGTAACCCTGCAAATCAATGGCAGACATGAGGGGGTGTATCTTGAGCTGGAGTCAGTGGATGAATATTTTCTGGCGAAACGGAATTTGGCGGACGGCGCTGTTTTTTACGCGGTTGATGACGACGCCAATTTCTCCCTCGTCAGTGATCTGGAGCGGGATACGAAAACATCGCTCGAACTTGGTTATGAAAAGAAAACGGGAACGAAAGAAGACGATTTATACTTGCAGGATATGATCTATAAAATTAATACCGTGCCGAAGTCAGAGTTCAAGGGGGAGATCGTCAAACACTTGGACGCCGATAAGTATTTGCGGTGGCTTGCGGGCATCGTGTTTACCTCAAACTACGATGGATTTGTTCATAATTACGCTTTGTACCGGAATCATGAAACGGGACTTTTTGAAGTCATTCCGTGGGATTACGATGCGACGTGGGGAAGAGACATTCACGGTGATCGGATGGAGGCCGATTATGTCAGAATACAAGGGTTTAATACCTTGACTGCAAGGCTTCTGGATGAACCGTATTTCCGCAAAGCGTACAAACGGCTTTTGGAAGAGACGCTTCAGACCCGGTTTACCATTGAACATATGAAGCCGAAGGTCATGTCACTGTATGAGCAGATCAGGCCGCATGTCGCGAAGGATCCATATAAGAAAGAAGAGATTGATTGCTTTGACCGGGAGCCTGAAGTGATTTGCGAATACATTAAGGAGCGGTCCGCCTTCATCAGCAGTGAGTTAGAGCGGTGGAATATCTGATTTGGAGATGAAGAAAGATTTTTTACAAATAGGCTGGTGAATCAGTTCCCGAAAATAATCGTGATACGTATATATGCATTATGCTTTTTACATTATGAGAAAAATGACTAGGAGGACAATAGATGAAACGCAATACGAAGCGGCAGCGGTCTGATGACAACTTTTTGCATGCGATGGAAGGAAAAGTAATTACTGTCTACCGGGGAGGCCCGGAGTCCAAGACAGGGAGATTAGCAGACATTCAATCGGATTATATCGCTCTTCAGGTTGATAATAAAATCGTTTATTATCAATGGAAACATGTGAAAAGTGTGACGGAAAATACGAGTGAAACCGTATCGCCGGCCGAAGCGGCAGAATGTGAAAAAGCTGATGATTTTCAAGACCTGATCAGCCGGATGACCAATCGCACGGTGCAATTGAATCAGGGAGGTCCGGAATCGAAAAGAGGAAAGCTACACGAAACAGGGGATGATTTTCTCGTGCTGGAAACGGAAGATGACGGAATTGTATATTTTAACGCCGACCATGTCAAAAGCATCAGCGCGGAACAAGAAGAGGACGGCCAAGAGGAGGAGCGCCCGGAATTTGAAATGGCTGATGATTTTCACGGCATATTTAAACGCCTGATCCACAAATGGGTATCCATCAACCGCGGAGGTCCTGAAGCAGTTGAAGGTATACTTGTGGATAATTCCGACGGCCACTACACTCTTGTGAAAGATAAAGAAGTGCTGCGGATCTATCCTTTTCATATCAAGAGCATCAGCGAAGGGGCAAAAGGAGCAGCTAAAAAAGAGGAGAATAAAGACGACGAGAATAAAGGTGAGAAAGAGAGCGCCGAAGAAGAAAAGCCGCATGAAGAAGAATCACGCGAAGAGCAGCGTACTTCCTCCAAAAAGTCGAAAAGATCATCAAGATCCGTTCGATCTTCAAAACGGGAGGAAGAGAACTCTTATAGCTACGCCACTGTATTAAGGACAATAGATTATCGGTGGAAACGCGGCCGTAAATGATTGGAAAGATTGTCCGTAAACGCGGGAGAGGGGGGAATGAAATGGCTGGATTAAGCAGATTTCTGGATAAACAAGTCGATATTGAGATATCGGGGAATACGACTTTTTCAGGAACTCTTTTGGATATCGGTCAGGATATCATTGTGATTCATGACGGCCGGACGTTTCTTTATATTCCGCTGCTGCATCTTCAGAGGATGACATTGACGCTCCCGGACGAAGAGAATAAAGAACCGTACGCAAGAAAAAAAAGTCCGCATCCCGAAAAACAGGAACATTCCTTTTCTTACCGGAATACCCTCCAGCATATAAAAGGCAGATTCACAGAAATATTTGTTACGGGAGACCGTTCCATTCATGGGTATGTGACAAGTGTTTTAAATGATTATTTTGTTTTCTTCTCTCCGGTTTATAAGACTCTTTTCATCTCGATGCATCATTTGAAATGGCTGACACCCTATTCCGATGAGCAGACGCCGTATACATTAAACAGTTCAGAGCTGCCGGTTGTTCCCGCTAATGTGCCCCTTGTCCGGAATTTTGAGGAACAATTAAAAAGATATATCGGGAAGCTGATTATTCTGGATTTAGGAGATATACCGAATAAAGTGGGGCTGTTGCAGGATGTCTCAGATAATATTCTTGAATTGACCAATGCAGACGGCGATACTGTTTTTTGGAAATTGAATCATTTAAAAACCATGCACCTGCCATAAATGATAAAACTGCCTCTCTTATACAGCAGGCAGTTTTTTTTCATGGGAGCTAAAGGTAAATCCAACTGATCCAAACATATAAAACGGTAATGGTAAACACGACAGTGAGAGGGACAACGATAATGGTCGTTTTGATATATTCTGACCAAGAAACTTTTTCGCCGTGCTGTCTGATGATATGCATCCAGATCAGCGTGGCTAATGTCCCGATCGGCAGAAGCAATGATCCGATATCACTGCCGATAATATTAGCCAGATAAATGATTTTTACGGTTAATGGGTCGATGGACATTTCAGTTAAGGTCAAAGTGCTGATCATTAAGGCGGGATGGTTATTGAACAAATTAGAGAGGACGGATGTAGCAATGCCCATAATAGATGCAGCGTGGGCAATGCTTTGTGAGACATAAGGCTCAATAGACTGAACAAGCAGCGCCGTCAGTCCGATATTATGCAGTCCGTAGATGATAATGTACATCGTGAAGGCAAAAATAAAGATATGCCAAGGCGCTTTCCTTAATAAATCTGCCGGTCCGATTTTTAAATAAAACCATCTCCAGCCAAGCAGGATGACTGAACTGATGACAGCCACGAGCGAAACGGATATGCCGTTGTAAGAAGCTGCAAACAGACTGATCCGGACGAACAATACAAATGCCAAAACACAAAACATGATGTTCGTACGGCTGTTTTGGGTCGGGTCTGGCGGAGGCTGAAGCGGATGATATCGTTTGTGTTCCAGCGAGTCAAAATGAACCGGAATATCGGGGAGCTGTTTCGGCAAACGGCGGTAAAAAACGGCAAACAGCAGAAAGGCCATAAACACCAGTCCCAGCGTGCCGGGGATAAACATCATATTGGTGTACAAATAAAGGTCCATGCCTATCATTTTGAGAGAAATTAAATTGACGATATTACTGACGCCGATCGGGGTGCTTGCGGCTGTCGCAATTAATACGCCGCTTATTAAATACGGTGTTTTCTGATGTCTTTTAAGTCCGAGATATTGTAAGACCAATAGTAAAATAGGAGTGGTGATTAAGACGCTGCCGTCATTATTCAGAAAGAGCGTCATTGAAAAACAGAGCAGGTTGGTCAGCCAAAAAAGCCGGATGCCCGATCCCTTGGCGCGGTGAAGCAGTTTGGCCGCCGCCCAGTTAAAAAAACCGAAGCTTTCCAGCGCGATTGCCATAATCATTGTGGAGATAATGGTTATTGATGCTCCGGTGACTTTTGACCCTATATCCCCCAAATCATGAAAGGAAACGGTTCCGCATAACAAAACGAGAATGGCGCCCAGCGACGCCGGAACGGCTTCATTTAATCCCCCGGGTCTCCAAAATATAAAAATAATGGTCACAAAGAAAGAAATCAGGGTCAAAATGACGGTAATATGTGTAATGTGTTCTGCCTCCTTTTAGATGGGTCATTGCCGCCCCGTTATTTTTATCCCTCCTGATCAGTTGTACTGTATGTATACGGGTACAGGTCGTAAGGTGTACTGAGCGTTTCTACCAATTTAGTAAAAATCCATAAAAGCACAAAAAAAGAGGCTGCTTTCGGCGGCCCTCTTTTTTATGCATTTTCCTTATCCGCCTGCAATAAAGCCTGGCGTTTATTCATAATATCCAGAAAATGTTTCAGAATCGGATTTTGATTATCCTTGCGGTAGGCAATGACCCATTCGGCCGTGAGCTGCACCTGATTAATGCCGCGGTAGGCGACTTCGAGATTAAACAGCTTTTTAGCAGAAGAAGGCACGAAGGTTACACCGATGCCGGCACTAACCAATCCGATCACCATTTGATACTCCGTCGCTTCCTGAACGATTTTCGGTTTGAAGCCCGCCTGCTCGCAGTAGTTTACAAACTCTAGGTATAAAGTCGGCCATGTTTCTTTCGACAGTGTGATAATCGGTTCATTTTTTAAATCCTGAATGTCGATTGTCTGTTTAGCGGTAAGCGGGTGCTGCTTCGGCAAAGCCAGAATGCACGGGCTGCTCTGCACCTTTTCCATATGTAACGCGGAATGCTGTAAAGGCGGATGAAGGATGCCGATATCAATGTTCCCCTTCAGAAGTTCTTCCTGCTGTCTGAAAGAAGAAATTTCACGCAGATCAAGCTTGACGGAGGGGAATTTTTCGCGGAATTCCCGAATGATCGGCGGCAGAAATTCATATGTGGCCGAGCCGACAAAACCGACGACAAGGCGGCCGAGCTCTCCCCGCGCCGTTCTCTGCGCCATTTCAATCGCTTTGTCTATTTCTTCGATCGCGTTTCTGCTGTGTTTTAAAAAACTTTCTCCGGCAGCTGAAAGCTCTACAACCCGTTTCGTGCGCTTTAATAAGGTCACGCCGACTTCCTTCTCAAGCTGTTTGATCTGCTGGCTGAGAGGCGGCTGTGTCATATTTAACCGAAGCGCAGCTTTGCCGAAATGAAGTTCTTCGGCAACGGCAATAAAGTATTGAAGATGGCGAAGCTCCATCCTTATCCATTCCTTTCTCTTTGTTAATTATTCGTGAAACATATTAATCATACGGCGAATTGATATTGGAGGTCAATTTCCAAAGAGTGTATAGTGAATAATATCACAAATTACTTAAAATTTTATATTTAATATGCATAATAAGGAGTGAGGGTGTTGGCAAAAGCAACAAATGAACTAAAAACCTCTGGAAAAAATCGGGGGGCGGAGCTTGTTGTTGATTGCTTAGTGGAGCAAGGTGTCACACATGTTTTTGGCATTCCGGGTGCAAAAATTGATGCAGTATTTGATGCGTTAAAAGATAAAGGACCTGAACTGGTTTTATGCCGTCACGAACAGAACGCTGCATTTATGGCTGCGGCTGTCGGAAGACTGACTGGAAAACCAGGCGTTTGTCTCGTTACTTCAGGCCCGGGGGCATCCAACTTGGCGACCGGCTTGTTAACGGCTAATACAGAAGGTGATCCGGTAGTGGCGCTGGCGGGTAACGTAATTCGCGCCGACCGTTTAAAACGGACACACCAATCATTGGACAATGCGGCGCTATTTCAGCCGATTACAAAATACAGTGTAGAAGTACAGGAAACAGGGAATATACCAGAAGCGGTAACAAACGCCTTCAGGGCAGCGTCAGCAGGTCAGGCAGGCGCGGCTTTCGTGAGCTTTCCGCAGGATGTTGTGAATGAAATCACAAAAGTGAAAAACGTACGCAGCGTGCCGGCGCCGAAACAAGGCCCTGCACCGGAAGAAGCGGTCAGCGCGGCTATCGCGAAAATCCAGACGGCGAAACTTCCCGTTCTGTTAGTCGGCATGAAAGGCGGAAGACCGGAAGCGGTAAAACAAATCCGCAAACTGCTTGCCAAAACAAAACTGCCTTTCGTAGAAACGTACCAAGGGGCCGGCACATTGTCCAGAGAGCTGGAAGACCAATATTTCGGCCGGATCGGACTGTTCCGCAACCAGCCGGGCGATCTTCTGCTTGAACAGGCGGATGTCGTATTAACGATCGGTTATGATCCGATTGAATACGATCCGAAGTTCTGGAACGTAAACGGTGACCGTGCTATTATCCATCTTGACGAAATCCAGGCCGATATTGATCATGCCTATCAGCCGGAATTAGAATTATTAGGCGATATCGCCGCTACGGTTAAACAAATTGAACACGACGCTGTGACATTTGATATGGGCAGCCGTGAACAAGAAGTGCTGAGCGAATTAAAACAGATGCTCACAGACAGCGAGAAGGCGCCAAGCGACCATAAATCCGACAGAGTGCATCCTCTGCAAATCGTCCAAGGACTGCGCAATGCAATTGATGACGACGTAACCGTCACTTGCGATATCGGTTCTCACGCGATCTGGATGTCCCGCTACTTCCGCGCTTATGAGCCTCTGAAACTGTTGATCAGCAACGGCATGCAGACATTGGGTGTAGCGCTTCCTTGGGCGATTGCCGCCACATTGGTGAATCCGGGTGAAAAAGTCGTATCCGTTTCAGGAGACGGAGGATTCCTGTTCTCTGCAATGGAATTGGAAACGGCAGTCCGCTTAAAAGCGCCGATCGTTCACCTTGTATGGAATGACAGCACATATGATATGGTCGCATTCCAGCAAATGAAAAAATATAACCGTACATCATGCGTAGATTTCGGAAACATTGACATCGTAAAATATGCAGAAAGCTTCGGCGCCACCGGCTTGCGCGTTGAGTCACCGGAACAGCTGGCAGACGTGCTGCAAAAAGGCTTGAACACAGAAGGCCCTGTCATCATTGACATTCCTGTCGATTACAGTGACAATGTCCATTTATCAAGCGACATGCTTCCGAAGCAATTCAAAGAAAAAATGAAAGCAAAAGCTCTCTAGCACTCTGCGCACCATGACCTGTTTTCTAAAACAGCCCAATTTAAAAGGAGTGAAGGGAATATGAAAAACGCAAGCGACATCCATATGATGAGCCGCGGAGAAAAAGGCTCACCTGAGGATCAGATCTATCAAGTATCAACAATGACATCTCTGCTGGACGGAGTATATGACGGAGATTTTGATATGGCTGACATTCCGAAGTTCGGTGATTTCGGAATCGGCACGTTCAACAAATTGGACGGCGAATTAATCGGATTTGACGGAGAATTTTACCGTCTGCGCGGCGACGGAACGGCTACGCCTGTTAAAGGCGGAGACCTGTCACCATTCTGCTCATTCACATTTTTCACGCCTGATATGACGCATACGATCGACGGCGAAATGACCCGTGAAGAATTCGAGCAGGAAATCGCCAGCCTTCTGCCTAGTAAAAACTTATTTTATGCGATCCGTTTAGACGGCGTATTTAAAAAGGTGCAGACAAGAACGGTAGAACGCCAGGAGAAACCGTACGTTCCGATGATCGAAGCGGTGAAAACACAGCCTGTGTTCAACTTTGACGACATTCAGGGTACAATCGCCGGCTTCTGGACGCCGGGGTACGCAAACGGCATCGCTGTTTCCGGATATCACCTGCACTTCATTGATGAAGGACGCAATTCCGGCGGACACGTATTTGACTATGTCATTAAAGATTGTAAAGTGACCATTTCTCAAAAAATGAATATGAACCTCAAGCTTCCGAATACGGCGGACTTTTTCAACGCAAATTTAGATAATCCGAATTTTGCGAAGGATATCGAAACAACCGAAGGAAGCCCGGAATAAATTAAAAAAGAAAGCCCCATTTTTCTCGGGGGCTTTCTTTTTATTTGGCTGAACCGGCAAAGATTAGGTAAAATACAGTCAAAAGGGAAAGGTGTGGTAGCTGTGAAAGTATTGGTATTAGCGGTTCATCCTGACATGAACAACTCAGCGGTCAATAAGGCGTGGACAGAAGAATTAAAAAATCATGATGAAATCACGGTCCGTGAGCTTTATAAAGAATATCCGGACGGGAAAATAGATGCGGAAAAGGAACGGCAGCTGTGTGAACAGTATGACCGGATCGTATTTCAATTCCCGCTGTATTGGTACAGTGCGCCTCCACTTTTAAAAACATGGATGGATCATGTGCTGGCGTATGGCTGGGCTTACGGCTCCAAAGGAAAGGCGCTGCACGGCAAAGAATTGCTGCTGGCTGTTTCCGTAGGTGCCGGAGAGGATGCATATCAGGCAGGCGGGTCTAACCATTTTTCACTGAGCGAGCTCTTAAGGCCGTTTCAGGCAATGGCTAATTTTACGGGTATGACCTATTTGCCTGCTTTCGCGATGTACGGGGTTAGCAGCGCCGATGCTGCGGCTATCCGTGACAATGCCAAACGCCTGGCGGATTACATAAAGAAGCCATTTTAGAGTCGTATGCATTCATCTTCATCCGACAATATTTCCTGAGAAATATTTCGAACCTTAGACGTTTCTGACTGCTCAAGAAAGAAAAAACGGATTTCGCGCTGAATTTGCGAAATCCGTTTTGATATTATGTCAGTTTTTGCAGATCTTTTGTGCTGATATATCCCGTTGCGCCCCCGTAATCGACAAGCGCCCAGCCGAAGTCAATGCCGCCGCCGGCTGTCTTTTTCCATCCGAGGAAAGAAACGCTCGTGTTTTTAGCAAGGGAAGCTTTGACCGCTTGTTTGTCTGTATATACTTTTGTTTTTGCCGTTGTTTTTACGGTTGTTGCTTCTTTAACAATATAATGAGTAGATACAAATCCTGTTTTTCCGTTTTTATAATGTACTTTTGCCCAGTCAGCGTTCTGGAATGAAACGATCTTTAAGCTGTCGCCTAAATGAAGGGTATCAGCTCTCGGACTGGCTGCTGATGCTTTTGTTCTGACGTTCAATGCTTCCGCGGAAACGAGATAAGAGTCAAGCGGGTAGCTGTACAGATCGTCAATTTTGACCGCTTCTTGCGCGTGTGTCTCGGGAAGAGGCGTTATTCCGGCAGCTGAAGCCGCTGTTATTCCCGCTGCAAGGGTCAGAATGGATGCCGCTTTGGCTGTTTTCTTCATCTGTATCTCTCCTTTTACTTCATCCTTTCACGTTTTACCGGAAGTCTAAACATCGGCCGGTTATTTTTGTGTTTGAAGTTTCAATGGAGCGGAAATGGTTTTTTTGACTTTTTCTCCTTTGAGCACCTGCTCCGCCGCTTCGGCCGCCAGTTTTCCGATCAGCTCCGGCTGCTGGGCGACCGTGGCTGTCAGCTTTCCGTTTTTAATGGAAGAAATCGCATCTTTATTTCCGTCGAAACCGACGACCAAAATGTGTTTGCCCGAGCTGTTAATCGCTTCGAGCGCCCCGAGTGCCATTTCATCATTATGGGCGAACACGGCTTTGATATCCGGATGTCCCTGCAGAAGGTTTTCCATGACGGTCAATCCTTTTGTACGGTCAAAATCTGCCGCTTGCTTTGTTACGACATCCAGCTTTTTGTCGGCAATATGATGAAAGCCCGTTCCGCGTTCCCGTGTCGCGGATGCGCCCGGCACCCCTTGCAATTCAGCCACTTTGGCGCCTTTTCCGAGCTGATCGGCGAGGTAGTCGGCCGCCATTTCTCCTCCTTTGACATTGTCAGAGGCGACAAGCGTTTCGACTTTGCCGTGTTCGGCTGAACGATCAAGCGCAATGACGGGAATGCCGAGGGAATTTGCCGATTCGACGGCTGTTGAAATCGCTGATGAATCGGTCGGATTGATCAGCAGCGCATCGACTCCCTGCTGGATCAAATCTTCAACGTCATTTGACTGTTTAGATGAATCATTTTGAGCATCGACAATAATGACCTTCATGCCCCGTTTTTTGGCTTCCTTTACAACGCCTTCTTTTAATGAAACGAAGAACGGATTGTTCAATGTGGAGACGGATAGCCCGATAGTGAATTCTTTTTTATGTTTTGTGTTTGACGGTTTTGCCCATTGCGGCGGTTCAAGTGAACAGGCGGACAGCAAAAACAGTGATAATACCGCGATCGTGATGATGGCTTTCTTCATAATGGTCCTCCTACTATGCCGATTTTTTGCGGTCCAGCAGCACCGCGATTAAAATGACGATTCCTTTGACGACGAGCTGATAAAAAGATGATACGCCGAGAAGGTTCAAGCCGTTGTTCAGCGTACCGATAATCAAAACCCCGATCAGCGTACCGATGATGCGCCCTCGACCGCCGGACAGGCTCGTTCCGCCGAGAACGACCGCCGCGATGGCGTCCAGCTCGTATGATTCCCCGGCCGTCGGCTGTGCGGAATTTAAGCGTGATGTCAGAATCGCTCCCGCCAGCGCCGATAATAAACCTGTCAGAGAATAGATCATGATCTTGATGCGGGGCACTTTGATTCCCGATATCAGCGCCGCTTTCTCATTGCCGCCGATGGCGTATGTCCGGCGGCCGAACGGTGTTTTGTGCAGAAGAACCCACAGGGCCGCAAATGCAATCAGCATCGTAATGGCAGGTACGGGAATTCCGAGAAAATAACCGCGCCCGAATAATTGAAATGCGTAATTTGAACCGAGCCCCGTAATCGGATTTCCGTCCGTATAGACGAGGGTCAGTCCGCGAAAGACGGTCATTGTCGCCAAAGTGGCGATGAAAGGCGCCATTTTTCCTTTTGTGATTAATAATCCGTTTATCATGCCGAGTACGGCGCCGATCACGCAGCCGATGATGACGGCTAAGATCGGGTCGATGCCTGATACCATCATACCTGCGACCAATGCGCTCGATAAGGCGAGGATGGCTCCGACAGAGAGATCAATGCCTCCCGTTAAAATGACAAACGTCATTCCGAAAGCAATCAGAGCGTTAATCGCAACCTGCCGAAGAAGGTTGAGAATATTGAGGGGTTCAAGAAAACTCGGGTTTAAAACGGAAACGATCAGCACAAGAATCAGTAAGCCGAGAAACGGACCGAGTTTTTGCGTAAAGGTATGAATGGAAAATCGCTTTTGTTCAGTTGATGTCATTGGTTCAGTTTTCATTCTGCTGCCCTCCCGTGGCAAGTGTCATGATGTGTTCTTGTGTTGCGCCGGCCGCATTGATTTCTCCGCTGATGCGCCCTTCGTGGACGACGATGATTCTGTCACTCATGCCGAGAATTTCCGGCAGCTCGGAAGACACCATGATGATGGCGACTCCGCGATCGGTCAGTTCATTCATTAATGTATAGATTTCCCTTTTCGCGCCTACGTCGACGCCTCTAGTCGGTTCATCAAGGATGAGAACTTTCGGGCCGATTCCGATCCATTTGGCGATGACGACTTTTTGCTGATTTCCTCCTGATAAATGCCGGGCGGCGGTTTCCGGAGATGCGGTCTTAATGGTCAGACGCTTGATGAGCAGCTCAACGAACTCCGCCTCGCGTTTTCGGTCAATGATGCCTCTCGGAGAGAAGCTGGTCAGGTTCGGCAATGAGATATTTTCACGAATGGACGTATCCAGCAGCAGCCCTTCATCTTTGCGGTTCTCCGTAATCAGGCCGAGTCCCTTGCGGATGGCATCGTACGGACCCCGAATGCGGGTTTTTCGGCCGGAAATCCAGATCTCTCCGGAATCGAGCCGGTCAATTCCGAACAGCGCCCTCATGATTTCTGTCCGTCCGGCACCCATTAAGCCGGAAACGCCGAGGATTTCTCCGGCGCTCACATGGAAACTGATCTGTGAAAAGCTTCCTTTTTTTGAGGCGTTTTTCACTTCGAGCACCTTATCGCCGAGTGACGGTGTGCGAGTCGGATACCGATCGGTCAGCTCCCGCCCGACCATTTTTTTGACCACTTCATCAAAATTAGTATCTTTAATATGCGCCGTATCCACAGTGAGGCCGTCCCGCATAATGGTGATCCGGTCGCAAATCGAAAATATCTCTTCCATTCGGTGCGAAATATAGACGATGGATACGCCGTCCCGCTTTAACGCCGTCATCACATCAAACAGTTTGCTGATTTCCCGTTCGGTCAGCGCCGCGGTCGGTTCGTCCATAATAATGACTTCGGCGTTTGTCATCAGCGCTTTGGCAATCTCAATCATCTGCTGCTGTCCGACGGAACATTGTCCGGCTTCCCGGTCAAGAGGAAGAGAGACTCCCAGTTTTTCAAGCTGTAATTTTGCTAGCGCTTTCATTTTCTTCGTTTCCAAAACGCCGAACGCCGTCGTCAGCTCTTTGCCGATAAAAAGGTTTTCAAGCACCGTCATGTCCGGCCATATATTCAGTTCCTGATGGATAAAGGCGATTCCGTGCTTTTCAGCTTCCTTTGGATTGGAGAAGCTCATATTTGTTCCGTTTATCGTAATGTTTCCCTTGTCGAGCCGGTGGAGCCCGGTGAGCAGATTCATTAACGTCGATTTGCCCGCTCCGTTTTCTCCCATTAAAGCGTGGATTTCTCCCGGCAGAAGCTCAAATGAGACGCCGGAGAGCACTTGGTTTTTGCCGAATGCTTTATGAATGTCTGTCATGCCGATGTGCATGCTGGATCCCTTCTTTCTAGAAAATCACACCCGCCTGCAGGATGCAGTTGGCGTATGGTGTCATTTCACCCGTTCGGATGACGGCTTTTGCTTTCTGTGTGAGCCGTTTGAATTCCTCGTGGGACATGTACTCGATCGTCTGCGCTGAGAAATGGCTTTCTATGAAACTTGCATTCTCAGGGTTTGCGTCTTTGATTTCAGAGGCGGCCATCACCTTTTCGACTGCCATCTCCCCGGCTACCAGGCTGGTTACGTCCCGAAAGGCGGGAACGCCCGCCGTTAAAGACAAATCAATTTTAGGGACACCGTCAGGGACGGGGAGACCCGCATCGCCGATTGCGATGAGGTCTGTATGCCCGAGATCGGCCAATACTTTGGCAATGTGGCTGTTTAACATTCCGTGTTTTTTCATGACAGCAGCTCCTCAACTTCTTTTCTGGCCGGCATCCCGCCTTGGGCGCCGAAGTGCTGCACGGACAGGGAGGCGGCGCGGTTGGCAAACAGGAGCGCTTGTTCAATGTCCCGTCCTTCCGCGAGTGCGACGGCAAGTGCCGCATTAAAGGTATCGCCGGCTCCCGTCGTGTCGACCGCTTCTGCAGGGAAGGCGGGAACAAGCCGTTCCGCGGTGCCGTCTGAGTAGCGTACGCCTTGTTTTCCTTCGGTAATGAACAGTTTGCCGGGATAGCCGGCGAGCGCTTCTTCTTTCGTCCGGTCAGGAAATAAAATGGATGCTTCATGTTCGTTCGGCGTAAGATATGCGGCATCCTCAATCGTCGATTGTTTCAGCGGCCGGGCCGGCGCGGGATTCAGGATAACCGGAATTTGCTGCGCGCGGCAGTAGCTGCACACTTCTTCAACGGTTTCTTCAGGAATCTCCTGCTGGATCAGCACGATATCAATGCCGGGAAGTTTTGCCAGCGCACTTTTGGCATAATCGGGGGAGATGTCATCGTTTGCGCCTTTTACGACGACGATGCTGTTGTCTCCTTCTGCGAGCACAATATGAGCCGTTCCGCTTTTTTTATGTGTAACCGTTTCCATATAGTCCGTATTGACACCGTTTGCCTTCAGGTTTTCAATAATCGCTTTTCCGTAGCTGTCATTGCCTGCTTTTCCTACCATATATACGTTTGCGCCCAGGCGGGAAGCGGCTACGGCCTGATTTGCGCCTTTTCCTCCGGGCACAGTTTGAAAGTCTGTACCCAGTACGGTTTCTCCGGCTTTCGGACGCCGTTCAGATGTGACGACCAGATCCATAGAACAGCTTCCGATAACACAAATTTCACTCATGGTGATCATCCTTTCTCGTCGTTTGTCTTCTTATGTAAGTCACGGGCATTTGAATGGCCGTCTCTTTCGGCGGCTCTTTCTTTATCAATTGCAGCAGCAGGTTTGCCGCTTTTTTTCCCATCTCATATGCAGGCTGGCGGATGGTTGAAAGCGGCGGAAACAAAAGCCTGCTCTGCGGAATATCGTCGTATCCGATGATCTGAATCTCCTCCGGAACTTTTTTGCCGAGCCGCAGCGCCTCATGGAGGACGGCAGCCGCCGCAATGTCGTTACTGGCAATGACTCCGTCGGTTTCCGGGTATGCTGCAAACAATTCTTCTGCTAAAATGGCGGCATCCTTGATGGAAAATGAAGCGGGGGAGATGACATTGAACTGCGCGCCCGCTTTTTGCAGCACATCAAGTGCGCCGTTAAAACGTTCCTGAGCGGTCGGAAGGTGGACTGGGCCTTTGACAAGCGTGATGCTTTTGCTTTTGCCGCGAAGTATTTCCTCAGCCGCCCGTTTTCCGCCTGCCCGTCCGTCACTGAATACGGATGGGGCGCCTTCTTTTGTCCGGTCCAGAAATACGACCGGGTAAAGGCTGCCGCTGTATTCGGGAAGGTCGGGGTAATGGGTGGCCGCCAAAATACCGGCAACTTGATTTTGTTTAAATGTTTGCAGATAGTCGAGTTCTTTTTCCAATTCTTCATCGCTGTTGCCAATGATCAGCCGGTATCCTTCCCGCTGCAACTCGTCTTCAGCGCCGCGGGCAAGCTGAGGGAAAAAGGGATTCGTAATATCCGGAAGCAAAAGCCCGACCAGTCTGGATTCTCTTTTATAAAGAGAGCGGGCAACTTCATTAGGATAATAATTCAGCTTCTCCATGGCAAGCATGACCTTCGTTCGTGTATCTTCATGCACGTAGCCGTTGTCATTGAGGACACGCGAAACCGTGGCAACAGAGACGCCGGCAGCGCCTGCGACATCTTTAATCGTTGCCAACAAACACTCCTCCTTCATTTATGTAACCGTTTACATAAAAAGAGTAACACGAATCATTTCGGTTGGCAACAAAAAAAGAGACCGGGGTCTCTTTTAGTTCACGATGCCGATTTGTGAGATATTCACTTTGATATCAGGGATTATCTCGATGGAAGGATAGACCTCACGCCAATTGAGCCGCTTGCCCCGCTCATAATAATGGGTTTGATATTTACGGCCGATGCCGAGGATATCCGAGTTGTGCTCCTGAATATGGCTGATCACCGATCTGGCCTGGCTGTTCAAATTTGCTGATGCTTGTTTGTTCATTTGGTCGATTGCCGTATAAGAATTCAGCTTGTCCTTTGGATATTCCAAGACGCGTGCATTCAGTTTTAAACGGATTTTCACTTTTATATGCTGCGGATCTGTATCTATAAAAACAATCTTTCGCGTGGCATCCGTGATGCCGAGAGAAAGATAATTTTCAATATCCATTTTGTATTTGTCCCACAGCTTCAGATTAATATTAGCCGATTTATTAAATTGCCCGCTTAAAAGGGTCAGGAGGGTTGAATCCTGACCGAGCACCTCAGTCACTTTCCGCTGGCCGCTGAACAGGGCAGAACCCTCTATCTTTATCGTCTGTCCGTTAATCGATAAATAAGGAAGGGCGAAATCCTTATCAGCCGTCAGCATGCTTGAACGGATGGATTGCAAATTTTCCATGCTGATATTTGATTCCGCATTAGCGCTTGTTAATAAATTCGTTAAATACTTGCTGACGATCAATTTCTGCCGGACGATCAGCTTCAGCACTTCAATCGCCTCGCCGTCTTTGACAACCGCCGGATGAGCGAGAAGCGGGCTTTTCGGATCTCTGTAAAAGACATCGAGATAAGGAAAAAGCGGTTTTTCCGCCATTTTCTCACCGATTAATAAGACTCTTTGCTTGGACGTGTCAATGCGCTGATCGACAAGCTTATCCAATTGAAACCGCGCTTCACGGATGGTATGCCCGGAAGCGCTGAGCACCGTCGTAATGAATGAGCCGCCCGTTTCCTGTTCCGCCTGGGAGGACTGAACCTTCCGATAGGTGATGCCGATTTTATTTTTACCGTCATGATCAACATCAAGGCTTGCGGTCAGCACGAGAGAAATATCTTTCAGCAAATTTTGATCCCAGCAGCCCGCAAGTGTCAGGCTTGCGCACATGAGACTGATAAGAACCGCTTTTTTAATGCGCATGGCGGACACCCTTTTTGCGTACAAGGACAATCAATACCATAAACAACGGAAACAAATACGCAAACACAATATCGGAGATGCGGAAAAACTGATCCAGCTGCTGTATCGTTTTATCTGTGCTTGTGGCCCAAATAGACAGAAGGAAGACGAGCAGGGCCAGCGGATAAACAAACCGGCTGTGGTCTTTTTGATTGAACAGCTTGGCAATGCCGGTGCTTGCCAAGTAAAACACGTTGGCCAGCGTTGAAAAGACGGTCACGAACCAAAACGTCAAAAAGAGCAGATCCGTCCGTTCGATAATTCTGAATGAAACGGTTTTTAACAGGTACAGCACAGGCTCCGGGATCATTTTTATTTCTTCGGGGCTGATTGTGACAAAGCAAGCAAGGGTGATATACAGGTAGTAAAGGATAATCAAGATGTTTGAAATCGTCAGTATTTTGTAGCGCTGGCTGACGGTGCAGTTGATAAGGGGCCCGATTACGAGCGCCGCCTGAAAGCCGGTAATGCTGACAAGTGTTTGCTGCACCCCGGTAAGCATGTCTTTTGCGGTTCCGTGAAAAATCGGCATAATGTATGTGATATCTGCTTTTCCCAGCGTGTATAAAATCGGCAGAGAGATCAGCAGCAAAAACGGCGTTAAGATAAAGCTGAACCTGGCGATCGCATTCAGCGGGGCTTGGGCGATATAGACAGAACCGAGGATCAGCATTAAGCTGACCACCCAATTCGGAGTCTGCGGGAGCACCCAGATATCCAATATCCGTGTAAATACAGAAAGAATGAGCGTGCAGAGAAACGCGAAATATAAAATATACAGCACCTGCACCCCTTTGCCGGCAAGTGTTCCGAATACCTCCTCCAGCATTTCGTACAAGTTCAGCTTTGGAAACCGGTGAAATAATATCATATACAGGCTGAATGTAAGCTGGACGAGCAATCCGGTAAGCAGAATGGAAATCCATCCGCTGCTTCCCGATTTCATCATCAGTAAATGGGGCAGCGCCAAAATGCCGATGCTGATCTGCGTCTGATTAATGAAAAACACGCCTTGAAGCCGGCTTATTTTTTTAGGCTTCATCTTTTCTCCACCCCCGAACATGTTTCATCTGCTTTGAGTCTTGCGGTCTCAAATAAAACGGCCTTCTTTTAATAAACCAAGCCGGCAGCCGGATAAATGCATCCTTCAAGTCGCTGAAATGAAACGGCGTCAGAGATGATAAATAAGGAACGCCGAGTGATTCAAGCTTGCACAGGTTCATCAGAATAAGCCCGAAGCCGAGTGCGATGCCGATAAAACCGAACGAGGATGCCAGAAACATAAGCGGAAACCTGAGCGTTCGGATGGACGTGCTCATTTCATATGAAGGAAGCACAAAAGAAGATACGGCCGTAACGGCTACGACGATAATCATCATATTAGAAATGAGTCCCGCCTGAACGACTGCGTCACCGATCACGAGACCGCCGACAATGCCGATCGTCTGACTGATCGGTTTCGGCAGCCTGATACCGGCTTCGCGGATCAGTTCAATTGTAATCTCCATAATCATGGCTTCTATCAGCGGAGGGAAGGGAATATCAACAATCGAATTTTTCATGGTGATAATCAGATCGTTGGGAATGACTTCGAAATGAAACGCAATCAGCGCGATATAAAAAGCGGGCAGCGTAATTGCGATCATAAAGGCGAAAAATCTCAGCACCCTTAAAAAACTGGCGGAAATCCATCTCGTGCTGTAGTCATCCGGAGATTGAAAAAAAGAAAAGAATGTGATCGGCGCAATCAAAGCCGACGGACTCCCGTCCATCATGATCAGCACACAGCCTTCCATCACGCATGCTTTTGCTTTATCCGGCCGTTCCGTATGAATGATCTGCGGAAAAATGGAAAACGAATTATCTTCTATTGATTCCTCGATAATCCCGGGCGCAAGCACGCTGTCTATACGCAGGTATGACAGGCGCCGCTTCACTTCCTCCACAATCTCCGGATTGGCGATATTCTCAACAAAGATAACCGCAACTTTTGATTTGGCTCTTTCCCCGATATCCATATAATGAACGGAGAGATGGCGGTCCTGTATGTGAAACCGCAGCTGATGAATGTTTGTTTCCAAACTTTCCACAAACCCGTCATGGGCGCCGCGGACGATACTTTCAGATTCGGGTTCCATAATGGAACGCAGCGGATTCTGCCCGACGGAAAACAGCTTCGCTTTCCTCGATGCATCGCTGAGAAAAACAACCTGGCCGGCCAAAATCCCGTCAATGAGTTTTCTGATTTCATCCGTTTCCGCACTGCTGACGGCATTCATCGTTTCCTCAAGCGGGCCGTTTTGCAGGGTGTCGCTTAACAGAAACTCATTCAGCTTCTGTTCTTCTATCATTTGTTCAATATAAAAGAAAGCGGTATGACGGTCCTGCAGTTTGATCCTTCGTATTTTAAAATCACCGCAAACACACATCAGCTCCTGCATTTCCCGTACAGCCGATTCAAAATCGCCGGGAATCCGTTTGTTTTGTTTATCCGCAGACATCAGACCGCCTCCTTTCCCGGTTATCTGTAGTTTTCAGCGGGTATTCCTTTTTTATGCATTTTATAAAATAGAGGAGCTCCTCGATGTTTTACCAAGAACTTCACATTTATGGATGAATATTTCTTGAACGAATATAAAGATTTATTAAAATTATTTCAAAAGAGGGATAAATGTCCTGTAAATGGTTTAAAAGGAGAAAGGCTTTCCGCATATAAAATGTGTATTTCTTGTAAACACTCCGGACCCGTCTTATTCTGTCATGTACCAGTCATTCCGCTAGTTATTTTGGAATGGGACTGAAAGCAGGATACGGGGGAAAAATGAATGACTTTAAGACCTTATCCTTAACAAAACAGGCAGTCTGCACACAGCGGACAGAGAGTCCCGAAACGTATGCGCAGTGCGAAAAACGCTGATACAAACGGGCTGGAAAAGATGGATTATCATTACATCTTTTTCTTCCGGAACGCGAATAGTTCCATTGGTCCAAATGAATTTCTGTGCGTAAATGTAAACGCATTCATTTTTCTTTTGAAAAATTGAAGTAAGGTTGAAGTCCTGCCTATTCCCAAAAAAAGCAATTCGATAATAGGAAGAATAGCGTCACTAATAGAGAAGTTTGGCTCAGTGAAAGCGGGAACATTATGTTACATAATGCCGATTGAGAATTCATAGTGAAGCTATATACTGATGAATGAATTTATCAATACAGAAGGAGATGTCAAAAATCAATGTGGTTACTCATTATAGCCTGTGCTGCCGTACTAATCATCGGAATCATTGAAAAAAGGCGGCATCAGAAGAATATCGATGCTCTGCCAGTACGCGTCAATATTAATGGTATCCGCGGAAAGTCAACCGTAACGAGGCTGACGACCGGAATACTGATGGAGGCGGGCTACAAAACAGTCGGAAAAACGACGGGAACAGATGCAAGGATGATTTATTGGGATACACCTGAGGAGAAACCGATCAAACGGAAACCGCAGGGCCCGAATATCGGCGAGCAAAAAGAAGTAATGAAGGAAACCGTAGAACGGGGCGCCAATGCCATTGTCAGTGAATGTATGGCGGTAAACCCGGATTATCAGATTATCTTTCAGGAAGAACTCCTTCAAGCCAACATCGGCGTCATCGTGAATGTGCTTGAAGACCATATGGACGTCATGGGGCCGACGCTTGATGAAATCGCTGAAGCATTTACCGCGACGATACCGTATAACGGTCACCTTGTCATTACAGACAGTGAATACACAGACTTCTTTAAAGAAAAAGCCGCAGAGCGGAATACCGAGGTCATTATTGCGGATAACTCTAAAATTACAGATGAATACCTTCGTAAATTTGAATATATGGTCTTTCCTGATAACGCTTCCCTTGCGCTCGGCGTTGCTCAGGCTCTTGGGATAGATGAAGAAACGGCGTTTAAAGGAATGCTGAATGCGCCGCCTGATCCTGGCGCCATGAGAATCCTGCCGCTGCTCAGCACGAAGGAGCCCGGTCATTTCGTAAACGGCTTTGCCGCAAATGATGCATCTTCTACTTTGAATATATGGAAACGTGTAAAGGAAATCGGCTACCCGACAGATGAACCGATCGTTATCATGAACTGCCGCGCCGACCGTGTGGACAGAACGATTCAGTTCGCAAACGACGTGCTTCCGTACATTAAAACGAAGGAACTCATACTCATCGGCGAGACGACAGAACCGATCGTCAGAGCTTATGAAGAAGGCAAGATTCCTGCCGATACACTGCACGATCTGGAATATAAATCAACAGACGAAATCATGGACGTGCTGAAAACAAGAATGCAAAACCGTGTCATATATGGCGTCGGCAATATCCACGGTTCAGCGGAACCATTAATTGAAAAAATTCAAGAGTATAAGGTGAAACAGCTCGTTAGCTAGGAGGAAAAGGATAAATGTTCGGATCAGATTTATACATCTCACTTATTTTAGGCGTGTTAATCAGTTTAATTTTCGCGGAAAAAACAGGTATCGTACCTGCCGGTTTAGTCGTGCCGGGTTATTTAGGGCTCGTTTTTAACCAGCCGGTCTTTATTTTACTCGTATTGTTAGTAAGTCTTCTTACATACGTGATCGTCAAATACGGTTTATCCAGATTTATGATTTTGTACGGACGCAGAAAATTTGCAGCTATGCTGATAACGGGAATCTGCTTAAAAATCGCCCTTGATTTCCTTTACCCGATCGTACCGTTTGAGATATCAGAATTCCGCGGAATCGGTATCATCGTACCGGGTCTGATCGCCAATACCATTCAAAAACAGGGATTAACGATTACATTTGCCAGCACGCTGTTCTTAAGCGGCGCAACTTTTGCCATTATGTTTGCTTACTACTTAATCTAATGTAAGGTGTGTCAAACGATGAAAAAACAATTAAGCTTTCAAGAAAAACTGCTGAAGCTGACCAAACAGCAGAAAAAGAAGACCAATCTTCACGTTTTTATCGCGCTGCCGATCGTCTTTTGCCTGATGTTCGTCTGCATCCTGACAGGGAAGGCGGAAACGCCGAGTGTGAAAAGAAATGCCGATGACCTCGTATCAGCCTCATTCGTCGGAGATATTATGATGGGCCGGAATGTCGAGAAAGTGACAAAGCATAAAGGCACGGAGAGTGTCTTCCGTTACGCAAAGCCATTCTTCGAAGCATCCGACTATGTGTCGGGGAACTTTGAAAACCCGGTTACATATAAAAAGAACTACAAAGAAGCAGAAAAAAATATCCACCTTCAGTCAAACAAAGATGCCGTAAAAGTATTGAAGGACATGAATTTCACCGTTCTCACGGCAGCCAACAACCATGCGATGGATTACGGCCCTCAAGGAATGCGGGATACGGTTGAAGAGTTTTCAAAGCAAAATCTTGAACTTGTCGGCGCGGGCCTCACGCTGAAGGAAGCCGAGCAGAACATTTCTTATCAAGATGTAAACGGAATCAAAATCGCAACACTGGGTTTCACTGATGTTTCCGGAAAAGGCTTTGCAGCTAAACGAAATGCGCCGGGTGTGCTTCCGGCCGATCCAGAGCTGTTTATTCCGATGATTTCTAAAGCCAAAAAGAAAGCCGATCTTGTCATTGTTCAAACACACTGGGGACAGGAATACGATAATGATCCGAATGACAGACAGCGCCAATTGGCAAGAGCAATGTCAGATGCCGGAGCGGATATTATCGTCGGACACCATCCGCACGTGCTAGAACCGATCGAAATGTACCACGGCACCGTTATTTTCTACAGCCTGGGCAACTTCGTATTCGACCAGGGGTGGACAAGAACGAGAGACACGGCGCTTGTTCAATATCATCTGCAGAAAAACGGCACGGGACGCTTTGAAGTCACGCCGATGAATATTCATGAAGCAACGCCTGCACCGGTTAAAAAAGGCAGCATCAATCATAAAACGATCGTACGTGAACTGACGAAAGAATCGAATTTCGATTGGAGCGTCAAGGATGGAAAATTAACGTTTGATGTGGATCACAGCGATATCTTAAAAAAGAAAGCGGAGTGAAAAACAAATGAAAATCATTAAAGCGGGATGGCCGTTTGCCGCGATCATTATGGTATTTATGTTTATGTCAGCGTTTAAATACAATGATCAGCTCACAGATCAGGAAAAACAAAAAATTGACACGGAAATGCAAAAAATTCAGCAAGAGGACACAGCGAGCGCAAAATAAACGCATGATTCCGCTTGCTGGCATCTTGTTTGTTCCGAATCCAGTAAAGAATGCCCATAACGGGCATTCTTTTTTTGTGTGCTCTCCTAAACATTTGTTAAAAGTTACCGATGTAAAAACTACTAAAAATGAGGAGAGTGAATAGAAAACATGCTCACAAGCTGGAGGAAGTACATCCTTGCCGGCCTTATGATTTGTCTTGTGGCACCTGCAGTAACGAGAACGGAAATTGCTGAAGCGGATTCTCAAGTTTCTGTCCTGATGGTTTCAGACGCGCAAAAACTTGTCGGAAATAAATATGTTTACGGAGGCGAAGAGCCTGAGGACGGTTTTGATCCGTCCGGATTGATGCATTATCTTTTCAGCAGGCAGAACATCCATCTGCCGAGAACGGTCAGTGATCAATGGAAAGTCGGAGCCGCCGTCAAAGAAAATGACCTTTTACCGGGAGATCTTGTGTTTTTCAAAAAGTCGGATTCCGCACAAAACGCGCCCGTCCATGACGGTCTTTATATTGGAAACGGAGAGATGATACACAGTTCTCCGTCAGAAGGCGTAACCGTCACACGCTTTCAAAAAAGCAGTTATTGGATGAATTTATATCTTGGCGCAAAGCGGATTACAAAAGATCCGGAACTGGCTGATGATCCGATCGTTCAGGAGGCAGCCCGTTACCTCGACATTCCGTATGTATTCGGCGGAAGCACGCCCGAGGAGGGATTCGACTGTTCGGGGCTGGTCCAATATGTTTTTGAAAACAAGCTTCACATTTACCTGCCGAGATCTGCGGAACAGCAGTGGCTGGTCGGTGAGAAAATCAAACTGAGCGACATAAAGCCTGGGGACGTGATTTATTTCAGCGACACGTATAAAAAAGGAATTTCCCATGCGGGCATTTATGCGGGAGAGGGAAGATTCATCCAAGCGAGCCGCTCCGCAAAAGTCACCATTTCTTACTTGTCGGAAGATTACTGGAAAAAACATTTTACGGGGGTGCGCCGATTCAGCAATTTAGCCATTTCTAAAGAAAATCCCGTTGTGTCCACAGCGGCCGATCATATCGGAATTTCTTATCTGAAAGGCGGCGTTTCACCGGAAACCGGCTTTGATACGGCGGGATTTGTTCAATACATCTATCAAAAAGCGAAAGGAATCAGCCTGCCGCGTTATGCGGACAAGCAGATGCAGGCGGGCGTTCCGGTCGATAAACAAGATCTGAAGCCCGGCGATCTGGTCTTCTTTAAAGCGGAAAGCCTGAATCCGGCCATTTATATCGGGAACGGACAAGTGATTCATGCCACCGTGTCCGCAGGCGTTACCATAACAAATATGAACACAAGCGCTTATTGGAAGGACAAATATGCGGGCGGCATCCGGCTTCCGTAAAAAAAGACGTCAGAGAGTGTCTCTGACGTCTTTTTCTTTTACCGTTTCGGCGCTCTGTATCCGGCCGCTACCGCATCCTCTACGGAACAGAACATTTCCGCGGGATCTGTCGTCCGGTCGTAGTATGTACTTCCCGGCGTGTGATAAATGCCGTTCCGGCTGCCTTTAATGTCGCATCCCTGTGAGGTGCCGGCTGCTTTCGTTTCGGCATGTCCGCCGGAGGAAGGGGCGTTGTTTTGCGCCGTTTCCGCGTTTTCGGATGTTTTTGTTTCTGCTTTCTGCCGCTTTAAAGTTTTATTTTCTGACTGAAGCGTTTCAGCGGTCTTTTCGAGCTTCTTTTGTGAATTTTTTAATTTCTCATTGTCTTGTTTGAGTGATTTGTTTGTTTTTTTCAGCTCACTTATCTCTTGGCTGAGTTTGCTGAGTTTTTCTTCATTGCCGGCTTCGGCTTCGGATTTCTCCTTTTCGGCCGCGGCACTGATGCTTTCATATTTTTTCTCAAGCGCCTGGTGTTCCTTCGTCAATTTTTGATAAGCGGTATCAAGGGTGCTGTATTTCTCCTCTGCCTTCTCGGCCGAGGCGTCCGGTTCTGCGAGGGAGGCGCCGGTCAGAAGCAGGATAAATCCGCCGATAAGAAGGGGCCAAAACAGCTTTTTTGAAAAATGTTTTTCTTTTTTTGCCGCTTTGCATATGAGATGGAATATTCCGTATCCGACTGCGCAGAGAAAAGCTAAACATCCTATAATAGCGATTGCATTTGACATCATGAAACTCCTTTTTTCTTTATCTTACAATTTATTTTCATTTTTGGGAATTTCTTTTTTGGGAACATGAAAAACCAGGCCGTGAAAGACCTGGCTTTTGCCTTTTATTGATCGTTGTCGAGAAGCCGGTTGATGAAATATGCGACGCCGTTTTCATCGTTGCTTTTTGTAATATACGTGCTTTTTTCCTTCAGTTCATCAATCGCATTGCCCATGGCGATGCGGTTTCCCGCCGCTTCAAACATGGAGAAATCATTCGGGCTGTCGCCGATGGCGTAAATATCCTGTTTTTCAATTCCGTACAGTGAGGCAAGCTCCGTCAGAGCACGTCCCTTTCCGGAACCGGCAGGGAGGATTTCGATAATGTGTTTCCCGGAAGATGTCTGGGATAATTTCGGATGATGTGTAATTTCTTCTTTGGCGTTTCTCAGTTTTTCCATATCAAAAGAGAAACAAAGAAGCTTGTAAACATGTTCGTCTCCGTTAAAAATCGCCTGTATATCCTGCACGGGTTTAATGCCGAATTGTTTGAACTGCGTCTTTGCGCCCTCCCATAATGTCTGAATATCTTCCTTGGGATTGGCGCTTTTCAGAATGTCCAGTTCTGCCTGCAGTTTGGACTCGCCGTCAAACGGGGACAGCAGATGATCATCTGTATAGACCTCAAAGTAAATGTCTTTGTTCGTTAAATAAGCGGCGATATCCTTTCCGGCCTGCTGATCCATTAAGAGGCGGCTGACGAGGCGGTATCCTTTGTCATGGACTGTCCCGCCGTTTGCCGCAATGATCGGAATATCCAAATCCTTTAAGAGCGCTTTTACATCAAACGTGGCTCTGCCCGTGCAGATGGCCACGAGAATGCCCGCTTCATCCGCTCTTTGTAAAGCCGCTCTGTTTTCCGGAGAAATCACACTGTCCGAATTCAGTAATGTGCCGTCTAAGTCAATGGCTATCAATTTCATATGTATGGATGCCCTCCTTAAAAATAAAGCTGCTTCATGTAGTATGTTCAGCTTTGTGCGAAATCAGCAGAAAGCCGTCAGTTAAAAGGCTATACCTTCATGTCCTTTTTTTCAACAGAAAAACGGCGGGATTTGCTAATCCCGCCGTGACATCTTACGCGTCTAAATCATTTTTTAATTTCGTTTTTACTTCTTGAAGGTTTTCCTCATTCAGCTTGAAGTAATAAATATTTTTGCCGTACTGAGGAGTGTAAATGTAGCTGTCTGAACCTGTCAGCTGCAAAGAATTCACCGATTTCAGCGATGTGATAAACGGGAACAGACCGATGGCGTCATTAAGAGATAAGTTCATTTTCAAGTTTTTCCCTAAGCTGTCGACGATATCGTCATACGATGGGATCGAGCTTAACGATTTAGATTTTTTAATAATGGCGCTCAGCACTTCCATCTGTCTTTGTCCGCGCATCAGATCGGTGTCCGCTTTGCGTGTTCTTACATAAGCCAGTGCCTGCTCACCGTCAAGCGTCTGGACGCCCGGCTTCAGCACGACTTTTCCTTTTGTATCGACTTTAATACGATCGGCAATTTTCTGGCTTTTCACATTTACCGTAACGCCGTTCAACTCATTGACGACATCGCGGAACGCGTCGAAGTTGCTCTCAACCACATAATCTACCGGAATATCAAACATGTTTTCTACTGTTTTATAAGTTAAATTATAACCGCCGTAAGCATGTGCGTGCGCGAATTTGTCATAGCCGTGTCCCGGGATGTTGACATAGGAATCCCGCGGAATGCTGAGCATCGTCGCTGTTTTCTTTTTCCGGTTGAAGGTGACGAGCACATTGGCGTCACTTCTTGCGTCATCTACTGATTCGCCCTTATTGTCCCGGGCGTCTATTCCTAAAAGCAATACGGTGAAAGAATCCTTCTTCGGGTCAAATTCTTTGATCCGTTTTACGGACTGGTCGCCGCGGTCAAGGCTGACGTGCGCTTCTTTGGTCGCATTATTCAATTTCACAAATGCGTAGGTGCCGACGGAACCGGCGATCACCAATAAGAAAGCGGCGAATACCAGTACAAATTTCACCCATTTTCTGAGGCGTCTTTTCTTTTTTCTGCGTTGAGATCGTTCTTCCATATCATTACCTCTCGTTTCTATTCTTTGTGAAGCGTACCATAATTGTTGACTTGGAGCAACTCTGCAAATGAGAAAATTCTAAATCTTTCTCTCTATTTCGACAACATCTCCTGTTATTTTTGCATCAGGTTCACATTATATTGGACGGCAGGAAGCGGGAAATGTTTCGTCGCTTTGTAAAAAATAATCAGTAAAATAATGGATATTAACGGTGCGGAAGGTTTGAAACAATCGGAAACAGGCAAAAGAAGCAGTAGAACAATTCCGCGCGGATACAGCGTTGGATGAAGGGAGTCTATATAACATGAAAAGCATACACTCGAATAAATGGCTCTATTTTTTCGGCGCACTCGGCGGCGCGTTATACGGATATGATACCGGGGTCATTTCCGGAGCTATTTTGTTTATGAAAAAAGAACTGGGACTGAACGCCTTTACAGAAGGCCTCGTCGTCAGTTCGTTATTGGCGGGGGCGATTCTCGGATCGGGATTCGCCGGCAAACTGACCGACCGGTTCGGCAGGCGGAAGGCCATCATGGGAGCGGCGCTGCTGTTTTGTATAGGCGGTTTAGGAGTCGCTTTTGCCCCGAATACAGGGGTGATGGTTCTTTTCCGGATTATTCTCGGACTTGCTGTCGGAACATCTACAACGATCGTCCCGCTCTATTTATCGGAGCTGGCTCCGAAGCATAAACGGGGGGCGCTTTCTTCGCTGAATCAGCTGATGATTACGGTCGGAATCCTCGTTTCTTATATCGTGAACTATATATTTGCCGATGCAGGCGCTTGGCGCTGGATGCTTGGACTTGCGGTTGTGCCGTCAGTCATTCTGCTGATCGGAATCTTATTTATGCCGGAAAGCCCGCGCTGGCTGTTTACGATCGGCAAAGAAGAGAAAGCAAGAGAAATCCTTTCATCATTGCGGGGAACGAAGAATATTGATGATGAGATTGATCAGATGAAAGAAGCGGAAAAGGAAAACGAAGGCGGCTTGAAAGAATTGTTTGAGCCGTGGGTGAGACCCGCGCTGATTGCCGGCCTCGGACTTGCCTTTTTGCAGCAATTCATCGGGACAAATACAATTATTTATTACGCACCGAAAACATTTACCAGTGTCGGGTTCGGCAATTCCGCGTCTATATTGGGAACGGTCGGAATCGGCGCCGTCAATGTCATCATGACGCTTGCGGCTATTAAAGTCATTGATAAGATCGGCCGGAAGCCGCTGCTGCTGGCCGGAAATGCGGGCATGGTCATCAGTCTGCTCGTATTGGCTGCGGTCAATCTTTTCTTTGAACATTCAGCAGCCGCATCATGGACAACGGTGATTTGTTTAGGCCTGTTTATCATTGTGTTTGCGGTCAGCTGGGGGCCTGCCGTGTGGGTCATGCTTCCTGAATTATTCCCGCTGCATGTCCGGGGGATCGGGACGGGTGTCTCCACTTTGATGCTGCATGCCGGAACATTGATTGTCTCATTAACCTATCCGATGTTAATGGAAGCAGTCGGCATCAGCTATTTATTTCTCATTTATGCCGCGATCGGGATACTGGCATTCCTGTTCGTCCGGTTTAAAGTGACCGAGACGAAGGGGAAAAGCCTTGAAGAAATTGAGCAGGATCTGAAAAGCCGTAACGGAGGCTCGGGATCAGAATCAAATCGGCGGACAGTTCATCCGTAATATTCAGTTTTAGGGGGGCGGTTATTCACCGGCCCCTCAAAACGGATGCCGAGCGGGCGCCCGGTCACATAAATGACGGGGATATGTCATACGTTGTATAAAGTCACGATAAAGGCGGGGATGCCGGTGAAAACGAGTATTATTATCCTTACATATAATGAACTTGAGCTGACGAAAAAATGTCTGGCCAGCATTGAACGATACACCGACAAAGATAAGATTGAACTGATTATAGTTGACAACGGTTCCTCAGACGGAACGAGAGAATACATATCAAATCTGCCTGACGTCAAAGTTATCCTTAATGAAAAAAACCTCGGGTTCGCCAAGGGGTGCAACCAGGGAATCGAAGCGGCAGGGGGAGAAAATCTGCTGTTTCTGAACAACGATACGATGGTCACGAAAAATTGGCTCACCTCCATGCTGAGGGTGCTGTATCAATCTGAAAAAACCGGTATGGTCGGGCCCGTCAGCAACTATGTCAGCGGCGCGCAAATGATCCATGATGCGTATCAATCGCTTGATGAGCTGGAGTCATTCGCGGAGGCATATTGCGCACGGGAAAAGCATCATACAAAGCGGGTGCTGCGCCTTGTCGGCTTCTGTCTTCTGGTGAAAAGAAGCGTCATTGAAGACATCGGCCCGTTCGATGAGCAATTCGGATACGGTTCTTTTGAAGATGATGACCTATGTCTGCGCGCCCTGCAAAAAGGCTACAGCCTGCACATCGCTCTCGATGCCTTTGTGCATCACCACGGGCATGCGACGTTTACGGCTAATCAGGATATCAATATCAATCAGTTATATTCGGAGAACCGCCAGCGTTTTACGGAAAAATGGGGCACTGATTTTACGTACTTTACTCATCCGAGACCGGAAATTGCGGAGCTCGTTCCCCGGGAGGCGAAACGGATACTTGATGTCGGCTGCGGTGCGGGAGCTACGGGGCTGGAACTTCAAAACAGACAGCCTTGCGAACTGTACGGAATAGAACTGCACCCGCTGGCGGCGCAAGCGGCAAAAGGTCATTATGAAGCGGTGCTGCAGGAAGATGTCGAAAAAGTGAAGCTGCCTTATCCGGAAGGCTTTTTTGATTGCATCATTTTCGCGGACATCCTTGAGCACTTAAAAGACCCGTGGCGCGTCATTGAAACGTACTCATCCTATTTGTCGCCTGCCGGATCAATCGTTTGCAGCATTCCGAATATTTCCCACGCCGAAGCGCTGTTCCCGCTTCTGCTCGGTGACTGGACATACAGAGACGCCGGTATTCTCGACCGCACCCACTTGCGGTTTTTTACGCCGCAGACGGTGCACACGCTCTTTCCGGAAGAGACATTTGACGTGAAAAAGCAGTCCTATACGTATGTTCACGTGGATGAGCGGGTGCAGCTGTTTTTACAGGAAATCACACGAATGGCGCAATCGATGCAATTTCCGGTGACACAGCTGCCCGAACAAAGCCGGATTTATCAGATTCTCCTCCGTGTCGAAAAAACACGCTGAAGGCTACCGTCCCATCGTTCCGAAGTTGGTAATCTGAATGGAAACATCATAGTCAAAGGCCGCTTCGGAGAAGGTCTCATCCCAGCGGTGCTTCACTTTCTTCCAATAGTCGGGATATTGAATGCGGACTCTGTCAGAAAAGAAGACAGGGTCCGTTTCATATTGATTCTGCAGCTTATCGATGACTTCTTTCATATCGCTTTTCAGTTTTTTTTCGAAAATCTTTTCCAGCCCGTTTAAATAGTGCTGATCGAATGAATCTTCTCCGGCATATTGATCCTCTGACAAAAGGCCTTTTGTTTTCACCGCTACATGAAATGACAGCTTCCCGTTTTTCAGCAGGGGGGTGATGGAGGATGTTGATTTTTTGATCTCGAAGGTAATCGGGTGCCCCCCTTTATCCAAAGCGGGCAGCACGCCGCCCCGTATCGTCCCCGTCAGCCAATTCAGGCTCTGTACTTCGTATGATGACAGAAAGCCCGCCAATCTGTTTTGTTTTGCGTTTTTGATAATGGCCGCTCCGTCATACACCGTTTTTCCTTTTTGATTGCTGACGGCCTGAATGAGAAAACTGAGTTTATTATGGCAGTAAATCGAAGCTCTCCCGATTCGGAGCGGTTTTAAAATCTTCCCGTTATAGCCACCGTTGTTCGTAAGGTCGATCAGCTTTTCCGCGGGCATGGGCTGCTGCTGATTCGGCGTCGGCTCCGTCAGAATATCGGACGCTTTGCCTCTTGCCGCGAAGAGATAGCTGCTCCGCCTTAATTCATCATCGCGGATAAAATGATTCATCATCTGCAGTATATTTTGGTCGGCCAGCAATTTGTCGCTGAATATCAGCACTTTTAAATGATCGCTGTAAACGGGCGGATCTTTTAAAGCGACTTCACTGACGGCTTCAAGAATGGTATCCCCCCGCGACGTCACATTGACAAACACGGGCCGGCCGGAAGCCTGGCTGTTTTCACTTTGGGGCAGCAGGTTTTGATAGGTTAATTTATATCGGCGGTCACTCGTCTCGTCTATCGCCAGTCCCCGGGCGAAAGACAGCTTTTCGACTTCCTTCGCGTCCCAGCACCCTGAAAGCGTCATCAGTATGAAAAGCGCCGCCGCCCATTTTACGAAATGTGTCATGACGTCTGTTTCCTCCCGGCTATTTTTTTCATCCAGCTGACAAACCAGATGAGAAAAGGAATCATAATGACGGCAAAAAACGCATATCCGAGAATATTCGCGAATGCAAACACACTGTTGATATCATCGGGGTACATTGAAAGGCCGAATGTCACTGCCAATAAGCCCCCCAGCAGCCAGGCATTGTTTTTATTTTTCAGTTTGAAAATGGTGTTTAATCCGAGATGCGCTCCTTTAAAAGAACCGAGCATACAGGTGAACTGCTGGCATGTCCACGTAATTAAAAGAAAGATATCAAACCTTTCGATGAAAATACCGCGGATTTCCAAGGCGTGAATCAGGGAAATGGTCGGATATGTCACTGTTTTGGCTTCAGCGATCGACATACAGCCGATTACGACAAGCAGCGTAAAGCTGTAAAATAAGCCTGCGCATGCGATGCCGAAGACGGCAGCCTTTTTCGCCTGCTTCGGATTTTTCATAAACGGCACCAGATAAAGAATCACCTCAAGTCCTGAAAAATACAGAAGGGTCCGCGGAAACAGCTCAAAAAAGCTTTTGTAGCCCCCATCCAAGACCGGGCGGACGAAATCCAGCTTAAACAGTCTCAGGCTGAATATGAGCAGCACAATCAGAATGACGATCGCAATCGGAAAGAGATAAGCATAGAGTTTTGAAATGGGATACACCCCGCCGGTGACATGGTAGATGCCGACCGCCAGAAAGATGAATATAACGACACCCATCGGCGTATTTTTCAGTAAAAAGTAATTGATGACCTCACCGAGAAAACGGGCTTGAAAACAGACGGTGACGACAAAATAACAGCTGATGAATAAATTCAGAAGAGAACCGATGGCGCGTCCCATAATGCTTTGATTCAGCTCATAAATGGTTTCCCCGCTGTTTTTCTGCAAAAACGGCATAAAGAGCAGGACGATGCCGATAAACACGAGACTCTGCACAAGAATAATGATCCATCCGCTCGGACTGTCCGCTGCTGCGGCGGAGCGCGGCAGTGTTAACACGCCCGCTCCGATCATTGTTCCGCTTACCATGAGAAGTGTCTGCATAAACGACAGCTTGTCTTCCGGTTTTTTCATGGTGATCACCTTTGCTTGATTTTATCTTTCGTCTCTTTTCTGGTCGGCCGTTTTTTCAAAAGAGGCGTCGGCAGTCTGACGATCGTATCTTTTAAGTCCTGTCCCGGCTGCGCCATGATCGGAATAAGATAGTCCTGGCCGAAGCTTTTCAGGCGCATCAGATGGCCGACGACAAGCAGATAACACATGATCAGTCCGTATAAACCTAATATCGCCGACAAAATCATCGAAAAAATACGGATGAGTCTCAGCGGAAAATTGAACGCATAGGAGGGCGCCGTAAAAGAAGCCAATGCCGTAACGGATACGATAATGACCATCATCGCGCTGACGATGTTCGCCTGAACGGCGGCCTGCCCGATCACCACGCCCCCGATCAGGCCGATCGTCTGTCCGATCGGCTTCGGCAGCCTGAGTCCGGCTTCTCTGATCATCTCAATCGTAAAAATCATAATAAACGCTTCAACAAAAGGGGGAAACGGAACATTCAATCTGCTTCCGGCAATCGTCACCGCCATTCTCGTCGGTAAAAGCCCCGTGTGAAACGTAACGAGCGATATGTAAAGGCCGGGTAAATAAATCGTGATTAAAATGCATGTATACCGAAGCAGCCTGAGAAAGTTAACCGGAACCCACCGCTGATTATAATCGTCAGGTGAGTGGATAAATTCATCAATGGTAGCCGGCACCAAAAGGGTAAAAGGCGTTCCGTCTACAAGAATGGAGACCCTTCCTTCCAAAAGAGCGCCCATAACCCGGTCGGGCCGTTCGGTCGTCAAGACGGTCGGGAAAATGGAATACGTGTTATCTTCAATAAGCTGCTCGATCGTTCCTGATTCCGGAATGTCATCAATGGTGATCGAATCCAGTCTTTTCATCACTTCTTTTACAACATCATCAGGCGCAATATCCCGAATGTAGGCAACGGCGATCCGCTTTTTTGTCCGTTCGCCGAGTGTGATCTCTTTGATCTGGAGGTTGGGATCACCGGACTGCTCGCGCAAAAGCGCCGTGTTCGTTCGGAGCTTTTCGACAAAACCTATTCTCGGCCCCCGTTCAAGCACTTCTGAAGCCGGTTCTTCAATATCACGCATTTTAAATGTTTCCGTCTCAAACGAAAGGGCTTCCTCCCATCCCTCCGCCAGCAAAACCGATTTGCCGGAAAAAATGTCTGCCTCCGCGTCCTTAAGTGAAGAAAGCCGGGTGTGACGATAGCCGAAAGAGATGGATGACGGCGGTATTTCAGCCGGATCCTCTTGATGCAGGGCGGCCGCCTGCACGGGCGAAATAATATATTCCGCAAGCAATTGATTGTCGGTCAGTCCGTCTATATATATAAGACAGGCGTCACATTTGCCGTTTCCGTACGTAAACGAATAAAACATCATGTCATCGCTTTGGCCGATCCGTTTTTTCAGCGCTTCAAGGTTTTTGCCGAGCTCCGCATGGATCGTCATAATGTTCCCCCCTTTTCCATCAGTTATTTTAATTTGCGACAAACAAGGCATTTTATTCTGGAATAGGAAATGACTGAGCATTCCGCCCCATCCGAATGGTATAATGAGCAGGTCAGCCATTTTATACATATTGTTTTTAACCGCGGCTCTCCGTGTTTTAAAAAAGACACAGGGGGAATGGGATATGAGCCGCTTTTTAAGGGGAGGGGAACGAACATGACGCAAGAGCCGATTTTTCTACAGCCTGTATGCAAAGAAAAAATATGGGGCGGCACGTTATTACGCGAACGATTCGGATATGACATACCTTCAGAAACAACCGGCGAATGCTGGGCGATATCAGCCCATCCGCACGGAATGAGCACGGTCAAAAGCGGTCCGTATCAAGGGAAAACCTTGATGGAACTGTGGGATCAGCATAGAGAATTATTCGGCGGAACGGAAGGGGACCGGTTTCCGCTGCTGACGAAAATACTGGACGTCAAACATCATCTGTCCGTTAAAGTCCATCCTGACGATTATGACGCCGAGGAGCATGGACAGGGCGAAACGGGGAAATCTGAGTGCTGGTACATTATTGACTGTAAAGAAAATGCGGAAATCATATACGGTCATACGGCCCGTTCGAAAGCGGAACTTGTCACCATGATTAACAGCGGTGACTGGGAAGGCCTGCTGCGCCGCGTGAAGATCAAACCCGGCGATTTTTATTATGTGCCGAGCGGAACCATCCATGCCATTTGCGCCGGGGCGCTCGTGCTGGAAATACAGCAGAATTCAGACGCCGCCTACCGGATATATGATTACGGGCGTACAGATCAAAACGGCGGGGCGCGTGAGCTGCATATCCGCGATGCCGTCAACGCCGCCACCGTTCCTCATGTGGACGGATTTTTGGATGAATCAACTGAAACGAGAAAAGGCGTCACCATTAAAACCTTTGTGCAGGGAGAATATTTTTCTGTATACAAATGGGATATCAGCGGGACGGCGGAAATGACCCAGGACGCTCCGTTTATGCTGTGCAGCGTCACAGAAGGAAGCGGCTCCATCATCTTTGAAGGCAAGTCCGCCAAGCTTGAAAAAGGCGCGCATTTCATACTGCCGGATCAGATGCCTGACTTTACGATAAACGGAGATTGCACGATCATCGTTTCTCATATATAAAACCAAACTTAATCCCAGCTCTGGGATTAAGTTTTTTTTATTTGGATAATTGGATGATTTCTCTCTGTAAAAATGAAGAAAGCGGGCCGATAAATAAACTAGTTTGATAGAAACCAATTGAATCAGAAAGAGGAGAAGGAATGAAAAAGAGATTCGTTGCACCTATGTTATTGTCCGCCGTTTTCCTTGTCTTTAGCACCGTTACACAGCCCGCCGAGGCCGCATACAGCGACTACTCCGTTTACGAGCTGGAAACGAAGCAGCAATTTGCTTCTGAGAACGAGGCGCTTCAAGCGGCAGCGAAATTGAAAAAGGATACGGGGTGGCAGGCTGACGCAAAGAAAGCCGGAAATGCGCCGCTCACTTATCAAATCTCAGCTTCAGGCTTACACGATGAAACGGATGCGAAAACCGTGCTGAAAGATTTTACGAAGCAGACGGGCGTGGCCGGCACTTACAGCGCAAGCGGAAGCAAACAGCCTTACGTGACCGTCACATCAGGCGTTCTATCAGACGAGCGGCAGACGAAAAATCTTCTTGCCGAACTGACGAAAAAAACGGGCGTGACCGGCTCCGTCAAGCCGGCGGGGACAAAACAGCCGTATATGCAGGTCGTGACTTCTGAGATGGCGGCCGATGCGGATGCAAAAGCGCTCTCGCAAGCGTTGACGAAGCAGACGGGCGTGAAAGCGTCATACCGTCAGATCAAACGGGAAACAGCCCGGTTTCAGATCCAATCGGGAACAATCTCCGGCGATCAAAAAGCCGCTCAAATTCAAACTGATTTTCAAAAGGAAACAGGATTGCAGTCGTCGCTGAAAGTCACGGCAAAGGCCAGTCCGAATATCACCGTGACAGCCTCTGACATTTCAAATGCAAATAATGCGGCAGGTTTAGTGAAACAGCTGCAGCAGAAAACGGGCGTCAAAGGGAACGTTCAAAAGTATACCCAAAGCAAAACAGCAACCGTGTATAACGTGCAGTCAGGATATTTTAATGGAGTAAGCGCCGTACAAAATGCTATCACCCAAATCAAGAAGAATACGGGCGTCAGCGGAAGCTATCAAAAAGCCGGCAAGAAAAATAATTACACGGCCGTGATGAGCGGACTGACGGCTAAGCAGCTGCAAAGCGTGCAAGCTTTCTTTAAAAAGAAAAAATGGCATTGCGACGCATCGCCTGTCAAAAAGACAGCATCGGTGTCCGTTTACCGGATCACGGCAGGGCAGCTTACCGCTGCAAAGGCAGATCAAACGGAGGCGTTTTTCCGCCAGCAGCATGTAAAGACGGCAAGAACAGCGGCGGGAAAAACAGCAGAAAACGAATATCAGCTGCTTTCTCAGCAGACGGCAGACCAGTCGAAGATAAAAAAAGGATTGAATCTGCTGGCGGGATATAAACTGACTGCCATTTCAAAAACGATATCCAAGCAGACGGACACAACGTACCAAGTCACAACCGAATCACTGCTTGATACGGCAAAGATCAATCAATCGCTGGATTTTTTTAAAGGGAAAAAAGTATCCGCCTCCGCACAGAAAACAGGTGAAGCGGCGTATACACAATTCAGAATTGAAACGGCACCGCTGCTTAAGAAGGAAGACATTGACCGCGTGACTGCTTTTTTCAAGCAAAACAAAGCGGCCGGCACTGTGAAGGAGACGGGGAAAACCGGCTCTGCACAATACGTCATCAAAACCGAAACATTCAGCAGTAAAACCGTTTTAAATAAAAGCATGAGCTTTTTCAGCGCCAAACAATTACAGGCCGGCTATACGAGTGAAAGCCATCCGGTTTATGAACTCCGCATTCGCGATCAATTCACGGGAGCGCAGTCAGCGGACGCCGCCTCCCAAAAGCTGAAAAAGCTGTACGGATGGACGATGGCTATTCTGAAAATAAAAAACGGACCGCAAATCATGAATACCAATTACAACATCTCGCTGGCAGATATGGTCAAAAAACAAATGACAGTCAGCCCGCAGACTGATGCCGCGGCTTATGCATCGCTTACGTACATCAATACGGCCTCCGGAACGGTCACAGCCGACGTCCTGAACGTCCGGTCAACCCCGGAAGTCAGCTCCGGCAATATTATCGGGCAGTTGAAAAAAGGCGATAAAGTCAGCATCACAGGCCAGACAAACGGCTGGGCCAAACTCAGCATGGGCTGGAGAAACGCCAGCAGTGACGAAGTCGGGCAGTATGTCAATCCGGCTCACTTCGCACAAGACAGCAAGTATTACTTTCAATTTTTGAAGCTCTCTCAGACAGCCGGACTGAACGCATCGGAACTGAATCAAAAAGTGCTGGTCAATAAAGGAATACTGACAGGGAAAGGCCAGGCCTTTATTACAGCTGCCGGCAAATATAGCATCAATGAAGTGTATTTGATTTCGCATGCTTTGCTTGAAACGGGCAATGGCACGTCAGAACTTGCGAACGGCATTATGTATAATGGTAAAAAGGTTTACAACATGTACGGCATCGGGGCTTATGACAGCAACCCGAATTACTACGGCGCACAATACGCGTATAATCAAGGCTGGTTTACTCCGGAAGCCGCGATTATCGGCGGAGCCCAATTTATCGGTGCGTCTTATATTCACAATCCTTCATACGAGCAGGATACGCTGTATAAAATGAGATGGTCTCCAGCTGCGGCCCATCAGTATGCGACAGACATCGGCTGGGCGTATAAGCAGGTAAACCGCATGTACAGCTTATACTCACTGCTGGATGACTATACGCTTTACTATGATGTTCCCGTGTATATGAAAGTATAAAAAAAGGGCTGAAGTGTATGCTTCAGCCCTTTCTTCATGCAAAAAACACCCGCCGTCGGATTCAGGCAGGCGCTTCAGCACAATTTTTCATTTTTGTTTCCGCAAATTTCAATAACGCTTCACTCGAATTCCCATCTGAATACATATTCCATTTGTCCGAGAACCGCTTCATTTCTTCTGCACGAAATGGCTTTTTCGTCATTTCCTCCAGAAGGGCTTCGCTGTCATGACAAGCCTTTCCGGGAATGACGGACGTATAATTGTCGATTAAACCGCGTTTTTGATCATATTCCTCCAGATCATACGTGAAAAAGAAAATCGGTTTATTTAAGAGCGCGAATTCAAAAGGCACGGAAGAGTAATCCGTAATTAAAATATCGGCGGCTTTCAAGAGATCATGAAGACGCATGTCAGACACGTTCTTGATCAATTCGCTTTCAAACGAAGCCGAAATCTGATGCAAAACGGCAGGATGAAGCTTTACAAGCAGCATATACTCTCCGTTTAACGCGTTTGTGAGCTGTTCTTCGGTGAATGGCAGCCGAAAGGATTGCATATCATAATCCCTGAATGTCGGTGCGTACAAGATGATTTTTTTCGGCCATTTGTGCTTCAGTTCGGGCTTGTGTTCTTCATAATAGACGTCAGTCAGGGGGATACCCGTTTTTAACAGCTGGCCGTCCCGTATGCCGAACGACTTTTTAAAAACGTCAGCCATCGCGTCTGAGCCGACGGTGACAAAGTCAAACGAACGGTACACTTTTTTAAAACGGCTGATGTCTGATGCCGGGCGGTTTTGATTCGTCACATCCTCAAGGCCGAACTTTTTCAAAGAGCCGTTCGCATGCCACACCTGAATGCATGTCGTTTGCGGCCGGCGGTTTAAGACGCTTGTCATGAGGAAATAGTTATCCGTTATCACCACTTTGCTCTTAAAAAGGATCAAAACAGCCTTCAAAAGATGCAGCGGATGTTTTTCGTTCAGATAAAAAGAGCCGATACCTTCCAGCTCTTTTTTCAGACTGACGGCGTGTCTCGTATACAAAACCGTCACTTCATAAGAAAGCGATTCAGCGTGCGCTTTGTAAGAACGGATGAGAGCCTGCGCATTCTCTTCAAAAGATACCAGCAGGGTCAGATGGTTCTTGGGCTTTACAGGCTTGAACAAAACGCCGAGAACAGACAGATATATAGAATAAAAAGCGGCGAATAAAGATCGCAGGTTCATAGATTACCAATCTCTTTTGCTGTTTTATTTGTTTAAAGCTGTTTCGTTTGATCTTCTGCCTGCTTGGAATACAGGCTTTTATTTGATTTATTATTTCTCAAAACGGTAAAAGCATACTTCGGAATGTTCAGCATCCTTTTCCATCTCCACGGATTCGTCACCAGTCTGTACAGCCATTCCAGATTCGTTTTGATCATCCATTCAGGGGCGCGTTTCACCGTTCCGCTGAACACATCAAAGCTTCCGCCCAAACCGATCGATACAGCCTGAGGGAAAAGATGTTTGTATTCATAAATAAATTGTTCCTGATGGGGATATCCTAAGGCGACAAACACGAGATCGGGTTTCGCCCGGGAAATCTGTTTGGCGACGAAGCGTTTATCCGCTTCATAACCGTTGCTGGCTCCGACAACCTCAATATTCGGATACTCTTTGCTGATCCGGTTCAAAACGGCGTCAAGCACGTCTTGTTTAGCTCCGTATAAAAATATTTTTTTAGACTGCCGGTTTGCGAGGCCGAGCAGCGCAAGAAACACATCGAATCCCGCAATTCTTGATTTCAGCGGGTGCTGCGTCAAACGTGACATTAACACGACGCCGATACCATCCGGCAGGACGAAATCCGCGGATGAAATGACTTGATGATAACCTTTGTCTTTCGCCGCAGCGTATCCGATCTCAGGATTGACCGTCGCAATGACGGCTCCTTGCTTTTGTGCGATATAATAAGTGTCTAAATATGAAATAAACTCCTGTAAATTTCCATTAACATAAGAAAGGTTGTGCACCATTTCAGTCTGCATCTGCCGTCCTCCTTTTTGTACGGGATTTTCTTTCACTTTTTCGTGACTTAGGCTAAGCTTTATTTTAACATAATACCTTCAGATAAACTTAACAATAGTTTTACAAAAATATAAATAAGATAACAATTTCTTTAATCATACGCGCAAAAACCCTGCTAAACTCCTATTGTAATAACATTTGTTAATAAGTGGATTTTAACTTCGTTTTACATTGGCTTAACCTTTTCAGGGCTATGTGATATAATGAGGTTCCATGAGTACGAAATTGGCACTTTAGTGATTAAGGATACAGCTGCGCAGCATTTCAGGGCAGTTGCTTGTTATACGTATGATGATAGAAAGGAGCTTTTGTTTCATGAAGAAGGTCATTACTTACGGTACGTTTGATTTACTGCATTGGGGTCATATTAAACTGCTTGAGCGCGCAAAGCAGCTTGGAGATTACCTTGTTGTTGCCATCTCAACAGACGAGTTCAACCTGCAAAAACAAAAAAAGGCCTACCACAGCTATGAACACAGAAAGCTGATTCTGGAAACGATCCGTTATGTCGACGAAGTCATTCCGGAAAACAGCTGGGATCAAAAAGTACGTGACGTAGCGGATCACAACATCGACGTGTTCGTAATGGGAGACGATTGGGAAGGCAAATTCGATTTCCTTAAAGATCAATGCGAAGTCATCTACCTCCCTAGAACCGAAGGCATTTCCACCACACAGATTAAAAAAGAAATTGCCGGGGTGTAATTGAAACATTCGGATATACAGATGATAAAGAAGTACTCCCTCCGGATAGGGAGTACTTCTTGTAATATAAGGTTATTTTCGCTATATTTGTTATGCGCTTTTGAAAAAAAGCTAGACAATAAGAGGAGAATTTAAAGATGAATCTTAGTAACTTTTTTAAGTTGAATAAAAAAGAGTCCAAGCCGTCCGTAGAAGAACGCGAATATACCATTTTAAACAAAGAAGCATTGGCGGAAGAGAAGAAGGTAGCGGTAGTCGTTCCTGTTTATAATGCAGAAGAATATGTAAGGAAAACAGTTGATTCAGTGATCCTTCAAAACATCGGCTTTCAGCATATTTCTTTAATTCTGGTCGATGATTGCTCTACTGATGATTCCAGAAACATCCTGACTGAGTACGCCGAATTGTATGAAAATATTACAGTCGTCTTTTTGAAAGACAACACGGGAACCCCGGCTTATCCGAGAAACTTGGGAATTGAGCTGGCAAATGCGAAGTACATTACATTTTTGGATGCAGATGATTGGTTTGCGCCGAACGGAGTTAAAATCTTATTCGACATGCTCGAAAGAGATCAGGTAAATTATGCGGTCGGAAAAACGATCGAAATGCAGGTGAACGGTCAAAAAACGATCGGGAAACATGAGTCTTCGCTGAACAGAGCGAAGGTATCGCCTTTTTCAATCCGGCATATTTTCTATCATCTCGGCCCGCGGGCAAGAATGATGAACTTACAATTTCTAAAAGATAATGATATCAGATATCCGGAAATGAAATTTGCTGAAGATAAGCAATTTTTTATGGATGTTCTTTTGGCGTGCGGAGATATTTCAACGTCAACCGAACCGGTCTATTATCTGAACAGAATGGACAATAATGAGTCGCTGACAAAGCAGACTAATATAATGGAAAAAACCGACACGAACATAGCCGTAATGAAGTATATTCTGAACAAAAAATTGGATACTGAAAAAGAGAAGATGGCGATGAACCGCCTGATCGAATTCGATTCCATTACGCGCCTTTTCGATCGGATGCACTTCCTGAAAAGCGAAAACAAAGAAGCCTACTACAATAAATTCAATGAAATTCTGAATGTGTTAAAGAAGACGAAATACGATATTTCCGAGACATTTTTTCATCCGATTCATAAAACAGCCTTCCGTCTGCTGACTCAAAAACGGTATGATGAGGTCGAAAAGCTGTTCCGCTGGTCCAAAAAAGAGCCCGATAAAACCATCGTGACGCAAGACGGGCTGGCTTATTTAGAAAGCCCGCTGACGGATGAAGAAAATAAACTGGTCGAACTTCGCATGCACGGAGAAACGGAAAGCGCGGTGTTCGCCGATCATAAATTCACCGTTACGTTCCGCTTGTTCGGACAGGACAGAAATAATGCCCAATATATTCTGTTTCAGCACAGAGATAACATGAAAGTACACCACCAGTTTCCGGTTCAGTCACTGGGAGACGGGCGGTACGTCCTTGAAATCCCGTTAAGTGACATTGAAAAAGTCGGACTTGGCGGTTATATTATGTATGTCATTTATAACGATTATGAACGTGTCATGTTAAACAGAGAAGACGGTGAAAAGGTGACGGCAGAAGCGAACGGACTGCAATATCAATTCTACCGGACGGTGAAGGGGAACCTTTCGCTGAAAGTAACAAAATGATGATTGTGATTGGATATGTTTAATTGAAACAGAGGAGTAGACTTATTTTATGGGTATAGAAAATCCTGTCAGATACAAGTTAAAACATCTTAACATAAAGGAAGAGACATTCAGCATTACGATATCCTGTGAAAATGTCACTGCAGGGGAAGAGCCTTCTCTTCAGATTATAAATCGTAAGACAAAAGCGGAACTTTCCGTCCCTCTGAAACGGTTGGCCGGAGAAGGCGGGGAGTACCATGCTGTCATGAGCACGGATCTGCTTTCTGACCATACGGACGGCAAAGGATGTCTGGATTTCTATGTCTCCTTTATCAATGATGACAGTGATATCAGTAAAAAACGGTTAAAATCCAGCCTTGAACCTATTGAACTGTCTTCTTATAAAGATGAGGCTCATCATATGTTCTTTTTCCCTTACACGACGAAGAAAGGGAATTTTTCCTTAAAGCTGCTGCAGAAAAAGTTCGTCACGCGGATTGATGAAATGGAGCTCGAATCTGACGGCAGCTTACATCTGAAAGGTTTTGCATTCCGGCTGAATGCGGCAGAAACCTTAAAGGTAAAAGAAAAAAACCTGATTCTGAAAATGAAAAAAGGAAAAGAAGAGGAGCCTCTCATTCTGAAGTATCCGCTTCACGACGTGCCGAGACACGACCTTGATGAATATGTTCAGGACACAACGATGCTTGACACGATAGGCTTTGATACAAAAATTGATTTGAATGCTGTTTATAAAGAATTGAATCAGCAGCTAACCTTTCAATTCCATATTCAATTCATTTTTGAAGATGCCGAGACGGGTGAAGAGATTATCACCAACAGCAAACCGTTAAAGGTTCTGAAATCTGAACATGTAAACCCTAACCAATTCACGATTTTGAAAACGGAGAAAGGGCCTGCAAGATTTCACGTTTTCACGAAAAAGAAAACGAAAAATCTCCACCTGAGAATGAACGATTACAGCTTCAGCACCCGCGTGGAGTATTTTGTGAAAGGAAAGCTGAAACGGGGCGCTTCCTTTGTACGCAAGAGAAAGAATAAGCTGAAAAAGTTCATTGAGAAAAGAATACAAAACACTTATAAAGCGGGATTCAGGGTTGCGGGGAAACTGCCTGTCAAACAGAAATTTGTCATGTTTGAAAGCTTTGCCGGAAAACAGTACAGCTGCAACCCGCGGGCGATTTATGAATACATGAGCAAAGAGATGCCGGAATACCGTCTCTGCTGGAGTGTAAACCCCGCTTACTCACAGACATTTAAAGATAAAGGAATTCCTTATATCGAACGCTTTACGTTCAAATGGCTGTTCGCCATGGCAAGAGCCGAGTACTGGGTTGTCAACAGCCGTATGCCGCTGTGGATTCCGAAACCTGAGCATACGACATATGTCCAGACATGGCATGGCACGCCTTTAAAGCGCCTTGCAGTAGATATGGATGAAGTGCATATGCCGGGAACAAACACTGAAAAATACAAGCGCAACTTTACGACAGAGGCTTCAAAGTGGGATTACCTGATTTCACCGAACGCATATTCAACCGAAATATTCGCCCGGGCGTTTCAGTTTAATAAAACCATGATTGAATCGGGATATCCGCGGAATGACTTCCTTCAAACGGATAACAGCCCTTCTGTCATCAAAGCGCTGAAAGAAAAAATGAATCTTCCGCAAGATAAAAAAGTGATTATCTACGCACCGACATGGCGGGATGACCAATTTTATAAGAAGGGAAAATACAAGTTTGACCTTGATTTAGACCTTCACCAATTGAGAGAAGCGATCGGCGACCGTTATGTCATTATTTTACGAATGCATTATCTCGTGGCGGAAAACTTTGATCTCGGACCGTATGAAGGATTTGCTTATGATTTCTCCAGCTACGAAGATATTCGTGAGCTGTATATGGTCTCTGATTTACTCATAACGGACTATTCCTCTGTCTTTTTTGACTATGCAAATCTGAAAAGACCGATGCTGTTTTATGTGCCTGATATCGAAACGTACCGGGATAAACTCAGAGGGTTTTACTTTGACTTTGAAAAAGAAGCGCCCGGCCCGCTAGTCAAAGAAACAGGTGACGTTATCAAATGGGTCAATGAAACGGAATCAGATGATTATAAGCTTCCGGATTCGTTCGGGCCTTTTTACGAGAAGTTCTGTTATTTAGAAACCGGAGAATCGTCTGAAAAAGCTGTAAAAGTGATTTTCGGGGACAAGTAAATAAGTGCAAAAAAGCATAATTTAACCACGTTAATTATGCTTTTTTGCTTAAGTGACGGCATGTTGCGCTCATGGGACTCAGGCTTGTTATGAAGTGAAAAATACATCGTAATCTGTTACAATTATGAGCGGTGCTTTTGTAAGTCAAAGCTATTACCTAAAACTTACGACTAAGGAAGATTAGAATGAATGCATTGGTAAAAATTCTGAAAGAGCAATTCAACTCATTTCCGCTGATTATGCGGCTTGCAGTGTACGAAACGAAATCAAAGTATCAAGTGAACTATTTGGGTATATTGTGGCAGTTTCTCAACCCCATGATTCAAATGCTGGCATACTGGTTCGTATTTGGTCTCGGGATTCGCGGCGGACATGATATGGTGCTTGGAAATGGAGACAGCGTACCGTTCATTGTCTGGATGCTGGCCGGCTTAATTCCTTGGTTCTTTATCAGTCCGACGATACTGGATGCATCTAACAGCGTTTTTAAACGGATAAATTTAGTGTCGAAAATGAACTTTCCGATCAGTTCACTGCCTTCTGTAGTGATAGCATCGAATTTATTCAGTTATTTTGTGATGATGGGGATTTATATTATTGTGCTGCTGAGCAACGGTCTTTTTCCGACGCTGCACTGGCTGCAATATATTTATTACCTGTTTTGTATGATCAGTTTTATGTTTGCTTTCGGCCTGTTTAATTCGACTATCAGCGTATTAATCAGGGATTACCAGTTTTTGCTTCAGGCCGTCACAAGGCTGCTCTTTTTTCTTCTGCCGATTTTTTGGGATATTGCGGAGAAATTTGGAAACAGACCTGAAGTTTTGACCATCTTGAAGTTAAACCCTCTTTTCTATATTATCGAGGGTTTTAGAGACAGCTTTATGGAAGGGCAGTGGTTTTTCCACGATGTGAAATACACGCTGTATTTCTGGTTTGTCACACTGCTGTTGTTAACAGTCGGTTCACTTCTTCATATGAAATTCAGAGATAAGTTTGTTGACTTTCTTTAATATAGTAAGGAGATTATACGATGAAACTAAAAGTTTCGTTCAGAAATGTTTCAAAACAGTATTTTCTATATAAAAAACAGTCTGACAAAATTAAAGGACTGTTTTTCCCAAACAGAAATCAAAAAGGTTTTTTCGCTGTCCGAAATGTTTCTTTTGACGTCTATGAAGGGGAAACGATCGGATTCGTAGGGATCAACGGGTCGGGAAAATCAACGATGTCCAATCTGCTTGCAAAGATTATTCCGCCGACAAGCGGTGAGATTGATATGAACGGGCAGCCGTCTTTAATCGCGATTTCTGCCGGATTAAACAATCAATTAAGCGGTAAAGACAACATTCGTTTAAAATGCTTGATGATGGGTCTCAACAATCGGCAGATAGACGAGCTTTATGAAAAAATCGTTGAATTCGCGGATATCGGCGACTTTATAGATCAGCCTGTTAAAAGCTATTCAAGCGGTATGAAATCCCGTCTCGGTTTTGCCATTTCGGCGCATATGGACCCTGACATCCTTATTATTGATGAGGCGCTCTCAGTAGGGGACCAGACTTTCTATCAGAAATGTGTGGACCGCATTACGGAATTTAAAGAACGCGGCAAAACGATCTTTTTCGTCAGTCATTCCATCGGACAGATTGAGAAAATGTGTGATCGGGTGGCTTGGATGCATTACGGCGAAATGCGTATGTTCGACGAAACGAAAGCCGTTGTGAAAGAATATAAAGCTTTTGTGGATTGGTTCAACAAGCTTTCAAAGAAAGAAAAGAAGAAATATCAAAACGAGCAGATTGAAGGCAGAACGCGGGCAGCCGAGGAACAGAAAATCACTCAGGCGCAGCAAAAGAAAGCGAAGCCTAAATTCATTGCCAATACGATACAGATTACGCTGCTTGCATTGCTGGCTGTCGGCGCAGGCGCTTCGATGTTTTCAGACAAGCCTCTGCGTGCGATCACATCTTTCGGTCACGTCAAACAGAGCGATGCCGGCCTTTATGAGTCTGTGAATAAACCAGCTTTGGTAAAAGCTGAAAAGGCGGACCTTTATACTGAAAAAGATATAAAAGGAAAAGCCTCCGCAAGTGTAAGTTTCGGCACGAAGGTGCAGGTAGAAGCCGAAAATAACCAGGCGGCCAAAGTGAAATTAAACGATAAAGAGTACTTTATGAAAAAGACTGATCTGTATAAAGTGAATGCTTTAAAAAAGACGGATGTTCAGCTTAATGATTTCAGCGGCAGTTTATCAAGCCAAACAGCAGAAGAGTTTCTCTCATATCTCAATAAAAGCGGGGACGATGTACAGAGTAAATTGAAAAATCCAGCTGCCGGACAAATGGCTGACGGACGGAACGTATTAAAAACATCCGATGCAAAAACGGAGGTAGTGATTGACAATGATACAGTCTCCGAAGTGGTTTTTCATTTATCGCGTCCTGCAGACATCTCAGCTTTAAGTGAAAAAGGCGGCAGCAAAATCAATCAGAATTTGCTCATGCTTAAAAACCAGGAATATACTTTTTCTGTGAACAATGCTGATCAAACACTGACGGTAACGTCTAAAAAGTAAAGATCACATAAAAAAAGCTGCCGGATTCGGCAGCTTTTTCTATTCGTCAGCTTCTTCTTTTTCAAGAAGATCCTTCATGAACGGAATTAATTTATGGCGGATATCCTGATCCTGTAAGGCGAATTCAAGTGTCGTCTCGATAAATCCGAGTTTTTCACCGACATCGTAACGTTTTCCTTCGAAATCATAAGCGAAGACACGCTGAATGTCATTGAGCTTTTGGATGGCGTCCGTTAATTGAATTTCTCCTCCTGCACCGACTTCCTGCTGTTCCAGGTACATGAAAATTTCAGGAGTGAAAACGTATCTTCCTAAAATAGCCAAGTTGGAAGGAGCTGTGCCCGGTTCAGGCTTCTCTACAAAATTTTTGACCTGGTAACGGCGGCCTTCATTTGTTAACGGATCGATAATTCCGTAGCGGTGTGTGTCGCTTTCAGGAACTTGCTGAACACCGATGATTGAAGACAATGTTTTTTCGTATTCATCCATCAGCTGACGAAGTCCCGGTTTTTCAGCCTGGACAATATCATCGCCGAGAAGAACGGCGAAAGGTTCATCGCCGATGAAGTTGCGTGCGCACCAAACGGCATGACCGAGTCCTTTTGGCTCTTTTTGGCGAATATAGTGGATATCCGCAATATTTGACGATTTTTTCACTTTTTGAAGCAGTTCGATTTTCCCTTTTTCTTCTAAATTGCGTTCCAGTTCAGGGGCATTGTCGAAATGGTCTTCTATTGCTCTTTTTCCTTTTCCGGTTACGATAATAATATCTTCGATTCCGGATTCGACAGCTTCTTCGATAATATACTGAATTGTCGGCTTATCAACGATTGGAAGCATTTCTTTAGGCATTGCTTTTGTGGCCGGCAAAAAACGAGTGCCTAAACCTGCTGCCGGAATAATGGCTTTGCGTACTTTCTTCACTGAATAACACCATCCTTGTTTCTGCAAAATCTTTTTTTCAGAACTATAACCTAGTCTTTTTCCACTTTACCACAATTGATTAAAATTCACACCTTTTAATCCGCTTTCAAAGAGTCTTGTAACGGTTTTTGCTTTGTTTGCCATTAAGCTTTACAATATCTAAGAAACGGCATAAATATGTTAACATGAAGGGATATCCGACATATAAAACGAGGTGCAGACAAACCGTTGAAAAAACTAAAAGTAATGACCGTATTCGGTACAAGACCTGAAGCAATTAAAATGGCTCCGCTCGTATTAGAGCTTGAAAAATATCAGGAAATTGATTCGCTGGTGACTGTAACCGCACAGCACAGACAGATGCTGGATCAAGTGCTTGAAGCATTCAGCATCACGCCTGATTTTGATTTGAATATTATGAAAGAGCGTCAAACGCTTTCAGAAATTACATCTCATGCTTTGCTGAAACTGGACAAGCTGTTTCAAGAAGTAAAACCAGATATCGTTTTGGTCCACGGAGATACGACGACAACGTTCGCCGGAAGCCTTGCCGCCTTTTATCATCAAATCGCCGTCGGCCATGTGGAAGCCGGTCTGCGTACGCAAAATAAATACTCTCCTTTCCCTGAAGAAATCAACCGGCAGATGACGGGCGTGATCGCTGATGTGAATTTTGCGCCGACAAGCCAGGCAGAACAGAATCTGCTTGCTGAAAATAAAAAGCCGGATTCTATATTTATCACGGGAAATACGGCGATAGACGCGCTTCAAACGACAGTGCGGGAAGACTATTCTCATCCGATTTTTGACAAGCTGGAAGGAAGCAGGATGATTCTTTTGACAGCGCACAGACGTGAAAATTTAGGCAGGCCGATGGAACAGATGTTTAAGGCCGTCAGAAGAATCGTTGAAGAGTTTGAGGACGTACAAGTCGTTTATCCCGTTCATTTGAATCCCGCAGTTCGTGAGGCCGCAGAAGCCCATTTTGCTGATTCGGACAGGGTGCATTTAATAGAACCTCTGGAGGTCGTGGATTTCCATAACTTCGCTGCGAAAGCAAATTTCATTTTGACCGACTCAGGCGGGGTTCAGGAGGAAGCGCCTTCTCTCGGAAAGCCGGTCTTGGTGCTTCGGGACACAACCGAGCGCCCCGAAGGAGTGAAAGCCGGGACATTGAAGCTGGCGGGTACAGATGAAGAAACGGTGTATCAGCTGACAAAACAGCTCTTAACCGATCAGGCCGAGTATGAACGGATGTCAAAGGCGTCAAACCCTTATGGTGACGGATCGGCCTCAAAACGGATTGCGGAAGAACTGCTTTATCGGTACGGCTATAGAAAAACCCGTCCGCAGCCTTTTACAGAATAAAAAAAACTCTGCATCATATGCAGAGTTTTTTATTATTTCAGGCTTTCTTTTAATTCTTTTTTGACTGAAGCGAGGCTTGCTTCATCTAATTTGTAATAATAGATATTGTTGATTCTCGTTCCCGTTCCCTTCAGTTCATGCTGAGTGACTTTGCTGCGGGCATTTTTATAGTCAGTCATAACCGTCCACATATCATCGAATGACATGTTTGTTTTCATATTGTTTTCAATGACCTTAAACATATCTCCGAATTTCGTGACAGACGAGATGTTTGCCCCCTTAGAAATAATCCCTTCAATCACTTGGCGCTGCCGCTGCTGTCTGCCGAAATCCCCCCGGGGGTCTTCTTTTCTCATGCGGGTGTAGGCAAGTGCTTCTTCGCCGTTCAGGCTGATGTTCCCCGTTCCGAAAGAATGCCCGTCGTAGTTGAAGGCGAACGTGCTGTTCACCGTAATCCCGCCGAGTGTATCCACGGTATCTTTGAAGCTCTCCATGTTTACTTTCACAAAATAATCTACCGGCACGTCAAGCAGGTCCTCGACGGTATCCGCGGCCATTTGGGTTCCGCCGAAGGCATAGGAGTGGTTGATTTTATCCATCGTACCTTTGCCGGAGATTTTCGTATACGTATCGCGCGGGATGCTGACCATTTCCGTTGTATTCGTTTTAGGATTGACGGTCATATAAATCATCGTGTCCGCGCGCCCTTTGTCATTTTTCCGCTCATCGACTCCCATGATTAAAACAGAAATCGGATCCTTCTTTCCGAGATCTATATCCGTGTCACGTTTGTCCGATTTTTTTAAGTCTTCCTGAATGCTTGCCACCGTTGAAGCCGCTTTGTGCCACAAGTAGTAGACGTAGCCTCCTGATGATAAAACTAACAGCCCGATGATTGTTACGATTGTCAGAAGAACCTTTTTCTTCTTTCTTTTTCGTTCAGCTCTCATTTGTCATCACCTTTTCTATTAACTTTCATGATGCAATTTACTAATCTTTATAAACCCAGTCATATTTTTACTTATAACCATGTAATAGACGAAATTCTTAAAAAAAAGGTTACAAAAAGACCTTAAAATTACCTTAAAAAAAAGTTAGTATAAGACGATACATAAAGATGAGGTGAAAAAAATGAAAAAAACTATTGCAGCTTCGTTCTTAATACTGCTTTTTTCTGTTGTATTGGCAGCGTGCGGAACGGCGGAACAATCAAAGAAGGGAAGCGGTTCTTCGGAGAACCAGGCTCAAAAAGAAACAGCATATTATGTCGGTATGGCGGATACGCACACAATTGAAGTAAAAGTGGATGATCAGCCCGTCAGCTTTGAATTTTCTGATGACTTCTCTGATGTTCTGAATAAATTCAGCGAAAATGACAAAGTCAGCATTACTTATTTCACAAATGATAAAGGCCAAAAAGAGATCAAGGAAATCGAGAAAGCAAAATAATACACCATGATCAGCAAAAGGCGGGATAAAAATTGAAGAAAACAATATGGGCTGTCTGTTTTTCTGTGATATTCAGCCTGGCTTTATTACCGGAAAGCACTTTTGCGGCCAGTTCTGATATCTCAGTAAAACTGACGAATTATATTGGTAATAAATCGACTCTGAATATCGAACCTTCAGGAACTTATAAACTGACGGGAAGCGATGTCTCCTCCGTTGTCAGATTGGGAGGCGCGTCCAAATATGATACGGCTAACGCCGCGACATCTAAGTATTGGAAAAACCCGTCCAACGTGGTCGTCGTGAATACGGATGCTTATTTTGCGGACACGCTTTCCGTCATTCCTTTAGCGAATAAACTGAAAGCGCCTGTTCTGCTGACTGAAGCGAAAAAACTGAGCAGCAGCACAGAAGCGCAAATCAAGAAATTCAATCCGGATAATATTTTAATCATCGGCGGGACGAACAGTATTTCGTCAGCCGCGGAAAAGACATTGAAGAAATACGGCCGCACGAAACGGATCAGCGGAAAAAACAGATATGATCTGTCCAAAAATATTGCGGCCGAAATGGGCAGCTATGACCAGGCGGTCGTAGTAACGGGAGATGTATATACGGATGCGCTGGCAATCGCGCCATATGCCGCGCAAAACGGCTATCCGATTCTTCTGACGAAAAAAGACTCCCTTCCGAGCTACAATCTGCCTAAAAAAGTGATCATCATGGGAGGCACTTCAAGCGTCAGCAAAGATGTGGAGAATCAAATTAAAAAGAAGGCCTCGGTCACCAAACGAATTACCGGATCAAACAGATATCAAATATCAGCAAACGCAGTCACTTCGCTTGGCATGGATGCAAGCAAAACGGTGGCTGCCAACGGGACTAAATTAGCGGACATCGTAGTCGGATCAAATATTGCGGCCGCAAATCACATGCCGCTTGTATACATCAAAAAAAGCGAAACACCCGCCGACGAGGCCAGCCTTTTTAAAACGAAAGGCACCTATTCTTATACATTAATAGGCAGCGCGAATTCAATTGCCGATTCAGTTAAGGCTGCTTACGCAAAAGAGTTTTATCTCGTAAACGGAAAGACGTACCGTATTGAAACGTCCGGCGGCAAATTAGGCGTTGCAGGCATTAACAGCGGAAAAACGTCTTTCAAGGCGGTTCCTGAAAAATATTCAACAGCAAACACAATCAGCATTGACGGGAAGCCATATCTGGGGAATATGAGTTTCACTGCTGAATCCGGCAAATATGTAAGACCTGTTAATGAAAACATTCCTTTTGAGGATTATCTGAAAGGTGTCCTGCCGAATGAAATGCCGGGAAGTTGGCCGACAGAAGCGCTGAAAGCCCAGGCTGTTGCCGCCCGCACCTACTCTATCGGCAAGATGGGACAAACAGTCGCGGATACAACGGCCTTTCAGGTTTACGGGGGATACAGCTGGTATCCAAACGCCACCGCAGCCGTTAACGGAACAAAAGGGAAAGTGCTCACTTATTCCGGCAGATTGATAGATGCCACTTACTCATCAAGCAATGGCGGTTACATGGAAGCCGGCGATGAAGTGTGGGGATCGAACGTGCCGTATTTAGTAGCCAAAAAGGACACAAAAGATCCGGAAATCAGCTGGTCTTTAACATTGCAGAAGCAGCAGCTGCCAGCGGGTCTGGATATGAAAAATCCCGCATCCTGGTGGTCTAAAACAAACGAAGCAAATGCTGCGCAGCTCAACGGAATAAAAAATTGGCTGATGAAAAATAAAGAAACCAATGCAAGTTCCATAAAAATTGCAAGCATCTCTGATCTCTCGCTCACCGGAAAAACAAAAGGCCAGCGCGCGGAAGACGCCGCGGTGAAGGTCACGTACCATGTGAATGACAAGTCGAAGGGCTATGTCATGAACAAGACTGCATCTGTTGAGGTGAAAGCGTCTGAACTCAGGACGATGATCGGAGCTTCATCTTTTAAAAGCACATACGCCAGTGCGTCCGGTAATTCTTCGCAAATCACGATATCAGGAAAGGGATACGGTCACGGCGTAGGAATGAGTCAATACGGAGCAAAAGAAAGAGCGGAGGCCGGAGAGCCGTATACTTCTATTCTTGCGTTCTATTATCCTAATACAGCACTTACAAACTACTAAACTTCTGTGGAGGAGATCGGATTGAAATTCATCATAAAATGTCTCCCCGTCTTTATTCTCGGGGTCATTCTATTTGTCCCTTCCGCTTTGGCTGACAACACGGTTAAAAGGATCGGCGGAAGCACCCGGTATGATACGGCTGTACTGGCGGCAAAACAATCATGGGGTGAAGCGAAAACGGTAATTATCACCGGCGGAACTTCATATGCCGATGCAATTGCCGCTGCGCCGCTTGCATATCAAAAAAATGCGCCGCTGCTGTTTACAAATAAAGATCAGCTGTCTGCCGGCACAAAAAAGGGATTAATTGATTTAAAAACGAAAAATGTGATTATCGTAGGCGGCACACCTGCCGTTTCGAAAAATACCGCAAATCAAATTGCTAAATTAGGCATCAGTGTCAAACGATTATCAGGGAGTACGAGATATGCCACAGCCGCAAAAGTGGCGGGTGAAATGACAAGATCTTCTACAGCCCTTGTGGTCAACGGGTTTGTTGATGCAGATGGAATGGCTGCGATTTCTTATGCGTCCGCTAAAAAATATCCGATTTTATTCACTAATGATTCAACGTTAAATGGTTCTACGTCCAATGCGATCAAAAGCTTAGGGATTAAAAACACGATTGTCATCGGCGGGACAAGCAGCATCAGCAGCTCACTTTATAATAAGCTGCCGAACCCTTCAAGAATCAGCGGCAAAAACCGCTATAACCTGTCTGTGAATCTTGCAAAAAAGACAGGCTTAAGCACAGGCTATACGTTTGTTACCAATGGCTTTAAAGAGGCGGATACCATCGTCGGAGGCGTGCTGAGCGCCAAACAGGGAAGAGTTCACCTGCTGACGAATGGAGACAGTCTGTCAAAAGACGTCCGGACGTATATCGGAAGTAAAAACATCACCAGCTTCACCGTCATAGGAAGTGCTTCATCTTTAAGCAACAATGCCGCGTCGCAGCTTAAAAATCCCGTTGTCGGCAAAACGGTCTTTATTGATCCGGGGCACGGCTATCAGGATTCAGGTGCAACCGGAAACGGCTTGCTTGAGAAAAATGTAAACCTTGATATCGCTACGCGTCTTAACAATCAATTATACGGCGCGGGCGCGCTTACTGTAATGTCGAGAAAGGGCGACACCTTTGATTCGCTTGAGGAGAGAGTGAACAAAGGGGCGAAGGCGAACGCCGATATTTTCATCAGCGTCCATGCGAACGCAAATGATAACAGCAGTGCAAACGGTACGGAGACGTATTATGATAAAACGTACCAATCCGCAAACAGTCTGAGGCTTGCCCAAAATATTCAGCCGAGAATGGTTTCTGCTCTCGGCACGCGTGACCGCGGTGTGAAAACTGCCGGATTTTACGTCATTAAGTATTCTAAAATGCCGAGTGTCTTGTTAGAAACCGGTTTTGTCACAAGCCCGATTGATGCCAATATTTTAAAACAATCAACGAAAAAGGACAGACTCGCGGCGGGGATCACCCAAGGCGTTTCCTCCTATTTCCGATAATTTTTTCATGGAAACAGACCGGTTCATACCGGTCTGTTTTTTTATTTTTCATTATGCTTTGTCTCAAATATGGATATGAATAGATTTACAATAAAAAAACAATAATCGAAACATTCTAATAAACATTAACGCTTCCTTTACTTCCAATTAACATCCATCTGCTAAACTCACGGCATAGGTCATCAAACATCCCAACAAATCGTGAGGTGTGTGTCAGTGGGAGCAGAGAAAAGCATGAATGTAAATAATAACTATGCAGTGCGGCAGGGGACTTCCGCTGCCGTTACGGAAAGAACGGCCCGTTATTTGGCTTTTAAGCGATTTATGGACATTGTGTTTGCGCTTGCGGGGCTCTTGGCGGCGCTCCCGGTGATGGGCCTGTTCTCCATACTGATTCGTTTGGAGTCGCCCGGCCCGGCTTTTTATAAGCAGGAGCGGGTAGGCAAAGACGGGAAGCCGTTTTATTTGTATAAGCTCCGCTCTATGAAAATAGATGCTGAAAAATCGGGGGCGGTCTGGGCGCTGAAAAAGGATCCCCGCGTGACAAAGGTCGGCGCTTTTATCAGAAGGACCCGTATTGATGAGCTGCCGCAGCTGGTAAATGTGCTTCGGGGAGAAATGAGCCTGATCGGCCCGCGTCCCGAGCGTCCCGTGTTTACGGAACAGTTTCAGGCTGAGATTCCGGGGTTTACGGAGCGGCTGGCCGTTAAGCCGGGATTAAGCGGCTGGGCGCAGGTCAACGGGGGATATGACATGACACCGAGGGAAAAACTAATGTTTGACTTATATTATATCCGCAACCTGACCTTTTCATTGGAACTGAAGATTATGCTCAAAACGTGCAAAGTGATCTGGACCGGTGACGGGGCGCGATAAAAATTCTGGTCAGCAGACAAAAAAGTAGGGAAAACGATGCCTAGTATTACAAATCAAATCTTGAGCGGCGCCAAATGGACAAGTATTTCGACAGCGTGTATTACGGTCATTCAAATCATCCAATTCGCCCTGCTCGGGCGGGTCATGTCACTGGCTGAATTCGGCCTTGTCGGCATGATCACAACGGTAGTGGTGTTTGCCCAAATTGCGCTTGATATGGGTTTTGGCGCCGCGCTCATTCAAAAAGATCATGTGACTGATAAACAGATGTCTTCCTTGTACTGGCTGAATATCATAACGGGGCTTGCGCTGTTTGCGCTGCTGTTTTTCAGCAGTCCGCTCATCGCCGATTTTTATCGGCGGGAGGAGCTTTTCTATTTAATCCGCGTGCTGGCCGTTATGTTTTTAATCGCGCCGATCGGTCAGCAATACCAGTATATGCTGCAAAAAGCGCTGGCATTTAACACGTTAAGCAAGATTGAAATCTTTTCAAATGTGCTGTCCTTCGTGTATTTGGCGGCCGCGGTTTTTTATACGGACCCGATTCTCGCCTATGTGATTTCTCAGGTGCTGCTGCAATCGTCGAAAGGGATTCTGTACTGGATGGCCTGCAGAAAAACATGGAGACCGACGTTGGTTTTTGATCTGAAAGGAATGAAAGGCTTCTTTTCTTTCGGGGCCTTTCAGCTGTCTTCCCGGCTTGTGAACCGGCTCGGAGCGAATATTGATATGATTCTGATCGGCAGTTTTATCGGCGCTGAGGCGCTCGGCATTTACAATCTGGCCTACCAGATTGTCACGCTTCCGGTATTAAAAATTAATCCGATCATTACGAGAGTCGCGTTTCCCGTCTTTGCGAAAAACAAGCATGAAAACAGCGTTATCAGAGAAGGATTTCTCAATATGACCAAAATACTCGCGCTGATATCCTTTCCGCTTTTGCTCGGTTTGGTTTCAGTGTCGGATGCATTCGTGGCTTCGGTATTCGGAGAAAAATGGCTGGCGGCTGTCCCGGTTTTAAACGTTCTCGCCATCGTCGGGATATTAAGGGTTCTGATGAATCCGAACGGATCTGTGCTGCTCGCAAAAGGGCGGGCCGATCTGGCGTTTTATTGGGACGCCGGGGTGATGCTGCTGTATGGTGCATCTTTGTACGCCGCCGTGCTGTCCGGAAATCTCTTGACGGTAGCCTGGACGTACGCTTTCATCAGCATCCTGAATTTCCTGATCGGGCGCTGGCTGTTGGCATATGTCATTAAGCTGCGGCTGTCGGCTTACTTCAAAGCCGTGGCCAAACCGTTTGTGCTTACGGCGGCAATGGGTGTCATCGCCTTTACAGCCAGCTTCGGCACGGAGCGGATCAGCCTTGATGTCAAGCTGCGGCTGGCGATCTCCGTAGCCTGCGGCGCGTTGTGTTATTTATTCCTGTTAGGAAAAGCTTATCCGCATATGAAAAGTAAATTAAGAAAAGGACGTTTGCTATGAAGGTATTGTGGATGACAAGTGTCTATCCGAGCAGTGAGAAGCCGGGAGAAGGCGTTTTTCATGAGACGCAGGCCCAAGAACTGAGAAGGCTTGGCGCGGAGATGACCGTCATTTGTCCGCGGCCGAAACTCGCCGCGCCATTCCGGGTGCTGAAAAAGACGTATCGGCAAAAGGATATCAGGCCGGCGCATGAATGGCGGAAAGGCGTGTCCGTCCACCGGCCGTTTTATCAGGCGGTTCCCGGGCAGCTGAAATGGGCGCAGCCGCATAAAAGAATGGCGGAATCGGTTCTTTCCGCGATTAAAAATCATGGCCTGAAGCCCGATCTGATTCACGCGCATTTCGCCATGCCGTCAGGCGGAGCGGCCGCCATTGTGTCAAAGGCTTTAGGCATTCCGTATGTGCTGACCTTGCATGGCAGTGATGTCAATGTCTATCCGCATTACAGCAAAAGCGCTCATCGCGCATTTACATTTGCGGTGCGGGAAGCAGCCGATATTTACGCTGTGAGCGGCAGTCTGCGGGAACAAATGAAAAAGCTCATCGAAGCGGAGTGCAGCGTGCTTCCGATCGGCATCACGCTTGACGCCTTCCGAAAAAGGAACGAGACGAAAGAAGCCGTCAGAAAACGGCTCGGCCTTCCTCCGGATAAAAAACTGATCGTGTTCATCGGCAGGCTTGTCAAAGAGAAAGGTGTTTTCGACTTATCAAAAGCCGTTCAGTCATTGGATGAAAATTATGAAGCTGTCTTTGTCGGTGACGGTCCCGCCGCATCTTCATTGCGGGAAGCCGCTCATATCGTCACGGGGCAAGTGCCGAACGACAAGGTACAGGACTATCTGCTGGCCTCGGATGTAATGGCGCTGCCGTCCTACAGCGAAGGCATGCCGACTGTGGTCATTGAGGCGCTCGCTCTGAAGGTGCCGGTAATCTGCACCGATGTCGGAGGATTGGCTTCTTTATTCGGGAAACACCGGGGGTTGCTGATCAAGCCGGGTTCACCTGAGACGCTGGCAGAATCGATTCTGCGATATGACGAAGGAGAGGCTTGGAAGCCGCAAACAGCCGAGGAACTTTATCAAACCGTCCGCACGTATTTTGACGCAAGCCAAAACGCGAAAGCGCTGAAAGAGAAATACCGATCCGTAATGAACCGGGCCGGGCAAGAGGAGAACCTTTCGAAAGAGGGATGAAGCTGTGAAAAAAATCGCTGTATTAGGAACAGGGTATGTAGGTCTTGTATCTGGAACTTGTTTTGCGGAAATCGGCCATCATGTGACTTGCTGTGACATCAATGAAGCGAAAATCAGAAGCTTGCAAAATGGAGTCATCCCGATATATGAACCGGGGCTTGAGGAATTAGCCGAAAAAAATGTCAGTGCCGGGCGCTTATCCTTTACGGCCGATATTGAGCCGGCTGTGAAAGCCGCTGATATCATCTATATCGCCGTCGGTACGCCGATGTCAAAGACGGGTGAAGCCGATCTGACCTACATTAAGGCAGCGGCGCAAACAATCGGAGAACAGCTGAACGGATACAAAATCATTGTCACCAAAAGCACTGTTCCGGTCGGGACGGGAAAGCTCGTTTATCAAATCGTCAGCGAAGCGTCAAAGGGAAAATATCCGTTTGATGTCGCGTCAAATCCTGAATTCCTCCGCGAAGGTTCGGCGGTGCGGGATACGATGCAGATGGAGCGGGCGGTTATCGGCGCCACAAGCGAACATGCCGCTTCGGTCATTGAAGAGCTTCATAAGCCGTTCCGTACGAAGATCGTAAAGACCAATCTTGAAAGCGCGGAAATGATTAAGTATGCCGCAAATGCTTTTTTAGCCGCCAAAATATCTTTTATTAACGATATCGCCAATATTTGCGAACGTGTCGGGGCGGACATTTCCCACGTGTCAGAAGGCGTCGGTCTTGACAGCCGGATCGGGAATAAATTTCTGCAGGCGGGCATCGGATTCGGCGGATCCTGCTTTCCGAAGGATACAACGGCTTTATTGCATATCGCAAACGCCGCCGGCTATCCGTTTCAAATGATGGAAGCCGTCATTGAAACCAATCAGAAGCAGCGGGTCCGTATTACGGAAAAATTGAACCGCGCCATCGGTCCCTTAAAAGGGAAAACCGTGGCCGTACTGGGGCTGGCCTTTAAACCGCACACAAATGACGTCCGCTCCGCCCCGGCTCTTGATATCATCACAAGTCTTAAAAAGCAGGGCGCTCACGTGAAAGCGTATGATCCGATCGCGATTCCCGAAGCGTCAGCGATATTAGGAGACGGCGGCATTGAATATCACACAGAGCTGTACAGTGCCATCAAAAACGCGGACGCATGCCTGATTACAACAGATTGGCCGGAAGTCAAGGAGATGGATCTTCAGAGAGTGAAGCAGCTGCTCAAACAGCCGGTCATCATTGACGGCAGAAATATGTTTCCGTTGGAGTATATGAGGGTTTCAGGATTCACTTATCATTCCGTCGGACGTCCGGCGGTTCATGCCGATCGGCAAATAAAAGAACTGGCAAGATAGAAAAAGATTTGTCTTCAGGCTCTCGGCAGCCCGGCTCGGCTGCCGGTTTTGGAAAGGGGTTTGCCATGTGAGTATCAAACGTTCAGCGGCACATGTTCTTGTGCTGCTTGCCGCTCTCATTACAGGAGGATTTATCATGCTGGAGGCGGTCAGGGCGGAAGCCGGCTTCGGAAAAATCACCGTGCTGCTGCTTGCCGCCATGATCGGCATTGCCGGACTTGCTTTGCTATCCGCCTTTACAACAAACGGTCAGATGTTTATGGGGCTCATTTATATACTGATCGCGTGTACATTTTTAAACCAGGCCTTCTTTGCGGTTCATCTCGGATTTTTCAGCTTATTTATATACCGGCTGCTATTAATCGGAGCGGGCGCCCTTCACATCGCCGGCATCCTGACAAACCGTCATCATATTGACAGATGGAATCGGGTGAATGTAAAAGGGGTTCTGATGTTTTTTGCCTTATGGTTTACATACGGTCTCCTATCGTTATTGTGGGCAAAATCCGTGACGTACGGGATTAAATATTTAGCTTTAATGGGAATGGGCATGTTTCTGATTTATCTCATTGTCATGTTCATTCAGCGCTTTGATCAGCTGATGATTTTTTACGGCATATGGCTTGTGATGACCATTTTTGTGATGGCGATCGGCTTTTACAACCATTTTACACACCACCATCTGCCGAGCTCCACGCTTTATAACGGCCCGCAATACAAACAGCATTATCCGACGTCCGTTTTCTTTAATCAAAATGATTTCGCCACCTTTTTGTGCATCAGTTTCTTTCTGTATGCAGCGGCGGTGAAAAATATGAAAAACGGCTATGTGAAGGCCGTCAGCCTGCTCTTTGCGATCAGCGCTTTGTATTTAATCATTTTGACCGGTTCGCGCGCGAGTCTGCTGGGCATATGCGCGGGGGCGGCTGTATACGTCTTCATCCTGCTGCCTTCCCTGTTGAAAAAACTCGCGCTGTACGCTGCGGGAGCGGGTGCGGCGCTGTGTGCGGTTTTATTTGCGGGCCGTATCACCAACGGCGTCTTGAATCTGTTTTCAGCTCCGCAGGCGATGCCGGGACAGCAACCGCTTCCTTCCAACCTCGCGAGGGCGAATCTTTTAAAAAACGCCTTTCACTATGTGATTGATTCCTGGGGGTTCGGAGTGGGTGCCGGAAACGTCTCGTATTATTTAAAAGCGGAGCCCGTTTATGATACGGGCGGCGTAGTTGAGGTGCACAACTGGCTCGTCGAGATTATGGCGAACTTCGGCGTGCTTACGATGCTCGGTTACCTGACAGTCTATTTGTTCCTTTTTTGGACACTTTATAAATGTCATGAAAGAAAATCGGAAAATCAGTCAAGACTGATCACAGAAGGACTTATCACGGCGATGGCCGGTTTTTTGGTAAGCAGCATCAGCCCAAGCTCCGTATCAAATTTATTTTTCCACTGGGTGTTTCTCTCGCTCGTGATCGCGGCGGTCAATATATTGAGGCGTTTACAAAAGGAGCCTGCCGTCACGGCGTACTATGAAAAACAGGGAGATGCGAGATGAAGGATATGTTGACAAGAATAACCCGGCGTATCAAAAAGAATATCATTTGGATCATTGCGCTGCCCGTTGTGTTAGGGACGGCGGGATATGTATTGCCGTCAAAAATCAGCGGAAACAGCAGTTTTACATCAGAAGCCGCGATCGCCGCGGGAAACTATGATCATCCGCTTTATAACAATACAAAAGAAATCCCGCTCCTTTTGACGAGCGATGCCTTTTTAAAGCAGGCTCTGCCTGATAAAACAGATGAAGAAAGAGCGGCCGTGAAAAGTCAACTGACTGTCGAAACACAATCAGATTCATTGATCACGGTCAGCTACAGCGGCCAAAACAAACAGGAGACTGAATCGGTGTTTCAAGCCGTCATAACAACTTTTCTGAAGAATGATCAGGACCTGTTTGAAAAACGGGCAAAAGTAGTGCGGCAGAGTATTGCTGCGCTTGAAGGAGAAACCGTCAGCGCGGACGCCAAAGTGGATAAGGAACGATTTTTATACGAATTGAAAAATACGCAGCTTAACCTGAAAGCGGCCGGCGTCATCAATTCAGAGCCGATGAATGAAACGGCGGGACAAGGCATGCCGCCGAAAAAGAAAGCGGTTCTGGGCGTTTTAATCGGCATTGCAGTTGCATTTATGTTCATTGTCATTCCTGAGTTTTTTAGAGAGTCCTTGTAAAAATCTGCGATGGAGATGTGACCATGACAAACTGGAAACCTTTCGTATCTGTCATTACACCGTCTTATAACGCAAGTGAATATATCGAAGACACGATCCAGTCCGTTTTACATCAAAGCCACCCGCATTGGGAAATGATTATCGCGGATGATTGTTCAACGGACGGAACGAGAGATATTTTACGGCAATATGAACAAAAGGATGAGCGGATCCGCGTCGTTTATTTAGATCAAAACGGGGGAGCCGCGGCTGCCAGAAATACAGCCCTTAAACATGCCCAGGGCCGTTATGTCGCATTTCTGGACAGCGATGACAGATGGAAAAAGGAAAAGCTTCAAAAACAGCTTGCGTTTATGGCAGAGCGGTCCTGCGCTTTTTCATTTACGGGTTACAGCGTCATGGAGCAGGACGGAACGCCGACGGACAAAACGATTCAAGCCCCTGAAAGCCTGTCATATGATGAAGCTTTAAAAAACACGATTATCGGATGTTTAACGGTCATGATTGACAGAGAGCAGACGGGGCAGATTCAAATGCCTGATATCAGAACGCGGCAGGATTTAGCGACATGGCTTTCCCTGCTGAAAAGGGGATTTACGGCTTACGGCCTGAATGAGTGCCTTTCAGAATACAGGCTTGTGCAGAATTCGATTTCAAGCAACAAGTGGAAAGCCGCAAAAAAAACGTGGTTTGTTTATAGAGAAATTGAGCGCCTGCACTTTATCAAGGCTTCGTGGTGTTTTATGCAATATGCGAAAAACGCGGTCATGAAAAGACTGTAGGCGTCAGAGGAGCTGGGTGATGAAGGTGGAACCGATTATTCACGTAATCGTCGGAGCGGCGGAATGGGGTCATGACCGGCTGAGATACAGACGGCACCGGCTGGCTGAATTTCTCGCCCGGCAAAAAGAAACGAAAAGCGTCATTTGGGTATGCCCGTCTCCGCGAGCCAATGATGGTCAGATGGCGGGGATCGCCGAGGGAATCCGGCAGTTCACTGTAAAGGATCTCATGCAGCAAAAAGCTTTCCGCTTCGGCAGGTATACAGACATGTGCTACAGGCATAAGCTTTCACCATTGGTGAACATGCTGAAGGAAGAAGGAGAAGGGGCCCGCTGCTGCTTATGGTACACCTTCCCCGGTTTTCCGCTTCTGGCAGATCTGTTTCCTTGGGATGAAGTGATTTATGATTGCAGTGATCTGTGGGCCGCTCCGATCAGCGGCCGGTCCGGGGTGTTGTCAAATGTTAGAAAAAACATCATTAAACAAGCGGAAATGAGAATCATTCAGCGTGCCGATTCCATTACGTGTACATCTGACTGTCTGCACCAGGAGGTCGGAAAAAAGCTGGAGAACCCGCACCAGAAAGTGTTCACCATTGAAAACGGAGTGGAATATGACCTGTTTTCACGGGAAAATAAACAGCCGGATGAAGACATTTTACGGGGACGGAACGGAACGGTTCTCGGTTTTATCGGCGGAATCAAACCGAAGCTCGATTTTGCGCTTATGTCGGAAACGGCAGATGTGAGGCCTGACTGGACGATTTTATTGGTAGGCCCGAACACGGCTCAGGACGATCCGGATTTCAAGTCGCTCCTGGAACGCCCGAATGTCATCTGGACGGGACCTGCCGCGCCGAATGAAGTGCCGTCCTATATGCAGCTTGTCGACATTGGCATCATGCCGTATAAAAATTCACCTTATAATGACGCGGTATTTCCGCTTAAGCTTTTTGAATTTTTAGCCGCCGGGAAACCGGTTGTCGGCTGCAACCTTTCTTCTACGTCAAAAATCAAAAGGCCTTTCGTCTATGAATACGTTGAAGGCAGTGACCCCGCAGATTTCATCGCGGCCTGCGACGCGCTTCTGGCAGCGGACCGCAGCGGATCATACGAGGCTTTGCGCCGTGAATTGGCCCGGAGACGGGATTGGAATGTTTTATTCGGCCGAATGCTCGAATGCACGGGTATATTGAAAAATGCGCAATCCCATTAAAAGGGAAAGCGCATTTTTTGATTTGCGTGTTTCTTTTTGATGATGCTTGTTATAATAACTAGTAAGAATTATAATGGAAGGAACGGTTCAATATCAGAAAAGACTTCATATAATTCCAAAGGAGACTTCTTTATGCTTGACGAACGCATGTTTCGCATAGTTGTTGCGTTTTTTGTCTCTCTGCTAACGGTTTTAATCCTAACTCCTATCGTAAAAAAAATTGCGATCAAAATAGGTGCAGTTGACCAGCCCAGCAACCGAAAAGTACATGATAAAATAATGCCCCGTATGGGCGGCTTGGCCATCTTTATCGGCGTAGCGGCGGGTGTGCTCGCGGCCGGCATATATAATGAAACGAAAATGACCGCCATTACAGTGGGTGCGTTTATTATTGTTATTTTAGGAATCCTTGATGATAAATACCAATTAAGCGCAAAGGTAAAGTTTTTCGTCCAGCTGGCCGTGGCCATTATGATTGTGAGCACGGGACTGAAAATGGACTTTTTCTCCGTACCGTTTTTAACGGAACGTTTAGAATTGGGATGGGTCGCTTACCCGCTGACTGTGTTATGGATCGTCGGTATTACGAACGCGATGAACCTGATTGACGGTTTGGACGGACTCGCTGCCGGCCTGTCGGTCATCGGACTCTCCACTATCGCCGTTATGGCGTTGTCCGGAGGGAAAATCCTTATTCTGTCACTTTCACTTGTCGTGATAGGAAGCACACTCGGATTTTTATTTTATAATTTTCACCCGGCAAAGATATTTATGGGAGATACCGGATCGCTCTTTCTCGGATACGTCATCTCAGTACTCTCATTATTAGGTCTTTATAAAAGTGTTACTTTATTCAGTATCATCATTCCGATCATCATTTTGGGCGTGCCGATTTTTGATACGACATTCGCCGTCATCAGGCGGATTTTAAACAAACAGCCGATCTCAGCGCCTGATAAGTCACATATACACCACCGGTTGATGGCCTTCGGGCTGTCACACCGCACGGCTGTCATTATCATTTATTTAATCGGCTTCATTTTCAGCGTCAGTGCCATCCTGCTGAAAAGCGCGACCATATGGCTTTCGCTGTTTATTATTTTTGTATTAATTGTATTTATGCAAATCATAGCAGAGGTCACAGGGTTAGTAAATGAACAATTTAAACCATTTACCAAGTTTTACAAGAGATTGGTAAAGAAAAATTAAAAAGAGCAGATCATGCGAATGGTCTGCTTTTTTGTGGATTCTGCTATTCTCTTATTATATAAAAAAACCCGATCCTGCTCAAAGGATCGGGTTTACTCTTAATAGCCTGTTGTGCCGCCGGACTGTGTGCTGTCCGTACCGTTTGCACCTGCAGTACCGTTGGTTGAATCGGTTGTGCCGCTTGTTCCTGTGCTGCCGGAAGTCGAATCAGTCGTGCCGTCTGTTCCCGTGCTGCCGGAAGTCGAATCAGTCGTACTGTCCGTTCCTGTGCTGTCAGAAGCAGGATCGGACGCCGTGCTGCTTCCGGACGGGTAATCCAGATGTTTCTGCAATTCCTGCCGTACTTTTTCGAGATTGGTCGGATCCGGCTGGAAATAATATGTTCCGCCTGTAGACGCGGTTCCGCCGCCGCCTAAATATAGATCTGATCCTGTTATGCTCAGTGTATCAATCTTTTTGCTGGTAAAGCCGCTGTAAATCTGCTGAAGGGCAAGTCCTTCAGTGATTCGGATATTCGTTTGGACGTTATTGCTTGCTGTTTCAGCGATTTTATCGATTTTAGCAATATTTCCAGCTTTAGACATTTGGTCAATCAGTGCATTTAGGATTTGCTTTTGGCGGTCATTCCGGCCGAAGTCTCCGCGCTTATCCTGCTTTCTCATCCGCGCGTAAGCCAGAGCCTGCTCACCGTTCAAATGCATGTTTCCTTTCTTGAAGTAGATCCGTTTCTTTTTACTGACGTCACTCATTTCGTCGAAGTCAAACGGCACTTTTACATTGACTCCGCCGACTTCATCAATAACATCTTTAAAGCCGTTAAAATCGACAGTGACATACTTATCAATCGGTATGCCTAATAAGTCTTCGACGGTTGAGACGGTTTCATCCGCCCCGCCTTTAGCAAAAGCCGCATTGATTTTTGATTTTTTACCGGTTGTATCGCCGGCAAGCGTCACCCGCGTATCACGCGGAATACTCAGCATTTTCATTGTTTTATTTCTCGGATCAAGGGTAACGACAATAAGAGAGTCTGATCGTCCGCCTTTTCCGCTTGTGGCATAATTTTCGATCCCCATAAACAAAATGGAGAACGGTTTTTTCTTCATATCGATGACTTTATCCCGAAGTTTTGATTTGTCTCCGCGGGAAAGGGCATCATATGCATTATCTGCCGCATTGATCGTTTTGTATACTTTGTATCCGCCAAACCCGGCAGCGACTAACAAAACGAGGGTAAGCAGCAGCAAAATCCGTTTGAATATGATCTTTCGTTTGCTTTTCTTTTTCTTTCGAACACGCACTCTTACACGTTCAGCCATTACATTAGTCTCCTTTAGGGCTGACGTCTGTTTCTAAATACGTCAGTTCTCCCTCTGTATTCTTACTCTTGCCGTTCGTCAGTTCTGTCATCCATTTTATAAACTCGTCTTTGTCTTTTTCTTCAACGTACGTTTCAAATTCGACATGATCCGCATAATGGATATCTTTCAGTAAAAAAACTGATTCTCTCAGTTCGTTCTCTATCTTGCCGAGCCACGTATAATCCGCTGATGTATGCATAATCCGCATCAGCTTCCGCTCCGTAACTCCTATATGATTTAAGCCTTCAGACACTGACTTCCCATATGCACGAATCAATCCGCCTGCACCGAGCTTTATTCCGCCGAAATACCGGGTAACCACCGCGCAGGTATCTTTCAGACCGCGTTTTTTCAGCACTTCCAGCATGGGGACGCCGGCTGTGCCGCTTGGTTCTCCGTCATCATTCGCCTTTTGTATATGGTCGGTTTCGCCGATCAGATAAGCTGAGCAGTTATGAGTCGCATTCCAGTGCTGTTTTTTTATCTTTTGTATAAATTCCTGCGCTTCCTCTTCAGAAGCAGCACGGCTCAGGTGACAGATAAAACGCGATTTTTCAATCACAATCTCATGTTCACCCGTTTCTTTAACTGTTAAATAGCTGTGCAGCATGATTGCTGGACCCTCCTGACAAGCATTAAAAGACTTGTTTCTACAAATTCGAACAGACTTTAGAATTTTTGCGCATATTTTGGTATCATGAAAGAGTAAGATACTATATAAAAATGTTTTTTTCTAGAATATACGCATTCTTTCATTATAATTCGACATAAATTGCAGTTCAATTACATTTATAATAAAAATACATAACAACACCGTTACGGAGGGAGACAGATGAATAAATCGAAGATGGACTCCAAAGTTTTGGATTCTATACTTATGAAAATGCTGAAAACCGTGGACGGGAGCAAGGACGAGGTTTTTCAAATCGGAGAGCAGTCGCGCCAGCAATATGAGCAGCTGGTTGAAGAACTCAAACAGATCAAACAGCAGGTGTACGAAGTCATTGAGCTGGGCGACAAACTTGAAGTTCATACGCGGCATGCACGAAACCGCTTGTCTGAAGTAAGCAGAAATTTCCATAAGTTCAGCGAAGAAGAAATTCGCAACGCCTATGAAAAGGCGCACAAACTTCAAGTGGAACTGACGATGATCCAGCAGCGCGAAAAGCAGCTGCGGGAGCGCAGAGATGATTTAGAACGCCGGCTTTTGGGGCTTCAGGAAATTATTGAACGGTCAGAATCATTAGTCAGCCAAATAACCGTCGTTCTGAATTACCTGAATCAAGACCTTCGCCAAGTAGGGCTTCTTCTTGCCGATGCGCAGGCTAAACAAGATTTCGGTTTAAGAATCATTGAAGCCCAAGAGGAAGAAAGAAAAAGAGTTTCCAGAGAAATTCATGACGGTCCCGCGCAAATGCTGGCAAATGTCATGATGAGATCGGAATTAATTGAACGGATCTTCCGCGACCGCGGCACGGAGGACGGATTTCAGGAAATCAGAAATCTACGGCAGAATGTGCGGAATGCCCTTTACGAAGTCAGAAGGATTATATATGATTTAAGACCGATGGCATTGGACGATCTCGGGCTGATTCCGACACTGAGAAAATATCTTTATACAACTGAAGAATACAACGGAAAGGTGAAAATACATTTTCAGTGCATCGGAGACACAGAGAACCAAAGGCTTGCCCCGCAATTTGAAGTGGCGCTTTTCCGTCTCGCTCAGGAAGCCGTCACAAATGCACTCAAGCATTCAGAATCAGAGGAAATTACAGTAAAAGTGGAAGTAACCGCTGATTTTGTCGTTCTCATCATTAAGGACAATGGAAAAGGCTTTGATATTAAGGATGCTAAACAAAAGAAAAACAAGTCATTCGGCTTGCTGGGAATGAAAGAAAGAGTAGATCTGCTTGAAGGAACGATAACGATAGACTCTAAAATAGGTCTTGGGACATTTATCATGATTAAGGTTCCGTTATCTCTCGGCCTATAATTTGTTAAATAGAGCCAAAAGACATATTGACCGAACAGCGGCGTATATAGAACAATAGGATAAGGAGGCGTAGCGTGTGACTAAAGTAAATATTGTTATTATCGACGACCATCAACTATTCCGTGAGGGTGTAAAAAGAATATTGGATTTTGAACCTACCTTTGAAGTGGTAGCAGAAGGTGACGATGGAGATGAGGCGGCTCGAATCGTCGAGCATTATCATCCCGATGTTGTCATAATGGACATTAATATGCCGAATGTAAATGGTGTAGAGGCTACTAAACAGCTTGTTGAGCTGTACCCTGAATCTAAGGTGATTATCCTCTCCATCCATGATGATGAAAACTATGTGACTCATGCTTTAAAAACAGGTGCAAGAGGCTATCTCCTGAAAGAGATGGACGCAGATACTTTAATCGAAGCAGTGAAAGTGGTAGCCGAGGGCGGTTCTTACCTTCACCCGAAAGTAACCCACAATCTTGTCAACGAATTCCGCCGTCTTGCGACAAGCGGAGTTTCTGCTCATCCTCAGCATGAGGTTTACCCGGAAATCCGGAGACCATTACATATATTAACGAGACGGGAATGTGAAGTGCTGCAAATGCTTGCAGACGGAAAAAGCAACCGCGGAATCGGTGAATCATTGTTTATCAGTGAGAAAACAGTGAAAAATCACGTGAGCAATATTTTGCAGAAAATGAACGTTAATGACCGGACACAAGCCGTTGTCGTGGCCATTAAAAACGGCTGGGTAGAGATGCGTTAGTCATGTGTGAGAAGACTTGCCTGTTATGGCAAGTCTTTTTTTACAGCTGCATATCTATTAAAATACTTATTAAGTACTTAATAAGGCAGGTAAAGTGATGAAGATTGCAGTTGTAACAGACAGTACAGCATATATTCCGAAAGAGATGAGAGAAGAACATCATATTCATATGATCCCTCTCCAAGTGGTTTTCGGTGAAAAAACATTCCGCGAAGAAACAGAACTCGACTGGAGAAGTTTTTATAAAGAAGTAAAAAATCATGATGAGCTGCCGACTACGTCTCAGCCTTCTTTCGGTGAATTAATCGCATTGTACGAAGAACTGAGCAAAACATATGATGCAGTCATAAGCATACATTTGTCCAGCGGAATCAGCGGAACATATAACAGCGCCGCCTCGGCAAACACTATGGTTGATCATATTAAAGTTTATCCCTTTGATTCAGAGATCAGCTGTTTGGCACAAGGTTTTTATGCATTAAAGGCAGCACAGCTCATTAAAGACGGTGTTGACTCACCGGAAGAGATTATAAAAGAGCTGGAAGAAATGAAAAAAACAGTCCGTGCGTATTTTATGGTGGACGATTTATCACACCTCCAGCGGGGCGGGCGTCTAAGCAGTGCTCAGGCTTTTATCGGCGGTCTGTTAAAGGTAAAGCCTATTCTTCATTTTGACAATAAGGTAATTGTTCCTTTTGAGAAGATTCGGACACGCAAAAAAGCGATTTCGAGAATTTTTGAGCTGTTTGGGGAAGATGCAAGTAAAGGAATCCCGATGCGGGCCGCTGTCATCCATGCAAACAGGGAAGAAGAAGCGGCGGATATTATACAGGAGTTAAGCGGTAAGTATCCTCATGTCGAATTTTATAACAGCTATTTCGGTGCCGTGATCGGAACCCATTTGGGCGAAGGCGCCATCGGAATCGGCTGGTGCTTTAAAAACTAAGTGAAAATCTCCGTTTTCAAGGGCGGAGATTTTTTTATTTTTTAATTTTGGCAATTCGACAAGTAGGTTCCCGACAAGGCATACTTTGAGCAGAAAGGAGGCAGGGAGATGTCCGAAGGTGCTTCAGAATTTTCAGAGGTGCGGAGTTTCTTTTACGGCCGGCATTTATTGAGATCTGAGATACCGTTTTCAGATCAGCGCATCAACGTTTTTATAGAAAAAGAGTATATAACGGCCGAGCCGTCAATCATCCGCCGGAAAAACCGTTACGTCTGCCAACGATGCGGTCAGTCTGATCAAGCCTGCTTTGCGGCATTTGGGGCGCCCTCTGCCAAAAGGCAGATTACCTATTGCCGTGCCTGTGTCATGATGGGAAGGGCTGATGAACTGACATCATTATATTCTTGGAATCAAGCCTCTGAAAACAGCTGGGAGCCTGTAAAGCTTTCTTGGGAAGGAACACTGACAGACGGACAGAAGCGGGCGGCCGCCGCGCTTACAGATGCGATAAAAGAGAGACAAGAGCTGTTAGTATGGGCGGTTTGCGGATCGGGGAAAACAGAGATGCTGTTTCCGGGTATCGAGTTTGCGCTGAATCACGGTTTGCGCGTCTGTGTCGCGACTCCGCGTACAGATGTCGTACTTGAACTGCTGCCGAGACTGAAAAAAGCATTTGAGAAAGTCGACGTTTCTGCTTTGTACGGCGGCAGCGAGGACAAAGGCCGTTTGACTCCGTTAATGATTTCAACCGCTCACCAGCTGATGCGTTATCGAGACATTTTTGATGTCATGATAATAGATGAAGTAGATGCGTTTCCTTTTTCAGCCGATGAGACATTAAGATTCGCTGTTGATAAAGCGAGGAAGAAAAACAGCGCCCTTGTTTATGTAACGGCAACTCCTTCAGACACATTAAAAAAGAAGGCTGAAGCCGGTTTGCTGAAAAGCGTCCGCATACCGGCCAGATATCATCGGCAACCCCTCCCGGAGCCGCGTTTTTTGTGGTGCGGCAATTGGAAGAAGAAGCTTCAGAAAGGAAAACTGCCGCGCTCTGTAACGGATTGGGTTTGCCAAAAACTTCAATCACAGCTGCCTGTTTTCTTATTCGTTCCGTCTGTACACGTATTGAAAAAGACAACGGATTATTTTCAGAAATTAAACATAAGGGCAGAAGGCGTACATGCGGAAGACACATTCAGAAAGGATAAAGTGAAACGGTTCAGAAACGGCCGGCTTGACCTGCTGGTAACGACTACGATTTTAGAAAGAGGGGTTACCGTGCCCAAAGTTCAGACATGTGTCCTCGGCGCAGAAGCACCTATCTTTACTGAGAGCGCGCTCGTACAGATCGCAGGCAGAACGGGAAGGCATTATAAACATTTCAGCGGTGATGTCGTCATGTTTCATTTCGGAATTACAAACGGAATGAAAAAAGCAAAAAAACATATTGAACATATGAACAAATTGGCACAAAAAAGTAAATTGTTGGACTAGTTAATTTCAGAAAACATGATACAGTATACTCATACTTTCCTATGAGGAGCTGTCAGCATGCTTGTCAATTCTAAAGAAATCATATTAAAGGAACTTCTCGACCGCCATATGCCTAAGCTTCATATGAAATGCACATGCCGGGTATGCAAAAATGATGTACTGGCACTTTCACTAAACCGGGCTGAACCGGCATATGTTACAGATAAAAAGAAAGTTGCTTATGCAAAAGCAGAGATAGTTGATAAACAGAAAAATACAGCGCTGCTTGTCATTCTGGCTGAATCAGCGGCGATTGTTTCGGTTAATCCAAGCGAGTTCTGTGAAACTCGGGAAGGAGCGTAATATCTCTGAATTGTTTATTGTGTGACTCACCAATTTCAAGTTCATTGACTTGGAGATCTCTGTTTTCTCTGGCGCCCGAGCAAGAGGTATGCAGCATATGCAGCAGCCAATTCGAAAAAATTGAAGGCCCCGTATGCAGTATATGCGGGAGGCCTCAGGAGTCAAATGAAAAATGCGCTGATTGTGCGGCCCGGGAATCAAAAACGGAAAAGCGCTTTTTGCTGCGGCAAAACCGTTCGGTATATTTGTATAATGATGCGATGAAGGACTCATTGGCCCGGTTTAAATTCAGGGGTGATGCGAAAATCATTCAAGCATTTGAACGTGACTTTGCTGCCGGCTTTAAAGCGGCATATCCATCAAATACACATACTCTCATCCCTATTCCGCTGAGCGGCGAACGGCTGGCGGAACGCGGATTCAATCAATCCGAGCTGCTGGCCTCTCTGCTCGGAATGCCCGTCATTTCCCCCCTCATCCGACTGAACAATGAAAAACAATCCAAAAAGAGCAAAACAGACAGGCTGTCTGCAGAAAAAAAGTTTTCAGCAGCCGAAAACTCCGCCGAAGGTATGAACGTCATCTTAATAGACGATATTTATACGACGGGCGCCACACTTCACCAAGCCGCCGAAGTCCTGCTGACAGCGGGTAAAGCGTCATCGGTCTCCTCTTTTACTTTAATCAGGAGCTAAATCATTCTTTTTTTCTGCCGATATAATTGATAGAAATATAAGGCAGATTAAAGAAGGAATAGGAGTTAATACGATGGGTGAATTGGCGAATTGTCCAAAATGCAATGCTTTATTTTTTAAAACGAACCTGCAGACCGTGTGCCAGGCATGTATTAAAGAAGAAGAAAAAGCATTTGAAACCGTCTATAAATTTTTGAGAAAGCAGATCAACAGACAGTCGACGATGCAGCAGATCACTGAGGAAACAGGTGTGGATGAAGAGCTGATCCTCAAGTTTATCAAACAAAAAAGGATTCAGATCAGCCAGCTTCCAAATTTGGCATATCCTTGCGAAAGGTGCGGAAATCCAATCAGGACGGGGAAATTTTGCAAGTCCTGTCAGACAGATATTGAGTCGCAATTAGACCATATGAACCAAAAAACAGCCGCTGAATTCGAAGAGAAAAACAGTACAAAAGACACATACTATGCCTATAATACCAAAAACACCTGATTCCCTAAACTAACTGATAACGCAGTCGATAAAAGAATTAGACTGCGAACAGAAAGCGAGAGGAATCCTATGAAAATCAATCAGTACGGAACACAATCCGTTAATCCATACCAAAAAAATTACGAAAAGCAAGCCGTACAAAAAGAGGCTGTAAAGCCGAAAGACAAAGTGGAAATTTCTTCTCATGCAAAAGTGCTTCAAAATGCGTCAGATGCGGTCACTAAATCACGCCACGAAAAAATCGCTCAGCTGAAAGCTGATATTGAGAGCGGAACATATAAAATAGATTCAAACAGCATCGCTGAAAACATAGTGAATTTCTATAAAAAGCAATAAAAAGGAGAAAGCAAATGTCAGCAAAGCCAATTATTGAACAACTGAAGCGACTTTGCGTATTGAATGAACACCTGCTCACGCTGTCTGAGGAGAAAACGGAAGCGCTGAAAGCAGGTAAAACAAAAGAGCTTTCCAGCATATTGACTAAAGAGCAAAAATACATTCAGGCAATCGGGCAGACTGAGGAAGAACGAATCAGGTTAACTTCTCAGTTTCTCAGCCGCGGTGAGGACAATACAATTGCTGCATGCATCTCCAGAACTTCAGGCAGTGAAAAACAGGAGCTTGAAGGGTTATTTCACTCTTTGTCTGCGCTTCTTGACCGTCTGAAAGAAGTGAATGAGATGAACAAACAGCTCACGATTCAGGCTTTACAATTCATCTCCGGGGCATTCGATATGATCATGCCGGGTGAAAAAGAGAATATGAATTATAAAGAGCCGCAAGCGGCGCGCAAGCCTGTCAGCCGTTTGACATTATTCGATTCAAAAGCTTAGAACGGAGGATTTTTAATGCCATCGACTTTTATGGGGCTCGAAACAGCAAGGCGTGCATTGAGTGCGCAGCAGACTGCATTGAGCACAGTCTCAAATAACGTTGCAAATGCAAATACAGAAGGATATACGAGGCAGCGCGTCACATTACAATCGACGAGCCCTTATCCCGCAGTATCAAAAAACAGTGATCTGACGGCCGGGCAAATCGGAACAGGGGTTAAAGCCGGTTCAGTTGAGCGCGTCAGAGACAGTTTTTTAGACTATCAGTACAGAACTGAAAATACAAAATTAGGGTACTATACAGCCCGTTCCAATTCATTGTCGCAAATGGAAGGCGTCATGAAAGAGCTTGACGATAACGGATTAAACGGATCGCTCAGTTCGTTTTGGAATGCCCTTCAGGATCTGGCGACGAATCCGGAAAATACGGGAGCGCGCTCAGTTTTGCAGGAGCAGGGGAAATCTCTTGCTGAAAGTTTTAACTATATATCTACCTCTTTGACTAACATTCAGGGTGATATTAAAAAGAACCTGGATAACACAGCGGATCAGGTCAATTCCATTCTCAATCAGCTGAATGACCTTAACAATCAAATAGCGGCAGTTGAGCCGAGCGGTATGCTCCCTAATGATTTGTATGACCAAAGAGACAGATTGATTGATCAATTATCTTCTATGGCAAATATTAAAGTTTCATATAATAAGTCGGGCGGACATGCCTTGGCGACTGCTGAGGGCACGGTTAACGTCGAATTGCTGAACGGAAACAACAATTCTCTCGGTACGCTGCTCGACGGTAACACAAAAACAGTTTCAGAAATGAAAATAAACTACGACAAGGACAGCGGTCTCGTGTCGAGTGTGTCAGTCGGCAGCAGTACGGTCAATGCGGATGCATTTACCGGAAAAGGCTCACTTTTAGGTCTTATTGAATCATACGGCTATATGTCAAACGGAGAAGAAAAAGGTCTTTATCCTGAAATGCTGACGGCTCTTGACAATATGGCGCTATCCTTTGCTGACGCGTTTAATGCAGTTCATGAAAAAGGGAAGACCTATACAGGTGAACAGGGCGCAGCATTTTTTGATTTCAGCGGTGGTGAAGCGGTGCCTGCAAAAGGTGCGGCAGCGAAAATAAAAGTCAGTGACAAAATTCTTGCGTCTACTGATAATATCGCAGCGTCGTTAAACGGAGAAAAAAGTGACGGCACAAACGCGACAAATCTTGCAGCCGTACAGAACAGCAAGCTGACTATTAACGGTGAAACCACTACAATTAATGACTTTTATGAATCCCTTATCGGAAAGCTGGGCGTTAATTCACAAAAAGCGGCCAATCTTATGAACAACTCTGAAAGCAACACCCTTTCAGCCGATGAACGGAGACAATCAATCAGTGCAGTGTCATTAGATGAAGAAATGACAAATATGATTCAGTTTCAGCACGCTTATAATGCGGCTGCGCGGATTATAACGATGCAAGATGAAATATTCGATAAAATTATTAACGGTATGGGCACCGGAGGAAGATAGGAGATAAGTAAATGAGAGTGACTCAAGGGATGATCGCAAAAAATTCTCTTCGATTTATCGGCTCAAGTTATGACAAGCTCGATCGGCTTCAGCAGCAAGTGTCTACGGGGAAAAAAATCACGAAAGCTTCTGATGATCCGGTCGTTGCAATGAAGGGAATGCAGTACCGTACTCAGCTTGCGCAGGTAAACCAGTATCAGCGGAATGTTTCGCAAGGTTTTACATGGCTGGAAAACTCGGAATCAAGCGTAAACTCGGAAACAGATATTATGGGGAAAATCCGGGACTTGATGGTTCAGGCGAAAAGTGATTCGAACGGTGAAACAGAATTGAAAGCAATCGGTACAGAAATCGGCCAGCTGAAAAAGCAGCTCGTTTCTGTCGCGAATACTCAGGTAAACGGACGTTATCTGTTTAACGGAACAAATTCAGATGTCCCGCCGATCACTGAAAATGCCGACGGCACATATACGTACAACTATGAGAATTATACAGGTGCTTCGGATGTTAACATCAACATCTCGAACGGAGCAGTGCTGAAAGTGAATTCTGATCCAAACTCAGCTTTCGGAGGCGTCGCACAAAATGGAGATAATGTTTTTGAATTTCTAAACTCCCTAGAAGCTTCTTTAAGCAAAGGCACGCTGTCCGAAGCAGATTCAGATCAAATTCTGTCAGATATTGACGGTTTTACTGATAAAATGAATGCTGAAAAATCCAATATCGGCGCACGCACAAATCGGTTGGAACTCATTCAGACAAGATTGGAATCACAAGCGGCAACCGCTGAAAAAGTATTGTCCGATAATGAAGATGTAGAAATGGAAGATGTAATTGTTGATTATTTATCTCAACAGACGGTTCATAGAGCAGCGCTGTCAGTGAATGCGAATATCATTCAGCCGTCACTGATTGACTTCCTGAAATAATATAACTGATCGTCTTCAATATATAAAAAAAGCGACTCACAACAGGGAGATCGCTTTTTTTACTAAAATACTATAAACAGGAGGGATCTCTGTGCAGATGCCGAGATTGATTATTGACAGTGTGCCTGCTAAAATCGGTATAACCTTTCAAAAGGAAGAAATCGAGATGGAACAGCCGCCCGCTGACCTGGAAATCGAGCAGCCGCCGGCAGAGCTGAACATAGAAAGCACGCCGGCCAAACTGACGATTGACCAGACGAGGGCGTGGGAGAACTTGAATCTCAAATCATTTGAAAAGCTGAACGCTGAAGCCGCTCAGAAAGGTGCGGAAGCCTGCAGCGAGTTTATTGCAAAAACAGTCAGGGAAGGGAAGGAAATGGCGGCTATCGAAAAGAAAACGGGCAATGTGATGGCCCGGCAGGCAGCAGATGTCAGACCGCCCGATCCATTTGGCGAATTCAGCGACTTTCTGCCTGCGCAGTTTCTCGTCGACATTGACTGCATTCCTTCAAAGCTTACGATTGATATTGAAGCCCGCAAACCTTCAATTGAAGCAGCCGTCAATAAACCTGTATGGAATTATACGCCGGGGAAAGTTCAGATTGATATGATGCAAGACCCTAAGGTGACGATTTCGGTTGACGATGGCAACGCAGAATAAAAGATGAAAGTGGTAAAGGATTGTGAAGCATGATAATTAAAACAAAATATCACGGAGAAATCAGAATAGACGAAGGGCAGATTATCTCATTTGAAAACGGCCTGCCGGGATTTAATGACGAGACTCAATTTGTTGTTCTTCCTTTGTCGGAAGATTCACCGTTTTTGGCGCTGCAGTCTGTCAAACAGGAGCACATCGCCTTTATTGTCGCCAGTCCGTTTATTTTCTTTAAAGGGTACGAATTTGACATTGACCATGCGACGCTTGAACTTTTGCATATTGAAGATATAGAGGACGTCGAAGTGATGGCGATTTTAACGCTGGAAGAGCCTTTTGAAAACACGACCGCCAATTTAAAAGCGCCGATTATCGTCAATAAAAAGGAAATGAAGGCGAAACAAATCATTTTACATGATGCTTCCTATGAAACAAAACATCTGATAGGAGGAGGATCATGCTAGTTCTCTCAAGAAAAGTGAATGAGTCCATTCAGATCGGGCCGGATATTGAAATAAAGGTGATCGCTATCGAAGGAGAACAAGTGAAGCTGGGAATTGAAGCGCCTCAGCACGTAGATATTCACAGGAAAGAAATCTACTTGTCGATCCTGGAAGAGAACAACAGAGCTGTATCTTTTAATACTGATTTATTACTTAACTTATCCTCACAAAAAAAGTGAGGATTTTTTTATTTTCAATATAAACAATGGAAGCGGCCGTCCGATATATATATTGTAGCCAATGAGAGGAAAAATTTTCTTCAGAATGACGCTGCGCAAATGCACAAGGACGTGCGAAAAACAATTCAGGGAGGAAATACAAAATGAGAATCAACCACAATATCGCGGCTCTTAACACTAGCCGTCAGCTGAATGCAGGTTCAAACTCTGCTGCAAAAAACATGGAAAAATTATCTTCAGGTCTTCGCATCAACCGCGCTGGTGATGACGCTGCGGGTCTTGCGATCTCTGAAAAAATGCGTTCCCAAATCCGCGGTTTAGACATGGCGTCTAAAAACGCTCAAGACGGAATCTCTCTTATCCAAACATCTGAGGGTGCATTGAACGAAACTCACAGCATTCTTCAGCGTATGAGCGAGCTTGCTACACAAGCGGCGAACGATACAAACACTGATTCTGACCGTTCTGAGCTTCAAAAAGAGATGGACCAATTAGCGTCTGAAGTAACAAGAATCTCTACTGACACTGAGTTCAATACGAAGAAACTTCTTGACGGAACTGCGCAAAACCTTACGTTCCAAATCGGAGCTAACGAAGGCCAAACAATGAGCCTGTCTATCAATAAAATGGACTCTGAAAGCCTGAAAGTTGGTACGACTTATACTGTATCTGGTGATCAAAATACACTTACAGCAACTGACGGAAGCACTGCTACTTGGGCGGATGCAGACGATGCTACAAATAAACCAGCTGGTTATTACGATGCTGGCGGTAAAGTTATTGCATCTGAAAAATTAGCTGCAGATTCTAAAGTAACAAAAGGTATCGACATCTCATCTTCAGCTAAAGCTGCGTCTTCAGCTCTTACAACAATCAAAACAGCTATCGACACAGTATCTAGCGAGCGCGCTAAACTTGGTGCGGTTCAAAACCGTTTAGAGCACACAATCAACAACCTTGGTACTTCTTCTGAGAACCTGACTTCTGCTGAATCACGTATCCGTGACGTAGACATGGCTTCTGAGATGATGGAGTACACGAAAAACAACATCCTTACTCAGGCTTCTCAAGCTATGCTTGCGCAAGCTAACCAACAGCCTCAGCAAGTTCTTCAATTGCTGAAAGGTTAATGACGGAAAGATCCTGGTTCTCCAGGGTCTTTTTTTTATTTCTTCAGCTATCTCCCCCTTCAGCAAGCCAAAGAACCCTATTGACAAAATGAAACATTATATTTTGCAGTTAAATTATTGAAAACCTTTTAATATGACCGATATAAGAATAAGATCATACATTTATGGAGCTGTGATATGATAAACAGTCGGAAACTCACTGTTGTCATAGAGCCGTCTACGACTAAATGCCGAAAAGGAGAGGGTACATATGGTCACAAGAATCACAGGCCTTAATTCCGGTCTTGATGTAGATTCTCTGGTGAAAAAAATGATGGATGCCGAAAAGCAGCCGCTTAATAAATTAAACCAGCAAAAGCAGACGCTTGAATGGAAGCGCGATGCTTATCGGGAAGTGAATACTCAGATTGCCGACATGTATTCTACGACATTTAATAATATGCTGATGTCCACAAACTGGAATAAAAAAACAGTAACAAGTTCGGATTCCAGTGTCAGCGCGGTGGCCGTCAGTGCTGAGCAGAATATTTCAACGAGTATGTCTGTACAGCAGCTGGCTACGCCGACGACTTATAAATCATCAGGCGCCATCAATTTCACTTCGGGTCAGAGCCAAACATTGAAATTCAATGTCACAAATCCGGGTGAAACGAAGCCGACTGAGGTAAACGTCACGATCGCCGCAACCGATACAATTGACGATGTCATTTCCAAACTGAACAGCTCGGGTCTCGGAGTGACGGCTTTAAAAGAGAAAATTTCCAACGGCACGGATTATGTGGATACGATTGCGTTCACTTCCAATAAAACGGGGGAAGGATTTACCCTTGCCGCAGGTGATGACGCAACCAAAAGCTTTCTGAAAGATCAGCTCGGTTTTGCCGTTGATGATGCAACAAATGAACTGACGGCCAATGCCGAAGGGAAAAACGCGAAGTTTACGTTCAACGGGCTTGAAATGACAAAAACGTCAAATAACTTTACGATCAACGGCATCAAATACACGCTGAACAGCGTGACGGACAACAATAAAACGGTTACGATTAACAGCACGACTGATACGGACGGCATTTTTGACAACATTAAAGATTTCGTTGATAAATACAATACGTTAATTAAAAGTGCAAACGAGAAGGTAACAGAATCAAAATACCGCGATTATAAGCCGCTAACTGATGAACAAAGAGAAGCGATGACCGATAAGCAGATTGAGCAGTGGGAGTCAAAGGCTAAAAGCGGGTTATTACGGAGCGACAGCACGCTGCAGAACGGTTTGGCTGAGATGCGGCTTGATCTGTACTCAACGGTAACGATTGACGGAAAAAAATATCAGCTTGCCGATTTCGGAATTGAGACGTCTGATAGTTATACGGATCAAGGAAAGCTTGTCATTAAAGACGAAGCGAAACTGAAACAGAAAATTACCGAGAATCCTGCTCTCGTGGCTAAACTGTTTAATGCAGACAGTCCTGATACAGCGAAAACCAAAAACCCGGAGGAGCAGGGGATTGCCCGGAGATTAAAAGACACATTAAACAAAATGCAGACTCAAATTTCAAAACAGGCGGGTACGGAAAGCTCGGTATCATCCAGCTTTGCCATCGGAAAAAGCCTGAATGAAATAGAAACAAATATTTCCAATATGAAAACGAAGCTGGATGACATCGAATCGAGATATTATAAAAAGTTCAGCGCACTGGATACGGCATTGGAGAAATTGAACAGCCAATCTTCATATCTCACGTCAATGTTAGGATCTTCAACATCATAACCTTGGAGGTTTTATAAAAATGGCATTAAATAATCCTTTTGCTGCTTATCAGCAGACATCCGTCTTTACAGCCGCTCCGGAAGAGCTGACCCTTATGCTTTATAACGGCTGCCTGCGATTCATTAAGCTGGCAAGGCAGGCGATGAAGCAAAACAACCTTGAAGCCAAAAATGAAAATATCGTAAAGGCGCAAAACATCATTCAAGAGCTCAGCATCACGTTAAACCGGGAGATTGAGATTTCCGAGCAGATGTCATCCATTTATGATTACATCCGCCGCCGGCTGATCGATGCGAACGTGCAGAATAACGGAGAGTTTTTAGATGAAGCGGAAAAGCTCGTTACTGAATTTCGCGACACGTGGAAGCAGGCCATGCAGAGTGAACGGAAAAACAGCCACGGCGCGGGCGGCCTTGCCTGATGAACAGCAATGTCTTTTCTTTGTATAACGAAACGAAGAACATGTACGCCGCACTGAAGGACGCCCCGGAAAGCGATGGTCTTATCAGCAGCGTTACGGCATTTACGGAGAAAAGGGAGGAGATGCTTGCGGGCATAAAGCCGCCTTTTTCCGAAGAAGAAAAAACGCTGCTTCAGCAGGTGGCCGCGATGGACCGTCTGATTACCGGCGAAGTGAAACGGATTCAGGATGGTATCCGAAATAAAATAAAAACGCTTAAGAAAAAACGAATCTACCATAATACGTATTTCAATCCGTATCATCAAACGACAAGTGACGGCCGTTATTACGACAAACGCAAATAGGTGAGTGTTTTGAGAAGTTTGAATGATTACCATTTGGTGTCAGCCTATTACCAGCTTCTTTTTACGATTGATGAGGGGCTTTGCTACCTGTTGGACACGCAGGATGATTTTTTTAAGACGGAGGGCGAGCGGATTTACAACGATTTGATTCAGGCTTTTTTTCATCTCGATTCCTCTCATGCGCTTCTGCTGTCTATCATTGAGTGCCGATGCGTGGAGACGGCGATCCGCTCATTTGACGAGATCTTTCAGGATTTCAGCATGTTAAATGATTATGATTTCCCGTCCGCTCCTTTTCAGGAGTTTTTAAAAACCATCTTTCTGCCGCATTATAAGCTATGGATGGAGCAGACGCACGACTGCATCAAACCGTATGTTCTTCACTAGACCTGCTGCAAGCGGCAGGTCTTTTGCCTGCGTCTTCCGCATATACTTATAATCCTGCCGGAAGCTGCGGGATAAAACCGACACCATTCGTCATCGTTCACCGAATTTACACATTATTTTAACGTTTCAGCAGGGATCAGAAGGGGTAAAAGAGAAATAGTTACATATCCTTAGATAAAGGGAGGCGTTCTTTGATGAACTACAATATCAGAGGAGAAAACATTGAGGTTACACCTGCGTTAAAGGATCATGTGGAGAGAAAAATCGGCAAGCTGGAGCGATATTTCGAGCAGAGCGTCAATGCCGATGTGAACGTCAACTTAAAATTCTATAATGATAAGGAATCCAAAGTTGAAGTCACCATTCCGATGACTGATCTGGCGCTTCGTTCCGAAGTGCATAACGAGGATATGTACAATGCAATTGATCTCGCAACAAACAAGCTGGAACGTCAAATCCGAAAGCACAAAACAAAAGTCAACCGAAAATTCCGCGACCAGGGTCTTCCGAAACATTATTTCGAGAACGGCAGCGCTGCTGATACGGGCGTAGCGGTTCAGGACGAAATTGAAGATGACAGCCCGGAAATTGTCCGTCAAAAGCGTTTTAATTTAAAACCGATGGATAATGAAGAAGCGATTCTCCAAATGAATATGCTCGGACATAATTTCTTCGTATTCACCAACGCGGAGACGAATCTCACAAACGTCGTTTACCGCAGAAATGACGGCAAATACGGATTAATTGAACCGACTGAATAACCCATCCAGCCTTCCGTGAACGCGCGGAAGGTTTTTCTCTATCTTTATCTGCAAATTCTTTGGAAATGGCAAAAGGTATGTTATGATAATGAGAGGTATACATGGACAGAAAATTATCATTTATTCCATGCAAAATCTGCATGTGAACATAGAGGAGCGTTATAGATGCTTGGGATTTTAAATAAAATGTTTGATCCGACCAAACGTGCGCTGAACAAATACGAAAAAATAGCAAATGACATTGATGCCGTAAGAGGAGATTATGAAAATCTCTCTGACGAGGCGCTTAAACATAAAACGGCAGAATTTAAAGAGCGGCTTGAAAAAGGAGAAACGACGGATGACCTTCTTGTCGAAGCGTTTGCCGTCGTTCGTGAAGCTTCCCGCCGCGTAACCGGCATGTTCCCGTTTAAAGTGCAGCTGATGGGGGGCATCGCCCTTCATGAGGGGAACATCTCCGAAATGAAAACAGGGGAAGGGAAAACGCTGACGTCCACGCTTCCCGTGTATTTAAATGCATTGACGGGAAAAGGCGTTCACGTCGTAACGGTCAACGAATATCTGGCGAGCCGTGATGCCCAGCAAATGGGAGAGATTTTTGCGTTTCTCGGGCTTACAGTCGGCCTGAACCTGAATTCGATGTCAAAAGACGAAAAACGCGAAGCTTACGCAGCCGATATCACATATTCAACGAACAATGAACTCGGCTTTGATTATTTGCGCGACAACATGGTGCTCTATAAAGAACAAATGGTGCAGCGCCCGCTTCATTTTGCCGTTATTGATGAAGTCGATTCAATTTTAGTCGATGAAGCGAGAACGCCATTGATTATTTCCGGACAAGCTCAGAAGTCCACAAAACTGTACGTGCAGGCAAATGCGTTTGTACGCACACTCAAGCAAGATCAGGATTATACGTATGACGTCAAAACGAAGGGCGTTCAGCTGACGGAAGAAGGAATGACGAAGGCTGAAAAAACGTTCGGCATCGACAACCTGTTTGATGTCAAAAACGTGGCCTTAAACCACCATATCAACCAGGCCTTAAAAGCCCATGCGGCGATGCAGAAAGACGTGGATTATGTTGTTGAGGACGGCCAGGTCGTCATCGTTGATTCCTTCACCGGCCGTCTGATGAAAGGACGCCGCTACAGCGAAGGTCTTCACCAGGCGATTGAGGCGAAAGAAGGCCTGGAGATTCAAAATGAAAGCATGACATTGGCGACGATTACGTTCCAAAACTATTTCCGTATGTACGAAAAGCTTGCCGGTATGACCGGTACCGCAAAAACGGAAGAGGAAGAATTCCGCAATATTTATAACATGCAGGTTGTATCCATCCCGACCAACCAGCCGGTCATCCGTGACGACCGTCCGGACTTGATCTACCGCTCAATGGAAGGGAAATTCAAGGCGGTGGCGGAGGATGTCGCCCAGCGCTACATGACCGGACAGCCGGTTCTTGTCGGTACGGTTGCCGTTGAAACGTCTGAATTGATTTCTAAACTTCTGAAAAACAAAGGGATTCCGCATCAGGTGCTGAATGCCAAAAACCATGAGCGTGAAGCTCAGATTATTGAAGAAGCGGGACAAAAAGGCGCTGTCACGATTGCGACCAACATGGCGGGACGCGGAACCGACATTAAACTCGGCGAAGGCGTAAAAGAGCTTGGCGGCCTTGCAGTCGTCGGTACGGAACGCCACGAATCCCGCCGGATTGACAATCAGCTCCGCGGACGTTCAGGACGTCAGGGAGACCCGGGCATCACACAATTTTATCTTTCAATGGAAGATGAATTGATGCGCCGTTTCGGAGCTGAACGGACGATGGCGATGCTTGACCGGTTCGGTATGGATGACTCCACGCCGATTCAGAGCAAAATGGTGTCACGCGCCGTGGAATCATCTCAAAAACGTGTCGAAGGAAACAACTTCGATTCACGTAAACAGCTTCTTCAATATGACGACGTGCTCCGTCAGCAGCGCGAAGTCATTTACAAGCAGCGTTTTGAAGTCATTGGCTCTGAAAACCTGCGTGACATTGTGGAAGGCATGATCAAGTCTTCTCTGGAGCGTGCGATTGCCGCTTATACGCCGAAAGAGGAGCTTCCGGAAGAATGGAATCTTGACGGCCTCGTGGAGCTGGTGAATTCAACATATCTTGATGAAGGCGCGCTTGAAAAGAGCGATATCTTCGGAAAAGAACCGGATGAAATGCATGAGATGATCATGGATCGCATCATGACAAAATATAATGAAAAAGAAGAGAATTTCGGTACAGAGCAGATGCGTGAATTTGAAAAAGTCATCGTATTGCGTGCCGTTGATTCAAAATGGATGGATCATATTGATGCGATGGATCAGCTGCGTCAAGGGATTCACCTCCGCGCTTATGCGCAGACAAATCCGCTGCGTGAATATCAAATGGAAGGTTTCGCAATGTTTGAGCACATGATTGAGTCCATTGAGGACGAAGTTGCGAAATTCGTCATGAAAGCCGAGATTGAAAGCAATCTGGAACGCGAAGAAGTTGTTCAAGGCCAAACGACGGCTCATCAGCCGCAGGACGGCGATGAGGCCAAACAAGCGAAAAAAGCGCCAGTGCGAAAAGTCGTAGATATCGGACGCAACGCGCCTTGTCATTGCGGCAGCGGAAAAAAATATAAAAATTGCTGCGGCCGGACAGAATAGTCTCGACTGTATGAAGCGAACATGACCGGGTCTGCGTCTTATGGCGCCCCGGATCTTTTAATGAGGTGAATGGAATGGAATTATCAGAAATCAGGGCAGAGCTCGAAAATATGGCTTCTCGTTTAGCGGACTTCAGGGGGTCTCTTTGACCTCGAATCAAAGGAAGCCCGCATTGCAGAATTAGATGAAAAGATGGCGGAACCGGAATTCTGGAATGACCAGCAGAAGGCCCAAACCGTCATTAACGAAGCGAACGGTCTGAAAGAATACGTGAACTCCTATCATCAGCTGAGCGAGTCTCACGAAGAGCTGCAAATGACACATGATCTTTTAAAAGAAGAACCTGACCAGGACCTTCAGCAAGAGCTCGAGAAAGAGCTGAAGTCATTAACGAAGGAATTGAATGAATTTGAGCTTCAGCTGCTTCTCAGTGAACCATATGACAAAAATAACGCGATTTTAGAACTTCACCCGGGCGCCGGCGGTACGGAATCTCAGGATTGGGGTTCCATGCTGCTCAGAATGTATACCCGCTGGGCGGAAAGACGCGGTTTCAAAGTTGAAACGCTTGATTATCTCCCGGGAGATGAAGCGGGAATTAAGTCGGTCACACTGCTCATTAAGGGCCACAATGCATACGGCTATTTAAAAGCGGAAAAAGGCGTACACCGTCTCGTGCGGATTTCTCCATTTGATTCATCAGGCCGCCGCCACACGTCATTCGTGTCATGTGAAGTCATGCCTGAATTCAATGAAGAAATCGACATTGATATTCGTACCGAAGATATTAAAGTTGATACGTACCGGGCGAGCGGTGCCGGCGGACAGCACGTCAATACGACTGATTCAGCCGTTCGGATCACCCACCTGCCGACAAATGTAGTCGTCACGTGCCAGACGGAACGTTCACAAATCAAAAACCGCGACCGGGCGATGAAAATGCTCAAAGCGAAGCTGTATCAGCGCAGAATTGAAGAACAGCAGGCGGAGCTTGACGAAATCCGCGGCGAACAGAAAGAAATCGGCTGGGGCAGCCAAATCCGCTCGTACGTTTTCCATCCGTACTCCATGGTGAAAGATCACCGCACCAATACGGAAATGGGGAACGTGCAGGCGGTTATGGACGGAGATATCGATACCTTCATTGACGCCTATTTACGTTCTAAACTGTCGTAATCCGGGAACACACCTGCCTTTGGCAAGGTGTGTTTTTTTATCCGTTCTCTTTCTCCATTTTTCACAACAGCGCTTTAGCAAATTAATACGGTATTTGGCTGTTATTTACTTCTAAGCCGGGAAGACTTAAAATGCTATCGAGAGAAAATCGGAGAACGGAGGATTTTGCATGGATGTGAATCACAATAAGCCGCTCCGTCTGATCAAAGATTATATATACATCATGATCGGCGCGGCGATTACGGGGGTCGTGTTTAACGTATTTTTGCTGCCGAACCGTATAGCAGCGGGGGGAGTAAGCGGGATCAGCACCATTTTAGAAACGTTTGGTTTTGAACCGGCTTACGTGCAGTGGATTATTAACATCCCTTTGTTTATCGCCGGAGTGATCATTCTTGGCGGGAAGTTCGGAATGAAGACACTGGTCGGTTCCATCGTTCTGCCGCTCGCAGTCTATTTAACAAGAGATCTGCCTGCTGCGACGACCCATGAACTGCTGGCGGCGATTTTCGGAGGCGTCGGGATCGGAACGGGAATCGGCATCGTGTATCTCGGCAAAGGCTCCACGGGGGGAACGGCTCTGGCGGGGCAGATCATTCACAAATACACGGGGCTGTCGCTGGGAACGTGCCTTGCTATCATGGACGGATTAATTGTGCTGAGCGCGATGCTCGTATTCGGAGTGGAGCAGGGATTGTATGCGATGCTCGGGGTATTTATTTCAAGCAAAACGATTGATGTCGTGCAGGTCGGGTTCAACCGCTCCAAAATGGCTTTAATCATTACGCAGCATGAAGAAGCCGTCAGGTCGGCTGTGTTTAAAGAAATCGACAGGGGTGTGACGAAGATTTCCGCAGTCGGCGGGTATACGGAACATGACCGGCCGATCTTAATGTGTGTCGTCGGCCAGACTGAATTCACAAAACTGAAACAAATCGTCAAACAGATTGATGAGTCAGCCTTTGTCATTGTCGCAGACGCAAGCGAGGTGCTCGGCGAGGGTTTCAAACGCGCGTAAACGGGGTTATAATAGCGAAGGGGTGTATCTTACATATGAAATCAAAATGGGCGCTGCTTGCGCTGGTTCTGACCATGTCCGTCCTGCTGGCGGCATGCGGCGGTTCCAATGAATCGAAAAAAGAAAGCTCTGACAGCTCAGGCGGGTCAAAAGCATCTGCGTCAGCAGGAGAAGAGCTTTATCAGCAAAGCTGTATCGGCTGCCACGGAAAAGACTTAGAAGGCGGCGGAGGTCCGAATTTACAGGAAGTCGGCGGGAAGTATGATGAAGCTAAAATTGAAAGCATCATTAAAAACGGACGGGGCAATATGCCGAGCCATCTTGTAAATGATAAGGAAGCCGCTGAGATCGCAAAATGGCTGTCACAGAAAAAATAACAGAAAAACCTTGCCTGTTATAGGGGCAAGGTTTTTTCACGGTCTGGGAATGAAAAGAAACTGTAATAGTAATATGTCTAAATTTGACGTATAATGAAGTGTACTGAGGAAAAGGAACTTTCAGATTTTTTATCTGTTTCCTGGTAAATCGGCCATAAACCGCTGTACGTTTGCGAACTCTATGGCTGCAAGACATAATTAAAAGATTAGGTGATTTCATGATAGAGATGAAAGAAGTATATAAATCCTATCCGAACGGTGTAAAAGCGATTAACGGGCTGTCAGTCATGATTCATCCCGGAGAATTTGTATATGTCGTTGGACCGAGCGGGGCCGGTAAATCTACTTTTATTAAAATGATTTACAGAGAAGAAAAGCCGACAAAAGGACAAATATTGATTAATCATAAAGATCTCGCGTCTGTGAAAGAAAAAGAGATTCCTTTCGTGCGGCGTAAAATAGGTGTTGTTTTCCAAGATTTCAAACTTCTTCCGAAATTGACGGTATTTGAAAACGTCGCGTTTGCACTTGAGGTTATCGGAGAGCAGCAGTCAGTCATTAAAAAACGCGTGCTCGAAGTGCTCGATCTTGTGCAGCTGAAGCATAAAGCGCGGCAGTTTCCCGACCAGCTTTCCGGAGGAGAACAGCAGCGTGTTTCCATCGCAAGATCCATCGTCAACAATCCTGATGTCGTGATAGCTGACGAACCGACGGGCAACCTTGATCCGGTAACATCATGGGAAGTCATGAAGACACTGGAAGAGATTAATAACCGCGGAACGACCGTTGTGATGGCGACACACAATAAAGAAATAGTAAACACCATGAAGAAACGGGTCATCGCGATCGAAGACGGAATTATTGTGCGTGATGAGTCAAGAGGGGAGTATGGTTCTTATGATTAAAATTCTCGGGCGCCATTTGCGTGAGAGTTTTAAATCTCTCGGAAGAAACACATGGATGACATTTGCATCCATCAGTGCCGTTACCGTTACATTGATTTTGGTCGGCGTGTTTTTAGTCATTATGCTGAATTTAAACAACATGGCTAAAAATGCTGAAAAAGAAGTGGAAATTAAAGTATTAATCGATCTGACGTCGAATAAGAAAACGCAGGATACGCTGCAGAATGAGATTAAAGACATCTCGGGAATCCAAAGCGTAGAGTTTTCATCTAAAGATAAAGAGCTTGATCAATTGGTCAAAAGCTTCGGCGACAGCGGAAAGGCCATGAAAATGCAAGATCAGGAAAACCCGCTGAACAACGCGTTTATTGTCAAAACGACAGATCCGCATGATACGCCGAAAGTTGCGAAAAAAATTGAGAAGCTGGATCATGTGTATAAAGTGACATACGGGAAAGAAGAAGTCAGCCGTCTGTTTAAGATCGTCGGGGTGTCACGCAACATCGGGATTGCGTTAATCATCGGCCTCCTGTTCACGGCGATGTTCTTAATTTCAAATACGATTAAAATCACGATTTTCGCCAGAAGAAAAGAGATTGAAATCATGAAGCTTGTCGGCGCGACAAACTGGTTTATCCGCTGGCCGTTCTTCCTGGAAGGGCTGCTGCTGGGGGTATTCGGTTCTATCATACCGATCGCTCTCGTGCTGAGTACGTACCAGTCGATGGTCGCTTGGGTGGCCCCGAAAGTTCAGGGATCATTTGTTTCACTTCTGCCGTACAGTCCGTTTGTGTTTCAAGTATCACTTGTGCTCATTCTGATCGGCGCGGTTATCGGAGTATGGGGAAGTCTGACTTCCATCCGGAAATTCCTTCGTGTATAAATACAAAAGCCAGTCTGATATAGACTGGCTTTTTTTAATGGTTTTGTCACTGAATGACGGGCAGGGCCGGTGATCCGGGCTTTAATGTAAAGTCATAAGACGCTTCGTCACGGTACATCGGGTCCGCATAAATGGAATCCGAATCGTTTGCCGTTCTTTTTTGGTACGCTGTGAATGAGTCATATTCTCTGTTCTTCCAATTCCAAATGCCGTCTTTTCCCGCTTCTTTGTGATAGACGTTATGATTAACGGTATTGCCTTCGTTTTTCGTATAATCATTTGCGATAAAAATCCGTGAACCGCTTGCCGTCATGATGTTTTTTTCGATCGTGTTCCCTTTTGTGCCGTACTGCAGCAGCAGCTGGCCGCCGTCAAGGTCCTTCGTATCATTTCGATACATAATGTTATGAGCGATCACCGAATTGATGGTGCCGCCGCGTTTCGTGTCATAGCCTCCGATTGAAATACCGGTGTAAGCATTGCCGTACACCTTGTTATCCGTAATCCGGATATCTCGTGCGTATTTCCCTTTATGCTCAGAGGTGGCTTCAATCCCAAGGTCATTGTTGTAAACGGTGTTATTCTTAATGTCCACATGTTCTGCGCCGTCAACGTAAATACCGCCCGCTGAGTATTCATCTCCGTAAGCGGGGTTTCCGTAAGAAGAGTTATGGCTCACCGTATTGTTTTCAATGACGCCGTTTCGCGCATAGTCGTTTTGCTTGGACGTTCCTTCGTATCCGATCACGTCAATCCCGATATTGTTATTGTCCCGGATGGTATTGCCAGCAATCTTAAATCCGTCAACATTCCCGTTCAGCACGACCGCTTCGCTTGCGCCGAGCGTCAGTTTTTCAACCGTATTATTTGTGATGCTGACATCCTTCATGGCGCCTGTGCCGTAAAACGCGATGCCGTGTGCATTTCCCTCATCAGCCGTGGTTTTAATGTTTCGGATATGGTTGCCGTCAATGTTGATATGACTGCTTGATCCGGTGACGCAGATCCCCATGGCCGTCGCATCTTCTGATGATACGGAGAGATTCTCAAGCGTAACGCCGTGAATGGTAATGTACTGTTTATTGCGGATTTGAATTAACGGAGTTTCAGAATCGCTTTTTGGCGCAGATTTGCCGCTGATAGCGACATGCTCATTCTGATAGTTCCGAAATGTAATCGGCTTTTCGGCCGTGCCGCTGTGCTTTACTTCAAACGTTTCATCGTACGTCCCTTCCCGAATCAATACGGTTGTCCCGGGCTCTGCCTTTTCAGCCGCATGTTTTAATGTGCGGAACGGCTTTTCTATCGTTCCTTCATTTTGGTCGCTGCCTGCGGGAGAAACATACAAGGCGTCCGTCTGCATTTTTTCATTGGCCTCTGTTTTTTGCCAGACAAAGGCGGTAATGCCTGCGGCCAGAATCGCCGCGAATAAAATCGATAATTTTATTTTCATATCGCATTCTCCTGTATATTTAATGAATTGCATACAAAATATTATACGTTACCCATATATATGTAACAATCTCGCGTTTTCATTTTTTTGTTGCCGTTACATGAATTCTTTGCAATTTACACATACTATCTCCAGGTTTTCGTAAAAGGACTAAGAGGAGGTAAACGATGAAGCAGAAAATGATCGCAGTGATAGCGGCCGTCAGCATCATGTGCGGCGGAGCTCATATTGCCGGGGCGGCACAGCCGAATTCAACAGACGCAGAAAGAAGCCGGGCAATGGAAAAAATCGAAAAAGCATATGAGCTGATCTCGAACGAATACGTAGAAAATGTAGATAAAGAAAAGCTTCTTGAAGGAGCGATTCAGGGGATGCTGTCTACATTAAACGACCCTTATTCCGTTTATATGGACAAGCAGACCGCTAAGCAGTTTTCCGATTCTCTTGATTCTTCTTTCGAAGGGATCGGCGCTGAAGTCGGTATGGAGGACAATAAAATCATTATCGTATCACCGTTTAAGCAATCTCCGGCGGAAAAAGCGGGACTCAAGCCGAATGATGAAATCATCAGCATAAACGGTGAGTCAATGAACGGGAAAGGTTTAAACGAAGCCGTGCTGAAAATCAGAGGAAAAAAAGGATCGAAGGTTTCTATTAAAATACAGCGTCCGGGTACTGATAAACAGCTGTCATTCCGGATTAAAAGAGCGGAAATCCCGCTTGAAACCGTATTTGCTTCCCGCAAAGAATCAGGCGGTCATCATGTCGGCTACATCGGAATATCGACATTTTCCGAGCATACCGCCCAGGACTTCGCCGCGGCGCTGAAAAAGCTTGAAAAACAAGGGATTGACGGTCTCGTCCTTGATGTAAGAGGGAATCCCGGCGGCTACCTTCAAAGCGTCGAACAAATTTTAAAGCATTTCATCACAAAAGACATGCCGTATATCCAAATTGCGGAGCGTAACGGCGATAAAAAACAATATTTCTCAACCTTAAAACATAAGAAGCCGTATCCCGTCAATGTCATCACGGATAAAGGAAGCGCCTCCGCTTCAGAAATTCTTGCGGGTGCGTTAAAAGAAGCGGGACATTATGACGTTGTCGGTGACACTTCTTTCGGTAAAGGAACGGTTCAGCAGGCCGTGCCTATGGGAGACGGGAGCAACATTAAATTGACGCTTTATAAATGGCTGACACCGAAAGGCAATTGGATTCACAAAAAAGGTATTGCTCCGACAATCGCTGTGAGCCAGCCGGATTATTTTGCGGCGGGACCGCTTCAGCTGAAACAGCCGCTTCAGCCTGATATGAACAGCGCGGATGTCAAGCACGCCCAAATCCTGCTGAAAGGCCTAGGCTTCGACCCGGGCAGAGCGGACGGCTATTTCAGCAAAACAATGAAAAAAGCCGTTCTGGCGTTTCAAGACCGGTACAAGCTTGATAAAACAGCGGTCATTGATAAAAAGACAGCGGAAAAAATGAATCAGCTGATGAATGAACAGAAATCTGACGAAAAAAATGATTTACAGCTGCAAATGGCGTTAAAATCATTATTTGTAAAATAAATGAAAAGGAGGCGTTTTTTACGTCTCCTGTTTCTTTTGTCGCACTCTAAAAATGAACTAAAAGACATATAATTATGTCGGTTTTGACAAGATATTAAAAAAATTTTCACATTTAAACATTTATAAAGGACAAACATTACCCGATATTTATAGAGAAGAGAGACTTTATGCCGAGTTAATATGTATTCAAAATGAAACTTTTGAAAGTTGCCTCAGTCAGTTTTAGTTCTTACAATAAAAGAAGGTTCTAATAGAGAACAGTTTTAGTTTGGCAGCTGCATTTCAGTATCGAAAGCAGAAGTGTTTGCGGCGCTTCAGCACGGCAGCTGTAATCACCCGTGCTTATCTGGATAAAAAAATGGGGGTTCACAATTGAAGAGGGCAAGTATTGTGCGTGAAAAGAAATATTATGAATTAGTGGAACAACTAAAAGACAAAACAAAAGACGTCACATTTTCATCAACAAAAGCACTAAGTCTTCTTATGCTGTTCAGCAGATACCTGGTCAATTACACAAATGTTGAATGTGTTCACGAAATCAATGAAGAGTGTGCGAAGCATTATTTCACTTACTTAATGAAAAACCATAAACGTTTAGGAATCAATCTGACGGATATTAAGCGGTCCATGCTTCTGATCAGCGGCGTGATCGAGGTGGAGGTTGACCACTATCTGAAAGATTTCTCTCTCTCAAATGTAACGCTGTGGATGACGGAAGAGAGATAGACGTTTGAGATATTCAAGCCAATGATTATTTGGTAGAATAGAATTAAAATGTTTGGCTTGAGGCGGTGAAAGCAGTGTCTGTTCAATGGGGAATTGAACTTCTGAAAAGTATCGGTCTGTTTTTTTTGCACCCGATGTTCTGGTTTTTTATCATCATAAGTCTCGCATGCGGATATTTGCGGATCAAACGTGAACGCCATACGTTTCATACAAAAATCGCGGATATGTATGACGAGCTTATCTTTACATACATAAAAGGACTTATACCGGGTATTCTTCTCTCCATATTATTTTTTGGACTGGGAATTTCGATTCCATTCGGTCTTCTCGGCATAATCGCGGCTGTGACTGCTTTGCTTTCGCTGACGTTCCGTATGAATTGGCTGTCCTCAGCTTATATTGTCAGCGCCGGCATGTTCATTGCGTTTATCCTTCAGTATACCCACACAGTGCCGTTTGCGGATCGGTTTCCGCAGGCATTCGGCGTGAATTGGGCATCGGCGGCCGTGTTTATGGGCCTTTTGATTATCACGGAGGGAGCGGCTGCCTGCCGTTCAGCGCATCTGAAAACATCTCCGGCGCTTGTCGTCAGCAGCAGAGGCCTGCCCATCGGCCGACAATTGGCGAATCGCGCATGGCTGCTTCCGCTTTTCTTATTGGTGCCGGGCAGCGGGCTTGAGTCACACCTTTCTTGGTGGCCTGTCTTTACCGTGCCGGGCGGCTCTTTCCATTTGATCTGGATTCCTTATATCGCCGGCTTCGGGCAGCGCGTGCAGGGGTCACTTCCGGAAGTCAGCATAAGGATAACGGCGAAACGTGTCATGATTCTCGGGGTTATCGTGGCCGCATTCGGGGCAGCGGCCCTTTGGTGGACTCCGCTTGCCGGAGCTGCCGCTTGTATTGCGGTGCTCGGACGCCTGTTTTTATCATTAAGACAGCGGCTGAACGATAACGCGGCTCCGTTTTATTTCTCTAAGCGGGATCAGGGTTTAATGGTGCTCGGCATCATTCCGAATACACCCGCGGACGATCTTGAGCTGAAGATCGGTGAGATTATTACGAAAGTAAACGGCCTCCCCGTAAAACATGTATCGGATTTTTATGAAGCACTTCAAAAAAACCGCGCATTTGTAAAAATGGAGATCATCGGCCTGAACGGTGAGATCCGGTTTGATCAGCGCGCGTCCTATGAAGGCGAACATCATGAATTAGGTATTTTATTCGTGCAGGATGAACACGAGCACGAAGAAATGACAGCATTATAATGTGATTTTTCATAATTATTCGGAATAGTTTCAAGAACTCCTAAACTAGATTTCAAAATAAAACAGCTAAGAAAATTATATTTTCTTAGCTGTTTTATTTTGAAATAATAAAAAAATAAATGAAGGAGAGGTATGGCTTATTGGAAAGGTTATTGCTAACTCCAAAACCTTTAGAAGATGAATCTTTAGCAGGATATATATTAAGAATAACTGATTATAATGGTTATGTTGGATAGGGGGAGTACATTATAAAAAAGCTTTTACTTAAGAGATTACCGTTGATTTCACTTGGAGTTATAGCTTACATACTGACAATATACGCGCAGAACCATCAGGATTGGGCGGAAAAATACAGTAGGTCTGTATATCCGTTATTGTCAAAAATAGTAGGATTTGTACCTTCTTGGGTCAAGTTTTCTGTTAGTGAATGGCTCGTCGTGTTGGTTGTGTTACTTTTTCTATTTTATATCGTTTATTATGTGCGCAAGGTTATCATGAGTAAAGGTGTACGTAGGATGGTAGTTTATCGTGGTGCTCTAGGAATAGTTACGATCTGTAGCGTGATATATTTTTGTTATACTATTTTGGGTGGAATAAACTATTACAGATATTCTTTTTTGTCTTATACCGAATATAAAGAAGAGAACTACAGCAAGGAGGAACTGGTCAAATTGAGTAAGTCGCTTGCCGTTGAAATGGAATTGGCAAGGGAAAAGTTAGCGGACACTGATCTTTTGGCTCAAGTACCAGAGGTTTTTGATTATTATGCACAACACGCAGTGTTCTCGATGCAAATGTTATCAAAGGAATATCCTGTTTTGGAGCATTCTTTATACTCAACACCAAAACCAGTTGTGATGTCAAAGCTAATGTCGCATGCAGGGATAAATGGTATCTTTGTCCCTTTTACTTATGAATCCAATATCAATGTTAATGTGCCCGTTTTCTTGGTGCCTGCTACTATGGCACATGAATTGGCACATCAGAGTGGTTTCATGCATGAGGATGAGGCTAATTTTATAGCTTATCTGGCATGTAAGCAGCAGGATGATCCAATGATACTATACAGTGGTTTATTTCTGGCATTTGATTATTCTATATCTGAGCTAAAGAAAGTGGATCCAGATCAGGCGTCTGATATAATGTCCAGTCTGTCCAAGGCGGTGCAGCATGATATAGAACAAAATGAGCAGTACCGGGATAAGTATGAGGGTGTTATTTCAAGTATTTCAAGAAATGTAAATGATGTATATCTGAAGGCAAATAATCAGACAGACGGTTTGAATAGCTATAGTGATATGGTGAATTTGTTGCTGGCAGAGCAGCGAGAGATAGAGAAGTACAATTAAATGTATCTTGAATACTTATAGGTTTATATAGTAATGATAGTGGGCTCAAGTTGAACATAGGAGTGAGTGAAATAAATAAAATAAAAGTATTTCCTATTCCATATGCTGGAGCGTCGGTAAATGCATATTATGAATGGAAAAAACTACTGCCGGATAGATATGAATTGTGTATATGTGAATTGGCTGGAAGAGGAACTCGATTCACAGAGCCTTGTTACCAGTCTGTTGGTGAAGCAAGTGAAGATATCGCCAAAAGAATAAGTGAACAATTAGAATATGACGATGAATATGTTATATTTGGACACAGCATGGGAGCCTTATTGACTTATGAGATATATTATAAACTTAAGCAAATGGGAACTAAGGAACCAAGGCATCTGTTTTTTTCTGGGCGAGATGCTCCACATATTTTTGAAAAGAGAGAAGACATTGAAAATATGACTAATGAAACTTTCTTGACAAAGGTGGAACAATATGGGGGAATACCAGAGGAGTTTTATACAAAAGAGATTATGGATATGTTTCTTCCGATTTTGCGAGCAGATTTTATAATTTTGGACAATTATAAGTTTCAGCCCAAAGCAGAAAAAATAAGTTGTGGAGTAAGCGTTTTTTATGCGGATAGCGATTTTTCGACTCATATCAATGAAATGCATAAATGGAGTGAAGTTGTTGAAGGAAACGTGAAATTTCATAAGTTTAAAGGAGAACATTTTTTTTGAATCGGTATCCTAATGATATTGTAAATACTATTGTTAAAGATACAGAGACTCAAATATTTACCAGGCCACCCACCTGGATCGCCTGGAAATACGGGGGTAATCTCCCCCATTAATTCTATTTTGAATTAATTCAAATGAGAGAAACGTTAAAGTCTCAAGTAGTGGTGTAAAAAAGAACTGTGCCTTTTGACAAGGGAAGCCACGGTATGATTCTACTAAAGTGACGCGACTCAACTTTAGAAGGAGGATCAATGTGTTTTGAAATATTATATTTAAAATAAATTTTATCAGTCTGAGAATCCTTCAATGATTGTTACTTAATTTTGCTTAATTATAAAAGTAATATTCAATAATTGTTTTAGGTAGGTTTTAGTAAGGAGAATTATGAAAAAAATTAAGAAAAAACATTGGAAATAATAAGCTTTCAGTTTTATTAATTATGAAAAATCACATATAAAAAGCCCGGTGCCGCTAACAACACGGCGGCCGGGCTTTTTTTACGGCCGGATTACGATGTAAGCGCCGAACTTGATCGGAACTCTCAGCCATTTACATTGCAACGGCATTGCGGTGACACTTTGAGAGAGAAAAATAAGAAGGAAAACTGGAAAAGGTTCCGGAAAGCGGGTGCTCACGGAACCTTTTTTTGTTTACGCCGAATGGCTTTTTTTCGTCTGAACGGTTTCCCCGGACTTGATACCAAGCGATACGAACAAGCCGATCACAGAAACTCCGATCAATATGATAAACAGAATATGAAACCCGGAGATTAAACCGATCAGTGCTGAAGAAATAATGCTTCCGAAATAACGGAAGGTGGAGAAAATCCCGGATGCGATGCCGGACATGCCCGGTTCTACCGTCGCAAGAGAAGATACCTGCATGCTCGTCAGCCCCGCACCTGACGCGATGCCTCCGACAATAAGCGATGCCATAAGAAACGGAACGGAATGGGAATAAACCAAAAGCAGAAATAAGAGATTGGCTACGGCCATCAGCCCGAAGGACAGAAAAATCATTCTTCGCGCGCCCCATTTCTGATGCAGCTGAGCTCCGCCCCAGTTGCTGGCGGACATGAAAACAGAAAAGACTGACAGCGCCATGCCGCTGTGCGACGTATTCATGCTGAAGTGGCCGGTCATAAAGAGCGGCATAATCAATAACACGGCGTACATCATTAAATTGCTTAATAGAACCGACAGATTGGCGCTCGTAAAGGTCGTGTTTTTAAACAGGTCAAAATCAATAATCGGATGTTTCGTGCGCAGCTCCCGCCTGAAAAATAGCGGAACAAATATGAGAATGAGCAGCGCGTACACCCAATAGCCCAAAGAGCTTTCATTTTTCGTCAGAAGAATAATAGATACAATGCTTCCGGCAAGCAAAACGGACCCGATGATATCAAGCGGAGCGTCAGACGTTTCTTCTTTATATTTAGGAAACATCACTAATGCCGTCACGAGTGCGATTGCAAGAAACGGAATGTTGACCCAAAAGATCGAATGCCAGCTGAAGCTCTCAATTAAAAGAGAGCCGATAAACGGACCGAGAGCCGCGCCCAGCCCGGCACCGAGGCCGAAAAAGCCGAATACTTTCGGAAGCCGTTTTTCAGACACGACATGGCGGATGATGGCGATGCTGTTTGGCGTAAGCAAAGCGCCGCCGGCAGCCTGAAGCGCCCGGAAGAAAATCAATAAGAAAAGACTTGGCGAGAGGGCGCACCCCAATGATGCGATGAGAAAAAGGCCGACGCCCCATAAATACATTTTTTTGTTTCCGTACATATCACCGAGTTTGCCGGCAATGGGCTGTGTCACGGCCATCACGATTAAATACACGGTCACTACCCATGTGATGCTGGCAATTGATTCGCTGAATGAGCGGGAAATGGATGAAAGGGCGACTGCGATCATCGTAGAATTGATGGGAACGAGTATGGCTCCCAGCAAAAGCGAAACAATCAGCGCCCATTCTTTCTTTGAACCCATCTTTCATCCTCCTTGGAGCCGGAAAATGACCGGCCGGTAATGCCTTTCATGAAAATCTCAGTGCTGTGTTTCAGCATCGTTTCCTCAGAGAGAGTAATGACTCTTTTCCCCAGCTGCAGCCGGTGTATAAAATAACCGAAAATCATCGTCATAAAGACGTCTGCATTAGCTTCTTCGCTGCCGGGGCTTATCATATTTTTCTTTGTCAGCTCCTTAAAGTAAACGATTAAATGCTTTTTCACGGATTGCGGATATACGACAATATCCTGCAGGACGTCTTCGAATAGTTCCGGTTCGCGCAGGCAGATGCGGAATACTTCTTTTTTTTGTTCCAATTGCTGAAGAAGGGTCGTGGCGAAATGAAGAAGATCCTCATACAGATCGCCTTCCGCCTTGGTGATCATGCTTTCCGGAACCGGCGTCTGCTGTTCAATCATGGCTTTCATTAATCCTTGTTTGTTTTTAAAATTACGGAAAATCGTTGCTTCGCTTACTTTTGCTTTTTCTGCGATTTCCTTTGTTGTCGCTGCGCGGTATCCTTTTTGGATGATCAGGTTCATCGCGGCGTCAATAATTCTCTTGTTCGTCGTCCTCAACATGTTTCACCTCGCGTAAATACTGGCAGGACAAGTATACACCCGCTCTGGTCGTCAATAAAGAGGGAAACCTAGCATGAAGCGCGTTTGACAATCGTAATCTTGCCGTTTGTCCCGTCCACCGTGACGATATCTCCGTCGTTGAGCCTGTCAGTCGCGGCACGTGTGCCGAGAACGGCCGGGAGCCCGTATTCTCTCGCGATGATCGCCGCATGTGACAGGATGCCGCCCGTGTCCGTAATGACGGCCTTTGCATCCTGGAACAGACTGGTCCACAGCGGTGTCGTCATTTTGCAGACAAGCACGTCTCCTGTTGAAAAACGGGAAAATTCACTTGCGTCACGAATGACTTTCACCGGGCCGCTTGCGATTCCGCTTGACGCCGCAAGTCCGTAAATTTGATGTTCAGTGTTTTTTTCATCTTCTGTGATGGAGCCGGTAATCTGTTCAGCCGTTTTCAGCTGTTCCGAAGTCGGAGTTCCGAGATAAGCGGGGGCTTCAAGCAATTGATATTGCTGGAAGAGCTGTTTTCGTTCAGCGGCTTTTTCCTGCATCGGAATCGGCGACGCCAGCGCTTTCTCGACTTCATCGCTGTATAAGTACCACATATCCTCCCGGTCATCAATCACGCCTTGTTTTTGCAGCAGCTCGCCGATTTTCAAGAGGCAGAGGCGCGCTTTGGCGTCCAGCATCGCATCAATATAAAAATGGTGATCATCTTTGATGATGGATGAAGACAATGTCCACTGATAATAGCGGTCAAACGTCTCCCGGAAGCCGTCATCTTCAATTCTATCCATAAAGTCGGCGTAGAGCTGTTTTCGTTTTTCTATCGTTTTATGAAACTCACTGTCAAAATCGTATCCGTTCCGGACATAGTTCTGAATGTTGGCCAAAGCGAAATAAGGGTTTTCCGCCCAAGTTTCTTCAATGAGATCATGACTTTTCACGGATCTCCAGCCGTATTCCTGTAAAAATTCACCGACTTGTTCGAGAAAGCGTTTTCCCTCATTTGATTGCAGAAGCGTCTGATGCAGCTCATCGGCATGAGAAACCGTAAAGACGCGCCGCAGCTCAGGGCTGTCTTTTACTTGTCCGGAAAGCAGCCAGAGCTGTCTGTCGGTTTCCAATGACTTATTCATGACGCCAGCCAGCATTTCATACAGAAGGGAGGTGTTTTCTTTCTCAACCTGTCCGTACATAGATTCCAGTATCATGTTTAACGCAACCTGCGGAAAGACAATATTGAAATGTTCTGCGTATCCTTTTAAATAGAAATCTTGCAGGTTTCGGAACGCATCAAGGGCAGTCTCCGGCGTATGGTCTGTATGCGCCAGTTCGTCCAGCTTTTGATAAAAAGGCAGAAAGGTTTCCTGAATAATATCGTACATGCGGTCAGCCAAGACGGGGAAAAGCGCTTCTAACTGTTCTGCGGGCAGCTTGTCGTCCGTCTTATGCTGTCTGGAAAAAACACGGCCCTGATGAAGTTTGACACGCTCGATTTCGATGCCCATTACAGGGAATGTCTTCGTGCTCTCTTTGAGGCCGTATTCCAAAGCCGGCACAATGAGTGAGGCGAATAACGGGCTGACGGGGCCTTCTATATTGGCCTCCATATTGAGCCAAAAATCTTTCTGATCTCGGGGCGTCATGATAAATTCCCGTTCTTCGTCTGCTGCTTTCTGATCCTGCACGATCGTTGTAATCGGCCTGGCCTGAAGCAGATACAGCTTATTTTCGGCAAATCCGAATTCGAGATCCACGGGATAACCGTACAGTTCTTCCGTCTTTATCGTCAGCATGGCAAGCTCTTTGACGCTCTCGTCATCAAGGCAGAAGCGGTTTCTCATGTCAGCGGACGTCTCTTTTTCCGTCACGCCTTCGTCTTTAGAAACGATATACATTTCTTTTAAGCCGATTTCTTTTTCAATCTGAAATGTGTCTTTATTGACGATAAATGTGTCGGGCGTCACGCTGCCGGAGACGATTGCTTCTCCGAGACCGTAGCTCGCACTGATCATCAGTTCTCCGTCATCGTGTGTGACGGGGTTGCGGCTGAAAATGACTCCTGAAACCTCGGAATTGATAAGCCCTTGCACGACAACGCCCATTAACGGTTCTGCGGTGTCATTGTTCATTTTCTCTTTATAACCGCTGACCCGCGCCGAGAAGAAGGAAGCCCAGCATTCTTTCACTTTTCCGAGAAACTCTTCTTCTGTTTTGATATTTAAATAGGTTTCGTACTGGCCCGCGAAAGAAGCCCCTTCAAGATCTTCGGACGCGGAGGAGGAACGTACGGCGACAGAGACGTATGATTCTCTCAATTCATAAAACGACGCGGTCAGTTCCTCCCGAAGCTCTTTTGAAAACGTGCCGTTCATAATGGCGCGCTCCATCTGTTCCTGATCTGCTTGAAGCCCGTTGTCTTCCATAAAACGTGTCAGGGCATTCGTCTGAATGATAAAACCGCCGGGAACGGGCAGCCCGTTTTTCGTCAGTTTAATCAGGTTCATTCCTTTTGCTCCTGCAGAGCGGCTCGATTCTTCGGCTTTTTGAAATCGCACTGAATACATGCGGTATGACCCCCTTTTTTTCTTCATCCAAGAAAATGATAGTAAACACTATCATTACATTGTAAAGAGGGAGGAAGAAACTGTCAAAGATACAAAGACCTAAACCTTCTCATCCTTTCGGCTGAAGAAAGGTAATTCGATTCATCTGGTTAATGGTTCAATGGATTTATATTCACAATTTTTATGACAGATGATTGAAGACTGCCGAAAAAGGGTATTGTGATAGCAGGGGAACGATTGTCCGATTCTTCATTTTTTACTATAATCAGATGAGATGAAGAATTCCCGAGGAGGGTTTTTGTGATTACAAAAGCCGTTTTTGCATTATGTTTCCCTTTTATGCTGGTCGTCCTTTTTACGCGCGTCACGTTTAACCACTATGTGGCGATCGCTCTCACAGCCGCACTGCTTTTCGCATCCTATTTAAAGGGTTATACCGAAACGTATTTTATCGTTGGATTGGATGTCGTATCGCTGGTGGCCGGAGGGCTGTACATGGCCAAAAAAGAAGCAGACAAAAAGAAAGACAATGCCTGACATGGTGAATATGAAATAGAATGCCTGCTTTTACGCCATAAAAGCAGGTTTTTTATACAAAAATTGACTTGGTAAAAACAAACCATCGAACTTTAGTTCGTATTTTTAGTGATTTTGCCCGTCATTGTGTTACTATATCAATAGGAAGATTTCGTAAAGAAACGGAGGCTTTTTTGTGAAAGATCGTTTTGAGTTAGTCTCGAAATATCAGCCCCAGGGAGATCAGCCGCAAGCGATTGAGAAGCTTGTCAAAGGCATACAGGAAGGCAGAAAACACCAGACTCTCCTGGGTGCGACAGGGACGGGCAAAACCTTTACCGTGTCCAATCTGATTAAAGAAGTGAATAAACCGACACTGGTCATTGCCCATAACAAAACCCTTGCCGGACAGCTGTACAGCGAGTTTAAGGAGTTTTTCCCGAACAACGCTGTCGAATATTTTGTCAGCTATTACGATTACTATCAGCCGGAGGCGTACGTGCCTCAAACGGATACTTTTATAGAGAAAGACGCAAGCATTAATGATGAAATTGATAAACTGAGACACTCCGCGACATCCTCTCTGTTTGAACGGAGAGATGTCATTATTATTGCGAGTGTGTCATGTATATACGGTCTCGGTTCGCCTGAAGAATACCGGGAAATGGTTGTGTCGCTCAGACCGGAAATGGAGATTGAGCGTAACGAGCTGCTGAGAAAGCTTGTGGATATCCAGTATGCCCGCAATGATATCGACTTTCAGCGCGGGACGTTCCGCGTGCGCGGAGACGTTGTGGAAATCTTTCCGGCTTCCCGTGACGAACATTGTATCAGAGTGGAATTTTTCGGAGACGAAATTGAGCGGATCAGAGAGGTCGACGCTTTGACCGGAGAAATTCTCGGCGACCGTGACCATGTCGCAATTTTCCCGGCTTCCCACTTCGTCACCCGGGCGGAGAAGATGGAAAAAGCGATTCTGAATATTGAACAGGAGCTTGAGGAGCGCTTGAAAGTGATGCACGAAAACGGCAAGCTCCTTGAAGCGCAGCGGCTTGAGCAGCGGACGAGATATGATCTTGAAATGATGCGGGAAATGGGTTTTTGCTCAGGGATCGAGAACTATTCAAGACATTTGACACTCCGTCCGCCGGGCTCTACGCCGTATACGCTGCTTGATTATTTTCCGGACGATTTTATGATTGTCGTTGATGAATCACATGTGACGATTCCGCAGGTGCGCGGCATGTTCAACGGTGACCAGGCGAGAAAACAGGTGCTTGTCGATCACGGGTTCCGCCTGCCGTCAGCGCTTGACAACCGTCCGCTCCGATTCGAGGAATTTGAGAAACACATGCACAATATCGTGTACGTGTCGGCGACTCCGGGACCGTATGAAATTGAGCATACGCCGGAAATGATCGAGCAGATCATCAGACCGACTGGACTCCTCGATCCCCTTATTGACGTCCGGCCGATCGAAGGACAGATTGATGATCTGATCGGCGAGATTCAGGCGAGGATAGAACGGAATGAGCGCGTTCTTGTGACGACTTTAACGAAAAAAATGTCAGAGGATCTGACCGATTATCTCAAGGAAATCGGCATCAAGGTCAATTATCTGCATTCCGAGATTAAGACGCTTGAACGGATTGAAATCATCCGTGACCTCCGCCTCGGAAAACATGATGTGTTAATCGGCATCAACCTGCTGAGGGAAGGGCTTGATATTCCGGAAGTGTCACTTGTCGCCATTCTCGATGCGGATAAAGAAGGCTTCCTCCGTTCTGAACGTTCGCTGATTCAGACGATCGGACGGGCGGCACGAAACGCGGAAGGCCGCGTCATCATGTATGCCGATAAAATCACGAATTCGATGGAGATCGCGATTAATGAAACGAAGCGCCGCCGGGAACAGCAGGAGCGCTTTAACGAAATTCACGGCATTACGCCGCAAACGATCAATAAGGAAATCCGCGATGTGATCCGCGCGACGCAGGCCGCTGAGGATAAAGAAGAATATAAAACAAAAGCCGCGCCTAAACTGGCGAAGATGACGAAGAAAGAACGCCAGAAAGTCGTTGAGCAAATGGAGCACGAAATGAAAGAAGCGGCCAGAGCGCTTGATTTCGAGCGGGCGGCAGAGCTTCGTGATTTACTGTTAGAGCTTAAAGCGGAAGGATGATGAACACATGGCAATTGACCGGATCGAGGTGAAAGGCGCGAGGGCGCACAATTTAAAAAACATTGATGTAACGATTCCGCGGGATCAGCTCGTCGTCGTGACGGGGCTGTCCGGATCGGGAAAATCATCCCTTGCCTTTGACACCATTTACGCGGAAGGACAGAGGCGGTATGTTGAATCGCTTTCTGCCTATGCGCGCCAATTTTTAGGGCAGATGGATAAGCCGGACGTCGATGCGATCGAAGGGCTTTCTCCGGCGATCAGCATTGATCAGAAAACGACGAGCCGCAATCCGCGGTCAACCGTCGGAACGGTAACGGAGATTTATGATTATCTCCGGCTGCTGTACGCGAGAGTCGGGAAGCCGCACTGCCCGGAGCACGGCATTGAAATTACGTCGCAAACGATTGAACAGATGGTTGACCGGATTCTTGAATATCCGGAGCGGACGAAGCTTCAAGTGCTTGCGCCGATCATCTCAGGCAGAAAAGGCGCCCATGTCAAAGTGCTTGACCAAATCAGAAAGCAAGGTTACGTAAGGGTGCGGATTGACGGAGAAATGGCCGAGCTTTCCGACGATATTGAACTTGAAAAAAACAAAAAGCATTCCATTGAAGTCGTCATTGACCGGATTGTCGTCAAGGAAGGGGTTGCGGCCCGGCTTTCCGACTCACTGGAAACCGCGCTCCGCTTAGGGGAAGGCCGTGTCATGATAGATGTCATCGGTCAGGAGGAGCTGATGTTCAGCGAGCATCACGCCTGTCCGCTGTGCGGTTTTTCTATCGGAGAGCTTGAACCCCGGCTGTTTTCGTTTAACAGCCCGTTCGGCGCCTGTCCGACTTGTGACGGTCTCGGCTTAAAGCTGGAAGTGGACCCTGAGCTCGTCATTCCCAATCCTGAGCTGTCATTAAAAGAACACGCCATCGCGCCGTGGACGCCGATCAGTTCACAATATTATCCGCAGCTGCTTCAGGCGGTCTGCCGCCATTACGGCATTGATATGGAGACTCCGGTCAAAGACCTGCCGAAGCATCAGCTTGATAAAGTGCTGTACGGCAGCGGCGATGAACGGATCTACTTTAAATACGAGAATGATTTCGGACAAGTGCGCGAAAATGAAATTGAATTTGAAGGCGTGCTGCGCAATATTGAGAGACGGTATAAAGAGACAAGCTCCGATTATATCCGTGAACAGATGGAGCAGTACATGTCACAGAAGCCGTGCCCGACGTGCAAAGGCTACCGGCTGAAGAAAGAAGCGCTTGCCGTTTTGGTCAACGGGCGTCATATCGGCACCATTACCGAGCTTTCCGTCGGCGATGCGCTGGAATTTTTCAAAAACCTGACGCTGTCTGAGAAAGATATGCAGATTGCCGATTTAATTTTAAGAGAGATTGTGGAGCGGCTCAGCTTTTTAGATAAAGTCGGTCTTGATTACCTGACGCTGAGCCGGGCGGCGGGAACGCTGTCAGGCGGAGAAGCCCAGCGCATCAGGCTTGCAACGCAGATCGGCTCCCGTTTGTCAGGCGTCCTGTACATTCTTGATGAGCCGTCCATCGGCCTTCACCAGCGTGACAATGACCGTCTGATCAGCGCGCTGAAAAACATGAGGGATCTCGGCAACACACTGATTGTCGTGGAGCATGATGAGGATACGATGATGGCTGCCGATTATTTGATAGATATCGGTCCGGGCGCCGGCATTCACGGCGGTCGCGTCATATCGGCGGGGACGCCTGAAGAAGTGATGAATGATGCGGACTCTCTGACCGGACGTTATTTGTCAGGGGCTCAATTCATCCCGATGCCTCCGGAGAGAAGAAAGCCTGACGGCCGGTTCATTGAAATCAAAGGCGCGTCAGAAAACAACCTGAAAAAAGCGAACGCCAAATTCCCGCTCGGCACTTTTACGGCGGTGACAGGTGTGTCCGGTTCCGGAAAAAGCACGCTTGTGAATGAAATTCTGCATAAGGCGCTTGCGCAAAAGCTTCATAAAGCCAAAGCGAAACCGGGAAGCCATAAAGAGATCAAAGGCCTCGACCACCTTGATAAGGTGATCGACATCGACCAGGCGCCGATCGGCCGGACACCGAGATCAAATCCGGCAACTTACACGGGTGTGTTTGATGATATACGCGATGTATTCGCGCAGACAAATGAAGCAAAGGTGCGCGGCTATAAAAAAGGCCGGTTCAGTTTTAATGTAAAAGGCGGGCGCTGTGAGGCCTGCCGCGGCGACGGCATCATTAAAATTGAGATGCACTTCCTTCCTGACGTGTACGTTCCGTGTGAAGTGTGCCACGGCAAACGTTACAACCGGGAGACGCTTGAGGTCACATACAAAGGAAAAAGCATTTCTGACGTTCTGGATATGACGGTGGAAGATGCTCTGTCTTTCTTTGAAAATATCCCGAAAATCAAACGCAAGCTTCAAACGCTTGCCGATGTCGGACTCGGGTATGTGACGCTCGGCCAGCCGGCGACGACGCTGTCAGGCGGAGAAGCGCAGCGCGTCAAGCTCGCTTCCGAACTGCATAAGCGTTCCACCGGCCGGACGCTGTATATTTTGGACGAACCGACGACAGGCCTCCACGTTGATGATATCGCAAGGCTTTTGGTTGTGCTTCAAAGACTCGTCGATAATGGTGATACCGTTTTGGTCATTGAACACAATCTCGATATCATTAAAACGGCGGACTACATCGTCGATCTGGGACCTGAAGGCGGAGCGGGCGGCGGCACGATCGTAGCCTCCGGGACGCCTGAAGAAGTTGTCGAAGTGAAAGAATCATATACGGGCCGCTATCTGAAACCGGTAATGGAACGTGATAAAAAACGGATGAAAGCATTGCTGGCCGAAAAAGAAACGGCAGCCACGTAATAGATCAATAAAAACAGCCCAAAACTCATCGGTTTTGGGCTGTTGTTGTTACAGGCTTTTTTTCTGTTGGGGAAGCTGTCTGCTTAAATGCATTAAGTCCTGCAGAATATGGGTGCTGCTGCTGTCCAGCAGCACTTTTATATATTGGATATCATGGGAAATGGGAAGAGGGGCTGCTTTGATCTGTTCCAATTCAGCCAGCATTTCGCTGTTCATTCTTTTCTGTTCGCGAATTAAATTTCGAAGACTCTCTTCCGTTACTTGGGCGTTTTCGGGATCTTTCTCCATTTGTATGTCCTCCTTGCATACGGTCAGGCTTTGTTACATATTGTAATCGGTTCGGGGAAAAGATTCTATAGTGAAATCTCTGAAATCAAAAATTACGTATAACGAAGCATGTCCTTAGCATGAAAATGAAACCTGCCCATTCGTCATACGTATGTATAAGGAAGGGTTTTTACATCACGGCACAGGGAGTGTTTTTATTGAACCGAAATCAAGCGATTATCGCATCAATCTGTTATTTCAGCGTGTTTCTCGCGCCGCTCATTCTTCCGATTGTGGCTTACTTTGTCGTCGATGAAAAAGAGACGAAGCGGCATGCCATGCGCGCTCTGATTTCCCATATCATTCCGTTTGCGGGATTGCTGATTGTGACCGCGGGTGTTGTCAGCGGATTGATTACGGCTCAGGGGGAGAGTATGGTGCCCGTTTTTGTTATGATAACAGGAGCAGCTGTTTATTTTCTGATCCTCATCGGAATGGTCATTTGGAATATCGTGCAGGGAATTAAGGTGTTACGCCAGGTGTAAGAAAAGTCGGGGGAGGCGTTTTGTATGAAACAGGAGAAAGAACGGATTTTAAAGCTTGTGGAAGACGGCATGCTGACGGCGCAGGAAGCACTGACGCTCATTGAAAAACTGGATCATGAATATAAAGAAAAAGAAGAGCAGATCACCGCATTATCTGCGGAGGTCCAGGAACCTGCGGAAGATTTCGAAAGCGGGGCAAAAGGAAGCCAAAAGCCGTCGCTCGGGGCGAAGCTGTTCGACTGGATTGATTCTGCCGTCAAAAAAGTGAAGGAAGCGGATCTTGATCTGAATTTCGGCCACGCACACGAAGTGCAGCATATTTTTCAATTTAAAGACAGTGAATTCTCGGCCATTGATATGCAGATCGCAAACGGCAGCGTCAATATCGTGCCGTGGGCGGATGAAGATATCAGAGCGGAGTGCCAGGCGAAAGTGTACCGGGCGGACAGTCAGGAGGCGGCGCGCACCGCATTTCTTCAGCACATTGAGTGTGAAGTGAAGGGCAATAAGTTTTTTGTCCGCACGGAAAAGAAAACGATGAAAACCAATGTCACGCTTTATGTTCCCCAGAAAGAGTACGATAAGATAAGAGTGAAGCTGTTTAACGGACCGATCAGAGGGGAACATTTACATGTAAAAGAATTCTCGGCGAAAACGACAAACGGCGTTCTGTCATTCTCTCATTTGACGGCTGATAAAGCGTCGGCGGAAACGGCTAACGGACAAATCAAGCTGGCCGGACATCAATGCGGCGCGATTGAAGCGGAAACGATCAACGGCTTGATTGATTTGCGCGGATCGAGTGAATCCATTGACGTTCAAAGCTTTAACGGCAATATCATGCTTACCGTGACAGCGCCGCACTGCCGCTCCATCTACACGAAAACGACGACCGGAAACGTGGATATCGCTCTGCCTGATGATTCGGCGGTGAAAGCGGAGCTGAAAAGCAATCTCGGCTCTCTCAGCCATGAGCTGATTGATGCGGAAATTTTAAAGGAAAAGAATGATACCATTCAAAAAGAACTGATGCTGGCATCAAATCAAGGCCATGATCAGCATCTCTCGATTTTCTCAGAATCGTTAACAGGAGCCATTAAGCTCAAGCATACTCAGAGGTGATTGGATGAAAAGACTTTACCGTTCAGAAAAAAACCGTAAAATCGCCGGCGTCGTCGGCGGTTTGGCGGAGTACGTCAATATGGATGCGTCGCTTTTACGCATTATCACCGTTGTATTAGCGCTTGTCACGAGCGGAATCGTGCCGATTGTATATATTATCTGGTGTTTTGTTGTACCTTTAGAAGGAGATTTGAAATAAATGATCAAATGGGCAGTCAGCATTTTAGTAAATGCTTTATTATTAATCGTTATCGCGGGATATTTTGATTCCGTCCATATCAGCAGTATCGGAGCGGCTGTCATCGCCAGTGTGATTCTTTCTGTGTTAAATGTACTGATCAAGCCGATCATCGTCATATTGACATTGCCCGTCACGGTTGTGACCCTCGGCCTCTTTCTGTTTGTCATCAACGCCATTACGTTAATGATGACCGCAGCCTTGATGGGAGACAGCTTTCAGATTGATGGGTTCGGCACCGCCATTTGGGCATCCGTCGTGCTGTCCGTTTTCCACTTGCTGATCCAAAAAGGCATATTGGAGCCGCTTAGAAAAAGGTAAAAAACGAGCTGTCCCGAGAGGGCAGCTTTTTTATGTGTGATTTACATAAGCGGCAGCCTCCTGACGCAACATAATGCATAGGGAGGTAATGAGATGAAACTTGTGATGACGCTCTTTTTTCTGATTGGTTTGCTTTGTGTGAGTCCTTCTGCGGATGCGGCGCGCAAAGAATCGGCAATCCCCGTGAATCAGCAGGAATTCGGACAGCCGCCTCATTACATACCGCTTCTGGAGAATCCTCCCCAAATCGAAGTAAAGGCGGAAATGAAAAGAAACCTGTTCATACAGGCTCATGTACGGAATGCTGACTATCAAGCGTTTTCGGCGTTTCTTTTTTATAAACAAAGCAATGAGCTGGGGTTTAAAATGGTGCCGATGGAGCCCGCGCCAGGCGCAATCCGGCTGTTTACGGCCCAGGTTTCAAAGCGGGATATCTGGAATGGAGAATTGGAATATTACCTCGTTTTCACCAACGGCAGACAGCGGGCGGAATCGGAGAAAAAGCGGCTGAAGCTGGACGGCTATCAAGCCGATTTGAATCATATTCCCGAGCTGATGATTACGGAGCTTGCGGTTGATACGAAAAATGAAGACGGCGCTGATGCCTATGAATTTATCGAGGTGTATAACACGACGGACAGACCCATTCATTTTAAAGACTATCACATCCGCTACCGCTATCCGAAGGAAGGGCCGGAATCAGATATGATATGGAGGCCGAAAGAAGATACCGTCATTCCGTCAGGCTGGACTTACGTGTTTTGGCTGAGACGCGCCGCATCAGAACTGACGATAGATGATTTCAATCGCTATTACGGGACACGCCTGAAGGAGGGAGAACATCTCGCCGTCATCGAAGGGACGGACGGAATGTCCAACGGCCGCCCGCGTACGGTGGTGCTGTCGGCAAATACCGGAAAGGGTATCGCCTCAGCGCATTACCAGAAACACGCTTTCCGCCGGCTGACTTCTTTGCTGTACAAATATCCGCTGAACGGAACGGGAGAATTGCTGAGGATCTCCACGAGCGAGCATAAGCCGTCACCGGGCTCTGTTTTTCAGGCGCAGATCCCGCAGCAGAAAAGGGTGATAAAACCCGACAAGGAAAAACCGGTCATCGAAGACCTTACAGACAGAAAGCCCGTCCGGCCCGCTGAAAGCATTGAATTAAAGGCTGACATAAAAGACAAAAACCTTGTCAAAACAGCCGCGTTTTATTACCGGACCAATGAGAAAAAACCATTCAAACGAATTCTGGCCGAAAAAGACCGCAACGACAGCTTATACCATCACATTCTTTATTCCCCGGAGCTACTCGGCCAAGATCAGCTTGAGTATTATATCGCAGCCAGTGATGGAGAAAATGAAGCAAAAACGCCCGTCAAAATGATTGACATTGAACAGACGAGCAAATCACACGGACTCAGAATGAATGTTGAACCCGAAGATACGATATCCGGCACCTATCTGCTCAAAGCGACTTCCGACGTCAGCGCCGATAAGATCAAGCTGTGGATTGACGGCAAGCGGCAGGAGACCCGGCCGGCGCTGGAAAAAGAGGTCTATTTCGCCTTCGATGCCCGGAAAACGAATCTTTATTTTCAAAACACCGTCATAATGGAAAACGAGGTGCTGCACATTTTTGACGATCCGTCTCACCGCTACAGAACACACTCGGTTCTCCTTCCGGAACGTCTGCTGCAAAAAGGGGGCAAAACACAGAAAGTATCCATCCGTTCGGGCTCAAAGGTTTCTCCGTATGACACGGGAGAGAATCGGGATGATTTTGTGGTGAAACATGCCCGTCTGGTGCTTTCGGACGGAACGGTGATCAAAGACGGGAAGACGGATCCGGCTGAGCAGCTGTTTATCGGTGACGGCAGGCGGGCGAATCAGCAGAAGACCTTCTCATTCAGCCTGCCGGATCATTTGTTTACGTCACGGCTGCTGTCGTGGAACACGGCGAAGCTTTCGGAAGGCTATCACCATATTTTTGTTAGCGACGGTGAGGAGCAGCTGAGCCAATCTGTGCGGGTGGACAATACGGGGCCGAAGATTGTCCCGGGTATCAAAGAAGGCGCGGCGCTGAAAGGTAATGTTGAGCTGAATGCGGACATCCGTGACAAATGGAGCAAAGTGGAAGAGGTCAAAGCGTTTTTGGACGGAGAAAGCATTACGCTCCCGCATCACACGTCATCAGCCGATCTCAAGCCCGGAAAACATACCCTTACCATCATTGCGGCAGACCTTGCCGGAAATGAAACAACGTCCGTCCGCACCTTCCACATCAAACGGGAGGAGCCGAACCAGCCGGAGCTTGCCGATCAAAAAATCGGCGCCCGCAAAGCAAAGCTGTCCGTCCGGGTAAAAGACCCGACGAAGGATGACATGAATGTATCATTTTATCGCGGCTTCCGTTATACCGCGCGGAATCCGGGCAGCGTGAAAGTGTATAAACACGCCTCATTAACGGAACCGCCGAGGGGCATAAAAGAAAATGAAATGCCGTTTACCCTGCCGGAAATGAACCGCATCTCGGCAAATGACGGAAAAACCGTATCGACGGAAAGTGTGGAGCGTTTTCCTTATCACCGATTCGAAGTCTCCGTTGACCCGTCTATCGACGAAACGGATCTGGCCGAGGCGGTCTGGAAAGGAAGCTCTCTGCCCGGCCGAAAGGTAACCATGTATATTTGGAATTACCGGACAAGCCGCTGGCAGGAGGCGGACAGCGTTCTTGCCAAAGATAAAAAGCCGTTTACATTAAAAGCCGCCGTTTCCGCAGCGGATGTGGTGAAGAACTCAAAAATGAATGTCATCGTGCAGGATCAAATACCGGCGAAAGGCAATTACACGTTTGTCTGGATGTCGGATACACAATATTACGCACAAGGGCACCCGCACATTTTTGACAAAATGACGGAGTGGATCAAAGAAAATAAGGACAAGCACAATATTAAATATGTCTTTCATACCGGTGATATCGTCGATGATTCAATGGTGATGAAACAGTGGAAAAACGCCGATCACTCCATGCGGACGCTTGACAAGGCGGGGATTCCGTACGGAGTGCTTGCCGGCAATCACGACGTCGGCCATAAAGACGGCACATACCGAACCTTCGGGGATTTCTTCGGGAGCCACCGGTTTGAACAGAACATGCATTACGGCGGATCATACAAAAATAACCGCGGGCATTATGACCTGCTGTCGGCAAGCGGGAACGATTTTATTATGATTTATATGGGCTGGGGCATTGCGGAACAAGAGATTGACTGGATCAATCAAGTGCTGAAGAGGTATCCGGACCGAACCGCTATCTTATGCTTTCATGAGTACTTGCTTGTGAGCGGAAATCGAAGCCCGATCGGGGAAACGATCTATCGAAAAGTCGTCAAGCCGAATCGCAATGTGGCGATGGTATTAAGCGGCCATTACCATAACGCCATGAAAAAAACCGATGCGCTTGACGATGACGGGGACGGAAAACCGGACCGCCTCGTCCACCAAATTCTGACCGACTACCAGGACGGTCCGGAAGGGGGGCAGGGCTTTATGCGCATGATGCAATTCGATCAGGCCGCCAATCAGGTTCACATGTTCTCCTACTCGCCGTACACGGATGACATCAATTACTATGACACCGATCTGTTCGCTGATAAAGACGAATTCTCAGCAGAAATGGATTTACAGCCGAAGAGGAAAAGGGTGGCGACCGATTATTTTGAATGCAACGTCTATACGAACGAACTGCTCGGTCATAAAAAACACGTAAAAAGCGGAAAAACCGCAAATTGGGTCTGGGACGGCCTGCAGCCTGATTCCGTTTATTACTGGTACACCGTCGTTAAGGACCCGTACAACGGCAAAACAATATCACCGCTGTGGATGTTCAAAACGGGAAATACGCCGTATCGCCCGGCTCCGGATCAGTTTGATTTCAGGCATGCCTCAAACCCATAACGAAAAAATACATCCTGCTGATCGCTCAGAAGAAAATCTGACGGTCAGCAGGATTTTTTCTGTGCGTAAATGGCGGCGCCCTGCTGTGATAAGTGCTTTTGACTTTTTTATGTCCCTTTTCTATACTAAAATCGATTGGTTTTCGTAATATGCAGGAGGAAACATAATGAACAGTAAAACCGGGACAAAAGAAAGAATTATTCAAACCTCTGCATATCTTTTTCAGATTCAGGGATATCATGCGACTGGTTTGAATCAAATTATAAAAGAGAGCGGAGCACCCCGAGGGTCTGTGTATCATCACTTTCCAAACGGAAAAGCAGAACTCGCCATTGCGGCGATCAAATATACGGGAAGATGCGTTGAAAAGCAAATACAGAATAGTATGTCTCAATTCGCGGACCCTATAGAAGCGATTCAGCACTTTATTCATGTAACGGCTGAACAGTTTAATGATCCGCAGAATATTGAGGGCGTGCCGGTTGGATTGCTGGCGGGTGAGACCGCTCTGATCAATGAAACGTTAAGATGCACATGTGTTGAGGTGTTCAAGAAGTGGACGGATGTGTTTGCGGCAAAATTTCTTGAGCATGGGTTTGAACAAGAGGAAGCGGAGAAGCTCGGGGTGACAATCAACTCGATGATTGAAGGCGCAATCATGTTTTCACTGGCTCATAAAAACAAAGAACCGCTGCTGCTGGTTTCAAAGCAGGTTCCGTATATTGTCCAAAACAGAGGGTAGCATTTTATTACTCTTTTCTTTATAAAAATAGATACCAGAACCACAGCCTCTTCGTTTTGACAGAGTCATAGAGAACATTCACCGGCTTGATTTGAAAATGGCAGATCAAAAAACATCTCCAACCCGTAACGGTTGGAGATGTTTCATTTCACCCTGTCCATATAATGCACGAATGTGTAGCGGTCGCCTCTGTAGGCGGATTTGACGTGCTCAAAGGCAGTGCCGTCCTGCAGATAAGTGGTCCGCTTGATATAGAGGACGGGGGCGCCGGGCTGGATACCGAGCAGCTCAGCTTCTTCCTCGGAAGCGGCTCCCGGTTCAAGCTCTTGTTTTGCCCGTGAGATCGGCATCTGATTGTACGCTTCAATATGCTCATACATGGATGATTGAAAATGAGAGGCGTCCAGTTTTCCCGCTTTGTCAAACGGAATGTACGAGGCTTCAATCGCCATCGGGATATCATTCGCCAGCCGGACGCGGATGATTTTATGAAGCATTGCCGGACAGCCGCATCCCAGGATAGAAGATAATTCTTCCGTCGCCTGAATCAGCTGGTATTCGGCAAGTCTGCTCCCCGGCTTCATGCCCCGGCTTCTCATATCTTCCGTAAAGCTTGTCAGCCCTTGAAGCGGCTGTTCCATCTTCAGTTTGCTGACGAACGTTCCCCGGCCTTTCTGCCTGTATAAAAATCCTTCATTCACTAGATTGGAAAGCGCCTGGCGCACCGTCATTCGGCTGATGCCGAATTGTTCAGCGTATTCCCGCTCCGACGGAAGCAGCGCATCCGCTTTCAGCTCGCCGTTTTTGATTTGTGTTTTTAATTGTTCCATAATCTGAAAGTAAATCGGAATCGGAGATTGTTTATCAATCTGCATAGGTCAAATCCTTTCAATCGCCGCCCGCAGCCTTTTCATCAATCAAGACCGTCACATCCGGATGCGCGTGCAGGGCGGAGGCGGGGAATGCTTCGCTGATGCGCCCGTCCAGAAGCTGCTTCACCGCTTGGGCCTTGCTTTTTCCGGATGCCATGATCAAAATCCGTTTGCCGGACAAAATCGTCCCGATCCCCATTGTCAGGGCTTTTACAGGGACTTGATCAATTGACGGAAAGTACCGCGCATTCGCCTGTCTTGTCTCTTCATTCAGCTCAACAACATGGGTTCGGGATTCAAATGGCGTCCCGGGTTCATTAAAGCCGATATGGCCGTTGTGTCCGATGCCTAAAAGCTGTATATCCGCTCCGCCGAGTGTTTGAATCAATCGGTCATAGCGTCCGCATTCGGCATCAAGATCGTCTGCCCGTCCGTCAGGGAGAAAGTGGCGGTCCTTTCGGCTGTCGATATGTGCAAAAAAATGTGTATTCATATAATAATGATAGCTGTTTTTGTCCTCGGGAGAAAGCCCGGCGTATTCATCAAGGTTGATCGTCGTGACATTCCGGAATGACAAGCCTTCTGAGCGGTGCATCCGCACAAGTTCTTTGTATACGCCTTCAGGGGTGCCCCCCGTCGCAAGGCCGAGAACGGCATCCGGCTTTTGTTTCACTGTTTCAGCAATAATCGCTGCGGCTTTTTCACTTAATTCTTCATAATGTCTGCATGTGATAACGTTCATGTCCAATCAGCCTCCCTTGAGATATATGCGGTGTTTCCGCGGCAAATCGTTGCCAGCACGCCGCACTGTCCGTCCGTCAGAACAACGTCGGCGTCTTTTCCTTCCGCGATGCTTCCTTTACGGTCGAATATGCCGAGGCGGCGGGCCGCATTTGCCGATGTCATATTTGCTATATCCGGCCATGAGCAGTTTGTAAACCTGCGCATGAGCGCTGCGCCTTCATTCATTTTTAAAATGGAACCGGCCAGCGTCCCGTCAGAGAGAAGCGCCGTGTCCCCGCGGACGGTGACTTTTTGTCCGCCGAATTCGTATTCTCCGTCCTTAAGCCCTTTTGCCCGCATGGAGTCTGTAATCATGATCAGGTTTTGGCTTCCTTTCGCCAAATAGGCAAGCTTAACGGCCAAAGGATGGGAATGAATGCCGTCGGTGATCAGCTCCGCCGTGATGCGGCCGCAGGCGAGAGCCGTACCGATGCCCCCTGGCTCACGGTGATGAAAGGAGCTCATGGCATTGAAGAGGTGCGTCATATGCACTGCCCCGGCATCCGCCGCTTTTTGTAAAAGCTCGGCTCCTGCGTCTGTGTGTCCCATTGACGGAATGATGTTTTGGTCTTTTAAATAACGGATCAGGCTGAAATCAGGATCTTCTTCCGGCGCAAGCGTCACGATTTTGATCATCCCTCCCGAGAGCCGCTCCCATTTCTGAAAGAGCCCGGCATCAGCAGGAGTAATCCATTGTTTCGGCTGTGCTCCCGCCTTTTTCGGAGAGACAAACGGTCCTTCTAAATGAATGCCGATCAACTCAGCGCCTTTTTGGGCCTGCGGTGAGGAAGACGTCCATTCTTTGGCGTTGACGAGCGCTTTTTCAATGTTTTCGTGCTGTTGTGTGATCGTTGTCGCTAAAAAAGCGGTTGTTCCTTCTTCGGGCAGCCGGACGGACATTGTATCAAGAGCTGCAACATCAGCATCCATCGTATCCGCGCCGTATCCGCCGTGAATATGAATATCAATCATTCCAGGAAGCGCATATGAACCCTCGGGCGCCTTCCATTCCTTCTCATACGTTTCTTGCGGTCTTGTTTTCCCCGCGTAAGCAATGATGCCGTTCTTTATACCGAGAAATCCGTTTCGGATGATTTCTTCTTCTGTTACGATGTCCGCACCGCTGATTAACAAGCTTTCAGCCACTTTAAAACACGCCTTTCTGGTTAGTTGTTAGTTTTATTTTACTCCTTTTCAGACTAGTTATCTATACCAGTTATGCCGGAATTGTATAAATCTGTTTTGGTTCAGACGGTAAAGTGATAAAATATAACTGTTCAAAGCTCGGAACATCCCAGAACAGGAGGAACATATCTTGGCAAAGGTTCGGACCAAAGACGTAATGGAGCAGTTCCATTTAGAATTGATCAGCGGAGAAGAAGGGATTAACCGCCCGATTACGATGAGTGATTTATCACGGCCCGGTATTGAAATCGCCGGTTATTTTACATATTACCCGAGAGAACGGGTGCAGCTTTTAGGAAAAACGGAGCTGTCATTTTTCGATCAGCTTCCCGAGGAAGATAAGAAACAGCGGATGAAATCGCTGTGCACCGATGTGACGCCTGCTATCATACTTTCCAGAGATATGCCGATCCCGCCGGAGCTTGTAGAAGCTTCCGAGCAAAACGGTGTGCCTGTGCTCAGATCCCCTCTGAAAACAACCAGGCTGTCAAGCCGGCTGACGAATTTTCTTGAGAGCCGTCTCGCGCCGACAACGGCCATTCACGGCGTGCTTGTGGATATATACGGCGTCGGCGTGCTCATTACGGGAAAAAGCGGCGTCGGTAAAAGTGAAACGGCGCTGGAGCTTGTCAAACGAGGCCATCGTCTTGTCGCGGATGACTGCGTTGAAATCCGGCAGGAGGATCAGGATACCCTTGTCGGGAACGCGCCTGATCTGATTGAGCATCTGCTCGAAATCAGGGGTCTCGGCATTATAAATGTCATGACGCTGTTCGGAGCGGGCGCCGTCAGAAGCAATAAAAGAATTACAATCGTCATGGACCTTGAGCTTTGGGAGCAAGGGAAGCAATACGACCGTCTCGGACTTGAAGAAGAAAAAATGAAAATCATTGATACGGAAATTACAAAACTGACCATTCCAGTCCGCCCTGGGCGAAATCTCGCCGTTATTATCGAAGTTGCGGCGATGAACTTCAGATTGAAGCGGATGGGCTTAAATGCTGCCGAGCAATTCACGAATAAGCTGGCGGATGTCATTGAGGACGGCGAACAAGACGAATAGGAGTTGGCAATGATATGAATGAAGCAGGAACACCAATCAATCCGATTGCCTTTCAGCTCGGGCCATTATCCGTGCACTGGTACGGAATCATTATCGGCGCGGGCGCGTTATTAGGGCTTTGGATGGCCATGAGGGAGAGTGAAAAGCGGGGGCTGAAAAAGGACATTTTTATTGATCTTGTTCTTTTCGCCATCCCGATCGCAATCATTTGCGCAAGGGCATATTATGTGCTTTTCGAGTGGAGCTATTACTCGGAACACCCCGGGGAAATCATTAAAATTTGGAAAGGCGGCATTGCGATTCACGGCGGATTAATCGGCGCGATCGCAACGGGAATCGTCTTTTCAAAAGTAAGAGGCATCTCATTCTGGAAGCTGGCGGATATTGCCGCGCCGAGTATTCTGCTTGGCCAGGCCATCGGACGCTGGGGGAACTTTATCAACCAGGAGGCTCACGGTGAAGCGGTCAGCCGGTCATTTTTGGAAAGTCTGCATCTTCCGGATTTCATCATTAATCAGATGTACATAGACGGACAATATTATCACCCGACGTTTTTGTATGAATCGCTGTGGAGTTTTGCGGGCGTCGTGATTCTGCTTCTGCTCCGCCGCGTGAACCTGCGCAGGGGCGATCTGTTTTTGACGTATGTGATCTGGTATTCGATCGGCAGATACTTTATTGAAGGAATGCGCACGGACAGCCTGATGCTTACGAGCCAGCTTCGGATCGCGCAGGTCATTTCCATTGTGCTGATTGTACTTGCGATTATTTTAATGATTTTCAGACGCATGAAGGGGTATGCCGATAAGCGGTATGCCGACACGGACTGACGCCTGAAATCGGAAAGGACATAAGATGACTGATAAACGTGTAACCGCCATTTTATTTGATCTCGACGGCACGCTGATTGACACGAATGAACTGATTATCGCTTCTTACCTTCATACGCTTGATCATTATTGCCCGGGGCAGTTTAAAAGGGAAGATGTGCTTCCGTTTATCGGCCCGCCTCTGTATGAAACGTTTTCAGGCATTAATGCTGAAAAGTGCGATGAGATGATCAGCATGTACAGAGCATTCAACCATGAAAAGCACGATGAGCTCGTCACGGAGTACGAAACGGTTTATGAAACGCTGGATGAATTGAAAAAAGCGGGGTATCAGCTGGGTATTGTCACCACGAAGCTGAGGGATACAGTCAATATGGGATTGAAGCTGACAGGCATCGGGGCGTTTTTCGATACTGTCGTCACGCTTGATGATGTCAAGCATCCGAAGCCTGACCCCGAGCCTGTGCGGCTTGCGCTCAGCCGGCTTGGGTGCGATCCGTCGGAAGCCATAATGGTCGGTGACAATTATCACGATGTCATGGCGGGCAAAAACGCCGGCACGAAAACAGCCGGTGTCGCGTGGACAATTAAAGGCGCACAGACGCTTTCCGCCTATGAACCCGATTATATGCTCGAGAAAATGAGTGATTTATTGCACATCACCGGAGTGAAGTAATCCGTGAGAAAAACAGACCGCCATCCGGTTTCAGGTGCAAATTCATTGTGGCATGTTTATCAGACGGTTCCCTTTCTGAAGGTGATGAAAAATTTCATCATCATTCAGATCGCAAGGTATACGCCGTTTTTAAGCGTGAAAAACTGGCTGTACCGAACCTTTTTGAAAATGAATGTCGGAAAACAGACGTCATTCGCGCTGATGGTGATGCCGGATATCATGTTTCCCGAAAAAATCACTGTCGGAAAAAACAGTATCATCGGCTACAATACGACGATTTTGGCTCATGAATATTTAATACATGAGTACCGGACCGGTTTTGTCACAATCGGTGACGAGGTGATGATCGGGGCAAACACAACGATTCTGCCCGGCGTCACCATCGGGAGCGGAGCCGTTGTATCAGCCGGCACGCTGGTGCACAAAGATGTCCCGGCCGGGGCGTTTGTCGGAGGAAATCCGATGCAGGTGATTTATACGGACGAAGAAATGAAAAAACGAATGGAAAACCCCGCTGATTAACGTCAGCGGGGTTTTTTTATGACTTGATCACAATGGCCTGGCTGCCCATCTGCTTCCAGGCTTTTTCAAAGTCAGATCGATCTGTTTTTCTGTTTTTATAGCCGTAAGGATCATTAACGTATACATAATCGTGATCATAACCGGTAACGGCTACGCTATGCATGCTGAACGTAATGTCGATTTTTCCGTTCGGCGTATTCCAAGTCTGCATATTATCAACCGGCTTAAAGGATGTGGTGGTAATCACCCAGACCGGCCGCCCTTTTTCAAGCTGGCGGTACACTGAAGAAATGTCTTTTCCCGTCAGGTCGTATACTTTGTTTCCCGCATATTCTTTGGCAAGTTTATCAATCGGCTCATGATAAACGCCTAAACCCGGGCCGTTTTCCATATCTCCGGCAAATCCTTCATTCGGATCTCCCTTCAGCCCGCTGCTGTATGTGAGCGGAACTTTATTGATTTTATCCGCCAATGTATTTTTTGACACATGATATCCGGCATTGTTCAAAATCATGGCAAGGCTTGTCACCTCACAGCCATTGTACAGTCTGGGAGAATCCATCTGTCTGTACAGAACGACATTCAGCGGTGACGCGCTCCCTTTTAACGGTGTTTTCTCATCAGGCTCGTCGGACTGCTGATTAAAAAAATTCAAATGAATATCGTTTGTATAGATGTTATACCCGAGATAGACAAGGATGGCTGTCAGAATCAGCACACATAATGTTCCAAGCGTCTTCATTATTACTCTCCCTTGTTCTGATGAAGCTATTCTATGTATTATAGCACTTCTGCTCAATATGATTCGATCGTTCCGATATATTTACAGGTTTGTTCATTCTTTAGCCAAGTTTATGGAAAAGAATAGGCGGACATTGGGCGTTGCAATTCATTCTTTTATCTGCTAACATATTATCATATTAGCGAACTAAAGGATTCGGAATTTTCCTTCAGACAAAGCGGAGGTGTAAAAGGCAAATGTTTATGTTTGAGAAACCGCATGGCATGAGAGATACGCTGCCCGGTTTATATGAAGCAAAGAAAAAAGTCCGTTCCACACTGACGGATTTAATTGATAAATGGGGTTATCAGTTTATGGAGACGCCGACCCTTGAATTCTATGAAACAGTAGGCGTCCAGTCAGCCATTGAAGAACAGCAGCTGTTTAAGCTTCTCGACCAGGACGGAAAAACGCTTGTGCTTCGGCCTGACATGACCGGACCGATTGCCAGGGTGGCGGCGTCTAAGCTGCACAAACACAATCATCCGCTCAGGGCGGGGTACGCGGCAAGCGTCTATCGCGCTCAGGAGCGGGAAGGCGGACGCCCGGCCGAATTTGAACAGGTCGGCGCGGAGCTGATCGGCGACGGATCAACAAGCGCGGACGCCGAGGTGATTGCGCTGGCGGCCGGCGCTTTGAAAAACGCGGGATTGCACCGATTTAAAATCGCGATCGGCCATGCCGGACTCGCTGATGAGCTGTTTGTCGAGGTTTTGGGCAATGCCGAGCGGGCGGATGTTCTGCGGCGCTTTCTTTTTGAAAAAAATTACGTGGGATACAGGGAACATGTCAAATCGCTTCCGCTCTCTTCAATAGACAAAAGCCGGCTGCTCGCACTTCTGGAATTGCGAGGCGGGAAAGAGATCTGCGCCAAGGCGGAGGAGATCATCGGCATCTCCGGACAAAGCTTGATTCAGGAGCTGGAAGACCTGTGGGACATTCTTGAGGATTACGGATGTGCCGAGCATATTCGCCTTGATCTGAATATGGTCAGCCATATGAGTTATTACACGGGAATTTTATTCGAAGTGTATGCGGCCAATGTCGGTTTTGTCATCGGAAGCGGCGGACGCTATAACAATCTTCTCGGCCATTTCGGCAGTCCCGCTCCCGCCACGGGTTTCGGGCTCCGTATCGACAGGCTGATTGAAGCGCTCGGCATCCAGGAAGAAACTAGTGAAGCGGACGCCGTGATTTTCAGCAAGGAGCAGCGGGCGCAGGCCATTTTATTCGCAGAGGAAGAAAGGGCGAGAGGCAGAAAAGTCGTCCTGCAGGATCTGGCGGGCATTGAAAATATCGATCATATGACAAAATCATTCGCAAACGTCACATACTTTATCGGTGCCAGAAAGGAAGAGCAGAATGGGTAAGGTACTCACAATGGCAATGCCAAAAGGACGGATATTCGAAGAAGCGGCCGGATTGCTGAGGCAGGCCGGATACAGGCTCCCCGAGGAGTTTGAAGAATCGAGAAAGCTGATCATTGACGTTCCTGAAGAAAATCTCCGCTTTATTCTGGCAAAGCCGATGGATGTGACGACTTATGTCGAGCATGGCGTCGCTGATGCCGGTATTGCCGGAAAGGATGTCATGCTTGAGGAAGAGCGTGACGTGTATGAGGTGCTCGATCTGAAAATCAGCAAATGCCATCTCGCCGTTGCGGGGCTTCCCGGAGCGGATTGGAACGGAGTCGCCCCGAGGATTGCGACGAAATATCCGAATGTTGCGTCAAGTTATTTCAGAGAGCAGGGCGAGCAGGTGGAAATCATTAAGTTGAACGGTTCCATTGAATTGGCGCCTTTAATCGGGCTTGCTGACAGAATCGTAGATATCGTATCAACCGGGCGGACATTAAAGGAAAACGGTCTCGTTGAATCAGAACATATTTGTGACATCACATCGCGTTTTATCGTCAATCCGGTCAGCTACCGCATGAAGGATGATGTAATCGACGAAATGGCGGCCAGGCTGGCCAAGGTTGTGGAAGGAGAAACGGCACAATGAAAATAACCGGAATAAATAGAAGCGAGCGGTTCTCACTGAAGCGTTCCATCGACAGCGGAACCGAAGAGCAGCGGAAAACCGTCAGGGGGATTATTGAAGACGTCAGACAAAACGGTGACAAAGCCGTTTTGGCCTATACAAAAACATTTGACGGCATCAGCCTGAACCAAATGGCCGTGAGCGCAGAGGAAATCACCGAGGCATACCGTCTGCTTGATGATCAGCTGCTAAAAGTGATCAGACAGGCGATTGCCAATATTAAAGAATATCACGAACGCCAGCTGCAATCTTCTTGGTTTTACCATCGCAAAGACGGCACGATGCTCGGGCAGAAAATAACGGCGCTCGATTCCGCGGGCGTATATGTGCCGGGCGGGACGGCCGCTTATCCGTCTTCCGTTTTAATGAATGTCATCCCCGCTCTCGCTGCGGGAGTGGAACGGATCGTTCTCGTCAGTCCGCCGGGAAAAGACGGCAGCCTTTCGCCGGGCGTTCTGGCGGCGGCGTCTGAGCTCGGCATAAAGGAAATTTACAAAGCGGGAGGCGCGCAGGCGATTGCCGCGCTCGCTTACGGAACCGAAACGATACAGCCTGTAGATAAGATCACGGGCCCTGGCAATATATTTGTAGCGCTCGCGAAGCGCGAAGTCTTCGGCGTTGTGGATATTGACATGATTGCCGGGCCCAGTGAAATCGTGGTTCTGGCGGACGATACGGCGGTGCCCAAAGAAGTCGCCGCTGACCTGCTTTCACAGGCCGAACACGATACGCTCAGCTCAAGCGTGCTTGTCACCGACTCACGGAAGCTTGCCGAAGCGGTATCAGATGAGGTGAATAAACAGCTTCAGACGCTGCCGCGTAAAGAAATCGCCGAAGCGTCGATCAGGGATCACGGCCGCATTTATATCGCGGAATCGATGGAAGATGCAGTGGACACGGTGAATGCGCTGGCGCCCGAGCATTTAGAAATCATGACGCATTCGCCGGAGGCTTTGCTTGGAAGCATCCGACACGCGGGGGCGATTTTCTTAGGACGATACAGCGCTGAACCGGTCGGCGATTATTTTGCCGGACCGAATCACGTTTTGCCGACAAACGGAACGGCGCGGTTTTCAAGCCCGTTGAATGTAACAGATTTTCAAAAGAAATCGAGCATCATCTCATACAGCCGGAAGGCATTTGAAACACACGCGGACAGCATTTCCGCCTTCGCGAGACTGGAAGGGCTTGAAGCGCACGCAAGATCGATTGAAGCGAGAAACGGAGGAATGACCGATGAGAAAAGCGGAACGCGCCAGAACAACAAATGAGACGGATATTAAGCTGGCTTTCGAAATAGACGGAGAAGGAAAAGCCGACATCAGCACGGATGTGCCGTTTATGACTCATATGCTTGATTTGTTCACAAAGCACGGGCAATTCGATTTAACTGTTGACGCAAAAGGCGATACGGAGATAGATGATCACCATACGACTGAAGATATCGGTATCTGCTTGGGGCAGGCTTTTTTGGAGGCGCTCGGTGATAAAAAAGGGATCAAACGGTACGGATCAGCGCTTGTGCCGATGGACGAAGCGCTCGCCCAAGTTGCCGTAGATCTGAGCAACCGGCCGCACCTTGAGATGCGCGCTGCATTTCCGCAAGCGAAAGTCGGAACATTTGATACAGAGCTGGTACATGAATTCCTATGGAAACTGGCGCTCGAAGCGAGAATGAATCTGCACGTCATCGTTCATTACGGCACGAATACCCATCATATGATAGAAGCCGTGTTTAAGGCGCTTGGCAGAGCGCTTGATGAAGCGTCATCCATTGATCCGCGCGTCAAGGGTGTGCCTTCTACGAAAGGAATGCTGTAAATGATCGGTGTAATTGATTACGGTATGGGCAATTTATTCAGCGTATCGAAGGCGCTGGAACGCGTCGGCGTCACGTATGTCGTATCAGACCGGCCGGAAGAGCTTGAAAAAGCGGATGCTTTTATTCTTCCCGGTGTCGGATCATTCAGTGACGCCATGGACAATTTACGCAGCACGAAGCTTGATCAATTCATACACCGTATGGTTGACGAGGGTAAGCTGCTCCTCGGCATCTGCCTCGGCATGCAGCTCATTTTCGAAGAAAGCACCGAAAACGGCTCTGCAAAAGGACTTGGTTTATTAGCCGGAAAAGCTGTGAGACTCAAAGACAGAGATGCCGAAGGAAACAAGCTGAAGGTGCCGCATATGGGCTGGAACCGGCTGACGTTTCACCAAACGTCTCCTCTGCTTTCGGAAGCGGAAGAAGGCTTCGTTTACTTTGTCCATTCCTATTATATAGACGGGATGGAAGACGGCGATCTTCTGGCAAGCGCTGAGTACGGCGTTCGTGTTCCGGCGGTCGTCGGGAAACGCAATGTCTTCGGTGCACAGTTTCACCCGGAAAAAAGCGGTACGGCCGGAATGGCGATTTTAACGCAATTTACAAAAATGGCAGCGGAACAGAAGGTGAAGAAATGAACGCTTTTACATTATATCCGGCAATCGATATGAGAAACGGCAAATGCGTCCGCCTCATCCAAGGCGATTACGGCAAGGAAACGATATACGGTGACTCTCCTTTAGACATGGCGGCGCAATTTGCACAAGAAGGTGCCGAATGGATTCATCTCGTGGATCTTGACGGCGCGAAAGCAGGCAGGAAAGTAAACGACAGGCATGTTCTTGACATTGCGCGGCAGCTTGATGTCAAAGTCGAGATCGGCGGCGGGATCCGTTCTGAAGCGGATGTGTACGGTTATTTATCACAAGGCGTTGATCGCGTCATTCTCGGCAGCTCGGCCGTATCCGATCCGGCATTTGTGAAGAGCATGCTGAAACAATACGGCGGCAAAATCGCGATCGGCCTTGATGCAAGAAACGGATATGTCTCGACGGAAGGCTGGCTGGAAACATCCTCGGTAAGGGCGGCCGATCTGGGCCGTGAATTGGCGGCCGAAGGAGCGGAAACCTTCATTTTCACGGATATTGCAACTGACGGCATGCTGTCAGGACCGAACATCGAAAGCACCGTTCAGCTCGCAAAAGCAACGGGAAAAACCGTCATCGCTTCAGGCGGAGTCAGCTCAGTCGCCGACCTCAAAGCACTGGCCCGCTTCAAAGACGCCGGCGTATCGGGAGCGATTATCGGAAAAGCGCTGTATACAAAACAATTTACATTGGCTGAAGCGCTCAGCGGGGTGAAGGACGCATGATCACGAAACGAATCATTCCGTGTCTCGATGTGAAAGAAGGACGCGTCGTCAAAGGCATTCAATTTCTCGGGCTGAAAGATGCGGGCGATCCTGTCGAGCTGGCCGAAGCTTACGACAGGGAGGGCGCTGACGAACTTGTTTTTCTCGACATTTCCGCCTCTCACGAAGGCCGCAAGACGATGACAGACGTCGTAGAACAGGTTGCGGCAAAACTGGCGATTCCGTTTACGGTCGGCGGCGGAATCAATCAATTAAGCGATATGAAACGAATGCTTCGCGCCGGCGCTGATAAAGTATCCGTTAATACAGCGGCCGTCCTCCGCCCCGAGCTGATTACGGAAGGAGCGGATTTTTTCGGCTCGCAATGCATCGTCGCGGCGATTGACGCAAAGTATGACGAAGATTCGGATTGCTATAAAGTGTACACACACGGCGGCAGACAGAAAACCGAGTGGGAAGTCACGGCCTGGGCAAAAGAAGCCGTCAGCCGGGGAGCGGGTGAAATTCTGCTGACAAGCATGGACGCAGACGGTGAGAAAACAGGCTTTAATCATACGCTCACACAGCTTGTCACACGTGCCGTCCCGGTGCCCGTCATTTCGTCAGGGGGAGCCGGCAGCGCGCGCCATATGCTTGAAGCCTTCACGATCGGTGAAGCGGACGCCGCGCTTGCAGCTTCCATTTTCCATTACAAAGAGACATCTATAAAAGAAGTGAAAGATTATATGAAGAAACACGGGGTGAATGTGAGATGAAACGGGCAGATGAACTGCGGTTTGACGAGGCCGGACTGATTCCCGCCATCGTACAGGATGCGGCAAGCAAAGAAGTGCTGACACTGGCTTATATGAATCGTGAATCCTACGAAAAAACGATAGAAACGAAAGAAACCTGGTTTTACAGCCGTTCACGCGGGGAGCTGTGGCATAAAGGAGCGACATCAGGGAATACCCAAAAGGTGAAAGCCATCCGTTATGACTGCGATCAAGATGCCCTCATCGTGCTTGCGGAGCCCTCAGGACCCGCCTGCCATAAGGGAAGTTACAGCTGCTTTTCTTCGGAAAAAGCGGACGCGCAGGATCGTTTCGGCATCTTAAACGAACTGGAAAGCGTAATCGCCAAACGGCAGGCGGAGATGCCTGACGGAGCCTACACAACGTATCTGTTTCGGGAAGGCGTCGATAAAATCCTCAAAAAAGTCGGCGAAGAAGCCGCAGAGGTTATTATCGCCGCGAAAAACCGCGACCATGAAGAATTAAAATGGGAAGCGGCGGATTTGCTGTATCATTTGCTCGTTCTTCTGCGTGAGCAGTCGCTTCCTTTGGACGACGTGCTTGACGTCCTTGCGAAACGCCATTCAGCATCTGAGTAAAACAAACCTCACGGAGAGATCCGTGAGGTTTTTAATCTGTCAAACTTAAACATTCAATTAAATATTTCTTATTTCCGCAACCGGAGGCAGATGAATTTGATAATATTGACTAATAGAGTTTATTTTGGTTTTTATCAAAAATATACGTTTTGTTCATATTCCGTTCATGCACATCCGTTATAGTATAAACAGTGATATAGGAGGAAAACATATGCCGAATAAACAACCAAAACCTAAAGGGAAATTCAGTTCATTCTTTTCATTAGTCAAAAAAACAAAACCATCATACGGTATGCTGGCCTTCGCGCTGTCTCTCAGTATTGTGACAACGCTCGTCAGCCTGCTGATTCCGCTCTTGACAAAGCAGCTCGTTGACGGCTTTTCCATGTCGTCGCTGTCAGGCGTGCAAATCGGAATCATCGCAGCCGTGTTTATCGTACAGGCCGCATTAAGCGCCTACGCCACCTACGCCCTGAACTACAGCGGCCAGAAAATCATCTCGGGACTGCGTGATTTGTTGTGGCAGAAATTAATTAAACTGCCCGTCTCTTATTTTGACAAAAACGCCACAGGAGAAACGATCAGCCGTGTCACCAATGACACAATGGTGGTAAAAGAGCTGATCACAAACAATATCAGCGGATTTATTACCGGAATCATTTCCGTTATCGGGTCACTGACGATCTTATTTTTCATGAACTGGAAGCTCACATTGCTCGTGCTGATCGTCGTGCCGCTGGCTGCGGTGATTTTAGTGCCGATCGGCCGGAAAATGTTTAAAATTTCTCGGGAAACACAGGATGAAACGGCGAGATTCACCGGATTATTAAACCACATCCTCCCGGAAATCAGGCTTGTAAAAGCGTCAAACGCTGAAGAAGCGGAATACGGACGCGGAAAAGCAGGCATCATGGCGCTCTTTAAACTCGGGCTGCGTGAAGCGAAGGTGCAGTCGCTCGTAGGCCCGCTTATTACACTTGTATTAATGGCGGCGCTGGTCGCTGTCATCGGGTACGGCGGGATGCAGGTGTCATCCGGTGAATTGACAGCCGGCGCACTCGTTGCCTTTATCCTGTATTTGTTTCAGATCATTATGCCGATGGGCCAGATCACTTCATTTTTCACACAGCTTCAAAAATCCATCGGCGCAACGGAACGGATGATTCATATTCTTGCAGAAAAAGAAGAAGATATCCAAACCGGAAAAGCCATTGAAAACGCGGATCAGCCGATTAAGCTTGAACAAGTCTCATTCGGCTACAAAACAGATCAAACCATCTTAAAAGACATTACGGCTACGATTGAGGCCGGCAAAGTCACCGCGATCGTCGGACCGAGCGGCGGCGGAAAAACAACGTTATTTAAGCTGCTTGAACGATTCTACAATCCGACTGCGGGCAGCATCCTGCTCGGAAATGAACCGATTGATACGTATTCCCTTGAGTCATGGCGGGAACATATCGGCTACGTGTCGCAAGAAAGCCCGTTAATGTCAGGCACCATCCGCGACAATATCTGCTACGGATTAAAACGCGAGGTGACCGATGAGGAACTGAGGCAAGCGGCTGACATGGCCTACGCCCTGCAATTTATTGAAGACTTACCGAAGAAATTTGAAACCGAGGTCGGTGAGCGGGGAATTATGCTGTCAGGCGGACAGCGCCAGCGCATCGCTATTGCCAGAGCGCTCCTTCGCAACCCGAGCATTCTGATGCTTGATGAAGCGACATCAAGTCTGGACAGCCAATCTGAAAAATGGGTGCAGCAGGCGCTCGAAGTCTTAATGAAAGGCCGCACCACGATTGTGATCGCCCACCGTTTATCCACGGTTGTGGATGCAGATCAGCTTCTCTTTGTCGAACAGGGTGAAATCACAGGACGGGGCACACACCATGAATTAATGGCATCCCATTCGCTTTACCGCGATTTTGCAGAGCAGCAGCTGAAGCTGAATGCCGACTTAGAAAACAAAGCTGTGTAAAGCAAGACTTTATGAATAAAAAGCAGCTGAAAAAGCTGCTTTTTATTTTGCAGCCGGAGTCCTGTTCATACGGGTGTACGGTCGGTAACGATGAAGAGTTAAGCCAGGAGACAATGAAAAAATAAGACGGCTTATAATCATGTCGATTCATGAAAAGAAAAAATCAGAAGGAGGGATTTTTATGGCTGTCATATTGGTTGCGGATGATGACCGCCATATCCGTGAGCTTGTCCGCCTTATGATGGAGCAGAGCGGTTTTGACGTCGCAGAAGCGGAAGACGGGGAAGCGGCGGTGCGGCTAATCGAATCAGTACCTATAGACCTCATCATACTGGATGTGATGATGCCGAAAATGGACGGGTTTGAAGTCAGCGAAGCCGTCCGCAGCTTTACGGACATTCCGATTTTGATGCTGACGGCAAAAGGCGAAACGCTGGACAAAGTGCAAGGTTTTACTTCCGGAGCGGATGATTATCTCGTCAAACCGTTTGAGCCGCTTGAGCTGGAAGCAAGGGTCAAAGCATTGCTGAAACGGTACCGGATCACCGCTGAAAAACTGCTGACCATCGGAACGGTCACATTAGATAAGCAATCCCGCACCGTAACGCGCGGCGGCGGAGCGGGATTGACATTGCCCCGGCGTGAATTTGAGCTTTTATTTAAGCTCGCCGGTTATCCGAATAAGACGTTTTCAAGAGAACAATTAATAGAAGATATTTGGGGCTTTGATTATGAAGGTGACGAGCGGACGGTTGATGTGCATATTAAAAGGCTGAGAGAACGGTTTCCGGAAAAAGACTATCCGTTTGCCATCCATACGGTGCGGGGGCTCGGGTATCGGTTTGTGGTGACGGAATGAAACGGATCTTCAGAACGGCTGGAAAAATCATCATTCTTCTAACCGTCACCGCATTCTTATGGCTGGCGGCTCACCTGATCGTTCAGGGATTCGGTCTCATATGGCCGATTTTACTTGTGCCGTACGCCGAGCAGATTCTGACGCTTTGGCTTGTTTTCGGCCTGCTGTTTGTAACGATGTTTATTTTTTCAAAGTCAGCACGTGAAAGACATCATGCGATCTGGGATTCGTTGACCGCCACGATCAAGCAAATGTCGAGCGGCAACTTCACAGCGGCCGCTTCCCGGAAAATGGAGAAGATTGAGCGGAACCACCCCGTGACGAAATTGGCTGATGAACTGTCGACACTTGCCGCGGAACTGAGTGAAATGGAAAAACTGAAACAAGAATTTATTTCGAACGTTTCCCATGAAATCCAAACCCCGCTCACTTCATTAAAGGGCTACGCACATCTTCTGAAAAAACCGGATTTATCATATGAGGAGCGAGGGCGCTACTTACACATCATCGAAACAGAAACAGAACGATTATCAAAAATCAGTGAAAATCTGCTGAAGCTCACTGCGCTCGAACGCCAAACCGAACCGATACAAAAAAAACCGTTCCGCATTGACAAACAGCTGCGGCGCACCATATTGACCTGTGAGCCTGAGTGGTCCGCCAAACAGATTGAGTTTCTCATTGATTTACAGGAGTCGTATGTGTACGGAGATGAAGCACTGCTCAGCCAAGTATGGATGAATCTGATTCACAATGCCGTAAAATTTACCGGTGAAGGCGGCCGCATTTCCGTTAAAATTGCAGATCTGCCGGGAGCGGCGGCTGTCGAAATCGCCGACGACGGAATCGGAATGGAGCCTGAACAGGCGGAGCGTGTATTTGAACGGTTTTATAAAGCGGACAAGGCGAGAAACGCAGGGGGAAGCGGGCTCGGTCTGTCCATCGCCCAAAAAATCGCAGAGCTGCACGGCGGTTCGATAGAGGTTGAGAGCAAGCGCGGCGAAGGAACCCTTTTCCGTGTCATTCTTCCAGCCGAGCCTCGTGAAAAAAACAGCTAAAATCTGGTCGAACCAGCCAGTAAAAAACGAAGCCGATCCTGTCTTTTGAACTATTGAGGTGAAACCGTTTTATGGTATACTACTGACGGTAATACGTATAAAACGGAGGATATTTGTGGGAAAACACACTTCTGAACAGAAAAAGCACGCGCAAATTGTCCAGCTGCTTCAGGATGGACAATATTTTTTTCATAAAGGCTTAAAAGCATATAAAGAGCGGAATTTAAAGCGGGCCAGCAAACTGATTCAGCGGGCTGTCCACCTCGAGCCGAATGATTCCGAAATGCTGTCCCGGCTGGCCGTCATTTATTCTGAAATGGGCCACTACCAGCAGTCAAATGAGCTGTTCGACTTTATTTTGGTGAACCTGAAAGAAGAAATGCCCGAGTGTCATTATTTTAAAGCGAATAATTTCGCGCATTTGGGGCTCTTTCAGGAAGCATACAAAGAAGCGGCGGCTTATTCAGATGCCGATCCGGACGGTGAATTCAGCGAAGAGATTGAAAATCTGATGGAGCTTTTGGATTTCGGTGAAGCGGGTGAAGACGAATCGCTCTATGACCAGGATGAGCTGCTGATCAGGCAGGACCGGGCAAAAACGCTTCTTGAGAGCGGCCAGCTTCATGAAGCGGTTGTCATGCTTGAAGAGATTACGGCCGATTACCCCGAGCTTTGGTCTGCATACAACAACCTGGCGCTCGCTTACTTTTACTCAGGCAATGTCACAAAAGCGAAACAAACGGTATTCGAAGTGCTTGAGAAAAATGAAGGCAATCTCCATGCCCTGTGCAACCTCCTTGTATTCTGCTATTACGAGAGGGAAGATGAAAAAGTCGGAGAATTGAGCGGAAAACTCGCCAATGTGTATCCGATTTTATTCGAACAGCGCTATAAGCTGGGAGCGACGCTAGCGCTTGTCGGCAGACATGATCTCGGTTATAAATGGCTCCGTTCTCTTTACAAAAGCGGGTTCGAAGGCGACGACACGTTTTATTACTGGCTTGCCGCCTCAGCCTACGGGACAGGCCGCACAGAATTTGCGGAAACCATTTGGAAAAAGGCCGAAGCCGAATTTCCCGAATCAGACCGGCCCGCGCCTTGGGCGGAGCGGCAGGAACCGCTGCCTGCTTCACTTGAACAGCGGCTTGCCGCCTATTATATCAGCAGCGCTGAAGGAGAGCGGGACCAGCTTGAAAAAGTTCTGACGGCAAAACGCGCCGTTTCACCGTTTGAACAAGATTTCGTCAGACTGCTGCTTTCCGGTGAAAAAGGCGCTTCAGGCGTCTCCGGTGATGCGCTGTTCACGTATCGGACGGTCAAGCTTCTGGAGAAAGCGGAAGCCGACAGTTTAAAAACTGACGTCATGAGCTGCTGGGTTTTTCACGTCATTCAGCACATCCGCGCCGCCGCTGCCGTACAGAATGAGCGGGCATGGGCAGCAGCCATCGCATATGTATGGAAAGAAGCAAACGGCGAAAAAACGACGAAAAAAGAAACGGCCGCCGTTTACGGTATAACGCCGGCAACCCTTTCGAAATACATCAGACAAATAGACGATATATTAGAATAAAACCGATTCTTTCTATATAAAGAGTCGGTTCTTTTTTTATCAGAAAGGGGCAAAACAGAACTTTACCGCCGAAAAAAGAGGTATTCATACGTATTTTTTTGCTTTTCGAATCGAAATCAGGCCGTAATCACCGTTTATTTTGCAAAATATGAGATTTGCAATCACATTGAAATATAACTGTAATAAAAATTGTCGAAACATGATGGTATAATGAGTCTCGTACATAAGAGATTAGTTTATTTTACATGTGCTGTATAATCTATACCAATTTAAAAGATTTAAAGAATCATACATAAAAATCATCAGCCTCACAGGTTTGTGAGGGAGCGTAACTTTGATGTTCATAATAGAATTCCAAATGAGAACAGGTTTAAAGTAAAAGGGAGGAAAGAAAAAGTGAAAAAGAGTTTATTAACACTTGGTTTGGCTTCCGTCATCGGGACAAGCAGTTTTTTGATCCCGTTTACAAAAACTGCATCGGCGGAAACATTAGACAGCAAAAAAGCAAAAATCGAAAGCAAGCAATCTGAGGTGGCTTCAAGCCTTGAAGCAAAGGAAAGAGAATTGTCTAAGCTTCAGGACAAGCAGGCTAAGATTGAAAAAGAACTGAAAGACATTAACGCTAAAGCGTTGGATACAAGCAATAAAATCGAAGATAAAAAAGCTGAAAACGAAAAAACGAAAAAGCAGATCGCTGATTTGAAAAAAGAAATCAAAGAAACAGAAGCGCGTATTGAAAAACGCAATGAAATCCTGAAAAAACGCGTTCGTTCTTTACAGGAAAACGGCGGTTCTCAAGGATACATAGATGTTCTTTTAGGGGCGACAAGCTTCGGAGACTTCATTTCCCGTGCGACTGCGGTATCTTCTATCGTTGATGCGGATAAAGACCTGATCAAACAGCAGGAGCAGGATAAAGCGAAACTCGAAGACGCAGAAGCTGAACTTAACGTGAAGCTGAAAAAAGTTCAAGATGATCTTGCGAAACTCGAGTCTATGCAAAAAGACCTGAACAAACAGCTTGATCAGAAAGACAAGCTTTTCGACGAAGCGAAAAACGGCCAGAAAAAAGCGGCTTCCGCTATCTCTGATCTGAAAAAAGAAGCATCAAAGCTTGCAAACGAAAAAGCTGATACCGAAAAAGAACAGAAGCGCATTAAAGCTGAGCAGGCTGCAGCGGCTGCCCTGATCAAAAAACAGGAAGAAGCGCAAAAAGCTTCTGAAGACCAAAACCAAAAAGATGACAGCCAGCCGGCACCGGCGGTTAAAACTGTGAAAAAAGCGGCTGTTTCAACATCATCTGATGACAGCTCAAGCAAACCGAAGAGCACTTCAGGCGGATCATCTCATAACAGCGGCGGTTCAGATGATTCTGACGGCGGATCTGTTATTTCAAATTCAGGCGGTATTGAAGGCGCGATCAGCGTAGGTTCAAGCCTTGTGGGTCAATCCCCGTACAAATTCGGCGGCGGACGCACTCAATCTGATATTAACAACCGTATTTTTGACTGCTCTTCATTCGTACGCTGGGCTTATGCTAACGCAGGCGTTAACCTTGGACCTGCAAGCGGCACAAACACAGATACATTAATCGGAAGAGGTAAAGCAGTAAGCGCGTCTGACATGAAACGCGGAGACTTAGTATTCTTCAACACGTATAAAACAAACGGCCACGTCGGCATCTACCTAGGTAACGGAACGTTCCTGAACGATAATACATCACACGGTGTATCCATTGATTCTATGAGCAACCCTTACTGGAAGAAAGCATTCAACGGCAATGTAAGACGTGTCGTGCAATAATGAATAAGACAAGGGCCTTCTATCCCGGAAGGCTCTTTCTTTATTTGTATACCCGCTCAGGAGCTGCCTAATCACGGTTTTTCAGAAAAATGAGCAAAAAAATAGCGAATTGCCTTCAGATTTAATAGGATATGGGTAAGGAATACGATTGATGGGGATTCTTAGTCATATAGGGTGCGCCCCATTTCGAAAAGGAGTGAATCATGGTGTCAGAAGAAAAAATTTATGATGTGATCATTATCGGCGCGGGTCCGGCGGGGATGACCGCTGCTGTTTACACATCACGAGCGAACTTATCCACATTAATGATCGAAAGAGGAATTCCGGGCGGCCAGATGGCCAACACGGAGGATGTTGAAAACTATCCGGGTTTTGAAAGCATTCTCGGCCCTGAACTTTCTAATAAAATGTTTGAACATGCGAAAAAATTCGGTGCGGAATATGCGTACGGCGATATCAAAGAAATCGTTGACGGCAAAGAATATAAAACGGTCAAAGCCGGTTCAAAAGAATATAAAGCGCGCGCCATCGTCATTTCTGCCGGAGCGGAATACAAAAAGATCGGCGTTCCCGGCGAAAAAGAACTGGGCGGCCGCGGCGTATCGTACTGCGCGGTTTGTGACGGCGCGTTCTTTAAAAATAAAGAGCTTGTCGTTGTCGGCGGCGGAGACTCCGCCGTTGAAGAAGGCGTCTATCTGACACGCTTCGCTTCAAAAGTCACCATCGTTCACAGACGTGACAAATTGCGTGCGCAAAGCATTCTTCAGGCGCGTGCCTTTGACAATGAGAAAATTGACTTCAAATGGAACAAAACCGTAAAAGAAATCCATGAGGAAAACGGAAAAGTCGGCAGACTTACTCTTGTGGACACCGTGACGGGAGAAGAAGAAGAATTCAAAGCTGACGGCGTCTTTATTTATATCGGTATGCTTCCGCTTTCTAAACCGTTCGAGAACTTGGGCATCACAAATGAAGAAGGCTACATTGAAACAAACGCTCAAATGGAGACAAAAGTTCCAGGCATTTTCGCCGCGGGAGACATCCGTGAAAAAACGCTCCGCCAGATCGTAACGGCGACAGGCGACGGAAGTATTGCGGCTCAAAGCGTTCAGCATTATGTGGAAGAGCTTGAGGAAACGCTCAAAACCGTTAAATAATCACTGTAATGTTCAGTTTTTGAATCGTTACTGTGTTTTAATTACGCTGTAACACGGGTGAAATACTGATGTTTTAAGATGAATGTAGTAATTGACCCCCTTTTTAATGAATACACTTTGGCACGGATTCCAGTATCCGTGCCCTTTTTTTGCGATTTTCTGTTTTCTGTCAAATAAAAGAAAAGGATGTCGGTGTCTCTGCATTGTGAGAGACATGCCGAAACGGTATAATGAAGAGACGATGATTTGTTGAGAAGGTTAGGTGACGTACTTGTGCAAAGAGTGACAAATTGTGTGCTGCAGACAGATGATCAGGTTCTCCTTCTCCAAAAGCCGAGACGGGGCTGGTGGGTCGCGCCCGGCGGGAAGATGGAAAGCGGCGAGTCCGTCAGAGATTCCGTCATCAGAGAGTACAGAGAAGAAACGGGCATTTATATACTAAATCCGCAGTTAAAAGGCGTGTTTACCTTTATTATTAAGGAACAGGAACAAATCGTGTCAGAGTGGATGATGTTTACTTTCGTCGCCGACTCCTACACGGGGCGGAATGTCGCTGAATCAGAGGAAGGCGTTCTGAAGTGGCATGACGTAAAAGATATCCACAGCCTTCCGATGGCCCCCGGAGACGGGCATATCCTTGATTTTATGATCAAGGGCCAAGGGCTTTTGCACGGCACCTTTACGTATACGCCGGACTTCGAGCTGCTCAGCTATCGTTTAGATCCGCAGTTTATTAAATAAAAGAAAGACCGCAGGGGGGAGAAAGATGAGTATGAATGAAAACCATGATATTCAGCTCGTCATCATTACGGGAATGTCTGGAGCGGGGAAAACCGTCGCCATTCAAAGCTTTGAGGATCTCGGCTATTTTTGCGTCGATAATCTTCCGCCTTCCTTGCTGCCGAAATTTTTGGAGCTGATGAAAGAATCAAGTTCAAAAATGAGCAAGGTCGCGCTTGTCATGGATCTGCGGGGACGTGAATTTTTTGACAGGCTGATTGAGGCGCTGGATGAAATGGCGGAAAATCCGTGGATTACACCGCGCATTCTCTTTTTAGACGCTAAGGATTCCATCCTTGTGACGAGATACAAAGAAACGAGGCGTTCTCACCCGCTGGCCGCTACCGGGCTTCCTCTCGAAGGAATCGCGCTGGAACGCCAGCTGCTTGAAGAATTGAAAGGGCGCTCTCAGCTGATCTATGACACATCGGATATGAAACCGCGTGATCTGCGTGAAAAAATCGTGGCGCATTTCGCCACGAACCAAGGTGAAACATTTACAGTGAACGTAATGTCATTCGGGTTCAAATACGGGCTTCCGATAGATGCCGACCTCGTGTTTGATGTAAGGTTTCTGCCGAATCCGTTCTACATTGAAAGCATGAGGCCGCTTACGGGGAAAGATGAGGAAGTGTCATCCTATGTGATGAAGTGGAACGAAACACAAAAGTTTATTGAAAAGCTTGTTGATCTGCTCGGCTTTATGCTTCCGTCTTATAAGCGGGAAGGTAAAAGCCAGCTTGTCATCGCGATCGGCTGTACGGGCGGCCAGCACCGCTCCGTCACGCTCGCTGAGTATTTGGCTGACTATTTTAAAAAAGATTACTATACTCATGTCACTCACCGGGACATTGAAAAGAGAAGCCGGAAATGAATAAGAAGCCGAAAATCGCAATCTTCGGCGGCGGAACGGGTCTGTCCGTGCTGCTTCGGGGGTTAAAGCATAAGCCTGTTGATATTACGGCGATTGTGACAGTTGCTGATGACGGCGGAAGTTCAGGCCGTCTGCGGGATGAACTTCAAATTCCGCCGCCGGGTGACATTCGTAACGTACTGGCCGCTTTGTCAGATGTTGAGCCGCTCGTTGAAAATCTGTTTCAGCACCGTTTCAACAAAGGAAGCGACTTAACCGGACATTCGCTCGGCAATTTGATTTTGGCAGCGATGACAAATATAACCGGTGATTTCTTTCACGCTGTCACCGAAATGAGCAAGGTGCTGAATGTCCGCGGCAGAGTGCTGCCGGCTGCCAACACCAGTGTCGTTCTTCACGCTGAAATGGAGGACGGGCAGGTCGTCTCCGGAGAATCGACAATCCCTTCTTACGGCCAGCGGATTAAACGGGTGTTTCTTACGCCTGAAAAAATTGATCCGCTCCCGGAAACGATTGACGTCATCCGTCAGGCCGATTTAATCATTATCGGTCCGGGAAGCCTGTACACAAGCATTCTTCCGAATCTGCTCGTACCGAAAATCGGAGAGGAAGTCGTCAAGGCTGCGGCCAAAAAAGTATATATATGCAACGTTATGACACAGCCCGGAGAGACGCTGCAATACAGTGCGGCCGACCATGTCAAGGCGCTGAACGATCATATGGAGCAGCCGTTTATCGACACGATCTTAATCAACAATGAGGAGATCCCTGACGAAATCAAAAGCAAATATGCGAAAGAGCTGGCCCGGCCCGTCGACTTCAATGTTGAAAAGCTGAAATCCATGGGGCTTGAGGTCATCAGGGATCAGATTATCACGTATAAAAATGGCGTAATCCGTCACGATACACATAAAGTGGCTTCTCTTCTTGTCGATTTATTAAGGGACTAGAGGCCTTTTGAAATGAGGTGGCTAATATGTCATTTGCATCGGAAACAAAAAAAGAACTGACGAATCTGGAAGTGAAGGACTGCTGCGCCAAGGCGGAGCTGTCCGCGCTGATTCGGATGAACGGTTCCCTGTCATTTTCAAACCGCCATCTCGTGCTTGACGTTCAAACCGAAAATGCGGCGATTGCCCGCCGCATTTATACATTGCTGAAGAAACAATATGATGTATCGGTCGAACTGTTAGTCAGAAAAAAAATGCGGCTGAAAAAAAACAATGTTTATATTGTGCGCTTTTCTGAAAATGCAAAGCTGATTTTAGAGGAATTGAAAATCCTCGGAGAGAACTTTGTATTTGAACGGAATATTTCTGAGGAACTGGTGGCGAAACGGTGCTGCAAACGTTCTTATATGAGAGGGGCGTTTTTGGCGGGGGGATCTGTGAATAATCCCGAAACATCGTCGTACCACTTGGAAATCTTCTCGCTTTATAAGGAACATAACGATTCATTATGCGCGCTGCTGAATGAATTTCATCTGAACAGCAAAACGCTTGAACGGAAAAAAGGCTATATTACGTATTTAAAAGAGGCGGAAAAAATCACTGAATTTCTGAATGTCATCGGCGCTCACAATTCACTGCTGCGTTTTGAAGATGTGCGGATTGTCAGAGATATGAGAAACTCAGTGAACCGCCTCGTCAATTGTGAAACAGCAAACTTAAACAAAACCATCGGGGCTTCGCTCAGACAGGTGGAAAATATTAAATACATTGATGAACGGATCGGTCTTGAAGCGCTGCCGGAAAAGCTTCGCGAAATTGCGCAGCTGCGGATTGATTATCAGGAGGTCACGCTGAAAGAACTGGGGGAAATGGTTGCAAGCGGGAAAATCAGCAAATCCGGCATCAATCACAGGCTGAGAAAGCTCGATGAAATCGCAGAACAGCTGCGTACAGGACAAAGCATCACTTTGAAATAACCGTACAGAAAAGGGGAGATCTTATGGTTCAGGGGAAAGTGGAAGTGCGTTTAAAGACGGGATTGCAGGCGCGCCCCGCTGCATTGTTTGTACAGGAGGCAAATCGCTTTGCATCAGATGTGTTTCTTGAGAAAAACGGCAAGAAAGTAAATGCCAAAAGCATTATGGGATTAATGAGTCTGGCGGTCAGCACGGGGACGGAAGTCACTCTGATCGCTGAAGGTGACGATGAAAAGGAAGCGCTGGAAAAGTTGTCCGCTTATGTGCAGGAAGAAGTGTAAACACTTTGTAAGGGGGACGGAACGATGAATGAGTTTCTGAAAGATTGTTATCAAACGATAGGCTGGGAAAAGGATTCCCTCGATTTCAGCAACCTGCCGGAGTTTTTAAAGGCGCTCGCGTATCGGTTTCCGTTTGAAAATCGCGCTGTTTTGTCCAAAAAAGAATATGACGTCACGAAAGAAGGACTGTGGCGGCACATGGTGAAGGAACCTCATGGCGGCCTTTGCTATGACTTGAACGGACTGCTTTATTTCATCCTGAAAGATGCCGCGTTTGATGTCAAATTGATCCGCGGAACGGTCTGGAAAAACGGCTGGGCGCTGCCCGGCACACATGCGGCCGTACTTCTTTCCGCCGGGGAGAATGAGTACATCGCTGATGCAGGCTTCGGCCTCAATCTTGCCATGCAGCCTGTGCCGATGTCGGGAGACGAGACGGTATCAGCGGCCGGAGCGTTCCGCGTGAGGATAGAAGAGACGGAATTCGGAACATACTTGCTTGAAATGAACAAAGGGGACGGCTGGCAGACAGGTTACGCATTTTCGCTTGAAGAAATCGATGAAAAGGATCTCAAGTCTATGAAACAAACAATCTTTGAACATGAACGCTCTCCTTTCAACAAACGCTTGCTTGCTTCTAAGCGGACACCGGAAGGGCACATGGTTCTGTCTGAACGCAATATAACAATAAAAAAACACGATGGCACGGCGGAAAACAGCAGAATAGACCGGTCAGAGTTTGAAGAAAAATTTACTGCTCATTTTATATGAAGCTTGCAGGTTCTCTGCAAAAAAAACGGCCTCCGCAGGGAAGCCGTTTTTTGTATGTGTTTATCTCATTTTTGTAAAGGTTTGATAATGATCTGTCGTCTTATAAATCAGCCAGTCGCTTGAGTAAAGAATCCGGTCTGAATTTCTGAAGCCTGATGTATAGTTAATATCCGCTTCACGCCACGTCCGTCCGCTTTTGGCAGGGAGTTTGCCTTCCCTGTTTGAGAAGATGTCTCCGCCGATGCTTTTCCCCGGAGCGACGTCTGCAAGATTCCCCTTTGATGCAACCCAGCCGAGGGCCTGCGCTTCTGACTTTGTAATGTAATTATCAGGAAGCTTATGATAGGTCTGAAGATAATCCGCAACCCCGTCAAACGTGTTGATAACCTGTGCTTCAGTGTGCGCCTTGTGAGAAGATGTATCCGTCTTGGCAGCCGTGGAAAACAGCATCCCCGCCGCGGAGAACAACACCAGCAAACAAACGGAAATCCACGATAATCGTTTTTTCAATGCAATACCTCCCATTTTTATCATGTGAAGCTGATTCCTTTTCATTGTATCAGCATCGAGAGAAAGGAATTGAAAGAATTTAAAAATAGTACTTTTGATCTAGCTAAAAATAAACCCCGGCTGAACGGCCGGGATTTTTCATCTCATTGAAATTCCTTCGTGAGGTTTTTCGGCGTTTTTCCGTATACGGCGTCAATCATGTTTTGTGCGGCTTGCTTGAACATATTCAAGCGGATTTTTGCCGTTGCTGACCCGATATGCGGAAGCAATGTGACGTTTTCCAGCTGCAGGAGCGGATTGTCTTCGGCGATCGGCTCTTTTTCAAACACATCTAAACCGGCGCCTTTTATCCAGCCCTCCTGCAATGCGCGGATGAGCGCTTTCTCATCAACCGTCTTTCCCCGGGAAATATTGACGAAATATGCCGTATCTTTCATCAATTTAAATTCCCGCTCTCCCATCATATGATACGTTTCGTCAGTAAGCGGCGTAATTAAAAGCACAAAGTCTGATGTTTTCAGCAGTGTATCTAAGTCGGCATATGTAACCCCGAGTTCCTTCTCAGCATCCGGTTTTCTGCTGCGGTTATAATACAGCACGTCCATATCGAAGCCGAATTTTGCCCGTTTGGCAGCTTGTTCACCGATTCTGCCCATGCCGATAATTCCTAATGTCTGATGGTGGACATCCATACCGAAAAGAGATTCTTCCTCAACGGTTCCCCATTTGCCGGCGCGGACGAACCGATCCAATTCGGCAACCCGTCTGGCGGAAGACAGGATTAATGAAAAAGCCAGATCAGCGACAGTGTCATCTAAGGTGTACGGCGTATGCGTGCCGACAACCCCGCGTCTTTTCATTTCTTCAATATTAAAATTATCATAGCCGACTGAATTATTGCTGACGACTTTCAGCTTCGGCGCGTGATCCAGCAAATCACTGTCAATCGCCGTTCCGGATGTCAGCAGCCCTTCAGCATCTTTCATTTTTTCGTACAGTTCCTCTTTTGGAATGGTATCTTCTTTCCAGATGTCATATCGGCAATGTTCGCCTATCATTTGTTCGACTTCCGGCGGTATCGGTTTCGCGATGAATACATAGGGTTTCAACGGGCTTCTCCTCCTTTGTCTTTCTTCTCTATTTTATTATATAAGAGAAGCGGTAACGTGAGAAATATTCAAACGCATTACGATAAATTTCTGGTTCTTTTGAACTTAAAATGAAAGAAAAAGAAATGTACATGCTTGATTTCTCCAAACAATAACAGAATCCGCCTATATTTCTGAAGGCAAAATGAGCGGAACCGCTGTTTTCAAAAGCTTTATAGGTTGGTGTAAAGATAAATTTTATTATTTTTGAAAGATATAAATGAACATAATCTGAATTTACAGTCAAATTATCGTGTCTTTTTTTGAAAGCGCTTTTGAGGCCTTTTTCTGTGCTATAATTCCTTACTGTAAGCTGGGTAAGAAGGCTTGCAATACAATCGGATGGGAGATGAATAGAAAAATGGTTTCTTTATCAAGCATTTTGGAGCACAACCAGCAGTTTGTCCAAGAAAGGAAATATGAACCTTACCAAACGACAAAATTCCCGAAAAAAAAGCTTGTCATCGTATCCTGTATGGATACAAGGCTGACGGAGCTTCTGCCGCAGGCGATGGGACTCAGAAACGGCGATGCCAAAATCATAAAAAACGCGGGAGCCATTGTTTCTCACCCATTTGGAAGTGTCATGCGGAGCATTTTGGTTGCCGTTTATGAACTGCAGGCAGAGGAAGTCTGCATCATAGGTCACCGCGAGTGCGGAATGTCGGGATTGAATGCGGCTTCCATATTAAATAAAGCAAAAGAGCGCGGCGTTGAGGACAAATGTCTCAGCCTTCTGCAGCATGCAGGAGTCGATTTGGAAACATGGCTGACCGGTTTTCACAGCGTCGAAGAAAGCGTGGCCCACAGCGTGAATATGGTCAGGCATCATCCGCTCTTGCCTGAAGAGGTGCCGGTGCACGGGCTGGTGATCGATCCGGGGACGGGGACGCTGGATGTTGTCGTTGACGGTTATGAAACAGTCAAAGGAGGATGCAGCTGACGATGCAATTTACGGGCAGATATCAGGGATACAATTTGCAGAAATTTCAGAAAGACCTAATCGCGGGAATTGTGGTCGGAATTGTAGCGATTCCATTGGGAATGGCCTTTGCCATCGCCTCGGGGGTCGGTCCGGAATACGGGCTTTACACCGTTATTGTGGCCGGAATTCTGATTTCGCTGTTGGGCGGCTCTAAATATCAGATCGGCGGGCCTACGGGGGCGTTTGTTCCCATTTTATTTGCCATTGTGATGCAGTATGGTTTTGAGAATTTACTTGTAGCCGGTTTTATGGCAGGCGTCATGCTCGTCCTGTTTGGCGTATTTAAGCTCGGAAAGATTATGAAATTCGTGCCGAAGCCGGTGATCGTCGGATTTACGGCCGGAATTGCGGTGCTGATTTTCTCGGAGCAGATTGCCCATTTTCTCGGTCTGCGCGATATCCAAAAGCATGAAAGCTTTATCCTCAACATTGCGGAAATCGGCAAGAAGCTCGGAACCTTTAATTCGTACAGCATCCTCATCGCGGGAATTGCTTTGGCCATTTTGCTGTTATCAGCCAGGCTGATGCCGAAGATTCCGGGCGCGCTTGTGGCACTGCTTGTCTCTACAGCCGCGGCGGTGGTGTTTTTTCCTGACAAAATGGCGACAATCGGTTCTGCTTACGGGGAAATCCCGCGGCAGCTTCCGGCTTTCCAGCTTCCGGATTTCTCAATCGATAACATGATCATGATGTTTCCGTCGGCTCTGATCATTGCGCTTCTCGGCGGACTTGAGTCCATATTATCGGCGATGGTCGCGGACAATATGAAAGGATCACGGCATGACAGCAATAGGGAGCTTGTCGGGCAGGGCATCGCCAATATGGCAGCGCCGCTTTTCGGCGGCATACCGGCAACGGGAGCGATTGCGCGGACCGCAACAAATATTAAAAACGGCGCAGTTTCTCCGATTTCCGGTGTTGTCCACGGAGTCACCGTCCTCCTCGTCCTGCTCGTCTTTGCCCCGCTTGCCGTTCACGTACCGCTGGCAAGCATGGCGCCGGTATTGATGGTGGTGGCTTGGAACATGAGTGAGCGGAGGGAAGTCGCCAATATGATGCGGCTGAAAAACACTGATTCATTCGTACTGGCGGCAACCTTTTTGCTGACGGTTCTGTTTGATTTAATCATCGGCGTTTCTGCCGGTCTCGTGCTCGCTTTTGTTTTCTTTATCAGAAAAATGAGCGAATCAACAAGCATTAAAACACCGCATGCCGCTGTCAAATCGGTTAAAAATGATTCGTCCGTCAGCACATATTCCATTGAAGGGCCGCTGTTTTTCGGTTCAATTGATTCACTGGAATCATCGCTGCTGGAGAGGCTTCAGGAAAAGCCGAAGACGCTTATTCTGCTGATGAATAATGTACATTACATGGATACCTCCGCAGAAGCGGTGCTGGGGAATGTGATGAACCGGATCAAACGGCATAACGGGAGATTGATGATCGTCGGATTGCAATCACAGCCGAGAGAGCTGATCCGGAAGACGGGGCTGTTTCATAAAATCGGGAAACAGCATTTCTTTGAGCATCAGGACGAGATAACGGGATAAATTCAGATACGGCCTGTCCATGAAAAAGCGGACAGGCCGTGTTTTTATTCGGTTTCAAAGCGCTTGATCAGTTTTTCCTGATGGGCTTTCATCGCATCTTCTAACGTGATGCCGTACTTATCGGCAAGGATAGCCAGATTTCCGAGGACGTCACCCATTTCTTCAATAAGCTCCTGCCTGCGTTCAGCCTGGGTCGCGTCCTTTTCATCCGGCCGGTCTCTGCCGATTTCATATGCTCTTACCGCCCGGGCGAGCTCACCCGCCTCTTCCATTAAAAAGCCGATTCTGATAAATGGCCCGTACGCCGACCATCCTCGTTTTTCGTAAAAATCTTTCGTCCATCGTTCTGCTTCAGCCATCTGCATGTGAAACACTCCTTATGTCCTGTATGATTCTTATTGATATTATCATATAGAGATGGGACAATATATAGTGTATTTTGATTTATTGATGTACATATATAGATACGGAGATGAAAAAATGAAAACCATTTGTGTATTTGCGGGGTCAAACCCGGGGGTAAATGAAGAGTACAAACGCAAAGCGGCCGAACTGGGTGAATATATGGCAGAGCAGGGAATCGGCCTTGTTTACGGCGGTTCACGGGTCGGTCTGATGGGAACCGTCGCCGACGCGTTAATGGCAGGCGGCGGAAAAGCTGTCGGCGTCATGCCGAGCGGGCTGTTCAGCGGAGAGGTTGTTCATCAGAATCTGACGGAGCTGATTGAAGTCAGCGGCATGCATGAGCGGAAAGCGAAAATGAGTGAACTTGCCGACGGGTACATTGCCATGCCCGGCGGCTTCGGAACATATGAAGAGTTATTTGAAGTGCTGTGCTGGGCGCAAATCGGCATTCATCAAAAACCGATCGGACTGTACAATGTGAACGGGTATTTTGAGCCGATGATGAAGATGGTCAAGTACAGCATTCAGGAAGGATTTTCGAATGAGTCTCATTTGAAGCTGATACACAGCTCCTCCCGCCCGGATGAGCTGATTGAGCAGATGAATCGGTATACATACCCGATTTTAGATAAGAAATGGCAGGAATTGTAAGGTAGAGGTCTGAAATATGTTTCGGCGGTTGCATCTAATCCATTCTGACGGAAAATTCTCCGCCTATAGAATACCTTTTCTTTCTGGAAATCGTTTGATAAAGAAAATGCTGCTGGGATTGAAAGAAGAACATCCATTTCCTCAGAGGAGATGGATGTTTTGCGGTTTGCAGACTGTATGCGTTTACAACTTTTGTTGCACGAATGTTTCTTCCGATATGAAATCATCCTGCTGCATCTTTTGTTTTTTTGAACCGATTCCAAATATACCGACTGTCAGTGCACAAAGAAACCAGCAGCCTGTAAAGAACAAGAAAACACTTAAAAATCCGTAGCCTGAATACAGGAAACTGACGACAAAGGGACCGGCTACATTTGCAAGACGTCCTACGCCGTAAGTGAGGCCATTTCCAGATGCCCTGGCTTCAACCGGATATAATTCCGGCGTATAAGCATATGCGATCGAACTGAACGTGCGCTCAAACATATGCATGAGAAATCCGCATATGACAATGACCATCGGCAAAGGATTGATGCCGTAAAAGAATCCAAGCGCCATAATAATTAACGATAAAACAGAAATAGCCCACTTTCGATCCACACGGTCAGAGATTTGCGACGCAATGAGAGCGCCCAGCGGGGCACCGATCGTTCCCAGAGTGACGTATACGATAGACTCATCCATTGATACGCCTTCTTTTACCAAAAGGGTGGGAACCCACGTGCCAAAGCCTTGAATTGCAATCGTGGAAGCTGCCCACATCGTCATTAAAACAAAAGTTCTTCCTGCCAAAGGCTTTTGAAATAACGTCCGATATGGAACAGATTTTACAGCGGTTTGTCTGCTTCGCAGAGCCGGAGCTGGTTCAGGCAGTTCACCCTTTTCTTTTTCTGCTTTTGCCTCCAGTTCAAGCAGAATGCGGTGTGCTTGTTCGCTTTTTCCTTTCGTGTCCAGCCATTTCGGTGATTCTTCCAGTTTTCTGGCGATCAGCGGAAAAAAAATACCGACCGCGCCGAATAGAAAGATAAACCGCCAGCCGTAAGAGGCGGACGGCACGACCAATTTAGCCACCCAGCCGGCTGCAGGAATTCCGCATATGCCGATTGTAATACAGATTGCCTGGTATTTACCCTTAGTTGCGGATGGGAAAAATTCGCTGATATACGTGCTTGCCACAATCGTTGTGGCGCCGATACCTAAACTCGTAAGAAATCTAAAAACACCGAGTATTTCTGGGTTCCAAGCCAGAGAAGAGAGGAGAGAGAAGAAAGAGAAAAAAGTGACAACCAGAATTAAACCTTTTTTCCTTCCGAAACGGTCTGAAAACCATCCTCCGGCAGAGGCGCCGATAAACATCCCGAAATAGGAAACAGACGTAATAAAAGCGATGGTATGAGTGGATATGTTCCATTCCTTTAAAAGTGAAGGCGCCGCATATGAAAACGTATTTAAATCGATAAAATCAAAAAAGTAAGCGAATGAAAGGATAACGAGCACTGCTTGATGGGCCCTTGAAAAAGGCAGTCTGTTTAATCGATTAGACGCATTTACATTGATCATCTCGTATTCCTCCGTTTATCTTTGACTTGTCTGAAGATGGTATTAACCAATGTGATTCAGCGTATTCAGGTTGTAACTTTGCTTTGTAAACACATAGCCTTCAGAGATTTTTCTTGCTGTGCGTACTACTTTAATCGTTGTTCCATCCGGATCAACCTCTGCCTCGGTTTCTAAAATGCCGCTTGGATGTCCCAATCGAATCGTTCTCCCATAGAATGAAAATTCAGATAATATTGTATCCTGCAATAGCATGCCGGCAGTCGTACAAACCGCCCCTGTAATGGCTAAAGCTTGATGCGGTTTTTGCATGGACATCATACGAATGACAAGATCCATCTCTTCTGCGTGTCTCTTTATTCCTTTTGTATCGATATAATCCGCTGGAGATGAGATTAATGTCAGTTTTGGTACGGCCGGTGATTTTGCAGCAGCCTCATGTCTCGGAGCGAATCTGCATTTCTCGGCTGCAATCGATCGGATCATTTCGAGCTTTTCCAATATATCCGGGGTATATTCATCCGGAAGTTCTAAGCCGGTAAGCCCCGTGTCCTCTGCTTTTACAAAGACAAGCGGATTGGCGTAATCAATAATCGAGACCGAGATATTTCCATACGGTGTATCGAGAACATCAATAGGCTGACCAGTGGGAAACAGCTTGCCGGTCACCGCTCCTTCAGCCTGGTGAAATGAAAGATAAATAGGAGAAGCTGTACCTGGAACCCCGGGGATAGCGCAGTCCCCCTGGTAATGAAATGTTCCATTTGTGACTTCAACTTCTGCTACGATCACTTTTTGAGTGTTTGTATTTAACATTCTGACTTTTGTAACCGGCTCTTCAGCTTGAACGAGCCCTTTCTCAATAGCATAAGGGCCTACGGCAGAAGAGATATTTCCGCAATTGCCTTTGAAGTCGGTAAAATGGTCAGTCAAACTGACCTGAGCAAACGTATACTCAACATCTGCATCCTTTCTGGCGGATTTCTTAATAATGGCTGCCTTGCTTGTGAGAGAATGGCCGCCGCCGAGACCGTCAATTTGTCTCTCGTCAGGGCTCCCCATAATGTCTAAAAGAAAATCGCTCCATAGGTTTGTATCGTCTGGCATGTCTTTTTGATGAATAAAAACGCCTTTGCTGGTGCCGCCTCTCATGACGGTGACAGGAACTTTTTCCATGCTGTCTCATCCTTACATCATTTTGTGTGGATAAAAAGGTACCGGTCCCTTTGGAAAATATCGTATGATAAATAAGGATTATAAGTAAAACATATAATTTTTATAAAGTTGAATAAAAAACTTTTATAATAGGTGAAAATTTTATAGCAGAAAAATATTTTGGGGGATTTCATATGGATGAAAAGGATTGGATTGTGCTCATTACATTATTCGAAGAAAAAAATATGACGAAGGCGGCAGAGCGATTATATATGACACAGCCGGCGTTAAGTTATCGGCTCAAAAACCTGGAAGCACAATTCGGAGTGCGCCTTTTTTATAAAAGAAAAAAAGGGATGGAGTTCACTTCAGAAGGTGAACATCTGGTTGATTATTCGAAAGAAATGCTGCAGGAATTCAGAAGAGTGAAGGATGATATGCTCAATATGAGCCATGAAGTCAGCGGGGTTCTCAGATTAGGAGTCTCAAGCAATTTTGCTCAGTATAAGCTCCCGGCGATTCTAAAACGGTTTTCTGATCAGTATCCGTCTGTTCAATTCCACGTCAATACGGGATGGAGTGCGAAGGTGATGGATCTGCTTCATCATTCGGGGGTACACCTTGGGATTATGAGGGGAAATTATGATTGGCAAGGGGAAAAACAACTGCTAAATGAAGAGCGGCTGTACCTTATTTCAAAAACTGAAATCAACAGTGAGGACCTTCCCAAATTGCCGATGATTTATTATCAAACTGATGCTTCTTTGAAAAGTTTGATTCAAAAATGGTGGAATAACCAATTTACTGAACCGCCTTTCATTGCGATGGAGGTAGACAGGCAGGAAACCTGTAAAGAGATGGTGAAAAACGGTCTCGGTTATTCTGTTGTGCCGGAAATCTGTCTTCAGCCTTCTGATGAATTATACACATTGGCGCTATCTTATAAAAATAACGAGCCTGTGATACGCGATACTTGGCTTATGTATGATTCTTCAGCGTTAGAATTATCTGTCGTCAAAGCATTCATTACTTTTTTGAATGGGAATAAAGCATAAAAAAACCTGCAAGAGACATCAGCTCTTGCAGGTTTTTTGGGCATTACTTCTGGTCTTCTGTATTGCGTGTCAGCACTTTATCGATTAAGCCGTATTCTAAGGCTTCATCAGCTGATTTGAAGTTGTCGCGGTCTGTATCGCGCTCAATGACTTCAAGCGGCTGGCCGGTACGTTCAGCAAGCACTTTGTTTAATTTGTCGCGAAGCAAGAGAATGCGTTTTGCCGCGATTTCAATTTCTGTCGCCTGTCCTTGCGCTCCGCCAAGCGGCTGGTGAATCATAACTTCACTGTTAGGAAGCGCGTAACGTTTGCCTTTTTCTCCGGCTGCAAGTAAAAATGCTCCCATAGAAGCGGCCATACCGATGCAGATCGTGGATACTTTCGGTTTAATGAACTGCATTGTATCATAGATTGCCATGCCGGCAGTGATTGATCCGCCAGGGCTGTTAATGTAAATGGAAATATCTTTTTCAGGGTCTTCCGCTTCAAGGAATAAAAGCTGTGACACGATGGAGTTCGCAACGTTGTCATCAATCGCAGATCCAAGCATGATAATACGGTCCTTCAAAAGACGGGAGTAAATGTCATAAGCTCTTTCTCCGCGGTTCGTTTGTTCAATGACTGTAGGTATTAAATTCATAATGCTCCTCCTTCACCTTTTAGGTAAGTATGTATTTACATGATACATTTTTGGTCAATAAAGGTCAAACAAAACGCTGACCAAAATGCCAACCTTTTCTTCTAACACCATTTTTCCCATAAAACAAAAAGTTCAAACAGCAAAGTGGAAATGAGGATGATCAGCGCCGGCGCTTGAGAAAATGATATGGCCGGAGCGCTCAAAATAGACCGCAATCGCGTCGGTACGTACGGCTGAAGAGTCTGACTACGTTGTCCGCCCTTCCAAAAGCTGTACCGGCAAATACGTTTCCAGCGGCAAATCATCAAATTCGCCTTCAATTTCTTTTGCTAAAATCTCAATGGCTGTTTTGGAAATCAATTCAATCGGCTGCTGGATGGTTGCCAAGTCCGGCAGAACCGATTGAACGGTTTCAGTGCCGTCATAACCGATCACTTTTAATTGATTCGGGATGTCTATTCCCCGTTTTTTGGCCTCGGTCATCACTGCAGCCGCCATGATATCATCGCTGGCAAAAATTCCGTCGGTGTCAGGCTGTTCATCGAATAATGTTGAAATAATGTCATGGTAATGCTGATAAAAGGGTACTTCATATGTAATAGGCTTCCGTCCGTGTTCGTGCATGACGTCTTCGTATGCTTTTCTTCTGAGGTTTGCCGGTGTCTCGAGTTCAAGCGGGCCGTTGATATGGACGATGTGCCGGCACCCTTTTTCAATCAGCAGTTCTGCCGCCTTTTTTCCGCCGTCATAGTTGTCTGAGCCGACGACGGGAATCGTGTCCGATAAGTAATGATCAATGGCGACAATCGGCAGATTTTGCTTGTGATAATTGAGAATTCCCCGGTTGTAAGTCACGGCGATCACGCCGTCCACCTGGTTTCTTATCAGCATCTCCAAATATTTTTCTTCCTTATCCTTTCGATGTAAACTGTTGCAAAGCAGCAGTTTGTAGCCCATGGACGTACAAATGCTTTCAATATGAAAGGCGAGTTCGCCGAAAAACGGATTGCTGGAGTTTGGGATGATAAGTCCTATTAAATTGGTTCGTTTTCGGAATAAAGAGCGGGCCAGATCGTTTGGAAAGTAATTGATTTCTTCCATCGCCTTGTACACTTTTTCTTTTGTTTTTTCGCTGATATAGCCGCGGTTATTTAATACCCGCGAAACGGTTGTAGATGAAACTCCCGCTATTTTCGCAACATCATGAATGTTAGGCTTCATTCCCGTGCCCTCCTGCTTACTGAAATGGCTTACAATTTCCGTCACGCACTTATTTTAGAGAATCAGGCTGACATGTGCAAGGACATTCCATGTTTCTGTTTTCATATAAAGAGGGTGTGTTTTGTTTGATTGAAATAATCAGAAAATTATATGTCAACCGATTGACATATGAAACCGGTTGACATACAATTCTTTTTGAAAGCGCTTTATTTGCGAAGTGAAGGGAAGTGACGGGTATGGAGAGATGGCTGGCGGCAATAAAGTGAAAGAATTAAGCAGCGATAGAAAGTAAGCGCTTACTCAGAGCTCGCATGTATGTGATGAAAATGAAGAAGGAAGTATGCGGCTCTAAAACGGCTATTAAAAGGTCCTATTAAAGGAGCGGTGCAAATGAAAAGCTCAAAAAGTCTGTATTGGAAACTGAGTGCTTATTTCTTTTTTTTCTTTTTTACTTGGTCTTCCAGCTATTCTTTATTTGCGATTTGGTTAGGGCAGGAAATCAATTTAAACGGATCAGCGACAGGCATTATCTTTTCTGTAAACGCCGTATTTGCCCTGTGCATGCAGCCTCTTTACGGTTTTATCTCTGACAAATTGGGGCTGAAGAAAAAGATATTGTTTATGATCAGCTGTCTTCTCATATTCACGGGTCCGTTTTATATCTTCGTCTATGGGCCGCTTTTACAATACAACGTCTTTCTTGGCGCCGTTGTCGGAGGCTTATATTTGGGAGCCGCTTTTTTGGCGGGGATAGGCGCGATTGAAACGTACATTGAAAAGGTCAGCCGTAAATATGATTTCGAGTATGGAAAATCAAGAATGTGGGGCTCGCTGGGCTGGGCGGCTGCTGCATTTTTTGCAGGGCAGCTTTTCAATATCAATCCCAATATCAACTTCTGGATCGCGTCTGTTTCAGCCGTCATATTAACGGCCATTATCATGTCTGTGAAAATAGAAATGACCGATCATGAGAAAAACAGAGCGGATTCGGTCCGGTTAAAAGATGTGGGGCGGCTCTTTTTACTAAGAGATTTCTGGTTTTTTATGATGTACATTATCGGGGTGACTTGCATTTACGGTGTATATGATCAGCAGTTCCCGATCTATTATGCGTCTTTGTTTCCTTCAGTGTCGACGGGTAACCAAGTATTCGGCTATCTGAATTCATTCCAAGTGTTTTTGGAGGCCGGCATGATGTTTCTTGCGCCTTTTATCGTCAATAAGTTCGGGGCGAAAAACAGTTTGATTTTAGCGGGGTTTTTAATGGCTTTCCGCATCGTCGGGTCCGGAATTGCAGTTGAGCCTGTAGGCATTTCATCAATGAAACTCATTCACGCACTGGAATTGCCGATTATGCTGATCGCCGTTTTTAAATATTTGGCTGCCAATTTTGATACGCGTCTGTCGTCCGTCCTTTATCTCGTCGGTTTTCAATTCGCATCTCAGGCAGGCGCGTCGATTCTGTCGCCGCTTGCGGGAGGATTATATGACAGTGCGGGATTCCGTCAAACCTATCTCATCATGGGAATCGTCGTCTTCGGTTTTACCGTCATCTCCATATTTACTTTATTGGGCCCGAAACAAAACAGCAGGCGTGTCCAGCGTCTGCAAAAAATCGGATAGAGAGGATGTTACAAATGGATAGAATTCAGCAGGCGGAAGAAGCTTTGAAGGAAGCCGAGGGTAAAGTGAAACAAAGATATCGATTGGGGTACCATATTATGCCCCGGGCGAATTGGATCAATGATCCGAACGGGCTTATTCAATTTAAAGGAGAATACCACGTCTTTTTTCAGCATCATCCGTATGATGAGCATTGGGGGCCGATGCATTGGGGACATGTGAAAAGTAAAGATCTCATTCATTGGGAGCACCTGCCGGTTGCCTTAGCTCCGGGCGATGCATTCGACCAAAGCGGCTGTTTTTCGGGAAGCGCGGTCGATGATCATGGAAGATTAGCCCTCATCTATACAGGACATAATATAATTGATCAAGAGAAAGACCTATTCTATCAAACTCAAAATATCGCTGTCAGCCAAGATGGAACCGTGTTTGAAAAGCTTCAGGGAAACCCCGTTATTGCGGAACCGCCGGAAGACAGCGCCCGTCATTTCCGCGATCCGAAAGTATGGAAGCATCGCGATGTTTGGTATATGGTCATCGGCAACTCCTCAAAAGAAAACGTCGGACGGGTCGTTTTATACCGTTCACCTGATTTGCGTGATTGGGAATACGCGGGGGTTCTTGCCCAAAGTGACGGTAATCTCGGCTATATGTGGGAATGTCCTGATTTCTTTGAATTAGGCGGCAAGCATGTCCTGCTGATTTCGCCCCAGGGGATCGAGGCGGACGGTGATTCCTATCAAAATTTACATCAAACCGGGTATTTAATCGGTGACTATCATGATGAAACAAACAAATTTACACACGGCGCTTTTAAAGAACTGGATCACGGCCATGACTTTTACGCCGTGCAAACATTATTAGATGATAAAGGACGCAGAATTGCTATCGGCTGGATGGATATGTGGGAATCTGAGATGCCGACAAAAGCGGACGGATGGTGCGGTGCACTGACGTTGCCGCGAGAACTGACTTTGCGTGATGATCATAAACTTTTGATGAATCCCGTGGAAGAAACCAAGCAGCTGCGGAAAATAGAATATCGGGAATGTGCCGGACGATCGCTTTCAGGGAGTTACTTGGCAAAGACGTCCGAAGACCTGCTTGAAGTCCGGGCCGTGTTTGATGTGAACGATTCTGATGCCGAAACGGCAGGTTTTAAGATTCGCGGCCTTGATGAAGAAGAACTTGTGCTGACATACAATCTAACGGATAAAAAGCTGACGCTTGACTGCACCAAGATGGGGAAAGCGAAAGACGGTGTGAGAAGGGTGCAGACGGATACAAACGGCAAGCTGGCGCTGCGTATCTTTATTGACAGATCCTCGATTGAAGTATTCGCCAATCATGGAGAAACAACGATGACAAGCCGTATCTATCCGAATGAAGGCAGATTGGGGATTGAGCTGTTTTCTGAGAAAGGCGCCGTAAAGGTTGAGGAATTCACCTATTGGACGTTAAAGGACATTTGGAAAAGAAGCTGAAACGGGTGATTACCGCTTTTTCTGCAGTGGCTGAAAATGTACCGAGCCGGGGGCGGTCCGCCTGAAATGGGTTTTTTGTGAAAATCAATGCCGGTAAACGATGCAGGATTATGCTGCATGAGGACGCTGCATAATCCTGTTGTGCATTATCAAAAAAGAGTTGCTTTCTGTGCGTTTCTTTATTATAATATAAAGGTATCTGATTGAAAAAACGTGCGCTCGTAGCTCAGTTGGATAGAGCGGTGGTTTCCGGTACCACGTCTGTCGGGGGTTCGAATCCCTCCGAGCGCGTCCAATACGTTATAACCCCGTCATATCAACGTTTTCCGACGGTCCGTTAAGCGTTAAGTGTACGAAAAGTGTCCGGAAGGGCGCGAACCGGTAAAGAACGGGCCCGGCTTTAATCGGTCGGCTCGCTTCTCCTAAAACGAAATAGTCCGATTCAGCAAACGTAACCTCACGGATAAATAAATCCGGGAGGTTTTTTGTTATGGCGATTTTAAAACGTAGGCAAGGCGTCAGGAATCGGCGCGAGACTGACGGAATAGTAAAGAGCTTCAAAGCGACGAAATCCGTTCACGAAGCGTTAGGGATCGTATGCGAGCTATTTGAAACGGAGAACTATCGCGATAGAACGATCAATGATTATCGGAAGTATTGGGCCAAATTCACGGAGGTAGTCGGTATCATGCCGTCTGATAACGTGACGGACCTCACGGAAGATCATCTGCGGTCTTATATTACAACGATGCTCAACGTACGCGATCTTTCGCCAGTAACGATAAATATCCGTTTAGGCGGCATAAAGTCGATCCTTAGCCGAATGACTAAGCGCGGGAAAGGAAAGCAAAAATCATATATTATACATGACTAATATGTGCTTTCCTTTTATTCAATTAAAGCGTCCTTTTCTGGAATAAGACTGATAGTAAGACCATCTTCAAAAAGTTTCCTTCAATACTCAAACTGAACAAAATTAGTTAATCCAATGGGAAGGTCGTTGTATATGAGAGGGGAATGTTGTCTTTACATCACCTTTAGCCGAATTAATTTGCATTTGAGTTAAAAACATACTCGTAGATAAGTCTGCTCCCCTTAAATCAGCATCACGCAAATCAGCGCCAATAAAATCAACACCTCTTAAATCTGCATTCCTCATATCTGCAGCAATTAAATATGCTCCCCTTAAATCTAACGCCCTTAAATCTTTACCTCTTAACTTTTTGCCAATCCAATCGGCTCTTTCGTAATTATAATTCTTGGCATTTTTAGTGTCAGGTAACTTTGAAATTAAGCTTTCCCGAATATACTCGCTGGTTTCCGAAAGCAATTTGTTTAATGGAAATCTGTACACCACTAGATCAAGAGATAATAATTCTTCAGCATCGAGTTTTGTTAAGTTCTGCAATTCTTTTAACTGCACACTCAATTTATCAGACAAAGCATGGGGAATGTCATACGACAAGGCTTCTGCCGTGTACGCAATCATTTCATGTATTTGTTCCATGATCGGAAACACTCGGAACATTTTTTCTCGAATTTCAGGATTATCTCGCCAACTTTGACCTTTAAAAGTAATTTGAGAAACAACTTGTCCAGAACCTAAACAGTCAAACACTGTACAGCCCTTAAAACCTTTCTCTTGTAAGTTGCTGTGAATTTGACAACCATAATCAGATTGTAAATTAACACAAGGTGCACCTGCTGGCTTGTTAATTGGAAAATCGCTTGATGCTACAATATTAAGCGCTGTGCAGCAAAGTCCAAAGCACTTCGTACAATCAGCCGTTAAACTTTCTCTAATATTTTTGGCTGTTTCATTATCCATTTTTATACCCTCTTATCTTTAGTTAAATAACTTTTGAGTTTAATATACGAGATTCCTAAACAATCTTGATTGTTAAATAATAAATACCTTGTCAACTAGAACTTTTTGTAGACTTCTGCATACGCTACTTTTAATTGGTTTCTAAAATCTTTGTTCTCATGCTCTAGGCGCTTAACTTTCCGCTTTAATGACTCGATAATCGCATCTTTATTATTTTCGTTCATTTCATACTTAACTTGCTTTGCAGAGGGGCTTTTTATCTCGTTTTAAAGCTATTAACGAAAGTTTCTCCGTCGTTCTCCACATTAACAATAAGCTTGGCACTTTCACTGATCCGCTGTGCGAGAGCTTTTTGCGCCTTACCTTCAAAGCTGTTCAATAGTGCTGAATACACTTCATATAATTCATCTTTCAACGTATCCATTTCGAATGTCGGTTTCAGCGTTCGGCGCACTGTCTCCAGTTTTGTCCCCGCTGCCTGTGTCATGACGGTTTTCAGCATCTGCCGCTGCAGCCTTTTCTTCATCGGGTCGTCCTTGTGTTCTAAAAGTTCGTCTAATGTCGGCATTATGTATCCACCTCTATCATCTTAACCAGTTTGCGAGCATCTGGTCTTTTTCCTGAAATTCGTCCGCTATTTTATGTAAGAATCCGCCGATCTCTTCAAGGTCCGTGATCGCCGCCTGCAAAGAATCAATAAACGCCTGCTCAGCCTGAGTGTCATAAAAAATCGGGCCTTTATCGTAGGATTGCGCAATATCTTCAATTGTATTGGTCACGTCCTGTGCTTGAAGCTGATCAAACAAGCCGTGTCCGACTTGGCCGTAAAATTCTGTTTTCAGCTCGGCGATTTTTTCATCGTGCTCCTGATAGGCGTTCTGCGCTTCTTTTTTCATCGTCCGCAAATCCTCAGTCATGGCCTGCACCTTTTCAGCCAGCTTCTTTGCGTTTTTCGGCGTTACTTTTATCGCGTCTCCGCTTCCGATCGCACCGGCCGGCAGAAGAGCGCCGAGGTTTTTATCGAAGACTAACTCATCTCCGTTCGGATTTGCAATAGTGCCGTTTCTGTCGAACACGAAATTTGCTTCGTTTAAGCCGTGTGTATCCGGATTTCTCAGAATGACGGTAGTGAAGAAATAAGCGAGATTCTTGCTGATCTGCTCGTTTAAGTTCCCATCAAGCCGCTGCTTTCGGCTGAACTGTGAGAGCGAGGGGTTTTTCGTATAAATCGTTGTCCCGTTGTGGCGGTCATATTCGTTCCAATAACCTGCCCCGACCATGTCGTCCGGATTGATAATTGACCGGATGTAAGGATCGTATATGCCGCTGTTGATGTCTTTCTGTGTTTCTTCATCGTGCAGTTTCACGACGGAAGGACTGTTAAACGCGACGGCGTACACATCATTATTCACCGCGCTGTATTCGGCCTCAGCGCCGCCGAGTGAATGGCCGGTTGTTGAAATAATCGTTGACGTTCCGGCATACTTTTTCTTTACGCCGCGTACCAGCTGATCGGCTTGATCGATTTGCGATGTTTTCGTTATCAGCTTATACTTTCCGGTTGTGAGCATGGCGTCTTGAGAGGGCGTTCCATTGTATTTTCCGAGTGTTTTCGAGGTATCCTTTGCGTCTTTTTTTACAATATAATGTACTTCTTTTTTCGGATCATTTCCGAAAACAATATTGTTGCCGTCCGCTTTTACGCCGTCATTGATCGGGTCTTTTCCGATATCGGTTCCCGCAAAGGCGACGACCACGTTTTCAGGGTTTTTTGATTTTATCCATTTTCCGTTTTTGGACTTGATGCCTTTTGAGAATACAAAGGCATCAAGACCCGTATCAGAATCCTGCTTCACTTTCTCAACGTACCAATATGACGTCTTACTTATTTTATAAGGAGTTTTATATTTCATATGCAGGGCTAACATTTTATAATTGTAAGCTGCTTGACTCAAACGGTAATATTCTTTATCTGTGACATTAGAGACGGTTATTTCTTTTCCTTTTGGCATATATACATCACCTTTCTTATATTGTAAAATAGTTCCGAAAGGATGATACGCATGAGAAAATACATTATTATCCTAATTGTTATAATTATAGCAGTGGGAGGGTTTTTCGTGAAGCGTCAATATGATAAACATAAAAACGAAGAAAAACTTGTGATTGAGGCGCAAGAGCACATGAAGAATTACTTAAAAAAAGACTATAAAAATGTACAGGAAGTTCATTTTTCAAAAGACTACAATATCGATCCGACAGGCGGAGTTGAAGTTTCAGGCTACATAAATAATAATAAAGAAAAAGAATTTTCCGGTATATATGATCCAACGAACAAGGAGATAGGTATTTCAGTGGTCAATGCCGAAGAAAGGTAAAATACCCACCTCAGGGATGAGTGGGTATTTATTTTGTTTAATTATCTTACAAAATTCGTGATATGTTTCTCATACAGTTCAAACCTATTCCTGAGACCAATCGCCTCTACCGTCTCATTTGTCGAGGTATCCCCGATATTAACGATACAAATATCATGACAACTCAACGATAGGAAAAACGTCAGATCAGCATTTCACTCGCTTTAAGTTCCAATCTTAACTTGTCAGCAACAATCGCGATGAATTCTGAATTGGTTAGCTTTGCTTTTGACATGCTGAAAGTATATTCATATCAAGTTTTCAGTAGTTGTGTTTACTTAATCCATGAGGGGAAGTCAAAGAAGCACTGCAATATTAAGCTATCAAACATTTATGATGAACCAAATCCTATTGTAGGTTCCGATCGTTCGATGTATCCTCCGCATCTTCTTTTACAAAATAATACACTTCTTTTTTCGGATCATTTCCGAAAACAATATTCCCGCAGTCAAAGATCGGGCCTTTTGCGATTTCGCTTCCGGCAAAGGCGACGACCACGTTTTCGGGGTTTTTTGATTTGATCAGTTCACCATTTTTCTTCACTGCTTGTACTAATAAAACCGCATCGAGCCCTGTATCATCGGCTGATTTTATTTGATCGACGTATCAGTAAGTAGGTTTTGAAATGGAAGAATTAATGCGTATATAATCGTTCTTCTCTAATTTCCTTTTAAGATAGTCATAGTTATAAGCACGTTGACTCATCCTGTAATATGTTTCATCTGTCAGGCTTGAAGTCCAATTTTTCTTGCTCAAGATATATAGCGCCTTTCTTGTCATGTAAAATAGGGTAGGGAAAGGGATGATTTTTTTTGAAGAAATACCTTATTATTGTACTGGTGTTAATTGTAACCTTTGGAGGGTTGATTATGAAGCATCAATATGATGTGAAAAAGGAAGAAAAGGCTCTTTTTGAAAAAGCCAAAAGTAAAATGACCGAATACTTGCATCACGAGTACAAGGGAATAGAGAAAATTTCTTATGATGATTATTTTATTGATCCAACCGGCGGAATTACAGTTGAGGGGTATCTAAACGGCGATAAAACTAAGGAATTTGACGGTTTATATGATCCTGCAGGTGACAAAATAGGGAGCTCCTCTGTGAATGCGGAAGAAAAATCTTAAGATGCCTAAATGCACCGGATGTCACCACCATTTTTCTAGTCCGCGAGCTTCATCATAACTCATGGGAGGATGATTCTGGTGAAAAAATACATTATTATCTGGATAGTTATTTTTATAGCAGCCGGAGGTTTTATAATGAAGAATATTAATGATAAAAATGAACAGGCTGAAGAGATAAAGATTGCTCAAGAACGAATGGAGAAATTTATCAAAGCGAATTATGAAGGCATACATAACGTTACATTTAAAGATAAATACGAAATAGATCCAATGGGCGGGATAGAGGTATTTGGCTATTACAACGATGATACATCGAATAAATTCGATGGTATGTATGATAAGGCCAATGACAAGATCATGGGGCACTCAATAGACGCTGTAAGAAAGAAAGAATGCAGAGATAAAGATTGTGATTATTAATAAAGACGCCCGTCTGGTATGAACATATAGTAAACGAAAAAGACAAGGGTTCGGCATTTGCCGCCCTTGTCTTTTTTCATTAAACATTGGAAAACATAATCAGAAACAGCTCATTATTTGACAGTCCATTTTAACAGCGTTACAATTAAACGTGTAAATAGTTACATGTTTAAATAAACATAATGTCTCGGGAGGTGATACGTCCTTGAATGAACCTTCTTTAAAAAAGTCATTTATGAGTCAGTGAACCGCATCATTGATCCCGAGCACGTGTATTTCCGCACTGTGCCTGTTTTGAAACAAGCAGCGAGGCATATCAGCATCTGCAGGACCGGCTGTTTATCGGGGCTGCGGTCCGATTGCCGGATGACATTCGGTTAGATGTTTATGAAGTTCAATAATAATATGGAGAGTGAGTCAACATGGAAAACTTTATCGGAAGCCATATGATTTACACGTATGAAAACGGCTGGGAGTATGAAATCTATATTAAAAATGATCATACGATCGACTATCGGATTCATAGCGGAATGGTAGGCGGCCGCTGGGTGCGCGACCAGGAAGTGAATATCGTCAAGCTGACAGAAGGCGTATACAAAGTGTCATGGACTGAACCGACAGGCACAGACGTTTCCTTAAACTTTATGCCGAATGAAAAACGGATGCACGGAATTATTTTCTTCCCGAAATGGGTGCATGAGCATCCGGAAATCACGGTGTGCTACCAAAATGATTACATTGACGTGATGAAAGAGTCACGTGAGAAATATGAAACATACCCGAAATATGTCGTTCCCGAGTTTGCGGATATTACGTATCTCAACAATGCGGGAATCAATAACGAAACACTGATTTCAGAAGCGCCGTACGAAGGAATGACCGATGATATCCGTGCGGGAAAATTAAAATAAGAGAAAAAACCCGGCAGCTTGGCCGGGTTTTTTGTATTCTTTTACGACAGGGTTTTGGTCATGATAATGTCGACTTGTTTATCATCCCCCATATAAAAAGAGTGTTCTCCGGTTTGGACAAACCCCATTTTTTGATAAAAGGCGATTGCATTTTCGTTTTTTTCCCATACGCCCAGCCAGATGTTCTTTTTATTGTGTGCTGTTGCGATTTTCACAGCTTCATTCAGCAGATATTTGCCAAGTCCGTGTTTCTGATGGTTTTTTCTTATATAAATTCTCTCAATCTCAAGAGAATCATCCCCCATTTTTTCTGACTGTGCTTCGTTCATGTTGACTTTTACATACCCCGCAAGGTCATCATGATAATAAACAAAATAGAATTGAGAAGACAGATTGGATAATTCCTTTTTCAGCTGTTCAGAGCGGAATGCATTTTCCAAATAAGCTTTCATATTTTCTGGTGAATTTTGATCCTTAAATGTATCATTGAATGTTTCAATGCTTATCTCCCGGAGCTCTGTTATATCGTTAAGGCTGCACTTTTTTAATTGAATACTCATGGTCATACAGCTCCTTTCTTCATTTATCATATCAGCTGTTTTTTGTTGTATTTGCAATGAAAATACCGTATAGTAAACATATCGTATTTTTGTTGTATTTGCAACATAAAATAAGAAAATGAGGACGATAAAGTGAAATATGTTTTTTATGTTTTAGGAATCATGATCTTGACCTTTGGTGTTTCTGTCACGATTCAATCAGGGCTTGGAACGTCGCCTTTTGATGCGCTTATTGTAGGATTGTCCGTCCATGCAGGGCTTACCGTGGGAAGCTGGGAAATCATCATCGCTTTCCTGTTAATTTGCTGTAATTCAATGTTAAAAAGGCAAAGGCCGGAATTTTCAGGGATGATTACGGCGTTTATAACGGGAATCGGGATTGATATGTGGCTTTTTTTTCTGCATCGAGTCATAACGCCTGAACTGTGGTACGGAAAAGCGGGCTGTTTTGCAATCGGTTTAGTTGTGATAGGGATAGGAACCGCAACCTATCTGCACACAAATTTCGCCCCGATCCCGGTTGATCGGTTAACGCTAATTGTCCGCGAATTAACCGGGAGAAGCATCTTTTTTTCAAGAACGGTCATTTACTTCATATTTTTCATACTGGCCGTGATGCTAAAAGGTCCGGTAGGCATCGGAACGTTATTAACCGTTTGTTTAGGAGGGATCATCCTTCATTTCTTTATGCCGATTACCGGAAGATGGATAGACGGCATATTAACAGCATCTCCAAAGCAGGAAGAAACGAAAACCCGGTAACGGGGGTTTTTACCCGATTCTATCATTTTTTCATTTCATCCGTATGTTCAAGGTATAATAAAAAAGGGGAGGGATTTTTATGAGCGGTCAAAGAAAACTCGTTTTTTACGGAGCTGTCAGCGCAGATGGCTATCTTGCGCGGGAAAATCATTCTTTAGATTGGTTAATCGGAACTGAAGGTGAAGACGGCACCGATTATGAAGCTTTCTATGAATCTGTCGATACGATCATCATGGGCAGAAAAACATACGAAGAAATATTGGTTTTATTGCCTGAGGAATTTCCGTACAAAGGTAAAGAATGCTATGTGTTTTCGCGGACATTGACCGGGTGCACTGAACATGTGCGGTTTATTCATGAAGAGCCTGCCGATTTTATAAAAGCATTGAAACGCCGAGACGGCAAGCGGATTTGGATTGTCGGCGGGAGTGATCTGCTGCACCCGGTTTTGGAGGAAAAACTTGTCGATGAGTTTATCATTCAGATCGCCCCCGTTCTGCTCGGCCGCGGAATTTCTTTGTTCAAACCCGGAGACCGGGAGACAGGGCTGAAGCTGACTGATGTCAGGCGCTATAAGCAATTTGCGGAGTTGCATTATGAAGTGAGATGAAAACGAAACGCCAAGGGAGCCGGCTCCCTTGGCGTTTTTTATGCTTGAAACAGGATGCGGCGTTTTGCTGAATCGGGATCACTTTCGACAGCGGTATCCGTGTTGAAAAGCAAAGTTTCGCGTGAATCGGTTTCATATTCAGGCCAATTGAAGTGAGAGGTGTTCGGGTTTCCGGTTTTTGCAAAAGCGAGCCATGCGGATTGGATTTGTTTGGAAAGCTGTTCTGCGTCATCACCGAGCGGTTCTTGCAGCGTCTTTCTCAAAGAATCAAAGTTTCCGAACACAAACGGCAATTCCAGAGCGTGAACGGCTTTATGAAACGGCGGTGTTTCGCCATGCCAATCAAAGCGGTACATCCAGACCGGTGCGTGCTGCGACTGTCCTTGTGCGAAAGCGACAGCCGGCCGCCAGAAAATCAGATCCGTCATCATATCGATTTGTCCCTTTAATGAATGCGGATATAAATCTGCCGCTTGCTCGGTGCAGTTCTCTCCGAGGTGATAATGCAAATAATCTTGCTGTTTTTTCTCGGAATGAATGTCTGTATCAGGGGTGAAAAACAAATATGCTTCATCACGATTGGTTCCGATGATCATAGGTATGCCTTCTGCGGCCCCGTCTGCTATGGCTTTCACCGGTTCCGCAGGCAATGTGGCCGGATCGATGGCGGGCTGAAACAAAAGCTGAAAAATGTTTTGATCTAGTGAGCGCCGCACTTTATCCGCAGTCTTAAGCAGGTCATTAACGGAAAGCTCCTGCAATTGATCAGTGCCGGCTTCATGAATAAATGCCGCCGCGATGTCTTTTGCCATGTCCGCCGGGATCGTATGAGAGGCGCCGCTTTCTAAAATGGCTTTATGAAACAGGCCTTTTGCGTCAGGCATTGCCATAAGGGAGGCGATGCTCATGCCGCCTGCCGATTCACCAAATATCGTGACGTTATCCGGGTCTCCTCCAAATTCGGAGATATTGTCCCTCACCCAGCGCAGCGCGGCGATCTGATCGAGCAGCCCGATATTGGCGGAATACGCGTCATGAATAGAAGATAAATGTAAAAAGCCTAACGGTCCGAGCCTGTAATTGAGTGTCACTACAATGACATCTCCGTCAGCGGCAAGGGCAGATCCGTCGTAAAGCGGTTCGCTTCCGGCACCTAAATAAAATGCCCCGCCGTGTATCCATACCATGACAGGCTTTTTTTCGCCCTCTGAATCGGGGGCGAAAACATTGAGGTAAAGGCAATCTTCAGATTGAGCCGGTATATCTCCGGAAAACGATATAGACAGCATATCATCCGGCTGCGGACAAATCGGCCCGAACGAATCGGCATGTTTTACGCCATCCCAAGGTGCGGGCGGCTCCGGCGCTTTAAATCTGAGCTCTCCGACGGGCGGCTTCGCGTACGGTATGCCCTTCCATGTGCGGACGCCGCGGCCGGCAGTTCCTTTCAGTGCGCCGGAGCGGGTTTGAACGGTAAGTTTTGTCATCATTTCATCCCCTTTTTTCTTTTCATTATAAACGGAGATGAAGACATGAAGCGAATAAAAGCCTTTTCATCAGCATATCATTAGTAACGCTTCCGTTCTAAAAATGATCTGACTTCCTGAACGGACAAGCCGAGTTCTTTGGCTTCCTGCATCAGCGCTTTCCATTCCTCAATGTTGGATTCAGTCAGTTTTCTGTTGCGGTAGGGTGCGGGCTCCGGGCGTTTTTCAGTCAGTTTGTTCGTAAAGGTGAACAGTTCTTCTTTCGGCATGCCCGACTGCACGGCCTGCACAAGGTGGATGCGCCACTCATCTTCCGTGTCTCCCATGTGATGCAGCATCGTTTCGGCATCAAAAAGCTCCGTCAGATCGACCTGCAGGGTGGCGGATACTTTTTTCAGAAATTGGATGGACGGATTTGAGTGAACCCCCCGTTCTATCTTGCTTAAATAAGATTTAGAGACACCTGCTTCAACTGCTAGCTGATTAATAGAGTAGCCTTTTCTTCTGCGGTATAAACGAATTATTCTTCCAATCATTGTGCTGAATTCTCCCCTGTATACTGGCTTTTTTTGTTCATTATAAGAAATCTTTCGTTCTTTATAAAATTTAAAATTATAAGGTAAGTGCAGTAAATAAGAGGAAAATCATGATAATGTTCTCTAAAAAGAACCAAATGGCTTAATTTGAAATTTTCAAATTTCGACCTTTTCTTTTATAATCCAATCATTAACAGAAGGGGGCGTTTAAGCCTGATGCAATAAGGATGAGGCTGTAATTACATGAATGAGAATATGAGTTTCAAAGAATTATTTGACATTATTAAACACAGACTTTTACTGATTTTTATCATGACAGCAGTTGTAACGCTGGTGACGGGATACATCCAATTCCGGGTGATTTCGCCCGTTTATCAAGCATCGACCCAAGTGCTCATTCATGAAACAAGCGGTGAAAAAAATTCGAATCTCAGCGACGTTCAGCTGAATCTTCATTACAACAATACGTTTCAAACGATAATGAAAAGCCCGGTTGTGCTTGAGAAAGTGAAGCAGACGCTGCATCTTTCTGAGACGGCATCCGCTTTAAAAGCAAAGATCACGACAAGCAGCGAAACCGATTCAGAGATCATTACCGTAGCGGTGCAGGACGAGAATCCGAAACAGGCCGCCGCTATAGCGAACACGCTGATGAAGACATTTAAAAAAGAAGTCCGTGACAGGATGAATATAAAAGGCGTCATTGTTTTGTCTGAGGCAAAAGCATCGGAAAGCCCGATGGTCAAGCCTTCGCGCATCCGAAATATCATGATGGCGTTCGGTGCGGCTCTCATGGCGGGTGTGACGCTTGCGTTTTTTCTCCACTTTCTTGATGAAACCGTTAAAAGCGAGCGGCAGCTCAGCGAAAAAACAGACTTGCCTGTTTTAGGGGTTGTGTATGACATCAAAAATCAGCAGACACGGTCTGATGAAAAACATTTCGGGGAGTGAGGCGTTTGGGATTCAGAAAAAAGAAATCAAGAAGGGGACTGGCTCAAATATCCGTTTTACATCACAAATCATTGGTGGCTGAACAATACCGCACCATTCGGACAAATATTGAGTTCTCCTCTGTTCAGACCCATTTGCGCTCTATTCTCGTCACTTCTTCCGTTCCGGGAGAAGGAAAATCATTCAGCGCCGCCAACCTTGCCGCGGTATTTGCGCAGCAGGAAAAAAAGGTGCTGCTCGTCGATGCGGATTTACGAAAACCGACGATACACGAGACCTATCAGCTTGAAAATGTACAAGGCCTGACAAATGTGTTAGTCGGAAACGCTTCCCTCGGCGAAACGGTGCAAAAAACGCTGATTGACAACCTCTATGTCTTAACGAGCGGGCCGACGCCGCCGAATCCGGCTGAGCTTTTATCTTCAAAGGCGATGGGAGAGCTGATTCAGGAGATGTACAGCCGGTACAGTCTGGTTATTTTCGATTCACCTCCGCTTTTGGCTGTGGCGGACGGACAGATTTTAGCGAACCAGACAGATGGAAGCGTTCTCGTCGTCTTGAGCGGAAAAACGAAAATGGATACCGTCCAAAAGGCGAGAGACGCGCTCCAGCAGTCAAAGGCAAAGCTTTTGGGGGCGCTGCTGAATAAAAAGAAAATCAAAAAAACGGAGCACTACTCGTATTGAGCGGTGCAGGTGATGTCTCCTTACCTTTATCAACGGAGGCACTCGGCTCTGCTGTGGGCGGCGTTTTTCGCTGCCTTAGATGCTGGTCGTCGGTGGCGGGGTGTGAGGACGGGTTAAATGCCCAATTTATCTTAAGATGATGCATTGTTATCGGCTTAGCTGTTATGTCTGTTTTTACGAAAACCGTATCAGCTAAACCGATAAATGAGGAGGGGAAAGATTGACTTACCGGAGAAGACTTTCAATGATTTTTGCATTGGATACGTATCTCGTTTTACTTTCCGTTGTTATAGGATATCAATTTTTTGAGGATTCTTATCACTTTTATGACTCCGGAGCGTTGCTGCTGACTGCCGTGAGCATGCTGATCAGCCATCATGTATGCGCTTTTATGTTTCACCAGTATAAGCAGGTATGGACGTACACGGGAATAGGCGAGCTGCTTGCCTTGATGAAGGGGATCACGCTGTCAGCAGCCGTAACGGCGGCCGTCCAATACGGGGTGTTCCACACGATTTTGTTCCGGCTGTTGGCCGTCAGCTGGATGGTTCAGCTATTGTTCATCGGAGGAAGCCGGATGATTTCACGGGTGCTGAAAGAAACGATTGGCAGGAAGCAAAATGACTCTTCCCGGGCGCTGATCATCGGCGCAGGTTCGGGGGGGACGCTGCTCGTCCGTCAGCTTACCCAGAAAAACGATCTCGGAATCATGCCTGTGGCTTTTATTGATGATGATCAGACGAAGCATAAGCTCGAAATCATGGGCCTGCCCGTCATCGGCGGAAAAGAAAGCATTATGCCGGCGGTGCAGAGGCTGAGAATTCATCATATCATCATTGCCATTCCGTCTCTTTGCACCCATGAGCTTCAAACGTTATACAAAGAATGTGTGCAGACGGGCGCCCATATTAAAATCATGCCGCAATTTGACGAGATCCTGCTCGGAACGCAGGCTGCCGGACACATCAGAGATGTAAAAGCCGAAGATCTGCTCGGCAGAAAGCCGGTCACCCTTGATACGAGCAAAATTTCTGACAGCATCAAGGGAAAAACGATTCTGGTCACGGGCGCCGGCGGCTCAATCGGTTCTGAAATCTGCCGCCAGATCAGCGCGTTTCTTCCGCGGGAAATCGTCCTTCTCGGCCACGGAGAAAACAGCATTCATTCTGTACATACCGAGCTGTCCGCACGCTTCGGCAAAGAGGTGCTCTTTCACGCGGAGATCGCCGATATTCAGGACAGAGATAAAATCTTTACCTTGATGAAAAAATACGAGCCGCACGTCGTCTATCATGCGGCTGCCCACAAACATGTGCCGTTAATGGAACATAATCCGGAAGAAGCCGTTAAAAACAACATTATCGGCACGAAAAATGTCGCCGAAGCCGCCGACATGTGCGGAACGGAAACATTCGTGCTGATTTCTTCTGACAAAGCGGTCAATCCGGCCAATGTCATGGGGGCGACGAAACGGTTTGCGGAAATGGTCATCATGAACCTCGGAAAGGTCAGCCGCACCAAATTCGCCGCCGTCCGTTTCGGAAATGTGCTCGGAAGCCGCGGCAGCGTCATTCCAATTTTCAAAAAGCAGATTGAAAAAGGCGGACCCGTCACCGTCACGCATCCGGCGATGACAAGATATTTTATGACGATTCCCGAAGCGTCAAGACTCGTCATTCAGGCGGGGGCGCTTGCAAAAGGGCGGCAGATTTTCGTTCTGGATATGGGAGAACCCGTCAAAATCGTCGATCTGGCCAAAAACCTGATTCATTTATCAGGCTATACGACAGAACAGATTCCCATCGAATTCTCCGGCATCCGCCCTGGAGAAAAGATGTATGAAGAATTGCTGAATCATAATGAAGTACATACGGAGCAGATTTTTCCGAAAATCCATATCGGGAAAGCGGTGGACGGGAATTGGGCCGTGCTCATCCGTTTTATGGAGGAATTCAGCCGTCTGCCTGAAGAAGAGCTGAGAAAAAGGCTGTTTGAGGCGATCGAATCAGTACATGAAGAAGCGGCTGCAGGCGTGTGATGGGAGGACAGAAAGATGACGAAAAAAGTATTATTCTGCGCCACTGTCGATTATCATTTTAAAGCTTTTCATCTTCCGTATTTTCAATGGTTTCAGGATATGGGCTGGGAAGTGCACGTCGCGGCAGGCGGCAATATGAATCTTCCGTTCGTTGATGAAAAGTTTTCCATTCCAATTCGGCGCTCGCCGTTTCATCCCGAAAATCTTTCTGTTTACAGGCGGCTGAAACGGCTCATTCAGGACAACGGCTATGACATGATTCACTGTCATACGCCGGTCGGCGGCGTGCTTGCACGCCTTGCTGCGAGACAAGCGCGCCAAAAAGGGACAAAGGTGCTGTACACCGCGCACGGCTTTCACTTCTGCGACGGAGCGCCCCTGAAAAACTGGCTTCTTTATTACCCGATCGAAAAATTTCTTTCTTCTTATACGGATTGTCTGATTACGATTAATGAAGAGGATTACGAACGGGCCAAACAAATGAAAAAAACAGCTTGCGGCGCGAAAAAAATACACGGTATCGGGGTGAATACAGACAGGTTTCGCCCTGTGAGCCGGGAAGAGAGTGAACGTCTGAGAGAAAAACACGGCTTCGGCGCCGGGGAATTTATTCTCGTATACCCCGCTGAATTAAACGGCAATAAAAACCAGGGACTTCTCATTGAGACTGCGGCACTGCTGAAGAACCGCATCCCGGAGCTGAAACTCGTATTTGCCGGAGAAGGCGCGATGGAAGCGCCGTACAGAAAAAAGGCTGAATCACTCGGTGTATCCGACATGGTGCGGTTTTACGGTTTTTGCCGCGATATTCATGAACTGATTCAGCTTGCTGATCTGTCTGTCGCCTCAAGCATCCGTGAAGGACTCGGCATGAATCTGCTTGAAGGAATGGCTGCCGAAAAGCCCGCCGTTGCCGCGGACAACAGGGGGCACCGTGAGATCATCGAAGACGGCGTGAACGGTTTTCTCGTGCCGGCCGGGGACAGCGCGGCGTTTGCCGATCGAATTGAAAAGCTGTACCGCTCCCCGGGGCTGCGAAAAGCAATGGGACAAAAAGGGCGTAGCACGGCGGAATGTTTTTCAGAAACACGTACGGTAAAGGAAATGGCGCACATTTACGCCGGTTATATGGATAAAAAGGAGAAAAGCGTATGAATGCAGGAGCACAACCGAAAATTTCCGTCATCATGGGAATTTATAATTGCGAAGAGACTTTAGCGGAGAGTATTGAATCCATCCTGAGCCAATCTTATAAGAATTGGGAACTGATTATGTGTGATGACGCGTCAACTGACGGAACGTATCAGATTGCGCGCCGTTACGCGGATCATTACGGCGACCGGATCACGCTGATTCAAAATAAGACAAATCAACGGCTTGCCGCTTCGCTGAACCGCTGTCTGACATACGCAACGGGGGATTATATCGCCAGGCAGGACGGTGATGACATCTCCAACCCGAGGAGACTGGAAAAACAGGCCGCTTTCTTAAACAAGCACGCCCACTATCAAGTCGTAGGCACGGGAATGCTCGTATTTGATGAATTCGGTGTAAGGGGCGCCCGGCTTTTGCCGCCCGTGCCGAAACCGGGAATTATGGCGAAAGGCACACCGTTCTGCCACGGCACCATTATGATGCGGGCTGAAGCGTACAAAGCGGTTGGCGGCTACCGGTCAGTCAGGCGGACGCGGCGGATGGAGGATATCGATTTGTGGCTGCGCTTTTTTGAAGCGGGTTTCCGGGGGTACAATCTCCAAGAAACGCTGTATAAAGTCAGAGAGGACAGTGATGCGTTTAAAAGGAGATCGTTTACGTATTCCATTGATAATGCGGTCCTCGTTTTTCAGGCATGCAGACGGCTGAAGCTGCCGCTTTCCCATTACGCGTATATCGCAAAACCGCTCATCCGCGCCGTTACGCCGCCCGCGGTCATGAACCGTTATCATAAAAACAGGGACATCCGCCAAAAAGAAGGGCTTGCCGAACATGACTGACAAACCGATACGGGTGCTGCACATCTTCAGCGGTATGAACAGGGGCGGCGCAGAAACGATGATGATGAATTTGTACCGGAAGATGGACAGAACGAAGGTGCAGTTTGATTTTTTAACCCATAGGAACGATCCGTGCGCTTATGATGAGGAAATTCTCGCTCTCGGCGGACGGCTTTTTTATGTGCCGAGCATCGGCAGCACAAACCCAGTTACATTTGTAAAACAGGTCAAGCGGGTGATTCAGGAAAAAGGCCCGTTTGCCGCCGTGCACGCCCATACCGATTTTCAGTCTGGATTTATCGCATTGGCCGCTCGTTTAGCCGGCGTCCCGGTGCGGATCTGCCATTCGCACAGTACGTCGTGGCGGGGGCGGGCGTCGCGGCTTGCCGGGATGCAGCTGTTTGTTTTCAGACGGCTGATCACGGCAAACGCCACGGCACTGTGCGCCTGCGGAGAAGACGCGGGCCGTTTCTTATTCGGGAAAGAAAAAGACGTGCATCTTTTGCCGAACGGCATTGATCTCGACTTATTTGCCGGCGGGTGCGCGGACACAGAAGCTGAAAAAAGGAAGCGGGGCATTGCAGACGGCCGTTTGGTGATCGGCCATATCGGCCGCTTTACAGAAGAAAAAAACCATGAATTTCTGCTCCGGCTGGCCGCTGATATGAAAGAGAGGGGCATCGGTTTACAGCTGATTCTCGCCGGAGACGGTCCGCTTCGCACCGACATGGAAAATCTGTCGGCGAAGCTGGGGCTTGATGATGATGTGCGTTTTATCGGCATAGAAGACCGCGTTCATGCCCTGCTGAAAACGCTGGATGTATTTGTCATGCCGTCTCTTTATGAAGGGCTGCCCGTCACGCTCGTTGAAGCGCAGGCCTCCGGGGTGCCGTGCGTGATATCAGACGGCATAACGGAAGAAGCCGATGCCGGGCTCGGGCTGGTCAAAAGGCTCAGCCTCAAAGAACCGCCCGGACAATGGGTATCCGCGGTTTTACGGGCAGCAGAGGCGGCAAAGCCTGACGGGGCGCGCATTAAAGAAACCCTCAGACGGCAGGGATATGACGCGGAAGAAAATGCGGGGGCTGTTATGAAGCTTTACAATATGAATTGGAAAAAGGAACAGTAACGAATGATTGTATACGTAGTCAATATGGGAATTGTGTATATTTGGTCATGGTTCGCGAAAATGTGCGGCGGGCGTGATCAATCGCTTTCGACCGGATACCGGCCGAATCAGCTCGTGATGATCGTTCCGCTGCTATCACTCGTATTGGTCTCCGGCTTGCGCTACAGAGTCGGGACGGATTTTCAGACGTACGCGCTGATGTACAAGCTGGCGGGAAATTACGGCAGCATTTGGGAGATCTTCGGGTTCGGAGCGAAAAAAGCAGCCGTTGATCCGGGGTTTACGGCTCTCATCTGGCTCATGAATTTTATCACGAAAGATCCGCAAATTATGTATTTCACCGTGGCGGTCGTGACGTGCAGCTTTATTTTAAAGGGGCTCGTTGAGTTTGGCCGTCCGTTTGAGCTGAGTGTGTTTTTGTTTTTGGGCACGTATCACTATTACGCTTCCTTTAACGGGATCAGGCAGTATATGGTGGCGGCCGTTTTGTTTTGGGCCGTCCGCTACGTGATCAGCGGAAGCTGGAAGCGTTATATGTCAATCGTGCTGCTGTGTTCGCTTTTTCATTCCTCAGCGCTGATTATGATTCCGGTTTATTTTCTCGTCAGAAAAAGAGCCTGGTCGCCCGCGATTTTCGGACTGTCGGCATTGTTTCTTCTTATGACGTTCCTGTATCAGAAGTTCATTTCGCTGTTTGTCGTTGTGCTGGAAAACAGCTCGTACGGCCATTATGAGAAATGGCTGATGACCAATACGAACGGGATGAACGTCGTAAAAATCGCGGTGCTGCTTCTGCCGCTGTTTTTGGCTTTCTGCTATCGGGAGCGGCTGCGGAAGCTCTGGCCTGACATTGATGTCATCGTGAATTTCTGTCTGCTCGGCCTGCTCTTCGGTCTTTTGGCGACAAAGGATGTTATTTTTGCCCGGTTTAATATATATTTCGGCCTGTACCAAATGATCCTGATCCCTTATTTTGTGAGGATTTTTGATGAAAAATCAAATGCGCTGATTTATATCGCCATTATTGTCTGTTATTTTCTTTACAGTTACTTGCTTATGCCGGTCGATTCGTCTGTGCTTCCGTACAGAACGATTTTTTCCCGGTAATGGACACTGGAGGTTTATATGGAAACACCCGCGGTCAGTTTATTAATTGCTGTGTATAATACGGAAACTTATTTAGAAAGATGCTTAGATTCATTGCTCAATCAGTCGCTCGCCAATATCGAAATCGTGGCCGTTAATGACGGGTCAACGGATCAAAGCCCGGCCATTCTTGAAACCTATCAGAAGCGGGATGAGAGAATCAGGGTCATTCATCAGCAAAACCGGGGGCTCGGCGCGGTCCGCAACAAGGGCATTGAGGCGGCGCGAGGCGAATTTATCGCTTTTATTGATGCGGACGACTGGGTTGAACCTGATTATTGCCTGCGCATGTATAAAAAAGCGAAGGCTGATCAGGCTGATCTCGTGATTTGCGAATATGCGGCCGAATTCGCGGATACGGGGAAAACCGCCGTTTCAACGATCGCTTCAGCGTACGAGGGCCGCCCGAAACAACTGTACCTGAAAGATTTATTTGAAGGAAGAGTCAGCGGTTTTTCATGGAACAAGCTGTACAAAAGAACCATGATCGAGCATCATCAGCTGCGCTTTCCGCTTCGTGATGAGCTGGAGCACGTGGAGGATCAGTACTTCAGCCTCAGGGCGCATGTTTTCGCAGGTGCGGTCTCGTACGTGGATCAGCCGCTCTATCATTACCGGATTCACTTGACTTCCATTGTGCAAAGCTATCAGAAAAAGCTGTTTGACTCAGGGCTCGTTCTCTATCGGCTGAACGAGGCTTTTTTGCGTGAAAACGGATGCTTACAGGAATACCGGCAGGAGCTGGATTTTTTCATCGTTCAGCACGGAACAGTCTGCCTGCTGAATGAATGGAAGCGGAATAACGGCGGCCGGTTTTCTGAGAAGTGGAAGAATATCAGCCGGATATGCGCTGATCCCGTGTTTCGCCTGAGCCTTTCCAAAACCGGAACGGCGCCGTTTGACGCCAAACGCTCATGCCTTCTGCTTTTGGCGAAGCTGAAGCTGATTCCGTTCGTGTCGCTGGCATCAGCCGCGTATCAGCGGGCAATCGAGTACAAAATGAAAATCAGAGGGTGAAGACATGTCGATACAATCTTTAAAAATCAATCTCGCAGAATGGCTTTTGCTTAAGGTCAAATACCCGTCCCAATTTCACTTCGGAACGGCAGCGGATGGGGCGGGGCTTACAGCGGCAAGAAAAAAGATCATTCTGACGCTGCTCCCGTCCCACGATAATCTCGGCGATCACGCCATCGCCTACGCAAGCAAAACGTTTCTTGAACGGGAGTATCCCGATTTTGACATTGTCGAAGTGGATATGAAGGATATCTACAGATCGGCAAAAGCGCTGATCAAAAAGCGCCACCCCGATGATATGGTATTCATCATCGGCGGCGGGAACATGGGGGATTTGTACAGGTATGAGGAATGGACGCGCCGCTTTATCATCAAAACATTCCGGGAATATCGGATCGTTCAGCTTCCGGCGACGGCTCACTTTTCTGAATCAAAAAAGGGACGGAAGGAGCTGAAGCGCGCCCGAAAAGTGTACAATGCGCATCCCGACCTTTTGTTAATGGCGAGAGATGAGACGACGTATCAATGGATGAAGCGTCATTTTCCCGGAAAAACAGTGCTCAAACAGCCTGACATGGTCTTATATTTGGATAAAAGCGAGCGGCACATCCCGCGGGAAGGGATCTACCTCTGTTTACGGGAGGATAAGGAGAGTGCGCTGACGGCTGAGGACAGAACGATGGTAAAAGAAGCTTTGGCAAAAGAGTACGGCGAGCTGCATTCCTTTACCACGACGGTCGGCCGGAGGGTCAGCCGCCATACACGTGAAAAAGAGCTGGAGGCGCTTTGGAATACGCTGAAAGGCGCGGAAGCCGTCGTCACTGACAGGCTTCACGGGATGATTTTTTGTGCGCTGACGAAAACGCCTTGTGTCGTCATTCGTTCGTTTGATCATAAAGTGATGGAAGGCTATCAATGGCTGAAAAACATACCGAACATGACATTGCTTGAGCGTCCAGACCCTGAAGCTGTAACGGCCGCCGTAAACCGGCTGCTCAGCGGCAAGCATGAGGAAGGCGGTTCTTTGCGCAGTGTTTATTTTGCCGGGCTGCGCTCGAAAATCAGCGGTGATGCCCAATGACCGAGCCGCTTGTGAGCGTGATCGTGCCGATGTATAAGACAGAGCCTTTTATTAAAGAATGCGCGGTTTCTTTAACAAAACAGACGCTGAGAGACATCGAAATCATTTTCGTCAATGACGGTTCACCGGATCAGTCAGGCCGGATTGCTGAACAATTCGCCGCAGAAGATGCGAGAATCCGGGTGATTCATAAAGAAAACGGCGGCCTCAGCTCGGCCCGCAATGCCGGAATAAAAGCCGCCCGCGGCCGTTATATCGGTTTTGCGGACGGCGATGACTATGTGACGGAAACGATGTTCGAAAGGCTTTATGAAGAAGCGGAGAAGAACCGGCTGGATATCGCCGGCTGCGGTTATTATAAGGAAACGCCGTCTAAAGAAAGAACATATATGCCGCCGTCCATTCCGCCGGGCCGCGTCTTCACAGCGGATGAAATGACTGCATTGCTGACCCGCGCGCACGAACATCGGTTTATTTGGTATGTGTGGCGCTATATATACCGGCGAGAATCATTGCAAGGACTGTTGTTCCATGAAGATATCCGGTTTGCCGAGGACTCTCCGTTTAACTTGGCAGCGTTCCGCCAAGCCGCGCGTGTCAAAGTGATAGACGAAGGGCTGTATATCTACCGGGAAAATCCGCAAAGTCTTACAGAAACACCGTTTAAGCCCCACTTAGATCAAGAACTGCAAAAGCAATATGCAGCGAAAATGGCTTTTTATGAGGCCAACGGGCTGACGGACGCCTGCCGGAGCGATATCGATACATATTTGTGCAAGCATCAGATTCCGATGCTGATCGCCAACGCATGCGCCGCCCCGCAGCTGTCACATCAGATTACGGCGCACATCGGCAGAATCTTAACGTATGACATGGTAAAAACGGCGGTGCGCAGCACGCCGTGCCGCCATAAACAGCTGCTGGCGGGGGAGCGCGTGGTGCTCGGCCTGTGCAAAATGCGCCTTCCTCTTCTTCTGCATGCGTTTTTCGAACGGAAATCGAAAGAGAAAGGCAGTGCGGAAGGAGCATGAAATTTGCCATTAATTTCGGCGCAAATGTGACTGCGTTTTTACTATCGGTGTTTTTATCAGTGTGGATGACGCCCTTTATTGTGCAAACATTAGGTGTGGAGGCTTTTGGGTTTGTCCATCTGACACAGAATATCATTAACTATTTCTCTATTATTACCGTTGCGCTGAGCTCTGTCGTTGTGAGGTTTTTCTCCGTCGCCGCCCACAGGGGGAACAGGGACGAGGCCAATGCGTATGTAAGCAATTATTTAGCCGCGTCTGTCGTGATATCTCTATTACTCGCTGTGCCGCTCGCCGGGACGGCTTTTTTTATTGACAAGATTATGAATGTACCGGCCGGGCTCTTAACGGATGTGAGGCTGTCTATCGTAATCGGCAGCGTGCTGTTTATGCTGACGTTTTTTATGGCGGGATTCGCGACGGGGCCGTTTTTTGCCAACAAGCTTTATATCACAAGTTCCATTCAGGCCGTGCAAATGCTGGTCAGGGTGCTGTGTGTGCTCGCCCTGTTTACGTGTCTGCCGCCGAAAATCTGGCAGATTCAGCTTTCGGCATTAGCGGGAGCCGTCTGTGCGGCCGTGCTGACTTTTTTCTTCTTTAAGAAATTGATTCCTTGGTTTTCTTTCAGCCGTAAAACCTTGTCATTACACACGAGCAAAGTGCTGTTTTCGGCCGGTGCCTGGAGTTCTGTCAACCAGATCGGCGTGCTGCTGTTTCTGCAGATTGACCTCATGACGGCCAACCTTGTGCTGGGGCCGTCTGAAGCGGGTGTCTATGCGGCGATTATTCAATTCCCGCTCCTGCTCAGAAGTCTTGCCGGGACGCTTGCTTCACTGTTTGCGCCGGTTTTGACTTCCTACTATTCAAAAGGCGATATGGAAGGCCTCCTGTCTTACGCCAATAAGGCTGTGCGGATGAACGGGCTTCTGCTCGCGCTTCCCGCCGCATTATTAGGAGGGCTTGCCGAACCGTTTCTGGCGATTTGGCTGGGCCCGTCGTTTGTGCAGACGGCGCCGCTTTTATACATTCACGCCGCGTATTTGGCGGTCAGTCTCTCTGTCATGCCGCTTTTTTACGTATGGACGGCTTTTAATAAACAAAAAACGCCCGCCGTCGTTACTTTATGTTTAGGCGGACTGAATGTCATATTGGCCGTGGTTCTCAGCGGACCGGCACATCTCGGGCTGTACGGCATCACCATTGCCGGGGCTGTCTCCCTCATTTTGAAAAATGCCGTCTTCACGCCGCTGTATGTTTCGCATATTACGGGCTTTCAGAAAACCGCGTTTTACAAAGGCATGTTCGGACCGTTGGCGGCGGCCGTATTTGCCTGGGCCGTCTGCCGGGGTATCCGGCTGTTTTCACCGCTTGACAGCTGGGCCGGCCTGATCGCCGCGGGGCTTGCCGTATGCATAAGCTATGCCGCATTCGCTTTTTTCTTCATTTGTACGAAAGAAGAAAGGCGGCTTGCTTTACAGAAATGCCGAAAAGTGAAAGGAGCTGTTCAGATTTGAAGGCGAAACGTGTATTTGATATAGCGGCCGCGGTGTTGTTATTGTGCGGCGCGAGCGTCATCCTTCTCTTCGCCATGGCAGCCGTCAGATGCGCCATCGGGTCTCCGGTATTGTTCAAACAGACGAGACCGGGGCATAACGGGCGTCCGTTTACGTTGTATAAACTCAGAACGATGACGGATGCGCGTGATGAAAACGGTGTGCTGCTTCCGGATCATCTCCGTCTGACCAAAACGGGAAGGCTGATCAGAAAACTGAGCATCGATGAGCTTCCCCAGCTTTTTAATGTGCTCAAAGGCGATATCAGTCTGGTCGGCCCCCGCCCTCTGCTGATGGATTATCTGCCGCTTTACACGGCGGAGCAGGCGCGGCGGCACGAGGTGAAGCCGGGGATTACGGGCTGGGCGCAGATTAACGGGAGAAACGCGATTTCATGGGAGGAAAAATTCAAGCTCGACGTGTGGTACGTCGACAACCGCACATTTCTTCTCGACTTAAAGATTCTGCTTTTAACCGTGAAAAAAGTTCTCGTGTCAGAAGGCATACATCAAGCCGGCCATGTGACGGCAAAGCGCTTCACAGGCAGCGGAGATATGTCATCGTGAAAAAGGTCGTGCTGATCGGAAACGGCGGACACGGAAAAGTCGTGAGAGAAATCGTGCAGGCCCGTTCCGATATGGAGCTTGCGGGCGTATTGGATGACGGATTCAGCGGTTTTGCCGTTCGGAACGGTTTATATACGGGCCGGACGAAAGACGTGCACATGCTTCGGAAACTCGTCCCCGAGGCCGTATTCACGATATGCATCGGCCGCAACGGCGTCAGAAAGCAGTTCGCTGAAACGCTTCGGCTTGAAGATGACGATTATGCCGCACTCATTCACCCCGGGGCGATCGTCAGTGAAACGGCTTCCGTCGGACACGGAACGGTTGTGATGGCGGGCGCCGTCATTCAGGCGGGCGCTGACATCGGCGCCCATTGCATCATCAATACGGGGGCGGTTGCCGATCATGACAATGCAATCGGAGATTACGTCCATCTTTCACCGCGCGCGGCGCTTGCCGGCGGAGTGAAAGTCGGGGAAGGAACGCACATCGGAATCGGCGCGTCCGTCATACCGCAGATTGACATCGGCCCTTGGTCCGTTATCGGCGCGGGGGCTGCGGTTATCAGCCGAATTCCCGGCCATGTGACGGCGGTCGGCGTTCCGGCCCGCATCATCTCCCCTATCCATAATGAAAAAGGATGATTTCATGCAAACAAACAAACGGATTTATTTGTCTCCGCCTCATATGAGCGGAAAAGAACAGGAATACATTGCACAAGCTTTTCGTTCCAATTGGATTGCCCCGCTCGGTCCGCTCGTCAATTCGTTTGAAGCGCGGCTCGCGGAATATGCGGGAGTGAAAAGCGCGGCGGCCGTAAGCTCGGGAACGGCCGCCATCCATCTTGCCCTGCGGCTTGCGGGTGTGAAAAAAGGAGACGCTGTATTTTGTCCTTCCTTTACGTTTGTCGCCACGGCGAATCCGATTGTGTATGAGCAGGCTGAGCCAGTGTTTATTGATTCGGAATGGGAGACGTGGAATATGTCGCCCGATGCGCTTGAGCGGGCGCTGCGGGATGCAAAGCGGCGCGGCAGACTCCCGAAAGCGGTGATCGCCGTCAATCTTTACGGCCAAAGCGCGAAAATGGATGAATTAACGAGCCTTTGTGACGCATACGGCGTCTGTCTGATTGAAGACGCTGCCGAGTCCTTAGGATCAACATATAAAGGCAGGCAGAGCGGCACGTTCGGCCGTTTCGGCATTTATTCCTTTAACGGCAACAAAATCATTACAACATCGGGAGGCGGCATGCTCGTGTCTGACGATGAAGCCGCGATTGAAAAGGCGAAGTTTCTTGCGTCACAGGCGAGAGATGCCGCCGTTCATTACCAGCACAGCGAGCTCGGGTATAACTACAGGCTCAGCAACATTCTCGCGGGCGTGGGGATATCGCAGCTGGAAGTGCTTGAAGATCGCGTCCGGGCGAGGAGAGAAATCTTTCACAGGTATCGGGAAGCGCTGGAAACGTATCCGGGCATCCGCATGATGCCGGAGCTTGAAGGAACGGTTTCAAACCGCTGGCTGACGGCTCTGACGCTTGATAACGGCGTGACGCCGGAAGAAGCAGTCGCCTGTCTTGCGGAACAGAATATTGAGGCCCGGCCGCTGTGGAAACCGCTGCATACGCAGCCGCTTTTCTCATCTTCCGTCTTTTATCCTCACAGCGAACATGAGCGTGTCTCTGAGAACCTTTTCAGCCGGGGCATCTGTCTGCCGTCCGGGTCTGACTTGTCTTCTGAGGATCAGCAGCGTGTCATTGACGCACTTGCGCAACTGTTTGAAACGAAAGGGGAGAAAACATGGACAGCCGCCATGTTATGAGCCGATTAAAAGAAACGCTGACGGGGCTGCTCAGCGTTATACCGCCGCAATCTGACATCATATATGCCGACTATCCCCTCTACGGAAATGTAGGGGATTTATTGATTATGAAGGGGACGGAGGCGTTTTTTAAAGCGCACGGCATTCGCGTGAAACAGCGCTGGAATCCCGACAATTTTCCATTCGGGCGCCGGGCGGACAAAAAGACAATCATCGTCTGTCAGGGTGGCGGAAATTTCGGGGATCTCTATCCGTACTATCAGACGTTCAGGGAAAAAATCGTCAAATCCTTCCCGGAAAACAGGATCGTCATCCTGCCGCAATCCATCTATTATCAGGATGAGACACGGCTGCAAAAGACAGCGGCGCTTTTTGCGGAGCACAAGGATCTCCACCTGTTTACGAGAGATCATGTGTCACACGAGACTGCGAAACGCTTTTTTTCGGCGAATCATATCGGGCTTATGCCTGATATGGCCCATCAGCTGTATCCGATGGCGGCGTCAGCGGCTCCGTCACGCGGCAGGCTTCATTTTATCCGCACGGATGGGGAAATCAATCCGAAGCTGCAAACCAATTCTTCCGTTAAAAGCTGGGACTGGCAGGATGTGCTGTCAGCAAGCGACCGCAGGGGAATCGCTTTTTTTCAAACACTGAATGTTTTGAATAAAAAAGCGGGAAACCCGCTGCCGATTGCGCGGTTTTGGAAACGCTATACCGATTTCTTAACAAAGAAAGCGGTCCTGTTTTTCAGCAGATACGAATCGGTGGAAACGTCAAGGCTTCACGGTCACATTCTGTCCTCGCTTCTCGGGAAACCGAATACCGTCATTGATAATTCATACGGGAAAAACGCCAACTACTATTACACCTGGATGCACGAAGCGCCGGATGTCCGTCTGATCGGGGAAACCGCCGGCACGAAGGAAAACCTTCCGCTTTGAATGAGCGGAAGGTTTATTTTGTTTCTCCGCGTTTTACTTTGTTGTACGCCTCATCCAAATGCTGAATTCTTTTGAGCACAACCGAGTTTTTCGTCAGCTGATCCTGAACAAGGGTTGAAACGACGGAACGGTAATAGCTGTTCATCGCATGAATTCGGTCTTCATTCGGATTCATTTCAATGTGCTGTGTAAAGTTTTCAATAAAATAAGGAACAGAAAAAAGTTCTGACATCTATAAAGCAACTCCTTTTAATAAGTATATACGGTATGAAACCAATCATGTACAATGAAAAAAGGGGAGTGAGCATGATGGATATCAAACTTCAGCAAACACAAATGTTAAAGCCTCAATTAACGCAAGAGCTTAAACAGGCTATCACATTACTCGGATACAATTCCGCGGAACTGGCCGGATATATTGATGAGCTCTCACTGGAAAACCCTCTGATTGAACGAAAGGAAACAGACACGCCGCCACTATCTTACCATAAAACAAATAAAAACAGGATGAAAGAACGGGACGGAAGCCAGCAGATCAGACTTACCCGCAAAACGCTGCAGGATTCGCTCAAACAGCAAGCCTTAGACATGAAGCTGTCCGATGATGAGAAAAAAATTTTCAATTATCTGATACATTCATTGGATTCAAACGGATATTTAAAAGAGGATATACCAGCCGCCGCCGACCATGTATCCGCTTCACAAGAGGAGACGGAAGCGGTTCTGAAAAAGCTTCAATCCCTTGAGCCCGCGGGAATCGGCGCCCGGTCTTTGCAGGAATGCATCCTTCTTCAGCTCCGCCGTTTGCCCGAGCGGAACGAACAGGCGGAATGGATTGCCGAAGCCTATTTTGAGCTATTTGCAAGAAAGAACTGGAAAGCGCTTACACTAAAAACGGGCATTCCGCTTAAAGACATTCAGGACATCGCCGACATAATCAGCGCGCTTGATCCGAGGCCGGGGCTCCGTTATGCGCATGAGGAGCCGGGTTTTTACGTGGAACCGGATATTTTCATCACAGTGAAAAACGGCATCATTCAAGCGCGGCTCAACAGCCGTTCGTTTCCTGACATCCAGCTTCATACCCATTATCAGCCGCTCTTGTCAGCTGCCGGGTGCCGTGACACGAAAAATTATCTGTCGGCAAAATATCAGGAATGGCGCTGGCTGAACCGGGCTTTGTCGCAAAGAAAACAAACGATCACGAGAATTATCGGCGTCCTGACTGAACGGCAGGAATCCTTTTTTCTCACAGGAAAAAGCGGAATGCAGCCGCTGACCTTAAGAGAGGTGGCGGAAACGCTGGAGCTCCACGAATCAACGATCAGCCGGGCAATCAAAGGGAAGTACGTTCAGACGCCGTACGGACTGTATGAAATGAAAACATTTTTCTCGGCGAAAGCTGAATCATCGGGGGACGGCGGCGCCTCCAATTATGCCGTGAAAGCGCATCTGGAGGCATTGGTCGGTAAAGAAGATAAAAAGAAACCTTTTTCAGACCAAAAGCTTGCCGATCTGCTGTATGAACAATATGACATCCGAATCTCAAGGCGCACCGTCGCCAAATACCGTGACCAATTAAATATTCCGCCGTCATCGGCGAGAAAACGGTACAGCTGAAACCTCCCCGAGCCAAACCCCGGGGAGGTTCTCCGTGTTACGGAATCATCCATGAAAACAGATGATGCTGTAAAAATGTAATGAGACAGACGAGCAGAAGCAAAAACAGACTGTGCTTAATCGTAAAGCGGAAAAGGTCAGCTTCCTTGCCCGCCAGACCGACAGCGGCACAGGCAACCGCAATGGATTGCGGAGAAATCATTTTTCCGGTGACGCCGCCTGATGAATTGGCGGCGACGGAGAGAACCGGGTCCATCCCGACAGAGAGCGCCGTCACCTTTTGCAATCCGCCGAACAACAGATTGGCCGACGTATCAGAGCCGGTAATAAATACGCCGAGCCAGCCGAGCACCGGCGAAAAAAAGGTAAACATCGCGCCCGTCATGGCAAGCGCAAGACCGAGTGTCGTGCTCATGCCGGAAGCATTCGTCACATAAGCAAAGCCGACAACAGAAACAATGGTCACGACCGGAAGGGTTAATTCTTTCACCGTTTCTATAAACGCTTCGCCCCATGTCTTCCACGACATGCCGAGGGCGAACTTGGAGATGACGGCGGCAATCAGAATCGCCGTCCCCGCTGAACCGAAAAGCTCAAGTTTGTACACGGCTTCAATCGGCGTGCCGTCCGCCTGAAGAATCTGCTGATTTACAAATGGGACGGGAGGCGTGAAGGTCAATGCACGCCCGGCTGCATTCAGCCAGGAAAGCCACATTGACGTTCCTTCGTAATGACCGGTTAATGCAGCCTTCACGCCCGGAATCCCCCAGACGGATATCATGGCCGTCAGAAGAAGGAAAGGAGACCACGCTTTAAACACCGCGGCGCCCCCGTACTTGATCGGCGCCGGGTCAGCGGCCGCTGCTGATTCCCGTTCTGCCGCGAAACGAAAGGCCGTTTTCGGTTTCCAAAATTTCAAAAACACAGCGAGCGCGGCCATGGAAACTAGCGCCGACAGCACATCCGGAAGCTCAGGCCCTAAAAAATTCGAGCTTGCGTACTGCACGGCCGCAAAGGAGAAGCCGGAAACAAGAATGGCCGGCCATATCTCAAAAGCCTTTTTAAACCCGCTCATCAAAATGATTAAGTACAGCGGAATAAAGACGGATAAAAACGGAAGCTGCCGGCCGACCATTTGAGAAATTTCCATTGCCGGTATCCCGGTCGGACCTTCGACAGCGGTAATCGGAATGCCGATCGCGCCGAAGGCAACGGGCGCCGTATTGGCAATCAGGCAAATTCCCGCCGCATACAGCGGCTGAAAACCAAGTCCGACGAGCAAAGCGGCCGAGATCGCGACGGGAGCGCCGAAACCGGCGGCGCCTTCTAAAAACGCCCCGAATGAAAAGGCGATGAGCAGCGCCTGCAAACGCCGGTCATCTGTAATTGAGAGCACCGAACTCCGGATAATCTCAAACTGTCCCGTTTTCACGGTGATTTTATACAGAAAGACCGATGTGACGATAATCCAGCCGATCGGAAGCAGCCCGTACACCGCTCCCTGAGAAGCGGACATCACCGCTTTTTCCGCCGGCATACCGTAAACAAATACAGCGATTAAAAGTGAAACGGCTAATGTTAAAAGCCCCGCGATGTACCCCTTCATCCGTTTCACCGCAAGCGCCCAAAAAAAGAAGATAATCGGCACGAGCGCGCAAGCTGCCGATAAAAGCAAATTTCCCCCTAAAGGAGCGTACTCCTGTGTCCATTGCATCCCTAAAAAACCCCTCCTTATGTCATGTAAGCGATTACTTTTTATGATAAGGTCATCTGATGACCGGGTTAATTAGCATTATATTTTGAAAGTTTTGAAAGTACAATACTTTTCTTGAACAAATTGTCTGAACCTGTCGGCAATACAAAAAAAGAAGTATAATAGACGATAAACATCAAGATTCACAAGTGACGGGGTGATCGCGTTGAAATATAAACAAATTAAAACGAAAAAAATCTACGAGGAAGTCGCTGACGCATTGCTGGAGAAGATAAAAGCGGGCGAGCTTAAGCCGGGTGAAAAGCTTGATTCCGTTCAGGCGCTTTCTGAGAGTTTTCAGGTCAGCCGCTCGGCGGTCAGAGAAGCGCTGTCGGCTTTGAAAGCGATGGGGCTCGTCGACATGAAGCAGGGAGAAGGCACATACATAAGAGAATTTGAGCCGTCTCATGTTTCCCAGCCGCTTTCTTCCGCCCTCTTGATGAAAAAAGAGGATGTCAAACAGCTGCTCGAAGTCAGAAAGCTGCTTGAACTCGGCGTCGCCGCCATGGCCGCTGAAAAACGCACCGAAGACGATTTACAAAAAATCCGCCAAGCTCTCATGGAGATGAAAGACATTGACGGAGACGAAGAATTGGGCGAAAAAGCGGATTTCTCCTTTCACATGGCGCTGGCGGAAGCATCACAAAACGGGCTGCTCAAGCATCTCATGAATCATGTCTCCGCGCTTCTTTTGGAAACGATGAGAGAAACGAGAAAAATTTGGCTGTTTTCTAAACGAACGAGCGTGCAGCGATTGTATGAAGAGCATGAACGCATTTACAGCGCCGTCGCCGCCGGAGACGCGGATGAAGCGGAAGCCGCGATGACCGCGCACCTGACGAATGTGGAAGAAGTGCTGGGGGCTTATTTTGAAGAAAATGTATAGAAGCTGACTTGTGAAAGGGGATAACATCACATGCAGGCCGAATCTTTTTTTTCTGACCATGTAAAGAAAGCTCTGACAAACGATCCTCCCGGGGAATGGATGCCGGCAGTTCCGAAAGCGTGCACCCCCCTGCATTCCGGCTATCCCGATCCCGCACTCGTTCCTGATAAGGAGCTGAAAGAAGCCGCCGCCCGCCTTCTGGATGAGGAGCGCGATCTGCCGCTGCATTATATGGGAACCCCGAGGACGGCCGTTTTAAAAAAACAGATTCAAGAACGGTTAGCCATCCGCGGCATTCACTGCCGGGACGATGAGCTGCTCGTGACGCCAGGCGCCTGTCAGGCGATAGATCTGGCTGCACGGGTTTTCCTCGATGAACAAACCGCCGCTGCCGTTGAAGCTCCGGTCTACATGGAAGCGCTCGAGATTTTTAAAAATTACACACCGCATATCATGAGCATTCCGACAGATCAAGAGGGCCTGCAAACAGAAACATTAGCGTTCATGCTTGAGGAAAGAAAACGAAAAGGGCTTCTGCTTCCCCGTCTTCTCTACACGATACCCGCTTTTCAGAATCCTGCGGGAACCGTAATGTCAGCGAAGCGGAGAACACGCCTTCTTCAGCTTGCCGAAACATATGATTTTCTCATCTTGGAGGATGATGCATACGGTGAGCTCGGATTCACCGATATTCCGCCGCCCTTGAAAGCCATGGATCAAAACGGCCGGGTGCTGTACGCCGGTTCATTATCAAAAGTCATCGCCCCGGGTATGAGGATCGGCTGGATTGCAGGGGACGCCGCATTCATCACGGCATTGTCATGGTTAAAAAAAGACTTAGGCCACCCGTTTTCCCAAGCGGTGACCGCCGTCTATCTGGAACAAACGAATGTTGAAAAACGGCTCGCCGCCTTGCGGGAAGCATATCAAAGCAAACGTGACGTTTTGCTCGCCGCATCAGAGCGATATCTTCCGAAATCCGCATCCTGGCACGTGCCTGAAGGCGGTTACTTTGTATGGGTGAAAGCGCCGGGAGCGGATACATCCGCAATGCTGGCGAGGGCTCTTTCTCACGGCGTTTCCTATGTACCCGGTAAATATTTTTTTCTGCATCATGAAGACGGTGCGGAATATCTTCGCCTGTCGTTCAGTTATGCCGGTAAAGCCGCGATAAAAGAGGGTGTGCAAAAACTGGGACGTCTGCTGGAAAACGGGATGTAGAGCAGCTTGAGGAGCTTTCGGGCTTCTCTTTTTTTTGTCCCCTTCAGCGCATCGGACGAAAGGATTTTTCAGAAAAACCTTCCAATCCATATTCAGAATAGTGTAGGATATTCATAGAGCTTTTCCTAAAAACAGGTCATCAGATGACCAGATCACATATTGAGGATGAAAGAGGGGTTCATCATGAAAGTCTCATTATTTGTCACGTGCCTTGTGGATATGTTCCAGACTAATGTCGGAAAGGCGACGGTTGAGGTGCTGGAACGGCTCGGGTGTGAGGTGGATTTTCCCGAGGGGCAGATCTGCTGCGGGCAGCCCGCATACAACAGCGGGTATGTGACGGATGCGAAAAAAGCGATGAAGCGGATGATTACCGCGTTTGAAGAAGCGGAGTACGTTGTCAGTCCGTCAGGTTCCTGTACGACGATGTTCCGTGAATATCCGCATCTGTTTCAGGACGATCCGAAGTGGGCGGCAAAAGCGCAGCAGCTTGCGGACAAAACATATGAGTTAACAGATTTTATCGTCAACGTTCTCGGGGTGGAGGATGTCGGGGCGGTGCTGCATAAAAAAGCGACAGTCCATACATCGTGCCACATGACGAGGCTGCTCGGCGTGTCGGAGGAGCCGATGAAGCTTTTGCGCCATGTCAAGGGACTCGAGCTGACCGCGCTTCCCGGAAAACATCAATGCTGCGGATTCGGAGGAACGTTTTCTGTGAAAATGGCGCAAATCTCTGAACAAATGGTGGATGAGAAGGTCGCCTGCGTGGAAGACACGGAGGCCGAAGTGCTGATCGGGGCGGATTGCGGATGTCTGATGAATATCGGCGGGCGTCTTGACCGTAAGGATAAAAACGTCAGAGTCATGCACATCGCCGAAGTGCTGAACAGCAGATAACACGAGAAACAACAAGGGGGGAAAATCATGGCGATGAAAATCGGTACCGCCGCTTTTAAAGAGCGGGTATCAGAAGGAATAGATAATGAGTTTATGAGAGGAGCCGTCTCCGGAGCGCAGGAACGGCTCAGGACAAGAAGGCTTCAGGCGGCCGAGGAATTGGGAAACTGGGAGGATTGGCGTTCCCATGCGGAAGAAATCAGACAGCATGTGCTGGACAATCTTGATTTCTATTTGGAACAGCTCGCCGAAAACGTCGCCAACAGAGGCGGACACGTCTTTTTCGCCGAAACGGCGGAAGAAGCGTCCTCCTATATCCGCGATGTCATCCGGCAGAAAAACGCCAAAAAAATCGTAAAATCCAAATCCATGGTGACAGAAGAAATCAATATGAACGAAGTGCTTGAGGAAGAGGGCTGTGAAGTCACAGAAACGGATCTCGGCGAATACATTCTCCAGATTGACGACCACGATCCGCCGTCACATATCGTTGCTCCCGCTCTTCACAAAAACAAAGAGCAGATCCGTGACGTGTTTAAAGAGAGACTCGAATACAAACAGACGGAAAAACCGGAAGAGCTCGTCATGCACGCGCGCAGCGTTCTCCGGAAAAAATTTCTCGAAGCGGACGTCGGCATTACAGGCTGCAACTTTGCGATCGCGGATACCGGATCGGTCAGTCTCGTGACGAACGAAGGAAACGGCCGCCTTGTGTCCGCGCTGCCGAAGACGCAGATCACCGTGATGGGAATGGAGCGGATCGTTCCGTCATTTTCTGAGTTTGAAGTGCTTGTCAGCATGCTGACGAGAAGCGCGGTCGGCCAGCGGCTTACAAGTTACATTACGGCGCTGACGGGACCTCGTCAGCAAGGAGAAGCTGACGGGCCTGAGGAATTCCACCTTGTGGTTGTGGACAACGGGCGTTCCCGCATACTCGGCACGGAATTTCAATCGGTGCTGCAATGTATCCGCTGCGCCGCCTGCATCAACGTCTGTCCCGTGTACCGGCATGTCGGCGGACACTCGTACGGGTCCATCTATTCGGGTCCGATCGGCGCCGTCTTATCGCCTCTTCTCGGCGGGTATGACGAATACAAGGAGCTCCCGTACGCATCTTCCTTATGCGCGGCCTGTACGGAAGCGTGTCCCGTTAAAATTCCGCTGCACGAGCTGTTGCTCAAGCATCGGCAGAACATCGTGGAAAAAGAGGGCAAAGCGCCGATCAGTGAAAAACTGGCGATGAAAGCCTTCGGGCTCGGCTCGTCATCCCCGTCCCTTTATAAAATGGGATCGAAATGGGCGCCTGCCGCCATGACGCCGTTTACGGAAGATGACAAAATATCAAAAGGGCCGGGGCCGTTAAAAGAATGGACGGCAATACGGGACTTCCCGGCGCCGCATAAATCGAGATTCAGAGATTGGTTTAAAGACCGGGAAAAACAAAAGGGGGAAGAATGATGATGAAAGGGACGGTTACACATCAGGAATCCTTTTTAAACCGGATCGCCGAAAGTCTGGGCAGAGAGCGCAGGAAATCAGGCGTGTCCCTGCCTGAATGGAAGTATCAGCCACAATATCAAACGCATGCGGACTGTACGGAAGACGATCTTGTCACGATGCTGAAAGACCACTGCGTCAACATTCATACCGAACTGATCGAAACGGATGCAGCCGGGCTTTACGACGCTTTGCGCACGCAGGTGAACCGCTTTGAAGGAGGGCCTGTCATCATTCCGAAGGACAGCCGGTTTGAAACGTACGGCTTGCAGACCCTTATGACAGAAGAGTGGCCGGACGAAGGGATTCCCGTTTGGGAATGGGACGCGGAACAAGGAGCGAAAAATATTGAAAAAGCGGAACAAGCGAATGTGGGCATCACATTCAGCGAGATCACGCTTGCGGAATCAGCCACCGTCGTTTTGTATGCGTCAGAGCATGCCGGCCGTTCCGTCAGCCTGCTTCCGACCACCTATATCGCAATCATCCCGAAATCTTCCATTGTGCCGAGAATGACACAGGCCAGCGATATACTGAAACAGCAGATCAGAGACGGCGTCACCGTTCCTTCCTGCATCAACTATATTACTGGACCGAGCAACTCGGCCGATATCGAAATGGATTTGGTTGTCGGCGTCCACGGACCCGTTAAAGCCGCTTATATCCTTGTGAATGACCGATAAAAAAACAAACCCCGGTTTTCTGATATGATCCCCTCATAGCAGACAGAAAAAAGAAAGCATACTGATCTGTCTGCAATGGAGGGGATTTTTTATGGGGAAAATACGTAAAACTTATGATATTCACTTTAAGAAAAAAGTTGTTGATCTTCACCTAAATGATGGGATGGGTTATCAGACAATCGCCAGAGAAATGAACATTGAAGTAACAAGTGCTTCGTCCACGCTTCCTAATTTATCGACTGTTTTTTTACGTTTGTCCTCTGCATCTGCAAGTTCGTCTTTGAAGTCTTCTGTCGAGAACAATTCAAGCGGAAGAATATCATTGATATCAAGCAGGATACCTTTCATCGCTTTCTTCTGTTCAGACATAATGGATTTTGACTTGGTGCAGGCGTTAGCCAGCTCGTGTTCCAGCAAGGATTCTTCTATGTATGCGTCAGACAAGCTGGCGTCCTCTAAAGCGCCTGAAATGCTTGTCAAAAAAGCAATTTTCATATCAATTAGATCAATCCAATTGTCAGCCACATCAGCGTGATCTTGATAAAATACTTTGATGTTGTCAGCGCCTTTTCCGGAAAACTCACTGTCATCTAAGTCAGCTACGGCTTTGAAGGCTTTTTTAAGATTGACCATCTGGCTTCTTAATTCTTTGTATTCTTTTGCCCGTTTATCTGCCTCTGATAGCAGTGTTTTTGGCTTCCAATACTTTCATATTCATATCCTTTTGTTTAAATGGATCAACAAGATCTTACCATGGGGCAATGAAGAAACAGACGAAATGTGATACAAAAGTAAGAAATGATCAATTTGATCCGTGTTATTTTATCTTTTGCGATCTTTTGTTTTGAAACCGACGCCGATGTCTCAGCAATTTCACCTGATGTATGATTGTATTTACGAACGAAAAGAAAGTGCAAATAGACAGTTTTTTGACAGTGAAAATAAAGTCCGCTTATTTTAAAAGAGACATTTTTGAAAATTTAATAGAATTATCTGTTTTTTTGTTGATTTCAAATTGGGAATAAGTTACAATCTTCATGTAATCACCTAAAATATGGAAAAGGGGAGGTATTTGATGGGTAAGAAAGGCTTTTTTTCACTGTTAATGGCTTTCACACTTACATTAGTAACGATTTTTTCTTTTAATACTAGTGTTAAAGCTAATTCAAATGTTTTAGGGAAAGCAAAAACAAATTGTACGTCATGCCAATCAGGGGTTCCTGAGTCATCGGGACCATTAGAAGATCAACAAAAAGCAAAAGAAATTGTCTATGCCTCAAAGGAATTCAAACAAAACAAGTTGGTGAAAAAACCAAAAAACAGCTTCTTTGGACTTTCAAATGAACAAAATGAAGAGATTGTAAATGTAAAAGAAGGCATGGCTGTGGTAACAATTCCTGTTGATGATATGGAGTCTGGATTAACATCAGCACAATATTTTGTTGATCTGAAAACTGAACAAATATTCGATACCATTGAAACTTACATTACATTTGATGAATCAGAAAAACTTCTTAATTTACAAATAAAACAATCCGGTAAAGTTGTCGAAGATGTAAACTTAACAGAAGGCGGAAAAGTCAAACTGGATAATGGAACAGAAGTTTCTGTAGAAGATTACTTAAAGGATTCAAAAGACTCTGCGGAAGAAACAAAAGCATCAACTATGATGAGTTGCAGAGCGGCTGTATCTTGGTTATATGATATAGCAAATGGAGGCTCTTGTGCTCTTTCTTGCTTAAGAATTGCGGCCATCAACCTAGCAATTGGTATTGGTTGCGGAACAGTTTGTGTTATTATCAAGCACAACTCAAAAAGCAAAGCAATAAAATTAATTTGCGGATAATTAAGGAGGGGGGGAAGAAATACCCCTCTTTTTTATCATTATAACGATGCATTGAAAATGATTAGGCGCATATTATAAGATTTAGGAAATATTGTTATAAGGTGGTTTTGAACAACTCATGAACAGTATTCAAAAAGAAACTGAAAAGAGCAATGCATCTAGGGACTGGTTGATTTATATCACAGTATCAGTAATCTTTTTAATAGCAGTATCGATATTTAGCTTTTTTGAGTCGGAAGTTGATTTTAACGTTATGGCTCTCCGATTATTTGATGCTTTGATCAGCTGTATCTTGGTTATAAACGGTCTTTATTTTATGCAGAAAAACAAAGGGATAGCGGTCGTTTCCTTCCTTTTAGGAATAATTAATCTAGGGATATTAGCTGTTCTTTTGTTTCGTTAAAGAAAGAAGAGCCCAGCTCATATTGATATGATCCCCTCATAGCAGACAGAAAAAAGAAAGCATACTGATCTGTCTGCAATGGAGGGGATTTTTTATGGGGAAAACACGTAAAACTTATGATATTCACTTTAAGAAAAAAGTTGTTGATCTTCGCCTAAATGATAGGATGGGTTATCAGACAGCTGAAGCAGTTCAAGAAGCAGTATGTAAATATATTCTTTTTTTCAACCATCAACGGTTCCAAAAGAAGTGAAACAACCTGAGCCCATATCAATACAGGACTCAGGCTGCTTCGTGTCTTTTCTTGACAGGCGTCACTTTATTCGGCCGGGGTTTGTTTTTATATAAACGCGTTAATGATCATGATAAAACAGATCGCACTGACAGAAATAATCGTTTCCATCGCTGTCCATGTCAGGAATGTTTCTTTTACTGTCATTCCGAAATACTCTTTAATGAGCCAGAAACCGGAGTCATTGACATGTGACAGAATCAAAGAGCCCGCTCCCGTTGCCAAAACGAGAAGCTCGCTGCTGACGCCCGGCATGACAGATGCAATCGGTGCAACAATGCCGGCCGCCGTCATCATGGCGACAGTCGCTGAACCTGTGGCGACACGGATGACCGCCGCGATCGTCCAGCTTAAAAGAACGGGAGAGAAGCTTGAGTGCTTCGCCATGTCAGCTATATACGTGCCGACGCCTGAATCAATCAGGACGTTGTTAAAAGCGCCGCCGGCTCCGATCACAAGCAGAATGGAAGCAATCGGTCCCAGACAGTCATTGCTGAATTTTAAAATGCTTTCTCTGTCAAAGCCCTGATAAAAACCAAGGCTGAAAAAGGAGTAAACCGTGGCGATCAAAAGCGCCGTGACAGGGTCGCCGATAAATTTAAAAGTTTCATAGAGCGTGCTTTTTTCCGGAAGCGCAATTTCGGCAAGCGTTGCCATAAGCATCAGGATCACCGGTACCAATATCGTAAACAATGTATTTGCGAATCCCGGAAGCTTGCGTTTTTCATTCCGTTCAATAAATTGTTTTTTCAACAGTTCGGGAACGGGTTTATGAATGCGCTTACCAATCCATTTTCCGTAAAGCGGCCCGGCGATGATGGCAGTCGGAATGCCGACGATTAAAGAAAACAAAATCGTTTTTCCGACATTGGCGTGATAAATGCCGACAGCTGCCATCGCCGCCGGGTGGGGCGGAACCAATCCGTGCACGACGGAAAGTCCCGCAAGGAGCGGAATCCCGATCGTCACTAATGAAACCCCGGTTTCAATTGCAATCGTAAACAAAAGCGGCACGAGCAGGACGAAGCCGACCTGGAAAAAGACCGGGATGCCGACGATAAAAGCGACGGCCATCATCGCCCAATGCACTTTCTTTTTGCCGAAGCGGCCGATCAGGGTGTGGGCGATACGCTCCGCACCGCCTGATTCAGCCATCATTTTTCCGAGCATCGTACCGAGGGCCAGCACGATCGCAAGCAGCGACAGCGTATTGCCGAGCCCGGTTTTCATCGAAGCGATAATGTCCGGCAGATTCATGCCCGTTGCGAAACCGACAAGGATGGATGTAATCAGCAGACTGATAAACGGATTTAATTTAGCGACCGTAATCAATAAGAGTAAAACGATAATAGCGGCAATGACAATAAACAGTAACATGACCTTTTCACCCTTTCAAAGAAGAATTAACGGCTTTGTTTGAGCTGAAATTCACTGATGACGTCAAATTCATCTTTGAGCTTGTCATACAGCCGCTCGTATAAGTAAAACAGCTCAATATATGTTTCGCTGTTTTTGACGTTCGGTTCATGGCGGTGAGAAATTCTGATCCAGTCCTGAACATCCTCGATTCGTTCCATTTCGCCAAGGCTGTGCAAAGCGAGAACGGCCGCTCCGAGCGCCGAGGCTTCGTAACTTTCCGGAACGAGGACTTCCCGTCCCATCGTATCGGACAAAATCTGCCTCCAAAGCGGTGATCTCGCAAATCCTCCCGAAGCCCGCACGTCTTTTGCAGGGCCCGCCAAATCTCTCAGTGCGACACCGATTGAAAAGACGCTCATGATGACGCCTTCCAGCACCGCTCTGATAAAATGCTCCCGTTTATGGCGGAGGCTGATGCCGAAAAACGTTCCGCGGGCATTCGGATTCCAAAACGGCGCGCGCTCCCCTGATAAAAACGGCAGAAACAGCAATCCCTCAGAGCCTGCGGGCACTTTATCAGCGATATCAATCATTAAATCGTACGGATCAATGCCGAGCCGCTTCGCCGTTTCGACTTCCGGAGAAGCGAATTCGTCTCGAAGCCAGCGCAGCATAATGCCTCCGTTATTCGTCGGGCCTCCGATGACCCAATGCTTGTCAGTCAGCGCGTAACAGAATGTCCGCGCTTTTTCATCCGTAATCGGCGCATCCGTCACCGAACGCACTGCTCCGCTTGTTCCGATCGTAACGGCCACTTCTCCTTTGCCGATCGCGCCGACTCCAAGGTTGGCGAGCACGCCGTCATTTGCGCCGATAATAAACGGTGTATCCGCATGAATGCCCATCCGTGCAGCGATTTCCGGCGCAAGGCCGCGCAGCTGATGAGTGGTCGGCACGATGTCCGACAGCTGATCTTCCCGGATTCCGGCAATCCGGAGCGCTTCTTCATCCCAGGAAAGCGTATCTAAACGGAACAGCCCCGTTGCCGAAGCGATCGAATAATCGACGACATAAGTTCCGAAAAACTCGTGCAGAATATATTCTTTAATACTGATGAATTTGGCGGTTTTCGCGAATGTCTCCTTGTCCTGTTCTTTCATCCACACAATTTTGGAAAGCGGAGACATCGGGTGAATCGGCGTACCCGTTCTTTTATAAATATCAAAACCGTTCATCTCTTTTAAAATCCGTTTTGATTGCTCGGCGCTGCGGTTGTCCGCCCAAATGATGCTTTTGGTCAGCAGGCCGCCGTTTTGATCGACAGCTATCAATGAGTGCATAGCGGTGCTGATGCCGATTGCAAGCAGATTGTCAGGGCTCATTCCGGCCTTTGTGACGGCGTCCCTGATGCTTCCGATCACCGCTTCCAAAATGTGCTCAGGATCCTGCTCGGCCCATGCCGGCTTTGGCTGTATTAAATCATAGTGAACCGAATGCTTGGCTAACACTTTGCCTCTTGGTCCGAACAGAACGGCTTTCGTACTGGTCGTGCCGATATCCAGACCGATAACAGCTTGGGTTTCCTTCATAATATATCCCGCCTAATCTGATTGAATAATAAGATAGATTGATAATGTATGCCCTTACAAAGTCAATTATAGGAATAATTTTTTTATAAATCAACGATGAAGAAGAAAAATTTTTTCATAAAATTGCCTCAATTCCCGCTGTATCGGCATTTTCTCTTTTGAAAAATAAATATTACAAACGTTTGTGTGCGATCATTTTTCTGATTTGCTGCAAGTTGGCGAGCGTTTTCTCCTGCCGCAGCCGGGCCGTGGCGAAATACAGTGTATCAATGACCGACAGCTGGGCAAGCCTTGCGGACATTGCTTCCGTTCTGAAAGCCGTTTCCCTTGTTGACGTATACAGCACCACGTCGGAAATCTGGGTGAGCGGCGACTTTTGGTAGCTTGTAATGCCGATCGTGCCGGCGCCGAGCGATTTGGCCGTTTTCACCGCGTCGAGCACGTCCTTGTTGCTTCCCGAATGAGAAATGCCGATGACTGCGCTATCGGGACCGAGAAGACCCGCTGACATCGCCTGAAAGTGAGAATCCGTGTGCGCGATGCAATTTATACCCGTACGCATAAATTTATGATACGCATCAGTGGCGATCAGCCCGGAACCGCCGTTTCCGTAAAATTCGATTCTGTCTGCGCGGTGGATCATTTCTACCGCTTTTTCAACGTCAGTCGGATCTAATAAATGAAAGGTATCGGTCAGACCGGAAATGTTTGTGCGGAAAACTTTCTGGATGATGACTTCGATATCGTCGTCGGGGCTCATTTCTTCATGAATGTGCTGCACCGGCTCCTGAACGATCTCCTGAGCAATCGCGATTTTTAAATCCTGATAGCCGGAAAAACCGAGCCGTTTGCACAGCCTGAAAATCGTCGCTTCAGAGCTTTTCGTTTTTTCCGCCAGCTGAATGATGGAAAGGTGAATCACGTCTTTCGGTTCCTTCACGATATGGTCTGCAATCGCTCTCAATTTTGGCGACAAACCTTTGCTGGCCGCCTGAATCTTCCCGATGCTGCTTGAATTCACAGGGGTCATGCTATAACCTCCCTACTCGAATGTAAACGCATACTTTTATGATAAAGCAAGTTTTAATATAAGGAAAACAGAATTTTAAAATTGTTTTTTTAATTTGGCGTATAAAAAAAAGAGAAAAAGCCGCCGATGATAGAAAGTGAGGAGGCATCTGGATGAAAAAAGCATGGATTCTCGTCATATCATTCGGCATTGCGCTTGCGCTGTTTTTATACGCAAACACAAAGGTGAAAGCGGAAAGCGCGGCGCCCGGAAAGCAAAGCCTTGTGTCCGGATTTCAGCTTAGACTTTCGAATGACCGGGAAGGACAATAGGCGGCAAAAATTAGTATTGACTTTGAAAATAGAAGACTGTATATTATGTTACTATATTCAGAAAATAAAAACTCAAGAGATTCATTTAACATAAAACACTGTGAACGGGAGCAGTAAAAGAATCCAGTCAGAAAAAGAGAGCCGCGGGTTGGTGCAACGCGGACTGATTGTTCTTTGAACTCGCCCGGAAGTGGCAGGGCGGAACGGAATTGTCGGAATATTCCCTATGTCCTAACGGCTGACCTTCGTTAAAAGGTTTTTAAGCTGGATTCCGGATATTCGGGATCAACAAGAGTGGTACCGCGGCTGCCTGAGGCACGCCGTCTCTTTTCCCAAAGAGGCGGCGTGCTTTTTTATGTGATGAACACTTTTTGCGAGAGGGCGTGTGATAGATGGAAAAGGACAAGCAAACGTTAAAACGGACGATGTCGTCCAGACACATTATGATGATGGCGCTTGGAGGCGCAATCGGGGCCGGGCTCTTTAAAGGCAGCAGCACGGCGATTGATGAAGCGGGGCCATCCGTGTTATTGGCCTACCTCCTCGGCGGAATCATTCTGCTGTTTATTATGCAGGGGCTGGCCGAAATGGCAGTCAGAAACAAACATGCAAGGACGTTCCGTGATTTGGTTCAGCAGTCTCTCGGGTCGTACGCTGCATACTTTTTAGACTGGATCTATTGGAAAATGTGGGTGCTCAATATTGCCGCGGAGGCGGTCGTAGCCGCCATTTTCATTCAATATTGGCTGCCGGAATGTCCGATATGGATATTGGCTTTGATCATTTCCATTGTGGTGACGGTCGTAAACATGCTTTCTGTGAAACTGTTTGCCGAGACGGAGTACTGGCTCGCGCTCATTAAAATTACAGTGATTGTCATCTTTATTTTATGCGGGATTCTGCTATTATTTTTCTCATTCGGCAATCACACGGCGCCGGGGCTGTCTCATTTAACGGATCACGGAGGGTTTTTCCCGCATGGAGCGGGGGGCGTCATTACGGCGATGCTCGTCGTGATCTACTCATACGGCGGAACGGAAATCATCGGCGTCACGCTGGCGGAGACAAAAAATCCCGAAAAGGTGATCCCGAAAGCTGTCCGAAGCACGTTAACGCGGATTGTCGCTTTTTACTTGCTGCCGTTTTTCATCATCGTCAGCCTGATTCCTTGGAATCAAGTCAACAGCGTTCCGGAAAGCCCGTTTGTCATAGTATTTAAGATGATCGGGATTCCGGGTGCCGACCATATTATGAATGCCGTCATTCTTCTTGCGATTATCTCGTCTATGAACTCGGGACTGTACGGATCATCCCGCGTCTTGTTTACACAGGCTTCTGACGGCCGGGTGCCGAAAATCTTTTCAAAACTGTCGAAGAAAAAGGTTCCCGTTTATGCGATTCTGACTTGTACGTCATTTTTATATGTAGGCGTCCTGATTTCTTTATTCGCAGGAAGCCAGACGTTTAATTATTTGATGGGTTCCCTCGGCTATACCGTGCTGTTCATCTGGCTGATTATCGGATTCGCCCATTTGAAATCAAGAAAACATTCAACAGAACAGCCGGCTTATTACGTCAAATGGTTCCCGTACACGACATGGTTCGCAGTGCTTGCGCTTTTGGCCATCTTGGTCGGCGTGATTGCCACGACATCCATCGTCATCACATGCATCACTGCGGCCATCTATCTCCTCATTACGGCCGCGTATCTCGTGAAAGGGAGACGTCAATAAATAAAAAAACTCTTGCCCCGCGGCAAGAGTTTTTTTAATGAACGGCCTTTTTTTCTGCGGCCAGAGCAGGTGTTTTCAGTTTCTTCGGTGTTATATTCACAAAACAAATGCTTGTGACGATCAGAAGCAGTCCGGCTAAAAGGCTGACGGTCAGCGGCTCATGCAGGAATATCGAGCTGACGGTAATGGATATGAGCGGGATCAGGAAGGTGTAAGAGGCAACCTTGCTTGCTTCCCCTGAACCGACAAGCGTAAAAAAGGCGAGCCAGCCGAGCGCGATAACAAAAACTGAAATGAACAGAAGGCTGAGAATGAACGGAGCTTTCCATTGAATCGCTGAAAAGCTTTCTGAAAAATGGCCGGAGCTGACAAGCAGCACGCCGCCGATCAGAAGCTGAAGAGCGACCATCCAGATAGAATCCGCGCGTCCGCCCGTTCTTTTCACATATACCGTGCCGAGCGCCCAGCTGACCGCGGAGCCTAAGGCCAAAAGAATGCCGGCGATGGAAATATGGCCTCCGAAACCGGCTGCGCTGATGACGGCGACACCGGCAAAGCCCAGAATAAGACCGGCTATTTTTAAAGGATACATCGATTCCCCGAGCCACAGCCAAGAAAAAACGCCCATTAACACCGGCTGGAAAAACACGATGGCTGAAAATAAGCCGGCAGGCAGGTAATTCAAGCCGACCGTTTGCAGGCCGTAAAATAAAGTAATATTTAAAATGGCAGAAATAAGATAGATCGGCCACGTTTCTTTAAAACGCAGCTTTTTAAAACGGGGCAGCGCCGCCATTAATAATAGAAGTCCGCCGATCAGCGTGCGGATTCCGGCAAACAGAAGAGGCGGCGAATAGGCAAGCGCGGCCTTTGTCAGCGGCCAGTTAATTCCCCATACCGTGACTAGAAACGCCAGCATTAGAGCCGTCTGTATTTTCGAAAGCTGTTTCACGTCGTTCACTCCTTGTAGAACAATTCCATCATATGATACGGTAATCAGTAAGATAAATAAAATGAATCTTTTTTATAAGGAGCATAAGTAAAACGTTATGACGATTACACAACTGCGGGTTTTTGTTAAAATCGCTGAAACGGGAAGCTTTACAAAAGCGGGGCAGGCGCTGAATATGACGCAGCCCGCCGTCAGCCATGCCATCTCTGCGCTTGAGTCAGAGCTCGGCATCAAGCTGATCGTCCGCGAGCGCCGCAACGGCGTAAGGCTCACGGACACGGGCGGAAAAATTCTCGTCCATATCAGAGAGGTGCTCAAAGGCATAGAAAAAGCCGAGCAGCTGGCGGCCGCGGAAAGAGGTCTTGAACAGGGAACGATTCACATCGGCACATTTCCGGCCGCTTCCGCTTATTTCATTCCAAAGCTGATCAGCGTGTTTAAAAAACGGTATCCGAAGCTTGAGTTGGTGCTTCATGAAGGAACGGTTAACGAAGTAAAGGAATGGCTCCGCTCCCGGGTAATAGATGTGGGTATCACTCTTTTTCCTACGGAAGACATGGAATATCTGCCGCTGAAAAAAGATAAAATGGCCGTCGTGCTTAGAAATGATCACCCGCTTTGCTGCTGTGAGTCAATCACTCTGAAAGATCTTGACCGCCAGCCGATGATCATCTGTGACGGAGGATACGAATCACCGTTTATTGATATGTTTAGGGAGGCAGGATCTGTACTGACTGCCGCATTCACTGTTTACAACGTCAATACGTCCATCAGCATGATCAAAGAGGGGCTGGGAATTGCGATATTATCACAAATGTCTATGTCGGGAATATCGCTGCCGGAAAATGTCGTGACAAGGGAACTCAATCAGGCGGTGTACCGTGATGTTCTGCTTGCCGTTCCTTCTATAAAGGAGGCTTCATTGGCGGCAAAACTTTTTATTCAAATCGCACAGGAACTCACAAAGAATGAATAAAAAAAGACCCTAATCATCATAGGGTCCTGAATCTTATCGGTTAATTTTAAAAGAGTTAGTCGTATTGACAAGTTTTGAACCGCTGAACGTAGCTTTGACACGATAATAACCTGTCTTGCATCCTTTTAAAGAGAATGACTTAGTCACCCTTACTGAGAAAGAAAAAGTTGTTTTTTTACAAGTCGTCCATTTCTTTCCGGACTTTCGCTGTAAGTATAGGTTTCCTTTAAAAGTTCGATCTGACGGATACGCTGTACTGAGAGTAAAATCGACACTTTTCGCTTTTTTAGTGTAGTAGGAGGCATCGGTAAATCCGCTTACATTTAAATGCTGCTGAGTGCCGGAGTAAAAGTCTGCAGCATATGCCTTATCGGTGTTTCCTGTAAAGAAGATTGCTGCCAGTAAAGCTGTTGTGAGTGCCATTAAGATTTTTTTACGCATATAGACAATGACTTCCTTCCTATTCAATATCATACATATCTTAACATTATTGGGTTTGTTCATTCAACGATAGATTTTCACTTTTATAGGATGAAAAGCTTATCATATCTGAATGTAATAGATTCATTCATACAGAGTTCACTAGTGACGACCGCTGACTGATTGTTCGAAGATCATCGAATCAAATTGTTTAACTCACGGGAAAAGCTGTGGTAAGGTGTGTGGTAGAGACCTTGTTTAAGATCTGCTTACACTAAACCATAAAGGAGAAAACGATGGCTGAACATACATTGAAAGATACTGCGTTTTCCGTATTGAATTTATCGCCGGTCGTACAGGGGGGAACGGTTGCTGAATCGTTCCGCAACAGCATGGATTTAGCGCGCCGCGCCGAGGAGTGGGGCTATAACCGCTATTGGCTTGCGGAGCATCATAATATAGAAGGCGTCGCCAGCTCGGCAACGGCGGTGCTGATCGGCCACATCGCCGGCGGCACGAAAAAAATCCGCGTCGGTTCTGGGGGGATTATGCTGCCGAATCATTCTTCACTTGTGATCGCGGAGCAATTCGGAACCCTTGAAACGTTATATCCGGGGCGGATTGACCTGGGGCTCGGACGCGCGCCGGGAACCGACCAATTAACGGCGAGAGCTTTACGAAGAAACATAAACAGCGGGGAAGATTTTCCGGAGCAGCTTGAAGAATTGAGAAATTACTTCAAACCGTCAGGCAATGTGCGCAATCAAGTCCGCGCCATTCCGGGCGAAGGGCTGGACGTGCCGATCTGGCTTTTGGGCTCAAGCGGCTTCAGCGCGCGTCTTGCGGGAGAGCTCGGGCTTCCGTTCGCCTTTGCGGCTCACTTCTCACCGAAAAATACCGTGCCCGCTCTTGAACTGTACCGCAGCTCCTTCCGTCCGTCAGACGTACTGGATCAACCGTACGCGATGGTCGGCGTCACCGTCATTGCCGCCGATACGGATGAAAAGGCGGAGCATCTGGCAACATCGCATTATCAAAGATTTTTAGACCTCGTCCGCGGCACGCCGAACCAGCTGAAGCCTCCTGTTGAAGACATGGATCAAATCTGGTCGCCGTATGAAAAAGCGATGGTCAATGATCAGCTCAGTTCAACGATCGTCGGCGGACCGGAGCGTGTGAAGGAAAAGCTGGAAAGCTTCATCCGGACAACACAGGCGGATGAAATCATGGTGAATTCAGAAAGCTTTGAGCATGCCGACAGAATGAGATCATTTGAAATCATCGCCGAATTAAAAAACAGCTGAGCAAAAAAAGCAATGTGCCGCGCACATTGCTTTTTTTATTCGCCGACCCGCTTGACTGAATTCCGGATGACGAGTTCCGGTTCATACACGACGTCATCCTTCTTCGGCTTTTTATGTTCTAAGCAGTCGATGACGTATTTTGCCGCCGCTTTCCCCATAATGGATTTCGGATGCTTGACAGAGGTGAGCTTCACCTCGGAAATCTGGGCGAAATGTGAATCGTCATAGCCCATGACCGATACGTCATCAGGCACCTTTAACCCCAATTCCCTGAGAAGATTAATCGTCTTCAGCGCAATTTCGTCATTGTAGCAAAGGATGGCCGACGGATATGACCCGCTGTTTTGCTCAAGGGTATGCTTAATTTTTTGGAGAAGCACGGTTTCTTTTTCCTCAGTCGTGTAAGTCACGATCATGTCCGGAGACGGGAAAATCCCGCGCTCCCGATGCGCCTGAAGATAGCCGTTCATCCGTTTGACGCCCTGCGTGTCATCCGCTTTAAAGATTCCCATAATGTGCGTGTGGCCGAGGGACATGACGTATTCGCAAGCCATCATGCCGCCTTTGACATCATTGACGGAAAAGCTCGGTGCGGCCAGCTCCGCATAAGAGGCGTTAATCATGGCAAACGGAATGCCGTTTTTCTCCAGATTGAGATAGTAGCCGATGTTGGGCGTCTGCAGCGCGCTTTTTGTAGGCTCGACAATCAGCCCGTCTATATTTTTGGACAGCAGGTTTTCAAGGCCGCGCCGCTCACTTTCTGTATTGTTATTGGTGCTCGTCAGCAGCATGGAATAGCCCTGTTCGCTTAAATAAGATTCAATTCCCCTGATGATGCTGGGAAAAATATAGTCTGATATGTACGTTGTAATGACGCCGATCGTTTTGTTTGAATGCATGGCTGATTTCGCCGTGCGTGAAGCGACAAAGGTGCCTCCGCCCTGAACGCTGTACAGCAGCCCTTGCGAGACCAAATCTCCGATCGCCTTTCTGATGGTATGGCGGCTGACGCCGAACTGCTGCATCAGCTCATTTTCCGTAGGCAGCTTTTCGTCCGGCTGTATTTTTCCCTGATTCAGCCATGAACAAATTTCTTCTTTTACTTGAGCATATTTCGGTAGCATATCAATTCCTCCAAAATGTATACGGACAAATTCCAGTATAACATAGTAAGCCCTTTCATCAAGCTGTAAAAATAATTGACAGATTATGAAAAACTGCTTATTCTTTATTTGTACGTACTAATTTTCCTCATTTTTAGATAAAATTCTCCATAAGTACGTACAAATGTGGCGGTTCTGAAGAAAACAAAGCATCATCAAGCGCCGCACTTTGTTTTGTAAGCGTTTTTATTCTATTATTCGCGGGAGGGTAAAATTCATGAAGAATCACCCGGCACCAATTGGCTCAAATGTACCTGTCACTCGGCAGCATTCCAAGTGGTTTGTCATTCTCATCTCATGCGCGGCCGGACTGGGAGGGCTTTTGTACGGTTATGACACGGCGGTGATTTCCGGCGCCATCGGTTTCCTGAAAGATTTGTACCGCTTAAGTCCTTTTATGGAAGGGCTCGTGATTTCGAGCATTATGATCGGCGGTGTATTCGGCGTCGGGATTTCCGGATTTTTGAGTGACCGTTTCGGACGGAGAAAGATTTTGATGGCAGCGGCGCTGTTGTTTGCGGTGTCAGCGGTTGTCTCTGCGCTTTCTCAAAGTGTGTCTTCCTTAGTGATCGCCAGAGTCATCGGCGGTCTGGGAATCGGCATGGGCTCCTCGCTTTCTGTCACGTATATTACCGAAGCCGCTCCGCCGGCCATACGCGGCAGTCTGTCTTCACTGTATCAGCTGTTTACGATATTAGGGATATCCGGCACTTATTTTATTAACCTTGCCGTCCAGCAGTCCGGCTCGTATGAATGGGGGGTGCACACCGGCTGGCGGTGGATGCTCGCTTACGGCATGATTCCGTCCGTCATCTTTTTTATCGTGCTGCTTATCGTGCCGGAAAGTCCGCGCTGGCTTGCGAAAGCGGGGCGCCGGAAAGAAGCCCTCGCCGTGCTGACGCGCATTAACGGCGAGCAGACCGCGAAAGAAGAAATCAAACAAATCGAAACGTCTTTACAATTAGAAAAAATGGGGTCATTGTCTCAGCTGTTTAAACCGGGGCTGAGAAAAGCGCTTGTGATCGGGATTCTGCTGGCTTTATTCAATCAGGTCATCGGCATGAACGCGATTACGTATTACGGGCCGGAAATTTTCAAAATGATGGGCTTCGGACAGAATGCGGGGTTTATCACGACATGCATCGTCGGTGTCGTTGAAGTGATTTTCACCATTATCGCGGTTCTTTTAGTCGATAAGGTAGGCCGGAAAAAGCTGATGGGGGTCGGATCTGCCTTTATGGCGCTGTTCATGATCTTAATCGGGGCAGCCTTTTATTTTCAGCTGGCGAGCGGTCCGGCTTTAGTCGTCATCATATTGGGATTCGTCGCCGCTTTCTGCGTATCAGTCGGGCCGATTACGTGGATCATGATTTCGGAAATCTTTCCGAACCACCTCCGCGCACGCGCCGCCGGTATTGCGACGATATTCTTATGGGGGGCCAACTGGGCGATCGGCCAGTTCGTGCCGATGATGATCAGCGGGTTAGGGCTCGCGTACACCTTCTGGATATTTGCCGTCATTAATATTCTCTGTTTCTTGTTTGTCGTGACGATCTGCCCTGAGACGAAAAATAAATCATTAGAAGAAATAGAAAAACTCTGGATAAAATGAAAGCGTTTTACGACAAAAGTCCGCTCCGGCGGGCTTTTGTCTGTCACCTTCATTCCGTTTCTGTATATAATGACTGTATCAAGGAGATACTGGAAAATCCCGCGAAGAATGTCGAGGAATTGACCTTTAACAGTTGAATTAACAATGTCATCCTGTTAAAATAATTAAAGAAAGCAGACATAATTTTTTTTGGCTATGATGGGACGTTTTTTGTCATAGCGGGACATTTTCTGTCCAGTATGAATAGGAAGGAACGTTTGAGTCATGAACCAGTTAATACAAGCTCAAAAAAAATTATTGCCTGATCTTTTGCTTGTGATGCAGAAAAGATTTGAAATCTTGCAGTATATCAGGCTTACCGAACCGATCGGCCGCAGAAGTCTTGCAGCCAGTCTCGGATTGACCGAGCGCGTTCTCAGAAGCGAGGTTCAGTTTTTGAAAGAACAGAATCTCATCGATATTAAAACAAACGGCATGACAATGACGGAAGAGGGCTATTCACTGCTTTCGATTCTGGAAGATACGATGAAGGATGTTTTAGGATTGACGCTTCTGGAAAAGACATTAAAAGAGCGGCTTAATCTGAAAGACGCCATTATCGTTTCCGGAGACAGCGACCAATCTCCTTGGGTCAAAAAAGAATTAGGGAGAGCGGCCGTTGCATGTATGAAAAAGAGATTTTCAGGCAAAAATATCGTCGCTGTAACCGGCGGTACGACAATTGAAGCCGTCGCCGATATGATGACGCCCGATTCAAAAAACCGCGAGCTCCTGTTTGTGCCCGCAAGAGGCGGTTTAGGCGAAGATGTGAAAAACCAGGCGAACACCATATGCGCGCATATGGCGGAAAAGGCTTCAGGCACTTATCGGCTTTTGTTCGTTCCCGGACAGCTGTCACAAGGCGCCTACTCATCTATTATTGAAGAACCTTCCGTAAAAGAGGTGCTTCACACGATTAAATCAGCGAGTATGCTCGTTCACGGAATCGGCGAAGCTAGAACAATGGCGGAGCGAAGAAACACGCCTTTGGAAGATTTGAAGAAAATAGATGACAATCATGCGGTGACAGAGGCATTCGGCTACTACTTTAATGCGGACGGAGAAGTCGTTCACAAGGTGCATTCAGTCGGAATGCAGCTCGATGACCTCGATGCCATTCCCGACATTATCGCGGTAGCGGGCGGATCATCAAAAGCAGAAGCAATCGAAGCTTATTTTAAAAAGCAGCGAAACACGGTTCTCGTCACGGACGAAGGAGCCGCAAAGAAGTTATTAAGGGATAACAGTCCCTCAATATAAATATCTCTCACTTATTTAAAGGAGGAAATAATCATGGCAGTAAAAGTCGGTATTAACGGTTTTGGTCGTATTGGACGTAACGTATTCCGCGCAGCATTAAACAATCCTGAAGTTGAGGTAGTAGCGGTTAACGATTTAACAGACGCTAACATGCTTGCTCATCTTTTACAATATGATTCCGTACACGGAAAATTAGATGCAGAAGTTAAAGTTGACGGCAGCAACCTTGTTGTTAACGGCAAAACAATCGAAGTTTCTGCTGAGCGCGATCCTGCGAAACTCAGCTGGGGCAAACAAGGCGTTGAAATCGTAGTTGAATCTACTGGTTTCTTCACAAAACGCGCAGACGCTGCGAAACACTTAGAAGCAGGCGCGAAAAAAGTTATCATCTCTGCACCTGCTAACGAAGAAGATATCACAATCGTTATGGGTGTTAACGAAGACAAATACGATGCGGCTAACCACCATGTTATCTCTAACGCATCTTGCACAACAAACTGCCTTGCGCCGTTTGCAAAAGTACTTAACGACAAATTCGGCATCAAACGCGGTATGATGACAACTGTTCACTCTTACACAAACGATCAGCAAATTCTTGATCTTCCGCACAAAGACTACCGTCGTGCGCGTGCAGCAGCTGAAAACATCATTCCTACATCAACTGGTGCTGCTAAAGCAGTTTCCCTTGTTCTTCCTGAACTGAAAGGCAAACTGAACGGCGGAGCTATGCGTGTGCCGACTCCAAACGTTTCTCTTGTTGACCTAGTTGCTGAACTTAACAAAGACGTAACGGCTGAAGACGTAAACGCAGCTCTTAAAGAAGCGGCTGAAGGCGATCTTAAAGGAATCCTTGGCTACAGCGAAGAGCCATTAGTATCCGGAGACTACAACGGCAATGCTAACTCTTCTACAATCGATGCTCTTTCTACAATGGTTATGGAAGGCAGCATGGTAAAAGTAATCTCTTGGTACGATAACGAAAGCGGCTACTCTAACCGCGTTGTTGACCTTGCAGCTTACATCGCAAAACAAGGTCTTTAATTCATAGCTCCCGGAAAGGGCCGGACTTGGTTCTTTCGGACAGAAACGCTATAATGAAAGCGGACAAGGGAAGGGGACGGACTCCCTTTCCCTTTTTCCATGAGAACCGGCTTTCAGAAAGCGCCGGATTGCTGCAGAACGTCCGCGTTTTGAAGTTTCCGCGGCACTTTCGTTTTCTGAGCCGCCTGCCCTGGCTCAGAAGACGATCTGCCCCGTGCCCGGAAGCTGCAATCTGCCCCGCGGCGGAAGCATCATGAGGCGGTTTCACGTTTCACGTTTTTCGTGCTATGCAAACCATTTTGAAGGAGGATCTCCTAAGGCATGAATAAAAAAACAGTAAAAGACATCGACGTAAAAGGCAAAGTCGTATTCTGCCGCGTTGACTTTAACGTTCCAATGAAAGACGGGGAAGTAACAGACGATACTCGTATCCGCGCTGCGCTTCCAACAATCAAACACCTTGCAGACCAAGGCGCGAAAGTCCTTCTTGCGAGCCACTTAGGCCGCCCGAAAGGCGAAGTGGTTGAGGAGCTTCGTTTAACTCCTGTCGCTGCACGCTTAGGCGAACTGCTCGGCAAAGAAGTGAAAAAAGCGGATGAAGCTTACGGCGATGCTGTAAAAGCACAAATTTCTGATATGAAGGACGGAGACGTTCTTGTATTGGAAAACGTACGTTTCTACCCTGGTGAAGAGAAAAACGATCCTGAGCTTGCTAAAGCATTTGCTGAGCTTGCGGATGTATATGTCAATGACGCATTCGGTGCTGCCCACCGTGCTCACGCATCTACAGCCGGAATTGCCGAGCATCTGCCGGCGGTTGCAGGATTCCTGATGGAAAAAGAGCTTGACGTTCTCGGCAAAGCCGTGACAAATCCTGAGCGCCCGTTTACGGCAATCATCGGCGGCGCGAAAGTAAAAGACAAAATCGGCGTAATCGAAAGTCTGCTTGATAAAGTGGACAACCTGATCATCGGCGGAGGTCTTGCTTACACATTCGTAAAAGCGCTTGGCTATGAAGTCGGTAAATCTCTTCTTGAAGAAGATAAAATCGAACTTGCAAAATCATTCATGGACCGCGCGAAAGAAAAAGGCGTTAAATTCTATATGCCGGAAGACGTTCTCGTTGCTGATGATTTCTCTAACGATGCAAACGTTCAAATCGTGCCGATCTCTGAGATCCCAAGTGATTTAGAAGCGATCGACATCGGAACGAAAACCCGCGAAACGTATGCTGAAGTTATCAAAAACAGCAAACTTGTCGTATGGAACGGACCGATGGGCGTATTCGAAATCGACTTGTTCGCTCAAGGCACAAAAGCAGTGGCTGAAGCATTGGCAGAGGCAAACGATACATACTCTGTCATCGGCGGAGGAGACTCTGCGGCAGCCGTTGAAAAATTCGGCCTTGCTGACAAAATGAGCCATATCTCAACAGGCGGCGGCGCATCCCTTGAATTCATGGAAGGCAAAGAGCTTCCAGGTGTAGCTGCGCTGAACGATAAATAAAAACTGCTATAAGGAAGTGGAACAGATGAGAAAACCAATTATAGCCGGTAACTGGAAAATGAACAAAACACTCGGCGAAGCTGTCAGCTTCGTTGAAGAAGTGAAATCTTCCATTCCAGCAGCAGACAAAGCGGAAGCCGTTGTTTGCGCACCAGCTCTTTTCTTAGAAAAGCTGACTTCTGCTGTTAAAGGAACTGACCTGAAAGTCGGCGCCCAAAACATGCATTTTGAAGAAAACGGTGCGTTCACAGGTGAAATCAGCCCGGTCGCTCTGAAAGACCTTGGCGTGGATTACTGCGTCATCGGCCACTCTGAGCGCCGTGAAATGTTCGCTGAAACTGATGAAACAGTTAACAAAAAAGCGCATGCCGCTTTCAAACACGGCATTGTGCCGATCATTTGCGTAGGTGAAACGCTTGAAGAGCGCGAAGCCGGAAAAACAAATGATCTTGTTGCCGATCAAGTGAAAAAAGGTCTTGCGGGTCTTTCTGAAGAGCAAGTTGCCGCTTCCGTTATTGCGTACGAGCCAATCTGGGCAATCGGAACAGGCAAATCTTCTACAGCGAAAGATGCTAACGACGTCTGCGCGCATATCCGTAAAGTCGTTGCTGAAAGCTTCAGCCAGGAAACTGCTGACAAGCTCCGCATTCAATACGGCGGCAGCGTAAAACCTGCAAATATTAAAGAATATATGGCAGAGTCCGATATTGACGGTGCTTTGGTCGGCGGCGCAAGCCTTGAACCGCAGTCATTCGTTCAATTATTGGAGGAAGGTCAATATGAGTAAAAAACCAGCTGCACTCATCATTCTTGATGGGTTCGGATTACGCAATGAAACAGTCGGAAACGCAGTCGCACAAGCGAAAAAACCGAATTTCGACCGTTATTGGAACCAATACCCTCATCAGACGCTGACGGCATCAGGCGAAGCAGTCGGACTGCCTGAAGGACAGATGGGGAACTCTGAAGTCGGTCATCTGAATATCGGCGCAGGACGTATTGTGTACCAAAGCTTAACACGCGTGAACGTTGCCATCCGCGAAGGCGAATTCGAACGCAATCAAACGTTCCTTGACGCCATCAAAAACGCGAAAGACAACGACAAAGCGCTGCACCTGTTCGGCCTTCTTTCTGACGGAGGCGTACACAGTCATATCAATCATTTATTCGCGCTGCTGAAGCTTGCGAAAAGTGAAGGACTGACGAAGGTGTATATTCACGGTTTCCTCGACGGCCGCGATGTAGGTCCGCAAACAGCGAAAACTTACATTCAGCAGCTGAATGAGCAGATCGAAGAAATCGGTGTCGGCGAAATCGCCAGCATTTCCGGACGCTACTACTCCATGGACCGCGACAAACGCTGGGACCGTGTGGAAAAAGCGTACCGCGCAATGGCTTACGGCGAAGGCCCGTCTTACCGCAGCGCGATGGATGTAGTCGACGATTCTTATGCGAACGGCATTCATGATGAATTCGTCATTCCGTCCGTCATCACAAAAGAAAACGGTGAACCCGTTGCGAAAATTCATGACGGCGATTCTGTGATTTTCTATAATTTCAGACCGGACCGCGCCATCCAGATTTCAAACACGTTTACCAACAAAGATTTCCGCGATTTCGACCGCGGTGAAAACCATCCGAAAAACCTGTATTTCGTCTGCCTGACTCACTTCAGTGAATCTGTTGACGGATATGTGGCTTTTAAACCGGTAAACCTTGACAATACGGTCGGTGAAGTATTAGCACAGCACGGGTTAAAACAGCTTCGCATTGCAGAAACTGAAAAGTATCCGCACGTTACGTTCTTTATGAGCGGCGGCCGCGAAGAAGAATTCCCGGGCGAAGAGCGCATCCTCATTAACTCGCCGAAGGTCGCGACATATGACCTGAAGCCTGAAATGAGCGCGTATGAAGTGAAGGATGCTCTTGTAAAAGAAATCGCGGCTGACAAGCACGACGCGATCATCCTGAACTTTGCAAACCCTGACATGGTCGGCCACTCCGGAATGGTCGAACCGACGATTAAAGCAATTGAAGCAGTGGACGAATGCTTAGGCGAAGTGGTTGACGCCATCATCGCTAAAGGCGGACATGCCATCATTACCGCTGATCACGGTAATGCAGACATTCTGATTACAGAAACAGGCGAACCGCACACTGCCCATACGACAAACCCAGTCCCTGTCATTGTGACGAAAGAAGGCGTGACGCTGCGCGAAGGCGGAATCCTAGGCGACCTCGCACCAACGTTATTAGACCTTCTCGGTGTTGAAAAACCGAAAGAAATGACCGGAACATCTTTAATTCAAAAATAAGCGTAAATCAAAAGGAGAGACAAACTCATGCCATACATTGTTGATGTTTATGCACGCGAAGTCCTTGACTCCCGCGGCAACCCAACAGTTGAAGTTGAAGTATATACAGAAACAGGAGCTTTCGGCCGCGCATTAGTGCCAAGCGGAGCTTCTACAGGTGAATACGAAGCGGTTGAGCTTCGTGACGGCGACAAAGACCGTTACCTTGGAAAAGGCGTGTTAACTGCTGTTAACAACGTAAACGAAATCATTGCTCCAGAGCTTCTAGGCTTTGATGTAACTGAACAAAACGCAATCGATCAGCTTTTAATCGAGCTTGACGGTACTGAAAACAAAGGCAAACTCGGTGCGAACGCAATCCTTGGCGTATCTATGGCTTGTGCGCGCGCTGCTGCTGATTTCTTACAGATTCCTCTTTACCAATACCTTGGAGGATTCAACTCAAAAACGCTTCCTGTACCGATGATGAACATCGTCAACGGCGGAGAGCATGCTGACAACAACGTAGACATTCAAGAATTCATGATTATGCCTGTAGGCGCGCCTAACTTCCGTGAAGCGCTTCGCATGGGCGCTCAAATCTTCCACAGCCTGAAATCAGTTCTTTCTGCTAAAGGAATGAACACAGCTGTAGGTGACGAAGGCGGATTCGCTCCGAACCTTGGTTCTAACGAAGAAGCGCTTCAAACAATCGTTGAAGCAATCGAAAAAGCCGGCTTCAAACCTGGCGAAGAAGTGAAGCTTGCTATGGATGCTGCATCTTCTGAGTTCTACAACAAAGAAGACGGCAAATACCATCTGTCTGGCGAAGGCGTTGTGAAAACATCTGCTGAAATGGTTGACTGGTACGAAGAAATGGTTTCTAAATACCCAATCATCTCTATCGAAGACGGACTTGACGAGAACGACTGGGAAGGCCACAAACTTCTTACAGAGCGTCTTGGCAAAAAAGTTCAGCTTGTCGGTGACGACCTTTTCGTTACAAACACGAAAAAGCTTGCTGAAGGTATCAAAAACGGCGTAGGCAACTCTATCCTGATCAAAGTAAACCAAATCGGTACATTGACTGAAACATTCGATGCGATCGAAATGGCGAAACGCGCAGGCTACACTGCCGTTATCTCTCACCGTTCAGGTGAAACTGAAGACAGCACAATCGCTGACATCGCTGTGGCAACTAATGCAGGACAAATCAAAACAGGTGCTCCGTCCCGTACGGACCGTGTTGCGAAATACAACCAGCTTCTTCGCATCGAAGATCAGTTGGCTGAAACTGCTCAATACCACGGTATCAACTCTTTCTATAACTTGAATAAGTAATGGAATGGACGCCGGGAGATATTCTCCCGGCGTTTTTTTATGCTCCCGGGTTTTTCCCTCCTTTTTCATCATCTTCATTTGGTCAATAATATTCATTTTTCCCCTATTTAAAGGAATCAGTGTTCTTCAATCGAAAGGGAAGAGGTGTTAATAAGAGGAGGGATTATGATGAAATTTTCATTTATGTCAGCCGCGGTGGCAGCAAGCGTTATGTGGGGCGCGTCTGCCGGGCCGCTGTCTGAAACCCATGGTTATTCAGCCGTGACCGCGCCGGTTTTTGATGCTGACGAGGCATTGGACACTATGCATGATCTGAGCGAAACAATCGGACCGCGGGAAACCGGAACTGCGAAAGAAAAGGAAGCGGCTGAATACATATCGAATCGCCTGCGGGCTCAGGGCGCCAGTGTCAAAGTACAGACATTTCCATTGAAAAAGTACTTTTCAGGTTCAGTCACAGCGGGAGATCATGAATTCCCGCTCCGCTCCGCTGATCAATCCGCTGTTGAAAAAGAGCTGAGAATTGAGGGAGGGATTTTTGACGGCGGCTGCGGATCACGCGATGACGTAACAGGAGCCAAAGGAAAGATTGTAGTGATACGCGAAGGAAAGATCCCCGTTTCTCAAAAGATCAAACATGCCGAACAAGCGGGAGCCAAAGCAGTCATTATTTATAATCAGACAACAAAACCGCTCGCCGTCCGTCCGCATACCGATAAAGGAATCACGATACCGGCGGCGGGTATGAAAAAAGAAGACGGTGAAGCACTGCTGCAGGAAAAGCAGGCAGTCATTCAATTTAAAAACTATAAAAACCGCACCTCACAAAATATTATAGGAACGCGCAAAGCGGCACAGGCCAACTCTTCTGATGCTGATATTATTTATGTCACAGCGCATTATGACAGCGTAAAAGGCGCGCCCGGAGCGGATGATAACGCCTCAGGCACATCTGCCGTTCTGGAAATCAGCAAGCAACTCAAACACATACCGAAAGACAAAGAGATCCGCTTTATTTTGTTCGGTGCAGAAGAATTATGGTCTGCGGGTTCATCTTATTACGTCAGTACACTCACGAACAATGAAAGAAAGCACAGCCAGGCCAATTTTAATGCCGATATGATTGCGACTGACTGGGAAGAAGCGAGTCAAATGTGCGTCACGACTCCTGACGGCAGGGAAAACCCGAGCGTCCGGTATGCTGAAAAAGCCGCTGAAAAATCCCGGTTGGTCAAGCCAAACCTGATTCAGCTCGGTTACTCAGACCATGTCTCTTTTTATGAAGCGGGGATTCCGTCGGCTAACTGGATTTGGCTCAGCCCCGATACACAGGAGCCGGGGCCCTGGTATCACACTGAGAATGATAATATGAAACACATCAGCAAAGAACGATTAGAGAAAGCGGGAGCACTCGTTTCCGCGGCTGTATCTGAGGCAGTGAAAGAATAAAAAAACAGGCTTCGGCCTGTTTTTTTATATTATTTTCTGTATATTCTCTCAATTAAGGGAGATTTTCTCACTCGTTACCAGATATATACCATTTGACAGGATTTTATTTTACAAATAAAAGAAAAATAAATATATAATACCTAATTTATAAAAGGATGTAAAACTCATTTATCAAATTTTAACTTTTGTTATAATTGCGGTATCGATCGATATTTGTTTTAAATTGTAAAAAACAATACTCTTTTCTATCTATTAGGGGGCGAAAAATGAATACTGTCACAAAAGAAGCCAGCAACCTTGGTCAAAAACGGCTGTTACATCTAATTGAAACGAAGCAGGCGATTGTAGGCGTGTTAGGCATGGGATATGTGGGATTTCCTCTTGCTCTGGAATGTGTCGATAAAGGATACAATGTTATCGGATTCGACAAAAACAGTGAAAAGGTTTCCTTGTTAGCCGCCGGAAGCAGCCATATTCAAGATATAGAGGACGACAGACTGAACTCGGCTTTACAAACAAAACGCTTTCAAATCAGCGCCGACATGTCGCTCATCCAACAATGCGACATCATTGTGATATGTGTGCCGACACCCCTGAACAAAAAAGACAAGATCCCCGATTTAACCTACATCGACAGTGCAGTTGACAGCATGATCGCTTATGGAAGGCAGCATCAGCTTTTAATTTTAGAAAGCACCACCTATCCCGGAACAACGAAAAAAAAGATTGCCGACAGAATGGCATCAAGCCGCGGCATGAAAATAGGAACAGACTTTTTTACGGCTTATTCTCCGGAAAGAATCGATCCGGGCAACAGGCAATATGAAGTTTCAGATATTCCTAAAGTAGTCGGCGGAACCACACAGACTTGCACAGAACTTGCCTCAGCGTTTTACAGCACCATTGTTACAAGCATTCACCCGGTCACCTCACCCGAAGTAGCTGAAACAGCTAAACTCCTAGAGAATACTTATCGTTATGTCAATATAGCTCTTATCAATGAAATGGCGCTTAATTGCCGTGAACTTGATATTGATATATGGGAAGTCATCTGCGCGGCGGACACGAAGCCGTTCGGCTTTCAAAAATTTATCCCGGGCCCCGGAGTCGGAGGCCATTGTATCCCGATTGACCCTTTTTACTTCAAATGGATCGCGAATGAAAAAGGGCTGCAGACAAAATTAATTGATCTGGCGGACGAAATCAATTCCAACATGCCGATTTCTGTCTCTGACTATGCTTTGAAACTGTCGGGCAAAGACAAATGCAGCATCTTAATAATAGGGGCCGCTTATAAAAAAAATACAAATGACCCGCGTGAATCCTCAGTGTTTACGATAATGGAAGAATTGATGGACAAGGGATGCGCGATTGATTACCATGATCCGTTTATCAGCGAGATCCGCTTGAATGACGGAAGCCGCAAACAATCTGTCCCTTTCACAAAAGAACAAATCAATCAGTACGACGTCATCATCATTCATACAGATCACGATGTCATCGACTACAGTATTTTGAAGGATGTCTCACCGATTATCTTTGACACAAGAAATGTATGTAAGGAAAAATCAGCCGACAATTGCAGAGTTGTCACTTTATAGGAGGGAACGGTCATTAGTAATCGATTTATCTCTTTTCACAGACCTGATATGACAAACGAAGAAATCGCAAGCGTAACCGAAACGATTCAATCGGGCTGGATTTCGAAAGGCCCGAAGGTAATCGATTTTGAAAAAAAGCTGGGAGAATGTATAGGAGCCGAACACGTCATCAGCTGTAATTCAGGCACCGCTGCATTACATATGGCTTTATTGGCGCTCGAGGTGGGAGAAGGCGATGAAGTCATCGTGCCGAGCTTCACGTTCTGTTCCAGTGTCAATGTCATCCTGCACGCCGGAGCCGTTCCGGTGTTTGCGGATATATGCGAGAAAAGTCTATGTGCCGATCCTGAAGATGTCAGGAAGAAAATAACGCCGCGCACAAAAGCGGTAATTGCGGTTCATTTTGCCGGCTATCCGGCTGATCTGGAAAACTTGCAATCCATTTGTAAAGAAAACGGATTGTATCTGATTGAAGACGCCGCTCATGCGCTCGGTACAAAATATAACGGAAGCATGATCGGCACTCACGGCGATGCTGTGTGCTTCAGCTTTTATGCCACCAAAAATATTACAACGGGGGAAGGCGGAGCCCTCGTCATGAAAGACGAACAGGCCGCAGAAAGAGCGAGGCTGTACGGCTGGCACGGCATCACAAAAAATGCCTGGAACCGGTACGGTGAAAAAGGCAGCTGGAGATACGACGTTTTACTGCCGGGCTTTAAATATAATATGACGGATATTCAGGCCGCGCTCGGTCTGGTTCAATTGAAACGCGCAAACGAAATTCAAGAAAAACGGGAACAGATCGCTCAATTTTATGTACGTGAACTGTCAGGCCAATCTGACAAAGCGGCGCTTCCGCTTTCTGACATTCCAAGCGGCATAACGCACTCATGGCATTTATTTATTTTGCGGATTCGAGAAAACGGCGGTATGGACAGAGATCTGTTTATTGAGAAAATGAAAGAAAAACAAATCGGGCTGAGCGTGCACTTTATTCCCGTGCATTTGCATCCTTACTATAAAAAACATTTTCCTGCCGAGCTTCCGGTAACTGAACGTGTTTTCCGGGAGATCGTATCACTGCCTCTTTACAGCCAGTTATCAGATGAGGATTGCAGCTATATTGTCAAGTCTATAAAAGAAGTTTTGACTATCAGCCAGGAGGTTGGATCATGAAACAAATTGCGATTATCGGAGGAGCCGGTTTTATCGGAAGCGAACTGGCGGCATTATTACAGGCTAAAGGTTATCACACCATCATTGCAGACCAAAAGAAGCCGGCTTTTGACACTGAATACCGCCAAACGGATATTCTTGACCGGACGTCCCTACGCGAATCACTGGGGGGAGCGGATGCAGTTGTCCATTTGGCGGCAATGGTCGGAGTGGACAGCTGCCGAAGCAATGAAGAAGACGTCATACGGGTCAATTTTGAAGGAACGAAAAACGTCACTGAGGTATGCGGTGAATTAGGAATCAGCACACTTCTTTTCTCATCGAGTTCAGAAGTGTTCGGAGATTCACCTGATTTTCCTTATACCGAGACAAGCAGAAAGCTTCCGAAATCGGCTTACGGAAAAGCCAAACTGCAATCAGAGGAATATTTGAGAGAACAGGCTTCCGACGAACTTCATATTCGGGTCGTCCGGTACTTTAATGTATACGGGCCGAAACAGCGCGAGGATTTTGTCATCAACAAGTTTTTCAGCCTGGCCGAGAACGGCTCTGAGCTGCCTCTTTACGGGGACGGCAGACAAATACGCTGCTTCAGCTACATCAGTGATATCGTCACCGGAACTTATCTCGCTCTCGTTCATGAAGGAGCCGTCTTTGAAGACTTCAATATCGGGAACGACCAGCCGATCACGATAAAAGAACTGGCTGAAAAAGTCAATGTGCTCTCAGGCAGAGAGAAGGATAACTATCTGTTTAAAAAGCTGGGCGAAGACGGCGTGAGGGGAAAAGACATCGAGATTTTTAAACGGGCGCCGTCAATCGAGAAGGCGAAACGTTTGCTCGGTTACGCTCCGAAAGTAAGTCTGAATGAAGGCCTGGAGATCATTAAAAATGAGAGACACAAGCACAAACTTTCACTTTCCTAAAAACCCGGAAGTGGTCAAATATCCTGTTTATCCCAGACAGCTTTCCGTCAGGGGCCGTCTGCGCGCGGTGAAACACTTGCTTACTGCCGGACAAAGCGGACTGACTGAAAAACTGGAAAAACGTTACGGGAAAGGGATTGTGCTGACCTCCAGCGGCAGTGCGGCACTGGTGCTCGCATTAACTTATTCGGGAGCCGGGCCGGGGAAAGAAGTGATTTTCTCATCCTTCAGCTGCCCGAATGTCATTGATGCCGTGCTGCAATCCGGTGCGGCGCCTGTGTTTGCGAAGCTGGATGAGCAGCTATCCTTATCGTTTGAGGATGTCAAAAAAAAAGTGACAAGGCAGACGTGTGCGGTTATCCTCACGCATGTATACGGCCGGAGAGAAAATACCGCTATCATTGACTGGGCGAAGGAAAACGGAATTGCTGTCATTGATGATGCCGCTCAAGCCATGTTTACAAAACAAGCGGATACATTTGCCGGCGGTTTGGGTGATTTCGGCATTTTAAGCTTCGGCCCCTCAAAGCCGCTTGCGAGTATCGGAGGCGGCGCGTTAATCGCGCCGAAAGAATGGCTTCGGCAAAAAGCAAATCTCCCGATGGAACAGCGCAGCCAAGTGGCAGCTGACTATCGAATTTATATCAGAAATCAAAGAATCCAAGCTGTAATGAAACGGAAACGGCATCATCCTATTTCATATATGTTTAGAAAAGCGGGCGCCATGCCTTCCATGAAAGCCACAAAGCTCGAAGCTCTGCCGGATAAACCGGCTGTTGTACCCGTGCTTCGCATGCATCCGGCAAGGGAAGCCATTATTGATGATCAGCTTTCACGTATGGATCAGCTTGTAACAGCTTCGCTCCGAAACTTAGAGACGGCGGGAGAAATCTTTGCAAAGGCGGGAGAAACAAACGGCATAAGAATGATCCAGCCCCAAGAAGGAGAACATCTGAATTATTTAACAATTGTATTTTCCCGGGATGAAGAGCGGTACGGGTGTTCCGTTTATTTAGCTGAAAGAGGCATCCAAACATGCTGGAACTATCTTCCCCTCGGACGTATTCCGATTTATGAAACATACGCGGGGGAAGGCGGGGAAGACCCGCTTTGGAAGAGAGTTCTTTCTCTGCCGTTTAAACCCCCTCTTCAAAAGGAGCAAGTCAGATATATAGCCGAATCCGTTTTATCATATTATGAGCAAAAGAATAAGACTGAATAGTGGTGATAACTATGCAAAAAACAGCAGTATACACGACCCGCCAGGCATGGGATCGGGCCGCTGACATGTATCAGGCGGGATTGTTTCAAAGCTATGATTGGGGAATCCTCATGGAAGAGCTTCCCGGCACGTCATTTCACCCTGTCAGACTGACAACGGACGGAGGACAAGTCATCTATCTTCCGCTTTTTGAACAGAAGGGCGTATTATCCGGCAATATGATCGGATACGGCGGCGTTATTTCAGATCGACCCATCTCATTTGAATGGCTTCAAAGTGAAATCCAGACCATATTCGGCCGGAACATATCCCGGATGCTGCTGCCGTACGGTCAGACTTCTTTTACAGAAGAAATCGGGGAAGGGTGGACGGAAAAGGCAACACGGATCCTTACGCTTCCGGACACGTTTGACGAACTTTGGACGGGCATTTCCGGAAAAGCCCGGACGGCAGTCAGATACGCTGAAAAAGAGAATATTGTCACCCGGCTGATCGGGCGAAAAGAACTTGGCGCGTTTTATGACCTCTACAAAGAGCATACGTCGGCAATCGGCGCGGCTTATGTGCTGAGCCAGGGCTTTTTCCAAAAGCTGCTTGACACGTTTGCGGACCGAATGTTTTGGGTCGGAGCATATCAGGATGAGACGCTGATCAGCAGCAGTATTTTTCTCTATGACCGCTCTCATTTCTATTATTGGCAGAATATAAACAGCCTGGCGGGAAAAAAAGCGCAGGCCTCTTACTTATTGATGCGTGACGCCCTGCAATTCGCCATTTGCCGCAAGCTTCAATGGGCTGATTTTGGCTATTCACACAGTAAAGAAATCGCAAGACCGAAACGATATTGGGGAGCTGAAGAAAAACAATGCCGACTTTTTACGAAACCGGAATGAAAACAATAAGCGGCCATCAATCCAGTTATCTGCCGTGGTACGGTTTTTTTGAAAAAATGTATAAGTCGGATCTGTTTGCCATTCATGACACAGCTCAATTTGAGAAAAAAGGATTTCTCAACCGCAACAGAATCAAAACGCCGCAAGGCCCCAGATGGCTGACGGTGCCTTTGCAGATGAAACAATATAAAGACATAGAGCTCCGGCATATGAAAATCGACCAGACACAGGATTGGCGGAAAAAACATTGGATGGCGATTAAAATGAACTATGCGAAAGCTCCCTATTTTGAGCGGTACCAGCATTTTTTTCAAGATGTCTATCAGCGGGAGTGGGAATATCTCCATGATTTGAATATGCACATCATTGAATTTTTCCGAGAAGAGCTCCGAATTGAAACGCCGCTCTGTTATGTCTCTGAGCTTGAATGCCGGAAGGAGAAAAAAAGCGATTTTGTTTTAGCGCTTTGTCAGGAGCTGGGGGCGGACCGTTATTATTCAGGCAGTCAGGGTTCCGACTATTTAATAGAAAGCGATTTTGAAAGAAACGGAATTGTCATTGAGTATCAGCAGATCCGACATTTTGGCTATCCTCAATTATTCGGGGAGCATATCCCTCACCTCTCCATGCTTGATATGCTGATGAACTGCGGAGCGGATACAGCCGAAATGTTAGTCAAAGGAGGGCAATATGATGAAAGTAATGGTATTTGCAGCGCATCCCGACGATGAAATTATCGGCGTCGGCGGCACGCTCGCCAAACATGTCCGCCAAGGTGACAGCGTGTCGGCAGTCATTATGGCGGAAGGCAAATCATCAAGAAAAACGGATTACAAAAAGCCTGAAGATTCCGTTATGCAGCATTCTAATCAAGAAACGGAGCAGGCGCTCAGCACTTTGGGCATCCATGATTTTGTCAGGCTGAACCTTCCTGATAACAGAATGGATTCAATGGATTTGCTGGATGTCGTGAAGGAAGCGGAGAAACAAATCAATCGTTTTCAGCCTGACATTGTGTATACCCAGTACGGCGGTGACATTAATATTGATCACTCCGTCGTATTCAGAGCGGTCATGACGGCAACCCGTCCGCTTCCCGGTCATACGGTAAAACGGGTTTTTGCCTATGAAACATTGTCTTCGACGGAATGGAATTACTGTCAGAAGGATCAGTTTCATGCCAATTTCTTCGTTAATATTGAAAACGAGCTTGAAACGAAATTGAAATCGATGGCGTGTTACGGCTCCGAGCTCAGAGACTTCCCTCATCCCCGCTCTTTGCAGGCGATCGAACATAATGCCCGTGTGTGGGGAGCAAAATCGGGTTTTACCGCTGCGGAAGCGTTTATGCTTGTGAGAGGAACATGGTGACTGTCCTATGATTGCTCAAATTCCGTTTTTCGGACTTGATCCGAAGCAAATCGATGAGAAATGGGTGGAAGCGGGATACGGTCTGGAAGCGAATATTTTTGACGGCCATTCCTTTGGGGAAGCGGATTATCTCAAAACATTCAATCAGACGCTGGAATATGCGAAACAGCTTGATCCTTCATTATTGACGCTGCATTTCCCGACAGATCATGCCGATTATGTGAATGAAGATCACATCAAAAAACAGCTTTATCACTTTGCGGAGCTCGCTGTGAAATACGGCGCCAAAGGCATAACCGTTCATGCGAATCAATTTATGACGGTTGAGGAATTTCAAGTCTATGACCTGGAAGGAAACCGTAAAAAAATCGTTGAGTTTTTCGCGGAGTTTGATGAGCGGCTGAAAGGGACGGACATTTGGATCGGTGTGGAAAACCTTCCGATCATCGGGAATCTGGGAGAGGATTTTGATCCGATTTTCATTTATCCTGAGGATTTTACAGAGCTGGTGCAGCTGGATCTGAAGCATGTCGGTATTACGTGGGATCTGTGCCATTGGGCGATTACCTATCAGACTCACTTGTCTTCCGCCCTTATGTTCAGAAATGATCAGCTGAAATATCCCGATTTCTTTCAGTTTCTTTCGATAAAAGAGAGCATTAAGCATTATCACTTCAGCTCATTTCGCCAGCTTGCGTTCCCGCATGGCGGCGTCCGCTGTTTTGAGGGCCGCCATCCGAGTGAAGGGACGGTCGCTGAGGAGCTGCTGAGACGGGCTGCAGATACTTTGCAGGAGCTTTATCGGAATCAAGATACCGGCATTGTATTTGAGGTGATGGAAGAGGATTATACGGAAAGACGGGAATCATGGAGAACGCTGGAATGGTTCGGCGGTGTTTCTGATGACGAGGATCAAAAAAGGGTCTGATATGACATATCGAACACCGAACTATGCAAAGCTTTGGTGTGCACAGGTGTTTTCTTCAGCAGCGGATGGGGTCTGGCTCATTGCTCTGCCGCTGTTAGTGCTGGAATTGACCGGCAGCAAAATTCTTGTCGGCGTTATTTCTTTTATCGAACTCGTGCCGTTGACATTTGGCGTGCTGGCGGGACCGCTGATTGATTTATTCCGAAAAAAGTCGATCTTGTATTTGTGCAATACGGGCCGGGCCGTCATCATGATCCTCTTGGCGGTGCTCAGCGCGAACGATTTATTAACCGTGTGGATAGCCGGGGTGTGCGCCTTTTGTCTATCTCTGCAATCGATGCTGTTTGCGCCGGCGAAAGTCGCGATCATTCCGCTGCTCGTCCGTAAACAGCATCTTGATCAGGCGACATCTCTGATCAATACGAGTGACTTGATCGGACTCATCGTCGGAAAATTGATCAGCGGGATCATGATTGCGGCTATTCCGTTCGGGCTGCTGTTTGCCATAAACGGAACTGCTTTTTTTATCTCCGCGGCATTTATCGCGTTCATTCGTATTTCAGAACAGCCCAATGAAAAAAGCAACGGAACTGAAGATGTAAAATCCGGTTACAGAATGCTGAAAGGAAATGCGGCATGGCTGACATCGGTCGGATACTTTTTCGTCGTAAATCTCGTCATTGCCGGCCTTATTTCAGTAATGGGGCCGATTCTTGCTGTGGAGCGTTTCCAGCAGAACTATTCTGTATGGTTTGCCGTCATGTATTCAATGTTTCAGGCGGGGATGCTTTTGGGCAATCTGGCCGTATTTTTCAAATGGAATACAAAACGCTTGAACCGGCTGTACCCGCGGACGTTAACGGCAGCGGGACTGCTCATTATGCTCCTGTTTTTTCCCCTTCATGGGTTTGAGTGCATCATCTTCCTGGTGCTTGGCATCATCATCTCGTATATTGATGTGCAAACGGTGCTGTATTTCCAAAAGACGGTTCCGGCTGCATATTTCGGAAGGGTCTTTGCACTGATTTTTTCCATTGTCAAAATGGGTGAACCGCTGTCGGCCGCTGTCTACACAGGGCTTCTGCTGTTGATGAATGCGGATTATATTTTTGCGGGGGTCGGACTGACCCTTACGATCGTTTTTGCTATTTTTTCAGTCAGACAAGGGAGTCAAAGAAATACAGAGAAACAAGCGGATCAATCCGTCTGAATGGTAAACGAAGGGGCGCCGATCTCAGCCGGCGCCCTTTTTATCATAAATCCAAATAAAGCCTTATCATATCCCGGCATTGAATGCCGTTTTCAAAAATGTCTTCATCATAATGCCTGATAAAAAAATCATGGTCGACAGCCTGAATGCGGAATCCGCATTTTTGATAGAGTGACAGCTGATGAATACTGGAATTTCCGGTGCCGATTTCAATCGTGTCAGCTCCCGATTGTCTCGCTTTTTCAATGGCATCTTGCACCAGCTGTTTTCCGAATCCCCTGTTCTGCAGCGATTCTTTTACCGCGATGTTTACGATTTCTATCGTTTTAGGCCTTGTTTTCAATAAAACGTAAACCCCTGCAAGCTCGTCTGACGTCCAAGCCGTATAGCATTCTCCTCTTACAAGATAATCATCGACAATCTCCCTCGACGGATCGGCCAGCAGCAATAGTTCATACAGCGCTTCATCCGACTCCGCGGCTTTTCGGATACTCAGTTTTTGCATGTCCGTTTCTCCTCCTCTGTTATGATCGACAGCTATTTTTTCAAAATAACTCCAAAATCATTCTACTTTATTATAAAATATGAAACATAGGAAAAGTTATACAAGTTTTGCAGATTGAATAGGAGGAAAGTCATGTTTTTTTGTAAGTATTGCGGCCAGCAGAACAACGAAGAGGCGCATTTCTGTAAAGAATGCGGAAAACCGATCGGGAAAGGAAGCCGGCTGGAGCGGCAGGCGGCTGTAAGAGCGGCTGAACCTGCTTCACAAATAAGAAAGCCGATCCCTAAAAAAACGCTCTTCATATGGGGCGGCATTGCCGCAGCGCTGATCTTATTGATTGCCGCATATAAAACCGGAGCCTGGCTGACATCTGAAAAAAGGCTCACAGATCAATTCGAACAGGCGGTTCATGACGGGGACACGAAAAAGCTCGCAGCCCTGCTCACTCCTTCAGACAAAAAACTGAAGCTGAATGAGACCAATGTCAAACCGCTCCTTGCATACGCAAAGAAACACGATGAACTGCTGGCATCGCTTCGCGGCAATTCATCAGAAAAAGATGCGGTATACGTCAAAAAAGAGGGTAAAACCCTTCTTTTGTTTGACCATTACGAATTGAAAGTCGATCCGGTTTATTTCCGCGTCACCAGCAATTATAAAGGCGCCGATCTTTATATCAACAGCGAGAAAACAGGTACGGTCAAAAAAGCCGATGAAACCCAACTCTTCGGTCCGTATGCACCGGGTGTCTACACGGCGGAAGCCAAGCTTAAAAATGAGACGGTTGACGTTGTCAAAAAGCAAGAGGCAGAGGCGGCCGGCAGCCGGAATGTTGAGTTTGACCTGCCGTTAGACGCCGAGGATGTGACATTCACTCCGGCAGACAGCTTCAAAAGCGCGAAAGGCGATCTGCTGATAAACGGCAAGTCCGTCCATAAAGATCCGTTTACATCCGTTACATACGGTCCGCTCTTAACTGACGGTTCCATGACAGCCGCCGTGGAGGCTGATTTTCCTTGGGGAAAAATGAAAACTGCCGATGTTCCGATCAACAGTACTGATGTGGACTTAACGCTTATCCCGGATCAAGATACACAACAAACAATCATGGACACGATTGTCAAAACAACGAAGCAGTATACAAAAGCGATGGCAGACGGAAATACCGATCAGATGACCGAGGCTGGTTCCGCCTGGAAAGAGCAGACGAAAGAAGTGGTATCCGGCATGAAGAGTTCCGGCACCTTTTTGAAGGATCAGTATAAAGAGACAAGCTTTGATCTGGATTCATTTGCGATTTCTCAAGAGAATAGCCGCTGGCAAGTAACTGTTACGGGTAAAGAGCTTCATGAGTCTGCTTATTTCGACGGGAATACGAAGCCTGATATGGAAGAGGCTGAGCCGAGCTTTCATTATGTACTCTCATATGATACAAAACATAAAAAATGGGTTTTCGAAAAAGCTGACCCTGCCTCAGATTCTTCTGGGACAAATGTAAAAAAAATAAAAAACGACCAGCCGAAAACCTATACATCAGCATGGGCATCTTCCAAAGGAAACACAGCTTCAGGCAGCGTGACAAACGAGCAAGTCACAACGTTTATGACTGATTACCTGACAAATCAATCAAGCGCCGTCAGCCTTAACAATTTTGCCATCATGGCGGGCAATTTAGAAGAGGGGAGCCCTTTGTATGCAGATCAGCAGAAACTGGTCAAAAAACTGCACAGCGAGGGGACGACCGAAGTATTTAATGAAGTGAATGTCAAAAGCTTTTCACAGAAAGGCTCTCATCTGACGATTCATACGTACGAGGAGTTTTATATTACGAAAGCCGGCGGCAGTCCGAAGCTCAGAACATACAATTGGACGTATGGCGGCGTTGTTAAAGACGGAAGAATTTATTTAACATCCATTCAATAAAAAACCCCCGCGCCAATCAGGCGGCGGGGGTTTCCGTTTTTAAAAGAAGAAATAATTCATGAGTTCTTTTATATAATGCTTAATCGTGAATTGAAACGTTACACAAATGATCAAATAGATGACGATAACAGAATAAATGATATCGGCCTTAGCCGTGAGCTGATGCTGATAGCTCGCCAGCATGAGCGGAGGCACGGCAAACGCCGCTCCTAAAAGACCGACAGCCAGAATGGTAAAGCAAACGGTTGTATGAAGCAGCATAAAAATGAGGGCAAGAAGCAAAATAGCTGTAAACGGAATCAAAAATGCCCCGAATCTGGACAGCGAATCTTTAAATGACACCTGCGCGGCGCCGGCCTTTAAAGCGATAAAAATCAAGAGATACAGGCAGAAAACGCATAATGCAAAGGTAAGCGCCGGTTTGATCACAACCGCGGTAAAACTGATGTCACGAAAGCCGTCTGATAGGAGAATATAAAACATAATCGGCGTCACCAGGCAGAAAAGCACCATGTTGATGATGCTGCTGACAAGCTGTTCGCCGCCTGTCGTTTTACATGTTTGATACGGTCGCTTTAACACATCAAGCACGAATAAGGCAAATTGCTTTGAAGCCTGCTTAGCCGCGGCGCCGGCCTGAGCGGCCTGGCCCTGCGTTTGGCCTGCGCCTCCCTGCCCGGGCTGGGGCGCCCCGCATTTTTCACAAAACTTTCCGCCATCAGTTTGATGGCCGCATTGAGAACAATACATTCTAAAACTCCTTTTACAAGTAATATAGGGATTTTGTTCAATATTTACATTATAAAAGAAAATAGGGCGGATGTAACGGAGTTTTCTAAAGATATACAAATCACTTTCTCTATGAATTGATAATAGAGAAAAAGTACCCATTATGGTAGAATTTTAATGAAGCTGATAGATATCATGTCTCTCGGCGCATTGATTCAGAGTAAAAAAGGAAATTAACGCATGCTAAAAAAATTGAAAATGCTTTATCGGCTGTTGAAATTCGGAAAAGGCTTATGGAGATAACAAACAGAAAAAACCGTCCTTACAAGGACGGTTTTTTTCTGTTTCCGGATTGTTCGGCTGAGGTTATAAAAAGCAGACCTCGGGGTAAAAACCATGCATAAGAAACAGCGGAGAACAAAACATAACTCAATAACGGCAAGTCATAAGGAGGTACGCATGTTTTCATTCATCATTCATGTCTTCATTTCACTGTTTGCAGTCTCCAATCCCATCGGAAACGTGCCGATTTTTCTTTCACTGACGGAAGGGTACTCGGAGAAAGAACGGACAGCGATCGCGCGCAAGGCTTCCGTGCTGTCGTTTATCATCTTGGCGGCTTTTTTAATCTTCGGCCATCTGATCTTTAAACTGTTTGACATTAACATTCATGCCTTACGTATCGCGGGCGGCATTTTTATTTTCGGTATCGCTTATAATCTTCTGAACGCGAAGAAATCTCATGTACAGTCCCTTCATCATGAAGAGAAAGGGGAAAGCAAGGAGAAAGCCGATATATCTGTGACGCCTTTGTCGATTCCGATTATCGCCGGACCCGGTACGATCGCGACGGTGATGAGTCTGTCGGCCGGCCATGGCGGCATCTTCCATTACATCAGCGTGCTTATCGGCATTGCGGCCGTCATCGCGATGACGTTCATCTTCTTTCACTATTCATCTTTCATCAGCAATAAGCTCGGGAAAACCGAAATGAACGTCATTACCCGACTGATGGGGCTGATTTTGGCGGTGGTGGCGATCGGTATGATCGGCGCCGGTCTGAAAGGCATGTTCCCGATATTGGTTTCCTGACTTAAAAAAGCAGCGCCCGGTTATCTTCGGGTGCTGCTTTTTTCTATTTTCGGCACATGCTGAAACACTTCTTCACTCTCAAAAAATTCTATCAAACGGCTCAGCCAGTCATAATAATGGAGCCAATCCGTCAGTTCATCCAAAAGCTGACGGGCTTTTTCTTTAATATCGGGACTGAGATTTTCCGATTCCAGAAGCTCAGTCAGCTCGCGGTTCAGCTTTTTATAGAGCATTTTGTTTTTGCTGACCGCCTTTGTCCAATTTGCCGTAAACAGGGAGATAAACGTCTGGTAATAATCACGCTCCACGTCATAAAGGTCTTTGCGAACGCCTTTTTCAAACACTTTTTCAGCCAGATTGGCATCGGTCATTTCGCGGACCACCTGGCTCATCCTCGTTTTGCTCATCCCGGTTGCCTCTGACAGCTCATTTAACGTCATCGGCTTGCGGTTCATATAAATAATACCGAGCACACGTCCCAGTGTGGCCGGCATTCCGAATGTATGCATATTCTCGGCGATTCTCTCAATGAGATGCTCTTCAGCATGCCCGATGATATCAAGAGCGTTTTTTTCCACGGCTGATCATCCCTTCACTGGCTTTTCATGCTGACAATATATCATATTTTTTACAGTTGATGAAAAAGATGATGCGGCAGGATATGCGAGCTATCGGGAGCGATTGTAAGAACATCCGCATTGTCAGCGGGATAACATGAAAAAACACGTATATTGTATATAATTTCAACACATTGTAAACTTTTTATTTTACAAATTTCATCTTATAATAAAGATTATACTTTTCAGAAAAATAACGGAACCCTTCGGAGGTGCACGGATTGCTGAGATTAGAAAATGTATCGAAAGTCTATAAAGGCGGAAAAAAAGCTGTCAACAGCATTGATTTAAATATCGAAAAAGGCGAGTTTATTTGTTTTATCGGGCCGAGCGGCTGCGGCAAAACGACGACGATGAAAATGATTAACAGACTGATTGAGCCGTCATCCGGAAAGATTTTTATCGATGGCGAAAACATTATGGAGCAGGACCCGGTGGAGCTGAGACGGAAAATCGGCTACGTCATTCAGCAGATCGGACTTTTCCCTCATATGACCATTCAGCAGAACATTTCCCTCGTGCCGAAACTGCTGAAATGGCCGGAACAAAAGCGGAAGGAACGGGCGCGGGAGCTTTTGAAGCTCGTCGATATGGGCCCGGAATATTTAGACCGCTATCCTCACGAGCTGAGCGGCGGACAGCAGCAGAGAATCGGCGTGCTGCGCGCCCTAGCAGCGGAACCGCCTCTTATTCTTATGGATGAACCGTTCGGAGCGCTTGATCCGATTACGCGGGATTCCCTTCAAGAAGAATTCAAAAAACTGCAAAGAACATTGAATAAAACGATTGTGTTTGTAACCCACGATATGGATGAAGCTATTAAGCTGGCTGACCGGATCGTCATTTTAAAAGCGGGAGAGATCGTTCAGGCCGGTACTCCTGATGACATTCTCCGGAATCCGGCTAATGAGTTTGTCGAAGAATTTATCGGCAAAGAACGGTTATTGCAATCAAGACCGGATATTGAACGCGTCGAGCAGATGATGAACAAAAAGCCTGTCACCGTTACGGCGGACAAAACGCTTTCGCAGGCGATACAGGTGATGCGGGAACACCGTGTCGATTCCCTGCTTGTCGTTGATGACCTGAATGTGCTGCAAGGATATGTTGATGTCGAAATCATTGATCAGAACCGGAAAAAAGCGAGCCTCGTCGGCGACGTGCTCCGCTCTGATCTGTATACGGTCGAGCAGGGGACACTGCTGCGCGATACCGTACGCAAAATTTTAAAGCGCGGAATGAAATATGTACCCGTCGTTGATGAACAAAGGCATTTAGTCGGAATTGTCACGCGAGCGAGCCTTGTCGACATCGTTTACGATTCAATCTGGGGCGAGGAAGACCAGCTGGTGACAGGCTGACAAGGGGAGGAACGCTTACAATGAATGAATTGATCAAGTTTTTGCAGACGAACGGCGGAGAACTGTTATATAAAACGTGGGAGCATTTATACATTTCGATCATCGCCGTCATATTAGGCATTGTCGTCGCCGTTCCGCTCGGAGTGGCGCTGACGAGAATGAAAAAGGGCGCAGGCGCCGTCATCGGCGCCGTCAACATTGTGCAGACCTTGCCGAGTCTCGCGATACTGGCGTTTTTTATCCCGCTGTTAGGCGTGGGAAAGGTGCCCGCGATCGTCGCGCTGTTTTTCTATTCGGTGCTGCCGATTCTCCGGAACACGTATACCGGCATTCAAGGCGTAAACAAAAATCTGCTGGAATCGGGAAAAGGCATCGGCATGACGGTCTGGGAGCAGATCAGGCTTGTGGAACTGCCGCTTGCGGTTCCGGTGATCATGGCGGGCATCCGCACATCCACCATTTATCTGATCGGCTGGGCGACGCTTGCTTCCTTTATCGGGGGCGGCGGGCTCGGAGACTATATTTTTATCGGCCTGAATCTCTATCAGCCTGAATATATTATCGGCGGCGCTGTGCCGGTCACCATTTTAGCTATTATCATTGATTATCTGCTAGCGGCGACGGAACGGAAGGTGACGCCGAAAGGGCTGAAAGGACTGAAGGAAGTATCATAAGGAGTTGGCTGTTTTGAAAAGAAACCAAAAGAGATGGATGTGCGCACTGGCGCTGTCAGCTGCTCTGCTTCTAGGCGGCTGTTCCCTTCCCGGACTGAGCGGGGCTTCCGATGATACGATCAAAATCGGGGCGCAAAGCATGACGGAATCAGAAATTATCGCCAATATGATCGCACAGATGATTGAACACAATACAGACTTGAATACGGCATTAATTAAAAACCTCGGATCGAACTATGTCCAGCAGCAGGCGATGCTCGGCGGTGAAATCGATATCGCCGCGACGCGCTACTCGGGAACGGATTTAACGAGCACCCTCGGCATGGAAGCGGAAAAAGACCCGAAAAAAGCATTATCCATCGTCCAGAAGGAATTTGAGAAACGCTTCCATTACAAATGGTTTGATTCTTACGGATTTGAGAACACATACGCTTTTACCGTCACGAAAGAACTTGCGGAAAAAGACCATTTAGACAAAGTGTCCGATATTAAGAAGCATGCGGATCAATTTAAGCTCGGTGTAGACAATGCGTGGCTGAAAAGAAAAGGTGACGGCTATAAAGGCTTTACCGACACGTACGGCTTTGAATTCGGCACAACCTATCCGATGCAGATCGGACTTGTATACGATGCCGTGAAAAACGGGAAAATGGATGCCGTCCTCGCCTATTCAACGGACGGACGGATTAAAGCGTACGATCTGAAAATTTTAAAAGACGACAAGCAGTTTTTCCCGCCGTATGACTGTTCGCCGGTCATTCCCGACAGCGTGCTGAAGCAGCATCCTGAACTGAAGGGCATTGTGAATAAACTGATCGGCAAAATCGATACGGAAACGATGCAGGAATTGAATTACGAGGTGGACGGCAAGCTGAAAGAACCGTCCGTCGTCGCTAAAGAATTTTTAGAGAAACATCATTATTTTGAATAAGAAATGAGGTGGGGCAAATGGAAGTGCTGCAGCAGCTCGGCACTTATTATTCTCAAAACGGCGCCTATGTGCTTCAGGAGTTTTACCGCCATTTTCTCATGTCGGTATACGGCGTTTTATTTGCGGCGATCGTCGGGGTTCCGCTCGGCATCTTCATTGCAAGGTACAGAACATTAAGCGGCTGGGTATTCGCGGTGACAAACGTGATTCAGACCGTGCCGGCGCTTGCGATGCTTGCGGTGCTGATGCTCGTCATGGGGCTCGGCGCCAATACGGTGATTTTGTCGCTGTTTTTATATTCGCTTCTTCCGATCATCCGGAATACGTACACGGGAATCGCCAGCATTGAACACGCTTATCTTGAATCGGGAAAAGCGATGGGCATGACCAAATTTCAGGTGCTCCGCATGGTGGAGCTGCCGCTTGCGCTTTCCGTCATCATGGCGGGGCTGCGGACGGCGCTCGTCATCGCGATCGGCATTACGGCAATCGGTACGTTTGTCGGCGCGGGCGGACTCGGTGACATTATTGTCAGGGGCTCAAACGCCACGAACGGAACCGCGATTATTTTGGCCGGCGCCATTCCGACAGCGCTGATGGCCGTTATCGCAGATCTTGTGATGGCATGGCTGGAGCGGGCGCTGAGTCCGGTGAGAAAGAAAAAACGAACCAAAGCGCCGAATGCGGCATGAAAAAAAACGCCTTGCGGGTCAGGGCGTTTTTTTCTTATGGCTTCGGAACATGCTTGAAAATTTCTTCGCTTTCAAAAAACTCGATCAGGCGGCTGATCCAGTTGTAGTAATCAAGCCAATCCTTTAATTCTTTCAGCAGTTCGTTGATTTTTTCCTCAGCTTCTTCCGGCACGCCGTTTTCAAGGACGGCCGTCAGTTCGCGGTTCAGCTTTTTATGCATCATTTTATTTTTGCTGACGACCTTGCTCCATGTGGCCGTAAACAGCGTAATAAAGGTTTGGTAATAATCCTGCTCGACGTCGTATAAATCTTTGCGGACGCCTTTTTCAAACACTTTTTCCGCCAGATTGACGTCAAGCATTTCACGGACCGCCTGACTCATTCTCGTCTTGCTCATGCCGGTCGCTTCTGATAATTCAGTTAAGGTCATCGGCTTGCGGTTCATATAAATAATGCCTAAAATGCGCCCCACCGTCGCGGGCATTCCGAATGTATGCATATTTTCAGCGATTCGTTCTATCAAATGATCTTCAGCTTGTTCGATTACGTGTAACGGATCTTTCTCCAACAGTTTCAATCCTTTCAGTCAGCAATTCCGATGTCAATATACCACATTTTTAAACCGGCGGAAATGCTCTTCCGAGAGAATCTGGCAGTAATCCGGAGCAATAAGAAGAACTTTGCCGGTCAATACGGGTAAATCAGTGCTTACACAACCTTTATATATAATATGGACAAATTGTAAACTTTTTAATTTACAAAGTTTAATTTATAATGGGAAACGTTCAATTGTCTGAAAAGTTAAATTTGAATTTAACGAATTGAATAAACTTAATCATGGAGGTGTGAGTGTTTGCTGACATTAGAAAATGTCTCGAAAATGTATAAAGGCGGGAAAAAAGCCGTCAACAGCATCAACCTGAATATCGCCAAAGGTGAATTTATTTGTTTTATCGGACCGAGCGGCTGCGGCAAAACGACGACGATGAAAATGATCAACCGCTTAATTGAACCCACAGAAGGCAGAATCCTGATAGAGGGCCGAAACATTATGGAACAAGACCCGGTGGAACTCAGAAGAAGCATCGGCTATGTCATCCAGCAGATCGGGCTGTTTCCGCATATGACCATTCAGCAGAACATTACCCTCGTTCCGAAGCTTTTAAAGCATCCTGCCGAAAAACGGAAGGAACGGGCGCGGGAGCTTTTAAAGCTCGTCGATATGGGGCCTGAATATTTAGACCGTTACCCTCATGAACTGAGCGGAGGACAGCAGCAGCGAATAGGTGTATTACGGGCACTTGCCGCAGAGCCGCCGCTCATCTTAATGGATGAACCGTTCGGGGCGCTTGACCCGATTACGAGAGATTCCCTTCAGGAAGAATTTAAAAAACTGCAAAAAACCTTACATAAAACCATCGTATTTGTTACCCATGATATGGACGAAGCCATCAAGCTTGCGGACAGAATCGTCATTCTGAAAGCGGGAGAAATCGTCCAGGCCGGAACGCCTGATGAGATTCTCAGATTTCCGGCGAATGAATTTGTTGAGGAGTTTATCGGCAAGGAACGGCTGATCCAATCATCCAGCCCTGATATTGAACGGGTGGAGCAGATCATGAATCCCGATCCCGTGACGGTAACACCTGAGAAAACACTGTCAGCCGCCATTCAGCTGATGCGTGCCGAGCGGGTGGATTCGCTGCTCGTCATTGATGAAAAGAACGTTCTCCAAGGTTATGTCGATGTGGAGATGATTGACCGCAAACGAAGACAGGCGGTAACCGTCGCGGAAGTACTTGAACGGGATCTGTACACGGTCAGAAGCGGCACTCTGCTTCGCGACGCCGTCCATAAAATTTTAAAAAGAGGTATGAAATTTGTGCCGGTCCTTGATGAAGCCGGCCGTTTAACGGGAATCGTGACAAGGGCAAGCCTCGTTGACATCGTCTATGACTCCATCTGGGGAGAAGAGAAACAGCTCGCGGTGATGTCATGAGGAGGCTTCAATTGATATGAATCAGACCGTGCAATTTTTACAGGCAAATGGAGGAGAGATGCTTTATAAAACATGGGAGCATCTGTACATCTCATTAATCGCCGTCATGGCGGGCATTCTCGCCGCCGTTCCGCTCGGCGTCCTGCTGACGAGGATGAAAAGAGGAGCCGGCGCCGTCATCGGCATCGTCAACATCATTCAAACCTTGCCGAGTCTTGCCATTCTTGCGTTTTTTATTCCGCTTTTAGGCGTAGGAAAGGTCCCGGCCGTTGCGGCGCTGTTTTTCTATTCCATGCTGCCGATTCTCAGAAACACGTATACGGGGATTCTCGGCGTCAATCGGCATCTTCTGGAATCGGGAAAAGGAATCGGCATGACGGCATGGGAGCAGATCAGGCTTGTAGAGCTCCCGCTTGCCGCTCCGGTCATCATGGCGGGCATCCGGACGTCTTCGATTTATTTAATCGGCTGGGCGACGCTCGCTTCCTTTATCGGCGGAGGCGGGCTGGGAGATTACATTTTTATCGGCTTAAACCTTTATCAGCCGGAGTATATTATCGCAGGCGCTGTTCCGGTCACAATGCTGGCGGCCGCTGTCGATTATATGCTGGGGATGACAGAACGGAAAGTCACGCCTGACGGGCTGAAGAGCATAAAGGATGCTTCATAAGGAGGAGGTCTCTCATGGGGAATAGATGCAAAAAACGGCTGCTCGCAATCGCCTGTATCGGCATGCTGCTCCTTGGCGGATGCTCGCTCCCGGGGTTGAGCACCGCATCGGAGGATACCATTAAAATCGGCGCGCAAAGCATGACCGAATCAGAAATCATCGCGAGCATGCTCGGGCAGATGATCGAACATCACAGCGGGTTAAAAACATCCGTTATTAAAAATCTCGGCTCCAATGCCGTACAGCAGCAATCCTTGATCAACGGTGATATTGATATCGCCGCTACACGCTATACAGGTGACGCGCTGACCGGGACGCTTCGCATGGAGCCGGAAAAAGACCCGGAAAAAGCGCTGCGGCTCGTTCAGCGTGAATTTCAAAACAGATATGACATGAAATGGTTTGATTCTTACGGCTTTGATAATACATACGTCTTTACCGTTTCCGGACAGCTTGCCCGCAAGTACCATTTGGAATCGGTATCCGATGTCAAAAAAGAAGCGTCTCATCTGAAATTCGGCGTAGATAACTATTGGATGAAGCTGAGAGGCAACGGATATCAGGATTTTATGAAAACGTACGGAATGTCATTTGAAGGCACGTATCCGATGCAGATCGGCCTCGTTTACGACGCGCTGAAAAGCAGAAAGATGGATATCGCGCTAGCTTATTCCACCGACGGAAGAATCATCGCTTACGGACTGAAAACGCTGAAGGATGATAAGCGGTTCTTTCCTCCGTATGACTGTTCACCCGTTGTTCCGGATCATGTATTAAAAGAGCATCCCGAACTGGAGGGCGTGATCAATCAAATGATCGGCGCGATTGATACAAAGATGATGCAGAAAATGAATTACGAAGTTGACGGCCGATTAAAAGAGCCGTCCGTCGTGGCTAAGGAATATTTAGAAAAACATCATTACTTTGAATAACGGAAAGGAGATGTGCGGATGGACACGATGAAGGAGCTGTTTACGTATTACGCTCAAAACGGCAGCTATGTTCTGTATGAGTGCTGGCGGCACTTTCTCATGTCGGCGTACGGCGTCGTTTTCGCCGCCGTTTTCGCCATTCCGGCCGGAATTGTGACAGCCAGGCACGGGCGTCTCGCCGGTTGGGTGTTTGCTGTGGCGAACGTGATTCAAACCGTTCCGGCGCTTGCGATGCTCGCCGTCCTGATGCTCGTCATGGGACTCGGCGCCAATACGGTCATCACGGCTTTGTTTTTGTATTCCCTGCTGCCGATTCTCAGAAATACGCACACGGGCATTATCAATATCGAGCACGCTTATCTCGAGTCGGGAAAAGCGATGGGTATGACGAAATACCAAATCCTTCGTATGGTGGAGCTGCCGCTTGCGCTTTCCGTCATTATGGCGGGTCTTCGAACGGCGCTCGTCATTGCCATCGGCATCACGGCGATCGGCACCTTCGTCGGGGCGGGCGGCCTCGGCGATATGATCGTCAGAGGGTCGAACGCGACAAACGGAACCGCCATTATTCTGGCGGGCGCCATCCCGACCGCGCTGATGGCGGTAGCCGCAGACCTGCTGATGGCGTGGCTGGAACGAGCCCTCAGCCCTGTGAAAAAACAAAAAAGAAAGCTGATCGTACGCTCAGCCTCATGAAAAAAGCATTCTTCCGCGTGAAGGATGCTTTTTTTTGATTTCTTGATTAAATTTTGATAACTGCGCTGTAAAGTCTTACATATCAAATAACAAAGCAGAGGGGTAATCAAATGAGCAACATCTTAGAAACGAGACAGCTGCAAAAATCATTCGGCAGACAACAGGCGGTGGCTGATGTGTCTCTATCAGTAAAGCGTAACAGTATATACGGCCTGCTCGGTCCGAATGGCGCGGGAAAATCAACGACACTTAAAATATTGACCGGCATGCTGCAGCAAACATCCGGCGAGGTTCTGTTCGACGGACATACATGGAAGCGCGAAGATTTGAAAAGCATCGGTTCCCTGATTGAAGCGCCGCCGCTTTACAGCAACCTGACAGCCGCTGAAAACCTGAAAGTCCGCTGCGTTATGCTCGGACTGCCTGATTCAAGAATTGCGGAAGTGCTGGAAATCACGGGATTAACGGGAACCGGAAAAAAGCGTGCCGGACAATTTTCCATGGGGATGAAACAGCGTCTCGGCATTGCGTTAGCATTATTAAACCGTCCGTCGCTCTTAATTCTTGATGAGCCGACAAACGGATTGGACCCGATGGGAATTCAGGATTTGCGGGAATTTATCCGCTCCCTGCCCGGACAGGGAATAACGGTTATTTTATCAAGCCACCTGTTATCAGAAGTCGAGCAGATCGCAGACCATATCGGAATCATCAGTGACGGCGTTTTAGGATATCAGGGAGAAATCAGCCGGGAAGACGATCTGGAGCGGCTGTTTCTGGAGGTAGTCAAATCAACACGGGAGAAAGCGGGGACTGGGAAATGATTCAGTACATGCAGGCGGAACATCTTACATCTAAAAGAACATTTATTAGAAAGCTGATCATTCTTATCCCTCTTCTGAACACGGCTTTTTCTTTTCTGCTGAATACCGCCTATTTTATGACGGGCACGTTCAATTGGTGGGCGGTTATTTTCATGCCGCTCATGATTGCTCTAATGTGCGGTTTATCTGTTAAAAAAGAGAAAAAGTCAGCGAATGACCGTGCGGTGTACTCACTGCCGGCTGACTTGAAGAGCATTTGGTTCTCAAAAATAAGCTTGATCGCGCTGTATTCACTCCTGTCGCAAATCGTCTTTTTAGTCATCATGTTTTTGCTTGGCCTTGTGTTTCCGGCAATTGCTGCGGTTCAGCTGAAAGGTATTGAAGCAAGCTCCCTTTTGTGGCTGTCTACGCTTTGGGAAATTCCGTTCTGCTTATGGATTGCCAGACAGTTCGGGTTTACGGCAGTCATTCTCATCAATATGATCGCCGCCTTTGTTTTAGGCATTGTGCCGGCGTCAGGCTCATTGTGGTGGCTGAGTCCGTGGAGCTGGTCAGTCCGGGTGATGTCACCGATTCTCGGGATCCATCCGAACGGAATTCCGCTTCCCGCAAACAGCGGCTTATTAAACGGAAACGTGATCATTCCGGCTATTATTCTTTCTATTCTTTCTTTTATCGCGATAAGTTTTGTTTCCGCCGTGTCTTTTTCAAAAGGGGGAAACCGGTCATGACCGTGCTTTTAAGATATATGTGGGCCGATGTATTAAAAATGAAGCGCACGCCGCTCATATGGATGCATGCTGCGGCGCCGGTTTTATGCGCGGGATTTTTCCTTTTGTATATGTATGGAAGGGTTCAGGAGCCTTATATGCTGTACAGTGTGTTTTTCAGCGTGATTGCCGTTTTATACCCTTTAATCATCAGTATTGTCTGCGGCATGTCTGCCTCCGTCGAGGAACAGGCGGGTTATTTTCAGATGATGCTGGCGGTTCCGCATTCGAAAATCGTCAGTTTTGCGGGCAAGCTGCTTTTGCTGCTCCTATTGAATGTGTTATCGGCAGGTCTCGCCATCTGTCTTTATTTGGCGGGGTTGAAATTTGTTCTTCACATCAATGATCTCCCGTATCTTCTCTTTTTAAAAGGAGGGGCGTGGCTGATTGCCGGCAGTATTCCGCTTTATATGATTTCTTTTTTTGTCGGCATACAGTACGGCATGGGACCGTCCGGGCTTTTAGGGGGTGCGGGATTATTAATGGCGGCGCTCATGAATACGGGACTTGGCGATATCATCTGGCGTTTTTTCCCGTGGGCATGGAGCGTGCGGCTTTCAGGCCTTGCAGGACTGCTGCATTTTGACAAAGTCAAAAAAGAGTTCCTCCCTTATGTAAGATACGATATGAGATTCGGAGAAATAATGTTATATTTTTCTATAGTGATATTATGTCTGGCCGGCCTCTATTGGTGCAGAAGATGGGAAGGGCGGCGTTCATATGAATAAAGGCAAGGAGCGATTCGGCCGGTGGCAAACATTTTAGCAATTGATGATGAAAAAGATATTCTCGTTCTGATCAGAAACATTTTACAGCGTGATCAGCATACAGTAACGATTCTCGAAAAAGCGGAAGATCAGTCATTGGATTTTTTTCAAGGCTATGATTTGATTCTTCTTGATGTCATGATGCCCGGAACGGACGGGATTGAACTCTGCCGGCGGATTCGGCCGCTGGTGGACAGCCCGATCCTGTTTTTAACGGCAAAGTCTGACGAAGAATCCATTGTGAAAGGCCTCATGACAGGCGCTGATGATTACATCACAAAGCCGTTCGGCGTACAGGAATTGATGGCAAGGGTAAACGCGCATGTCAGAAGGGAACGGCGGGAAAAGCATCAGAGGAAACGGCTGATATCAGGCTTCATGTTTGATTTTGACAATAAAGAAGTATGGATGGATGACCGGAAACTGCCTCTTACGAAAAACGAATATAAAATCGTTGAATTTCTGGCACAGCATAAAAACAGAACATTCTCACGGGAGCAGATTTACGAGGAAGTGTACGGCTTGGACGGCGATGCGCTCTATTCAACCATTACGGAGTTTATCAGAACCATCCGGAAAAAATGTAAAGAACACGGGGCTGATCCGATCAAAACGGTGTGGGGTGTCGGATACAAATGGGAATAGCAAAAGGAAAATCCAGCATCCGCAAAGAGCTTGTCAAATTTACCATCACACTGTGTCTGAGCACAATGGGGGTGGCGGCATTATGCGTCGCCTTAAATGCCATTGCCCTGAATGCCGGAGCGATCCTCCCGGCAAATTACAGCGAGCATGAGGCGGAACAGATCAAGCCCCGCCTGAAATCGGCGGAAAAGATAACAGAAGACATGATCCCCGATGGTATGACATACGCCGTTTTTGATAAAAAAACAAAGCGGATGACGAAAGGAACGATGACGGAAAAAGACGCGGCCAGCGCCAGAAAAAAGATCCAGCATCAGCCGTATTTTAATTATGCTCAAAAAGGATTCATGGTGGTTGATCGGAAAAATGAATATGGCGTTCTCCAATATTCACTCAGGTCGGAATTTCAGTCGCCGCTGCTAAGGCGCTATCTGCCGAATTATGAATGGACGGGTCTTGCGGTTTTGATCTCTTTGCTTCTTTTAACTGTGTTTATCGTGACGACGCGATTCGCCAATCAGCTGAGACGGCATTTCAGCACACTCAGCTCCATTACGGCAAGCATTCAAAAACAGAATTTAAATATCAATCCAAAAAGGCCGCGCATAAAGGAATTTGACGATGTCATTGACTCTCTGCTGAAAATGAAAGACGCACTTCAGGCATCTCTGGCGGCGCAATGGGAGGCGGAGCGGATAAAGAAGGAACAGATCGGCGCGCTTGCGCATGATATTAAAATTCCGGCAACGATCATTAAAGGAAATGCCGAGCTGCTTCAGTTAACAGAACCTGATGAAGAGCAGACGGAATACACGCAGTATATCCTTGATGCCGGAAACAAAATCGAGCAATATGTCGGGCAGCTGATTCAGCTTTCTAAAGCGGAGGAGGCAGTTGCCGTTCATCTGGAATATACCGATCTCAAAGAGTGGGCTCAAAACATATATCGTGACGCAGCGGCGCTTGCGGGGCCGAAACAGATTGATCTCGTCCTCAGTGAGCGGGGCATTGACCGAAAAGAAGCGCCGATCGATCATGAGCTGCTCCACAGGGCGGTCATGAATATCGCGGCAAATGCCGTCGACTATACGCCGGAAGGAGGGGAAATCCGCGTGGACGTCCTGTGCACCGATTCCGCCCTCCAGCTTGCCGTATCCGACAGCGGAAGCGGGTTCTCGCCGGAAGCGCTGAAAAGAGCGACACAGCTTTTTTACACGGAGGATAAAAGCAGACATTCGGCGGGGCATCACGGCATGGGGCTTACATTCGCCCATCACGTCGTACATCTTCATCACGGCGAATTAATACTTGAAAATCAGGAGTCTGGAGGAGCCCGGGCGGAGATTCGAATTCCGCTGGAAGGCGTCAGACAAAAACAAGCCCTGCACGCCTGAGGGCTTGTTTTTCTGTTTAAGAAAAAGCAAAAATAAAAACGGCTGTCCGTTTGAGAGATCAGCCGCTTATGCGGAAAAGAGTTTATCAGGAAGGATCAATCCATGTTGAAGACCACTTGGAAATTTCCTCTAAAATAGGGGCTAATGCGCAGCCTTTTTCCGTTAAAGAATACTCAATGCGGACAGGCGTTTCGGGGATAACATCCCGTTTGATGACACCTTCTGTTTCAAGTTCTTTCAGACGTTCTGACAAGACTCTTCCGCTTAAATTCGGAAGCGCCGCTTCAATTTCGCTAAATCGCTGCTGTCCGTTCAATAACTGAAAGACGATTAGAGCCACCCAGCGTTTACTTAGGATGTCGACCGCTTTTTCGAATCTGGGGCACATTTCTGATTGGTTCATGCTTTTTCACCTCGTCTTCTGCTATTATACCGCAAAATCGGAGGGAACGTACGTCTGGCGCTTGTTAAGTTGAGGAGAGGATCAAAAAGAGGATGAGGAATCCGGGGAGCGTTTTTTCGCTTCAGCCGCAATAAAATCAAAGTACTTGCTGACGCTTTCAATATCTTCTTTTGTGAAGTGCTGCCACTTTTTGCTGTCAAACAGCGGCAGATGCTCCGCGCCTCTGTCAACGGCGGTCTGATAGATGGCGCAGATGGATTGATAGCTTTCGGAGGTTTCACGGATTTCCTCCTGAAATGCCTTGATGTGTCCGGCCCGCGCCATTAACTCCTCGTACGGAATTTTTAATGTGTCCGCCAATTTTCTGATGGTCGCGGGTTTAGGAATGCCGCGGTGCCCGTTTTCAATTCTGGAAATGGTCGCCGAGCTGACGCCGGAATAGACGGCAAGCTGATTGACGGTAAGCTTCCGGGCGCGGCGCAGCTCTCTTAATTGCTTTCCGAATGTGTTCAATAAGATCGCCTCACATGTGCAAAGTCATGAGTCTTCATTTGTTCTTTTTTTGGCTTCCGCCGATAAGAACGCAAAGTATTTATCAAGCAGAACCAAGTCTTCTTTCGACAGGTGCCGCCAGTTCTCCCGCTCCAAAAGGGATAAATCATGCAGCTCATACGTTTCGGCTTTTTCCAGCAAGGTGCAGCCCGTGTCGTACGGGGCTCTCGTTTCCTGGACGGTCTCTATGTATCCCGCCGTCTGCATCAGTTCCTCATACGGGATTTTTAACGCATCTGCGAGCTTTTTAATGGTTGCAGGTTTCGGCACCCCGCGTTTGCCGTTTTCAATCCGCGAGATTCCCGCGGCGCTGACGCCTGAATACGTTGCCAGCTGATTCACTGTCAGATGCCTTTTTTCCCGTAATGTCCGCAATTGTTTCCCGAAGCTTTCCACAGTCTCTCCCCCTCCCGCGGTCTATTTATATTCTAGTATGTTTATTGACTAAAGGGAATAGCCAGGCTGGAAAAGTATTGACAAAAGTTAACAAAAGCCGTATCTTATGTATAAGAAAGAAAGTATTTGACAGAACGGAAGGTGAAGAAAGTGGTCGAAAAGATACAGATCAGAAGAGATTATGTGCTGCAGTATATGGTCAATAATGACTACTCGTTAAACCAGCTCGCCCTGGAGATCGGAATATCTCCCGCCACACTGAGCCGTGTACTGAATGGAGAGCGGAGGCCGGGCCAGCTGGTCATCGGAAAAATGCTCTATTACTTTGACATGAAATTTGAAGATCTTTTTTACTACGACTTTGTTGACAAAAGTCAATGATGATGGAAGATTCAAACGCATTTCCGTTTTTCTGACATGATGTGCACCGATACGGCGTGACATGCCTTTGTTTTTCATGTAAAATAGAAGCAATGTAGGCCAGTCAGTCTGGAGGTGTATGGGATGCACACATTATTGATTACCTTATTGGTTATCGTCAGTATTGCACTTATTATTGTCGTATTGCTTCAAACCAGCAAAAGCGCCGGTTTATCGGGTGCAATTTCAGGCGGGGCGGAGCAGCTTTTCGGAAAACAGAAAGCAAGGGGCCTTGATCTGATTCTTCACCGCACAACCGTTGTGCTGGCAGTCTTGTTTTTCGTGTTGACGATTTCGCTGGCGTATATCGTATAAGGCAATGTTTGTATAAGGTCTGATTTAATATCAGGCCTTTTTCTTGTTGAGAGACGGCGTTTGTTTCTCGCAAAACTGTGGAAAACTAAATTGAATGTGCAAAAAAGGGGTTATGAGCATGAAAATTGTGACACCAAAACCATTTACATTTAAAGGCGGAGACAAAGCGGTGCTTCTGCTGCACGGATTTACGGGAAATACGGCAGACGTCAGAATGCTCGGCCGCTACTTGAATGAGCGCGGCTACACTTGTCACGCGCCTCAATATAAAGGGCACGGCGTTCCGCCGGAAGAGCTGGTACATACGGGACCTGAAGATTGGTGGAAAGACGTCATGGACGGTTATGAGTATTTACGGTCTGAAGGCTATGAAAACATTGCGGCGTGCGGACTGTCGCTTGGCGGGGTTTTTTCATTGAAATTGGGTTACACTGTACCCATAAAGGGAATTGTTCCTATGTGTGCGCCGATGCACATTAAAAGTGAAGAGGTTATGTACGAAGGAGTTCTCTCCTACGCGCGCAATTATAAAAAATTCGAAGGAAAACAGCCGGAGCAGATTGAAAAGGAAATGAAGGAGTTTGAAAAAACGCCGATGAATACGCTCAAATCGCTCCAGGAGCTGATTGCCGATGTGCGCAAAAACGTCGACATGATCTATTCCCCGACATTTGTGGTTCAGGCACGGCATGACCATATGATTAATACAGAAAGTGCGAACATCATTTTCAACGAGGTGGAAACGGACGACAAACAGCTGAAATGGTATGAAGAATCAGGCCATGTCATTACGCTCGATAAAGAACGGGACCTCGTTCATCAGGATGTGTACGAATTTTTAGAGAAACTCGATTGGTAACAAACAGGAGGTCGAATAATGGAAAAAGAAGCGTTTATGGACCGTCTTCTCGCGTTTATGAAGGAAGAGGCGTACAAGCCCCTTACCATTCAGGAACTCGAGGAGATGCTGAACATCAAGGAAGCCGATGAATTTAAAGAGCTGGTAAAAGCGCTGGTGGCGCTCGAGGAGACGGGACAGATCGTCCGCACCAGAAGCAACCGCTACGGGCTTCCGGAAAAAATGAATTTAGTAAAAGGAAAAATTTCCGCGCATGCGAAGGGCTTCGCGTTTCTGCTGCCGGAGGATACCTCTTTAAGCGACGTGTTTATTCCGCCGAACGAGCTGAATACGGCCATGAACGGCGATATCGTCATGGTGCGGCTCAATTCCCAGTCAAGCGGATCGAGACAGGAAGGCACGGTCATCCGCATCCTGGAAAGAAGCATCGACCGCGTCGTGGGCACATATACAGAAACGAAAAGCTTCGGCTTTGTCATCCCGGATGATAAGAAAATCACGAGTGATATTTTTATTCCGAAACATGCCAATAACGGCGCTGCGGAAGGCCATAAAGTCGTCGTCAAACTGACAAGCTATCCTGAAGGCAGAATGAACGCCGAAGGGGAAATCGTTGAAATACTCGGCCATAAAAATGATCCGGGCATCGATATTTTATCCATCATCCATAAGCACGGCCTGCCGGGAGATTTTCCGGCTGAAGCGATGGAGCAGGCAACAAGCACGCCCGATACCATCGATGAAAAAGACATCAAAGACCGCCGTGATCTCCGCGATCAGGTCATTGTCACCATTGACGGCGCCGATGCGAAGGATCTGGATGACGCCGTCACCGTGACAAAGCTTGATAACGGCAGCTACAAGCTCGGCGTTCATATTGCCGATGTCAGCCATTACGTCACGGAGAATTCCCCGATTGATAAAGAAGCGCTGGAAAGAGGGACAAGCGTGTACTTGGTTGACCGGGTCATTCCGATGATCCCGCACAGACTGTCTAACGGAATCTGTTCTTTAAATCCGAAGGTCGACCGGCTGACGCTTTCCTGTGAAATGACAATCAACCAGCAGGGACAGGTGACGGAGCACGAGATCTTCCAAAGCGTCATTAAAACGACGGAAAGAATGACCTATTCAGATGTCAACCGGATCCTTACAGAAGACGACGCCGAGCTGAAAGAAAGATATGAGCCGCTCGTCCCGATGTTTAAAGACATGGAACGTCTGGCGGAAATTCTCCGGGCGAAACGGATGGACCGCGGCGCCGTGGATTTTGATTTTAAAGAGGCGAAGGTGCTCGTCGATGAGGAAGGCGCCGTAAAAGACGTCGTCATCAGAGAGCGCTCAGTAGCGGAAAAGCTGATCGAAGAATTCATGCTTGTGGCAAACGAAACGGTGGCCGAACACTTCCATTGGATGAACGTGCCGTTTATTTACCGGATTCACGAAGAGCCGAACGCCGAAAAACTGCAAAAGTTTCTGGAGTTCGTGACGACATTCGGTTATATCGTCAAAGGGAAAGCCGGAGACATTCATCCGCGCGCGCTGCAAAGCATTCTTGATGAAGTGCGGGACCGTCCGGAAGAAACGGTGATTTCAACGGTTATGCTCCGTTCCATGAAGCAGGCGAAATACGACCCGCAAAGCCTGGGCCATTTCGGGCTGGCGACTGAATTTTATACGCACTTCACATCGCCGATCCGCCGTTATCCTGACTTAATCGTTCACAGGCTGATCAGAACGTATTTGATCAACGGACAATCGGACGAAGCAACTCAGGAAAAGTGGGCCGAACGCCTTCCGGAAATCGCTGATCATACGTCAACGATGGAACGGCGCGCCGTTGACGCCGAGCGGGAAACGGACGATCTGAAAAAAGCGGAATATATGCTTGATAAAATCGGCGAGGAATTTGACGGCATGATCAGTTCCGTCACGAATTTCGGAATGTTCGTCGAGCTGCCGAATACGATTGAAGGGCTTGTGCACGTCAGCTTTATGACGGATGATTATTACCGTTTTGACGAGCAGCATTTCGCCATGATCGGTGAACGCACGGGCAACGTTTACCGCATCGGAGACGAAATCACGGTCAAAGTCGTCGACGTCAATAAAGATGAGAGAAACATCGACTTTGAAATTGTCGGCATGAAAGGCACCCGCCGTCCGAGAGAAACAACAGGCGACCGCAGAAAACGAGGCAGACCGGCGCGGAAACGCGTGTTAAACAGCAATACCCCGGCTTCACCGCCGAAATCGGAGGAAAAAGGGGAATGGTTTACAAAACCGAAGAAGAAAAAGAAAAAACGCGGTTTCCAAAACGCGCCGAAACAAAAACGCAAAAAGAAGAAGTAAATGCGAAAAGCAAATGGGGCATAATGCTCTGTTTGCTTTCTTTCGCAAGCCGCATTTTCATTGTCGCGGAACGCTCCATTTGCTAAAATAAAGCGTATCGCACACATGAACGGTTTTTACGGAGAGAGGAGGATAAGGCATGCCAAAAGGATCAGGCAAAGTATTATCGCAAAACAAAAAAGCAAATCATGACTACTTTATAGAAGAAACCTATGAAACAGGCATCGTGCTGCAGGGAACGGAGATTAAGTCCATCCGCGCCGGCCGCGTAAACATGAAGGATTCCTTTGCGAAAATCGAGCGCGGCGAAGTGTTCCTCCACAACATGCACATCAGCCCGTACGAGCAGGGAAACCGCTATAACCACGACCCGCTCCGGACGAGAAAGCTTTTGATGCACCGGAAAGAAATCAATAAGCTGATCGGCCTGACGAAAGAGAAAGGCTATTCCCTCGTGCCGCTGAAGCTGTACTTGAAAAACGGCTTCGCCAAAGTATTAATCGGCCTCGGAAAAGGGAAGAAAACATACGATAAACGTGAAGATTTAAAACGAAAAGACGCCAAAAGAGAAATCGAAAGAGCGTTCAGAGACAGACAAAAAGGCTTCTGATGCCTGAGCCTTGATGTGATGATATGCCCTGTGCTATACTGTTCACACATCAGATTCACAGGCTGTTTATTGAAGATATTCCCAATTGAATTTGCCTGTGATCATGGTATAATAACAGTACAGCCAGTTGAGCAAGAGCTTGATAGATCTCCCGTATACCCTTAACAAGGGGACGTTACGGATTCGACAGGGATGGATCGAGCTTGAGCTGCGAGCCGAGAGGCGATCTCGTTAACACGCACCTAAATATAACTGGCAAAACTAAAAGTTTTAACCAAAACTTAGCACTAGCTGCCTAATAAACGCAGCGAGCTCTTCCTGACATTGCCTATGTGTCTGTGAAGAGCACATCCAAGTAGGCTACGCTTGCGTTCCCGTCTGAGAACGTAAGAAGAGACTGACAGACTAGCTCTCGGAAGGCCCGCCCGCAGGCATGAAGACGAGTGAAACACGAAATATGCAGGCTACGCTCGTAGACGCTTAAGTAATCGATGTTTCTGGACGTGGGTTCGACTCCCACCGTCTCCATACATAACAGAGGAACCGCAGTGCTGTCACATGACGCACTGCGGTTTTTTTCATGCCGAAAAATCAAGGAGTGAATGTAAATGGAAATCGTCATCATAGACGGAAAAGATGTTACAAGCACAGAAGCTTTACACCGAATCTTAAAAGATCAATTAGATTTCCCGGACTTTTATGGTGAAAATCTGAATGCCTTGTGGGATTGTCTGACAGGCTGGATAGAACTTCCGCTGACTTTGGTGTGGAAGAATTTTGAGATCAGTCAGAAGGAATTGGGTTTGGATGCTGATGATGTCTTGGAGCTGTTTCAAGAGGCTCAAGAAGAGTTAGGTAATCGGTTTGTCATTCAAATCGATCAGCCGTCAGCCGGGACAACGGACAGGCACTAAAAGGTGCGTACTTCCCCTCATCCATTTTTCTATCCGATAATAGGGACGGAAGGTTTCAGGCTTTCGATTTCTGTCCATATATAAGAAGAGACTTGCGATAGGGAGGAATGGATGATGGATTTGCAGTTGAAAGGAAAGACGGCGCTTGTGACGGGATCTACGTCAGGCATCGGGAAGGCGATTGCGGCTTCGCTGATTGCAGAAGGTGCGGCTGTGATCATTAACGGACGCCGTGAAGAAAAGGTGAACGAAACGATCCGGGAACTAGAGAAACAGACGCCGGATGCCCGTCTCTATCCGGCCGCATTTGATTTAGGCACGGCGGAAGGATGCGGCGCGATTTTTCAGCAGTACCCTGATGTGGATATTCTCGTCAACAATTTAGGAATCTTTGAACCTGCGGAATACTTTGATATTCCTGACGAAGAGTGGCTCCGGTTTTTCGAGGTGAATATCATGAGCGGCGTGAGGCTGACACGCCGGTATGCAAAGCGGATGATTGAACGGAAGGAAGGGCGGGTGATTTTTATCGCGAGTGAAGCGGCCGTCATGCCTTCTCAGGAAATGGCCCATTACAGCGCTACGAAAACAACGCAGCTGTCGCTGTCACGCAGTCTGGCCGAGCTCACGGAAGGGACGAATGTGACGGTGAATACGGTCATGCCCGGCTCCACGAAAACAGAGGGCGTCGAAACAATGCTCGAGTCGCTTTATCCCGGTGAAAACCTGACCGCGGCGGAGGCGGAGAGACGATTTATGAAGGAGAATCGTCCGACGTCGATCATTCAGCGATTGATCCGTCCGGAAGAAATCGCCCACTTTGTCGCCTTTTTAAGCAGCCCGCTGTCGTCTGCCATTAACGGATCTGCATTGCGGATCGACGGCGGCTTGGTGCGGAGCATTATATAAGATGAATATACAAAAACCCCCGCAAAGTGGCGGGGGTTTTTGTAATGCGGATCACGCTGAAAACCGGCCGATGATCCTGCTGATTAAATCTTTTGTGGCACAGTCAAAATGCTCTTCTTTCTGGTTTGTCAACAGCCCGACCGGCGGTGAAATTGTTAAGTTATGGATCGGAATGACCTTCGTGCCCTCGATCGGTTCTGAGTGCGCCGTCGCCGTAAAGATTGAGACGCCGATATTTTCCCTGACATAGTATTGGTGAGCCATGCTGCTGGTCAGCTCCATTTTTCGATAGCGGCTGCCGATGGACCGCTGCAGGTGCTGTTCAATTTGAATCCGGATCGGGCAATTGGCGGGCGTAAAAATCAGGCATTCATTTTCTAAGTCTTCGAGATTGATGCTTGCTTTGGCGGCAAGGGGATGTCTGTCGGACACGATGACATTGAGCGAGTCATGGAAAAACGGATCGAAATAATTCTCCAGAATCAGCTCCGGCTCGCCGCATACGGCAAAATCAATGGCGCCCTCCAGCAGTTTGCGGCTGCATGTATTGGCATCATCCACGCTGACATTGACCGACATGTCAGGATAATCATCTAAAAACCCCCGCAGTACGGCAGGGAAGATCAGGCTTGCCGTCGGTTCGGATATGCCGATGTGAATAAGGCCGGCCTGCCCCTGTCTGATGTCGGCCAGAGTATGGTCAAGCACCTCGTATTGCGCGAGAAGCTGCCCGGCCCGCTCATGAAACAGCCGCCCCGCCCTTGTCAGCTTCAGCTTCTTTCCCCGTTCAAACAGCTGCGCGCCTACATCCTGTTCCAGCTGTTTAATCCGCATTGAAATCGTCGGCTGTGAGTAGTTCAGAATTTCGGCGGCTTTATAAAAGCTGCCTGACTGTACGATCGTATGGAACGTTTTAATGGTGCGTAATTCCAACGAAATCCCCTCCCGGCTGTTCATTAATTTTCTTGAACCTTTCCTTTACTTTTTTTGATTAGTCAAATAAATCAGTTTGCTTTATAGTATAAACAATCAAAGCTTAGTAAACAAATTGGAATTATATATTTTTGCGGGGAGAGTGACCGGAATGAGTGAAGACATATTTCGATTGGCTGAGAAAAAGGATGCGCCGGAGTTTTTAGAGCTGCTGTACAGCGCGTTTCAGCCGATCCGCAATTTGGAGATTGACTGGCCGTCGGCGCGGGCCGACATCGATATGGTAACAGAAAATATTGAAAATCATTCAGCCGTCGTGCTCGAACGGGACGGACGGCTTCTTTCAACCATTACGATCCGTTTTCCGTGGGAGAGTGACACGCCTCCGTCAAAATATCCGTTCGTCTGGTGGTTTGCGACGCTTCCTGAGCTGAAGGGGCAGGGCATCGGCAGCAAACTTTTGACTTATGTGGAGGAACACGTGCTGCGGGATACGCTGAAGGCCCCGGCCATCACGCTCGGCACTTCGGCGCGCAAGCATCCCTGGCTTGTAGATATGTACAGACGGAGGGGGTATGAAGTGTATTTTGAGCAGGAGAAAGACGGAGACATCGGAGTCATGATGAGAAAGGTGCTCATACCGGAGCGGTTTGACGCGTCGCTGTTAGGCACACCGAGCTGGGCGCAATGATAAAAAAACGGATCAGAGCCGGCTGTCTGCTTCTGCTGCTCGGCGTGCTGGCCGGGTGCGGGCAAGGAGAAAGCACAAAAGCGGGGAGCGGCGTGCAGACCGTCATTGTCGGCACGGGAACTGATTTTCCGAACATTGCTTTTATGGATGAAAAAGGCGAGCTGACCGGCTATGACATTGAAGTGATGAAAGCCATTGATAAACAGCTGCCGCAATACAAATTTGTCTTTAAGACGATGGATTTTTCGAATCTGCTTACAAGTCTCGGAAACCGGAAAATTGACGTGATCGCGCACAATATGGCGAAAAATAAGGAACGGGAGAAACGCTTTTTGTATCACAAAATCCCGTATAACTACTCGCCGATGTACATCACGGTGAAGGCGGATAATGACGCGATACACACGCTCCGGGATTTAAAAGGGAAAACCGTCATCGTCGGCGCGACGTCAAACGCGGCGGATTATATGACGGCATACAACAAAACCCACGGCAGCCCGATACATTTGAAATACGCCGGGCAGGGCAGCAGTGATACAGCAAACCAAATGGAGACAGGACGCGCTGACGCCACCGTATCCACGCCGTTTGCCGTCGATTTTCAAAATAAGACGCACGCGTTCAAACAAAAGACGGTCGGTGATGTGCTGCTGGATACCGAGGTGTATTTTATGTTCAATAAAAACAGCCAAACCCTGGCGGACGATACGGATCGGGCGATTCAAAAGCTGGAGAAGGACGGCACATTGAAAAGGCTGAGTGAAAAATGGCTCGGCGCGGATTATTCAAAATCAAGTTTCACGAAATAATTGAAGCAGAAAACGGGGCGATCACATGAAAATAAGACTGGCGGTCATGTCATTAACAATTGCCGCAACGGCGGCGTTATCAGCCTGCGGCGCGGGCGGGGAGGCGGCATCAGGCAATCAGAAAAACGTGAAGAACATTACGGTCGGCACGGGAACTCAATTTCCGAATATTTGCTTTATTGACGATAAAGGCAAATTGACGGGCTACGACGTTGAGCTGGTGAAAGAGCTTGACAGGCGCCTGCCGGACTATCGTTTCACTTTTAAAACGATGGATTTCTCCAACCTGCTTGTCAGCCTCGGCCAGCATAAAGTCGATATCGTAGCCCATCAAATGGAGAAAAGCGCCGAACGGGAGAAAAAATTTCTGTTCAATCAAGTCGCGTATAACAACTTCCCGCTGAAAATCACGGTGCTTCAAGAAAACGGGAACATTCACGGCATTGATGACTTGAAAGGAAAGCGGGTCATTACGAGTCCGACGTCAAACGGCGCGCTTGTGCTGAAAAAATGGAATGAAAAACACGGCAGTCCGTTTGAAATTTCTTATGCCGGCCAAGGCTCCAACGATGCGGCCAATCAGCTGAAATCCGGCCGCGCCGATGCGACGATTTCTACGCCGTTTGCCGTCGATTTCCAAAACAAAACGAGCGCGATCAAAGAAAAAACGGTCGGCGGGGTGCTGTCAAATGCCAAAGTGTTCTTTATGTTTAACAAAAATGAACAAACGCTGAGCGATGACATTGATAAAGCCCTGCAGGAAATCATTGATGACGGCACGCTTAAAAAGCTGAGTGAAAAGTGGCTCGGTGCGGATTATTCAAAGGAGCAATATTAAGTGAAAAAGAGAGGGATCGGCAATGGAAAAAGCGTTTGATATCAGTATGATCGCGTCCTTTGTGCCGACATTGCTCGGGTATTTGCCCGTCACGCTGTATATATTGGCGGTGTCTCTGCTGTTCGGCTTTCTATTGGGGCTGCTTTTGGCGCTGCCCCGCATCTATCGCATTCCCGTTTTGAATCAGTTTGCGAAGCTGTATATCTCTTTTTTCAGAGGAACGCCCATCATGGTGCAGCTGTTCATTGTATTTTACGGTATTCCGGCGCTCACGGCGCTCGCCGGAATTGATACCTCCAAAATGGACCCTTTGTATGCGGCCATCGCCACGTACGCGCTGAGCAGCGCGGCAAGAGCGGCCGAAATCATCAGGGGAGGTGTGAACAGCGTCGACCGCGGGCAGGCGGAGGCTGCTTTCAGCATCGGGCTGAACGGGGGGCAGACATTCCGGCGCATCATTCTGCCGCAGGCGCTTGTGCAGGCCTTTCCCAACATCGGAAATATGGTGATCGGTTTCTTAAAAGATACATCACTCGCTTTTTCGATCGGGGTGATGGATATGTCGGGCAGAGGACAGACCTTGATTACATCGAGCAATCATTCTTTAGAAGTGTATATCTCGCTTTCTGTTCTGTATTATGCGGCCGCCCTTTTATTTGAATGTGTCTTCAGATGGGCCGAAAAACGAATCAAGAAAGATGAGACGCGCCTTGTGACGGTTTTTGACATGAGCGCGCACGGCTGAAAAGGAGGGAGAACAGTGGAGCTGGATATTCCATTTATCGGCACTGCGATCAAACAAATGATGAAAACCGTTCCGCTTACATTGGCAATGACGGTCATTCCGATTATTGCCGGATTTTTCATAGCTCTCGGCAATATCACGGTGCGTATATTCCGCATCAAATGGCTGCTGGCCTGCTCATCGTTTTACGTGTCTTTTTTTCGCAGCACCCCGGCGATTCTCCATATTATGCTGATTTATTTAGGGGTTCCGCTGATTGCCGATCAATTCAGCCGCGCGTTTCATCTCGGCTGGTCGGCCAATCAGATTCCGGTCGCCGTGTTTGTCATCATGGCACTGTCATTAACGGCAGGCGCTTATATGACGGAAATTCTCCGTTCCGGGATCATGGCCGTCGATACGGGGCAGGCGGAGGCGGCATATTCAATCGGCTTGACGCGGGGCCAGATGATTTGGCGCGTGGTTCTGCCGCAGGCGTTCATGATATCGCTGCCGAACTTCACCAACATAGGCATCGGCTTTTTGCATACCACTTCCATCGCGACCATTGTTGCGGTGCCTGAAATTACAGGAACGGCGACGATTGCGGCATCCGATAACTATGCATTTCTGGAAGCATTTATCGGGGCTGCCGTGATTTATTGGGGATTAACGCTGATTCTCGAAGCTGTAAACAGTCTGGCGGAAAAAAGGGCAGCCAGATATCAAGGAGGCGCATTATGATCGAAATTCGAAACATTCAGAAACATTTTGGCGGTCATCACGTGCTAAAGGGGATCAATTTAAGTGTCCGGAAAGGAGAAGTCGTGACCATCATCGGCCCGAGCGGTTCCGGGAAAACCACTTTTCTGCGCTGCCTTAATTTACTTGAGCGGCCGGATGAGGGCGCCATTTCGCTGCACGGTGAAGTCATTAACTGCAAAAAGCCTGCCAAAAAAGACATTCTCAGACTGAGGAAACAGACGGCGATGGTTTTTCAGCAATATCATTTGTTTTCGCATAAAACGGCGATTCAAAATGTTATGGAAGGCCTGACGATCGCAAGGAAAATGAAAAAAACAGATGCGTACGCCATTGCCGAGCGGGAACTGGCCAAGGTGGGGCTTCAGGATAAATTGCACGCCTATCCGAATCAGCTGTCGGGAGGACAAAAGCAGCGGGTCGGAATTGCCAGGGCGCTTGCCATTCATCCTGATGTGATGCTGTTTGATGAACCGACCGCAGCCCTCGATCCGGAGCTTGTCGGCGAGGTGCTCGAGGTGATGCTTAACATTGTGCGGACCGGCGCCACCATGATCATTGTTACTCATGAAATGGAATTCGCCAGAAGAGTGTCCGACCAAATTGTGTTTATGGATGAAGGAGCAATCGTGGAACAAGGAACGCCTGAGGAAGTCTTTTACAAGACGAAAAAAGAAAGAACGAAGAAGTTCCTCCGCCGCGTGCTGCCTGATTACGGTTATGACATAAAAGAGCGCATAAAGGAGCCTGTCGTATGATTCGTTTAAGCATTTTAGACCAAAGTGTCACCGCGGAAAACCAAACCGCAGAAGAAGCCTTGCGGCAAACGGTGAGATTGGCTCAGGAGGCCGAACAATACGGATATGACCGTTTCTGGGCGGCGGAGCATCATAACAATGAAGAGATAGCGGGATCAGCGCCGGAAATTGTTCTGGGGTATCTTGCCGCAAGCACGAAAAAAATCCGTCTCGCGTCCGGCGGGGTGATGCTGCAGCATTACAGTCCTTATAAAGTGGCAGAGCAGTTCCGGGTTCTGTCCGCTCTTGCTCCCGGCCGTGTGGCGCTTGGTGTCGGCAAAGCGCCCGGCGGATTTCAGCTGTCAACCGATGCGCTGCAGCGGGAGCTTATCCAGCCCGCCCGTTTATTTGAAGAAAAGCTTGAGGAGCTGACTCATTTCATCCGAAATGATTTTCCGGACTCGCACCGCTACGCGTCATTGCGGCCGGCGCCGCATACTGAGTATGCGCCTGACCTCTTTTTGCTCGGCGGCAGCGCGGAAAGCGCGATATCCGCGGCCAAACTCGGCATTTCCTTCGTTTTCGCCTATTTCATAAACGGTGAAGAGGCTGCGTTAGAAAAAGCGCGCCACGCCTTTGACGAGCATCTGCCGAAAGGATCGAAGGCGGAGTTTCACCTTGCGCCGATGGTCTTTACCGCGCATACAAAAGCAGAAGCGGAAAAACACGTGGTATCGCGTGAGTCGGTCAAAATCATTCTCGAAGACGGCAAAAAGGTGAATGTCGGTTCCCGGGAACAAGCGGAAGCGTTTCTTGAACAAGTCACGCAGCCGTATAAGCTGATTACACAAAAGACGGGTGTGATTGCCGGGACAAAAGAAGAGACTGCCGCCGAGCTGCGACGATTATCCGTTCAATACAGCATTACTGATTTTGTGATTTTGTCGCCTATCAAAAACGCTGAGGAAAAACGATTGTCTTACCGGCTGTTAAGCGAAGCGGTGCAGCCGGCCCCGCAATTATAGGAGGGATGAACATGAGTTATGAAGTAAACGTTGTGGTCTGGAGCAAACAGGGCTGCTCCTATTGCGATGAAGTGAAAGGATATTTGCGGGAAAATGCCGTTGCATACGAAACAATTGATGTGACAGAACGGGACGAATTGCGTGACGTGCTGCAGACGAAGTACGGCATCCGTCATGTTCCCGTCGTTGAAATCGGCAGCGGTGACAGCCGTGTGTATCAGGCCGTTACTCAAGTCGGCATTGAACATGTAGAACGGGCGCTTGCCGATTACGAGGGGAAAAAGGGGGAGAGAAAATGAGCCGGACGGATCTTATTCAATTCGGAGCCATGATTCACGGTATCGGCGGCACAACGGACGGCTGGCGTCATCCCGACGCCGATCCGACAGCAAGCACGAATGCGGCGTTTTACAGGCAAAAAGCGCAGACTGCTGAAAGAGGGCTGTTCAGCTTTGCTTTTATTGCGGACGGCTTGTTCATTTCTGAAAAGTCCATCCCGCATTTCTTAAATCGGTTTGAGCCGATCACTATCTTATCGGCGCTTGCCGCCTCTACAACCCATCTTGGTTTAATCGGCACATTTTCCACATCGTTCACTGAGCCGTTCACCATCGCAAGACAGCTGATGTCTCTTGACCATATCAGCGGCGGCCGGGCGGGCTGGAATCTCGTCACCTCTCCGCAGGCGGGAGCCGCGCGCAATCACAGCAAAGAAAGCCTTCCCGACCACAGCCGGCGCTACGCCATCGCCCAGGAACATGTGGACGTGGTGCGCGGTCTGTGGAATTCCTGGGAAGAAGATGCCTTCGTCCGCAACAAAGAAACCGGGCAGTTTTTTGACCCTGACAAACTGCATCGCCTGTATCACAAAGGCGAGTATTTTCAAGTGGAGGGCCCGCTGAATATCGGCCGATCCAAACAGGGAGAGCCGGTCGTTTTCCAAGCGGGGTCTTCAGAAACCGGCCGGTCGTTTGCCGCGAGGAATGCAGATGCAGTCTTTACGCACTCCAATTCACTTGAGGAAACGAAGGCTTTTTATGATGATGTGAAGAAGCGGGCGGCGGATTACGGCCGGGACGCTTCCAAGCTGCGGATTTTTCCGGGAATCAGTCCGATTATAGCCGGCTCACAAGAAGAAGCGGAAGCGAAATACCAAGAATTCGCCGAGCTGATTCCGATAGAGAACGCCGTTAAATATGTGGCCAGATTTTTTGACGATTATGATCTGAGCCGTTTTCCGCTGGATGAGCCGTTTCCTGATTTGGGCGACGTCGGGAAAAACGCGTTTCAAAGCACGACAGACCGTATCAAAAGAGAGGCGAAAGCCCGGAATCTTACGCTGCGTCAAGTGGCGCGCGAAGCCGCGTTTCCGCGAACCCATTTTATCGGCACATCGGAACGTGTGGCATCATTAATTGAAACATGGTTTCAGCGGGAAGCGGCGGACGGGTTCATCATTCACTCTGACATCCCGGGCATGCTTGAAGCCTTTGTAGATCAAGTCATACCGATCCTCCAGGAAAAGGGGCTGTACCGAAAAAGCTATCCGGCCGATACACTGCGGGGGAATCTCGGATTGGATATTCCGGCCTGCAGACCCAATCCGATTTTGAGCAGAAACTGAGGTTTCTGCTTTTTCTGCTGCTTGCCATTCCCGTCATTACAGCCTTTTTTAAAAAAATATACTGATTTCAAGATATTATTGTTGCTAAAAGATTTTTTTGTAACTATAATTATTACAGAACTGATCAGTATAAAAAAACATTCATATTTCATAATAAATGTGTGTGTAATCTGAAAACGAAAGGGCTGTTTACAATGGCAAAAGTACTTTATATCACTGCTCATCCTCATGATGAAAAGACATCTTACAGTATGGCGACAGGAAAAGCGTTTATCGATTCTTATAAAGAATCAAACCCGAATGATGAGGTTGTACATATCGACCTTTACAAAGAGAACATTCCTCATATCGACGCGGATGTATTCAGCGGCTGGGGAAAACTTCAATCCGGCACAGGTTTTGAAGAGCTTTCTGAAAACGAAAAAGCGAAAGTCGGCCGTCTGAACGAGCTGAGCGATCAATTCGCGTCAGCTGACAAATACGTATTCGTCACACCGCTTTGGAACTTCTCATTCCCGCCTGTTATGAAAGCGTACCTTGATTCTGTGGCTGTAGCCGGAAAATCATTCAAATATACAGAGCAAGGCCCGATCGGTCTGTTGACTGACAAAAAAGCGCTCCACATTCAGGCGCGCGGAGGCTATTACTCCGAAGGGCCGGCGGCTGACATGGAAATGGGCCACCGTTACATCGGCATCATGATGAACTTCTTCGGCGTTCCTTCTTTTGACGGATTAATCGTTGAAGGCCATAATGCTGAACCGAATAAAGCACAGCAAATTAAAGAAGATGCGATTACCCGCGCGAAAGAAGCCGGAAAATCATTCTGATCTTAAAAAAAACCTCCCCGCCGTACGGCTGGGAGGTTTTTCATATTAAAGGGCAATCGTCCGTTTTTGTTCGCTGCTTTTCATCGCCGCTTCAATGACACGGATGACATCGATGCCTTCTTTTGCCGTAACGGGAAGCGGTTTTCCGCTTAAGATGCTGTCTGCCAGCAGTTTGTAGTACGTAAGGTAAGAGCCGTTCTCAGAGGGGATTGTTTCTGTATGCCGTTTTTCATCCGCTGCGGTTGTCAGCTCTCCGAAGTTGTCAGGATCATCGGCGCCCCAGCTGTCGTCAACCGGCTTTTTGCCCGCTGAAAGCGCGTCTTCCTGTCCGTCCATTCCGTATTTGATAAAGCTTGCATTCCGTCCGTGAATCTGATAGCGCGGGCCGCTTGCCGCATTCATGGAGCCGGATTGAAGAATGACCTGAAGCTTGCCGTAATGGAGCGCGGCCAGAAAACAATCAACAGTTTCACTATTGTCCCGCTGCTTCATCACATGTGCGGTGACGGATTCCGGCATTCCGAAAAGCAGAAGTGTCTGGTCAATAATATGTGAACCGAGATCATACAGCGTTCCCGTGGCGGGTCCGTTTTTTTCGCGCCATCTTTCTTGTACAACCGGATTGTACAGATCGTAGTTGACTTGATATGTATGAATGTCTTGAAGCGCCCCGTCCCGAATCAGCTTTTGTATTGTTAAAAAGTCATTGTCCCACCGCCGGTTGTGATACACGCTCAGTAAGACGCCTTTATCTTCAGCCGTTCTTCTCAGTTCCTCCGCTTCTGCTGAAGTCGCCGTCATCGGTTTTTCCACGACGGTGTGTTTTCCCGCCAGGAGGCATTTCATCGCTGATTCATAATGCATTCCGCTCGGTGTCGTGACGATGACGAGATCAATGTCAGGATCACCGGTAATGTCTTCAATCGCGCGCACGGCTTCAGCCCCCGGCAGATCACGTTTGACCTCCTCCGTTCTGGAGGTCATGACTTTTTTGATCTGATAATCATCAAGGACGTCCAAAAGCGGCGCATGAAAAACTTTACCCGACAAACCATATCCCAATATGCCAACCTGTATCGTTTTCAATGAGTTTCCCCCTCTTGATAAGTGATAACATTATATACCCCGCGGGAGTACTGGTAAAACTTGTGTGTTGAAAATTTTTTACACCGGATTTTCAAGTCTGTATAATGAAGATAACGAAGAAAAAAACCGAGGTGGAAAATGGACAAACATACCGAGCATCAATCGTTAAATCATAAAAGCGCCAAAGAAAAAGACCAGATTCTGAACCGGCTGAAACGGATTGAAGGCCAGGTCAGGGGCATTCAGAATATGGTGGATAACGAACGATACTGCGTGGATATTCTCGTGCAGATTTCAGCCGTACAGGCGGCCATGCAGAAAGTCGCGTTTCATCTGCTGGAAGATCACGCCCATCACTGCGTAGCCGGCGCCATTGAGAGCGGAAACGGGGAGCAGGCGATTGCCGAGCTGCTTGATGTTGTGAAAAAAATCGCAAAATCGTAAAATAAAATGTTTTGAAATACCCTACAGGGGTATGGTAACATGAAGAAGAAAAAACAAGACGTGGAGGGAATCATCATGGAACAAAAAACACTGCAAGTCGAAGGCATGTCCTGTCAGCACTGCGTCAAAGCAGTAGAGACCGGAGTAGGAGAACTGAACGGAGTGACGGCGGTTCAGGTGAAATTGGAAGCCGGACAGGTGGATGTGACGTTTGATGAGAACAAAGTCTCCGTATCAGATATAAAAGACGCGATTGAAGATCAAGGTTATGACGTCGCATAGGATTTATCGCGCTGCGGAAACGGGCGCGGTTTTCTTTTATCAAATTTATACCCCCATGGGGTTTATGGAGAGAGATGAGGACATTGAGTGAACCGAAAGAAATGACCATTCAAGTGGGGGGCATGACATGCGCTGCCTGCGCTTCAAGAATTGAAAAAGGGCTGAAACGGATGGACGGCGTCAATGACGCTTCCGTCAATCTTGCGCTTGAAACCTCAAATATTTCCTATCAGCCTGACAAAATCGAAGCTGGCGCCATAAAAGAAAAAATTGAAAAACTCGGCTACCATGTTGTGACGGAAAAAGCCGAGTTTCAGATTGAAGGCATGACATGCGCCGCTTGCGCCAACCGGATTGAAAAGCGCCTGAACAAAATAGGGGGAGTTGACAGCGCACCGGTGAATTTCGCTCTGGAAACGGTCACCGTTGAATACAATCCGAAAGAGGTGACACCGAAAGAGCTGAAAGAGACCGTGGCAAAACTCGGCTACAGATTAGACGAGAAGAAAGCGGTTGATGGAGCCGGCGGATTTTCCCAAAAGGAGAAAGAGCAGCGAAAGCAGCTGATCAGGCTGATATTTTCTGCCGTTCTCTCCTTTCCGCTTCTATGGTCGATGGTCAGCCATTTTTCTTTTACTTCTTTTATCTGGATGCCGGATATCCTGATGAATCCGTGGCTGCAATTCGCGCTTGCCACCCCGGTGCAGCTCGTCATCGGCTGGCCTTTTTATATGGGAGCGTACAAGGCGCTGAGAAACAAAAGCGCCAATATGGATGTTCTCGTTGCGCTCGGAACGACGGCTGCTTACGCATACAGCCTGTACATGACGATTGCGTCTCTCGGACGAGACGGACATGTTGAGGGGCTTTATTATGAAACGAGCGCCATTTTGCTGACTTTGATTTTGCTTGGAAAGCTTTTAGAGATGAAAGCGAAAGGCCGCTCATCAGAAGCGATTAAAAAGTTAATGAAGCTTCAGGCGAAGACGGCGGCGGTTGAGCGGGAAGGGAAAGTACAGGTGATTCCGATTGACGAGGTCCGGACGGGGGACATCGTATACGTGAAACCGGGAGAACGCGTCCCTGTCGATGGCGAAGTGATTGAAGGCCATTCCGCAATTGATGAATCGATGATTACGGGAGAGAGCATGCCTGTCGATAAGTCTCCCGGAAGCAGTGTCACCGGGGCGACGATCAATGCAAACGGCTTTCTCAAAATCAAAGCGGTGAATGTCGGGAAAGATACCGCGCTTGCACACATTATTAAAATCGTAGAAGAAGCCCAAGGATCAAAAGCCCCCATTCAGCGGCTCGCGGATCACATTTCAGGCATTTTCGTCCCGATTGTGCTGGGGCTGGCCGTGCTGACTTTTCTCATTTGGTATGTATGGGCGGCGCCGGGACAGTTTTCTGAAGCGATCGGCAAATTCATCGCCGTGCTTGTCATTGCCTGTCCGTGCGCACTCGGGCTCGCCACTCCGACGAGCATTATGGCGGGCTCCGGACGCGCAGCTGAATTCGGCATTCTTTTTAAAGGCGGAGAGCATTTAGAAAAGACCCAGCGTCTGACGACAATCGTACTGGATAAAACAGGAACGGTGACAAACGGCAGACCGGTTCTGACAGATGCCGTACCGGCAGAGGGAATGAACGAAGAGGAACTCCTGCGGCTGGCGGCGGCCGCCGAAACGGGATCAGAGCACCCGCTTGGAGAAGCCATCGTGTCAGGAGCCGAAAAACGGGGGATTGCCATCCCGAAAATCACCCGGTTCCAAGCCCGGATCGGTTCCGGAATCTATGCAGAGGCTGACGGCAGAACGATTCTTGCCGGATCAAGACGGCTGATGGAATCAGAACACATTGAACATGAGGCGCTGCTTCCGCACATGGCCCGCTTGGAGGCGGAAGGGAAAACGGTGATGATTATTGCGGCAGACGGCAAAGCGGCGGGGCTTATCGCAGTCGCCGATACGATCAAGGAAACATCTCCGGCCGCGGTGAAACGTCTGAATGATATGGGGCTTGACGTCATCATGATGACCGGTGACAACAAAAAGACCGCGGAGGCCATTGCAAAAGCCGCGGGCATCGGCAGCGTGATCGCCGAAGTGCTTCCCGAACAAAAGGCGGCGGAAATTTCCCGACTGCAAAAAGAAGGCCGGCGCGTGGCGATGGTCGGTGACGGCATCAATGATGCTCCGGCGCTGGCTGTGGCCGATATCGGAATGGCCATCGGCACCGGCACCGATATCGCAATGGAAGCGGCGGACATTACGCTGATCCGCGGAGACCTGAACGGCATTGCCGACGCCATCGGCATGAGCAGGCTGACCATGAGAAACATCAAGCAGAATTTAGGCTGGGCATTGGGATACAACAGCATCGGCATTCCGATTGCGGCGTCCGGCTTTCTGGCCCCGTGGGTGGCAGGCGCTGCCATGGCGTTCAGCTCAGTATCGGTCGTGCTTAATGCTTTGCGTTTACAGAAGGTGAAAAAAGACAAAATGGGCTGAGACCTGTTTTGTCTTTTTTATTGACACTTTATTCAAAGCCTGCATATAATAGAGAAAACAAATATATGAGTATATGTTCATATATATAAAATCGTTTAGCTGTATTGATGTTATGGGAATCCTATTACGGAAAGTAGGGTGAGTCGAAAATGAAAGCAGCCAAAGGTGAATTTGTATTAGACGGACTTGATTGCAGCAACTGTGCAAAAAAAATAGAAAACGGCGTAAAAGCCATTGACGGCATAGACGGCTGTGCTGTCAATTTTGCGGCAAGCACCATCACGGTCTCAGCCGGCGGCAAAAACGAGCAATGGATGAAAGATGAGGTTGCGAAAAAAGTAAAGTCCATTGATCCTCATGTGACCGTTCGTTCGAAGCATGAAGACAAACCCGGCGAGGATGAATACCGCAAAAAGCTGCAGCTGATGTTAGTGAGATTGGCAGCGGGAGCCGTTTTGGCCGTCATCGCTTACTTCGCGCACACGGGCGCCGTCCTTGAGTTTCTGCTCTTTTTTGTTTCATATTTGATCATCGGCGGCGATATCGTAGCCAGAGCGGGAAAAAACATTGTCCGCGGCCAGGTATTTGATGAGCATTTTCTGATGGCGCTTGCCACGATCGGCGCATTTGTGATTCATCAGTATCCGGAAGGCGTCGCGGTCATGCTGTTCTACCAAATCGGTGAACTGTTTCAGGGAGCGGCCGTCAGCCGATCCAGAAAATCGATCAGCGCGTTATTGGACATCCGTCCTGAGTACGCCAATGTGAAAACGGAAAACGGCATGGCTGCCGTTCCGCCGCAGGACGTCAAAGTCGGACAGGTCATCGTCGTGAATCCCGGAGAACGGATTCCGCTGGACGGAAAGGTGCTGAGCGGTTCTTCGATGGTTGATACATCCGCTTTAACGGGCGAATCCGTGCCGAGAAAAGCGGAGCCGGGGCAAGATGTGATGGCCGGATTTATGAATCAGAACGGCGTGCTTCATATTGAAACCTCTAAAGGATATGAAGACTCGGCCGTGTCAAAAATATTGGATCTGGTCGAAAATGCGGCCGGACGTAAAGCGAAAACGGAAAACTTTATTACGAAGTTTGCCAAGTACTATACACCGGCCGTTGTCATTATTGCGGTGCTTCTCGCCTTTTTACCGCCGCTTCTCGTGCCTTCAGCCGCGCTTTCCGACTGGGTGTACCGCGCGCTGATTTTCCTTGTGATTTCTTGTCCGTGCGCACTCGTCGTCTCCATTCCGCTCGGGTTTTTCGGCGGTATCGGAGCTGCGTCTAAAGCAGGGGTGCTCGTGAAAGGCAGCAACTATTTAGAAGCGCTCAATCAGGTGGCATACGCCGTGTTTGATAAAACGGGAACCTTAACGAAAGGCAATTTCGCCGTTACTGATATCAAGCCGGCGGCAGGGTTTACAAAAGACAGCCTGCTTCATGCGGCCGCGCTCGCAGAAGTCCATTCCAATCATCCGATTGCTTCTTCCATCCGTGAAGCTTACAATCAACCGTTAGCGGCAGACGAGATTGAAGAATATGAAGAAATACCCGGACACGGCATTCGGGTGAAAACCGGCGGATCAACGATTTTGGCCGGAAATCAAAAACTGATGGCAAAAGAACAAATCGCTTTCGGTACAGCTGAAAATAACGGAACCGTCGTCTATGTCGCCGTTGATCAGCAGTATGCGGGGGCGATCGTGATCGCCGATGAAATCAAAGAGGACGCCAAACAGGCCATTGCCAATTTAAAAGTGCTCGGCGTGAAGCGGACAGTGATGCTGACGGGTGATTCAAAGCAGACCGGAGAAGCTGTCGGCCGAGAGCTCGGTATTGATGACGTGTACACAGAGCTTTTGCCGGGTGACAAGGTAGACCGCGTCGAAGAACTTGAAGCGGCGCTTGCACCGAATGAAAAACTGATGTTTGTCGGTGACGGGATTAATGATACGCCTGTGCTTGCCAGAGCTGACATCGGAGCTGCCATGGGGGCTCTCGGCTCTGATGCCGCCGTCGAAGCGGCCGATGTCGTCCTGATGACAGACCAGCCGTCAAAAGCAGCCGAAGCCATCCGGATTGCACGCCGCACACGCCGGATCGTCTGGCAGAACATCGGATTTGCTTTAGGCGTAAAAATCATTTTTCTCCTGCTTGGCGCATTCGGATTCGCCACCATGTGGGAAGCGGTCTTTTCAGATGTAGGCGTCACGCTGATCGCCGTTGCCAACGCGATGCGCGTCATGAGAGTGAAAGCGGAATAATTGTCAAAGATAATTCGTTTTTCAGGGTTTTCTTAAACAAGGTTGTCTTGGTAAAATAGAGAAGCGGGCCATCCGGCATCCGCTTCTTTTTTATTTTAAAAACAATGAGGTGTCTGAGTGAAAAAGAAACAATCGTCTGCGAAATTTGCGGTGATACTGACGTTAATCGTTGTCGTTTTATTTGCGGTCATCGTAATTATTAACAACCAAACGGAAAAAGCGGGCGAAACAGTCGCCGAACAGCCTTCCATTAAAGGACAGCCCGTGCTCGGCAAAGACAGCGCGCCTGTTACGGTAGTTGAATTCGGAGATTACAAATGTCCGTCATGCAAAGTATTTAACAGCGATATCTTTCCGAAAATCAAAAAAGATTTTATCGATAAAGGCGACGTGAAATTTTCATTTGTGAACGTCATGTACCACGGAAGCGGCTCGCGTCTGGCGGCTCTTGCTTCAGAAGAAGTGTGGAAAGAAGACCCGGCATCATTCTGGGCTTTCCATGAGAAGCTGTTTGAAGAGCAGCCGTCAAGCGAACAGGAATGGGTCACGCCTGCATTGCTTGAAAAGACGGTCAAAAGCACCGCGAAAAAGGTTGATCCTGACAAGCTGAAGGAAAACCTTGATAAAGAAACCTTCGCAAAAGAGCTGAAAGCTGACACTGACCTGAATGATAAATTAAATATCACGGCGACACCGACGATTTACGTCAATAACAAAGTGATTAAAGAATTCTCTAATTATGATGAGATTTCAAAAACGATTAAGAAAGAGCTGAAAAATGAAAAATAGAATCGTATTTTTATATGCTTCTTGGGTAATTGCTCTTGTTGCCATGCTCGGCAGCCTATATTTCAGCGAGATCAGAAAATTCATACCGTGCGAGCTGTGCTGGTATCAAAGAATTCTCATGTACCCGCTTGTCCTGATTTTAGGAATCGCCACCTTCCAGGGTGACACGCGCGTGAAAAAATACGTGCTGCCGATGGCCGTCATCGGCGCGTTTATATCGATCATGCATTACCTTGAGCAGAAGGTGCCCGGTTTCAGCGGCATCAAGCCGTGTGTCTACGGCGTGCCTTGCTCATCTGAATATATTAACTGGTTCGGTTTCATTACCATTCCTTTCTTGTCATTGACGGCATTTATTCTCATTATTATCTGCATGTGTTTTGTCAAAACGGAACGCACGGCAAAATAAAGAGCCTGCTCCAAGGGAGCGGCTCTTTTTCTATTATTTGTACCAAGCTTTGTTTGTCGCAATCTGTCTGTTATGGGAGCTGTCCCAAATATCAACGGAATAGGCATAATCATAATTCATGACGCAGCGGATGCCGCTGCCTTGGGCGTCATGCTGAAGTCCGAAGTTATGGGAAAACTCGTGCTGTGCCGCTTTCGCCGTGTTGGCCGTTCCTTGATCAAGGTTCACGCTGAAAGCCGGGCCGCTCGGTTTGCCGTTATATACATACGCGATACCGCCGGCGTCAAAACTTGATTTTGCGGTAAAACCGACGACAAAATGATAATTTTGATTTCTGAAGCTGCCTTGGAGATTCGATAAAATCTGAGAACTGTTTGAGCCGGAAGAATTCCAAGCCTGCACGGCCTGTACGACGAAATCAATGTTGTGATCACGGTTAAAAGCGACATCCGCCTGCTCCACGATCTGGACGATTCGCGTTTGCCAGTCGCTGTATTTGGCGCGGTATTCAGCGTCCGCCACCGCCAAAACTCTGACCTTCTGAGAGCCCGTGCTGGCTTTAGTTGAGGCTTTATCCTGACTGACATTGGCATTAAATCGTTTCGTGCCGACCTGCTTGCCGTTTTCATCCAGAATTTTTGTGTCAACCGTCTGTTCAACTTGGACCGGGCCCTTCAGATCTTTAAAATGATCCGCTTTCGGAAGCGGGTCCGTATACACCGTTTTCGCCGGCTCCGCATGAGTGTGCGAATGCGTATGGCTTTCGGCTGACGGCAGGCCGGGAATTAATCCGGCGGCCAATAAAACAGGAAAAACAAGTGAACTGATTTTCATCTCATAACCCCCTTTTTGTTAGAGAAAGTATTCAATGAAACTTCCAACAAACCTCCCAAAATAGTATAAAATAGGTAAATGTTCTTGCTCCCAGCCGTTGCGGGTGGGATTGTCCCGGGTTAGGAATCAGAATCTTTCAAAAATAAGGTTGATTTTAAGAGAAAGCGATTATAAAATCTAATGGTCGTCAGAAAATTTAACAAATAAAAAGGAGCATATGGAATGGCCTGGGAGCTGCTTAGTGTAATCGGCATCATTGCGTTTGCGGTCAGCGGAGCGATTGTTGCGATGGAAGAGGAGTATGATATTTTAGGCGTATATATTTTGGGGATTGTAACGGCTTTCGGCGGTGGAGCCATCCGAAACCTGCTGATCGGTGTTCCGGTCTCCGCCTTGTGGGAGCAAGGCGCGTTTTTTCAAATCGCTCTCGCATCAGTTACGATTGTCTTTTTGTTTCCGAAGCTGCTGTTAAGACATTGGAGTAAATGGGGCAACCTATCCGATGCCATCGGGCTTTCGGCGTTTGCCATCCAAGGCGCTTTATATGCCGTGAAAATGGGCCATCCGCTCAGTGCGGTGATTGCGGCAGCGGTCCTGACCGGCAGCGGGGGCGGCATCATACGGGATTTGCTCGCGGGCAGGAAGCCGCTTGTGCTCAAGGCGGAAATTTATGCAGTCTGGGCCGCGCTCGGAGGGTTAATCGTGGGCCTCGGCTGGGCCGGGGATGCCGCCGGTTTGTATGTGCTGTTTCTTGTGCTTGTGGCATGCCGCATCTGCAGTTATGTGTTCAGGTGGCGCCTGCCGAATCGTTCCTATCATATAGATCAGTAAAAAAACCGATTTCACAAAAGAAATCGGTTTTTTTTCATAACGGCTTCTGATAAAAAATACGCCCGATATGATAAGAAAAAGGGTATTTGACCATAATGCTGAATAATATGTTGCATATATGTTTGTATGATGAAAGCCGGATTTGTCAGCTTGATGTCGGAGGTGCCGCTGATGGCAAAACGTGATAAAGAGTGGAAAGAAGAGCAGGAAAGAATCAATTTTGTCATGAAGGAACTGGAACAGAAACAAACTCATCTTGAAGCCTCATCGGGCGGATTGAAGCAGGATATTGTCGGGCTGAGAAAAACGTTTTGGGATGATGTCACCGTGAATATGGATGACGCCCACGAAGCGGCTGAGACATTTTCAAGCATTAAACAGCAGGCGGAAATGCTTTCAGAACGTGAACGGACGCATCGGCTTCAATACCGGCAGCTTCAAAAAATCCAAAAGCTGAAAACCTCTCCTTACTTCGGCCGTGTCGATTTTACGGAAAAAGGGGAGTCCTCTTCCGAGCGGGTTTATATCGGGCTGACTTCTTTGATGGATGAAAACAACGAGCAATTTCTCATTTATGATTGGCGCGCGCCCATCTCATCTCTTTACTATCAATATTCCCCGGGAAAAGCCCGCTATGAAGTTCCGGAAGAAACGATAGAGGGAGACATCACACTGAAGCGGCAGTTTATCATTAAAAACGGGACGCTTAAAGCGATGTTTAACACGGATATGACGATTGGTGACGAAATGCTGCAAGAGGTGCTGAGCGGCCATTCCGGACAGCATATGAAAAACATCGTGTCAACCATCCAAAAAGAACAGAACGAAATCATCCGGGATGAAAAAAGCAAATATCTCATTGTTCAGGGAGCCGCCGGAAGCGGGAAAACATCCGCGGCGCTTCAGCGGGCCGCTTACTTGCTGTACCGCGGGCGCGGGGTGCTTGATGCCCGTCAGATTGTATTGTTTTCCCCGAACATTTTGTTCAACAGTTATGTGTCCGCCGTATTGCCGGAATTGGGAGAAGAGAATATGGAGCAGGCCACCTTTCAGGAATATATCATCCGCCGGCTCGGACGAAAGTTTGATTGTGAAAGCCCGTACGAGCAGCTTGAATATTGCCTGACTGAACAAAATCAGGACGCACTTTCCGTAAGGCTCGCAGCCATTGCTTACAAAGCGTCATCAGCTTTCCAGGCCATGATTGACCGCTATGCCGGCTCGCTTTCCGGCTCGGGCCTGATGTGTAAACAGATCAGCTTCCGGGGAGACATCCTGATTTCAAAAGAACGGATTGAAGCCTATTTTTATTCGCTTGATCAGCAGCTGCCGATTCCGAACAGAGCGGAGCTGACGGCGGAATGGCTTCTCGCGGAAATCAGCGCTCTCGAAAAAAAGGAGCGTAAGAAGGAATGGGTCTTGCAGGAGAGCGAGCTGCTTGATAAGGAAGACTATGCTGAGGTTTATCAAACACTCAAGAAGCAGGCGGCAGATGATGAACCTGTATTTGACGACCATCAGCGCGAACAGCGGCTGCTTGGCGCCATTATTGTCGGCAAAGCCTTTAAACCGATTAAGCAGGCCGTCAGACGGCTCGGCTTTCTCGATATAAAACGGATGTATCTCCGGCTGTTTTCAGACTGGGGAGCTGCTGAAAAGCCCGATCATTGGGAGAGCATCGGCGCTTTGACCAGAAACGCATTTGCAGAACGGTCACTTCCGTATGAAGATGCCGCTCCGTATCTGTATTTGCAGGATCTGTTAGAAGGAAAAAGAAAAAACACACAAATGAAGCACGTCTTCATTGATGAAGCGCAGGATTATTCCTCATTTCAGCTCACGTATATTCAAAGCATCTTCCCGGCGGCAAAGATGACGGTGCTCGGTGATGTCAGCCAGTCGATTTATGCCCACACCATTACGGGCCCTTCTTCCCTCGCCGGCTGCTTTCGCAATGGTGCAGAAAAGTATGTCAGCCTGAAACGGACTTACAGATCGACGCGGCAGATTGTTGAATTTACGAAAGCGCTGCTGGCTGACGGCGATGACATTGAGCCTTTTAACCGGAACGGGGAAAAACCGCGTGTTTTGCGGACGGATACAGAAAAAGCGCGGCAGGAACAATTGGCGGATACAATCCGGGAGCTCAGACAAAAAGGCTGGGAGACGGTCGCCGTCATCTGCAAAACGGCCGCGGAAGCCAAAAAAGTGTTTCAGGCGGTCAGCGCCGGGAGCGGTGTCCGTTTGATCAATAAAGAAAACCAGCCTTTTCAAAAAGGGGTATGCGTCATTCCCGTTTATTTGGCAAAAGGCATTGAGTTTGACGCCGTCATTGCCGCTGACGCCTCTGCTGTCCAGTACAAAAGCGAACATGACCGTAAGCTGTTATATACGGCCTGTACGCGGGCGATGCATCATCTGACCGTTTTGTCTCCGGGAGAACCCTCTCCTTTTATAAAAGAAGTGCCCGCCGGCTTATTCGTGTAAGCCCTTTGCCAAGTGCAAAGGGCTTTTTATCATTAGGAATCTTAATCATTGTCATCATGATTATATATTTTACTTACATACAAACTTTCGGTAAAGTTTCAATTAGAATATTATTTTGACAATTCCTATAGAAATAACGTACGTTACGTTTAATTCCTTGTGAGGTGGATATCGTTGCAACTTCAGGTCATGAACAGTCCGTTTAATCAGGAGCAGGCAGAGCTCCTTAACCGCCTTCTGCCGACCTTGACAGAATCACAGAAAATCTGGCTGAGCGGTTATTTGGCTGCGGCCCGGTCCGAATCCGGTGAAACAGCCGCACCCGCTGCTCCGGCTCCAGCAGAAAGCCCGGCAGTCTCAAGAGAAGTCACCGTATTATACGGATCGCAAACGGGAAATGCGGAAGGTCTTGCGAAACAGACGGTAAAGACGCTTGAGGAACGGGGATTCCAGGTCACCGTCGCGTCGATGAACGATTTTAAGCCGAATAATCTGAAAAAATTAAACAATTTACTGATCGTGGTGAGCACGCACGGAGAAGGCGATCCGCCGGATAACGCGCTGGCCTTTCATGAATTTCTTCACGGCAGACGCGCGCCGAAGCTTGAAGCGCTCCGTTACTCCGTTTTGGCGCTCGGGGACAGCTCGTATGAATTTTTCTGCCAGACCGGCAAAGAGTTTGACGAGCGTCTTCAGGAGCTCGGCGGCACCCAGCTTGCGCCGCGGGTTGATTGCGATCTTGATTATGATGAGCCGTTTTCTGAATGGCTTGACGCGGTCATCGGCGGTTTGAACGAAGGAGCGGGAAATCAAACAGCCGAAGCGCCTGCCGAGACGCCGGCTCTCGGTGAATCCGTTTATTCCAGAACGAACCCGTTTCGGGCGGAGGTTCTTGAGAACATCAATCTGAACGGACGCGGTTCGAATAAAGAAACACGCCATCTCGAGCTTTCGCTTGAAGGGGCGGGCCTCGCGTATCAGCCCGGAGACAGCCTCGGCATCTATCCGGAAAATGATCCGGCGCTCGTTGATGAGCTGATCAATGAGCTGAAATGGGACCCAAAACAGGAAGTGGCGGTGAATAAACAAGGAGAGCGCCTCCCGCTGAAAGATGCGCTTACTTCTCATTTTGAAATAACCGTCTTAACAAAACCGTTCCTGCAAAAGGCCGCACAGTTTACGGCTGACCAAAAGCTGAGTGAACTTCTGGCCGAAGGAAACGAAGAGCAGCTGAAAGCGTACATCAACGGCCGTGATCTGCTTGATCTCGTCCGGGATTTCGGTCCGTGGGAAGCGACAGCGGAAGACTTTCTTTCCATCCTGCGTAAAATGCCGGCCCGGCTCTATTCGATCGCAAGCAGTTTAGAAGCGAATCCGGAAGAGGTGCATCTGACAATCGGAGCGGTCAGATATGACGCGCACGGCAGAGAACGAAAAGGCGTCTGCAGCATTCTGTGTGCGGAAAGACTCCAGCCGGGAGATACGCTTCCGATTTACATTCAGCACAACCAAAACTTCAAGCTGCCGGACAATCCGGATACACCGGTCATTATGGTCGGGCCGGGGACAGGCATCGCGCCGTTCCGTTCCTTTATGCAGGAGCGTGAAGAAACCGGAGCTGAAGGGAAAACATGGCTGTTTTTCGGGGATCAGCACTTTGTCACTGATTTTCTGTACCAGACGGAATGGCAAAAATGGCTGCAAAACGGTGTTCTCACAAAAATGGACGTCGCTTTTTCCCGGGATTCGGAGGAAAAAGTATATGTGCAGCACCGCATGAAAGAACAAAGCAAAGAGCTTTATGAATGGCTGCAGCAGGGAGCCGCCGTATACATCTGCGGTGATGAACAGCATATGGCGCATGACGTGCACCAGGCGCTTCTCGATATCATTCAGGAAGAAGGCGGCATGAGCCGTGAAAAAGCGGAAAGCTTCCTGGCAGACATGCAGCAGAAAAAACGCTATCAGCGTGACGTATATTGATTTTGGTTTGAAAGGAGCATATTCAGCATGGTGAACAACATTTTAAAAGCGCCGGAAGGCCCTCCAAGTGATGTTGAGGAAATTAAAGAAAAAAGTGATTATTTGCGCGGCACATTGAAAGAAGTCATGCTCGACCGGATTTCAGCCGGCATCCCGGACGATGACAACCGGCTGATGAAGCATCACGGAAGCTACTTGCAGGATGACCGCGATCTCCGTAATGAACGTCAAAAACAAAAGCTTGAACCGGCTTATCAGTTCATGCTGCGCGTTCGGATGCCAGGCGGCGTGTCAACTCCGGAACAATGGCTTGTCATGGATGAACTGGCGCAAAAATACGGAAACAATACATTGAAGCTGACAACGCGTGAAACGTTCCAAATGCACGGAATTTTAAAATGGAACATGAAAAAAACGATTCAGAAAATCAATGCGGCGCTGCTTGATACCATTGCGGCCTGCGGAGATGTCAACCGAAACGTCATGTGCGCTTCAAATCCGCACCAGTCTGAAATTCATGCGGAAGTATACGAATGGTCGAAGAAATTGAGCGATGACCTTCTTCCGCGCACGAGAGCCTATCATGAAATCTGGCTTGATGAGGAACGTGTAGCGGGCACTCCTGACACGGAAACGGAACCGATGTACGGGCCGCTGTACCTGCCGCGGAAATTCAAAATCGGAATCGCCGTGCCTCCGTCCAATGATATCGATGTCTTTTCTCAAGATCTCGGCTTCATTGCCATCGTGGAGGAAGGCCGTCTTATCGGATTCAACGTTGCAATCGGCGGCGGTATGGGAATGACGCACGGCGATACGGCCACTTATCCGCAGCTTTCAAAAGTCATCGGCTTCTGCAAACCGGAGCAGCTGTATGATGTAGCGGAAAAAACCATTACGATTCAGCGCGATTACGGAAACCGTTCCGTCAGAAAGAATGCCAGATTCAAGTACACTGTTGACCGTCTCGGGCTGGAAAACGTAAAAGCCGAGCTGGAAAACCGCCTCGGCTGGCAGCTTGATGAAGCGAAACCTTATCATTTTGACCATAACGGCGACCGTTACGGATGGGTGAAGGGTGTAAAAGGTAAATGGCACTTTACGATGTTTATCGAAGGCGGCCGCGTCACGGACTATGAGAATTATAAGCTGATGACGGGATTACGTGAAATCGCCAAAGTCCATACGGGAGATTTCCGTCTCACCTCTAATCAAAACCTGATTATCGGTAATGTCTCGAGCCAGAAAAAGAAACAAATCAGCGCATTAATCGAACAATACGGTCTGACAGACGGCCGGCAGCATTCCGCCCTCCGCCGCAGTTCAATGGCTTGCGTCGCGCTTCCGACATGCGGGCTCGCCATGGCCGAAGCCGAGCGCTATCTGCCGAAATTGATTGATAAGATTGAAGACATTGTTGACGAAAACGGGCTGCGGGATGAAGAAATCACCATCCGTATGACCGGGTGCCCGAATGGCTGCGCCCGCCATGCGCTCGGCGAAATCGGATTTATCGGAAAGGCGCCCGGAAAATATAATATGTATTTAGGAGCGGCGTTTGACGGCAGCCGTTTGAGCAAAATGTACCGGGAAAATATCGGTGAAGAGGAAATTCTGAATGAGCTTCGCACCATTCTCCCGCGCTACGCGAAAGAGCGTGAGGAAGGCGAACACTTCGGCGATTTCGTTATCCGCGCCGGCATCATTAAAGCGACGACAGACGGCACGAATTTTCACGAATAAGATGAGCACTTAAAACCAAGGATAGAGACACACTGACGGTGCGTTCTCTATCCTTTACTAAGCAGCATAAACGCTGCACCGCGTCATGAAACAGATGACGCAGCTTGCGAAAAAGCCTGTTTTCAGAGAAAACAGGCTTTTTCTTTTTCCGGAAAAAATGTAGCCGAAGGCAAAAAAAGTTCGCCGTGAGCACGTTATGAGAAATTTTAAATAAAAACGGGTAAAATAAAAGAAGAATGGTTGCGTGCGGAAAATATATTGAATCTGCCCGATCATCGGCTCCGGCCTTTGGCAAAGGCAGAGAACAGGCAATAATGATATGATGCAGCAGATGAAGGAGGTCATGCTTTGGACATATTTTTAGTCGTACTCGTACTTTTAACCATCATCGCGATCTCAAATATCGTAAATCGGTTTGTCCCCTTTATCCCAGTGCCTCTGATTCAGGTGGCGCTCGGTATCATAGCGGCGTCATTTCCGCAGGGGCTTCATTTTGAACTGAATACCGAATTGTTTTTTGTTTTGTTTATCGCTCCGCTGCTTTTTAACGATGGAAAACGGACGCCGCGTGCGGAACTTTGGAATTTAAGAGCGCCGATTTTGCTGCTTGCGCTCGGGCTCGTGTTTGCCACGGTGATTGTCGGCGGTTACACGATTCATTGGATGATTCCGAGCATTCCGCTGGCTGCTGCGTTCGGGCTGGCGGCGATACTGTCACCGACTGACGTTGTCGCAGTCAGCGCGCTGTCAGGGCGAGTGAAGATGCCAAAAGGCATTCTGCGTCTCCTTGAAGGAGAAGGACTGATGAATGATGCATCCGGCCTGGTCGCTTTTAAATTTGCGATTGCGGCTGCCGTGACGGGCGCATTTTCGCTGGCGCAGGCCGCCTTCAGTTTCGTTCTGATTTCAGCCGGCGGTTTACTCAGCGGTGTCGTCATTTCTTTTTTGATTATCCGTTTCCGGCTGTTTTTGCGCCGTCTCGGCATGCAGGATGTCACGATGCATATGCTGATTCAAATTCTGACGCCGTTTGTCATCTATCTCGCGGCTGAAGAAATCGGCGTTTCCGGCATTCTAGCTGTTGTGGCCGGCGGCATCACGCATGCGGTGGAGCAGGACCGTCTTGAATCAACGATGGTCAAACTGCAAATCGTCTCTTCAAGTACGTGGAATATTATTTTGTTCATTCTGAACGGTCTTGTTTTCGTTATTTTAGGTGCGCAAATACCGGACGTGGTTTCCGTCATCTTTAATGATACCGCGTTTAACAATATGATGGTCATCGGGTATATTATCGTCATTACGCTGACGTTAATGATTCTCAGGTTTTTGTGGGTGCTGTTTTTTTGGAACGGCAAGTGGTTTTTTAACAAGGATCAGAGCATTTATAAACCCGGCCTGCGCTCGACCCTGCTGATTTCGGTTTCAGGCGTCAGGGGAGCGGTCACGCTTGCGGGTTCCTTTTCCATTCCTTACGTGCTCTCTGACGGCTCACCGTTTCCTGAACGGAATTTGATTCTCTTTTTAGCCGCGGGCGTTATTTTGTGCACATTGGTGCTGGCGACAATCGTACTGCCGATTTTGACAGATAAGCCGGAAGACAATGTGAAAGAGAAGAAAGTCAAATTGCTGACAGCGAGACGGAAGCTGATAAAAGCTGCCTTAACCGCCATTAAAGAAAATATGAATGAGACAAACAAAACGGCTTCTTTTGCGGTCATTGCCGAATACAATGAGAAAATGAAAAATCTCAGGTTTCAGCAGTTCACCGTCAAAAATCGCACGAAAAAAGATGAGCGGAAAGTCCGCGCCCAAGGGATACAGGCAGAACAGGAAGAATTGCTGCGGCTGATTGAGCGGGGCGACATACCGGAAGAAACGGCTGACAGCCTTCAGGAACGGTTTGATGAACTGGAAGTGCTGTATACGAATCCGTTTAAAGTCGGCTTATCTAAGAAAAAGCTGAAACGCCTGATGTACTGGATCTTTTTCGGTGAACATAAAAAGCCGGAAATGTCGATTTTAAATGAAGAAGGTCTCATTCGCTCCACAAGGGTTAAAACGGCAAAAGCGGCCATTGAAAGCCTGAAAAAACACATGACTGAAGAAAATAAAGATGTGACGCTTGCCGTCATTTCCTTTTACAATCACTTGATTTTCAGGCTGGGGCACTCGTATCACGAACAGAATCCGAGCCGCCGTTTTGAAAATCAAAAACTCGAAATCAAACTGCGGGCCGTACAGGCCATCCGCAACGAAATCCAAACATTATTCGAAGAGCGGGAAATTTCCCGCGACATGTCGCATGAGCTTCGCCAATACATCAATGATGTGGAAGCGGCCATGCTTGACGGAGATGAATAAAAAAAGTCCGGCATCTGTTCGCCGGACTTTTTTAGATTACGGACGATGGAATTCGACGTGATCGCCGTCGCGGTCAAACCAGCCTCTGAAGGCCCAGTTGATCCAGCCGCCATCTCCTTTGTTGGTGAAGCTTCCGTCTTCAAACACCCAAATGCCGTACGTGATGCCGTCATAAACGGCGGAACCGTAAAACTGAACGCCGTTAAAATGATCTTCATATTCCTGGCTTAAATTAAACACCATGACATTATATTTTTGTCCGGAAGCGTAGAATGAAGATTCCATTAAGTTTTTGACGAAGCCGTCACGGTTTTGCGCCGACTTAATCGCGTCAGCAATCGAATTGCCGATGCCGAGCAGGTCAACGTCAATGTTTAATCCGACATCTTTTGCTGAGACATCTGATGTTTGCTGAGCCAAGTTTTGAGGGACCGGGTTTTCTTTTGCGGATACAAAGGACAGAGGAGTCAGAGACAAAGCGGCGCCAAGGGCAACGGACATCGGGATACGCATACGTTTCATATGATTTCCTCCTTCAATTGTGTGGTGGCTACAGTAGCGATTTACCCGGACAGTTACCCGATTAACCGGAATTTTTGAAAAATAGGAAAATAATAACGTTGGTGGTACTTGGGCACTAAAGATGGTTTTTGTTATAACGATGAGCGTATAATTGGTTTCTTACGGCGGAAATGTGAGATAATAATAACCGTTTACATAATGACTAGAAAGGATGGTTCAACGTGGCAAAAAGCTTAAAAGATACTGTAAAGCTTCATAATGGCGTTGAAATGCCGTGGTTCGGCCTTGGCGTCTTCAAGGTGGAAAACGGAAGCGTAGCGGCGGACTCCGTCGAAGCGGCAATCAGAAACGGCTACCGCAGCATTGATACGGCGGCTATTTATAAAAATGAAGAGGGTGTCGGCGAAGGCATCAGAGCTGCGGGCGTTGCCAGAGAAGAGCTGTTCATCACGTCAAAAGTGTGGAATGAAGATCAAGGATACGAAACGACACTTGACGCGTTTGAGAAAAGCCTTGAGCGCCTCGGCCTCGATTACCTCGACCTTTACCTGATTCACTGGCCGGGCAAGGATAAATATAAAGACACATGGCGCGCTCTTGAAAAGCTGTACAAAGACGGAAAAATCCGCGCCATCGGCGTCAGCAACTTCCAAGTGCATCATTTAGAAGAACTGCTGAAAGATGCTGAAATCAAGCCGATGGTCAACCAGATTGAATTCCACCCGCGCCTGACTCAAAAAGAAGTAAGAGATTTCTGCAAAGCGCAGGGCATTCAAGTGGAAGCGTGGTCTCCATTGATGCAGGGACAGCTCCTTGATAACGAAGTGCTGTCACAAATTGCGGAAAAACATAACAAATCGGTTGCTCAAGTGATTTTGCGCTGGGATCTTCAGAACGAAGTCATTACCATTCCGAAATCGATTAAAGAGCACCGCATCATAGAAAATGCCGATATTTTTGATTTCGAACTGTCACAGGAAGAAATGGAAAAGATCAGCGCATTAAACAAAGACGAGCGTGTCGGACCGAATCCGGACGAGCTTCTGTTCTAAGAAAAAACAGCCCTTTACGGGGCTGTTTTTCTTTACATAAATGTCTGTGTCTGACGTTTTACGCTGAACCTGTATGCGGCTATTAATAACAGGGCGGCGGCGAAGGCTCCCAAAATGATGATGTTCAGCGTCAGGCTTTGGAGCGTGCGGCCGTGCTGCAATTGATCGACCGTATCAAGCACCCAGCGCTGAGGCAGAAATTCGGCGATTGTCTGCACTGTTTTCGGCATAATATTGCCCGGAAAAAAGCAGCCGGCGAGCAAGCATGTCGGTACGACGATCAAGTTCAAAAGCGCCGATGCCGAAGAGCTGCTGTTGGAAAAACCGACGGCAATAAAGGCGATCCCGATTGCGCTTAATGCAAACAGCATCATCAGGACGAACAGCTGCCACAGCGGGAATGACGGATGAATATGAAAAGCGGCGCCCATAAAGAGAACGGCGAATATAATTTGGACGGCCATGATGATCATATTCACCGCCGCGTTCGCCAATACATACTGCTTTGACGTGATCGGCGTTGACAGAAGCCTGTAGTACGTCCTGTTTTCTCTCTCTTTAATCATCAGTTCCGTCAGGTTGCCGGCGGAATAGAGCATAATGATAATGAGATACCCGATGACTGAGTATGTCATTTCTTTATGGTTCGAAGTATCTTGTAAAACAGCGGACTCCGTTTGAATCGGAGAATGCTTGAAATCGGCGTACATCGCCTGAAAGGCCTTCGCGTCTCCGCCGGAAGATTTGCCGAGTGAGGCGGCGCTGTTCATATAATTGTACAAATAAGAGCTGACATATCCGGTGACCTGGGCGCCTTTCAGCGAGGTCATGCCGATGTGAGACGGTTTCCCGTCTTTTACGCTTTGGGAGAAGCCTTTTTCAAACGTAATGAGCGCCTCCATTTTTCCTGAAGCGATCTTTGATGAGGCGGACGCAGCCGTTTCCTCCGAAATCTTCACATGATCCAGTCCTTTTAAAAACGTGACCGTATTCTGTGCCACTTCTCCGCCGTCTTGATTGAGAATGCCGATATTGAGCGTTTCGGCTCCGCCGTTGGCATTGGTCATGAAGGAGAGGAAGACGCCGATCAGCGGAGCCCCGATATAAAGAATGAGCTGTTTTTTGCTTTTTGTAATTCCTTTGAGAGTGTGTGCAAACAGCCACCAGAAGTTTTTCATATTACAGTCCCTCCCGTCTTTGAAACGTAAATGCGGCGATCAGCAAAAAGAGTGCCGCCAATGCTGTATTTAATCCGAGTGCAGGCCATGCCGCTGATACATCATTTGCGTAAATGATGTTGTTAATCGCCTTATTGATCCAGGATAAGGGCGACAGGGCGGAAATTCCTCCGCCTTCATATTTGTAATAGGCGCCGCCGATAATGGACATTACCTGAACGATGATGACGGTGATTAATCTGGCGCTTTCGGGTTTTCTGGTCAAATAGCTCAGGCTGAGCCCGAAGCTGACGGCCAAAAGAATTTCAGAAACGAGAATCAACAGCACAAGTCCCATGTGGCTGCCCCAGTTCGCTTTCAAGATAAATTTGCTGAAGGCGACAACGGCAAGAATCGTCAGAACATTCACAGCCAAAATGCCGAGCATCTTTCCGAGAAAGATATCGCTTTTCCGGAGCGGGGCGGCGATCAGGCGATCCGCGGTGTGCCGTACTCTTTCCCCGCGGAATAAGGAGCTGGCAAAAATCGAGGCGTACAGCCCGATCATCGTCGTCATGGATATCGCGTAAAAATCTTTCGCCTTCGGTTCTTTCGCTTTGTGTAAAGACGTCTGCTTCATATAATCGCTTTTGATTTGTCCGGCGAAAGGTGCCTTATGCGCCTTGTAAGCGGCGGCGCCTGCTTTGTATTGATTGGTAAAAGCGGTCAGCATGCCTTGGACGATCGTGCCGTTGATGCCGCTCCGGTCATTTGTATAGACTTGGAACCCGGTGTTTTTTACAGTGACGAAAGCATCCGCCTGATTTTCTCGAACCTCGTTTTTGCCTTTTGCCTCCGTGTCCGCTTTTTGAAAATAGACATGCTCTTTTTTGGCGGCTTTCATAAACTCAGTAAAATCATGAGAAAGAGGGCCGTTTGACTGGTCCGTATATACCACCTTGATGTTTCCGACCGTCACCTCTGAATCAAAGGCGTTAGATAATGCCGCGGTGAAAATCAGCATGAAGACAATCGGAAAAGCAAGCATGAAAATAAAAGTCCGTCTGTCGCGGAAACTGATTTTGATTTCTTTCCCTGCGATGTGCAGAATATTCATTTGCAATCCTCCTTTCAGTTGGGTCAGTCGCGCAGGCTTCTGCCTGTCAGCGTGAGAAATACCGTTTCTAAGTCAGGGGCCTGTTCCTGCAAGGAGCGGATTTCAATGCCTTTGTCCATGAAGTACCGGATCAGGCGGTTTAAATTGTTGACCCCTGTGTCAGAGCTGATTTTCACGCTGTTTTCTTCCAGTGCGGCGGCTCTGACGCCGGGCACCTCCTGAATATCGCCGAGGCTGATGCCGTTTCCGGATGACAGCTCAATCACGACGTCCTTCGTGTCGGTAATGATGGAGGTCAGCTGTTCTTTTGTGCCTTCGGCGATGACTTTTCCGTGGTCGATGATAGCGATGCGCGTGCATATTTCTTCCACTTCCTCCATGTAGTGGCTCGTGTAGATGATCGTGCATCCCATTTCATTCAGCTTTTTCACTGATTGCAGAATATAATTTCTTGATTGCGGGTCAATGCCGACCGTCGGTTCATCCATGATGATCAGTTTCGGCCGGTGGGCAAGGGCGCAGGCGATATTAAGCCTGCGTTTCATTCCGCCGGAAAAATGCTTCGGCAAATATTTGTGTTTATCGCTCAAGCCGACGAATGTCAGGGCTTCCTCGACCCGTTCTTTCAGAGCCGCACCTCTCAGGCCGTACAGACCTGCGAAGAACTTCACATTTTCATAGGCGTTTAATTCTTCGTAAATCGCGAGGTCCTGAGGGACGATACCGATATTCATTTTCGTTGCTTTGCTATATTTGAAAATATCTTTTCCGAGAAACAGAATGTCTCCGCCTGAAGGTTTTAAAAGACCTGAGATCATATTGATCGTCGTGCTTTTTCCGGCTCCGTTTGCGCCGAGAAACCCGAAAATCTCACCTTCTTTTACGGCAAGCGACATCTGGTCAACGGCGGCATAATCACCGAATTTCTTACTCAGCTGTTTGAGCTCCAAAATGTTCATGTTTCCACCTCTATGTCTTATGATGCTCTTATTATAAAAAAAAGAATGAACGGCCGTTAGTGCAGCTGTTCATTCTTTTGACATGAGAATCTTCATATTTTTCACATGAAAACATTCACTTATTCAACCGGAAGCAATGTCGTGACGGAAAAACCGGCCGTGCCGTCAAAAATAACGGTTCCGTGCAGGACGGCCGCCCGTTCTTCCATACCGAGCATGCCGAGGCCTTTTTTAAAGCGGACGGCGCCGTTTCCGTTATCTTTCACTTCCGCTTTCACGGCTTTATTCAGTACATGGATATCAATGAAAATCTGCGTGGCATCGGCGTATTTCATCGCATTGGTCAAAGCTTCGGTTACGTTTTCCTGAATGACTCTCCAATGCATTTGCGTCAGCCTGTCCAAATCGCCTTGATGCGTAAACGGAACCGGCATCCCGTTTTTGGCCGAAAATTCATCAATAAACGTTCTTAATCTGTGAATGCCCATTTGTTCAGCGGGCGGTTTCATATTTTTCAGCGTTATGCGGATATCCTCTATGCCCTCTTTGGAAATGGTAATGGCGTTTTGGAGCAGTTCAGCCGCTTTGTCCGGATGGGAGCCGAGCATCCGCTTCGCCGCTTCCATCTGAATGAGCGCGCCGGTCATGGAATGGCCGATTTTATCATGGATGGCTTGGGATAATCTGTTTCTTTCCTCGAGTTTGCCGGTGTACTCCGATTGTTTGATATATTCCGTGCTGCTGTGCAGCTGTTTCGTCAGTTTTTCAATGCTTGAGCGCATGATGTCCGACTGTTCTTCATATTTCTTCAGCCGATTGCCGGACCGGGCGGCCAAAACGAATATCGCCAGACAGAACAAGGTCATGACGATATAAGTCGGAAGGTCGCCGTACGGGATAAATAAAAACGGCAAAAACACGAGCAGGCAGAACACATAGCGGTGAACCGGATATTCGGCAAGAACCGCAAAAATGGCGGGCGGCAAAAGAAACAGAAACGCCGGATGGCCTAAGGCGGAAAGCCAAGCGGTCAATGCCAGCGCCATGAGGGTGATCCCGCGCCTCCAAACGGGCGGCCTGATCATGCAGACCGCGATGCCCAAAGACAGATAAAGCAGCAGAAACAAGACGGCGTACGGCGTGTAAGGGCGGTCAGCCGATACGAACAAAAAAGCCGTATAAAAAATGGCGATCAGTCTGCTCATCAGCATCCAAAAATCCATACCGTTCAACGCCCGTTATCCACCTTCCCGGTGATATAAAAAATGGCGATCTGCGTTCTGTGCTCAAGCCCCGTTTTCCCTAAAATAGATGAAATATAATTGGCCGTCGTCCCTTCAGAAATGAAAAGCTGTTTTGAAATTTCCCTGTTCGACAGTCCTTTCGCAATAAGCGACATGATGCTGAGCTCTCTTTCAGTAAACTGGCTTTCATCAATCTGATGGGCGGCTTCCGCCGGCCGGAAAAGACTGTCTTTTATTTTGTCCAGCACGGTGTCCTGAAGAATGCTGTGCCCGTTGAAAACGCTTTTGATCGCATCGCGGATCCGTTCCGGTTCGGTGTTTTTTAATAAATATCCTTTCGCGCCGTTTTTAATCGCTTCTAAAATATACTCATCGTCGTCAAATGTCGTCAGGATCATCGGCTTCGTATCCGTTTCCTCAGCGATCCGTTTTGCGGCTTCGACGCCGTTCATCACCGGCATGCGGACGTCCAGCAAGGCGATATCGACGGGGTTGTGTTTACAATACTCTGCCGCCTCGAGTCCGTTTTCCAACGTTGCCGATACAGTAAATTCCTCATATGTATGCAAAATGATTTTCATTCCTTCTCTGATGAAAGAATTATCATCCGCGATAATGACATTAATCTTCATAGCCGCACCCTTTGTGTGTTTTTGTTTCATTATATACCATCCGATTTTAAATCAAAAAGCCTCCCGGCGAAAGGTGCGCGGAAGGCGGATCGGTCAAGCGGGTTTTTTCAATTGGATGAAAAACAGCATCAGAAAAGAAATGATCACAATACAGATCACCCACACCCAGGCGAGTGTTTCATTGCCGGAGTCCATCGCGACGTAAATCGCTGTCGGCAGCGTTTGGGTGACGCCGGGAATATTTCCCGCAAACATTAAAGTCGCTCCGAATTCACCTAGCGCCCTTGCAATACTGAGAATGCTTCCGGTCAAGAGGGAGGGAAAGGCAAGCGGGACGGAAATACGGGTGAACACCTGCCACCTGCCGGCTCCGTCTACTTTCGCCGCTCCCTCGATGTCAGCATCAACCGCGGCGAAGCCGGTTTTAGCGGACTGATACATAAGCGGGAAGGCGACAATGGCCGAAGCGATCACCGCGGCCGACCACGTGAAAATGACGGGCTGGTGAAAAATCCGCTCAATCGCCCGGCCGATAAAGCTGTGTTTCCCGAAAATGATAATGAGAATGAAGCCGACAACGGTAGGCGGAAGAACGAGCGGGAGCATAAACAGAGTCTCCACAGCCGTTTTTCCGGGGAATCGCGCTTTCGCCATCCAGGCGCCGGCAAGCGTTCCGAGAATGATGACGGCGATGCCCGACGCCAAAGCCACCTCAAATGACAGTACGACGGGAGTGAAAAACTCCGAAGCCGTAATGTTACTTGGCAGTAAATCCATATTTCTTAAACACTTTCATCGCTTCATCTGACTGCAGATACTGATAAAACGCTTCTGCTTCTTTACGGTGCTTTGTATCCTTGACGATGCCGACAGGATACACGATCGGATCGTGCGTTTTCGCCGGCGCTTCATCGGTGATTTTCACCTTTTTCGAAATCAGCGCGTCTGTTTTATAGACAAGCCCGGCATCGACATTTCCGGTTTCAACATAAGAAAGCACCTGGCGGACGTCTTTTGCATAGACGGCTTTATCTTTTACCTTGTCCCACAGGGATAATGCCGTCAGTGACTGTTTGGCGTATTGTCCGGCCGGAACGGATTCAGGCGTGCCGAGCGCGATTTTTTCCGCGCTGTCTTTTTTCAGGTCATTCAGATGTGTCAGGTGTGCGCTGTTTTTCTCAGGCACGATCATGACGAGATCATTTTTCAAAAGATCCGTGCTGTCCTTTTTGTCGATATCTCCGTCATGAACGAGCTTTTCGAATTTATCTTCGGCTGCCGAGAAGAATAAATCAGCTCCCGCGCCTTGGGAAATTTGTTTTTGCAATGTGCCTGATGATCCGAAGTTGTCTTGAATGGTTACGTTTGAATGTGATTTTTCGTAGTTGGTCTGGATTTCTTCAAGTGCATCCTGAGCGCTGGCTGCCGCAGAAACGGTCAGCGTGACGTTTTCGTTTTGTCCGCCTTTGGACGATTGTCCGGATGAGCAGCCCGCAGTTGCGAGGAAAACGGCCATAGCCGCAGTTGTGAGTAGTGTCGCTTTCTTTTTCAACATTGTGCACCCCTTATAGCTAAATATCATTAGATCAAACTAATTATAACGCAATTGTACGTGATGGTGCGGTTTTTTTTCAATATCTGAACAGTTATAATAAAAACGGAGCGTGATAATATGACAGAAGCCACTTCCTATACAATAGAAGAAGTTGCGGGCCTTTTGAAGGTCTCCAAACTGACAGTATATGATTTGATAAAAAAAGGACTCATTCCGGCGTACAGGGTCGGAAGACAGATGAGGGTCGATGAAGAGGACTTAAAACAATATAAAGCAAACATGAGAATGTCAAAAAAGCCATCCGCAGCAGAAGCGCCTGACCCGTCACGCGGGCGGGAGCCGGAAAAAAGGCAGTCTGTTATCATCAGCGGGCAGGATGTGTCGATGGACCTCCTCAGCAAACAGCTGGAACAAACAATACAGGCGGCTCCGCTCCGCAAGTACAGCGGCAGTTTGAACAGCCTGATCGAGATGTACCGCGGGGCCTGTGACATCGTCAGTCTGCATTTATACGATGGGGAGACGGGGCAGTATAACATCCCGTATGTGAAGCGCATTCTTTCAGGGGAGCCGTTTGCGCTTTTTCATGTCGTGCTTCGTCAGGCCGGATTATATGTGAAAAAGGGCAATCCGCTGAACATTCAGGGCTTTCAGGACTTGAGCCGAAAGGATGTCCGCATCGTCAATCGCGAAAAAGGATCAGGCGCGAGGGTGCTGCTGGATGAACAGCTCAGATCATTCGGCATCACGCCGTCTGATGTCGCCGGATATCATGACATTGTCACGGATCATCTGTCAGCGGCTTCACAAGTATCAAGCGGAAAGGCGGATATCGGAGTCGGGTCGCAGCATGCGGCGCATATGGCAGGCACGGACTTTATCCCGGTGATCAGTGAGCAGTACGATGTGGTTGTGTTAAAACAAAACCGGGAGCTTGTTCAAAGCGTGCGGGACATTCTTAATTCTGAGGAATTCAAGTCTCAGCTTTCTCAATTATCCGGATATGATACGAAAATGACAGGACGGCTCATATATGAAACATGAAAAATCCCTCCATATAACGGAGGGATTTTTTTATTGCTTATAAAACCGCAGCAGGTCGCCGTTTAATATTTTATCGGAAAGCATCAGCTCTTGTTCCGCTTTTTCTTTCTCATCACTGCACGCGCTCATGTCAGAAAGCGGTTCACCCGTTTTACGGCTGTAACACGTATTTTTCGTATAAATATGATCGTCCGTGATAAAGCTGCCGTTTCTCAGCACCGCAAACGGTGTCCGCTCTCCGGAAAACAGATCATTGCCGAACTGAATGCTGCCTTTCGTTTCAATGCCGAGCAGGTGAAGCAGCGTCGGCCTTACATCAACCTGTCCCGCGGCCGAAGCAATCGTTTCCGGCGCACGGTCGGTCACCCCGGGAATATGAATGATAAACGGCACGCGTTGAAGCTGAACCGTATCAAACGGAGTGATTTCCTCTTTCCCTAAGAATTCGGCAAGTCCTTGATTATGGGCTTCGGATATACCGTAATGATCTCCCATCAGGACGATCATCGCGTTGTCATACAGCCCTTCTTTTTTCAGCTTCTTGAAAAAGTGTTTCAGAGCCTCATCTTCATAGCGGACCGTCGTCACATAGCGGTTTAATAACTCGCTGCTTGTGTCCGGTTCCTCAATGAGCTGATCCTGTTGATCAATTTCAAAAGGAAAATGGTTGGTCAAAGTCAGCAGGCTTGCGTAAAACGGCTGCGGAAGCTTCTTTAATTTTTCCGCTGACTGTTCGAGAAACTCCTTATCCTTCAGGCCCCAGCCTGTTGAATTTTCCTGTGTCACCTTAAATTCATCCGCGTCGAAAAAACGGTCGATTCCGAATGCCCCGTACATCTCATCCCGGTTCCAAAAGGCTTTATGATTGGCATGCAGAACGGCTGAATAGTATTGATGATCTTTTAACATATGGTACATCGTATTGAACCGGTGGCCGCTTTTTGTAAAAAAAACGGCGCCGCTTGAAGACGGATACAGCGAATTCGCAGTAATGAATTCTGAATCTGAGGTTTTTCCCTGTTCAGTCTGCTGATAAAAATGAGTGAAGTCATAACTTTTTTTTCGCAGTTTGTTTAAAAACGGGGTAATCTCCCATCCGTTGACCCGCTCATCCATTACAAAACGCTGTGTTGATTCGAGCGTAACAAAAATCACATTGCGCCCCTTTGCAAGCCCGAATTTTGAATCGGACGGCCTGCTGTAGCCGGCTTGAGTGTAATTCGCGACCGCCGCAAGGCTGTCTTCATCGGCAAACGCTTTAGCCCCTGCATTCAGCGTCTGCGAAATGGTGTCATACAAATGAAAGTGGAACAGGCCGATTCCTTTTACGAGCGCTTCACGATCAAAAGGGTGCTTGAACAGCTTCGGCTGCTCGGCCTCAGACAGCGCAAGGTTGCACAGCATGAGGCCGGCTGATGCCCACGCATACGCTTTAACGGTACGGGCGCCCGCTTTTCCTTGATCGGCTTTATGCCTTTTACCAAGATAAAACAAAACCGCAATATCCAAAAATAAAGCGATATAAAGCGGGTGAAACAGCTCTTGGACGCTACTTCCCATATCACCCATATTGCTTGCCTGAAACAAAACCGGTATGGTGATAAAATCAATATAAAACCCGTAAAACACCGTATTCGCGATTAAAATTCCCGTCAGCATCACATTTGCCGAAAGCAGAAAGATCCGCTGTTTTTTTTCCGTCAGCAAGAGGGCGATGCCGAACAGCGGCACAATGAAGCTCAGCGGATTAATGAGAAGCAGACATTCCTCAAGAACCGAATTGTTCTGCAGACCGAAACCGAGCTTATACACGGCATAGGTTTTCATCCACATGAACAGGATGGACAGGCATAAAAACCGATGATTGCTGAAAAAGGTTTTCTTCATATGTATGACTCCTCACCCTAAAAGCGAAAAGACGCTTTTTGTTTAAGAGATGCGGCCGTGAACCAGTTCGTATAAATAATAGCAGGATACAATCGTTAAGCCGGCCAGCACAAGCTGCTCCGAAAAGCTCCCCGTTCTCATATAAAGGGGAAGACGGAAGCGGATGGCGGACGGAAACAGCAGTTTAATGCCGTTGACGGTCCATGCGTCAAGTACAAGGTGGCTCGCCATTCCGATCATCAGTCCGGCGGAAATGCTCGGATTCGGAATATAGGTTGCCGTAATGAAAAACATAATAAGCATAAACAGCAGGCTGTGTGTAAACGTTCTGTGGCCGAACACCGTGCTTACGATTTTGGACAGAACGGGCAGCGTCCTGCCGATTTTACTTTTCGTATGGCATATGTCGGGAATCAGCGCCCCGAGGGCACCCGCTGAGGTCATAAGGACCGGATCATACCCGTAATAATACGCAATTGCGGAACAAGAAGCGATGCCTCCCATGATGTGTGTTTTTCCTGTCATTTTTCGCTTCTCCTTTTTATTTTTGCCAAAATCCCCTGAATTACAAATATATCAAGAGAATGCATGTTTGATCAACAAACTTTACCTGTTCCGCCAAAAGGAAGGAGACGCGGATTCCGCATATTCTGCCGCGGAAAAAGACACATTATAGGTGTACCTATATTTGATAAAGAGGTGATACAGATGGCTTTCTTTAACAAAGAAAAAGGAAAAAACAGCGATAAAAACAAAAACGTCATTCAAGGCGCGCTTGACGACGCCAGTGCAGCTCTGAAAGACGATCCGCTTCAAGAAGCTGTTCAAAAGAAAAAAAACAACCGCTGACCATATAAGACGGGTAGGGCGAACGCTCTATCCGTTTTCCGTCTAATATTTCCCTTTGACAGATCTTTTTATCTCTGATAACCTCTGAGTAGAATTGAATGATAAAAATCCTCACTCTTTCTCGGTGAGGTAGAGGTTGCGCTTGATGATGAGTCGCACATGCCAGGCTGATAAGGGGCCGCAAAACATGTGTTAAAGGCATCAGCGCCGAAGTGTAAAGAAAGCCGATCCTTCTTTATGCTGGGACTGTATCTGAATAAGTGCAGGACTGCCGCGTGCTTTTTCGCGGAGGGCTATCCGGAGATCAAGGGTGTGTGTGTTTCTTTAAGCATGGACTTTTGTTCAGGCTTTTTTTTGCGTGTAAATATGGTCTCGGGGTCTGGTCCGTACGAATGAACAACCAGGAGGTACAGGAATGGAACAGACGAAAAAATGGGGTTTTTGGTTATTAACGGCGTTTGTCGTAGGAAATATGGTAGGCTCGGGCATCTTTTCGCTTCCGAGTACGCTCGCAAAAATCGCGAGCCCGTTCGGCGCCACATCGGCATGGCTTTTAACGGGAGCCGGTGTGTTAATGATCGCGCTGGTCTTCGGCCACTTATCCATCCGCAAGCCTGAGCTGACGGCGGGGCCGCAAAGCTATGCGCGTGCGCTGTTCAGCGATCGGAAAAAAGGGAATGCAGCGGGCTTCACGATGGTGTGGGGCTACTGGGTGGCGAGCTGGATCAGCAACGTGGCGATCATCACGAGCCTTGCCGGATATTTAACATCATTTTTCCCGATTTTAACGGATAAGCGTGAAATGTTTTCGATCGGCGGTCAGGCGGTTACGCTCGGCCAGCTGCTGACGTTTGCCGTATGTACGGTTTTATTATGGGGCACTCACACGATCCTCGTCACCAGCATTAACGGTGCGAGTAAATTAAATTTCGTCACGACGTTTTCAAAAGTATTAGGATTTATCTTCTTTATCATTGCAGGTTTGTTTGTATTTCAAACGTCGTTTTTCGATCATTTTTATTTTCCTGTTCAAACAGGTCCTCACACGGTTGAGGGAATCGGCGGACAGATCCACAATGCGGCGATTTCAACATTATGGGCGTTCGTCGGAATTGAATCGGCAGTCATTTTATCCGGGCGCGCCCGTTCGCAGCGCGACGTGAAACGCGCCACCATTACCGGATTATTGATCGCGCTCAGCATCTATATCATCGTGACATTGATTACGATGGGCGTGCTTCCGCATGGTAAGCTTGTCGGCTCGGAAAAACCGTTTGTTGACGTATTGTACGCGATCGTCGGCAGCGCGGGAAGCGTCATTATGGCGATTCTGGCGATTTTGTGTCTGTTCGGAACGATGCTCGGCTGGATTCTTCTCGGTTCTGAAGTTCCGTATCAAGCGGCGAAATCAGGAGACTTTCCCGCTGCTTTTGCAAAAACGAATAAACAGGGAAGCCCGGTTGTGTCGTTAATCGTAACGAACGTGATGTCACAGATCTTTATCTTTTCGGTTATTTCCCGGACGATCAGTGACGCGTTTACGTTTTTAACAACGGCGGCGACGCTTGCTTATCTGATTCCGTATCTCGTGTCAGCGTTTTACAGCCTGAAGCTCATTTTTACGGGTGAAACGTATGACGAGATAAAGGGCTCAAGAGTAAGAGACGGTATCATCGCCATCCTTGCCTGCATTTATTCTTTTTACGTCATTATTACCGGAACGGCCGATTTAACGACCTTTATTCTCGGTATCGGGCTGTTTTTCGTCGGTTTGCTGTTATATCCTTTCGTCTCAAAGAAATTTGCAAACAACAGACAATCGGTATGACAAAAAGACATCTCACGTCAGTGAGATGTCTTTTTTTGTTGGCGGCAGCGGATTACTTTTTGACGGCGTGTATATAATGAATGGTCTCGAATGCGGTTAAATGGTCAGTGCGTCCGCTGAAAAAACGGTCATTGACGTCCGCCGGAGATAAATGTTCATAAATAAGCAGACCTGATGATTCTAATATCTTTTCGATTTCTTTATAACTGAAACACGATAACATCGGTTCCCCGCTTGCTGCAGCCATTTTCACCATGTTTTCCACTCTGTTTGACAGTCCTCTTTCTTCAAAGAGCGACTCATCTGCATAATCAAACACGATAGAGCTTCCCGGCGGGACTTCGGCAAATAATTGTGTGAGCAGGCGTGCGAGATGCTCTTTCGTAAGGTAGTATGACACACCGAGCAGGCTGAAAAAGGTTTTTTGGCGTGAAAAACCTTCCTGATACAGACGGCTGAAAGAAAGCGAAGCGGCGAAGTCCATCGGTACAAAATGAAGATGATGGAAAATGTCGAGATTCAGATGTTTCAATCTCTTTATTTTGTCTTCCTGTGAAGCGGGATGATCGATTTCAAATATGTCTAAGGCGTTTGTCACCTCAGGATGTCTGAAACAGAAAGTATCCAGACCCGCGCCAAGGATGACATACTGTTTGGCCCCGAGCTTCACTTCATTCAAAAGCACTTCTTCACAATATGCGGCACGGGCTAACGGTGTAGGAGACAGCTGTACTTGAGTCACCCATTTTAAGATGTCATCCGGTTGGCCTTGAAGCCTCTGTGCCATGTCTTTATTGAAAAATGATATACCTTGAATGAGATGATCGCTGATGTCCGAATACTCTTTTTCAGAAATCAGATCTTGTGCCAAAAAATCATCAAATATCACCGGGGTGTCGTATTTACTGTGGTACGCCCTTCCGAAAGCGCACAGCAGGGAAGTCATACTCGCCTTGTTTTCTTTCATATAAAGATCCTCCGTTATTTACATCAATCTCCGGCCGGGAGAATCTTATTATACATGTTAATCTAAAAATGTAAATTATAGCATAAATGAATTTTTTTGTAAAGTTTTAAGCGTAATAAAAAGCCGCTGTGACAGCGGCTTCGGGGTTACTTCGTTAAGCTTTTTGTGATGTAGTCGAGCTGGCCTTCAAGTGAGATCGGGTCTGAGAAATAGAAGCCGATCGGATCAATGCGGTAGACATGGTTTTGTTTGACGGCATCGAGGTTCTTCCAGATTGAGCTGTCAAGCACGCCTTTGTCGTCACCGCCGGCCTGCCATGGCCCCATAAAGATGTAGTCTCCCGCGAAGTCAGGCAGTTTCTCGAGTGAAATGCTGGCGTAGCCCGGCCCTTGATTAATGGCTTTTTCCTGCGTCAGTTTTGTGGCCTTCAGCCCGAGTTTGTCATAAATGATGCTTCCGCCGCGGCCGAAGTCTTTACCGAATACATAGATGTCTTTTCCGTTTGTCTGCATGATGGAGATGGTTTTTGAGCCGACCGCTTTTTGAACCTTTGTTTTAGCGGCAGCGGTTTTTTTATCCCATTCAGCCAGCCATTTGTCTGCTTTATCTTCAGTGCCTGTCATTTTCGCAAACTCTTTGAATTGATCAATGTTGCTGAGCTTGTCATATTTAATGGCGATGGTCGGCGCGATTTTTTCCAGTTTTTCAATATCGGCGCCTTGTGTCGTCCAGACAACGATTAAATCCGGCTTTAAGTCAATGATTTTTTCAACGGACGTGCCGTCGCCGATGTTTGTGACACCTTTTGTTTTCCCTTTGTAATAAGGGTTTTTAAATACGTTTTGCGGCGCGCCGACAACATTGATGCCGAGCTGTTTAAAGTCGCCGTAGTAGCCGTCAGCCATGACGACGACCCGTTTCGGGTGCTTCGGAATTTTAATATTGCCGTTTTCGGCTTTATACGTGATGGTTTCTTCTTTTTCAGAAGAACCTTTCGTGTCTGAAGAATTGCCGCATGCGGCCAAAGCGGCGAAGAGCAGCACGGCAATCAGCGTTGCGCCGATTTTCTTGTATGTATGGAACATCTGACATTCCTTCTTTCATAAAAATTAGTGATAAAGAGAATCATTATCAGTGTGATTATATCACTGCTTTCATAGAGAAGCACGCTCTTTTTAAAGAAAAACTTTCTTTTTTATATGAAATTAGGTCTATTAAATGAGAAGATAAAAGTGCTATACTGAAACAAGTCATTGATAATCATTATCATTACCATTCTTGTTTTGAGAAAGGAAGAACGAGTGTTGGGTCTATTGAAAAAGAAACAGACAATGACGGCTCAAGGGGCATCAGGGAGTGAAATCCAGTGGACGGCGCGTTCATTCCGGGCTGCTGTGCTGCTGTGTGCCGGTATTGCGGTTTTATTGATCGGCGCCGCTCTGTCTGTTTCCATCGGAGCTGCCGATATTCATCTGCGGACGGTGTGGGATGCTCTCTTTCACTTTCAGCCGCAAAATACATCTCATCAAATCATACGCGATCTGAGGCTGCCGAGAACCGCCGCCGCCGCGCTCGTCGGGGCTTTTTTAGCTGTGTCCGGAGCGATTATGCAGGGGCTGACGCGGAACCCGCTTGCTGAGCCTTCCATTATGGGCGTGACGTCGGGGTCAGGATTTGCGATCGCATTGGCATTTGCTTTTTTTCCGGGTCTGTCTGCGGCGGGACTTGTTTTGTGGTCCTTTACGGGAGCGGGAATCGGAGCGCTTATTGTGTTTGGCATCGGCCTGTCTTCAAAAGGCGGTCTGACACCGGTGAAGCTCGCGCTGGCCGGTACGGCAGTCGGCTATTTCTTAACGGGGCTTTCAAGCGCGATTGCGATCCGTTTTGATGTCGCCCAGGATGTGAAGTTCTGGTATGCCGGAGGAGTCGCTTCCGTCAAATGGGAAGGCGTGCAGCTGCTTTTGGCGGTCGGGGTTATCGGACTATTGCTGGCATTTCTGATTGCGCGCTCAGTGACGGTGCTGAGCTTGGGTGAGGAACTGGCCAAAGGGCTCGGGCAGTACACATCGCTTGTGAAAGTAATCGGAATGTTTGTCGTTGTCCTCTTGACGGGGGCTTCAGTCTCAGTCGCCGGAGCCATTTCTTTTATCGGCTTGGTGATTCCGCATATCACCCGGTTTTTAGTCGGGGTAGATTACAGGTGGATCATTCCCTGTTCGGCGGTATTCGGCGCCGTTCTGTTAGTTTTCAGTGATATTGCCGCAAGACTCGTCAATGCGCCGTTTGAAACACCGGTCGGCGCTTTAACCGCCCTTATCGGCGTTCCCTTTTTCTTTTATTTGGCGCGCAGGGAAAGGAGAGGGCTGTAATGAATGTAAAATCGAAAAAACCGCTGGCGGTCATGGCCGTTACGTTTGTGCTCATATGCATCGTCTTTTTTATCAGCTTAAACATGGGTGTGATCCGGATTGCGCCACTTGATACGATGCGTGTCTTTTTCGGACAGGGGGATGCCCGGGATCAGCTCGTTTTATTTGAATTCAGACTGCCGCGCATGGTGCTGTCATTGCTTGTCGGCGCAGGAATCGCGGTTTCAGGCGCGATTTTTCAAAGCGTGTCTCAAAATGACTTGGCGGAGCCGGGCATTCTCGGTATTAACGCCGGGGCGTCTTTGGCGGTCGTTCTGTTTATCTTCTTTTTCCAAGGGTCAGCTGTTGATCTAAGCATGGCCAGTACATGGCTGCTTCCGGTGAGCGCTTTGGCGGGGGCTTTTCTGGCTGCGCTGCTCATCTATGTGCTGGCTTGGAAAAAAGGCGTTTCACCTGTCCGGCTCGTTTTGGTCGGGATCGGCGTCAATGCGGGGTTTAATGCGCTTCTCTTGATTTTTCAGCTGAAAATGGACCCGCGGGATTTCATGCAGGCGCTTGTATGGATTTCCGGTTCGATTTGGAACGCCAATTGGAAAATGGTGCTGTCCATTTTGCCGTGGCTGCTGGTCCTTTTACCGTTCAGCCTCTATAAAGCCAGGTATTTAAATGTGCTCCAGCTCGGTGATCAGCTGGCGGCGGGGCTTGGCACCAGGGTTGAAAAGGAGCGGCGCGTTCTGCTGATGTCCGCCGTTGCCCTGACCGCGTCATGTGTTGCGGCAGCCGGCGGAATCGCTTTTCTCGGACTCATTGCGCCGCATTTGGCCAGAAGGCTTACCGGGCCGCGCCACCAGACGCTTATCCCGGTTTCAGCTTTGATCGGAGCATTTTTATTTCTGCTTGCCGATACGCTGGCGAGAAATGTGCTTGCACCGTCCGAAGTTCCCGTCGGCCTGGTGATTTCCGTGCTCGGAGCGCCGTATTTTGTATATTTGCTGATGAAAACGAAATAGAGGAAGGAGACTGCCGCGATGAACTCATTATCGGCGGAACAGCTTACTGTCGGTTATGGCGACCGTTTGATAGCGAAAGAATTGGATATCGCCATCCCGAAAGGAAAAATTACAACGCTGATCGGTCCGAACGGCTGCGGAAAATCGACGGTTCTCAAAACGATGTCAAGAATCATGAAACCGAAATCCGGCGCCGTCTATTTAAACGGACAGGCGATCATGCAAAAATCCACGAAGGACATCGCCAAGGAAATGGCAATTCTTCCGCAGACGCCTGAAGCGCCGAGCGGGCTGACGGTGTACGAACTTGTTTCTTACGGCAGGTTTCCGCATCAGTCCGGAATGGGCCGCTTGAGTGATAAAGACCGTGACATGATCAAATGGGCGCTTGAAGAGATGGGGATGGCCGAATTTTATGACCGGCCGATCGAAGCGCTTTCCGGGGGGCAGCGGCAGCGTGTGTGGATCGCCATGGCGCTCGCTCAAGAAACGGAGCTGCTGCTTCTTGATGAACCGACCACTTATTTAGATCTCGCCCATCAGCTTGAAATTTTGCAGCTGCTGGACAAATTAAACAAGGAGCAGGGCCGCACCATTTTAATGGTCATTCACGATCTGAACCATGCCGCCCGTTTTTCCCATTACATGATCGCCCTGAAAAAAGGGCGCGTCATCAAGGAAGGAACGGCGGAGGAAGTCATGACTCCCGGCATATTGGAAGACGTGTTTCAAATTGACGCACAGATTGTAAAAGATCCGCGCACGAACAAACCGGTCTGCTTAACCTACGATTTAATCCGGCATGAAAACGCAACGGTAAGATGAAAAAAAAACGCAGAGCCATTCCGGCCTGCGTTTTTTAGTGCGCCCGGGGCTGCTTTTGTCCGGAGACGCATTTATCCAAAACGAAAAAAACCCCCGCCACAATCAGCTCCTCCGTCGTTGACAGCCAAATCTTTTCAATCAGTTTATCCGTCGTATACGCAGTCATCCAGAGGAACAGCAGCTGAACGGTGCCGGCTAAAAGGAGAAAAGGCAGCCTGCCCGTCCCAAAAAAGGTAAAGCTATGTATCATCAGCCGCTCAAGCGGTTCAAAACATAAACCGAGAAGAATAAAAAGCACGGAAAAAAGCAGAACGTACGCCATCGATCCGTAGCTCGTCCCGGCTAATGAAAATACGGCCATCATCACGATGAAATACCCGAATAATACAGCAGCGGCTGCCAGGGCATACCGGAGCACCTGAAGAAAAAACATTTTCGTCCCGTTTTGATTGATCATCTGTTCAGCTCCTTTTCACACAGAGGAGACTTGCAGAGACGGAACTCTGCAAGTCGGGTGTGTATCTTCAGCATTTCTTTTTGACGACAGGGTGTTTCTCTTTCGAAAGAATATCCGTAAAGTCTTTGCCCAGATCCAGATGCTGCTGGACGAATTTCTCAGGAAGCATGGCAAGCCATTGGTTCAGGGACACATCGGCATAGTGGTCATCCTTGAAGATTTCCAGGAAGACGAGCGGCTCATCCCCCAAATTCTCCACATAGTGGCCCATTGCGAACGGGACGTAACCGACATCCCCGGCCTGATAGTTAAATGTTCTTGCATGGCCGTCCGATGCAAAAACCGTCATCCGCCCTTTACCGGAAATATAATACTGCCATTCATGCGTATTCGGATGCCAGTGCAGCTCTCTCATTGCGCCCGGTTCGACCACGACAAGCGCTGAAGCGATCGTTTTGGACACTTTGAAGTTTGTGGAATCCGCGATATATACTTTGCCGCCGTCCGTCTCAGCAGTCGGACCTTCATCCAGCAGGCGGTAAGTGAACGGGTAAGGCACTTCGCCGTTCGGGCCTTCCACAATGTCATCTTTCAGCTTCCCGGGAACCGGCTCTTCAAAGATATATTTTTCTTTCCCGGGCAGGCCGGCGAGGTCTTTTTCTGAAACCCCGAAGTTATTGGCGATGACATCAAGCGGCGTGTGGGCAAGCCAGTCAGTCACTTGGAATGTGCTGTTTTCTGAGAAGGAACCGTCATCAAAAACCAAGAGGAATTCACAGCCTTCTTTCAGCGCCTGAATGGAGTGCGGCAGGCCTGACGGGAAGTACCACAGATCTCCTTCCTTCACGTCATCGATAAAACTGCGTCCCTGTTCATCAACGATCGTGACCCGCGCTTTGCCCGTCAGCATATATGCCCATTCCGCTTCTTTATGCCAGTGCAGCTCACGGATGGCGCCCGGTTTTAAACGCATGTTGACAGATGCCAGATTTTCAGAAATCGGCAGCTCGCGAACGGTCACCTCACGCGCGTACCCGCCCTTTTCCAGCCGATTATGCACATCTGAGAAAGAGAATTTCATATTATCCACTGTGCCGTGATCCGTTTCCGGCGGCGTCAGCATATCCGGATTTTGGCGGTCTCTTTCAAGATTGCGCGGAATCGTGACGGTCGCCCCTTTGTCTCCTCTGATCGGCTGCGGGATATTGCAGTTGTTTTCTTTTGACATGTAAATCGTCTCCTCTCAAGCTTTGTTTTTTCAGAAAGAGAATGTGAAAGGCCTTTCGTTTTCCCTTCTGCTTTGTTAAGTGATGCGTTCCGATGAAAAGTCAACTTCGTGTGAAAATTAATTTTTCATTTTCTGCTCTTTCAGTTCCGTCATCAGTTCGATCAGGGCGTCAAACTTCTTCTCAAACCGTGTGAGAAGATACATGGCAATCAGAGCCGGAAAGCCGAGATTGCCGATCTGTCTGACCGCTTCTTCTATAAAAACCTGATCCATCACCAGCCACCTCCTGACTTGACCTGCAGTCATGTATATAAGTGAAAGAAAGAGCGGCTCCTGTAAACCTGATATCCCGGTTGAGGGTCTTTTTTTGTTCCGGCAAATCCGGGACATAAGGAATGCGGAATCTTAGTCGGAAAGGAGTAGTTTACTTTTTTTTGCTTTCTTTCATTTAATTTAAATAGGGGGCGGTTTTATGGACTATCAAGTTCTTTTACGGTCAAAATGCAAGGAAATTATGAAACATCCGATCGTTAAACATTTTTTAAGTGACCCAAAGCATTACGAGAAATTTAAAAATGTGCTGGAACATTCAGACGAGAAGGATGCAAAATCATTGGACGACCATTTTAAACAGTTTTATAAGGAAATCCGGATCATCAAATATATGAACTCTATGATCCGGATTTTCTCCATCGATTTTGACAAGCGCATCCGTAAAAATCAGAATCGCTATCCGCTGACGGTGGATCAGCCGGAGGGAGGTGAAGCGCTTCCCTATGAAATGGGAAAAGACGCGTATGAAGAGTTTCTGCGGAAGCAGGGAGATTTGAGCCAGCATGTCCAAAACCGTGATTTATATGAAGCGCTTCAGACGTTAACCGATAAACAAAAAAGCGTGCTGACGAATATTTATCTTCACGGAGCGACGATGAAAGAGATTGCCGAGTCGCTGGGTGAATCACGGCAGAACATTTCCAATATTCATAAAAAAGGGCTCGACAATCTCAGAAAGCAGCTGGACAAGCAAAAAAAGGGGGAAAATAAGCAGTGAACGGGCCATTTGACTTCAACAAAGAGAACACAGATACCGACGAAATGGAACTTTTGATTTCGCGTTTTTCGCCAATGATAAAAAAAAAACTGAGCAATACATCATACCAGGAAAGAGAAGACCTTGAACAAGAATTGAAGATTAAAATAGTTGAAAAAGCGGACATGCTGTTATGCCAGGAAGTGCCGGGTTTTTGGGAATTTATACTTCATCTTATAAATGAAAGCTCCTGACAAAAGCGGCGGAATGATGGATATTCCGCTCTGACACCGTGAGAAAAACGAGAAGAGATGTCCGGTCTCGTTTTTCTTTTCTGTTTCCCCGCAAGACCTCCGCACTAAAAAAGTACCAAATCTTATCCATATAATGATATGATGAAAAAAACAAAGAGAAAGGAACGTCCAAGGTGGAAAATGCGTCAATTTTAATTGTAGACGATGAGAAGGCGATCGTTGATATGGTCAAACGCGTTCTCGTCAAAGAAGGCTATCACAACATTAAGACAGCCGGAAGCGCTGAGGAAGCGATTGAGTTTGTTAAACATGAATCCGCGGATCTGCTCGTGCTGGATGTGATGATGGAAGGCATGTCCGGTTTTGAAGCATGCACCGAAATCCGGAACTATACCGACGCTCCGATCTTTTTTCTGACTGCCCGTTCTTCTGATGCGGATAAGCTGTCAGGATTTGCATTGGGAGCTGACGATTATATAACAAAGCCGTTTAATCCGCTCGAATTGGCGGCGCGGATCAGAGCGACGTTAAAGAGAACCTATAAGCGCGAAGAGAAAACGGCGGTAAAGACGTATTCATACAGCCATTTTTCCTATTCGCCGCAAAACGCCGAGCTGATCGTCGGGGGCGAGCCCGTCAGCTGCTCCGCACAGCTTCTGCAATTGCTTCAATATTTCTGTGAACACCCTGATGTGGTGCTCTCTAAAGATCAGATCTATGAAAAAGTGTGGGGATATCCGTCTTACGGCGACAACAACACCGTCATGGTTCACATCCGCAAGCTCAGAGAAAAGATTGAAAAAGACCCCAGCAATCCGTCCTATATTGTAACGGTGCGCGGCCTCGGTTATCGGTTTATTCCCGATCAAGGAGAAAAAGGAACCCGCTCATGAGAATGCGCGGAAAATTTCTGCTCCACTTTTTCGGACAGCTTCTGCTTGTCATCCTGCTGATGTCCGTTTTGGCCGTCGCTTCTTTCTTCTATTTGGATTGGCGTTTCAGCGAAGCGGAAGCCAATGCGGGACTGACCAAAGCGACGGCAGACTCGTTTGAAGCGTGGCTTGATAAAAACGAAGACGGCACATGGGATGTCGATGAATTTTTAAAGATGTCGGTCAGAAAGCAGAAGGGCTGGCTGCAGATCATTAATGACAAAGAAAAAACGGACTACGCGTACAGAGTGCCGAAAGACGTCCCGAGCCATTACAGCAGAAAAGACCTCTTATCCATTTACCAGTACCGGAATTTTGACAACTACAAGCTGAATTACTGGACGGTCACGATAAATGATGAGACCTATTTGATTCTGTTCGGCTGGAAATCCGCCAGTGAGCAGCTTCTCACTTACATCGAATCACAGGAGCCATCCCTCGCTTCCCTTTCTCAATATAAAAAAAGCACGGTTGATTATATTAAACGGGAAAAAGGGGCGGTCTACCTTCTCGAAGACAGCGGCAGACTGCTCGGGGATATCAACAGCACGAAAAAAGAACGGAACACCGTCAATGAGCTTGAATTGCTGAAATACAGTTCCAAGCCGTGGAATTACAAACGGGAAATTTCTTTTAAAAGACTCGATAAAACGAAATGGATGGTCGCGTCGGTGCCGAACCCCGTGTACATCCCCGATCACGAGTTTAACAAATCATTTTTGAGAAATGTGATGAAAACCCTCTTCCTCTTGATTGGAATCCTGGTATTTATGATCTGCATCCTGACCATTTGGTACTCTTTCCGTTTCGGCTGGCCGCTGTTTCATACCATCAAATGGCTTGTCAATTTATCAAAGGGCCGGCTTGAAGAGCCGAAGAACCGCAAAGGACAGCCGGTCAGCAAAAACAAAAAAGGCAAAACAAAACAGCCGTTCCGCTTTTTCGCCGAGATTTTCGAATCGATGGATCAGCTGACCGACACGCTGAAGCGGGATAAGAAAAACAGAGAAAAAATCCAGGCGACAAGGGAAGAATGGATCGCCGGGCTGAGCCATGACTTAAAAACCCCGCTGAGCACGATTTACGGCTACAGCATGATGCTTGAATCGAAGCAATACGACTGGACACCGGAAGAAGTCAAAGAAATGGGGCAGATCGTCCGGGAAAAATCAGAATATATGTCGAAGCTGATTGAGGACTTAAACTTAACATACCGCCTCAAAAACGCGGCCCTCCCGATCGAACGGCGGCTGATCAACGTCGTGCCGTTTATCAGAAACGTCACGAACGATTTTACGAAAAACACGTTCTCGGAAGGCTATGACATCGCCTTTGAAACCAAAAAGGAAGACATTCTTTTCGCCATTGATGAAGCGTGGTTCCGCCGTATTCTGGAGAATCTGCTGGCAAACGCGGTTAAGCATAATAAGAAAGGGACCGCCATTCGGGTCGTGCTTGAGGAATCAGCCGAACAGCTCATTCTGAAGGTGAAAGATAACGGAAGAGGAATGGACGATGAAACGATTCACCAGCTGTTTAACCGTTATTACCGGGGAACGAATACGAAGGGGCCGTCAGAAGGAACTGGACTCGGGCTCGCCATTGCCAAAGAGCTGGTTCACCTTCATAACGGAACCATCCATGTCAACAGCAGAATCAGCGCCGGAACGGTGATTACGATTCTTTTTAAAAAAGATTGAGTTTGGACGCCGCTTTGTCGGGAATAACAATAGAAGACTGACAAGCAAAAGAGGTGTTCACACATGGAAGCAGCATTACGAGCAGATACGAGAGCAGTTATCGGAGAAGGCCCTTTATGGGACAAGGATAAGGAATGCCTGTACTGGGTGGATATACTGGGCAGCCAGCTCCATATCTTCACTCCGGCTGACGGAATCAACCGTTCCGTTAAATTCAAATCATTTGTCACGGCTCTGGCCTTGTATTCAAAGGAAGAGCTGGTGATGACGATGAAAGACGGGTTTTACCTGTACAATCTGCGGGAAGACACATTGACGAAGATGAAGCAGCCGAAAGACATGCGGGAAGATATCCGTTTCAATGACGCAAAATGCGACCCGTCCGGCAGATTATGGGCGGGAACGACGAGCATGGAAGGCAAAGAAGAGGAGGCTTCGCTGTACCGTCTGAATACGGACGGCAGCCTTGCCAAAATAAAAGACCAGGTCTCTACCTCGAACGGTTTGGATTGGGATCGGGACCGAAACCTGATGTACTATATTGATACTCCGACGCAGGAAATCGTCTGTTATGCATACGATCCTGAAACCGGAGCCGTATCAGATCCGAAAACGGTCTACCGCTTTCCGGAGTCGCAAGGATCTCCCGACGGAATGACCATTGACCGTGACGGAATGCTGTGGGTGGCTCTGTTCGGAGGCGGCCGCGCCGTCCGGATTGACCCGTTCTTGCATAAGGAAATTGCATCTATCGAAGTTCCGGCGAAATACGTCACCTGTTGCGCGTTCGGAGGCAGAGAATTGAACACGTTATACATTACGACCGCGACGGAAAAATTGACGGAAGCCGAAAGACTTGAGCAGCCGCATGCGGGCGGCCTGTTTTCAGCAGAGCTTGAGACGGGCGGCTGGGAGCCGGTTCCGTTTGCAGGCATGATGTAAAAAAAAGCCCTGGCATATGGGGAAGTTCCCATTGTGCCGGGCTTTTTTGTGTTAAATGGAGCGGATGATGCCGCCTTCAACCCGCTGTGCGGTGCCGTTAATGGCAGAAGCAGCTGATGAAGCGAGAAATACAATCGTATTGGCGACTTCTTCCGGGGTTGCATAGCGCTGAATCAAAGATGTCGGTTCATTCACTTTAAAATAATCCCGGACGAAGCTGTCCGTGTCTTCTCCGGCAGCCTTTGCGGCTCCTTCCATGTAAGAAGCGACGCCTTCGGTCCATGTCGGTCCCGGCAGCACGGAGTTGACCGTGACATTTGTGCCTTTCGTCATTTCCGCCATTCCCCGGGACAAGCTGATTAACGCCGTTTTCGTCATTGAATACGGAATCATTTGCGCAAGCGGTTTGACACCGGCTTCACTGGAGATGTTCAAAATCCGTCCGCTGTTTCTTTCAAGCATTTGCGGCAGAAAACGCCGGCACAGGCGCACGGCGCTCATAACATTCACTTCAAAATACCGAGTCCATTCGTCATCAGACACCTCAGCGAAGTCTTTTACTTCAAAAAAACCGAGATTATTGACGAGAATATCGACTTCCCCGATTACACCTGCGCGCTTTATCAAGTCATCCGCCTCATCCTGACGCGATAAATCCGCAGCGATGCCGTGGACCGTTCCGTAAGCGGAAAGCTCCTCAACCGTCCGTTCCACAGTTTCTTTTTTTCTTCCGTTTATAATCACCTCGGCGCCTTCGGCTAAAAAGCTTTTTGCCGCGGCTTTTCCGATGCCTGAGGTTGATCCTGTAATCAAAACGAGCTTTCGTTCAAGCTGTAATTCCATGATAATCCTCCTTTTTACACCATTGTGTAACAGTATACATGATGAATTTTAGTGTGTACGAACAATTTGCTTTCATGCAAAAAGGCCGGATATACAAGCCTTAAAGACTTATAGTATAATTACTGCGAAAAAAGGATACGAATGTCAAAGAGACAATCGTTTACCATAATCAGGGGGAGTTAAAAGAATGAAGAAGATCACTGCCGTCTGGGCGGCGCTTTTGGTCACCGCCTTTGTGATCGCCGGCTGTTCCGGCGCACAGGAAGAAGGAAGCGCGGCCAAACAAAAAGCCGTCTCAACCGAAGCATTCCCGGTAACCATTAAGGATGCCGCGAACGAAAAAGTAACCATAAAGCAGGCACCGGAAAAAATCGTTTCCCTCATGCCGAGCAATACGGAAATTACATACGCGCTCGGACTGGGAGATAAGGTCGCAGGCGTCACGACAAATGATACATATCCGAAAGAAGCGGTAAAAAAACCGAAAGTCGGAGATATGAATGTGAACGCTGAAAAAGTCATCGCGCTGAAGCCGGATCTCGTGCTTGCCCACGCGTCCTCTATGTCCGCTTCCGCCGATGCGATGAAGCAGCTGAAAGATGCGGGCATCACCGTCTTAACGGTCAATGATGCGCAATCGTTCCAAGACGTGTACAAATCTATCAGCATGATCGGGAAAGCGGCCGGCAAAGAAAAGCAGGCGGATCAGCTGATCAAATCGATGAAATCCGACCTTTCCGGCATAGAAAAGAAAGCGGCGGCCATTTCTGAAAAAGACGAAAAGAAAGTATTCGTCGAAGTGTCTCCTGACGGCTACACGACGGGGAAAGGCACGTTTATGAACGAAATGCTTGAAGATATACACGCGAAAAACGCCGCCGGCAGCCAGACCGGCTGGGTGCAATTGACGGATGAAGCGATTGTCAAAATGAATCCGGACGTCATCATTACGACAGACGGCGTAAAGGCCGCTGAAGTGGAAAAACGCGCCGGCTGGGGTGCCGTCAATGCGGTCAAACACCACAATGTCTATTCTGTTGATCCTGACCTTGTCACACGCTCAGGCCCGCGCCTTGTCAAAGGGGTCGAGAAGCTTGCGGAAAGCGTTTATCCTGAAACGTTTAAAAAGTAACCGCCCGCTGGCCTACACGGTCAGCCTGCTGTTTTTAGCCGTTTGTACGGCACTCGGCATTTCAATCGGCAGTCTGCATATTCCTTTATCCGACGTTTTTTGGATCGGGATCGGCCGGACATCCTCTGTTGATCCTATGAATGTAAATATTATGATGAATATCCGCCTGCCGAGAGTCGTTCTGGCTGCCCTTGTCGGAGCCGCGTTATCTATTGCGGGGGCGGCGTTTCAGGGACTTCTGAAAAATCCGCTCGCCGACCCTTATACACTCGGGGTATCTTCGGGAGCCTCGGCGGGAGCCGTTATCACCTTGTTTTTCGGCATTCAGATTCCCGTCATCGGCCGGTTCACACTACCGGTTGTCAGCATCGCCGCAGCCATTGCGGTCATGGCGGCGGTTCTGTTTTTCAGCCGCCTCGTTCATGCGTCGATGTCGGTTTCGACGCTCATTTTGACAGGCATCATCATGAATTCTTTTCTCGGGGCTCTCATTTCGCTTGTGATCGCTTTAACGGGAAATGATCTGCTCCCGATTGTCCGCTGGCTGTTAGGAAGCGTGTCCATGAGGGGCTGGGGCTATGTCGCGCTGTTTCTGCCTTTTTTTCTGGCCGGGACGGCGCTTCTGCTTATCAATGGCAGAGAATTAAACATTATGACTTATGGAGAAGAAAAGGCAAGGCTGTTAGGCGTCAGTACGGGAAAAAGAAAACTGCTGATGATCGCCGCCGGATCTCTGCTGACGGGAGGAGCGGTTGCCGTCTCGGGGACGATCGGATTTGTCGGCCTTGTCATTCCCCACGTGACACGGCTTTTATGGGGAACGGATCATCGCCATTTACTGCCGCTGTCAGCATTGACGGGCGCCGGGTTTCTCATTTTGGCGGATTTGTTTTCCCGCACCGTCATTGAGCCTGTCGAATTGCCGATCGGCATTATGACGGCTTTGGCGGGAGCGCCTGTATTTGCCTTGATTCTGCTTCGCCAGCATCATGGAGGGAAACGCTTATGATCAGGGTGAGCAGCCTGTCCGGCGGGTACGGAGGCCGGATGATTGTGGAAGATGTCAGCTTTACCGCCGGAAAAGGTGAATTTGTCGGCATACTCGGTCCGAACGGCTCGGGAAAAACAACGCTGATGAAATTGCTGACGGGAATGCTCTCTCCGTCAAAAGGCGAGGCGCTCGTAGCAGGCAGGCCCGTCGGCGGATACAAGCCGCGGGAGCTTGCGAAAATCATGGCCGTTTTGCCGCAGCATACGGAGCAAGCCTTTACATTTTCCGTTAAGGAAACGGTGTCCTTCGGCAGATACCCGTATCAAAAAGGACTCTTCAGACAGATGGATCAACATGACGAAGACATTGTCCGGGAAGCGATGGAAATGACGGGCATCGACCGATATGCGCAGCAATCCGTCCGCAATCTGAGCGGAGGGGAGCGGCAGCGCGTCTATCTGGCGCAGGCGCTGGCTCAGCAGCCTGAGGTGCTGTGTCTGGATGAGCCGACGACCTTTCTTGATCTCAAATATCAGAAAGACCTGCTTGATACGGTGAAGCGGCTGACGAGAGAAAGAGGCCTGACGGTCATCAGTATTTTTCACGACCTAAACGCCGCAGGCCAATATTGTGATCAGCTTCTGATGATGAAAGACGGGCGCGCTTTTCCGAAGCAGACGCCGGATCAGGCTTTGAAAAAAGAGACGATTGAAGACATTTATAGCATCAGTGTCAGCGCTGTTGCCCAGCAATCGTCGCCGAAACCGCTGATCGCTTTCATGCCGGAAGCGCGGGAGGAAAGAGAGCCCGTCAGCGTTCCGTTCGCCTCTCTGATAAACAAAAGCGGAAATACCGTAACGCTTCATACAGAACGGCCTTTCAGAATGTTGTCAACCGCATCTGACGGCCCGGGCTTTTCGTGGAGCCGCCGGCTTTCCGGCTCAGCGGCCGCTGGTTTGATCTGCCGTACGTTTGATTCGGTCACAATTGCCGTGACTGCGCAGCATACCGTTTGGGTGCTGATCAGCGGACGTTTATCGGAACAGGGATTTGTACGGCTGTTAACGGCAGCGGCTGAAGCGAGAATGCAGGCTCTTTCCGGCAGACAGGCAAAAGGCGACATTGTCATTTGTGCCTTGCAGACAGGAGAGGCGATGGACGTCCCTCAGGCGGAAAGAGCCGTCAGAAGAGGAACCGCGGCATGTGTAAAAGCGGCGGAAGAAGGAGGAATACAACGATGAAGCTGTATACAAAAACCGGCGATAAAGGACAGACAAGCCTGATCGGCGGCAGAACGGATAAAGACAGTCTGCGGGTTGAAAGCTACGGGACGATCGATGAGCTGAACAGCTTTATCGGGCTTGCGCTTGCGGAGCTTGATGATTGTGAGAATTGCGGTGATGTGAAAGCCGAACTCCGAAACATTCAGCATGAGCTGTTTGACTGCGGCGGCGACTTGGCGACGGTCACTGAACATAGAAGCTATATATTAAGAGAGACATCTATTTCCGCATTGGAAGACTGCATAGACCGTTACACGGCTGAAGCGCCCCCGCTTGAGAAATTTATTCTTCCGGGCGGGCATAAGGCGGCTGCTCAGCTTCATATCGCGCGGACCGTCACAAGACGGGCTGAGCGTCTCGTCGTGAAACTGGGCAAAACAGAAGAGATAAACGATACAGTGATGCGTTACTTGAACCGCCTGTCTGATTATTTTTTCGCGGCGGCAAGAGCAGTTAACGCAAGACAGGGCGTTCAGGATATAGAGTATGAAAGAAGCGCCGCGGTATTCCGTGATGATGAATAACGTTTTGTTCAGCCGGCAGCAGCAAGCCGGCTGTTTTTTTATAGAGATATCCATCAATTGAACCTTTATTGACAGAAGGAAAATGTATCTTATGCATTATTGACTGAAAAATTAAAAAATGAGATATTATAAGAAACATTGTAAAATAATGGGGGATTTGATAGATGGATACATATAATAAGAGCGAGAGCATCTGGAATAAAAATTTCACCCTTCTGTTTATCTCGAGGCTTGTTAAATTGTCGGGCGACGGTTTTGCCTTTAATTCCATTCTGTGGTTTTTGATTTTTGACGGGGAAGGCGCGATCGGCACGTCCCTGCTCATTGCGGTCACGTTCCTTCCGGAGGCGATGCTGGCGCCGATTACCGGGCCTTTTATGAAGCAGCATACGCTGAAATTCTGGATGTATTTCTCCGATCTCACGCGCGCGGCGGTCGTGTTGATCATTCCGGTCTGTTACTTTAACGGTTTTTCTCCTTTATGGTTTGTCATGCTTCTCATGATTTTGCATTCAGCCACGGGAGCCGCTTATAATCCTGCATCTATCTCATTAATCCCCAATATTGTCGGAGAAAACAGCCTGCAGAAAGCGAATGCGGTCATCCAGTCATCAGGGCAGATCGTCAGGCTTGCCGCCATTACGCTGAGCGGGGTGTTCTTAACATTTATCAGTCCCGCTTATTCTTTGTTTATCGCTCTTATATTCTATCTTCTATCAGGTTTTCTCGTACTCTTTATGTCATACCAAGTCCAGCATGCCAAACAGGATACCGTCGCCGTCAGACAGCGCGGGACGTATTTCGGAAGGCTCAAACGGGGGTTCGTTCTTGTCAGGAAACACCAGATTTTATACCCGCTCGCCATCTATTGTATCTTCATGAATTTTGCGGCCGCTCCGTGGGAGGCGCTCTCTGCCGTTTATGTCGCCGAAGATTTAAACATGCCGCCGATCATCTACTCGCTTTTGAAAGCGACAGGCACGGGCGGAGCCTTTTTAATGGGTTTTATTTTGGCTAAGGTGAAGGTGAACAAATACGGTCTCCTGTTTGTGTCAGCGGGAATCATAGAAGGGGCGGCATTTTTCATCACCGGCCTCAACACTTTTCTGCCGCTCGTCTTCCTCGCCGCGTTTGCGTTCGGATCTGCCGTCAGCGCGATTAATGTGCCGGAATATACGATTATTCAGACGTCTGTGGACCATGATGACCAGCCGCAAGTCTATGCCGTCATCCACATGATCTCAAACATATCCATTCCGCTCGGCGCGGTTCTTTGCGGATACGCGGCTAACGCCTTCGGTCCCGGAAAAGTCATTGCCGCCGGCGGTCTCGTTGAAGTCCTGTCCGGTCTCGGAATATTGATCTTTACGAAGCTGGCCAAAGCTGAACGCTCAGATCTCATCAGGGAAAAAGAAGCGAGCATCAGAATATAGATTTTTCGTGAAACGCCCTGCGCCGTCCGGTGCAGCGGCGTTTTTTTTATGCGAAGGTCCGGGGGGTTATACGACTCCGGTCTGATATGAAAATCAATCTCTGACTCGTTTTGCCGGCCGCGGGATTTGTTTATAGTAAAGACAAGGAAAACGAAAGGAGGATCTGCATGAATATAAATGTAAAAACGGCAGGCGGCTTTCTGCTGATTGTGTTCGGACTTTCTGTCTTTTTCGGAGGAGGCCATTTCGCATTTATCATCCCGCTGGCGATCGGAGGCCTGATGCTTTACTGGGGAATCAAACGTTTTTCAAAAGGCCGGGCGGTATCGGGTATCATCGCGGGCTTCATCGGAGCTATGATTCTCGTCGGTTCTCTTCCATTTATCGTTGCCATCGGACTGGCCGGCGCCATGGTGTATTTCGGGTGGAAGATGATGAAGCAGGGCGGCTCAGACACCGCTTCCCGCCAGTATGAACCGGAAGCGGCATCACCGGGCTATCAATCCGGATTTGACTCTGAGTGGGAAGAATTTCTGAAGAAAAAATAAGGAGGGAGACAAAATGGTCTTAAAAAGAATAAGAAATATGTTCGTCGCATCTGTTAACGAAGGGCTTGATAAATTAGAAAATCCGAAAGTCATGCTGAATCAATATGTGCGTGATATGGAAAGTGACATCGCTAAGGCGAAACAAACAATTGTCAAACAGCACACGATCGTCCATCAGTTTAAGAAAAAACAGGAAGACGCCTCCGAAACGGCGGCAAAACGGAAAAATCAGGCTCAGCTTGCTTTTGACGCCGGGGAAGAGGAGCTTGCGAAAAAGGCGCTGACTGAAATGAAATACCTTGAGGGAAAAGCGGCCGAACATGAAAAAGCGTATGAACAGGCGAAAACACAGCTGGTAGAGCTGAAAGAGCAGCTGGAAACTTTAGAAACGCGCCTCCGCGACGTAAAGGATAAAAAACAGGCGCTCATCGCCCGCGCCAACGCGGCAAAAGCGAAGGAACATATGAACGCTTCTTTCGACAAAATTGACAGTGAAAGCGCCTATAGAGAGTTCCTTCGAATGGAAAGCCGCATTGAAGAAATGGAAGTCCGCGTCAAATACGGCACTTCAGCTGAGGCGAACACAGAATACAGCCGCTCCCAATATTCAGACGAGGTGGAAGCCGAGATTGAAAAAATGCGCTCGCTTTCTCTGGAGAAAACAGAGCATCAAAAAGCGGCTCATGAATAATGTGCACAAGGGAAGATCGGCGCTTTTACGCCTCTTCCCTATACGCACGTATCAATTCTCCGGCTTTTCCTTTATAATAAAATGAATGAAAAAGGATGGAACGTAATGAAGCGTAAGATTGCCAAAGGACTGATGGCGGCGTCCGTTCTGATCTGCTGTCTGTTTTTGGTGAAAGAAGTGTTTGCCGGGCGTTTTTTTCCGCTGTACGAAACAGAAGCAGAATCGGCAAGCATACCGCCGCGTGCCGTCAACAGCCTGTCGGTTTCATCGGAACAGACGGATGTGAAAATCATCGCGGAAGCGCGGAATGATATCGCGGCAAACATGACGGGACCGGCGGGGAAAATGTTTGTCCAAAGCAGGGGAAAGACTCTCAATCTCAAAGCGAAGGAGAAAGGGTTCCAATTTCTGAATCTCTTTCAGCGCCCTCTGCTGATTGTCCGTATTCCGTATGATTATCATCGGGACATCACCGTCCATACGTCAAACGGCAGCATTGCCGTTGACGGAAACAAGGGGCTGTCTCTTGCGCACCTCAGCGTCCGTTCTGTAAGCGGGAATATGTCGCTGAAGCACGTGAAGACGGATGTGTTTGAAGCGAAGGGGCTGTCGGGCAATCTCACAGCAGCAGGCCTTGCGGCAAAAACGGGGGCTGTCCGCTTATCCTCGGGACATGTCGGGCTTCAACATGTGGCGGGCGCCCTTGACGTGCGGGTCGCTTCCGGCAGTGTCGACGCCTCGCTTGAGACGGCGGATGCTCCCGTATCCGTCAGGCTTGCGAGCGGCAGCGCAGCGATCAGCCTGCCGAAAGACGGAAGTTTTACGGTGAACGCCGAGACGGCAAGCGGAAGAATCCGGCCGTCTTATTCCTTTGAGAAAACGAGTAAGGAAGGCGGGGCATTTACCGGCATGAAAGGCAGCGGCGCCAGGCCGATTGATATAAAAGTGACGAGCGGCAATATTGCACTGCAATAGTCAAGGAAAGGAGGGGCAAGCAGCTGATGGCAAAAAAACAGATTCTCGGACTTATCATCGCCTTATTAGGCGTCAGCATGTTTTTGCGTATTATCGGCATCGGCGACTTCTTGTTTTGGCCGCTCTTTTTTCTGATCACAGGCTATATTTTTAATAAATATTCCCGCGGCTGGCTCGGCTCCGTCCTGTATATCTTCGCCGCTTTTTTATTTTTGAGGAACCTGTTCAGCGCCACCTTTAACCTGTTCGGCTATGCCTTCGCCGCCTTTCTCATCTACGCGGGCTACAGGCTCCTGAAAGGAAAGCGCGTGTATGAACATAAAGAGAAGAAAATCAATCTTGAAAAAGAAGAGCAGCCAAAGCCTTCCGCCCAGACGGAAAGCAGACAGCCGGACCTCCGCAGCTTTTTTATCGGCGAGCTCCGGATGATGAAGGACCCATTTGAGCTGAATGATTTAAATGTTTCCGGATTCATCGGCGATGTGAAAATTGATTTGTCAAAAGCGATGATTCCCGAAGGAGAAAGCACGATGACCATCAGCGGTGTCATCGGCAATGTCGATGTGTACGTCCCGCCGGATATCGAGGTGTCCGTCAGTTCATCGGCTTTTATTGGCGATATGAACCTGCTCGGCTCTAAGAAAAGCGGCATGAGCCCGAATCTGTATAAAGTATCGTCTGAGTACGGCGACTCGCCGCGGCGGATTAAAATTTCAATTTCGTTATTCATCGGCGATGTGGATGTGAAGTATTTATGAGGAAAAAATTACTCGCCAATATTCAGTGGCGCGCCATGCGAATGACCGCGGGACTCAGTCTGCTCCTTTGCGCGGTGTTTATTACGCTGATGCTGCTGTATTACGGGCTTGACCCGATGCTGTTGTTTTCTTCCGGCTGGTTCGGTATTCCGTTTGTGGTCATCCTGCTTCTGGCGTCTCTTTCGGCGGGATTGATTTCCGGTTATGTATACGGCGGCCGCCTGAAAACAAGGATGGATACACTGATTGAAGCGGTTTTGAAATTTGAAAACGGCAATTTTGCTTATCGGGTGCCGCCGCTCGGCGATGATGAAATCGGTCTGGCGGCAGATCAGCTCAACGAAATGGCCAAGCGGGTCGAGCTCCAGGTCACATCGCTGCAAAAGCTCTCCAACGAACGGGCGGAATGGCAGGATCAAATGAAAAAATCGGTCATCACTGAAGAACGCCAGCGGCTGGCGCGCGATCTGCACGATGCCGTCAGTCAGCAGCTCTTTGCCATATCTATGATGACATCCGCCGTCTTAGAGCAGGTGAAAGATGCGGATGACAAAATCGTCAAACGGATTCGCATGGTTGAACATATGGCGGGGGAAGCGCAAAACGAGATGAGAGCGCTGCTATTGCATTTGCGGCCCGTCACTTTAGAAGGAAAAGGCTTAAAAGAAGGGCTGATTGAGCTGTTAAAAGAGTTCAAAGCGAAGCAGCCGCTGGATATTGAGTGGGACATCAGCGATACGGGTGTGTCAAAAGGCGTTGAAGACCATCTGTTCCGCATCGTGCAGGAGGCGCTTTCCAACGTTTTCAGACATTCAAAGGCGACCAAGGTCACCGTCAGGCTCGGCGCGAAACATCAAAAGCTGCAGCTTAAAGTCATTGATAATGGGGCGGGTTTTACGATGGATCAAGTGAAAGCATCCTCATACGGCCTGCATTCAATCAAGGAAAGAGCGAGTGAAATCGGCGGCATAGCGGAAATTATCTCCGTAAAGGGAAAAGGCACGCAGATCGACGTGAAAGTCCCGATTTATCAGAAAACAAAAGGAGAGAACGACAGTGATTCGAGTGTTACTGATTGATGATCATGAAATGGTCAGGATGGGTCTGGCCGCATTTTTAGAAGCACAGCCGGACATTGAAGTCGCCGGTGAAGCATCAGACGGGCAGCAGGGCGTCGATCTGGCCGCAGAGCTTTTGCCGGATGTGATTTTAATGGACCTTGTCATGGACGGCATGGACGGCATCGAAGCGACAAAACAGATCTGCGCGACACTCAATGATCCGAAAATCATCGTGCTGACGAGCTTCATTGATGACGACAAAGTGTATCCGGTGATCGAAGCGGGAGCGCTCAGCTATTTGCTGAAAACGTCCAAGGCGGCAGAAATAGCCGAAGCCATCAGAGCGGCTGCCAAGGGCGAACCGAAGCTTGAATCGAAGGTGGCGGGAAAAGTGCTGTCAAGGCTGCGCCATTCAGAGAATCAGCTTCCGCATGAAACGCTGACAAAAAGAGAACTGGAAATCCTCTGTCTCGTCGCGGAAGGCAAGACGAATAAAGAGATTGGTGAAGAGCTGTTCATTACGATTAAAACGGTGAAAACCCACATTACGAATATATTGTCAAAGCTTGATATCAGTGACCGCACGCAGGCAGCCGTATATGCCCACCGCAATCATCTCGTGACATAAGAAAAGGAGAGCGGCGCCAGCACACTCTCCCGAGGGACGGGGTCATTGGGACATTCCCTTTGTTCCGAAATCCCTGATGGCGACTTTGACTTTGTATTCAATATCCGATTCACTGAAGTGATGATCCCAGTCAGAGGATATCTTTTTCCATTTATCGGGATAATGAATCCGGACTTGATCGCCTAACCCGGTAATATCCACTTTCAACTCATGCTGCATGTAATCAATGAATGCCATGACATCTGAATGAATGCTGCGTTTTACCGCGTTTTTGATTTCATTTATATAGGACTCCTTGAAAGAATCTTCTTTCGGGTTCCAATCCTCAGACAGACGGCCTTCAACAAACCGGGTTACGATAAACTTGAATTTTCCATTTTTATATTTTGTTTTTACATTATATTTGCTGGAAAATACTTCGAAGGATAAATAATGATTGTCATGCTTTGCAAACGTGACGCCTCCCTTTACCGTGCCTGTGAACAGGTTCATATTCTGGACTTGTAAAGGCGTTAAATTCGCATACCAGAATTTATTTTTAATAATGGTAGCGCCCCAGATTTCCAGTCTGCTGCCCACTTGGCGCACTTGAGGAAGGGCAAAGGTCTCGCCTTTGGCGATTTTCTCTGATATTTCCCCCAATGTCACGGGCGCCATCATCCGGATGGTGACCGAATTATTCTCCGTTAAGTCATAGATCGTATTTGACGCAGGTTCTCCCTGGTCACTGATTTTGAAAATATCTTTCGTTTTATCCGGCACCGTCATCACATTGCAGCTTCTTCTCGTACCGTTGTCCCTGATAAATTGGTTCATCAATGCGTCAAGCGGGATGTGATCCTTTAACAGCGCTTCGGAAAACAGCATGATGCGCAAGTGCTGGGAGAATGCGGGGTGATTTTTTAACGATGCCGTCCTTAAAGCTTGATGGACGGTTTCCCCGGGAGTGGAAGTCACCTTTGTCGTATTGCCTGACGACGACTGCTGGGAACTTGCTTTTTGCGGAACCAGAATCTGCTGTGTCACTTCCACGTTTTCTTCCTCGGGTTTATCGAGCCCGACTCCGATAACGAGGCTCAAGTCTTCTAAATTGCGGCTGTCCCAGCAGCCGGCCAAAAGCAATGTGCAAAGGATGATTACGATGTATGTCTTCATTGCGCTTTTTTCACCTTCCTTTTCACAGCGACGACTCCAAACATCAGTAAAGGCAGCAAAAAGAAAACCAAGAAGATATAGCCGAGAATATCACTGAACATCAACAGCTTGTTGCCGTCTTTTGGCATCAATGATCCGAAGAATGTCGCAATCCCTACGAAGATAATCCCTTTTTTCTGCTTCAGCCCGAAAATTTTATTCAGGCCAGATGTCGCGAAATACCCGTACGAGACATAGGTGGCGAAAAATTGGATGATCCAGACAACAAGCAAAAAGGACTCGAACCTTTCAATAAAAAGCCCTTTGATTTCAAATGATTGAAAGAGCGCGATCGTAGGCCAGATCATTGTTTTGACATCTTGGGTGGTTAAGGCGCCGACGACGAGAACGTAGGTAATGATGTATAAAATAATCGGGATGCCAAAGCCCATGGCCGACATGCGGAATGTGTGCTTTTTATTTTTGAGGTACTCGGGGAGAAACAGCATAATCTCAATTCCCAAGAAGGAAACAGAAACGACGGTCAAGGAAGCCATAACGGGAGAAAAACCCTGCCCGAGCACCGGCCGCAGGTTGTCCAGATCAAATATTTTAAAGCTGAAGGAAAACACCACCAGCAAAATAATGATCGTAATCGTTAAATAGAAAGGAAAGAGCCTGCCGATATCGCTCATGCCGCCGATAATTAAATAAACGGAACAGGCGATAAAGATAAACAGCGTGACCGGCACGGGCGTTCTTTCCAATAAAAAGAACTTGACCATTTCCGCCATCGCCCGGGCTTCGAAGCTGGCGACTCCTATAAAATAGAGACAGATCATAAGATTGACGATATTTCCCGCCCATTTGCCGAGTCCTTCATTCATATAATCAAATAATGATCCGTACTGATGCTTTTTCATAATGAGCGTATTGAGATAAATCAAAAAGATAAAGATGACGCCTTCCAGACATAACGCGATCCAGCCGTCCGGCGAATTTGCCCTTGCTGACAGCGCACGCGGCATGGTGAGGAGTCCCGCGCCGAGCATCGTGTTTGAAATCAATGCTGTCCCTTGATAGCTTGTAAGCTTATTGTGAGTTGTTTTCTGGCTCATTTATGTTTTTCGCCTCTTTTGGTTGATTTTTAATAGGGAGACGGAGAATAGAGTCGTTTGCGTTTTTTAAGCTGAAAAATCCATTCGGCGAGAAATACGGAGAACCGAAGCTTCGCTGTCTCGATAAATGAGTGTAGATCGCCAGCATAAATAAAATCATGCCGTACAGCCCGAAAGCTGCCGCGGTAAACATCGAAATGAAACGGAGCACACGGAACGACAGACCCATCCCGTACTGCGGCACCGTAAATGAAGCGAGCGCGACAATGCTGACCACGATGACCATGATGGAGCTGACAATATTCGCTTCAACGGCAGCCTGGCCGATGACGACTCCGCCCACCAATCCGATCGTCTGGCCGAGCGGGCTGGGAAGCCTCAAGCCCGCTTCTCTCAGCAGCTCTATCGTAATTTCCATTACCATCGCTTCAATGATAGGCGGGAAGGGAACGTTTTCTCTGTTCGCCGCGATGGTGACTGCGAGCGTCGTCGGCAGCAGCCCTTGGTGAAACGAAACGAGGGCGATATAAATGGACGAAAAAAACAGCGTGATAAAAATAGACGTAAACCGCAGCGCCCGGATGAGCGAGGCGGAAATCCACCGTTCATAATAATCATCGGGCGACTGCATTAAAATTCCTAAAGAAGCCGGGACCACCAGCGCAAACGGCGAGTTGTCGACAAGGATGGCGACGCGGCCGTTGAACAAGGCGGAAGAGACTTTATCAGGCCGTTCCGTATTTTGTATTTGCGGAAAGGGCGAATACTTATTATCCTCAATAAGCTCCTCAAGCGTTCCGGAATCCTGGATGTCGTCCATCTTCACTTCGCTGAGGCGCTTTACAACATCGCTGACGACAGACGGGTCCGCCTTATCATCTATGTACATGATCGTGGCGTATTTTAACTTATTTTCTCCGATCGGAACCTTTTTCGTTTTCAGCTTCGGATGGTTCGTGCGCTGCCTGATCATGGCGACGTTTGTATCAGAATCTTCTATGAAGGCGGTTTTCGGACCTCTTACGACCTTTTCGGATGTGGGTTCATTCACGCTTCTTTTTTCTCTTTTTCCCGTGGACAAAATGTATACGCTGTCAAGTCCGTTAATAAACACGGCGCATTTTCCCCGCAGAATGGAGATGACGGCTTCCTTCGACGTAAAGACGGGACGGGCGTCGATTTTATCAAGACGTTTCGCCACCGTATCCAGCGTCAGAGTGTCTTCCTCCCGAAGCAGCGTTTCAATCGCTTCTTTTATTTTGTCTTCGTCGTTCATTTCACTCAGATACATATAATAAAAAACAAGCCCGTTCGGAAGCATCTTTTTATTTTGAACCAGGTCATCATTCTGCTCTACGTGGGGAAGCACCAGTGCCAGATTAACGTGTATGTATTCCTTGAATTCCGATTGCGCCATCGACAGTCACCCGCCTTCCAATCCTTAATTGAGGTTATCTTTTCCTGTTAAAAAAATGATATACTATGATAAAGTATTTAATGGTACAAGTTTTTTTATGAAAGCGGAGGAGAGATGTGGCACAAGTCAGACTGGCAGGAAATGCCGAAGAAATTGAACAGCTCATCAAATCATTTGAAGCGCATTACGAAGTGGCTTACACGTCGAAAGAATACCGTAAAACAAATCCGAAGTATAAATACTCTAAGGATTCGCGCGTCTATCTTGAGCTGAAATTAAAAACGGCCAAGGCCGAAAAATAAAAAGGGTTTCATCTGTTACTGGCGAATAATACTCAGGGTGAAGCAACTGTTATGGAGGGATACATAAATGGACTACAGAATTGAAAAAGACACCATGGGAGAAGTTAAAGTTCCGGCAGATAAATTTTGGGGCGCTCAGACACAGCGCAGCAAAGAGAACTTCAAAATCGGTTCAGAAAAAATGCCTCAGCGTGTTGTGAAGGCGTTTGCAATATTGAAAAGAAGCACAGCGATCGCGAACGAACGCCTCGGCAACTTAGAGTCTGAAAAAGCACAGGCGATTGCCGCTGTATGTGACGATGTTTTAAACGGCAAATACGACGATAACTTTCCGCTCGTTGTCTGGCAGACGGGAAGCGGCACGCAAAGCAACATGAACATGAATGAAGTGGTGGCCAACCGCGCGACTGCTTTATTGAAAGAAAAAAATTCCGAGCTGAAGATTCATCCGAATGATGACGTTAACCGCAGCCAAAGTTCAAACGATACATTCCCGACGGCGATGCACGTTGCGGCGGTTCTTGCCGTATATGAGCAGCTCGTTCCGGCGCTTGATCAGCTGCGCGCGACGCTTGATGAAAAAGCGAAAGCTTATCAGGATATTGTGAAAATCGGACGCACGCATTTGCAGGACGCCACTCCGCTGACGCTCGGACAGGAAATCAGCGGCTGGGTATACATGCTTGACCGTTCGAAAGAAATGATTCTTGAGTCAACGGAAAAAATCCGCGCGCTTGCCATCGGAGGCACGGCAGTCGGCACGGGAATCAACGCCCATCCGCAGTTCGGTGAATTCGTCGCGGAAGAAATCACAAAAGTAACGGGGCAGACATTCAAGAGTTCGCCTAACAAATTCCATGCGCTGACAAGCCATGATGAAATCACTTACGTTCACGGCGCGTTAAAAGCATTGGCTGCCGACCTGATGAAGATTGCCAACGATGTCAGATGGCTGGCTAGCGGCCCGCGCTGCGGAATTGGCGAAATCGTCATTCCTGAAAATGAGCCGGGAAGCTCTATCATGCCGGGCAAAGTCAACCCGACGCAAAGTGAGGCGCTGACAATGATCGCCGCGCAAGTGATGGGAAATGACGCGACAATCGGATTTGCGGCCAGCCAAGGAAACTTCGAGCTGAATGTCTTCAAACCGGTTATTATTTATAACTTCCTGCAGACCGTGCAGCTGCTCAGTGACGGAATGAATTCCTTCCATGACAAATGCGCTGTCGGTATTGAGCCGAACCAAGAGACGATTCAGGAAAATCTCTCTAACTCATTAATGCTTGTTACGGCGCTTAACCCGCACATCGGTTATGAAAACGCCGCGAAAATCGCCAAGCTTGCCCACAAAGAAGGCCTGACACTGAAAGAAGCGGCATTACAGCTGAACCTTCTGACAGAAGAACAATTTAATGAAATGGTGCGTCCGGAAGATATGGTGCATCCGAAAGCATAAAAGAAAGAACGGCTGCAGTCATTGCGGCCGTTCTTCTAAATAAACTGCTGTTTCAGTAAAAATCTGAGCTGTTCTGCATCTTCAGCCAGCAGGTCGGATTCCTTCAAATTCAAAATCATTCCTTTGATGATTGCCGGTTTCGGCGACTTTTTCTTCATTTCCGCTTCCAGAATATCCAAGCTCTCGGTGAATTCAGATGCTTGCGCCTTGTCCATCGTGCCGATGCGCGTGCGAAGGGTCTGCAAGATCGATTGACTTAAAGGATCGGGCTGCCCGTTATGAAGGGGCCCAAACAGTGAGCTTGCCTCATCAAGAGAAATAAATGCTTCATCATGTCTGTCCGCCATTCCGTTTACGATGTCATCAATTCTGTGAATCACGGTATTTGCCAGAAGCGAAGGCTGTACGGACCGGCCGGTCAGAATCAGATACTCAAGATACATCTGACTGATTCCTTCTATTAAAAAACAAAGCTCGGCTGTGTAGGGTTCAGCTTTTTCTCCGTAAATAGCAAGAAGACTGTCGATATGAAACTGCAGGATCGACCGGCGGATTCTCTTTCCGCACTGCGCCGCTTCTTCGGTATAAGGAAGTGAACCGTCTTTCATCTGCATGGTAATAAAATCCTGATGGGCGAGAATCGATTCGTAAAACACCGCAAGCTGTTTTTGGTAAGCGGCTCTCGGACTGTCACCCTCCGTTTGGATCGTCGTGATTCGGGTAAACGTTTTATCATAGTAGTAATTCAGCATGGATAGAAGCAGTGCTTCTTTGGAAGGAAAGTAAAGATAAAAAGCGCCTTTTGAGATTTTGCATTCATCGGCGATTTCCTGAACCGATGTAGATTTGTACCCTTTTCGGGCAAACAGTTTGATTGCTGCTTCAATGATCAGCTTTTCTTTTTCCTTCAATGGTTCCACCCTTTCGGAGCCAGGAGGCTGGCTTGTGCTTCTCATGTATGACTATATGGTCATATTGATATTCCGTAAATTTAACCTGATTGTAACTTGTTTTTTTGTTTTGTTTTATTTATATTATAAAGTGAGCTGACCGAATGGTCAAAGTTCTGGCGAAAGGGTGAATCTGAAAATGAAAGAATTAGATGAAATGATCAGCCGCTTGCGAAACAGAGGAATTAAAGTCGAAAAGGTGAAATATCCGAAAAAGACAATTTGTGAAAAGAAATGGGTTCATCAATGCCAAAAAACGCTGAAAACAAACTACAGAGATTTTAACGGCTACTCCTTCACATAAAAAAAAGACTGCAATGAAACACTACAGTCTACTTTGGTATGATAATTCGGTAGATTACACCTGATTGGCCATTTTCAATTGAAATTGATGCTTTATGCAGGGTTAAAATCCGTTTTACGATGCTGAGTCCTATGCCGAACTCGCCTTTCTTCCCTTTATTAAAAGGCTCGTACAAGCTGGATAGCATCTCATCCTCAATCGGAGGCCCGTCATTTTCAACCGTCATGACAATCTGCTGCTGATTTTGGCTGATCCGAATGTGAATCGCCGTTTCTGCATAGCGGATTTGATTTTCGAGAATGTTTTCAAGAAGTTTGCTCCATTGTTCCGGATCACCGGGCATCATTAATGCATCTTCTGTTTCAACGGTCCACGATAATTCCTTCCGGGCCCATTTGAGCCGTTCAATGACTTCTTCCGTGACCTTCACAATGTCAAATGTCTCATGGTGCACCCGCTGCTTCATTAAATAATCAAGCTTCGTTAAATATAATAAATCCTTAATTTTCTTCTCAAGTTTTTCTGCTTCGCCTTCAATGACATCAATTGTGGTTTCCAAATCCCCCTTAGGAAAAATCCCGTCCTTTATTGATTGAGTATAGCCCCTTATCACCATGACAGGCGTTTTTAAATCATGAGAGATATTTTGCAGGAGCGTTCTTTCCGTTTCGTCTTTTTGCACCAGCTTGCTCCGCATGTCTTCAATGGTATGGCCTAATTTTCCGATTTCGTCTTTTCTGTCGACGATGACCGGATCATCCCAATCCTGTTTTGAAATCCGTTTGACATGCTTCTCTAAGGAAACGAGCGGCCGCGAGAGATATTTGGCAAGCCAAATCGCCGGAATCCAGCTTAACAAAATCACGCCGGCAATGATAAAGAGCAGCTGCTTGAACAGGGTGAATGCCAGATCATCACGATAAGAATCAAGGGCGTAAGACAGCATCATCGCATCCTGGCCGTTAATGGTGAGGCCTTTTTTAATGACGAAAAATACTTTTTCCCCGCTGATGTCCGCGCTGTATCGTTTCGTGACGCTGTGCTGACGGCCCGCGAGCTTGTACACCTTATGGATAAAGGAAGAAGAAAAGTAGTTCAAGTCTTTGTCACTGGCCGATTCCTCCCGTTCAGGCAGAAGAACGTGCTGAACGGATCGGAAAGTCGTCGGAGCGGTCGCATCCTCGCTGTAATATCCCCGCTCGATCGATCCGGGCAGCCGGTACTCCGTCAGTACATGCTGTTCATTTTCAATGGTCGTATACGTTTCATCCGTGAAAAAATTACGCAGCGTATTTGAGAACAGCACGAGCAGCAGAATCGAAATGGCTAAGAGGATGCCTGAGATGACCACCCATATTTGAAAAGCAAGCGGCTTATTTTTCATGACGTCATCATCCTGTAGCCGAATCCGTAAATGGTCTCAACCTTTAATCCGGGCATTTTTTTCCGCAGCCTCCGCACAAGATCATCGACCACCCGGTCAGTGCCGAAATAATCATGGCCCCATATTTTCAGCAGAATGTCTTCCCTGGAAAAGGGGTGTCCTTTATGGTGAAGAAATAAAAGCAGCAGATCAAATTCCTTAGACGTCAAATTGACCAGGCTGCCGGTTTCATCATAAACCTCTCGGGCATCTTCGATCACATTGTAGGAAGAAACGGTGATGCCGGTTTTTTTGGGAGCGGGCTGTTCTTTATACACGAGCTCGAGCAGCTTCTGGACCCGTATAATAAGCTCTCTCGGCAAAAAAGGCTTGGCGATATAATCATTGCTTCCAAGCTCTAACCCGAGGACTCTGTCAATATCGGCATCCCGCGCGGAAATGAAAATGACCGGCACATCGGGATCTTTTTCTTTTATTTCTTTTATCAATGTATAGCCGTCCGTATCCGGCAGCATGATGTCAAGAATCCACAAGTGGGGAGACGGCTGCATCTGCTTTCTGGCATCTTCGCCTTTTGTGAAAGATGTAATGTTCCAGCCTTCATTCTCTAAATATTTTGTGAGCAGTTCATTCAGGTTATCCTCATCTTCAACTAGATAAATGGTGTATGACAAGGCATTTCACATCCTTTCAACGTCATTATACTAGTTTTAACACACTCAAGCCGCATTTTCATAATTTCACATATTCTTTTCATTTTTATCCCACAATGTTTGTTTATGATGTGTATAAGGGAAGAAAGGAAGAAAAAAAGCGGGGAAGATAACATGTTCAAACACATTTTGTTTTGGAGCTTTGCTTTTCTCCTTATTATTGGGACAATAGAATTTGTACATGCGATGAATATGTAATCGATAGAATGAAAACATGCTGAAGGAGTGTGCGTGAATATGAATGATCATCGAGATGACGGCAGAAGCCGCGATCAGTCAGATCTTTCACATACGGAACAAAACAGAAATGAACAGCAGCAGATCAGCCATCAGGAGCCCGAGCTGCTTGAAGAGCCCGTCTCGAAAAAAGCGGAAAACGAGACGGCGGCGGGTACGGAATTTGAAAAAACGGCTGCAGTGAAAAAAGAAAAAAAACGGAGAGCCGCTTGGCTGAGCCCGGTTTTAGGCGGCATTATCGGCGGCGGCCTCGTGCTTGGCATTGTGCCGAACCTGCCGGGTGAGCAGCATAAGACAGAAGCCGTTTCTGATACGAAACAAGTTCAGTCTTCGAATTTTACGTCAACGCCTTTGAAAAATACCTCAAGCGTAGCGGATATGGTAGAAGATTTGGAGCCCGCGATTGTGGGAGTGTCCAACTACCAAGCTTCGCAAAGCAGCCAGTTCGGACTTGACGGCGGTTCAAGCTCTGAAACGGAGAGCGGCACGGGATCAGGCGTCATCTTCAAAAAAGACGGCGAAAAAGCGTACATCATTACAAACAACCATGTCGTAGAAGGGGCGAACAAACTGTCGGTCACTCTTTACAATGGGAAAACCGAAACGGCAAAGCTTGTCGGAAAGGATGCCATCAGTGACTTGGCCGTATTGGAAATCAGCTCGTCCAATGTCAAAAAAGCAGCCAGCTTCGGGGATTCCTCCAAGCTCCGCATTGCCGATAAAGTGATTGCCATCGGCAACCCGCTCGGCCAGCAGTTTTCCGGCACCGTCACACAAGGTGTCATCAGCGGGCTGAACAGAACGGTAGATGCCGATACATCCCAAGGCACAGTGGAAATGAACGTGATTCAGACGGATGCGGCGATTAACCCCGGAAACAGCGGCGGCCCGTTAATCAACTCAAGCGGCCAGGTCATCGGGATCAACAGCATGAAAGTCAGTGAAAACGGCGTGGAGTCACTCGGCTTTGCCATTCCAAGCAATGATGTAGAACCGATAGTCGACCAGCTGCTTGCAAAAGGAAAAGTCGAGCGCCCATTTTTAGGTGTGCAGATGATTGACATGTCGCAAGTGCCGGAAACCTATCAGGAAAACACGCTCGGACTGTTCGGCGACCAGCTGTCTAAGGGTGTTTACGTAAAAGAAGTGCAATCCGGCTCACCGGCTGCGAAAGCGGGCATTAAATCAAATGACGTCATTGTACAATTGAACGGCAAAGATGTCGGCAGCAGCGCCGATATCAGACAGATCCTATATAACCAGCTGAAAATCGGCGATAAAACGACTGTTCAAGTGCTCAGAAACGGAAGCAAAAAGACGCTGAACGTCACATTAACGAAACAAACCGAAAGCGCAAGCTGAACGCATAAAAAAAGCTGAACCTTCAACTGAGGTTCAGCTTTTTTCGTCATTCTCCCAAGTAGGCTGACAGCATCCACACATGCTTGTCCGCTTCTTCAACTAATCCGACAAACAGGTCGGCAGTTGACGGGTCATTTTGTTCCTCGGCGATGCCGATGACAAATTTTGATTCGCGGCTGATTTGTTTATAGTCTTGAACCAGTGATTCCACCATTTCAGCAGCCGTTTTTTCCTGGCCTTCATCCGTAATGGAAGCTTGTTCAAGGTAAGTGTGTAAAGTCGCCGCAGGCTGTCCGCCGATGGCCAGAAGACGCTCTGCGATGGCATCCGCCGTTTCCGCCGCTTCGTTATACAGTTCTTCAAATTTTTCATGAAGCGTAAAGAAATGAGGGCCTTTTACGTACCAATGGAAGCGGTGCAGTTTAGAGTAAAGGATAAACCAGTTTGATAATTGTGTGTTCATTGATTTCTCAACAAGAGTTTCAGTTTTTTTCGCGTTTTGTGTATTCATATTCATCGTCCTCCCTGTGATCTGTTAATTTAATTGTACCACATATCAAATAAAAATCAATACTAAATTATAATTATTATAATTTAGTTTAAGTGAACAGCTTTTTCTTTATAATCGATTCCCAGGCGGACCACGGAAAGAGTGAGCGGAAAGCCAATGTCAGCTTAACGCCCCTGCCGATCGGATACCGCAGTTTCTTCAGCCGTTTCCTTTGTGCCAATTGATAAATCAGCTCTGCTACGTCATCAGGATCGCCGCTTTTGGATGCGTTGGCTTTGAAGTAAGCTTCGATTTGCTGATAATAGCGGTAATAGGGCGAATCTTTGCCGGGTGCCGTAAGATGATTGGAGAGAGACGTCTCCCAAATAGACGTTTTATAGGAGCCCGGTTCTATTAAAGCGGCATCAATTCCTAAAGGCAGCAGTTCGAGGCGCAGGCTTTCTGTAAACCCTTCAACCGCGAATTTGGAAGAGACATACGGAGATAGAGCCGGGAAACCGGTCAGTCCGCTGATACTGCTGATATTGAAGATTTTTGCCCCGCCATGTTTTCGCATATAAGGCAGCACGGTTTTTGTGACGTGAATCAGGCCGAATACATTCGTTTCATACTGCTGTCTGTAATGTTCCATCAGTACATCTTCAATAAACCCCCCGTACGCAGTGCCGGCGTTATTGACGAGCAGATCAATCGGTCCGAAACCGCTGATGGTGTTCCCGAAGTCAGACACCGACTGCTCATTTGTCACATCTAAAGAAACGACCGTAACATGTTCGGATGCACCCGCTTGAGCGGCGGCCTTTTTCAGTATTTCAGCTTTCTCCGGCTGTCTGGCTGTTGCGATGACGTGATAAGACCGGGCGAGCTTCAGCGCTGTCAGCAGCCCGAATCCGCTCGTCGCGCCGGTTACAATGGCAATTTTTCTGTTCATTTTATAATCCTCCCCGTTTGTGCTTATCTTTTAGTGTATATCATCTCGCGGAAAGAAGGAGAAATCGTTCGGAAATATGTCAGAATTGTTTTATAATGGAGTCAGCTTCGGATAGAAAGGGGTAAAGAAAAGATGGCATTAGAGGGATTGAAGGAAACATGGGATTTAAACTCCATTTTTGAGGGCGGGAGCCGGTCGGAAGAGTTTCAGCAATACATACAAGAGCTCAAAAAGCATCTAAGCGCTTTTCAACATGCGGTTGAAGCATTTACAGTTCCGGCGCATGCGGATGAAAGCCGGGAGCTGATCAATCTGATTGATAGGTTTGAACGGTCAGCGATCATGATCAGGCAGGCGGGAGCGTTCGTCGGCTGTCTTCAGGCTCAGAACACTCATGATCAGAAAGCGAATGAATGGAGGGCGCGGATCAATCAGCTGAGCAGTGATTTTAAATCCGCTCTGGTCACCCTTGACGATACACTTGCCCGGATTGACGAGCGGGTCTGGGAGGAGCTGCTGCAAAAACCGGAACTTCAGGATCTCACATATGTTTTAAATGAAAGAAGAGACCGGGTCAAAGAGAAGCTCAGCGCTTCAGAAGAAAGGCTGATTGAAGGTCTGGCCGTTGACGGCTATCACGCATGGGGCGACTTGTATAATGCGGCTGTCGGCAGAATGAAGATTCCATTTGAGGATAAAGAGCTGTCGGTCGGTCAAGCGGAAAATATGATGGCGCACCCGGATCGCCGCATCAGACATCAAGTGTTCAAAGAGCTTAATGAAGCGTGGAAAGGAGAAGAGGAGCTTTTCGGCAGCACGCTGAATCATCTGGCCGGCTTCCGCACGGAAATCTATAAAGCGCGGGGCTGGAAAAGCGCTTTGGAAGAGCCGCTTGCGATCAACCGGATGAAAAAAGAAACGCTGGATGTCATGTGGCAGGTCATTACCGACCATAAAAAGCCTTTTGCTGAATACCTGAATCGAAAGGCATCTCTTTTAGGGCTTGAGCGGCTGAACTGGTATGATGTGGACGCACCGATCGGCGAGGCTCCGAAAGAATACACATATGATGAAGCGGCTAATCTGATCGTCAGCCAATTTTCGACGTTTGGCAAAAAGCTGTCCGCATTTACGGAAAAAGCGTTCCGTGATCGGTGGATAGAAGCGGAAGACCGCAGCGGTAAACGGGTCGGCGGTTTCTGCACCAGTTTTCCCGACAGCGGAGAATCCCGGATTTTTATGACGTTTTCCGGAAGCGCTTCGAATGTATCGACGCTGGCGCATGAGCTCGGTCACGCGTTCCATCAGGAGGCCATGCTTCAAGTGCGGCAGCTGAACAGAGCCTACGCTATGAATGTCGCTGAAACAGCCTCGACCTTTGCGGAAATGATCGTCGCCGACGCCGCTTTGAAACAAGCGGAGACAAAGGATGAAAAGCTGTTCTTGCTTGAAGATAAAATTCAAAGAAGCGTAGCCATGTTTATGAATATTCATGCGAGATTTTTATTTGAAACGCGTTTTTATGAAGAGCGGAAGCAGGGCGTCGTTCCGGCTGAGAAACTGAATGAACTGATGGAAGCGGCGCAGAAAGAAGCGTTTTGCGATTCATTAGGGGAATACCACCCTCATTTCTGGGCGTCAAAACTGCATTTTCATATTACGGGAGTGCCGTTTTACAACTTTCCGTATACGTTCGGTTATTTATTTTCGCTTGGAATATATGCAAGAGCTCTTCGGGAAAAAGCGGATTTTGAAGAAAAATATATCGCGCTTTTGTGTGACACGGCTTCGATGACTGTTGAGGATTTGGCGATGAAGCACCTTGGAGCGGATCTGACGGAACGGTCGTTTTGGGAAGACGCGGTCCGCCTTGCCGTACAGGATGTGCAGGAATTTTTAGAGCTGACTGAATGATAATCTTGAGATGAACCGGCCGGAGTGTTACCGCTCCGGTTCTTTTTTGTTTAATGAATGACAGCCGCCTCCCTTGGAAATACCTAAAAACGATCGGAATGGAATGGGAGTGAATCGCATGAAATGGTTCAGGACGGCGGGCGTTTTATGTCTTACGCTGATGCTGATTGCCGGCTGCCGATTGAATGAAGAAAAACGGGAAGCGGAACAAGACAGCACACCCGTGTCATCCGCGAAGCCGGTTCCTTACAGCAGCTTTTCCCTTCGCGTCAACTACGGAGCCGGGGAGCATAACCGCTATGAAGGTTTGTATGAAAGAAAAGGCGGTCATGAAAAGGCGGACATCCGGGACAAGCTCTCAGGGGTTCACAGAGAGGGCGAGGAAGCGCTTGATGAAATGAAGATGATCCTTGGAGAACTTGCCGTAAACAGCCGGATGCAGGAAAGCGAGATCGTCCGGCAGGTGCTCTCGGCTTTTAATTTGGACAGCCGCTATGACCATTTTTATCTGAAACTGAAAAAGAACGATGGAGAAATGACGGAAATAAAAAAATAACCGCCGTCCGCTGCTTTTTTGCCCAAAACTAATTGATAATGATATTCAGAGTCATTAATTTCTGTTACAATATAATCATGATCTCACGTTGAATGTTTAGGCAATTTGTTTATATACATAGTGTTGGGAAACTCAAAAAAGGAGCGGTTAGCGGTATGAGTGCAATTTCTACAGAGACGCTGAGCTTAGGGTACGGAGAGACTGTTATCATTGACGAATTGGATGTGGCGATTCCAAAAGGCGAAATCACTGTATTGATCGGAAGCAACGGCTGCGGAAAATCGACACTTTTACGTTCATTGGCCCGGCTGATGAAACCGAGGGGCGGTTCTGTGCTTTTAGAAGGAAAAGCCATCGCTAAGCTTCCGACGAAGGAAGTGGCAAGAGAGCTCGCTATTTTGCCGCAGAGTCCGTCAGCTCCCGAAGGCCTGACGGTGCATCAGCTTGTGAAGCAGGGAAGATACCCTTATCAAAGCTGGCTGAAGCAATGGTCCAAAGAGGACGAAGACGCAGTCGCAAAAGCGCTTAAAGCGACGAAGCTTGAGGAAATGGCCGACCGTCCGGTAGATTCCTTGTCAGGCGGACAGCGCCAGCGCGCATGGATTGCGATGACACTCGCTCAGGATACGGATATCATTCTGCTTGATGAGCCGACAACTTATCTCGACATGACGCATCAAATTGAAATTCTTGATTTGCTGTTTGAATTAAATGAAAAAGAAAAACGCACAATCGTCATGGTGCTGCACGACCTCAATCTGGCATGCCGTTATGCCCATTATCTGGTCGCCATTAAGGATAAACAGATTTACGCAGAGGGCCGTCCCGAAGAAGTCATCACTTGCGAGCTTGTACAGCAGGTCTTTGCGATGAACTGCCAGGTAACGCAAGATCCGCTGTTCGGCACGCCGCTTTGCATTCCGCACGGACGCGGCAGATGTATCGTGCAGGAAGCGGCCCTCACCGCCCGATTGTCATAATCATGAAAAAGGGAAGGGAACGGTATGGAAGAGAAACTGCAGCAGCAGCTGGACGGCCTGCTTGAGAAATACACGGAACTATTGCTTGGCGAAACAAACCCGGATGTAAAGGAAGAAGTCAGGCAGTGGATTTTGTATACACATATCGCAAAAAGCATGCCTCCGCTCGTCAAACATTGGAATCAATCCTACCCGGACGCCAAAGAGGGCATCAAAGCTGCGATACAGCATATTAAACAGCTCAATGAAGCACACAGAAAAAAACAATAAAAAAGCTTTCGGCATCAAAGAGAGGTGCCGGAAGCTTTTTTTTGCTGAAAAGGAATCAATAAAGGCTTCGTTCAATTCATAGGCGAAGAACTTTAATGTAACTAATGCACCCGTTTGTTTACGTATATTTCTTCCGCTTGCTGAACCAAGAAAAAAGGACCGCCGCAGCAATCCCTTTCTCTCTTTCCTATATATCACATTTCCTTTCGGCTACGTAATAACTCTTCAAATGCTTTTATATTTGTATCAAAATTGGGCACTGTTTGGGATTCCTCGGCACATTTGACTTGTGCCACAACCAAATCATGAAAAGGTGTTGAAATGCCAGTACCTTCTGCCATTTTGGGAATAACTCCATTAATATAATCAATTTCAGTTTTGCGTTTTTTCTCAAGATCCTGGAGCATACTTGCTCTTAGGAGCCTAGATGGTTCCATGGCTGACCTAAATGTTTGGATACGTTCAGGAATATCATTTTCACTTCTTAATTCCAAAGATTCTAAATCAAGGCCGCCCATTTTCGCAAATTTGACACCATTGGCGTGTCCCACCTTAATCGTCTCATCTGCGATATGGACTGCACTAACAATGCCGATTTCATGGTCAAGAATGTCTCCGTATTCTCCGTTTAATGCTGCCGATAAACCACTGAATGCATTATTGATAAGTAATTTTGACCACTTCGTTCCAACTAAATTATCGGAAATATGTGTTCCGCCGATAAGGTCTAAAACCGATTTAATACGCAGGATTCTTTCTGTTGTTTCACCATGTAATTCTCCAATTTGAAAAGCGTACTCTTTAAATTGAGTATATTCAGTTGTAAGTCTGGATACGCCCGGTTCAATAAACGTAGCACCAAATTCAACAGAACCTGCAATAACACGTTCATCACCAACGATCGAAGCAACTTTCTGTTCAGGTATACCGTTTTGCAAGGAACATACTACACTGTCATCCTTTAAAAAAGGCAGTAACTCTTTAAGAATGGAATCATTATATAATTGTTTCGTCAGAAGTAATATTAAATCATACTTGCCTGATTTGTTTTCAGGGGTAATGGCTTTCACCTTTGCTTGAAATTCCGTTGTACCAACTACTTTAGCACCTATTTGATTTAGAGTATCTACATGTTCTTTGTACGAATCAATCAATTCGACATCCATTCCGCCAGCAGAAAGATATGCTCCAACTATGGTTCCTAAAGAACCTGCTCCTAAAACTGCAATTCTCATTGTCAACGCTCCTTATTTTTCCTCTAAGTAGTTATAAACCGGCTGTGCTGCATTTAAGGTTAAATCTGTAAGGATATGAGATGCTGAAACAACTTCTAATACAGGCAAATCTGCAAGAGGTGCCAGAGCATGTTCAAATAATTGAAGCCGCGCCGGTCCAGTCCAGGCACCTTTAACTTCTATATTCGTTATTTGCGTTCGCACCAAATCACAAACCCTTAAATCACCATTGTAATCAGTAGCAATCTTAACCATAAAATTAGGTCGGCAAATTTCCCTTTTCGCTTTTTCCTTGTCCATTTCTAAATGTTTATATCCCATAGTCGCAGTTGCCACACGAAGACTGCCATAATCCAATGTGCCAACAAGAGTATCAGAGTCTATATACAGCTTAGGGGCACCCAATTTCTTTGGATATGCAGTAAGTTCCCGTCCGCTTGCAATAGCCGGGAAATTGTCAACATACATAGAATGTACATAATCTCCTTCTTCACCATTAAAGCTGACAGGGATGACTTGTCCTGCCTCTGTATAGGCGCCAAGTCCGGAAACATCGGGCATCCACATCACTTCGAATTTCACTAAAGGTTCAGTAATTTCAAGAGGTTCTGGCACTGCCGCACGTAAAGCTTTTTCATCCGTTCGGTAAATAATATTAAGATATTCCCGGTTAACAAATTTATAGGTTGGCACGGGGTAAGCAGGTGATGTTAAAGGTGTGTTTAAATTTTTAACAATGTTATTCACATCAATTTTCATAGTATGAGACCCCTTTCTTTTTCTTTTTTATGTTTTTTCAATTTAACTATGCTATTATCTTACATTCGCATTTACATTTAATCCAATACATAATAAGGTATATATATATTTATTGAAATAAATGAGGGGGGTGCAGACAGATGGAATTGCTGCAGCTAAAATACTTTCAGACAGTTGCCTATACTGAACATATTTCTAAAGCGGCAGAACAATTAAAGATTGCCCAGCCTTCTTTAAGTCTCACTATAAAAAGACTTGAGAATGAACTGGGAACAACTTTGTTTGAGAGAAAAGGCAGAAATATTAAGCTGAGTTCAGCAGGGAAAATTCTTTTAAAACATGTAAACAGGATTTTTACTGAGATTGAAAATGCACAAACAGAAATTCAATTGGAGGAACATCAAATTTTTGACACCATCAGAATATCTATTTCCAATCCAAGATTCCTTGCAGGACTGATGAGTGAATATATCAACCGCTCCCCTCAATCAAAAATTCTCCAAGCAATCGGAGTTAAAAGCGAGATCATAACTAGTTTAAAAAAAGGGGACATTGATTTAGGAATAACAGGTCATCCGATTCAAGATGAAGAGATAGAGAGTTGGGTGCTGGTAAATGAAGATATTGTTCTGGCTTTGCCCTCAAACCACCGATTTACGGGTAAAACAGAAATTTCTTTACGCCTTGTCGCCAATGAACCATTTATTACCCTTGCTAATAATGAAGAGTATAGCGGTTTTACAGCCTCGCTTTGTGAGAAAGCTGGTTTCACCCCAAATATTGCGTTTGAGGCAGATTCTCATTTACTGGTCGAGATTATAAAGCTGGATCAAGGTGTGGCGTTGCTTCCTATTTCAGTTTGCAGAACATTGGGGCTGAATTTTATAAAAGTGACTGATCACTCTGCTTCATATCCAGTCGGCTTATCTTGGATGAGACATAAGCTGTTATCTTCTTCGGTAAGAAATTTTCGTGACTTTATTATGTCGTACTATAAAGATAACTATGAAATGTTTAAGGTTTATTAAAGGGTTTCATCATTACTTTTTTGAATTTTTTCCCCCATTTCGAATGAGGCGGAAGACTGGTCATTCCCAGATGATATAAAAAAATCCCGCGGCATCCGCGGGATTTTTCTCTATTAAACGGCTTTCGCCTTTTCTTCTTGTTTGCCTGTCTTTTTGTTTGTCAGTTTAATTGATTTAACAAACAGCGTGAGGATCAATCCGGCAGCGATAAAGGCCAGGCCTGTGAAAAACACGCTGTGAAGCGAATCCATCAGTGACGTTTTCAAAACCGGCACGATATGGGAAGAAAATGCGGCCGGAATCTGCTTAATCGATTCCTGGCTGAACAAGGATTGAAGCAGCCCTTCAGGATTCTTGTCAATCATACCTTTAAACTGGGCGGCAAAGGCACTTGCCTGTTTCGGCAGTGAGTCTAAGTAAGGCACCAGTCTGTCGGTTAAAAGGCTTCCTGATCTGGCATTCATGACAGCGCCGAGCACCGTAATGCCGAACGTTCCCCCGATCATCCGGAAAAATTGGCTTGAAGAGGTCACAACACCCAGCTCTTCTTTTGAAAACGTTTCTTGCAGAGCGAGTGTGAGAAGCGGCATGACGAGCCCCATTCCCAGACCGATCACGGCCATATAGCATGTAGCCGCGAGCTTGCTTGTATCCAGCTGTAAGGTCGTTAATAAGAAGAAGCCGACGGCCATGATCAGCATGCCGATCATGATTTGCGGTTTAATACCGATCTTATAAACCAGCTGGCCTCCGATAATACTTGTGATAATCATAGATACCATCATCGGCGTCATAATCGTGCCGGACGCGGTGGCGCTGACTCCGATAATTCCCTGCATAAAGAAAGGAACGAACGTGACGGCGCCGAACATGCCGATACTCATGAAAAAGCCGATCAGATTCAATACGGTAAACGTTCTGTTTTTAAACAGGTACATCGGCAGAATCGGTTCTTTTGCTTTGATTTCAGCGAAAATGAATCCGACAATCCCGGCAAGTGCAAGCGCAAAGAGACCGAGAATCTGCCAAGAGCCCCATGCGTAATCCTTTCCTCCGAAGCTGAGCGCGAGGAGGAGGCTGACGATTCCGACGATCATTGTGAAAATGCCGGCGATGTCAAAGTTAATCGGCCCGGTCTGTTTTCTGCCTTGAAGTCCTCTTGCGATAAAGATGACGGCTAAAATTCCGACAGGCAGGTTGATATAGAAAACCCATTTCCAATTTAATGAGTCAACAATCCATCCTCCGATTTGCGGGCCGATCACGGAAGCAAGCCCGTAAATCGCCCCGAAAAGCCCTTGGAACTTGGCACGCTGTTTCCCTGTGAACAAATCCCCGATGACGATCATAGCCATCGGCATCATGACACCGCCGCCGATTCCCTGAAGTCCGCGGAAAATAATCAGTTCCGTCATGTTGCTGGCCATTCCGCACAGTGCGGAAGCTCCCATAAAAATCAATAAACCTGACACATAGACGACGCGGCGCCCCAATAAATCTGCAAGTTTCCCCGCAATCGGAACGATCGTCGTCGAAGTTAAAAGATATGCCGTGGTCAGCCACGTCATCATGCTTAATCCCCCGAGGTCACCCACGATTTTAGGAATCGCCGTTCCTACGATGGTGCCGTCAAGGGCTGAGAAAAACATGGCGATGATTAAGCCGGTTATTAATAATGTGCGTTTTGGATCTTTCTTTTCAATGCTCATGTTTCGGCAGCTCCTCTTTTCTATTCGTTTTCTTTTTGATCAGCCGCGTATTTCTCGGCTGCTTCAGCTACTTTACGGATGATGTTCACGGACTGAATCAGTTCATCGTCAGTCAGAACGGACAGGTTTCGCGCCAGTATCGCTTTCCGTCCTTCCACAACTTCTTCGAATTTTGTTTCGCCTTTTTTGGTGAGGCTGATGTCGATGACGCGTCTGTCCTGCTGGTTATGTTTGCGGACGATAAGTCCTTTTTGTTCGAGTCGGTCGGCCATCAGCGTCACTGCGCTCGGTTTTACCTCCATGCGTTCCGCAATTTCGGAAACTTTGCAGCTCCCGTATTTTTTCAGGCTGGCTAAAACAAATAATTGGGCAGGCGTCACCTCGTGTTTTGCCATGCTTTCCACCATTTCAGGCTGTATGTTTTGCAGCAGCGTCTGAAGAGATTTCTGGATGTCAGACACATATTGATCCGCGTTTTTCATAACTCCTCCTCATCTTGTTCCTTGAGAAAATAATTAACATTAGTTAAATATAAATAAGGATTAATGATAAGTCAATCTTTTTGTGCAAAAATAAAAAAAGGATTGATGCTTGTCGAAAACATCAAATCCTTCTTCGTTTTATTGCTGGTAGGGAGACTGCTGCTGAATAGTCTGCTGGAACTTCTGATACGATTGCTGAAGCTTTTGGGTATCGGCTGCTTCAATGGAATACCAGCCATTTTGAAACATCACATCGTATAATCTTCTTTGCGCTTTTTGTGACTCATCGAAAATCGCCTGAATATCTTGATAAAGAGACTCGTGGCTGAACTCGTGCAGGGCTGTGCAATATGAAGCCGTGATGTATTTTTCCGTCGTCAGCAGCTCATTCACCAAGTCTCTGTCATTCATTTGCGCCGTATTGGGCACGGGCGTTTGCGGATTCGTGATTTTTTGATTTTGCTGTTCCATGTATTGTCCTCCTATTGCATATAGCCTGTTGTTGTCTGTCCGCCTTGATCGGGGTTCAAGCGGCCCAATATGTGCTGATAATGTTTCTGATGCATCCGGCCGATTTGATCAAGCTCTTGTTTTAACGTCTGATTCTGGCAGTGTTCCGCCATAAAATGCGCTTTTTTCATGGCAAGCAGATTCCAGTTCAGCATGTCCTCAAGATACAAATGGTCTTTCGTTGAGATGACGGCAGGCGGCAAGTTTCCGTTCTGCTCTTGGTTGTTCATATAAACGCCTCCTTCAATTCTGTTCTTTTTAGCTTTCTCTGCGATCGGAAATTCATACACCATAAAAGAAAAAGGAGGGAGTTCATCTTTGCTGCGGAGCATATGTTTATTTTTGTCGAAAAATAAAATGCTTACAAAATTCGCCCAGGCTTACGGAATCCGCTTCGGTGCGGGAAGGTTCGTTGCAGGGGAAACACTCACGGAAGCTGTGAAAACGGTAAAGCGGCTGAACCAAAAAGGGCTGTCGGCTTCGATTGATTATCTAGGTGAATATGCCGGTTCAGAGAAGGATGCGAAAAGGACGGCGGAAGAATGTAAAAAAGCAATCAGGGCGATTGCCGAGAATCAACTGGATTGTGAGCTGTCGCTGAAATTAACATCCATTGGTCTGGATATTTCCGAGAAACTCGCGGAACAGCATGTCAGAGACATATTGACGGAGGCAAAAGAACGCTGCGTGCCTGTAACGATTGATATGGAGGACTATTCAAGATGCGACCGTACGCTTAAGCTGTATAAGCGGTGCAAGCCGGATTTTCCGATGCTCGGCACCGTCATTCAGGCTTATTTGTACCGGGCAGCTGAAGACATCAGCGGTCTGATGCCATACAAGCCGCGGCTCAGGCTTGTAAAAGGCGCTTATAAAGAATCGGCGGCCGTTGCGTTCCCTGATAAAAAAGCAACCGATCTTCATTTTCAGCAGCTGATTAAGCTGCAGCTTTTGAGCGGCCATGAAACGGCGGTGGCGACACATGATGATGACATCATTTCTTATACGAAAACACTCATCAGCGAACATCAGATTCCCCGGGAGCAGTTTGAATTCCAAATGCTGTACGGCATCAGAACGGAGCGCCAGAAGGAGCTTGCCGAAGAAGGATACAGGATGAGGGTGTATGTCCCGTATGGAACCGATTGGTACGGGTACCTGATGAGAAGAATTGCCGAGCGCCCGGCAAACGCGGCATTTGTGCTGAAAGGGATCTTTAAAAAATAACGGCTGCTCCAAAAAGCAGCCGCAGCATGTTATTCCATGTTGTCTTTTTTATATTGCTGATTTTGGCTCGTCCGTTTGCCGCCGCCGTATTTTTGCTTCGGTCCCGCATTTCCTTTCATGCTGGCCGCGCTCACTGCGGCAGAAGACGGATCTTTTCTCCCTCGCACCATTCCCTTCACCTCCGGGTTTAAGTTTCCCGCCCGCGCCATGGAACATGCGGAAGCCGAAAAATTTAAAAAAATTCCATATTTGCTATTGAAGTCATCCTGAAAATCTTTTAAGATGAAAGAAGAAAAGGGTTTCATTTTTTTTGCCGAAAAAATGAATGACTATTCATTCAAAGTTCAAGGGGGATGACTCATGCACAAGTTTATAAAGAAAGCAGCCGTTCTCGGATCAGGCGTTATGGGGTCCGGAATTGCCGCGCACTTGGCTAACATCGGAATTCCCGTCCTGCTGCTTGATATTGTGCCAAACGAGCTGACAAAGGATGAGATGAAAAAAGGGCTGACATTAGAAAGCCCGGAGGTCCGCAGCAGGCTGAGCCGATCGGCCATGCAAAAGCTGCTGAAGCAAAAACCGGCGCCGCTGACTTCGGCTGCCAATCTCGACTATATAACGGCGGGGAATTTGGAAGATGACGCAGCTCAATTGAAGGATGCTGATTGGATTATTGAAGTCGTCGTCGAAAATCTTGACGTAAAAAAACAGATTTTCTCACTCGTTGATGAATACCGGAAACCGGGAAGCATCGTGTCGAGCAATACGTCCGGTATCTCCGTCACAAAAATGGCGGAAGGCCGATCTGCCGATTTTAAAGCTCATTTCTTAGGAACCCATTTCTTTAATCCGGCCCGCTACTTAAAGCTTCTGGAAATCATTCCGATTCAGGAAACAGATCCTGACGTACTGGAGTTTATGACTTCATTTGCAGAAAACACGCTTGGGAAAGGTGTCGTCATCGCAAAAGACACGCCTAACTTTATCGCCAACCGCATCGGTACGTATGGCCTGCTGGTCACGGTAAGAGAAATGCTTTCTTCCGGCTGCCGCATCGGCGAGGTGGACACGGTGACCGGGCCTTTGATCGGCAGACCGAAAAGCGCGACCTTCAGAACCCTTGACGTTGTGGGGCTTGATACGTTCGCCCATGTGGCAAAAAATGTGTATGATAAAGCCGACGGCGCTGAAAAAGACATGTTTAAGCTTCCTGAATTTATGAATGACATGCTGAAAAACAATTGGCTGGGCAGCAAATCAGGCCAAGGTTTTTACAAAAAAGAAGGTAAAACAATATATGAACTCGATCCGCTGACCATGACATACGGTGAGCGTTCGAAAATGAAGACGCCCGCTTTAGAAGCCGCCAAACAGGCAAAGGGTGCCAAAGGAAAAATGAAAACGCTTGTATATTCCGATGACCGCGCCGGACGCCTGCTTTGGAATATCACATCGCAAACACTCTTATACTCAGCCCGGCTTTTAGGTGAGATCGCTGATGATATTAAAGCAATTGATGACGCCATGAAATGGGGCTTCGGATGGGAGCTCGGACCGTTTGAGATGTGGGATGCCATCGGCGTCAGAAAATCAGCGGAGCGGCTCGAAGAAGAAGGCGCAGCACTCCCCGGCTGGGTGAAAGAAATGCTTGATCAGGGCCATGAAACATTTTATATGAAGGAAAACGGAACACCATTTTACTATTCAGACGGTCAATACAGGGCCGTGAAAGAAAATCCGAAACGGATCAGCCTGCAAACGTTAAAAGAAACAAAAGGCGTGATCAGTAAAAACAGCGGCGCAAGTCTGATTGATCTCGGCGATGATGTCGCGCTGCTGGAATTTCATACGAAAAGCAACGCGATCGGCTTAGACATTATTCAGATGATTGACAATGCGCTTGAGGAAACGGAGCGGAATTATAAAGGACTTGTCATCGGAAACCAAGGCAGACATTTCTGCGCGGGAGCAAACCTTGCGATGATTTTGATGGAAGCTCAGGATGATAACTTCATGGAAGTCGATTTTGTCATCCGCCGTTTTCAGCAGACGATGCTGAACATCAAATACAGCGCTAAACCCGTTGTCGCGGCGCCATTCGGGATGACACTCGGCGGCGGCACGGAAGTCTGTCTCCCGGCGGCACGCGTTCAGGCGGCGAGCGAATCGTATATGGGTCTCGTTGAAACCGGCGTCGGCCTTATTCCGGGCGGCGGAGGAAACAAAGAGCTGTACATGAATTATTTGGACGGCGGAAGTGAACTGATGGACGCAGCGATCAAAACCTTTGAAACAATCGCGCTTGCCAAAGTGTCCGGTTCGGCACACGAAGCCCGTGATATGAAGATTTTGTCCGCGGCAGACCGTATCAGCATGAATCAGGATCACCTGCTGCACGATGCGAAACAGCTGGCTGCTTCCTTATATGACAGCGGATACCGCCCGCCTGCCCGCAAAAAAGTGAAAGTCACCGGAGAAACCGGCTGTGCGGCATTACTGCTCGGAGCAGACCAAATGAGACGGTCGGGTTATTTATCCGATCACGATATGAAGATTGCGAAGAAGCTGGCCCATGTCATTGCCGGCGGAAGAGTCCCGTTCGGCACGGAGGTTTCAGAAGAATATTTACTCGAGGTTGAAAGAGAAGCCTTTTTAAGCCTTGCTGGCGAGGCGAAATCTCAAGCGAGAATGCAGCATATGCTCGTCAAAGGCAAACCTTTACGGAACTAGGAGGGTGTTTATGAGAGAAGCAGTCATTGTGGCCGGTGCGAGAACCCCGGTCGGTAAAGCGAAAAAAGGATCGCTTGCAGCCGTTCGTCCTGATGATTTAGGTGCGCTTTGTGTAAAAGAAACGCTGAAACGGGCAGGCGGCTATGAAGGAAATATCGATGACTTAATTATCGGCTGTGCAACACCTGAAGCCGAACAAGGATTAAATATGGCGCGGAATATCGGTGCGCTGGCGGGGCTTCCTCATACGGTGCCGGCCATTACGGTGAACCGCTACTGCTCTTCCGGGCTCCAATCCATCGCTTACGGTGCTGAAAAAATCATGATCGGCGCGGGAGACACCGTCATTGCGGGCGGTGCGGAATCCATGTCGCAAGTTCCGATGATGGGGCATGTGACCCGCCCGAATATCGCTTTGGCTGAGCATGCGCCTGAGTATTACATGAGCATGGGGCACACAGCGGAGCAGGTCGCCGAAACGTACGGCGTATCCAGAGAAGACCAGGATGCATTTGCCGTCCGCAGCCATCAGAATGCCGCAAAAGCCCTTAAAGAAGGCAAATTCAATGACGAAATCGTGCCGGTTGAAGTATCGCTGACAGAAGTCGGTGATGACCATAAGCCGCGGAAAAAACAATTTACCTTTTCTCAAGATGAAGGCGTTCGTCCCGGCACATCGGCTGACGTCTTGGCGAAGCTCCGTCCGGCTTTTTCTAAAACGGGAACCGTGACGGCCGGGAACTCTTCACAAACAAGTGACGGCGCGGCGGCTGTCATGCTGATGGATCGCGAAAAAGCATCGTCGCTCGGATTGGCGCCGCTTGTCAAATTCCGTTCCTTTGCCGTAGGCGGCGTTCCGCCTGAGGTAATGGGGATAGGTCCGATTGAAGCTATTCCGCGGGCGCTCAAGCTTGCCGGACTCGAATTACAGGATATCGGGCTTTTTGAATTGAATGAGGCCTTTGCTTCACAGGCCATTCAAGTCATCAGATCGCTTGGGATAGATGAAGAAAAGGTGAACGTCAACGGAGGCGCCATCGCGCTCGGACATCCGCTCGGATGCACGGGAACGAAGCTGACCCTGTCACTCATTCATGAAATGAAACGGAGAAACGAGCAATTCGGCGTGGTGACGATGTGCATCGGAGGCGGCATGGGCGCTGCCGGCGTATTTGAGCTCATTTAAAACAAGGGGGAAACGAAGCATGAAACAGGAAACGGTCAACGTCAAAAAAGGCGGCAGCTTTCTGATTGAAGAGACGGGATATGATCAAATATTCACTCCGGAGGACTTTACAGACGAACATAAAATGATCGGCAAAACGACAGAAGACTATGTCGTAAACGATGTGCTTCCTTATATCGATGAAATTGAAAACCATCAGTTCGAGCATTCGGTCAGACTGCTGAAAAAAGCCGGAGATCTCGGCCTCCTCGGAGCAGACGTGCCTGAAGAGTACGGCGGAATCGGCCTGGATAAAATCAGTTCAGCCTTCATTACGGAAAAGTTTTCACGTGCCGGCAGCTTTTCGCTGTCTTACGGCGCTCACGTCGGTATCGGCTCATTGCCGATCGTGTTCTTCGGAACGGAAGAACAGAAGAAAACCTATTTGCCGGACTTGGCTTCAGGACAAAGAATCGCGGCATACGCCTTAACTGAGCCCGGTTCAGGTTCAGATGCCCTCGGCGCGAAAACCACGGCTGTTTTGAATGAAGCGGGCACACACTATATTCTTAACGGAGAAAAGCAATGGATTACAAACTCCGCCTTTGCAGATGTCTTTGTCGTCTACGCTAAAGTGGATGGAGATAAATTTTCCGCATTTATCGTAGAAAAGAACTATCCGGGCGTGTCTACGGGCCCGGAAGAGAAAAAAATGGGGATTAAGGGTTCATCGACAAGAACGCTGATTTTAGATCAGGCGGAAGTCCCGAAAGAAAACCTTCTCGGCGAAATCGGAAAAGGCCATGTCATCGCCTTTAATATTCTGAATATCGGGCGCTACAAGCTTGCCGTCGGCACAATCGGCGCTTCAAAACGGGTGATTGAGCTGTCTGCCGCTTATGCGAACCAGCGCCGGCAATTTAAAACGCCGATCTCAAGCTTCACTCTCACTCAGGAAAAGCTTGCGACGATGTCAGCTCGGCTTTACGCGATGGAGAGCTCTGTATACAGAACAGTGGGCTTATTCGAAGATAATATGAGCAGACTGACGGAAGAGGAGCAAAAGGACGGACGCGAAGTCGCGAAGTCAATCGCCGAGTACGCGATTGAATGTTCGCTCAACAAAATGTGCGGTTCTGAAACGCTTGATTATATTGCCGATGAAGGCGTTCAAATTCACGGCGGTTACGGATTTATGCAGGAATATGAAGTGGAGCGTGCCTATCGCGACTCAAGAATCAACAGAATTTTTGAAGGCACAAATGAAATCAACCGCCTGATCGTAACGAGCACGTTCCTGAAAAAAGCCGTAAAAGGGCAGCTTCCGCTCTTTGAAAAAGCGAAAGCGCTCCAGGAAGAGCTCATGATGCTGATGCCTGAAGAGCCGGGCTCAGAACCTCTCGAACAGGAAAAATACATTGTCAGACAGGCGAAAAAGATCGCCCTCTTGACAGCGGGTCTCGCGGCGCAGAAATACGGCAAAGAGATCGAAGGCGAGCAGGAAATCATGGTGAACATTGCCGATATTGTCAGCGCGCTGTACGCTTTGGAATCTGCCGTCCTCAGAACGGAAAAAGCAATTGCGGCGGACGGTGCCGAAAAAGCCGCGCAGAAGCTGTTATATACGGAAATCTTTGCCCAGGAAGCCCTTCAGACCATTGAAGCGCACGCCAAAGAATCACTGATCGCCATGGAGGAAGGAGACTCCCTCCGCATGATGCTTTCCGTGCTGCGCAAACTGACGCGCCTGACACCGAAAAACCTCATTCAGAAAAAACGTGAAGCGGCAGCCGCCGTCTTCCGTGAAGAAAAATATACGGTCTAATCACATGCTGAAAGCGCTCCTTCATCAGGGGCGCTTTTTCATGAAGCAACGTTATAGGTTTTTACAAGTGATTGTGTTAAAATAACGACGATCATTTACAAGGGGTGAAGAAGATGTCGTTAAATTTTTACTGGTACCCTAAATGCGGAACGTGCCGTAATGCGAAAAAATGGCTGGAAGACCGCGGTAAGGAAATAAACGAAATACATATCGCGGAGGAAACTCCGTCGAAAGAAGAAATTAAAGACCTCTATGAGAAGAGCGGTCTTGAGCTCAAAAAGTTTTTCAACACGAGCGGAATGAAATACCGCGAGCTGAACTTAAAGGAAAAACTGTACCACATGTCAGAGGATGAACAGCTTGAACTCCTGGCATCAGACGGTATGCTCCTGAAACGCCCGATTACGACAGACGGCGAAAAAGTCACTGTCGGCTTTAAAGAAGACCAATTCGAAAAATATTGGATGTAATGCCAGGTTCAAAGAATTATGGTATCTTCTTATTATAAGAAAAAAATGGAGGGATTTAGATGAGCACACCGAAAGATATGCGTTATTCCAAAGAGCACGAATGGGTCAAAGTTGAGGACGGAAAAGCCCGCATCGGGATTACACATTTCGCGCAAGCCGAACTTGGCGACATCGTCTTTGTCGAGCTTCCGGAAGTCGGCGCCGAAATTAAAGCGGACGAGCCATTCGGCAGCGTGGAATCCGTCAAAACCGTATCCGAACTGTACGCACCGATTAACGGAACGGTGACGGAAGTGAACGAAGACCTTGATGACAGTCCTGAATTCGTAAACGAGTCTCCGTATGAAAAAGCGTGGATGATCGTCGTGGAACCGGCTGATGCTGAAGAAATCGAAAACCTCATGACTTCCGAGCAATATGACGAAATGACACAGGAAGACTGATCGGATAGCAAAGGGGCCATTTGGACATTCTATCTGTAACGGGAGGTGTCTAAAATGGCTTTTGATAAACAAAAGGTCGATGTGACGGAGAACGTTACGGGCCGCTTTCAAAACGGCCGGTTTTCCTTGTTTCATGAAAATGAAGCCATCGGCGAGATGACAGGCATGGACCAGTACGAGCTCAAACAGGGCTTTTCATTTGAAAATCAAAAATTTTATAAAACAGCCGATGTCATAAACGGCAGCGATCCGAAATATGTCGATTGCGATTATGAGAATGGCTGGTGTTAACAGTTGGCGGTGAATTTCACTGCCTTCTTTTTCAATCTGACGCTAAAACAATCGGCAGGTGACGCGCTTATGTACAACGGAGATGAAAAGGTCATTATCGTAGAAGGAAAATCTGATAAAATCAAAGTCAGCGAAGTGCTCATCGAACCCGCGGAAATCGTCTGTACAAACGGGACGATCGGCCAAACCGAACTGGAAGATTTGGCGGACCGCCTGTTTGACAGAGACGTCTATATTTTAACGGACGCAGATGACTCCGGAGAAAAATTAAGAAAACAGCTGAAACGGGAGCTTCCCGAAGCGCGCCATATTTATATAGACAGAACATACAGGCAAGTCGAGTCGTGCCCGGGCCAACATCTCGCATCTGTGCTGATCAGAGCCGGCTTTGATGCTGACACTGTATTTTTGAAAAAGAACGACCTGAGGTGGTAACCATGAAAGAACTCCAAGAAAATGAACTCGAATCGATTCAGGATGACGTTTATCTCCTGTATTTGTACACCCCGTTTTGCGGCACATGCCAGCTGGCGTCCAAAATGCTTACTGTCGTTGAAGAAATGCTGCCCGGCGCCGCCTTCTATAAAAACAACGTAAATTATTCCCCCGCATTCGCCAAAGCCTATCAGATTGAAAGCGTTCCGTGCTTTTTGCTGTTTAAAGGCGGAGAGCTTGTTGAGAAAGGATACGCCTTCCGCTCCGTTTCTTATTTATATGAGCTGATTAAACAAAAAACATCGCAAACGTTCCCGATGTGACAATATTTACAGGAAAATGTCGTGCGGTTTATAAAGGGTTCTGTCCGTTAAAAAGAGAAAGTGTATGTATGGCCATTAAAACGGGAGGTTATACGAGTGGAGAAAATAGAAGTTTCAGAGAATGACGGACAGCATCTGTTTTTGAAACCGCTATTAAACGCCTCAACGCTGCTGATTACATTCCAAGGAGAAACAGAAGCCTTAACGGTCTCAATTAACGGACAGGGAGAAATGAGAAAAACGTCGGTTTCAAAGGAAAAATCTAATTTGACCTTTTACGGAAACCAGACGGAAATCATCCATCTCCTGCATGGTGATGTCTCTTTGCAAAAGCTTATCCAAAGCGGAAAACTCAAAGTGAAAGGATCATTCAGAGCTCTGCTGAAGCTGGAGGCCATCCTCTGGCTGACAAACGGATTTTTTCAGGCGATCAGTAAACGGCCTTAAACTGCCAATCTACTATGTGACAATAGCTTCCAATATTTATTTTATTGACTTTTTATCATTCACCGTGCTATTCTACAGTAAGAATTTCCGGACGAAAATACGATATGTTTTCTCTTATCAAGAGAGGTGGAGGGAAGTGCCCTATGAAGCCCGGCAACCATCAACAATGTTGAAATGGTGCCAATTCACTCGAAGCGGTCTGCTTTGAAAGATGAGAGAAAGGCCTTTTTCAATAAGCCTTTCTGCTCATTTTTGCAGAAAGGCTTTTCTTTTGCGGAGAAACCCGGAAGATTTCTTAGAATAGTGTAAGGCGGGTGATTGCTTTGATCCATCTTCAAAATGTTTCAAAAATTTACAAAGCGAAGCATGGGGATGTCAATGCTGTCCAAGATGTCACTCTTGATATCAAAAAGGGCGAAATATTTGGAATTATAGGATATAGCGGAGCTGGTAAAAGTTCCTTAATCCGTCTCCTGAACGGCCTTGAAAAGCCGACGTCGGGAACCGTGGAAGTCGCGGGGACGGAATTAAATAAAGTAAGCAGCCGCGGACTGAGAAAAGCGCGCCAGGAAATCAGCATGATCTTCCAGCATTTTAACCTTCTGTGGTCGCGCACCGTCCGGGAGAACATTATGTTCCCGCTGGAAATCGCCGGCGTGAAAAAAAGCGAACGGGTCCGCCGCGCTGATGAATTGATTAAACTGGTCGGATTAGAGGGGAAAGAAAAATCTTATCCGTCGCAGCTGAGCGGCGGTCAAAAGCAGCGTGTCGGCATCGCCCGGGCGCTCGCCAATAATCCGAAAGTCCTTCTGTGCGATGAAGCGACATCAGCGCTTGATCCGCAGACGACCGATTCAATTTTGGATCTTTTATCCGATATAAATGACAGACTCGGTCTGACGATCGTGCTCATTACCCATGAAATGCACGTCATCCGAAAAATCTGCAACAGAGTCGCCGTCATGGAAAACGGGAAAGTCGTTGAAGAAGGCGAAGTACTCCAAGTTTTCAGAAACCCGCGCGAACCGATGACCAAGCGTTTCGTTCAGCAGGTGACAGAACCGGAGGAGACGAAAGAAACCATCCAGCATTTTCTGCAGGAAACAGCGACAGGAAAAACGATTCAGCTTTCATTTGTCGGGCAGGCCGCCGAGCAGCCCCTCATTACGGAAATGATCCGAAACTTTGATGTGGACGTCAATATTCTGCAGGGGAAAATTTCACAGACGAAGGACGGAGCCTACGGTTCTTTATTCATTCATATTGACGGTCAGGAAAAAGAAGTAGAAAACGTGATCCGATTCATCAAAGACAAACAGGTAGAAGCAGAGGTGATCACAAATGTTTGAAAAATGGTTCCCGAACGTTGATATAACCGAGCTGTGGACGGCCACATACGAGACCCTTTATATGACGGTCATCGCATTAGTTTTTTCATTTATCATCGGAGCGATTCTCGGTCTTCTGCTCTTTTTAACGGGCAAGGGAAGCTTATGGGAAAATAAAATCATTAACACCGTGATTGCGGCGGTCGTTAATATTTTCAGGTCTATTCCGTTTCTTATTTTAATTATTCTGCTTCTCGGCTTTACTAAGATTTTGGTCGGATCGATTTTAGGACCGAACGCCGCATTGCCGGCGCTGATTATCGGCTCCGCGCCGTTTTACGCCCGTCTTGCGGAAATTGCGCTCCGGGAAGTCGATAAAGGAGTCATCGAAGCTGCCAGATCAATGGGAGCAAAGACATCGACGATTATCTTCAAAGTGCTGATTCCTGAATCAATGCCTGCGTTAATTTCCGGCATCACCGTTACGGCCATCGCCCTGATCGGATCTACCGCCATTGCCGGCGCCATAGGATCAGGCGGACTCGGAAACCTTGCATACGTAGAAGGCTACCAGTCCAATAATACGGATGTAACATTTATAGCGACAGTATTTATACTCATCATCGTCTTTATCATTCAGATTATCGGTGATGTGATTACAAATATAATAGACAAAAGATAAGGGAGGATTTACATTGAAAAAGATTGTATTAAGTGCGCTGCTGCTTGTGTTCGCGGGAGTTTTGGCCGCCTGCGGATCAAACGGCTCAAATAAAAAGGAAATCGTCGTCGCCGCGACAAAAACACCGCATGCTGAAATCTTAAAAGAAGCGGAACCGCTCTTGAAGGAAAAAGGCTACACATTAAAAGTAAAAGTGCTGAACGATTACAAAATGTACAACAAAGCGTTAGCTGATAATGAAGTGGATGCGAACTACTTCCAGCACGTTCCTTACCTTGAACAGGAAATGAAAGAAAATAAAGATTACAAACTCGTGAATGCCGGAGCCGTTCACCTTGAGCCATTCGGAATTTACACGAAAAAATACAAATCACTGAAAGACCTGCCTAAAGGCGCGACCATCATCATGACTAACAATGTCGCTGAACAAGGCCGTATGCTGGCGATGCTTGAAAAAGCCGGACTGATCACACTTGATCCGAAGGTAAAAACGATTGAAGCCACTACGAAAAACATTACGAAAAACCCGAAAAACCTGACATTCAAAAAAATCGCCCCTGAATTAACGGCGAAAGCATATAATGAAGAAGAAGGCGATGCAGTCTTCATTAACGTCAACTATGCGATTCAAAACAAACTGAATCCGTTAAAAGATGCGATTCAAGTGGAATCAACGAAAAACAACCCGTACGCAAACATCATCGCCGTACGCAAAGGTGACGAAAAATCAGAGAAAATCAAAGCGCTTATGGAAGTGCTTCACTCTAAGAAAATCAAAGACTTTATTGAGAAAAAATACAACGGAGCCGTGCTTCCCGTATCTGAATAAAGCGAAAACCCCGGATGAATCATCCGGGGTTTTTTTTCGGGTATTAATCGGAGAACTGTCCATAATAAAAAGGAAGGTTAACGATTGGAGGGAATGGCAGTGGCTCAATACCAGGAAAACGGAAAAAGCGTGCACGACGCACTGAAACAATATAAAGAAGGTTTAGGTATATTCGAGCAAAAAATGCCGATGATGGGGCGGAAGTTTAATGAATTTACTGAACAGTGTTTCTCAGCGGATTCATTAACTGAAAAAGAGAAACAATTAATCGCTCTGGGCATCAGCATCAGCGCTCAAGATGAATTTTGCATGATTTATCATACGAAGGGCTGCCTTGACCAAGGGGCGACAGAAGAAAACATCCTTGAGGTCATCAGCGTCGCGGCGGCATTCGGGGGCGGCGCGGCTCTCAGTCAGGGAGTGACCCTCGTGCAGCAGTGCATTCAGGAATTCGGACATACGACGCATTAGAAAGAGCAATCGTGTGAATACCGTTTTTCAGATAAAGCGAGCGCCGGATTCCGGCACATTCGAAAGGATTCAGGGGCACACTCCCTTTGGCCGGAGCAGCGGATCATTGTTACAATAGAAACAAATAGATGAAGGGATTGATTCATTATCTGCACCAGCCACGAGAGACTGGACCTTGACTATACGCCTGAAATGGAAAAAGCGATGCAGAAGTCACACGGCATCGGCTACGAGGAATACGGACGGCGTCTTTCAAAAAGGATGGAAGTCGAACGGCAGAGGGAGCTTGAATATCAAAAAAGCAAGTTCCTCGCAGCGCAGCTTAATGAGAAAATCGGTCAGTAAAAAAGGGTGGATTTCCGCCCTTTTTCTGTTTCAAACAGCTTTAATTACGCCTTGATCTTTGATAAACTTTAGGAATGTTCCGGGTAATATAAAAAGTTGTATTTACTTTTCATTTGTTATAAAATTAGAATGAGAATAAATTGAGAATAATGATTATATATTTTGGAGGTATAGATATGGCTGCTTCAACATTAACGATCAAGGATCTTCACGTTGAAATCGAAGGAAAAGAGATCTTAAAAGGTGTAAACCTTGAAATAAAAGGCGGCGAATTCCACGCTGTCATGGGGCCGAACGGTACCGGTAAATCCACGCTCTCAGCAGCGATTATGGGACACCCGAAATACGAAGTTACAAAAGGCAGCATCACGCTTGACGGCAAAGATGTACTGGAAATGGAAGTGGACGAGCGCGCTCAGGCGGGTCTTTTCCTTGCGATGCAGTATCCAAGCGAAATCAGCGGTGTGACAAATGCCGATTTCCTTCGCTCTGCGATTAACGCACGCCGTGAAGAAGGCGATGAAATTTCTCTTATGAAATTCATCCGCAAAATGGACGAAAACATGGAGTTCCTTGAAATGGACCCTGAAATGGCGCAGCGTTACCTGAACGAAGGTTTCTCAGGCGGGGAGAAAAAACGCAACGAAATCCTTCAGCTTATGATGATCGAGCCGAAAATCGCCATTCTTGACGAGATCGATTCAGGTCTTGATATCGATGCGCTTAAAGTCGTTTCTAAAGGAATCAACAAAATGCGCAGTGAAAACTTCGGCTGCTTAATGATCACTCACTATCAGCGCCTTCTGAACTACATCACGCCTGATGTCGTTCACGTTATGATGCAGGGACGCGTAGTGAAATCCGGCGGCGCGGAGCTTGCACAGCGCCTTGAAGCGGAAGGTTATGACTGGATTAAACAAGAACTAGGCATTGAAGACGAAACTGTAGGCCAAGAAGCGTAAGCGTTAGGGGGATAATCATGACATTGGAAACGAAACTATCCGTAGATCAGGAATATGTCAAAGGCTTTTCCGAAAAGCATCAAGAACCTGCCTGGCTGAAAAACCTGCGCTTACAGGCTCTTGAAAAAGCTGAAGATCTGCCGCTGCCTAAGCCTGATAAAACAAAAATCACAAATTGGAACTTTACAAAGTTCAACAAGCATACAGTAGAAAACGCGCCGCTTGCTTCTTTAGAAGATTTAGCTGATGAAGCAAAAGCGCTGATCGATATTGAAAATGAAGACAAAACGTTATATGTGCAGCGTGATCAAACGCCTGCTTTCCTTTCTCTTTCCAAAGAACTGAAAGACAAAGGCGTTATTTTCACGGACATCTTAACGGCTGCCCGTGAGCACAGCGACCTCGTTGAGAAGTATTTCATGAAAGACGGCGTTAAGGTCGACGAACATAAACTGACTGCGCTTCATGCGGCATTAATGAACGGCGGGGCATTCCTTTATGTTCCTAAAAACGTTCAGGTGGAGACGCCTGTTCAGGCCGTTTACGTTCATGAAAGCAATGACACGGCATTGTTCAACCACGTGCTGATCGTCGCTGAAGACCACAGCTCCGTCACTTACGTTGAGAACTACATCAGCACAGTGAATCCGAAAGAAGCGGTATTCAACATTATCAGTGAAGTGGTCACAGGTGATAATGCCAGCGTGACGTACGGCGCCGTTGACAACCTGTCAGCAGGTGTCACAACATACGTCAACCGCCGCGGAGCCGCGCGCGGACGCGACAGCAAAATCGAGTGGGCGCTCGGACTGATGAACGACGGCGACACGATTTCTGAAAATACGACAAACCTCTACGGAGACGGCACATACGGCGATACGAAAACCGTAGTTGTCGGAAGAGGAGAACAGACGGAAAACTTTACGACGCAGATCATCCACTTCGGTAAGGCTTCTGAAGGTTATATCCTGAAGCACGGAGTCATGAAAGATGCCGCATCTTCCATCTTTAACGGAATCGGCAAAATCGAGCACGGCGCGTCTAAAGCAAACGCTGAACAGGAATCCCGCGTCCTGATGCTGAGTGAAAAAGCACGCGGAGATGCAAACCCGATTCTCTTAATTGATGAAGACGATGTAACTGCAGGACATGCGGCATCTGTCGGCCGTGTGGACCCGATCCAGCTTTACTACTTAATGAGCCGCGGAATTCCGAAAGAAGAAGCGGAGCGCTTAGTCATTTACGGATTCCTTGCTCCGGTGGTAAAAGAGCTTCCGATTGAAGGAGTTAAGAAACAGCTCGTCTCCGTCATCGAAAGGAAAGTAAAATAATGAATATCACCGATATTCGTGAACAGTTCCCGATCCTTCATCAGCAAGTGAACGGACATGACCTCGTGTACCTTGACAGCGCGGCGACTTCCCAGAAGCCGCGGGCTGTCATTGAAGCAGTGGATCAGTATTACAGCAAATACAATTCCAATGTCCACAGAGGCGTTCATACTCTTGGCACGAGAGCGACAGACGGCTATGAAGGTGCGCGTGAAAAAGTCCGTAAGTTTATCAATGCGAAGTCAATGGCTGAGGTCATTTTCACAAAAGGCACGACAACTTCACTGAATATGGTGGCGCTGAGCTATGCCCGCGCCAGCTTAAAACCCGGTGATGAGGTGGTCATCACCCAAATGGAGCATCATGCGAATATCATTCCGTGGCAGCAGGCAGTAAAAGCAACCGGCGCGACTTTAAAATATATCCCGATGCAGGAAGACGGCACGCTTTCACTGGACGACGTCCGGCAGACTGTCACAAGCCATACGAAGATCGTGGCAGTCGCTCATGTGTCAAATGTGCTCGGCACGATCAACCCGATTAAAGAGATCGCCAAAATCGCTCATGACAATGGCGCGGTCATCGTGGTGGACGGGGCGCAAAGCACACCGCACATGAAAATCGACGTTCAGGACTTGGATTGCGACTTCTTCGCGCTTTCTTCCCATAAAATGTGCGGCCCGACGGGAATCGGCGTGCTGTACGGCAAGAAAGAACTGCTTGAGAATATGGAGCCGGCCGAATTTGGCGGCGAAATGATCGACTTTGTAGGGCTTTATGAATCAACTTGGAAAGAGCTTCCGTGGAAATTTGAAGCAGGCACGCCGATTATCGCAGGCGCGATCGGATTGGGAGCCGCGATTGATTTTCTTGAAGAGATCGGACTCGACGAGATTTCCCGGCATGAGCATAAGCTTGCAGCCTATGCGCTTGACCGTTTCGAGCAGCTAGACGGCGTGACGGTATACGGTCCGAAAGAGCGGGCGGGACTTGTGACATTTAATCTTGATGAGGTTCACCCTCATGATGTCGCGACTGTCCTCGATGCTGAGGGCATTGCGGTCAGAGCCGGCCATCATTGCGCCCAGCCGCTCATGAAATGGCTGGATGTATCTGCTACTGCGAGAGCAAGTTTTTATCTGTATAATACAGAGGAAGAGATCGATAAGCTCGCGGAAGCCCTCCAAAAGACAAAGGAGTACTTTACAAATGTCTTTTAATGCAAATTTAGATACATTATACAGACAAGTGATCATGGATCATTACAAAAATCCGCGCAACAAAGGGGTTTTGGATGACAGCATCGTCGTCGATATGAACAACCCGACTTGCGGCGACCGGATCAGACTGACAATGAAGCTTGACGGCGATACCGTTCAGGAAGCGAAGTTTGAAGGGGAAGGCTGTTCTATCTCCATGGCTTCAGCTTCCATGATGACGCAGGCCATTAAAGGAAAAGATATTGATACCGCCCTTTCCATGTCTAAGATTTTCTCAGACATGATGCAAGGGAAAGAGTATGACGACTCGATAGATCTCGGGGATATTGAAGCTCTTCAAGGCGTTTCGAAATTCCCGGCCCGGATTAAATGTGCCACCCTTTCATGGAAAGCACTTGAAAAAGGAGTCGCTGGCGAAAAAGGCGGCAATTAAAAGATTGGAGTGAAAATGGATGGCTAAAAAAATGCCTGAAATTGGTGAATACAAGTACGGTTTTCACGATAAGGACGTTTCCATTTTCCGTTCAGAGCGCGGATTGACAAAAGAAATCGTAGAAGAAATTTCACGCATGAAAGAAGAGCCTCAATGGATGCTTGATTTCCGCCTGAAATCTCTTGAGCATTTCTACAACATGCCGATGCCGCAGTGGGGCGGGGATTTAAACTCTTTAAACTTTGACGAAATTACGTACTACGTAAAACCGTCTGAGCGTTCAGAGCGTTCTTGGGATGAAGTGCCTGAGGAAATTAAACAGACATTCGACAAACTCGGTATTCCTGAAGCTGAGCAAAAATACCTTGCCGGTGTTTCTGCACAGTACGAATCTGAGGTTGTGTACCACAACATGAAAGAAGATCTTGAAGCGCAAGGCATTGTCTTCAAAGACACAGACAGCGCGCTGAAAGAAAATGAAGACATTTTCCGCGAGCACTGGGCGAAAGTCATTCCGCCGACTGATAACAAGTTTGCGGCGCTGAACTCAGCTGTTTGGTCCGGCGGATCTTTCATCTATGTGCCTAAGGGCGTGAAGGTTGAAACACCGCTTCAAGCTTACTTCCGCATCAACTCTGAAAACATGGGTCAGTTCGAACGTACGCTGATCATCGTTGACGAAGAAGCAAGCGTTCATTACGTAGAGGGCTGTACGGCTCCTGTGTACACAACAAACTCGCTTCACAGCGCGGTTGTTGAAATCATCGTCAAAAAAGGCGGCTACTGCCGTTATACAACAATTCAAAACTGGGCGAACAACGTTTACAACTTAGTAACGAAACGTACGGTTTGTGAAGAAAACGCGACAATGGAATGGGTTGACGGAAACATCGGTTCTAAATTGACGATGAAATATCCGGCTGTCATTCTGAAAGGTGAAGGCGCGCGCGGCATGACGCTCTCTATCGCTCTTGCGGGCAAAGGACAGCATCAGGACGCAGGTGCGAAAATGATTCACCTTGCACCGAATACGTCATCCACAATCGTATCAAAATCGATTTCGAAACAGGGCGGAAAAGTAACATACCGCGGTATCGTCCACTTCGGACGGAAAGCGGACGGCGCCCGTTCAAACATCGAGTGTGATACGCTCATTATGGATAACAAATCAACTTCTGATACAATCCCTTACAATGAAATTCTGAACGACAACATTTCATTGGAGCACGAAGCGAAAGTATCAAAAGTTTCTGAAGAACAGCTTTTCTACCTGATGAGCCGCGGTATTTCTGAAGAAGAAGCAACAGAAATGATCGTAATGGGCTTCATCGAGCCGTTCACAAAAGAACTTCCGATGGAATACGCAGTTGAAATGAACCGTTTGATTAAGTTCGAAATGGAAGGCTCCATCGGTTAATAGTAAAACCCCGCCATATGGCGGGGTTTTTTTATTTATTGAATAGTGAAATTTCCGTATTCGCTTGACCGGACATGAATCGGCCCGTTTAAATTGTAGTTCTTCTCTTTGACAATATCGCGGAAAACGTCGACTCGGGCAACCGATTCTCTCCATTCATCCTGGGTGTCCTCATCTGACGGATTCATCAGATCGTCATAGCGCACATCCAAGAATTTATTGAGCCATTTCTTCTCGTCCGTTCCGTCTTTCGGTGACCCGCCCATTTTTTTGTTCGTGCGTTTAATCAGGGCATAAAAGGAGTCTGGATCATCGCCGTCACCATGCTGAATCACCGTATCGTACATCACCGCTTTGGCCAAGGCCGTTTTCAGTCCGGCATTTTCTGAACGTTTCATCGCCGGCTGATAATACAAGCTGTCATTTACCTTATCCTGGGCAGCGCGGAAGGCTTTATCATTGCCAAGTGAGCGCCAGGCAGAAGCGAATCCTTTCAGATTGCTGATGTCATCGCTTTCGTCCTTCGCAAGACGGCGCAATTCAGGCAAATACTTTTTCAATTTGTTATTCGGCACCGCTTTCGTGTATACTTCGACTACTTCCAGCGCATCTCCGGTAGCCGTCGTAAAGCCGGCCCGCCCGCAAGTGTAACCTCTTCCGTCATCCAACGCTTCAACATATCCGTATTGGATTTCCGTCTTTCCGTTTTCAAAGATGCTGGTCAGCTGTTCCGCCCGGCGCTTCTGATCCTTATTCAGCCCGGCCGCAAAAACCGTACCGCTCATCATCAGGGTAAAAAACAGGGTGAAAATAAGAGATGAAACCGCCGTCTTCTTCCAAAAACCTGCTTTTTTCTTCAAACTGATTTTCATTGCCATACCCCCTTCATATGTAAGTTACACACTCAGTATACATGAGGGGTTGTTTTTTTGTTGAAAACACATGAATTTGTCAATATTTTGAATCCTAAGCCCTATCAGGCGCTTCATAAAAAGAACGCACCTTCATCAGACAGACAATCCCGTTCTCGCGTCATTCTCATCTGTAACATAGTCAACGCGGTGAAACCCGCATTGTACAGCCTGCTGAAAAAGGGTTTCGAGCATGTCCGGATCTTTGCAATATAACGTTACATACGAGCAATCTGCAATGAGAAGCACAAGTTCACAGGAACTATCCAAATATTCCTCATACGTATTGATTTCCGTTACCATCCTGCTCGGGAAAGCTTTCAATTCAGCAAAAATCATATAATAAGGGTCTCCTTCCAGACGCTGACGGAGTTCTTGGCCCTGAATGATGCGCTGATTTTGCGGAAACAGGTCTGTATCGGTGTCTTCATTGAATTCAGTATACGCCTCTCCATCACCGATAAACCATGTATAGGAAGAGATGGGGAACGGTTGTAATATATCTGCCGCAAACCGTCCGATTTCATTTGGGATGTCAAAAGTAATGCCGCGTTTCATATGGTCGTATCTCCTTTCGGCTTTTGCTAGAATAATATGGTATGCCATTTGGATAAATATTGAAAGGGGTGAGTGTTATGACAACAAGATACGGAATTGATGCGCCTTATGGAGCGTTTGGATTTATCTTTCTTGCGCTCCTTTATGCCGCAGGCACATTATACGGCATGATTCCTCTTTTCTGGGGCTGGCTGACGGGTGCCTTGTTTTTAGTGCTCGGTCTTTGGATGCTCTTGTATTCAACGGCCATTAAACTTTCACACCGCCATCGCATTCTTGCGCTTTCCGGGTTAAAGCCGGACATGAAAGTGCTTGATATTGGGACGGGACGGGGGCTGCTAGCCATCGCCGCGGCTCAAAAAGGCGCTGACGTCTCAGCGATTGACAAATGGTCAAGCTGGGATCTGGGCGGAAACGGAAGAGACGCATTTGAAAAGAACAGACGGGCAGAAGGAGCGCTGGAAATTGATTTGTATGACGGACTCGCGCAAGCCATGCCGTTTCCTGATAAATCGTTTGACCTTGTCATTTCGCATTTTGTCGTACACAACATTTCAGGCAGAAAAGAGAGGGAACGGGCGATCACGGAAATGGTGAGGGTGCTGAAGCCTGGCGGCACATTGGCCGTGTCAGATATAAAAAATACATCACAATACAGAGCAATTCTTGAGGAAAACGGCTTTCACACAAGAACATATTCCTTTTATTATACGTTTCCGTTTTCAAAACTCATTGTCGCCGTCAGGACTCCGGTAGGAACCGGGCGCTCCATTTGTTAAAATAAATAAGACAAAACAGATAGAAAAGGTGTTACACATGAAGTCTTATATAATTATCGGAGCCGGCATTCTCGGTGCGTCCGCGGCTTATCATCTCGCAAAGGCCGGTGCGGATGTAACGGTCTTTGACAGGAAACACCCGGGGCAGGCGACTGACGCCGCGGCAGGGATCGTCTGCCCGTGGCTGTCGCAGCGCCGCAATCAGGCATGGTATGCGATCGCAAAAGGCGGAGCCCGCTATTATAACCAATTGATACAGCAGCTTGAAGCTGACGGAGAAACGGACACCGGTTATCAAAAGGTCGGTGCCGTCAGCCTCCATACGGATGAAAAAAAGCTCAGCCAAATGGAGGAAAGGGCTTATAAAAGAAGAGAGGACGCCCCTGAAATCGGTGACATTACAAGACTGACACCGGCAGAAACGAAGGCATTGTTTCCCGCGCTGTCGGAGGAATACGGTGCGGTTCATGTCAGCGGCGCGGCCCGGGTGAACGGGAGGGCGCTTCGTAAGGCGCTGTTAAACGCGGCCGTTAAGCACGGAGCTGCTGTTTACAATGAAGAAACGTCAATATTGACAGAGGACGGTGCCGTCATCGGTGTGAAAACCGCAGAACGCACGCTTACTGCCGACCAGGTTCTCGTAACGGCCGGCGCTTGGGCGAGAGAGCTGCTTGAACCGCTCGGCATCCGTTTTTCAGTATCATACCAAAAGGCACAGATCGTTCATTTAGAGCTTCAGGGAGAGGATACGGGCGGCTGGCCCGTCGTCATGCCCCCAAACGATCAATACATTCTCGCCTTTGACAGCGGCAGAATCATAGCGGGCGCGACTCATGAAAACGATACCGGCATGGATTTGCGGGTGACGGCCGGCGGCCTCCGCGAGATTTTTGACAAAGCATTAACTGTGGCGCCGGGGCTTTCAGACAGTACTGTGATAGAGACAAGAGTCGGTTTCAGGCCGTTTACTCCCGGTTTTCTTCCCGTCATCGGCAAAGTGCCGAATATCAGCGGACTCCTCGTTGCCAACGGGCTGGGCGCCTCAGGGCTGACGAGCGGGCCGTATCTGGGGGCTGAACTGGCGAAACTCGCACTCGGCCAGCAGACGGAAATTGATTTGAGCCTTTATGATCCGGCCGGGGCGCTTGAATAAAAAATAGCTTTTGGCGCATTCTTATGATAGGATGGAGCTTTAATGAATAAGAGGACGTGACCCATTTTGATAAAAATAAACCTTCCTGCTCCTGATGTAACCATTACGGAACGGCAGCAGTCACCGTCGGAAAATGAACCGGCGATTAAAGCGATTTACGGTTTCATTGATTTTCACCAAATTCCGAGAGACAAAGGCGGCATCTTTATGTTTTATAACATTCATGATGAGCTGCTGTTTGTCGGGAAAGCCCGTAAATTAAGACAAAGAATCAAAAAGCATTTTGAAGACAATGTGTCGCCTGTTAAACATCACAGGGACGAAGTGTATAAAATTGAAGTATGTGTCGTCAATGATCCGATGGAAAGGGAGATTTACGAAACGTACGCGATCAATACCCTTCAGTCGAAATACAACATTGAGAAAGTATTTTATAAATAAGGAAAACCGGAGCTTAAGGGCTCCGGTTTTCTTTATGTTTACAGTGCCAGCCACATCACTGCAATATGCACGATCAGCAGACAGTAAACGACGAGGAACAGCTGGACGACCTTTTTTCTGAATAACATGCAGATCATCATGAGCACAGGAAAAATCAGGACGCCGGCCGTTTTATTGATTGATGTATTCGGACGGTTCGACACGTCATAGTGAATGGCCATATCAGCAGGAAGAAACGGATAAAACACAATCGACAGAATAAAGGCGAGAACCACAGCTCCCCACAGCACCTTATCATTCATCAAAAACATATGAACACTCCCTTTTTACATATAATAGTATATTAGTCCGAAAAATCTAATTTATCAATATTTTACCTGTTGAATGGTGTATAATCATGTCAATGAAATTTCCATACGCTAGGAGGGTTTCAATTGACTGACAAGAAGCAAACCAGCATGTTTTCATTCTTTCTTTTTATCATGGCCGCCTGGATCATCGTTTTGTTTTTTACCATCATCGCGGCACTGCCAAGCTCCGCCATCCAATTAACCAAGCACCAATCCAAAACCGTTTCCATGATTTATCCGCAAAGCTGGGGATTTTTCAGTAAAGATCCGAGAGAAGACAGCTTGAACATCTATCTTCTTGATGCCGATGAGGAGCTCAGATGGCCGAATAATTCTCTGAAAAATGTGATCGGGTTAAACCGTTACGGCCGGACGCAAGGGATAGAGCTCGGCCTTATGCTGGAAAATCTGCCTTCCAAAGAGAAGTGGGAAGACTTCACGACTGGCCAAGACATTAAGGATACCACATTTTTGAAAATGAAAAATGAGTCTCCCTCCCCAAGGCTGAAAGGGAAAATGATCATTACATATGAACGCATTACCCCATGGGCATGGAGCCAGCATACCGAAACGAAAAGAACCATCAAAAAATACATCGGAGTGGATGTCAATTGATTCAGGATGCAAAAAAGCAGCTCACCTTATGGATGATGAAGAATCCGCCTTGGACAAATGTGTACGGGCTTGCCAGAAGCTTAATCGCGCTCGGCACGCTGCTGACATTGCTGTTCAATCCGGCGTCTGTCTTCTTCAAAACGCAAAATCAAATGCTCAGCTTTTCCGACACGTTCAGCCTGTTTCTGCTGTTTCCCGATTTCCGTTACATTGAGATCGTCAAAGCCGTCTGTATCTGTATGTTAATCCTTGTCGTCATTGGCTGGCGGCCCCGCCTCACCGGTTTTTTTCACTGGTGGATTTCGTACAGCTTTCAAAACTCCGCCGTTACCCTTGACGGGGGAGATCAAGTGGCTGCCGTTTTTACGCTGCTGCTGCTCCCGCTGACATTAACCGATCCGCGGAAATGGCACTGGTCTCCGTACGAGGCGTCTTTTGAGAAAAGGCCGCTTGAGCCTTATTACCGCTCCTTATGCTGGGCGACACTGACAATCATCAGAATACAGGTCGCGATGCTATACTTTAACTCTGTCATTGCCAAACTGATGGAAGAAGAGTGGCAGAACGGGACCGCCGTTTATTACTATTTGAATGATCCGATGCTGGGTCTGCCGGATGCGCTTCACAGTCTGTTTGACTTTATCCTGCAGTCCAAGCTTGTCATCATCCCGACTTGGGGCACGCTCATTGTGCAAACCATTATGTTCTGCGCTTTGTTCGCTCCGAAAACATATTGGCGTCCGATATTGTTTATATCCATTTTTATGCACGAAATCTTTGCCGTTATGCTGGGGCTGACCTCGTTTTCCATTACGGTGGCTGGTATTTTGGTCCTGTTTTTGGTGCCGGCAGAGAAAACAGTAGCTTTGAACCATTACAATCCCCTTTTTATCAGATACAATTTTTTCAATAAAAGGAAAAGGAGGAAATTATATGGTTAAAAGCAAGAAGTCCGCAGCTGCCATGATGCTGGTGTTTGTTTTAATGGTCGCATTAGCCGGCCCGCATGCCGCGGCAAAAACTGAGCCGTCCGTCTCTTATTCGGGTGAAGACATTTTTTCCGGCATCTTTTTCGGACAAGGTGAGGTCGCAAAGCTCCTTCCTGAAGTATGGGATACCAAGGCTGTTAAAAAGATTGATCAGGATGAATTAAAGCAAGTTTCCGATCAGGTGATTGCTGATATTAAAAAGTCATCGCCGGATTATTTTAAAGAGTTGAAAGCGGCGGTCTACAGCGGCGATTATGAAAAAGTGAACAGCGTCATTGATCAAGGTTCGCAGATTATGGCGAAAGTGCTGAAAGAAGAGTTTGACAAAAAGAGCATGGACAAAGGAAAATCAACGGCCATCGGCCAATGCGCAACGGCTGTATGGGTATTTTTAAACGCGGCGGCCGCCATTGAGACGATCGCTCTTGCGGTAGCGGCCATCATTTTGACAGTAGCAAGCGTTGACGAAGATTCCGACTTAGGAAAAGAGCAGCTCATCGCTAATGTCGTTGACCGCATTAACGCGCAGCACTGAGGCTGAAGAAAGAAAACGCTAAGGAGACGAACCTTAGCGTTTTTTTGATTGAAGCATCTGTTTTAAATATGCTTCTGAATCAAAGCCGAGTTCCTTGTCGGCTTCTTTTTTCAGTTCAAGCTGAAGTCGCACGTACGTGTCATATTTCGGGCTGAGCTTTTGAAGAAGATTGCTGAAAGGCGATCCCGCCTTCAGCGCGGGCAGATCAGAAGCTGATTCTCCGACCTTGATCAGGCTTTCTCGGTATTCTTCATCTGTCTGCACTCTTTTCACAAGCTGAATGATGATGTTTTTATGAGTGTCCCAAGTGGCGGGGTCTCTCTCCAAAATCCGCTCGATAAATTGATCATGCTGGACTTTGTGCTGCTGGAGCTGAGCCGGAGCTTCCTTGCCGACCAGCTGCATCATCGGGTGTGCAGCCGGAACTTCTTCCATATCATCCAATACATTGATAAGCTCCGCCCATATCGTTTTTTTCTCATCTGTATCAATAGAAAAGTCGAGGAACGGTTCAAACAGCGAGGCGATAAATTCTCCGAAATCTCCCGGGAACAGTTTTTTCAGCTGAAGTCCCATATATTTCGGTTCATCTATTTTGACCTCGCCGATATCATGCAGAATTGAATCGACATTTTCCGCATCTTCCACGCGCTTGATCAGCATTTCAGTCAGTTTCCGTTCCTGCTCAAGCTCTTCAATCTGCCGGCTGAGCTTTTGATGCTGCTGGCGCAGTATATCATGCAGACTGCTGCCCTCTAAGAGGAACGCTTTAATATCGCTTACAGACAGTGCCAGCATTCGGAGGGCGGCAATCATTTTCAGCGTATTCACGTTCTGAGCGGAATACTCACGGTATCCGTTATCAGGGTTTTTGCTGACGGTGATTAAACCTTCCTGCTCATAATATTTGATGGCTTTTTTCGTGAGACCCGTCTGCCTGGCGGCTTCTTTTATATTCATTCTGAATCACTCCCTGCTTTTCATTCTAAACGTGTCTCTAAGGGTCAGGTCAAGAGAGGGCGGGAAATAAGACGGGTTTGTTTTATATTTTAGAAATTTCAGAAAATATGATTGACAACGCACCTTTGTTGCGATTAATATAACGTTATATAATGTTATATAACATTATATAATAAAATACTGAGGAGTGAAGGATTTGAGTCAAACTGCCGCACAAGTGAATCACAAGGTTCAGGCTTTCTTGGATGATCTGAAAGGAAAAACGATTGATCACGTCTTTTTCGTCGCTTGCGGGGGTTCTTCAGCCATTATGTATCCGAGCAAGTACGTGTTTGACAGAGAGGCGAAAGCCATCAGCTCTGATCTCTACAGTTCAAATGAATTTATTCAGCGCAATCCGGTTCAGCTCGGAGAGAACTCTCTCGTGATTTTATGTTCTCAGTCAGGCAATACGCCGGAAACGGTGAAAGCCGCCGGTTTCGCCAGAAAAAAAGGCGCGCTTACGATTGCGATGACCTTTGAGCCTGATTCGCCGTTAGCGAAAGAAGCCGAATATGTCGCGGTGTATGACTGGGGTGAGAACGCACAGGCGATAAATACGAATTACGGAGTTCTGTATCAAATCGTGTTCGGCGCTTTACACGTGCTGGAAAACCATCCCGCGTTTGAGCAGGCCATCGACGGACTCAATAAGCTCCAGACCGTATATGACAAAGCGCTTAAACAAGAAGCGGATCACGCAAAGGCATTCGCGAAAACCCACGAAAAAGAAGATATCATTTACACGATGGCAAGCGGTGCGAACTACGGCGTCGCTTACTCCTACAGCATCTGCATTCTCATGGAAATGCAATGGATTCATTCCCACGCCATTCATGCCGGAGAATATTTTCACGGACCGTTCGAAATCATTGATGAATCCGTTCCATTTATTATCCTGCTCGGCTTAGACGAAACAAGACCCCTTGAAGAGCGGGCGCTTTCCTTCTCAAAAAGATACGGCAAAAAACTGACTGTGCTTGATGCGGCAGCATATGATTTTTCCGGAATTGACGATTCTGTAAAAGGCTACCTGGCTCCTCTTGTATTAAACCGGGTGCTCAGAAGCTATGCGGATGCGCTGGCGGAAGCAAGGAACCATCCGTTAAGCAAGCGGCGTTACATGTGGAAAGTCGAATATTAAGAACGCGCATTATATTTCACCGGACTATAATGATATATAACGTTATAGTCCGGTGACAAAGGAGGAAAAGCATCTGAAAAAGCTCATCTGCCTGTTCGTTCTGTTAGCTGTATGTCTGTCAGCCGCCGCCTGTTCAAGCCAAAGCAGTTCCTCTGACGGAAAAGTGACCCTGAAGTTTTTTCACAGGTGGCCGAAGGAGCCGGAAAAAAGCTATTTTGAAGAAGCGGTCAAAGAATTTGAAGCCGCTCATCCGGATATTCATATCCAAACGGAAGCGGTCTTAAACGATTCTTATAAAGACAAGGTGAAAGTCATGCTCGGAACAACGAGCCCCCCTGATATTTTCTTTTCATGGAGCGACCGGTTTGCTTATAAATTCATCAAAGGAAATAAAGCCCTCGATCTGTCGTCTTACTATCAGCAGGATAAAGATTGGTCCTCACAGCTTGTGCAGTCACAAATCAAACCCTTTACGCATGACGGAAAACAGTACGGTGTTCCGTGGCAAATGGACGCTAAATCATTCTTTTATAATAAGGACATTTTTAATGCATTACATTTGAAGCCCCCGGCGACATGGGATGAACTGATCACAGTCTCTGAGAAATTGAAAGAGAACGGATATATTCCGATCAGTTTCGGCACAAAAGCGCCTTGGACCATTTCTCATTATATCGGGACGCTGAACCAGCGTATGGTGGATGAAAAAACGCGGGCGAAGGATTACAGCCCGGAAACCGGGGAGTTTACAGACGAAGGCTATGTCAAAGCGCTTGAAAAGCTTCAGGAACTTCTGCCGTACTTTACAAAGCACGTGAACTCCGTCGATCACGAATACGTGCGCCAGCAGTTTACGAGCGGCAAAGCGGCGATGATTTATGCGGAAACGGCAGAAATTAAGCTCGTCGAACCGGTCAATCTGGGCTTGTTTCCTTTCCCGAAAATCAGCGGCGAAAAGGGATCTCCCCGTGCACTGACCGGATCTCCGGAAGGATTTATGATTTCCTCAAAAACGAAGCACCCGAAAGAAGCCATGGAATTTCTTCAGTTTTTAACCTCGAAAAAAATGGGAGAGAAGCTGATAAAAGACGTCGGTAAATACAGCGCGGTTCAAGGAACGGCGACAGAAAACAATTCCGCCCCGATCCAGCGCGAAGCCGTGCAGGATATCGTTCGCGCAGAAACAATGGTGCCGTGGTTTGATATGGATGTTGACGTTGAAATCGCCGATGTGTATGCGGCAGGCGTTCAGCAGATGCTCGGCGGCACAATGACACCGCGCGAGGTGATGAATTCCGTGCAGAAAGCGGCGCGTCAGGTCAAAGCGTCATCTGAATAGAACAGATTTCTTTGGAGAAAGGAGATGAGGATTTCCTTGGTCAGCCGAAAACGTTTCATTCCGTATCTGTTTCTCGCGCCCGCGCTGATTTTTCTGCTGTTCGTTTACATTCCGATTATTGAGAATGTGTTTTTCAGTCTGTTTGAATGGAGCTCATTTCAACCCGAAAAGACGTTTATCGGTCTGAAAAATTATATTGACCTGTTTCACGATCCCGTGTTTTTTACAGCACTCCGCAACAATGTGCTGTATGCCGTCATATCGCTGATTTTCCAGGTTGGCGGCGGCTTAATTCTGGCGGCTGTGCTGGAAGACAGACTGGTAAGAAAATGGTCGCCTTTTTTCCGCACGGTCTTTTTTCTTCCGGTCGTCATTTCCATGACCGTCATTGCGCTGTTGTTTGATTTTATTTATAACCCGGAAATCGGGCTTTTGAATCAGCTGCTGGAAGCCGTCGGACTTGATGAACTGACCCGCGCATGGCTGGGCGATGAAAACACCGCTATGCTTTCTGTCATTTTTGTGTCTCAATGGCAGTCTGTCGGTTACATCGCCATGCTGTACATTGTCTCGATTCAGAGCATTCCCGCTGAATTATATGAATCGGCGCAGCTGGACGGAGCCGGAAAAATCCAGCAGTTTTTTCACATTACGGTGCCGCAGACGAAAGAAATGTCGTTTGTTGCCGTGGTGATGACGCTGACCGGCGCATTTACCGTATTTAATGAACCGTATATTCTGACCGGCGGAGGGCCGGGCAATGCTTCAGAAGTGCTGAGCACATTTTTGTATAAGAGCGCTTTTACAAAGGATATGATGGGCTACGCTTCTGCGATCGCGACGGTGGTGCTTTTGCTGACGCTTGCTCTGTCGCTTATTCAGATGAAATTCTTTAAGACCGGAAAGGAGGAGTAGCCGATGCTTCCTGAAAAGACGGACTTGCGCCATGCCCGTCAGGCCGTCAGAACAGGCGGAAAACCGAGAAAATGGTATGTCGGGGAAACGTCTGTGTGGCTGTTTCTCTTTATCTACCTCATTGCCGTTGCTTATCCGCTGTTATGGATGGCGGTCAGCGCCTTTAAAAGCTCGGATGAGATTTTTGAGCACAGCTGGTCGCTGCCCTCTGTCTGGCATCCCGAAAACTTCGTATCCGCATGGAACCAAGGGATTTCCGCTTATTTTATGAACAGCGTCATTGTGACCGTGCTGACTTGTCTCATCACCGTATTTGTGAGCGCCTGGGCGGCATACGGGCTGGCCCGTTTTCAATTTAAAGGAAAAGGGTTTGTGCTGATCATTTGTCTTGGCGGCTTGATGCTGACGCCGCAGGTCAGTCTTGTGCCGCTGTACTCCATTATCCAGTCATTGGGACTGTACAATACGTATTGGGCATTGATTCTTCCGTACGCCGCCTACCGTATTCCGTTTACCGTGATTCTGATCCGTTCCTATTTTTTGTCGATTTCCAAAGAGCTTGAGGAAGCTGCCTATCTGGATGGATGTACAAGTTTCGGAATATTTTTCAGAATATTCTTACCTATGAGCGTGCCGATTCTGGTGACATCAGGCATTTTGACGGCTTACCATACATGGAATGAGTTTATGTTTGCGATTATTTTTATCGATGATGAAAATTTACGGACGATTCCGGCCGGGCTGATGCAGTTCAGAGATGCGCTGCAGACGGATTGGGGCGTGCTGCTGGCCGGGCTGACGATTTCTGCTGCTCCGATCATAGCGCTGTTTCTATTGATGCAGAGATATTTTATCCGCGGCATTGCAGCGGGAAGCGTGAAAGGATAAGGAGGATGAAAAGATGAAACTGATAGCGGCCGGAGATAATGTAGTAGATTATTATCAGGATCAGGAAACGTTTTACCCGGGCGGAAATGCGTTAAACGTAGCCGTGCTTGCCCGGCGCTTAGGCCACGAAACTTCTTATATCGGGATTCTCGGCAGTGATGAAGCGGCGGATCACGTATTGAATGTGCTGAAACTGGAAAAGGTGAATGCCGATCTGATCCGCCGGGCATACGGAGAAAACGGGATGGCGGTCGTCACGCTTGATGAAAGAGGGGACAGGATATTTGCCGGATCAAATAAAGGCGGCGTGCAATCGCGTCTGACGCTCGCTTTTCAGGAGAATGACATCTCATTTATCGCCGGGCATGATCTGCTGCATACGAGCGTATACAGCAGGATAGAACGTGACCTCCCGATGCTGAGCGGCCATGTGCCGATTTCCTTTGACTTCTCTGTAAAACGTGACGAAGCCTATTTAGAAGCGGTCTGTCCGTACGTGACGTATGCGTTTTTTTCCGGGAGTGATTTGAGTGAAAGTGAATGTATGCGGCTTGCCGAAAAAGCCCGCGGTTTCGGAGCGAAAATCGTCTGTCTGACAAGGGGAGAATATGGCGCGGTGTTATCGGATGGGGAACGCGTCTATCATCAGCCGGTGGTAAGAGCTGATATAATAGATACATTGGGCGCGGGTGATTCTTTTATCGCCGGGTTTCTTACCGATTTCTTCGAGCATCAGGATATTCGGCGAGCGCTTACTGCGGCCGCCGGGACGGCTGCCAAAACATGCGGAGGATTCGGAGCGTTCGGTTACGGGCATCCCTACAGGCCGGGCGGCGGGAAAAGCAGTGAAAAAACGAGAATACGATAAGCATTGTCTCGTTTTTTATACTTGTTACACATAGGGACTGTTAATGGTAAACGTGACGCGGTCTGTATGCATTACAAACAGCGAGCTGTATATCGGCTGGTCTTTTGACATAAAAGCGGTTTTGTCAATTTCAAAAAGCGCATCCCCGATATCACAAGCCAGATAGCGGCTTTCTTCCTGCTTGGCGTATACGACATTTAACAGCTTCGTATTATGGGTGGGCACCACCTGATAGTGCTGTTTCAAAATGTCATGCATCGACACGCCGCCTTTAATATGCTTGCCGATGTCGGGAAATAAACTAAGCGGATAGTGGGCGATTTCGAATGAGAGCGGCTGGTCGTCGTGAAATAAAATGCGTTTTAATTCAAGAACGGGACTTTCGGAAGCGACGCGAAGTTTTTGGGCGATGGATTTAGGCGCTTCAATGATTTCATGGGAAAGGATCTGGTGTTTCGGTTTTTTCCCCGTTGATTCCATAAATTCAGAGTAGCCGTTGACCGCGATGAGCTCCCGCTTCAGTTTAGGGCTTTTAACGAACGTTCCCTTTCCCTGCTGCCGGACGAGCCAGCCTTCTTCCACAAGATCAAGGATGGCCTTCCTGACCGTTATGCGGCTGACGTTGTACGTTTCGCACAGCTCATTTTCGGTCGGCAGTTTTACGGACGGCGAATAAACGCCCTTCTTGATATCGTCCGCGATAATTTGTTTCAGCTGAATATATAAAGGTTTCGAGCTCCCGTTATTTAACAATGGGACGGACCTCCTTTGTCAAGTAGTAGTACTATTATATGTATTATGACGTTATAATACAAATTTGCTTTTTATTTATGAATCTGTCAGAAACCCCGAACATTTTTAACATAACAGAAAGATGTGGCGGTTTCCAGTATTGGAGGAGGTTTCGAATGGCATCATTAACATTTGACCATATCAAAAAAACATACGGCGCCCAATCGGCGGCAGTGAAGGATTTTCACTTAGATGTAAAAGATGAGGAGCTGCTGGTGCTTGTCGGTCCCTCCGGCTGCGGCAAATCTACGACACTCAGAATGATTGCCGGACTGGAGAGCATTTCTGAGGGGAAGCTTTATATCGATGGAGACGCGGTAAACGATCTGCCCCCGAAGGATCGTGATATCGCGATGGTTTTTCAGAATTACGCGCTGTATCCCCACATGACGGTGTTTGACAATATGGCGTTCGGTTTGAAGCTCAAAAAGCTGCCGAAAAAAGAAATTGCAGAGCGAGTCCGGACGGCCGCTGATATTTTGGAAATCGGGCATCTGCTCAAGCGGAAACCGAAGGCTCTTTCAGGCGGACAGCGGCAGCGGGTTGCGCTCGGCCGGTCGATCGTGCGGGAGCCGAAAGTGTTTCTGATGGACGAGCCGCTTTCCAACTTAGATGCGAAATTGCGAGTGATGATGCGCGCGGAAATCAGCAAGCTCCATCAGCGTTTGAAAGCGACCATCGTTTATGTGACGCATGATCAGACGGAAGCGATGACAATGGGCGACCGGATTGTCGTGATGAATGAAGGAGATATTCAGCAGGCCGCAAGCCCCCATGAGATTTATCATTATCCGGCGAATATGTTTGTGGCGGGTTTTATCGGTTCTCCGAGTATGAATTTTATAAAAGGCGTTATTGAAGAAAGTCACGGGCAATGGTATTTTGCCGGTTCGTCCGTTCGTCTGCCCATTCCGAAAGAAAAAGCGGCCGTTCTTGTGCAGAAAGGATACAGCGGTAAGGAGATGATTGCGGGGCTGCGTCCGGAGCATTTGACGCTTGCCGGACAATCAGAGCACCCGCCTGAAGCGGCGTGCCGCGCTGTGGCGGAAGTATGTGAGAACTTAGGCGTGGAGATGTACGTTCATGCGGTGAGCGGAGATGACCGCATGACGATCCGTCTTGACGGCGCTTCACAGGTGAAACCCGGCGATGCCATTCTGCTTGCGGTCAATATGAACCGGGCCGTCTTTTTTGATGCCGACACTGAAAACGCCGTATATTGAAAAAGGGAGCCTGATGATCAGGGCTCCCTTATCACTTCTTATGATACGATTACCAGATTTCGTCCGCCCATTCCGGATGGTCGATAAACGGATTGCGGTTATGCTGATAGTCTTCGTAAATGATTTCGTTCCGCCGTTTTTCCTTACTGTCGACGGGGTCTTGTTGATTCCATTTGAGCAAAACGGACAGTTTTCCCATGTAAGGAGCTGAGCCGTTTCCGGTTTTATCATTCAGCTCAAGGTCGGGATACCCGTCGTCTCCTTCATAACGCACCGCCATGTAAAACAACATGCGGGCGACATCTCCTTTAACCTCATCGCGCGGCTCCCAGGAATCACCGTCGTAATAATTGCCCGGCGCTTTCGGGTATTCTGAGCCGCCGTTATCAAAATCCATATTTCCTCTGGCACTGTTCACCTGGACGTCTGCAGGGCGCAGATGATGAATGTCCGTCCCGGGGCCGGCAGCTGTTCCGAAGTTTCCGTGTGACTTTGCCCACACGTGTTCGCGGTTCCAGTCCCCGACGCTGCCTCCGTTTTTACTTTTGGCCCGTGATTCCTGGGTGTAGAGCAAGATGACATTGTTCGGATTTGCCGGATCTTCGTCAGTTTCCTTCAATGCATTCCATACTTGACTGTAAGACAGCTTTGTATGTCCGCTGATGATGCGGTGCAGGGCGCTCTTTAAGGCTGTTCCGCTTTTCCCGGAAGCTTCTTTGTAATATGTGTCCGTATCCGCAGACGGAGTGATGACAGCTGAGGCAGTTTGCGGAAAAAGAGTTGTGCCGCCGGCAGTTGAAACCGCCATCCGGCTGTACAGATTCGTGTCAGCTGGCGCGCCCGCAGAGGCTGACGGCGCGGCCCATCCAAAAATGAAAAACAGGCAGACAATCGGCAGAAACCAAAGTTTTTTTGTCATGACTTGCCCTCCTTTACCTCTATTATCCAAAAAATAAATCTAATATTCTATCTTTTTTGAAAAATGGTTCCTTCGGCTTATTGGTCAAAGTATCCGGAAAATCATTGATTTTTTGGAAGATATGATAATGAACTCGTTATGCGCTCCTTCTATAATGAAGATCATCTTGTCAGTTTTTCAGTTTAAAAGGAGGGCGTGTATGGAACATCAGCAGCTTTCGGCGGCGAATATCGGGATTTCCGATGACATACAATGGCTGTCTCAATTCGGCGCTTCCGCTTCCGGCGGAGTGACGAGGCTTTTATATACGAAAGAATGGATGGACGCCCAGCTTGCCGTCAAAAAGAAAATGGAGGCGTTCGGGCTGGAAACGGCATTTGACGATGTCGGTAACGTATTCGGCCGGCTGAACGGCACAGAATCGCCTGATGAGGTGATTCTGACCGGGTCGCATATTGACACCGTTATTGACGGCGGCAAATATGACGGTGCGTTCGGCGTGCTGGCGGGCATACTGGCGATCCGGCATTTACATGAGACGTGCGGGCGTCCGAAAAAAACGCTGGAGGCTGTGTCGCTCTGTGAAGAGGAAGGGAGCCGTTTTCCCATCACTTATTGGGGCTCAGGCAATATCACCGGTGCTTTCTCGCTTTCAGATGCGGAAACGCCGAAAGACGCGTCCGGCATTTCTCTGAGAGAAGCCATGCGGCAGAACGGCTTCGGTGCAGGTCGTTATCCAGCGCCGCTGCGCACTGATATTAGTGCCTTTCTGGAAATTCATATTGAACAGGGGCAATCGCTTGAACGATCAGGAAAGGATATCGGGATTGTCACCGAGATTGCCGGACAGAGACGCTATACCGTTACGCTTGACGGTGAATGCAACCATGCCGGCACCACTTCAATGAAATGGCGGAAAGACCCGCTCGCGGCGGGAAGCAGCATCATCCACGAACTGATGCTTTCAGCGGAAAGACAGCCGGAAGAGCTCCGTCTGACGTGCGGGAAAATGACGGTTGAACCGAATATGGCGAATGTCATTCCGGGCCGTATCCAGTTTTCCGTTGATATTCGCCACCGGCAGGAGGACGTGCTGGCAGCCTTCCATCAGAAACTGGTGTCGATTATTGAAAACATCAGCCGCAGCAAAGGAGTCAGACCCGTTATTGATGAATATATGAGGATAGAGCCGGTTCAAATGGATCAGACACTGACACGAACCGCAGCAGAGGCTGCAAAAGAGCAGGGGGCGGACCCGGAGAAGATCGTAAGCGGAGCGGGACATGACGCCCAGATGCTCGGCAGAACCTTTCCGGCCTGCATGCTGTTTGTACCGAGCCGTGGCGGGATCAGCCACTCGCCGCTTGAATTCACACCCGTACATCAGCTTGAAACCGGCGTCCTTACGCTGGCGAATGTATTACATAAACTTGCCTATTAACGTAAAGGGGGAATCGGCGTGCCGACCAGAAAAGAATTGTGCATTCCGCAAAGAACGATTATGACACCGGGACCGACAGAAGCTGAACCGAGAGTGCTGAGGGCGATGGGCGCTCCGATCATCGGCCAGTTTGACCCGGCATTTACCGGCATCATGAACGAAACGATGCAAATGCTCCGTGAATTGTTTCAAACGGAAAACCGCTGGGCCTATCCGATTGACGGTACATCAAGAGCGGGGATTGAGGCTGTTCTCGCAAGTGTGATAGAGCCGGGCGACAGCGTGCTCGTTCCGATATACGGACGCTTCGGATACCTGCTGACTGAAATCGCCGAGCGGTACGGAGCGGACGTTCATACGATCGAGTGTGAATGGGGAACGGTCTTCCGGCCTGAAGAGATTATCAGCGAGATGAAAAAGATTTCCCCGAAAATCGTCGCTATGGTGCACGGAGAAACATCAACGGGGCGGATTCACCCGCTGAAAGAAATCGGGGAAGCGTGCCGCGCCCAAGACGCACTCTTTATCGTGGATGCCGTGGCCACGATCGGAGGCTGCGCCGTAAAAACGGATGAATGGAAGATTGACGCAGTCATCGGGGGAACACAAAAATGCCTGTCGGTCCCCTCGGGAATGGCTCCGATTACTTATAATGACCGGACGGCAGCTGTCATTGCCGCGCGTAAAAAGGTAGAACGAGGCATTGCGACGGCAGCCGACGGCAAAAGGCTGTCCGGTCATCGGCCGGTTACGAGCAACTATTTTGATCTGAGCCAGCTCGAAGATTATTGGAGTGAAAGAAGGCTGAATCACCATACAGAAGCGACAACAATGCTTTATGCGCTGCGGGAGGGTGTGCGCCTTGTCCTGGAAGAAGGACTTGAAGAACGGTTCAGCAGGCATCGGCGTCATGAAAAAGCGCTTACGGCGGGACTTGCAGCGATGGGCCTTGATTTATTCGGCGATCCGGGGGCGAAGCTGCCTGTCGTCACATGTGTGAAGATTCCGCCGGAAGCAGACGGCGAATCAATCAGAAGGATGCTTTTGTCTCAATTCGGAATTGAAATCGCCAGCTCATTCGGTCCGCTGCAGGGGAAAATTTGGAGAATCGGAACGATGGGCTACAGCTGCAGAAAGGAAAATGTGCTGTTTGTGCTGGCCGGACTTGAAGCGGTTCTGATCAGACACGGAGTTGCCGTTAAAGCCGGGGAAGCGCTGCAGGCGGCCCTTAACATATATGATCTGCCGGCTGAAACCGGTGTGCTGTCATGAGACTTGAAAACGAGATTGAAATCATCTGGACTTTTTTCCCTTTTGCCCGTTATACTGAGTGGTATAAAAAATGACAAATATGGAATGATCATCTGTTTGTCTGGGGAGAAGGTAAGAAATCATGGCGTACATAGGCCGATTGTCAATTTTAATGCTGAATATGTTTATTGCGATGCTTGGAATCGGATTGATTATTCCGATTATGCCCGCATATATTACCGAATTCGGAGCGACGGGCAGCACGATGGGTCTGCTTGTTGCGGCGGCGGGGCTTACACAGCTTTTATTTGCGCCTATTGCCGGGGAAATAACCGACAAATACGGACGGCGGAAACTGATTATTTTCGGCATCGCCGCCTTTGCCGTGTCACAATTGATCTTCGCCTTTGCCGGAAGCCTCTGGCAATTGTTCGCATCCCGCCTTTTGGGCGGAATGGGCGCGGCGTTTTTAATGCCGTCAATGTTCGCTTACATTGCGGATATTACGACCGAAGAAGAACGCGGGAAAGGAATGGGGCTGTTCAGCGCGGCGATGACGCTTGGTGTCGTCATCGGGCCCGGTGTCGGAGGCTATTTGGTTCATTATGGCATGTCTGTGCCGTTCATCGTGTCTGCAAGTCTTGCCTGCTTTTCAAGTGTGCTTTCATTTTTCTTTCTGCCCGAAACGCTGGGACGTGAAAAGCAGCTGGAAGCCCGGGCAAAAACGGAAAAACGTGAGCATCTGTTTAAGCAAATGTCACGCGCGCTCAAATCGCCGTTCGCGTTTATGCTGATTCTGGTTTTTGTGCTGAACTTCGGAATTATGAACTTTGAATCCGTTTTCGGTCTTTACGTTGACCATAAACACGGATTTAAAGCGTCTGATATTGCCTTTATTATTACGGCTGCGGGTCTCATCGGCGTGTTTGTGCAGGCGGTCGGCGTCAGTTATCTCGTCCGCAAGTTCGGGGAAAAACGCGTGATTAACGTGACGTTGATCGGGGCTGCTGCAGGACTTGTGTGGTGCCGGTTTGCGGGTTCATATTGGGCCGTTTTTGCCGCGGCAATCTTTTTCCTGACGCTGACATCGCTGCTCCGGCCGGCGGTTAACACGATGCTGTCGAAGCTCGCCGGTGACCAGCAGGGGTTTGCCGGAGGGATGAACACCTCATTCATCAGCTTAGCGAATATTGCCGGACCGTCAGCCGCCGGTTTTCTCTTTGACGTAAATATGGAATTTCCATATATGCTGGGAGCGGTCATTCTCGCCATCAGTTTTCTGGCCGCGCTTGGCTGGGGCAAAAAGACACAGACCCGGCCGTTTACGCAGCAAGGATAAGAATCAAAAGCCTCCGGGGATCCGGAGGCTTTTTGCTGATTGTTTTTTATTCTTTGGCTGTCTGCATCTCTGAAATTGCAGGGATGCGAATAGAGGGAAAATCATATCGAACGCCATTGTGAATTATAGGAAAATCAGTTGTTCCGTATGCTCAAGCATAGCGCGAATGGAAACCGGAACAGGTGTAGATAAAGTAAAACCAGCTTTATCTCTTGAGGAGTCTGACGAATTTGATCTGCCAGAAGTTGATCAAAAAAGAAGGCAGTCAGGCGGGAACAACATAGATCGGCGTAAATGAAGAAAGGGAAAAAGCAGCGGTGTTGGTAATTGCTGTTTCGCATGCAGAGTGAGAACAGTCTGCCTAAACGGATCATTGGGATAATACGAACCGTTCAGCCGGGTGTAGGGGTTGATTGGTGACAACAAGGAGAGGTTAGCTTATAAAACCTCTCACGGAAGATGTTGTGATGGTTCCCCTGCACGGATTTTGCAGATTAAATCCCGCAATTAGGCCAACGCACAATTATGCAAGAGACAACCATCTAAAAAGGGTGTCGGTAAGTACAATATGGTGTACGGAAAAGGAGTTGAAAATGTTGTATTATTACCCGTCATTCCATTTGTATCAGCGGCAAGAATTTAATTCTTATCCATGGGCCAATCAAGTGACCCATTCAGGGAGCTCCCCCTATGTTTCCGCGCGCCCTCCTTTTTATAATTCTCCATGTTATAGAGAGTGCATAAGAAGCGGAGCGGATAGTTATTTCTGCTGCTATATCTGCGGTTTCTGTTAAAAAGAAAGACTTATAGAAGTAAGTGATTTTTCCAGGATGACAGTGAGACCATTATCCAGACAGCCATTAGCCAACACACGAAGCTTCATTACGATTCACGGAGGGGAACCGCCCCCTTCTATTTCGGAAATTTTATAAAATCCCCTTGCATGGCCTGTCAGAAGCGGTATTTGGTCTTGACGTGTTCGACTGTTGGTGTTGACGAAGAATTAAGATACTAGGAAGCAGCGAAACCTGTATGTATCAGCGAGACACAAAGCTTTCCGCCGCTGAGCGGGTTAGTTGTCACTGCGTTCTATCGCCTGTGGTAAATAACGAAATTTAGGGGCTGACAGCTGAGGAAAAATAAAAAATTCGAAACGCCGCAATCATTTAATTAAAAAGAAGAGATAGAATCTATCTCTTCAGGTTATTACTCAACAAAAAAATAGTATCGGGTTCTCCAAGTGAAGGAGTCATCATAGAATTCGATGTATGCTTGTCCTTTAGCTACTGCAAAGACTTGGACAGTGCTGATGCTACCTAACGTTGTATATTTAATAGCATTAGGTTTTGTGAGCGGATTAAAGGAAATGTGGTTACCTGCATTAGCAAAAGTTCTTACATCTCCAACTTTTAAGGTGATACGGGTTTCTGTTGGGTCCCATATGTTCTTATTCACTTTAGTAGCGGGACCGGCAGCTGATGCTGAAGAGTTAAAAAAAGGCGCGAAAACGAATGAAACAATTGCAAGTGATAACAAAGAATTTTTAGCTAGTTTCAAAGTAAAAACCTCCTTTTGGTATTTATAGGATAACAATAACACTTAATGGAAGTATAACAATGGAGAAATTGTTAAATATTCTTTTAAATGAGTGAACACATGCCAAGAGAACTGGTAAACGCAAACATCACACATGTTTCTTACGTAGACAAGGCTGTTAATCAAAAGCGTTTTTTTATGAAATCAGAAAAGGAAAAGCAGCATGACTTTCAGGGCGGCGTTGGTGAAGTGGTTGAGTCTTGTGTCGCTCCCCGCTGATTTTCAAATAAATGGCGAAATCATCAAAAAAGGGTCATGGGTGCTTGTGACAAAGGCTCCCGAGGCAGTTTAGGATGACATTTAAAAGGGTGAGATTATCGGTTGCATCCCGAATATCGAAAAAGCCTGATGATATCAATGAAAGCTGATTTTGATGGCAGCATTTTTTGAGGATTTAGCTGAATGAATCCCACTTAAATAGGATGCGGGAGAACACCCGCATCCCTGTCTCTAACGATTCCTTAACCGATCAGCCGCTGCATTCTCAGCGCGAGCCGCAGGCGCATCGTCGTTTCCGGATCTTTTAAGCTTTTGCCGAGCAGTTCCTCGCATTTTTCTAAACGATAGATCACCGTATTTCGATGGACGTACAGGCGCTTAGCCGTTTCTGAAATCTGGCAGTGGGTCTCCAGGTAAACAGACAGCGTATGAAGCAGGCTCTGGTCCTCCTTTTGCCGGTCGGCCAGGCTTTGGAGGGTGGCTTCGTAAAACTTCTTCACATCTTCCGCCGGAAGCAGGCGGAGCAGCTCCGGCACGTCTTTGGCATGATAGATTTGAATAAACTCCGCGCTTCTGGACAAATGCCCGGATGAAATGGCGTCTGAAGCTTCGGTAAAAGCGTCAGGGACGTCGATCAGCTTTTGGCATATGTTTGAGATGCCGAAGGAGACAGTCCGTTTAAACTGCGCCCGGACCTGCTTTTGAAACTGCTCCAAAAAGCTGATGACAGACGCGTGCATTTCATTCCAGCTGTCTGTCGCTTCAATTAAAAGAATACCGACATTTCCTTTAATAAAGAGATGAGGGGGAAACGGAAAGGATGACAGCTCCCCTTCAAGCAGATCAAATACATGATCGGAAACGAGCTGATTTTCGGTAAAGCTGATCGTTTTCTCATTTCTGTCAAGTTTTCCGCAAATGCACATGTATTTCTGATCCCAGCGGAGCCGGAATTCTTTGGCGCGGCTTTTGATTTCTTCATGGCCGGTAAACGAGCGGTCGATAAAATTGCTGAAAAATTCATTGCGCGCCCGTCTGCCGAATTGTTTGACGGCATTTTCTTTCAGCAGTTCAAAGGAAATGACGTTGGCCGCCTGTTCAATTGTCAAAATCATGCCTTTATCAGCGGTCTGCACCAGCTCCGGAATCACCAGATAACCGCAGCTTTTTTCAACATTCAGAATCGGCAGGACAGAATACGCCTTTCTGTCGGGCAGCATGGAAAAGCAGGTGAAATAAGGCCCGGAAAGGGAATAACAGATGTTTTTCAATAAAGACGTGTCAATGTGTATGCGGTGGGACGATGATAAGAGTTTTGTATGCTGATCCAAAAGCAGCACGGGAAGCCGGAGAATGTCTGAGAGCTTCTTAAGCAGGGATTGAAGCCCCTTGCCGCTCATGATGTGGTTTGTGAATTTTTTATGGGCGTAAATGGCTTGCTGCAGCTCATTTGAACGCATATCAAGAATATGGCTCAGTGTGGCGTTGACGATATCTCCCAGCCGGATGTCTTCCGGCAGCTCAATAATCGGAAATTCATACCGGTCGGCAAGCTCCGCGGCATCTTTCGGAATGACATTAAGATAACGTTTTGTTTTGATCCCCAGTCCCGCGCAGCCCCGTTTTGCCATGAGGCGGATCAAATCTTTCAACAGCTGCGGGCGGTCCTTCAAGTGGTAAGCCGTCGTGACGAGCAATTCGTTTTTATGTAAAAAATCAGCGATGTCCGGCGCATCCATCATGTTGACGTGCTGCACCTCCCTCCAGCCGCCGGATCTGCCTGCGATTATTGCGGCCCGCTCATAAGCGGGAATCTTCATCACATCATAAATGTTCATCAGTCAATCTCCTTTCAGGTTCTAAAGACAACCATTGGTTAATATGAATAAAAATCATCAAAAATAATAGCGGTTTTGCTGATGTATTACGATCATAGTAGCAGTAAACTGGCAATCATAGACGCATGTTGTGATAAAAACTGACAGAAAATCGTCATCCTTACAGGGAGGAAGATAAAATGGCCTATGACGTAATTGTAAAGGGTGCGAAAGCTGTGCGAAAAGGCGGAACAGAGCAGGCCGATATCGCCGTCAAGGACGGGAAAATCGCCTTGATCGGGCCCGGCATTGACGAAAACGCGGAACAAGTGGTGCAGGCTGACGGCATGTATGTGTTTCCGGGCGCGGTCGATTGTCACGTGCATTTCAATGAACCCGGCCGCGAAGAATGGGAAGGCATTGAAACCGGCTCAAACATGCTGGCTGCCGGCGGCTGTACGTCTTATTTTGATATGCCGCTTAACTGCATCCCTTCGACGGTAACTGCTGAAAACCTGCTGGCAAAGGCGGAAATCGCCGAACGGAAGTCAGCGGTTGATTTTGCGCTTTGGGGCGGTTTGATGCCTGGATATACCGAACATATCCGGCCGATGGCAGAAGCGGGGGCAATCGGGTTTAAAGCGTTTCTGTCTAAATCGGGAACGGATGAATTTCAATCAGCCGATGAACGGACTCTTTTAAAGGGAATGAAGGAAATCGCGGCGTGCGGCAAGATTTTGGCTCTGCACGCAGAAAGCGACGCCCTCACCCGATTCCTTGAAGCCGAGTACGCGCTCCAAGGGAAAATTGATGCCCGCGCTTACGCTTCCTCCCGTCCGGAAGAAGCCGAATGCGAGGCTGTGCAGCGGGCGATTGAATATGCGAGAGCGACGGGATGCGCGCTTCATTTTGTACATATCAGCACGAAACGGGCCGTGCTCTCCATTCAGCAGGCGAAAAAAGACGGATTGGATGTCACCGTTGAAACGTGTCCGCACTACTTATTATTCAGCTTTGAAGACTTCCTCAAAAAAGGGGCGGCCGCCAAATGCGCTCCGCCGCTCCGCTCAGAGGCTGATAAAGAGGAATTGATCGGAGTTTTGGCTGAGGGCCTGATTGATATGGTGTCTTCGGATCATTCTCCCTGTCATCCGTCTTTGAAACGGGAGGATAATATGTTTCTGTCGTGGGGCGGGATCAGCGGAGGCCAATTTACGCTTCTCGGCATGATTCAATTAGCGATCGATCATGGGATTCCGTTTGAACATGTGGCCCGATGGACGGCCGAAGCACCGGCCGAGCGCTTCGGTTTAACGAATAAAGGCCGGCTTGAAGAAGGATTTGACGCTGATTTTGCCATTGTCCGGCCGGAACCTTTTACCGTCACAAAAGAAACGATGTTTTCCAAACATAAGCAAAGCCTGTATGAAGGCCGCACCTTTCCATACCGAATTGCTGCGAGCTACAGCAAGGGGCGCTGTGTGTATCAGGATGGCGTGGGTAAGCAGAGCGGGGCTTTCGGAACATTCCTGAAGCCTTCTGAAATAAAAGAGCCGATTCTCTGATGAGAATCGGCTTTTTTTGTCGTTTGGAAAGCGGGTCTCGTGGTATCTTTTTATAAAAAGGAGTAAAACACATTGTATGATCAAATCTTGAACATATTAACGGCATCCTGGTCGCGCAAGACTAGTACAAAATGGACGGAAGATTGCCCGGCCAAAGGCCAGTGCGGCGTGACGGCTTTAGTCATCCAAGATGTTTACGGCGGTGACATTCTCAAAACAAAAACCGGCACAAGCTGGCATTTTTATAACCGAATAGACGGGGAGATATATGATTTCACGAGCGGTCAGTTTTCAGAGCCGATCGTCTATCAGCACATTCTTTCATCCAGGGATGAGGCATTTTCGGACACCAATGAACATCAATACCGGTTCCTGAAAAGTGCATTCAGAAAAAACATGGAAACGGAAAGAGAAAAACACCTGTGATAAACTAGAGTGAGAGGTGAAGGATTGTGATTTATATCGGACTGACGGGGTGGGGGGATCATGACAGCATCTATCTGCCTAAAACAGCGGGCCCGCAAAAACTGCAGGCGTATTCCTCCCATTTTCCCATCGTTGAGCTGGACGCGAGCTTTTACGCGATACAGCCCGCCCGCAATAATGAAAGATGGGTCAAAGAGACGCCGGAATCTTTTCAATTTGTCATTAAGGCATATCAAGGAATGACGGGCCATCAGCGAGGCGATATTCCCTTTGAATCGAAGGAAGAAATGTTTGAGGCGTTTAAGCTGTCATTATCGCCTTATATAGAGCATGGAAAGCTTGCCATGGTGCTGTTCCAATTCCCGCCGTGGTTTGACTGCAAGAAAGAAAACGTCGCATATTTAAGATGGTGCAGGCAGCAGATGGGCGATATTCCGTGCGCGCTTGAATTCCGCAACCGGTCTTGGTTTTCCCCGCCATTTTATGAACAGACGCTTTCCTTTATGAAGGAGGAAGGCTGGATTCACAGCATATGTGACGAGCCGCAAATCGGCGAGGGCAGCATTCCGACCGTCCTGAAAGCAACGGATGAAGAAAAAACGCTTGTCCGTTTTCACGGACGGAACAAACAGGGCTGGATCAAACCAGACGGCGGACAAAACTGGCGTGAGGTCAGATATTTATACCGCTATAACAAACAGGAGCTCAAAGATTGGAAAAACAATCTTCAGGAGCTGAAAAAACAGTCGCGCAATCTGTATGTGCTCTTCAATAATAACTCAGGCGGAGACGCCGCCGATAACGGGCTTGAGATGCTTGAAATGTTAAATATCTCATATACCGGACTTGCTCCGAAGCAGCTCGACCTATTCAGCTAGAAAAGAGGTTTCAAGACACATGTCTTATCTTATTTTGATTATATTGGGATTTATCGCGGGAACGGTCGGCAGCCTGATCGGGCTTGGGGGAGGAATTATCATCGTGCCGGCAATGCTCTATTTAAGCACGATGACTCCGTTTTTCCATGACGTAACACCGCAGACTGCCATCGGCACGTCCCTTTTGGTGATTATTTTTACGGGCCTGTCATCAACTCTGGCCTATATGAAATATAAAACCGTTGACTACAAAAGCGGACTGATCTTTTTTATCGGTTCCGGCCCGGGAAGCATCATCGGCGCGTATTTGTCTAAACTTTTTAATGCGCATACGTTTTCCGTCTGGTTCGGACTTTTTATGATTTTGATTTCCATTACATTAATGCTGAAGGCGAAAGCAAAACCGGTCAATAAAGCGCATAAAGGCATGATCCGGACATATGAGGATGAATCGGGTGAGCTTTATACATATTCGTACCGTATTTTCACCGGTATCGTGATTGCCTTTTTCGTCGGTTTATTGGGCGGTCTTTTCGGCATTGGCGGCGGCTCTCTTATGGTTCCGGCCATGATGCTGTTATTTTTGTTCCCGCCGAAAGTGGCTGTGGCGACGTCAATGCTCATTATTTTCTTATCCTCCGTGACGGGTTCCGTGTCACATATCGCAGAGGGCCATGTCAATTGGCTGTATGCGCTGTGCCTCGTTCCGGGCGCGTGGTTCGGCGGCAAAATGGGCGCGTGGGTTAATAAGCGGGTGCAGACGAAAACGATCGTGCTTTTCATGCGGGTCGTCTTGATTTTGATCGGCTGTGAATTGATTTATCAAGGGATATTCAGCTAAAAGGTAGGAGAGATGGTATGTTAGAGAAGCTCCGTTTATATCATACGAATGATTTGCACAGCCATTTCGAAAATTGGCCGAAAATCGTACATTATATTGAGCAGAAGAGAAATGAACATGAAAAAGACGGGGAGGAAACACTCGTATTCGACATCGGCGATCATATGGACCGATTCCAAATGATAACGGAAGCGACCTTCGGCAAAGCGAATGTCGACTTGTTAAACCGGCTTGAGATCGATGCGGCTGCCGTCGGGAATAATGAAGGAATTACGCTGCCTCACGATGAGCTGGCGGATTTATATACCCATGCCGCGTTTCCCGTCATTGTGTCCAACCTGTTTGACGCGGATGGACAGCGGCCGGAATGGGCCGAGCCCTACGTGATCAAAACACTGAAAAACGGGATGACCGCCGGCATACTCGGCGTCACGGTGCCGTATTATCCCGTCTATCAAAAACTCGGCTGGACGGTGACGGATGCGGAAAAAAGCATTCAAGAATCACTTGACGATATCAAGGGCAAAGCGGACATCATCATTCTGCTTTCTCATTTAGGCCTGATCGATGACCGGGCCGCAGCGGAAAAATTTCCGGACATCGATGTCATTCTTGAATCACATACGCACCACCTTCTTGAGGACGGACAGGACATAAACGGCGTATTGCTTGCATGTGCGGAGAAATACGGGAACTATGTCGGCTGTGTCGAGCTGACGATAGAAAGTGAATCACGAACCATTGTCAGCAAACAGGCGTCTGTACAGAAAATGGCTGATTGGCAAGGGGAATCTGAAGATACGGCGGCTTTTCTGAAAGAGAAGGAACGGGAAGCGGAAAACCTGCTCTCCGAACAAGTCGCCAACCTGAATGAAGAAGCCGGCGTGAAGTGGTTTGAGGAATCGCCGCTCCCGCTTCTATTAGCCGAAGCGCTGAAAAGCTGGTGCGGCTGTGAAGTCAGTATGGTGAATTCAGGCGTCATTTTGGGGCCTTTACAGAAGGGGCCTGTCACAAAACTTGACCTGCACCGCATCTGCCCTCATCCGATCAATCCGGTCGCCGTGCGTCTTTCAGGCAGGGAACTCCAGGAAACAATCAGCCAGGCCGCCTCGGAACAAATGGAGCAGCTGCGGATTAAAGGCCTCGGCTTCCGCGGGGAAGTGATGGGCAGGATGGTATATGCCGGAGCAGAGGCAGAGGCCGGCATTCTTGAAGACGGTGTGACGCATCTCCTCAATGTGAAAGTGAACGGAGAAGAGATTGATCCGGAGCGGATATACTCGGTTGCCGTTCTCGATATGTTTACACTCGGAAAGCTGTTCCCTTACATCCGCGATTCAAAAGAAAAGCAATACTTTATGCCGGAGTTTTTAAGGGATCTGCTCGCCTGGAAGCTCGCGCGGCAGCCGTAATGTCAGATATCCGCCGGCCGTTCCATTACATCCGAGTGAAGGTAAGCGGGACTTTTTAAGAGTGAAAATAAAATACTATGTCCCCTCTTGCAAGCATACATTGTGATATGTAAGGGGGGATTTTTCTTGCCTAGATACCGGAGCGCTCTTCGCAAGAGAGGGCCTTTGCCTTTTCGATATGTGCTTCTTCTGTCGTTTGCTTTTTTTATCATATCGACGGTCATCAGCCTTTGGATGATCAACTCCTCAATCAAACCGGTGCTGATGAACATAGGAGAAATGGAAACCAAACGGGTGGCGACAGAGGTCATTACGGAATCCATTGAAGAATACATGTCTCACAGCGACAATGTGAAAGATATGGTCGATATGAAAACGGATGAAAACGGAAAAGTCACAACGATGGATTTTAATACACAAATGGTCAACAGTATGAAGGCGAAAGTGACAAAGCAGCTTCAGGCTCATCTGAAGGAAGCGGAGTCGAACAATAAGCAGCATGAAACGGAAAAAGGCGCGAAAACGGCCGATGAAATTATGATCGATATTCCCTTAGGGCAGGTCACGGGAAACAGCATTCTCGGAAATCTGGGGCCGAAAATCCCCGTGCGCTTTAACCTGATCGGTGATGCGTTAACTGATGTGAAAACAAAAATAAAGCCGTACGGCATTAACAATGCCCTGATCGATATCAGTATTTTTGTGGAAATAAAAGTGAAGGTCATTATTCCGTTTGCCAGTAAGACATCAGTCGTGACAAATAATATTCCGGTCTCCATTAAAGCGATTCAAGGAGAGGTGCCGCAGTTTTATAACGGAAGCGGCGGGTCAGGTGTGACGCCTTCCGTCCAGCTGCCGAGTGAAAAACAGAAGAAAGATAAATAAAAACACACAGCCGCAATCTTTCCTGGCGGCTGTGTGTTTACTTTTTCCTGCGGATTTCTTTTCGTTCCCATGCCCTTAAATGGGGATACGGATCAAAAGACCATTCCGATCTGCCGTTATCTTTATACATCCCGTAGTGAAGATGCGGCGGAAATTTTCCCGCGGTGCCCGGCGGTCCGTACCCGGAACTGCCGACAGAGCCGATCACCTCCCCGGGTTTGACGATCTGGCCTTTATGCACACCTTTTGCAAAGCCGTTCAGGTGAGCGAAGTAGTGATACGTGTTATTGATATCCCTGATGCCGATTCTCCAGCCGCCGAAACGGTTCCAGCCCTTCATTTCAACAATACCGTAGCAGGTCGATCTGACGGGGAGCCCGTAATGAGCGAACAGATCCGTTCCTTCGTGAATCCGGCGCCCGCCGAAACCCCGTGCGGCGCCCCATGTGCTGCGGTAGCTGTAATCCGTCTTCACGGGAAGCGGAAAAGCGTGCTCTCCGAGATCAAGGCGGCCGAACGTTTTAAACAGTGTCATGAATTCGGTGATAATGCCGACCGTCTGATCACGGCGGTAATAATTCCAGAGACCGATGCGGATATGGTCAAGATCGGTTCCGAATCCCGCTAAATACTGAGCAAATGTATAAAGGATATCCTCATCATTGCTTACCTCGGCTTTTCCGTCGCCGTCGCCGTCCAGGCCGATCCCGTCAAATACTTTAATGCTGAGAGGCGCATCGTCCTTAGGATTTGGATTTTCAGGGCCGCTCCACAAATGATCCGGAATATAAATGCTGATGATTCCCGCTTTTTCCGGCAGATCCTTTCGGTTCGAGCGGACATTTTCTTCATATTGATCAACTGCCGCAAGCACATACCAAGGAATCTGCGTGACTGCTTCGGCTTTGCGGTACAACTGCATCCGTTCGCCGTAAACAAGAGCCGATTGTTCTTTCCCGCTTGCAGCCGGACAGAAAACTGAAAAAAGGAGAAGAGCAGATAACAGAACTTTCACAACATGATCTCCTTTCAGGATTGAATACAAATAGTTTGCGGCAACAATCCGAGAAAATGTAAGTAATTCTCTTCCCTTGTCGAGAAATTTTTCCTATGTTAAAGTGACTATTGAATAGAAATCCGCAAGTTTTATATCCATCGTGAAATAGAAATTTTTCGCACACGAACATGAATAAAGGGATAATGGAGATGATGGGGAAATGGCAAAGAAAGACGAGCATCTGAGAAAGCCGGAATGGCTCAAAATAAAGCTGAACACGAATGAAAACTATACGGGTCTGAAAAAATTAATGCGTGAAAATAATCTGCATACCGTATGTGAAGAAGCAAAATGCCCGAACATCCATGAATGCTGGGCTGTCAGACGTACGGCGACGTTCATGATTCTCGGTTCCGTCTGTACGAGAGCATGCCGCTTCTGCGCTGTAAAAACGGGTCTGCCGACCGAGCTGGATCTGCAGGAACCGGAACGCGTAGCTGATTCCGTCGCGCTGATGAATTTAAAACACGCCGTCATCACGGCCGTAGCGCGTGATGATCAGAAAGACGGCGGAGCAGGCGTCTTTGCGGAAACGGTCCGGGCGATCCGCAGAAAAAGCCCGTTCACGACAATTGAAGTGCTGCCATCCGATATGGGCGGAAATTACGACAACCTGAAAACATTAATGGATACCCGTCCTGATATTCTGAACCACAACATTGAAACCGTCCGCCGCCTGACACCGAGAGTCCGGGCCCGCGCAACATATGACCGTTCTTTGGAATTCTTGCGCCGTGCGAAAGAAATGCAGCCTGACATCCCGACGAAATCAAGCATTATGATCGGTCTCGGCGAAACGAAGGAAGAAATTATTGAAGTGATGGACGACCTGCTTGCGAACAATGTCGACATCATGGCGATCGGCCAATACCTGCAGCCGTCGAAAAAACATTTAAAAGTCCAAAAATATTATCATCCGGACGAATTTGCCGAACTGAAAGAAATCGCGATGCAAAAAGGCTTCAGCCACTGTGAAGCAGGCCCGCTTGTCCGTTCTTCCTACCATGCGGATGAACAAGTGAACGAAGCGTCTAAAAAACGCCAGGCCCAAGCATAAGATAAGCCGAAAAAACCCAAAACGCCGCAGGTTTTGGGTTTTTTGTGATGGAGCCGTTTTTGCAGGGAAAAAGTCATTCTTGAATAAGGATCGTCTGAACCGCTACACTGGATATAAAGAGGAAAAATTCTCCGTCCGTCCGAACCGTCTCATTTTGCAATTGATGGACAGAAGTCAATGAATTATGATAGTAAAGAGTGATAAAAGAGGTGAAGACATGATTCTTATTCAAAATGCCGAGTTTGAACTCGTACACGATTTTAAAAACGGCTTTAATGAAGAAGCGTTCAAAGCCCGCTATTCGGACATATTAAATAAATATGATTACATTGTGGGAGACTGGGGATACAGTCAGCTGCGGCTCAAAGGCTTCTTTGATGACCAGAATCAAAAAGCAACCTTTGAAACGAAAATCAGCACATTGGACGAATACATTTACGAATACTGCAATTTCGGCTGCGCGTATTTTGTTTTAAAACGAATCAGAAAATAATTGATGCAGAAGGGGATGCTGTCACGTGTATTTTGTTGACAGAAATAATATCGAACAAACACTCCGTTTTTTTGAGACCCAGCTGGCGCTGTTTGACAGCACGCCTGCATGGGAGAGCGAGATCGAAAAAAGGGCGCTTGAGCGGATCAGCCATCTTATGATCGAATGCATTCTCGATGTCGGAAATGATATGATTGACGGCTTTATCATGCGCGATCCGGGGAGTTATGACGACATCATGGATATTCTGACGGATGAAAAGGTGGTAGCTGAGGATGAAGGGAATAAGCTGAAGCAACTGATCTCTTCCAGAAAGCAGCTTGTCCAGGAATATCAGCACGCCGATCATCAGGAGCTGTTTACGCTGATCACGTCAAACAAAGATGTGCTGAAAGCCTTTCCGGCCCGTGTAAGAACCTACCTGGAAACAGAATTAGGGCCTGTTTCCGCATTTAAATAACAACGAGTGAGAAAATCCACAGGAGTGTTGAGTATGAAGGATTATAAAGGATATTTAATAGATTTGGACGGCACAATGTACAACGGGACGGAAAAAATCGAAGAAGCGTGTGAATTCGTGAGAACGCTTAAAGCGCGCGGCATTCCGTATTTATTCGTGACGAACAATTCTTCCCGGACGCCGAAGCAGGTGGCGGACAAGCTGATGAGCTTTGACATTCCGGCATCTGAAGAGCAGGTCTTCACGACGAGCATGGCGACTGCGCAGCATATCGCCCAGGAGAAAAAAGACGCGTCGGTGTATGTGATCGGCGAAGAAGGCATCCGTCAGGCCATTGAAGAAAACGGGCTGAGCTTCGGAGAAGAAAACGCGGACTTTGTCGTTGTGGGAATCGACCGCGGCATTACATATGAAAAGTTGGCAACGGGATGCCTTGCGATCAGAAACGGCGCCCGGTTCATTTCAACAAACGGCGACGTTGCCATTCCGACTGAAAGAGGGCTTTTACCAGGGAACGGTTCGCTCACATCCGTTTTGACGGTGTCAACGGGCGTTGAGCCTGTCTTTATCGGCAAGCCTGAATCCATTATTATGGAACAGGCGATGCGTGTGCTCGGAACGGATATTTCCGAAACACTCATGGTCGGCGATAACTATGCAACGGATATTATGGCCGGCATCAATGCGGGCATGGATACGCTGCTGGTTCATACCGGAGTGACAAAGCGTGAGCATATGGCAGATTACGGCCAAAAGCCGACATATGCGATTGACTCTTTAACCGAATGGATTGAACATCTATAAAAAAAGGGACGGCCATGACGGCCGTCCTTATTCTGTATTTCTGGCGCTGTGAGCAAGCCGGCTTGAAGCCGCTGCTGCGATTGCGCCGACGATATCATCAAGAAACGTATGGCATTCGCCCGTAGATTTATCATTTAACCGCCCGAGAATACCGGGTTTTTCTTTGTCAATGTAGCCGTAATTCGTAAAGCCGATTGAGCCGTATATATTCACGATAGAGAAGGCGAGCACCTCGTCAACCCCATACAGGCTTTCATCAATCGCCAGAATGGTCTGAAGCGGTTCAGACAGCTTTTTTTGTTCGGCGAGCACATCTAATTCTATTCCCGTTAAAATGGCGTTTTGCACCTCGCGTTTTGCGATGACACGGTCCACATTGAGCCTGCATACCTCCATCGTCAAATCAGGATGATATTTTTTTTGAAGGAAATACACCAGCTCGGCAATATCGTCCGTCTCAACCCCCCGTTCTTTTAAACGCGCCCTGGCGACAGCTTCCACCTGATTCAGTTGTTCCTTTTCTGACATTTGCTTCACCCAATCTTTTTTTACTAGTTTATACAACACTCTTCCGATGTGTACGATGTTTCTCCACTTGATTCAAAGGATTACAATATGTATTCATAATTCCGCCGGCGTATGACTACGATGTGAATAGCTCTAATTTTTCAGGCAGGTGATTATGATGAAAAGCATCATTAAAGAAAAATACGGCATCCACGTCAGACAGCTCTCCGTTTATCAGAAATACCAATGCTTCCAGACGCCTAATTCCTTCTTTCTTATAATTCCCGTTTCCGGGTTTTCGCAATCAGAGCTGACGGAGCTTTACTACATGAGTCAGTATTTACAAGAACAAAGTGACCCATACGTTTCAGTGTTTATCTTTACGAAGGAAGGAGAACTGACCTTTGAGGACGAAGGCAAAACGTATGCGCTCTTAAAAGCGCCGATTCCCGTCTCAAACCGGTCGTTTTCTGTCGGAGGGGAGCTTGCCGAATTTCACAGAAAAGGGCGGGGTTTTCCGTACGAAGTGAAAGAAGCGGGCAGGATCGGCCAATGGAAGGACTTATGGGGAAAACGGGTGGATCAGCTGGAATCATTCTGGATGCAGAAAATTCATATGTCTCCGCTTGAACCGTTCGAAAAGAAAATGATCGAAGCATTTCCTTATTATTCAGGCTTAGCGGAAAACGCCATTCAATATTTAGTGGATACGGAGCTGGATGACAATCCCGGCGCAGAAGACTCGGGGACAATCTGCCATCAGCGGATGGAACGGGATACCTGGTCGGAGGAATCATTGATCCGCATTCCGGGCGATTGGGTATTCGACCATGCCGCCCGTGATATTGCGGAATATATGCGCAGCACATATTTGTATCATCGTGACGACCTGCTCAAAGATGGGTTTTTGTTTCTGCAGGAATATGAGCAAGTTACGCCGTTATCCTCCTTTTCCAAACGCCTGTTTTACAGCCGCCTGCTGTTTCCGCTCCATTTCTTCGAGACGGTGGAGAGCTATTACATTTCTCATGATTCTGAAAAACAGTATTACGAAGAGCAGCTTGACTACATTCTTGCCGACTGCACCCGCTATGAACAGTTTTTACAGACATGTCACAACATGATGAATGTCAGGTCGGCGCAGGTTTTTGTCCCGCCTGTGGCGTGGCTCGGAAAAGGAATCAGTTCGTAAGAAAATATGACGTAAAAATATTTAGAAAATAGGGAATCTTGTCATATCAGTGTGTTAAGCGTTTTCATAGCCGTAGAAACAATATTCAGCCGCTTGTCAAAACAAATGCGGGCTTATATAATATTTGTAACTTAAATGTCTGTGAAGGGTTAACAATTGTCCTTTTCTAGTGGACAAAAGGAAGAAAGGTGGAGTTTCTCTTTGGAAGCGATTCGTATTGGACTGTTAGGACTGGGAACCGTGGGAAGCGGAGTCGTCAAAATTATACAAGATCATCAGGATAAGCTTATGCACCAGGTCGGCTGTCCGGTGACGATCAAAAAAGTGCTAGTTAAAGATATTGATAAAAAACGAGACGCAGACCTGCCGAAAGAAGTGCTGACGACAGAAGTCTATGATGTAATCGATGACCCTGAGGTCGACGTGATTATTGAAGTCATCGGCGGTGTTGAACAGACGAAGCAATATCTTCTTGACGCCTTGAAAGCGAAAAAACATGTTGTGACCGCAAATAAAGATCTGATCGCCGTATATGGCTCGGAGCTTTTAGCCGCCGCAAAGGAAAATGGCTGTGACTTGTATTATGAAGCGAGTGTCGCCGGCGGAATCCCGATTTTACGCACGCTCGAAGAAGGCCTTTCCTCTGACCGGATCACAAAAATGATGGGAATCGTCAACGGAACGACGAACTTCATCTTAACGAAAATGATTAAAGAAAAAAGCCCGTATGAAGAAGTGCTGAAGGAAGCGCAGGATCTCGGATTCGCGGAAGCGGACCCGACCGCCGATGTAGAAGGGCTCGATGCCGCGCGCAAGATGGCGATTTTAGCCCGTCTCGGCTTCTCTATGGACGTTGATCTGGACGATGTCAAAGTAAAAGGAATTTCCCGGATTACGGATGAAGATATCAGCTTCAGCAAACGGCTCGGCTATACGATGAAGCTGATCGGCATCGCCCAGCGTGATGACAATAAAATCGAAGTCAGCGTTCAGCCGACACTGCTTCCGGATCATCATCCGCTCTCTGCGGTGCATAACGAGTTTAATGCCGTTTACGTGTACGGAGAAGCCGTCGGCGAAACGATGTTTTACGGCCCCGGAGCCGGAAGCATGCCGACTGCGACATCGGTCGTTTCCGATCTGGTCGCGGTCATGAAAAACATGCGTCTCGGCGTAAACGGAAACAGCTTTGTCGCCCCGCAGTTTGAAAGAAATCTGAAGCAGCCGTCTGATATCTATGCCCAGCAGTTTTTAAGAATTCACGTCAAAGACCAGGTCGGCTCTTTTTCAAAAATCACATCGGCCTTCTCAGAGCGCGGCGTCAGCTTTGAAAAAATTCTGCAGCTGCCGATTAAAGGCCACGACGACCTCGCGGAAATCGTCATCGTCACGCATCATACATCGGAAGAAGATTTCAGTGACATTCTGCAAAACTTAAATGACCTCGAAGTCGTACAAGAAGTAAAAAGCACATATCGCGTAGAAGGGAACGGTTGGAGCTAATGTGGAAAGGACTCATCCATCAATATAAAGAATTTCTGCCGGTGACGGATCGGACGCCGGCCCTGACATTGCATGAAGGCAACACGCCGTTGATTCACCTGCCGAAGCTTTCCGAAAAGCTCGGAATTGAACTGCATGTGAAAACAGAGGGCGTTAATCCGACGGGATCCTTTAAAGACCGCGGCATGGTCATGGCGGTCGCCAAAGCGAAAGAAGAAGGCAATGATACCATCATGTGCGCCTCTACAGGCAACACATCCGCGGCGGCTGCGGCATACGCGGCGAGAGCCGGCATGAAATGCATCGTCATCATCCCGGACGGAAAAATCGCCTTCGGAAAACTTGCGCAGGCCGTCATGTACGGTGCGGAAATCATTGCGATTGACGGAAACTTTGACGACGCGCTGGCCATCGTCCGGTCGATTTGTGAAAAATCACCGATTGCATTAGTGAATTCAGTAAACCCTTACCGGATTGAAGGGCAAAAAACAGCGGCCTTTGAAGTATGCGAACAGCTCGGCGGAGCGCCGGACATTCTGGCGATCCCGGTAGGAAACGCCGGGAATATCACGGCCTACTGGAAAGGGTTCAAAGAATATCATGAGAAAAAGGGCACCGGACTTCCGAAGATGCGCGGTTTTGAGGCGGAAGGTTCTGCGGCTATCGTCCGCGGCGAAGTCATTAAAAATCCAGAAACCGTTGCGACGGCAATCCGAATCGGGAATCCCGCCAGCTGGGACAAAGCCGTGCTCGCTGCGGAGGAATCAGCCGGAAAAATTGATGAAGTCACAGATGAAGAAATTCTTCACGCTTATCAGCTGATTGCCCGTGAAGAAGGCGTGTTTGCCGAACCGGGCTCCTGTGCATCCATCGCCGGCGTTTTGAAACAGGTGAAATCCGGTGAAATTCCAAAAGGCAGCAAGGTTGTCGCAGTTTTGACCGGAAACGGCCTGAAAGATCCGAACACGGCTGTAGACGTATCTGACATAAAACCGATCACGCTGCCGACAGATGAGGACAGTATTCTGGAATACTTAAATGGAGCGGCGCGTGTATGAATGAGGCGGAGATGCTGTTTTCCATTACGGTTCCGGGAAGCACCGCCAATTTAGGGCCCGGGTTTGATTCCGTCGGGATGGCGCTCAGCAGATATTTGAAGCTTTCGGTTTTCCGAAACGATGAATGGCAGTTCTCGGCGGAAACCGAAACTGTCGCGGGCATCCCTCAAGGAACGGACAACCTCATCTACCAAGTCGCCAAACGGACGGCTGACCGCTATCAGAAAGAGCTGCCGCCCGCCCATGTCAAAGTATGGAGTGAAATCCCCCTTGCACGGGGTCTCGGAAGCAGCGCGGCCGCTATCGTCGCCGCCATTGAGCTTGCGGATGAGTTATGCGGCCTGCAACTGTCGGAAAGCGACAAGCTGCACTTAGCCAGTCTTGAAGAGGGGCACCCTGATAATGCCGCTGCTTCCCTTGCAGGAGGGCTTGTGATCGGCCTTCACGAAGAAGATGAAACACATATCGTGCGTGTTGCCGAAGCGGATATCGATGTTGTGGCAGTGATTCCGTTTTACGAAGTTCTGACCAGGGACGCAAGAGACGTGCTCCCGAAAGAGCTGCCGTACCGACGCGCCGTTAAAGCAAGCGCCGTCAGCAACCTTCTCGTTGCTGCGATCATGTCAAATGACTGGGCGCTCGCCGGGAAAATGATGAGAAAAGACATCCTCCATCAGCCGTACCGCGCCATGCTTGTTCCTGAGCTTTCAAAGGTGGAACATGCGGCCGAAATGAAAGGCGCTTACGGAACGGCGCTGAGCGGAGCGGGACCGACGATTCTTGTCCTGATTGAAAAAGGAAAGGGAGAAGAGTTGAGAAAACAGCTTTCTGAGCATTTCCCCCACTGTGAGATTGCGGCGCTTACCGTCCCGTCAGAAGGAAGCGTAATTGAACGGAATCCTTTAGAGCAGGTGAAAAGTGTATAATGATAAAAAAGCGTTCTTCCCATCAGAGAAGGACGCTTTCTTTTTCTGGAGAAGGATTTTTATTTAGGGAAGCGAAATAAAAAAGAAAAGGAGGAGAAACGATTTGAAAAAACTCATAACCGAGGAGGACATTGCGACTCTCGTATCCGTGACAGACCCGCAATATGCCCCTGACGGCAGAAGTGCAGCTTACGTCCGGACAACAGTCAATCATATGCGTGATGCCTATTCCTCAGCCATTATGGTATATGACACAGAATCCGGCATCTCAAACCCGTGGACTTTCGGGGACAACAGAAATACAAGTCCGCGGTGGTCGCCTGACGGACGGCGACTCGCCTTTGTTTCTGACAGGGAGAACGGCATCCCTCAGCTGTACATCATCGACGCTGCCGGCGGAGAGGCGGAGCAGGCGGCCGATATTCCTTGGGGTGTATCAGATCCGATATGGGCGCCCGACGGCAGATCCGTGCTTGTGTCCGTCAGTCTGACATCAGCGGAGCGCGCCGATGAGAAAGAAAAAAAGAAGCATGACGAGTATGAGCCGGTTGACATTCAGTCATTAACATATAAACGTGACGGGAAAGGCCTGCTGAACGGAAGCTGGGCCCAGCTTGTGCTGATTCATCTTGAAACGGGGGAGATTCAGCAGCTGACGGATCATGAAGCGGATCATTATGACGCGGCCTTTTCACCGGATGGCAGGCAGCTTGCGTTTACCGCCAATTTATGCGAGCCGGGTGACGCCGGAAAGCCGAGCGATGTCTATCTGATGAATCCGGCGGACGGAAGCCTGAAGCAGATTACGCCGCACCGCGGTTCTTTCGGTTCCTGCGTGTTTTCACCGGACGGTTCTTATATCGCGATGCTGGGCCATGAAAATGAATTTCGCAATGCGACTTTAGAAAAAGCGTGGCTGTACGACGTGAAAACTGAGCGGCTGTCCTGCCTGACCGACATGCTGGATGTTCATTTGAGCGATGCGCTGATTGCGGATTCAATCATAGGAGGCGTGACGCCCCGGCCGGTATGGACAAACGACGGGCAGGGTTTTTACGTTCTCGGGAGCGAGCAGGGAAGCACCGGTATTTATTATATCTCGATTGACGGCCTCGTATATCCGATCCGATTAGAAGAAGAGTATGTGAACGGTTTTGCTTTTCATCCTGATCAGAAAAGCTGCATCGCTGTCATTGCCAAACCCGCACAGCCTTCCGAGCTTTACAGCATTTCACTTGAAGATGGGGGAGAGAAGCAATTGACATTTGACAATGATCGGTTTATTGAGGAGCGTATCATATCCGTGCCGGAAAAGCTGCAATATGAAACAAAGGACGGGCTGACGGTAAACGGCTGGTTTTTAAAGCCCGCCGTTTTTGAAGAGGATCAAACTTATCCCCTCATTCTATACATACACGGCGGGCCTCACATGATGTACGGCCATACGTATTTTCACGAATTCCAAGTGCTGGCCGCACAAGGATATGCTGTCGTGTATGTCAACCCAAGAGGAAGCCATGGCTACGGGCAGGATTTTGTCAATCGTGTCAGGGGTGATTACGGAGGCGGAGATTACCGTGATGTCATGCAGGCGGTGGATGAAGCCATTCAGGCGTATCCGTTTATTGACAGCGGCCGTCTCGGTGTGACGGGCGGAAGCTACGGAGGGTTTATGACGAATTGGATTGTCGGGCAGACAGACCGTTTTAAAGCAGCCGTCACGCAGCGCTCCATTTCAAATTGGTTCAGCTTCCACGGTGTCAGCGATATCGGTTTCTTTTTTACCGACTGGCAGCTCGGGCATGATTTGTTTGAGGAAGCGGATAAGCTTTGGGATCGTTCTCCTGTAAAATATGCGTCCCGCGTTTCGACGCCGCTTTTGATTCTGCACGGTGAGCGAGATGACCGCTGTCCGATAGAGCAGGCGGAGCAGCTCTTTACCGCGTTGAAGAAACTGAACAAAACGACGTCGTTCATCCGGTTTCCGAAAGCCACGCATGAGCTGTCGAGAAGCGGCCATCCGGAACAGCGGATGAAACGCATCCGTTATATTTGTTCATGGTTTGATGACTATTTGTAAAAAATAAAAAAACCAGGCTGTCATGCAGCCTGGTTTTATGATTAAAATACTTGTTCTACTTCAACGACACCCGGTACTTCTTCAAGAAGGGCGCGTTCGATTCCGGCTTTCAGCGTAATCGTTGAACTTGGGCAGCTGCCGCATGCGCCAAGGAGGCGAAGCTTTACAATGCCTTCGTCTACATCAACAAGCTCACAGTCACCGCCGTCACGAAGCAGAAACGGACGTAATTTATCCAATACTTCCTGTACTTGCTCTTTCATTTCAACCTCAGTCATGAGATTCGCTCCTTTCATATACATAAAACCATTATATTCACAGTAACGGTAAAAATCTAATGTTTGGTTTGCAAAGCTGCTTTCCCCATTATAGCATATTTAAACTTGAACATAAAAACCGTTTTTTATACAAAAGCTGCCCCTTCCTTTGTATACTGATGTAAAGGGGATGATATACATGATTAAGCCGGTTACGCTCAGTGTTTACGGCGCTGAAACGCTTTGCGCAAGCTGCGTGAATATGCCGAGCGCCAAAGATACGTTTGAATGGCTGGAGGCGGCGCTGAAACGGAAATATCCGGAGCAGCCTTTTAACATGCGGTATATTGATATTGACGCACCGCCTCAGCAAAAGGAGACAGAAGAGCTTGCGGAGCGCATCAGAAACGATGAATTTTTCTACCCGCTCGTGCTGGTGGAGGATGTCATTGTGGGGGAAGGGAATCCGCATTTAAAAGATATATATGAAGAAATGGAAAAGCGCGGCTATGTTGCAGGCTCTTAAAAATGGCCGCTGATCGCAATCAGCGGCTTTTTTCTTATCAGCCGTTATGATGCTTGTACATCCATAAAAGGCCTGATTTTAATAAACGGGGCACACGCCCGATGAGCGGACGGTCGTTGACAAGACCGAAGCCCGCTTTTTTTCCGAGTGAACCGAGAACGCCTTTCAGCTTAAATTGCGGCATTGTTTCCGGCAGCTCTTCATTGTTCCAGCGTTTCAGGAGAATCTGCACAATTTGTTCCGCTTGTGCTTCAGCCAGCTGGGCGCTCGGCGCATGCGGCAGGCTCGCGCAATCACCGACGACGTAAACATGCTCATCGCCCGGAAGATTGTGGTGCGGTGTTAAAACGATGCGGCCTTGCGGATCTTTTTCAGCGTCCAGTTCTCTGACGGCTTTATTCGGCTGAATTCCCGCCGTCCACACGATGGCATCGGCCGGTATTCCTTCATCATGATTATAAACGATGCCGTCTTCCACTTTTGTAATATTCGCATTATTGATAATGGTGACGCCGTGTTCTTCAAACCACTTCTGAACGTACTTGCTGAGTCTTTTCGGAAAGCTTGATAAAATCAGGTCGCCCCGGTCAAATAACATAATCTTCAGATCGTCACGGCTCTCTCTTAATTCACTGGCAAGCTCCACGCCGCTTAATCCCGCTCCGACGATAGCGACAGATGCATTGGCGCCGAGGTTGTTCAGCTTTTGATAGGCTTCGCGTGACTGATCAATGGTCTGAATGCTGTAAGTATGTTCCGGCGCGCCGGGCACGTTATGATACTTATCCTCGCAGCCCAGTCCGATCACCGCGTCATCGTAAGAAATCGGTTCGCGGTCATGAAACAGAACCTGTTTGTTTTTCGTGTCGACGGAAGCCACCTCACCGTATTGAACATCCAGATTCGGATGCTCAGGAAAAGACACCCTGATATGATGATCAGAAATCGTGCCGGCGGCGAGCGCATAATATTCTGTTTTTAAGCAGTGATACGGGTTTCTGTCAATCAGCGTGATGGATATATCTGACGGAAGCTGGTTCGGCAGTAAGCGGTGCAGCACCCGCATGTTTCCGTAACCCCCGCCGATCAAGACCAATTTTTTCATAATGATTCCCCTTTTGCCCGAAAAATATGGTAGTCAATGTTGTTACAAAATAACGAACTATGTAAAATAACATCTTGAATTATATCGAATTTGATCTAAAACCACAATAATAGTTTTAAAATAACCTACAAATTGACCAGAAAACACGTAATAGTAAAACCTTTAACCTGAATTAATATGTTACGATAACATTGAGCGTGAAACCGGATCTTTGACGAATAGAGGAAATTCCGTTAGGATAAGGTACATATGTGAGGTGAAACCGCATGAATCCGATGATTGAATTCTGTGTCAGCAATTTAGCGCGCGGTTCCCAGGAAGCACTTGAGATCTTAGAGAAGGATCCGAACTTGGACGTGCTTGAATACGGCTGTTTAAGCTATTGCGGGAAATGCATGGAGTCCCTGTTCGCCCTGGTCAACGGCGAAGTGGTCACGGGGGGCACGCCTGCTGAATTGGTTGACAACATATATACATTCATAGAAGAAAATCCGATGTTTTAATCAGAGGCTCCGAACGGGGTCTCTTTTTTATTGCGCCCCGAATTTTGGCAAAATAAAAAATTTGTAGACAGCAAAAATAAATATTGTTATCTTAATAAAGACTTTTTTTAAATAAAATTTTAGAGGTGGATTCATTGAATATCGTTTGGGGGCTGCTCGGGGCAGTTGCTATATTAGCCATTGCTTTTTTGTTATCAGAGAAGAAAAGCAAAATTAACCTGCGAACCGTCATTGTCGGTTTGTGTTTACAAATGGCCTTCGGATTCATCGTATTAAAGTGGGACGCCGGACGGGCCGTATTTTTATGGTTCTCAAGCCGTGTGCAGCTTCTCATTGATTATGCGAACGAAGGCATCAGCTTTATTTTTGGCCCGCTGTTAAAAGTGGGCAGCAGCCCGGCTTTTGCGCTGAGCGTTCTGCCGGTCATTATTTTTTTCTCAGCGCTGATTGCCGTTTTGTATCACTTGAAAATCATGCAGCTCATCTTTCGCGTCATCGGAGGCGGACTGTCAAAGCTTCTTGGGACAAGCAGAACGGAATCGCTTGCGGCTGCTGCGAATATTTTTGTCGGACAGTCTGAATCACCGCTTGCCATTAAACCGCTGATTGCGGGATTGACCCGTTCCGAGCTGTTTACGATTATGACGAGCGGCCTTTCGGCTGTAGCGGGTTCGACGCTTTTCGGTTACGCCCTGTTAGGCATTCCGATCGAATACTTGCTTGCGGCCAGCTTTATGGCGGCTCCCGCCGGTCTCGTGTTCGGAAAAATTTTAATACCTGAAACGGAAAAAACGCAGACGATAAAAGGCGATTTTAATATGGACGAAGAAGGCGAAGGCGCCGCTAACGTGATTGATGCAGCGGCAAAAGGCGCGTCCACTGGCCTTCAGATTGCTTTAAATGTCGGCGCCATGCTGCTTGCGTTTGTCGCGCTCATCGCCGTAGTGAACGGAATTCTCGGCGGAATCGGCGGCTGGTTCGGTTTCAAACATATTACATTAGAATCCATTCTCGGTTACGTGTTTTCACCGATCGCATTTGTAATCGGCGTTCCTTGGCATGAAGCGCTCGGAGCGGGAAGCTATATCGGACAGAAACTTGTGCTGAATGAGTTTGTCGCTTATTCAAACTTCGGGCCGCATATTGCGGACTTTTCTAAAAAAACGTCTACGATTATCAGCTTTGCGCTGTGCGGATTTGCCAACTTCTCTTCGATTGCGATTATGCTCGGCACACTGGGCGGTTTGGCCCCAAGCCGCCGTTCGGACATTGCGCGCCTCGGATTAAGAGCGGTTATTGCGGGAACACTCGCAAACCTTCTCAGCGCGGCGATTGCCGGCATGTTTATTTAGTAAACGATAAAAGCTCCCTGCATATGCAGGGAGCTTTTATGTATGAAAAACGGGGGATATTTGTATTGTGTCCGAGCAGAAGAGCTTTTATACTAAGTAAAAGAAAAAAAGTTGGAGGCCGATATGAATTCATTCCGTTTTACCAAGATGCACGGTCTTGGAAACAGTTATATATATGTAAATCAATTTGAAGAACAGCTGCCGGAAGAACGGCTGGCTGAGATTGCCGTTAAAGTGTCCAGCATTCACACGGGCATCGGCTCTGACGGAATGATCCTCATCTGTCCGTCAGAAAAAGCGCCCGTCAAAATGCGGATTTTTAATAATGACGGCTCAGAAGGGAAAAATTGCGGCAACGGCCTTCGCTGTGTGGCAAAGTACGCATACGAACATAAGCTGACAGAAGAAACGTCCTTTTTCATTGAGACGCTTTCAGGCCTTGTGAAAGCAGACATTACAGAGGACAACGGGATTGTGCGTGAAGTCGCCGTTGATATGGGCGAACCGCGCCTCACCAAAAAAGAGCTGCCGATGCTCGGCAATGAAGATGAACGGACGATCGATGAAACCTTTGTTTTTGGAGAAACGGAGCTTTCCGGAACAGCCGTATCAATGGGAAACCCCCATATTGTTTTTCCGGTTGCGGATATCAATCAAGCGCCTCTTACAACGCTCGGCCCCGTCATTGAAAAAGACCCGAGATTTCCGGAAGGCGTCAATGTCGAATTTGTGGAAACCGTCAGCGCCGATGAACTTCATTTCCGCGTATGGGAACGCGGCTCCGGCATTACACAGGCTTGCGGAACAGGCGCCTGTGCGGCGGCTGTCGCATCCGTATTGAACGGTGTTTCTGAACGAAACCGGGATATCACCGTTCATTTAGCGGGAGGCGACCTTGTGATTAATTGGCAGGATAACGGGCATGTGCTGATGACGGGACCCGCCGAAACCGTATGCAGCGGCGTCTTTTATTTGTAAACAGCTCGTTTGAGAAATACTCTCCTCAAGGTTTATAATAGATACTAGCATCGTTTTTAAAAAAGGAGGTCTACCTATGAGTGTTCCAGTAACCATCACTGAAGCAGCGGCTTTGCATATAAAAGATATGATGAAAGAGCATGAAGAAGAAAACGCGTTTCTCCGTGTGGGCGTAAAAGGCGGCGGCTGCAGCGGCCTGTCTTACGGAATGGGATTTGAGCACGAAAAAGGCGAAAAAGACAGTATGTTTGAACAGCACGGAATCACCGTTTTGGTCGACAGCGAAAGCCTTGATATTATGACCGGCACGATCATTGACTTCAAACAGTCCATGATGGGCGGCGGTTTCACCATTGACAACCCGAATGCCATCGCTTCCTGCGGCTGCGGATCTTCTTTCCGCACGGCCAAAAACGCCGGTACGCCGGAAGAGTGCTAAGGGTCAACCCGCTATTCTTAGGATGAAAAAATATGACGTCTTTCTTTTCGATGGCGCTTGCACCATTGTTAAGAAAGGCGTTTATCTGTTTAATAAAAATAAAACCCGCTCAACAGAAGCGGGTTTTGCTTTTTCAAAGAGGTTATTCAATTGTATGTTTCATCGCATTGTACATATTTGCCGTATGTTCATCGGCTTTATCCCGTGGCATGCGCAGCCGTTCGACTGAAGAACCATATCCGATTTCTTGTTTGCCCTCTTTCAGTCCTTTAAAAATCCCATCAGCGAATTCATCCAGTGGTTCTCCTTGAGTATGCAGCCCTGCTCCGCCTAAATCTGTATTCACCGCCGGAGGCGCAACTTCAATCACTTCTACAGATGAATCAGAAAGCTGATGTCTCAAACTCATTGTAAATGAATGAAGCGCCGCTTTCGTTGCTGAATAGATCGGTGCAATGGCAAGCGGTGTAAAAGCCAATCCCGAAGAGACGTTAATGACAGCCGCATCTTCTTTTCCAGCAAAAAACGGAGCGAACAGCATAGACAGGTGGAAGGGAGCTTCAATGTTCGTTGTGATTTCTTTATTGAAATAGTCCCAATTGTCCTTCGCATCCGCTTTCAGCACATGAAACCGTTGTTGAATCCCCGCGTTGTTTACTAACACATTCACTTCCGGATAATTTTCTTTCACCCAATCAAACAGTGATATACGTTCAGATGGAATGCTCAAATCACTGACATATGTAATAAGATCCGGGAATGTTTCCTTTGCTTTTTGAAGAGCGTGCTCACGCCGTCCGGTCACGATGACTTTATTTCCCGCTTTTAAAAACCGTTCTGCGAAAGCCAATCCTATTCCGGCATTTCCGCCTGTAATCAGTATTGTATTTCCCGTCAGTTTCATATTATCTCCTCTTTTCCGATTGTTTTTACATTTCTTTGTCAACATTTCAGCTTTGATCCAATCAATATATTCATCCCGCAAATAGGCATGAAATAAGACAGCAGTGATTCTGTAAAATTGATTTTTAGATCATCGGGAAACCCGCCAAAGCTATTCTTTCCTTGTCACAATATGATGATACGGCTTAAAGCACGGTTTAAGTCAACAAAAGAACCTTGTGATTCCGTTTCGGTTACTCACATCAGACATAGGTCACGAAAGGAAAGGTGAATGTGAAGTCTTGGAATTTTCTTGATGCGATAAAGCGTACCGTATAACATGGGTGAGAGACAATTAAAAAACGTTTCTGATCAAAACAAAAGGACGGCGATGCATGTGCAGGAAGGAAACAGCATTGATATCAGGCCGCTCAGCCTGAATGATGCAGAGCAGGAACTGGTTTTGCAGACGGAAAACCGCATGTTTTTTGAACGGTTTGCCATGTCGAGACAAGAGGATTTTTATACGCTGGAAGGCCGGAAAAAACGAATTGAACAATCACTGAAGAATGGGGAAAATGACACAGAATACAGCTTCGGCATTTTTCTTCAGGATCAGACCCTGATTGGCACGATCAGCCTTTTTCAGGTGGTTCGGGGTTCTCTCCAAAGCGCTTTCATCGGTTACTTTTTAGATGGTGAACATAACGGAAAAGGCTATGCGACGAAGGCTGTCAAGCTGGCAGTCGATTATGCATTCAATGAGCTGAAACTGCATCGGATAGAAGCCGGAGTCATGCCGCACAATAAGGCGTCAATCCGGGTGCTCGAAAAAGCTGGCTTTCATAAAGAAGGCATTGCGAGAAAAAATGTAAAAATAAATGGAAAATGGGAAGATCATCAGGTGCTGGCGATCATACATCCGGAGGATACATGACGATATCCTCCTTTTTTATATCCTGCGTCTCTTTCGACAGGTTCTTCCTAAAACTTCAAATCAATTGTCTAAATCATACTATTTGCAAATTCGAAAAAAAATAAAGGGTACATAGCACCAAAAACTCTGAAAGATATGCTCTTTGTCAACACGTCCTAAAGTCATATTTTTCGAAAGGATATTGATTTTTTGATAGGATTAAACTAAATTGTAAAAGTATAGAATAGTTAATTTATTTTGTAAGAAAAGGATGATAATATGATAGGTCAATTGAGCAATAAAAAAATATTTTTAAGTTCTTTTTTCATCATTTTGATCTGTTCATTACTCTTCCAATTCAGTATTTCAGATAAAGTTCTGCAGTCGTATTATTCTTCCGTCGGAGAAAGTACCTATGATATCGGGGAGAAAAGTGTTCGTACGATTGTCATGTTTCTGCAAGGGTTTATGATCTTTACAACTTTTGTGGAAATTCTGATAGGCGGATTTCTGTTATTCGTTGCCGCTTTTATTCTCGGTACAAAAAAACCGAAAAAAATATATTTGCTTCTATATACACTGACTTCTTTAATCTCGGCATTTAAAATGTTGATTCTTTCAGTTGTTAATTACTTAACGGCTGATTCCTCGCTTATATATTCTGCCGGCGGCACCAGCTTGAGTCTGCAGCTGCTGGACCCATTTCTGCTCATATCAATCGCGGCTCTTTATGCTGCCGCAGGAAAACTGACCGATCTCAGTAAAGGCAAGAGAATCATTTTGACTGGATGTTTTGTTTTACTAAAACTCTTTACTATTTTCTTAAACTATTTTATGGCGGATAAAATTTAGCTCGGGAGAGAGTCAATTAAGCTGAATTTTATTATAAATTAAAAAACAGAGTAGGGAGATGTTATGATGAACTTAGTAAAATCTAATAAAAAGTCTTTCATTTTGTTTGGCGCGGCTCTTGCTGCAGCAACATTGGTTTATGCACTATTATTAACGGGAACTGAATTAAACGTGGCGGCGGCTCATGCATTCTCAGCCAATGCTGAATTAGCTTCAACTCTAGGCATCTCTACAGCAGCAGCTAAAAAAGCAATTGATATTATTGATGCGGCATCAACAATTGCTTCTATCATTTCTCTTATCGGTATCGTTACAGGCGCAGGCGCAATTTCTTATGCAATCGTTGCAACAGCAAAAACAATGATTAAGAAATACGGCAAAAAATACGCAGCTGCTTGGTAAAATCGATCAATAAATAATTGCTCTTTTTGTACAAGCTGCAAAAAGAGCCTCTCTCCCAAATACATATGTAAGGATTGAAAGTATGATAGTCAAACAAATTGCGGCTCTTATCAAATATAATACCCTGTCATCGTTTCGAAAAAGAAAGGAAGATTGGGGCATTCCTCAACTCAACAGCAAAGTGCTGTCTGCCATTATTATTTCTCTGTTATGTTTATATCTCGTTTTCCTGGGATGCGGTGTTGTATTCGGGACAAAACTGATTCAGCTGCCCCTCAGCGCATGGGGGCAATTTGTTTTAATCGCCGTTTCACTTGAGCAGCTTTTTTGGGCTGCCGGCTTCTTTAAAGAACATCACAATGCCTTTCTGCTGGATACGCGTAAGGTCATTCATCAATTAAAAAAGGTTCGTTTTTTACAGCTGTTTTCTGTTTTTGCCGGCCAGGCGATCAAAAAAACCATTTTCGTATGGTATCTTTTTGTTTTTCCGGTTTTTTTGTTTTTATCAAGCGCAGGCATGACGGGGTCTGCGGCGATCATCGTATTTTTCTTGGGCTTCGTTTATTTTCTTCTCAATTTATTTTTATCTATGCTGTTTTCTTATGTTGTTTATCTTCTTACAAATATGTGGAGCAAATTGTTTTACTTGAAAATCATGAAAGGCGTTTTATTCAGCGTCAGCCTGCTGGTTCCGCTTGCAGTCGGGTATGCCGTTTATCTTCTCGTGTTTGGGGAGTATACCGCAAAGGATCTTTCAAGCTTTACGGAGACACCGGCTTTCCGGAACATCCTCATGAATACGCCGTATGTATGGTTAGCATTCAGCTCACATTCCGTGCTCGTTTTCGCTGCGGTGTTTGCGGCCGCCATCCTTTTAACGGCGGGAATGTTTAAACTGTGGTCGGCCACCCTGAAGAAAATGGACCTTATTCCATATATGTTTTTGACAAACGCAGATTTTGCGCCAAAGCTGAAATTATATAGAAATAACAAAATATTTCATGCCGTTTTTCAAAAGGATCTGCTGTTCTTATCGAGAATTGACGGGTTTTTTATCAGGAACTTCGGCAGTATGCTGTATTTGTTCATGCTGTTTTTAGGTTTTTGTATTCCGCTTCTATCGCATCACTTTATCGGGTATTCGGCAGCCGCCATCGTGTCTGCGGCGGTTATCATTGCGAACTTTTCGTATCAGCTCGTCGGAGATGCGCTCAAAACAGTATTGTCAGTTGACGGGGAAATAAAAAATCAGCATTTGTTTCACCGGAATATTAAACATGCGTGGCAGCTGGTGTTTCCGAAAGTATGTATTTATAATCTCGCCGCTCTTATCTATTCGTTCATCATCACCATTTTGATTACGGTGTTTTTTCCGTCTTCCGCGGCGCTGACGATCTACTTGTTTATTGTGTTTTTATGTTCGGGTTTTTTATACAGTCTTGTCCAGATTTCAAGCACCGCCCTGTATCCTAAGAAAAACTGGGAGCATCTGTACGAGATTGGAGAAGCGGGGAAAGCAAAGACGTATAACAACTTATACAGTTCTTTCATTTTCATTGTGTCGCTTCAAATCGCTGCGATCACGTCGTATTTTATCTATAAAAAGCCGGAACTTGAAACGATGCTTATTCATTCGGCATCAGGTATTTTTGTCCTGTTCACACTATTAAACTATGGAGTCATGTTTCTGTTTCTTCGCAGAATCAATATGGCGGAAAGGTTTGCGAACAATGATTAAATTAGTGAATATACAAAAAAACTATAGTGAAAAACAGGTGTTGAAAGATATTTCGTTTGAGGTGAAAAAAGGCTCAATCTATGCTTTGCTGGGGACTAATGGAGTCGGGAAAACAACGACTTTGAAAATCATTTCGGGCCTGCTTAAACCGACTTCAGGCCGCGTCATGATTGACGGCAAGGAACTGGATTCAGAAGAGGGGGGGCAACTATCGGCTGATATCGGTTTTGTGCCCGACCATGCTTTTTTATATGATTACTTAACGGGAGTCGAATACTTGCGTTTTACAGCGGAGATGTTTCAAGTGCCGTCTCAGCGGACAAATGATTATATAAAGAATATGTTAGAGACGCTGAAGCTTGCTCAAGACGGAAATCAGCTGATTAAAACATATTCACATGGAATGAAACAAAAATTATCAATTGCGGCCGCGCTCATTCATCAGCCAAAGATATTAATTCTTGACGAGCCGCTGACGGGCATTGATTTAATCAGCGGTAAAACGATACGGACGTTATTAAAGGAGTACGTCAAGCAGGGAAATACGGTCCTGTTATCAACTCACCTGCTGGAGCTGGCGCATTCGCTGTGCGATACGATCGGTATTATACATGAAGGCGTTTTTGCGGCGGAGTATCAGTCATCCGAGCATTCATTAGAAGAGATTGAAGAATTGGCTGAGAGTATCTATACATGATGAACCGCATGTTGCCGGCAATCAGAACGTCCGCCATTCCGTTAACCGCGTCATTGCTGTTTTTTTCAGGCGGTGTGATCGCTGCGTTTTTTTCCGATCACTTTGTTTCGACTGCGTCTTACAACGGCTCGTCAGGCGCGGTTGAACTGCTGAAAAACAATGCAATCGCCTGTCTGTTTTTAGCCGCGGGTTTTTTTACCTTTGGGTTGACCTCAATCTTTTATTTATTCACCAACGGGTTTATTTTAAGCGGCTCTATTATAGAAAATCTGCATAGCGGGGTTCCTTTTTATCAGATTTTTTTACTGCTAATTCCTCATGGTATATTTGAAGTTCCCGCGTTATTATTAAGTGGCGCCATTGGTTTTAAGGGCGTTGAATTGGTCATCAGGCTGTGTTTTTCTAAGGAAAAAAAGATAATGGCTTCAATGTTCAGGCATATTGGAATATTGGTGCTCATAATTATTTGTCTGCTGATCGCCGCTGCCATTATTGAAGCTTACATCACACCAATTTTTAAGTAAAAGGGGCAGAAATCATATGAGAAGTAAATTATCATTAATCGGTGTGCCGATTGTTATGATTATCGGTTATATCATTTCTTTATCCTTTGAGTGGCTGTTTCCTGTTCTTACTTTTGGGGTGGCAGGACTATATCTCTTTATATTTGCTCCGGTGCAAAATAAATTCATTCGTTACATCTTTTTGTTTATTTTTGTGATTAATCTGTTGGCCAGTGCGGCTCTTTATTTCGGTATTTAATAAAAAAAATGACATTCATATTGAATGTCATTTTTTTATCTTCGAGCGGCTCTGCTGTGTGTTAAAATCTGTCGCCGTTGAAAATAGAGTTTTTTACGATCACGTAGTCGACATTGCGGATGGCTTCGAGTGTATTGCCGCCGGCGTAAGAGATGGAAGATTGCAGATCCTGCTCCATTTCAATCAGCGTGTCCTGTAAAGACCCTTTATGTTCGACATGCATTTTTTTGCCTTCGACGTTTTTCTTTTCGCCTTTTTGAAATTCGGAAGCGGAGCCGAAATATTCTTTGTACAGCTTGCCGTCGATTTCGATCGTTTGGCCCGGTGATTCCTCGTGGCCGGCGAATAATGATCCGATCATGACCATAGATGCGCCGAAACGGATGGATTTCGCGATATCGCCGTGCGTGCGGATACCGCCGTCAGCAATGATCGGTTTGCTCGCCGCTTTTGCGCACCAGCGAAGCGCGGCTAATTGCCATCCGCCGGTTCCGAAGCCGGTTTTAATCTTTGTGATGCAGACTTTCCCGGGGCCGATTCCCACTTTTGTCGCGTCGGCGCCCGCACGCTCCAGCTCCCTTACGGCTTCAGGCGTCCCGACATTCCCTGCGATGACAAAGCTTTCCGGGACATGTTCTTTAATAAATTGAATCATGCTGATCACGGCATTGGAATGGCCGTGCGCGATATCAATGGTAATATAATCCGGCACAAGCTCCTGTGCTTTCAGCTCCCGGATGAATTCATAATCATTTTCCTTCACGCCGACACTGATGGAAGAAATCAGTCCGCGCGCTTTCATATCCCGGACAAAAGCCAGGCGTTTTTCCGGCTCGAAGCGGTGCATGATATAAAAATACCCGTTTTCCGCGAGCCAGGCCGCGATGTTTTCATCTATAATCGTCTGCATGTTGGCCGGCACGACCGGAAGTTTAAACGTGTGTCCGCCCAATGTAACTGATGTATCACATTCAGATCGACTGTCCACAATGCATTTTGCAGGAATCAGCTGAATATCTTCGTAATCAAATACATTTTCCATACATAACACCCCTAAAAGCGAATAATATAATTAAATAAAATTAAAATGTTCGTCTTTTTATAATGTACTTTGTTTTGTCAGGAATGTCAAATGATTTCATGCTGCCTCATATGCGGTCAGCTTGTCATCCATTTGCAGTTTGGTTATCATAGTAGTATTGGGTGTTGTAAGACATTTGTTACGATAGATAGATTTGCAGAAGAAGGGAGGGGCCGGTGTGGAACAAAAACAGCCCGGGCACAGCCCGAAAGCCCAGAAAATTCAGGACCGGATTATTTTAGGCACGATTTGGGTCGTGTCGGCGCTTGTCATTGCGCTGGTTGTCGGAACCGTCATGAATTATATTTGGATGTTTAAATAAAAAAGAGTCTGTGCCGGTATGACACAGACTCTTTTTTATTATTTTTCAAACATGCTTGTAGAATGCAGAGGCTGGACGCGTGCTTTCGGGTCCATGTAAGCCTTCGCGTTGTTCACGGCTGTCGGAGCTTCGCCGAAACCGCTGGCGATCAGCTTGACCTTGCCTTCATATGTGCAGATATCTCCGGCGGCAAAGAAGCCTTCAATATTCGTTTCCATCGTGCTTTTGACGACGATGGAATTTTTCTCGATTTCAAGGCCCCAGTTTTTAATCGGTCCGAGAGAAGAAACAAAGCCGTAGTTTACGATCAGGTCATCAATTTCGATGATTTCTTTACGGTCGCCTTTCACTTCTTCGAGAACGAGCTGTTCGATCCGGTCTTCACCGACAAGTTCAGCGGGAACAAACGGTGTCAGCACGTTGACTTTAGAATTATGCAGGTTTTCGACACTGTGCTCATGCGCGCGGAATTTATCACGGCGGTGGATGATGCTGACTTCTTTGGCGATCGGCTCAAGCATGAGCGCCCAGTCCACCGCGGAATCGCCGCCGCCCAGAACGGCAACGCGTCTGCCTGCGAATTGATTGAGGTCGTCAATGAAGTAGTGCAGGTTTTTGCCTTCATATTGTTCCGCTGATTCCAGCTCAAGCTTTCTCGGCTTAAATGCGCCGTTTCCCGCGGTGATAATAACCGTTTTTGAATAATGCGTTTCTGAATTCGTGACAAGCTTAAACACACCGTCCGCCTGTTTTTCAACAGATTCAACGGCCTGCTCTAAGCAGATGGTCTGATCGAACTTTGCCATTTGCTCTTTTAAGTTGTTCACAAGTTCCTGGGCGCGGATTTTCGGGAATCCGGCTACATCATAAATATATTTTTCAGGGTACAGCGCGCTGAGCTGGCCGCCAAGCTGAGGCAGGCTCTCGATGATTTTGACGCTCGCCTGTCTCATTCCCCCGTAAAAAGCGGTAAACAGGCCGACCGGGCCGCCGCCGATGACCGTAATATCATAAACCTTTGAATCCTCTTGCATACCAAATTGCCTCCTAATTGAAAATTGTTATTAATTATAACATACAATTTAAAAGGATGACGAGTGCCGAAAACCGCCCGGCCGCTTCATTCTTGAAAAAAATTGCGGCCGCCGCTAATATGGGGACAAATTCCAATCTGTTTTTTCCTGAATGTTTTGTGATTGTTCCGGATAGTATGGTGATATGCAGACATGTGCGGTTTTCTAAAAAATTTTATATTTCATTTCATAAAATCCCGCCAATAAGCTGAAGCTAATACAAATGTTGATTTGATTATGCGTCTAACAGCAAAAAAAAGAAGGTGGATGTGATGGCATTGAATAAACCCAAAATCGTGGTTTTAGGTGCAGGTTATGGTGGATTAATGACAGTAACAAGGCTTCCGAAGCATATCGGGGCAAATGACGCTGACATTACTTTGGTCAATAAACACAATTATCATTATGAAACGACATGGATGCATGAAGCGAGCGCAGGAACGCTGCATCATGACCGTTGCAGATATCAAATAAAAGATGTAATCAATGAATCACGGGTCAAATTTGTGCAGGATACCGTAAAAGCGATAGATGTGCAAAATAAAAAGGTGACGCTTTCACAAGGGGACATCCCTTATGATTATCTTGTCATCGGGCTTGGCGCCGTCCCTGAAACATTCGGGATTAAAGGCTTAAAAGAATTCGCTTTTCCGATCGCGAATATTAATACGTCGCGCCAGCTGAAAGACCATATTGAGCTCCAATTTGCGACATACAATACGGAGGCTGAAAAACGCCCTGACCGCTTAACCATCGTTGTCGGCGGAGCGGGCTTTACGGGAATTGAATTTCTCGGTGAGCTTGCGAACCGCAAGCCGGAGTTATGCAGATATTATGATATAGATGAAAGTCTCGTCCGGATCGTCTGTGTCGAGGCCGCCCCGACGGTTTTGCCGGGATTTGATCCGGAGCTTGTCGATTACGCCGTTCAATACCTTGAGAGCAAAGGCGTTGAATTTAAAATCGGCACCGCGGTTCAAGAATGCCGCGCAGACGGTGTCACAGTCGGCAAGAAAGATGAAGAGCCGGAAGAAATCAAATCCCAGACCGTTGTCTGGGCGGCGGGCGTGCGCGGACATCCGATCGTGGAGGAAGCGGGTTTTGAAAATATGCGCGGCCGTGTCAAGGTCAACCCTGATCTTCGGGCGCCGGGTCATGATGACGTTTTTATACTCGGCGACAGCTCGCTCTTTATCAATGAAGAGACGGAACGGCCGTACCCGCCGACTGCTCAGATCGCGATGCAGCAAGGAGAAACGGTCGCCAAAAATCTGGGCGGTTTGATTAAAGGAGGCCAGCTTGAAGAGTTCAAGCCTGACATTAAAGGAACCGTCGCCTCCCTCGGTGAGCATAACGCTGTCGGAGTCGTATACGGCAGGAAGCTCAAAGGCATGCCAGCGTCCTTTATGAAAAAGGTCATTGACAACCGATCGCTCTTTATGATCGGCGGGCTGGGCCTGACGCTGAAAAAAGGGAAGTTTAAATTCTTCTGAAAACCCGCGGCCGCGGGTTTTCTCTTCTTTTAAAAAAGAGCGCTATAAAAAGCATGTAAAAGAAAAAAAAGAATGTTTCCGCTTACATGAGTTGTTTTGTTACATATTCTGACTTGGTGCTTGACAAGTAAATATGATATATTATCAGAAAATTAAGAAAAAAGGGTGATCCGCATGAAAACGACAGCAAAAAGCACGGCGGCGTGTCCGTTCTGCTCAGGTAAAGGGTATTTTCAATTGCTTCTTGGCGGCTCCGAAACATGTCCCTCCTGCCAGGGAAGCGGCAAAGAGAGACGATGATTTTTCCAGACGTTGACTTTTTTACCGCCCCCGAGGTACACTGAAAGTGCTGTAGGGGGTGGATGTTTGTGATTAGTTTGCCGGTTGTCCTGATCTCAATCGTACTATTTTTTGTACTGTTTTTCGGCATAGGCTTTCTGTTGAACATGCTGCTTAGAATGTCGTGGATTATGGCTGTTGTCTATCCGATTGTATGCCTTTTCATTATCAGCAATAAAAAGATGATCAGTTACGTGCAGGCGCCGGGGGAATCCTTTCAAAGCCTGTTTCAGCGTATCATGTCATTAGCGGTTGCGGATGTCGTGATTTTGGCTGGCGGACTGGCGGGAGCCATCACGTCAGGCATTGCCATAAAGGCGCTCAGAAAAAGAGGATATCAAATGTTTTAAGCCGCTTTCTTATTTGAGAAAGCTTTTTTTGTGTCGCGGCGCTTTTTGTATAGCACCTCACCGAGTTGGGAACAATGACTCGGAGGAGAGTGATTTCAGATTGACGATAATCAGACGCATATTCATGATCGTGCTCTTTTTGGGCGCATGCCATGCGACATACTTTTCCATAACCGGTGTTGAAGCAAAGGATCTGACAAACTGGATGACCGAGCATCGCGGCGCCGTTTTGAAAAACATGGGCACTCCGTTTCAATCCTTACAGAATCAGCCGGAAAAGAAGGCATCAGGCAGGATAAAACCGCTGGAAGAAGCTTTTGACTGGGAACGCTATCCCTCACATAAGGTGACAGCCACCGGTTATACCGCCGGAGCGGAATCTACCGGAAAATCTCCGGGTCATCCGCAGTACGGAATTACATATTCAGGCGTGAAGGTCAAACGCGATTTATATTCAACTGTTGCGGCCGATCCGTCTGTTTTCCCGATCGGGACGATTCTGTTTATACCGAATTACGGTTACGGGGTTGTCGCCGATACCGGCTCAAAAATTAAAGGCAGCCGCCTTGACCTCTACTTTGACACAGTCAAGGACGTCTATAACAATTGGGGCAAAAAAACACTTGAGGTCTATATGATTAAAAAAGGGAACGGCACAGTGACCGAGGACGAACTTGTAAAGCTGAACGAAACAAAGTCGATGCAAGTGTTCAGAAATCAATACAAAACGGTAAAAGAATAAAAACGCTTCAGCATCCGCTGAAGCGTTTTTTACATAAAGAGATAATCTAAAATCAATGTCAGCACAATACCGGTGACGCCGCCGAAGAACACTTCAATCGGCTGATGGCCGAGCAGTTCTTTCAGTTTCTTCTGTTTTTCCTTCTCTTCCGCTTTCTGAAAGTCCTTCGCTTCGCTGACAAACCGATTAAAGTCGATGACCAGTTTATTAATGACCGTCGCCTGTTCACCCGCATGCCGCCTGACACCTGTAGCGTCGAACATCGTAATGACGGCGAAAATCGCGGCGACTGCAAACAGGGGCGAGTCCAGCCCCTGTTGCAAAGCGACTCCGGTTGACAGCGCAGTGACGGCGGCGGAATGGGAGCTCGGCATGCCGCCGGTGCTCGTCACAAGAGACCAGTCAAGTTTTTTGGATACGATAAATTGAATAGGCACTTTTACAACTTGGGCAAAAATAATGGCGGCAAAACTCGCCAGTAAAGGAAAATTCATAAGTACATCCATATGCGACATCCTTTCTGTATCTGCTGATTCCGATCGTATCGAAAAACTGCAGAAAACGCCCTTAGTTTGGTAAAATAAAATCAATGAAAAATGTTTTTTCATTATACCACTTTACATAACAAATACCCACATAAGGAGTGTGTACTCATGTTTTATGCATCTGATCAACTGCGGCATCCCGAAACACTGGTCATCGGTCTTTTTCAAAAAAGCACGCTGAACGGATTTACGAAGGAATTGGATGATAAATTGGACGGTCATCTGACCCAGCTGTTAAAGGATGGTGATGTGTCCGCTAAACGCAATCGTGTATCAAAAGTATACCCTCCGGCTGCGACCGGTATGAAACGTATTTATTTTATCGGTCTGGGAAGAGAAGCGGATTATTCGTTTGAAGATACGAAAGAATGCTTTGCGCGAGTATTTCAGCAGATTCATCAAGATAAAAAACAGGAAGTATCCGTTTTGCTCGATACATTCGTCTCCGGTGAAGTGCCTGCCGCCGATGCCGCTCATGCGCTTTCAGAAAGCTGTCTGCTTGCGGTTTACGAAGTGCAGGATTATAAACATAAATCGAATGAGCCGGATCAGGAACTGAAATCAGTCTGCGCCGTGACCGAAGAAGACCTGAGGGAAGTGCAGGCCGGCCTGAATGTCGGCGCGGCATACGGCCAAGGGACGAATTCAGCCCGCACGCTTGTAAATATGCCGGGTAATATGCTGACGGCCACCGATTTGGCGTCATATGCCGCCGAGCTTGCGGCAAAATACGATTTCGAGTGTGAAATTTTAGAAAAAGATGAAATGGAAGAGCTCGGCATGGGAGGGCTGCTTGCTGTTAACAAGGGCTCATCCGAACCGCCGAAAATGATCGTTCTGAAGTATCAGGGCAAAGATCAGTGGGAAGACGTCATCGGCCTGGTCGGTAAAGGAATTACCTTTGATACGGGCGGATATTCAATTAAGCCGAAAACCGGCATCGTCGGCATGAAAAGCGATATGGGAGGAGCCGCTTCGGTATTGGGCGCGATGGAGATTATCGGCGAACTGCGGCCTGAACAAAACGTGCTCGCTGTCATACCGTCTACGGACAACATGATTTCGTCCGATGCTATGAAGCCGGATGATGTCATCGTTTCGCTCAGCGGAAAAACCATTGAGATTCTGAACACCGATGCGGAAGGGCGTCTCGTGCTTGCCGACGGCATCACATACGCCAAGCAGCACGGAGCCTCTGTCCTCGTAGACGTCGCAACGTTAACGGGCGGTGTCATTGTCGCCTTAGGAAACGAAATGACGGGCGCCATGACCAATCACGCCGCGTTTTATGAACAGGTGGCTGAATCGGCGAAAGAATCCGGCGAGCCGATCTGGCAGCTTCCGATTACAGAAAAGGATAAAAAACGGGTGAGAAACAGTCAGATGGCTGATTTGAACAATTCTCCGGGAAGAGAAGGCCACGCGATTATGGCGGGGGCATTCATTGGTGAATTCGCGGAAAACACGCCGTGGGTTCATCTCGATATTGCGGGAACCGCGACGGCGAATAAAGCGACATGCTTCGGCCCTGCCGGCGCAACAGGCGTCATGGCAAGGACGTTGGCTGTTTTGACTGAGCGCTTTACACCCGAAAGATAACAGCATCCCGCTGCCTTGATGCAGCGGGTTTTTTGATTTCCAAAATCTTTAGTTGACTAAAGCGCAGAATATATGTTAACTTTAATTATCTACTACATTAGCAAACTAAAGGATTTTTGGAGGGACTCATCAATGAATGCTGTTGTTGTCGCAGTATTGCTTATGCTCGTCTTAAGCCTGCTGCGTGTCAATATTATTATAGCTTTAATGATCGGTGCGCTTGCCGGCGGGCTGACCGGCGGCTTAGGCCTCGGAGAGACGGTGAAGGCTTTTACGGACGGTCTCGGCGGAAATGCCACCGTCGCGGTCAGCTACGCGCTGCTCGGGGCATTTGCCGCGGCGCTGACAAAAACGGGGCTTCCCGATGCAATGGTGGAAGCGTCTGTCAAACTAATCGGAAAAAAGGAAGATTCGCGGAAAAAAGCACTGTCAAAAGTGTTAATCGTACTGATTATTTTAATCATATCCTGTTTCTCGCAAAACGTGGTGCCCGTTCACATTGCGTTTATTCCTGTATTGATTCCGCCGCTTTTAAAAATATTTAACGAACTTGAAATAGACCGCAGGCTGATCGCGTGTGTGATGACATTCGGACTGACTGCGCCGTATATCGTTCTGCCTGTCGGATTCGGACAGATTTTCCAGGGGATGCTGAGAGATAATATGGCGTCAGCCGGTTTAAAGGTGCCGCTCAGTGATATCCCGTATGCTTTAATCATCCCGACGGCCGGGATGGCGGTCGGTTTAATTTTAGCCGTCATCGTGTTCCGGAAACCGAAGAAATATGAGACGAAGGAGATTGCCGGACTATCGTCTTCTCCTTATACGAAAAAAAGCATTGCCATCGCCTTGATCTCCATTGCCGTGTCGCTTGCCGTTCAGCTCTATCTGTCACAAGTGCTCGGAGTGGAAGGTATGATCATGGGCGCGCTTGCCGGCTTGTTTACGCTGTTTATCAGCGGAGTCATGAAGCGCAATGAAGCGGATAAGCTGATCACGGACGGCATGATTCTGATGGCTTTTATCGGGTTTGTCATGCTTGTTGCGGCCGGTTTTTCAAATGTATTGAATAAAACGGGCGATGTAGCTTCCTTGGTCAAAGCATCAACAGGCTTTATCGGCCACAGCCAATCATTGGGCGCGCTCCTGATGCTGGTGGTCGGTTTATTAATCACGATGGGAATCGGATCATCATTTGCAACCGTACCCGTCATTACGACCATATTCGTTCCGCTGTGCGCTCAGCTCGGATTCAGCCCGATGGCAACGATCGCCGTAATCGGAGCGGCCGCCGCGGTCGGCGATGCGGGTTCTCCTGCAAGTGACAGTACGCTCGGCCCGACGTCAGGCCTCAGCGCCGACGGACAGCACCACCACATATGGGATACGTGCGTACCGACATTTATTTTCTATAACATTCCGCTTGTGATATTCGGCTGGATTGCCGCGCTTGTTCTGTAAAAAAAGGCTCCCGAAAAGGGGAGCCTTTTTGTATGCTGAGAACATCTTACGCCGGATTTCTGCTGAACCCCGTCGCTTTATGAATAGACCTGTAAACGGCAGGCGCGATTGATGCCAATAACAGTGCTAAAATGATATCTTTTATGAAAAACCATATCATGTAAAACCAGGCCATTCCGTAGCTGATCGGAGCATGAAGCCATAATTTCAGCGCAATATACGTATAGGTCGTGCCAATGATATAAATGACGGCGGTACCGATCAAAGAGGCCCATGCATAATGCAGGCGGCCGGTTTTTTTTGTTTTTTCCAGCAGCCATCCGGCTGCAAATGCCGCCGGGATGTAAGCGAGAATAAATCCGCCGCTCTTTCCGATAAACGGCGCAAAGCCTGCTGAGAATTGAGCGAAAACAGGCGCCCCCGCGAGTCCGGCCAATGCGTATACCGTCATTGCGATGGCTGCCCGTCTGGCGCCGAGAAGCATCGCGGCTAATAGACAAAAGAAAGGCTGCAGCGATAACGGAATTCCCGCAACTTGCAAAAAAGGAGCCATTGATGTAATGTTGGCGCCGACGGCCATCAGTGCGGCAAACATGCCGATAAGCGCCATATCGCCCGCGCGAAGGTTGCGTTGTTTCATTTGTTTTTCCCCCTTACACTTGTACCAGATTAGCGTAATCGAAGGGTGATTGATTGTCAACACGAATTTAATGTAGGTTTACTAAATGGAGGGAGCCATATGTTTTTCGGGAAAACGAAACAAACAAAACAGTCGGAACGGATTCCGCCAAACCAAAATGTCACAACGAAGTTTCCTGTGCTTCACGCCGGAAATGTTCCTTATTATGAAGATATGTCAAAATGGAACCTGCAGGTGTACGGGCTTGTTGACCGTCCTATGCTGTTAAGCTTTGAAGATATCAAAGCCTTTCCTGAAGCCGAAGTGAAAAATGATATTCATTGCGTCACGGGCTGGTCCCGTCTTGATAATATCTGGCAGGGAATACGCGCTAAAGACATCGCTGAGAAAGCGGGCGTGCACAAAGAAGCGGGATTCGTCATTCTGCACGCTGAAGAGGGCTGGACGGCCAACCTGCCGCTTTCTGATTTTACGCGGGAAACATCCCTGCTGGCATATGCGCATAACGGCGAGCCGTTAACGCCAGAGCACGGCTATCCGCTCAGAGGCGTTTTCCCCCACCTTTATTTTTGGAAAAGCGCCAAATGGCTGCGCGGCATTCAGTTCACAAAGGAAAACCACCCCGGCTTTTGGGAGAAAAACGGCTAACATATGAGGGGAGATCCATGGAAGAATGAGCGCTTTACATGGGATTAAGCCCCTATCACTATATAGTTCTTAGGTACCTTATTGAAATAAGGTGCTTTTTTTATATCAAAAATCCATTGACTTTGTTTGGCAAAAAACCTATTATTTGAGGTGTCTTTTGATATTGAAAATCATTATCAATAAGCATAGATAAAGCAATTGCCGCAAAGGGGATGAACACATAATGGACGGAAAACAAATAAAACGGGGTTTCACGCCGGCCGGCCGATACGCGGTTCCGGGCACAGAAGTAAGAGAAATGCGCTCTAAAGGAGGCCGTACGTATCGTATCTTTGTCTCTTTTCCTCAGGAAGAGCCGCCTGCATCCGGCTTCCCCGTCATATACCTGCTCGATGCGAATTCCGTATTCGGCACAATGGCCGAAGCTTTGCGGGTGCAAAGCCGACGGCCTGAAAAAACAGGCGTTGTTCCGGCGGTGATTGTCGGAATCGGCTACCCGACAGATCAGCCGTTTTCCGCCGAACGGCACAGTGATTTTACGATGCCGCTTTCTGAATCAGAACTGCCGGTGCATCCGCGCGGCGCGGCATGGCCCGAACAGGGAGGGGCGGAAGCGTTTCTGAGTTTTATAGAAGAAGAAGTAAAGCCCGCGATGGAGCGGGATTATCCGATCGACAGAGGCAGGCAGACGATTTTCGGCCATTCGCTGGGCGGTCTTTTTGTGCTGCAAGTGCTTTTGACGAGGCCGGACATGTTTCAGACCTATGTTGCCGGGAGTCCGTCAATTCACTGGAACAAGCTTTTTATTCAGGAAAAAGCGGAACGTTTGTCAGACCGGCTCTCTGCGGAAAATCTTCAAGTCAGCGTATTGCTGGCTGCGGGAGAAATTGAAAAAACACATAAAAGCAGAATCCCGCAGCACGCAGAGGCGCTGTACTCTTTATTATCCGGATTTGAAGATGATGGAGTCCGTACTGAATACAGCGAGTTTGAAGGAGAGGGCCATATTTCTGTCCTGCCCGTTTTAATTAGCAGGGCCCTGCGTTTCTGCCTGAATCCGGGAGGGCCGCATACCCCGTATTCTCCTGCATGAGAAAAAACAGGCCCTTCGAACTAAATGCAGCTGATTCTAATTTTCTAATTGACTGCGTGTTTTGATTTGGATATGATTGTCTTGAATCATAATTGATAATGATAATCATTATCAATATAGAAAGGGAATGATAATATGGACGCATTGGGAATGAAAGGGAAAACGGCCGTTGTCACCGGCGCCGCTCAAGGCATCGGAGAAGCAACAGCGCTTGCCCTTGCTGAACAAGGCGTAAATGTGGCAGCTATAGATACAAATGAAGACCTGCTTCTTGGGCTAACTGACAGACTCCGGCAAAAAGGCGTGCAGGCGCAGGGGTTTGCCGCAGATGTATCTGACAGTGCGGCTGTCAATAATATCATCGCCGCCGTTGAACGTGACATAGGGCCTATTGAAATATTGGCGAACGTTGCGGGCGTGCTGCGGCCGGGTCCGGTGCAATTCCTCAGTGATGAAGATTGGGATCAAACATTTTCAGTTAATACGACCGGCGTATTTCATGTGTCGCGCGCTGTAAGCCGGTACATGATTGAGCGGAAAAAGGGCGCCATCGTTACGGTCGGTTCGAATGCAGCCGGCGTTCCGCGTGCTTCCATGGCGGCTTATGCGGCGTCAAAAGCGGCTGCCGTCATGTTTACGAAATGCCTCGGACTGGAGCTTGCGGCCCATCATATCCGCTGCAACATCGTATCTCCGGGTTCAACGGAAACCGACATGCAGCGGGCGCTGTGGCAGGACGAGAACGGAGCCCGGGACGTCATCAAAGGTTCGCTTGATACATATAAAACGGGAATTCCGCTTCAAAAGCTGGCGAAGCCTTCTGATATTGCAAATGCCGTTTTGTTTCTGGCTTCTGAACAGGCAAACCATATTACGATGCATGATTTATGCGTTGATGGCGGCGCTACTTTAGGCGTTTGATGTAACGAGAAGGAGGGACAAACATGACAAATCAACATGTATTGACGGAAGTGTCAGCAAAAGAGGTGCTGGACGCTTACAAGCCCGGGGCGTTCTTTTTAGCTTCCCCGAAAAGTACGATGCTTGCGGAAGGAATGTTTGCGGAAGTGCCTGATACAGACGCGGAAAATCAGCTGGATTCACTGCCTGAACGTGTGAGACAGACCCTTCTTGAGGCAAAGAAAGCCGGCATCAAATATCCGATTGCGGCCGGCGCCATTCCTTTTGACTGCAGAAAAGCTTCCCGGCTTTTTGTACCGAAGAATGTCCATACGGCAGGTCCGCTTTCGTTTGCGGAATCTTCCGCAGAAAAGCCGCAATCCAATACATATGACATCCGTCCCGTTCCGGAGCCTGAGGGCTTTATGAGCGGTGTGGAACAAGGCGTATTCAACATTACGGACGGTCCGCTCAGCAAAATCGTGCTGTCAAGGACGCTTCATCTGACCGCTGAAAAGGATATCGACATTCCTCAGGCCGTCAAGCATTTGGCGCAGCACAACCCGCACGGCTATACATTCGCTGCGGATGTGACGGGAACGTCGGAAACAAGAAAAACGCTTTTCGGCGCAAGTCCTGAACTGCTGCTGTCCAAAAACGGAACATCGATTCTGTCCAATCCGCTGGCAGGTTCCAGACCACGCAGCACAGATCCCGCCGAGGATCAGAGAAGAGCGGAAGAACTGCTGCAATCAGCAAAAGATCTGCATGAACATGCCGTAGTTGTGGCCGCCGTGGCCGCCGCCCTTAAACCGTTCTGCCGTGTGCTTGATGTGCCGGAAAAACCGTCACTCATTAAAACTGAGGCGATGTGGCACCTGTCCACCGAGGTAAAGGGAGAGCTGCGTGATCCGTCAACGACATCGCTTGAGCTGGCCATCGCCCTGCATCCGACGCCCGCGGTATGCGGAACGCCGACGGATGCGGCGAGAGAAGCGATTCAGGATATTGAGCCGTTTGACCGCAATTTCTACACGGGAATGGCGGGCTGGTGTGATGCTGAAGGTGACGGAGAATGGATTATTGCACTCCGCTGCGCCGAAGCGGAAACAAGGTCTCTCCGGCTCTTTGCGGGTGCCGGAATTGTCGCCGGATCAAAGCCGCAGGATGAACTGGACGAGACATCGGCGAAATTCCGCACCATGCTCCGGGCGATGGGGCTTTACCAAGATGAGTTGTAAAAAAGGAGGGAACGGATCGTGCTGACTGGATTTACGCCATGGCCGGAAGAATGGGCTGACAAATACCGAAAAGACGGCTGCTGGAAGGGTGAGACGTTCGGAGGAATGCTGAAAGAGCGCGCGGCTTTATACGGAAATCAAACTGCCGTGACGTGTAAAGATGTACATTGGACCTACAAAGAATTAGATGAAAGGGCCGATCGTTTAGCGGCGGGACTGCATAAGCTCGGAATTCAAAAGGAAGACCGCGTTGTCGTTCAGCTGCCGAATATCGCTGAGTTTTTTGAAGTGATTTTTGCGCTGTTCCGACTCGGAGCACTGCCCGTTTTCGCGCTGCCTTCTCATAGAAGCAGTGAGATTACGTATTTCTGCGAGTTTGCAGAGGCGAAAGCATACATCATTCCTGATATGCATTCAGGTTTTGATTACAGGGCGCTTGCCAGACAGGTGAAAGACAAACTTCCGGATTTGAAGCATGTCATTGTAGCCGGGGAAGCTGAAGAGTTTCAGGAACTGAGCAGCCTGCATAGAGAGCCTGTTCAGCTGGAAGATGTAAGCCCGGCGGAAGTCGCCTTTTTACAGCTTTCAGGAGGCAGTACGGGGCTGTCCAAGCTGATTCCGCGAACACACGACGATTACATATACAGTTTGCGCATCAGTGCGGAAATATGCGGCTTGGATCATCACAGCGTCTATTTGGCCGCTCTGCCGACAGCGCATAATTATCCGCTCAGCTCGCCGGGTGTGCTGGGAACTTTATATGCCGGAGGCCGGGTTGTTCTGTCACCGACGCCGAGTCCGGATGACTGCTTCCCGTTAATTGAAAAAGAACGTGTCACGATTACAGCGCTCGTCCCGCCGCTTGCGATGGTGTGGATGGACGCATCCGGTTCGCGAAGTGATGATTTATCAAGCCTTCAAGTGCTGCAGGTAGGAGGCGCCAAATTCAGCGCTGAGGCGGCCCGCCGCGTGAAGAGCGCTTTCGGATGCACCCTTCAGCAGGTTTTCGGAATGGCGGAAGGATTGGTGAATTATACGAGACTGGATGATCCTGAAGAGATCATTGTCAATACGCAAGGCAGACCGATGTCACCTTTTGATGAGGTCAGGGTTTTAGACGATGACGGGCGGGATGTCGCCCCCGGTGAAGCGGGACATTTGTTTACACGCGGCCCTTACACGATTCGCGGATATTATAAAGCGCCAGAACATAATGAAAGATCATTCACAGCCGACGGATTTTATCAGACCGGCGATATCGTCAAACTGACGGCGGACGGCTATATCATCGTCGAAGGACGTGCGAAAGATCAAATCAACCGGGGCGGTGAAAAAATAGCCGCTGAGGAGGTGGAAAATCACCTTCTTGCGCATCCTGCCGTTCATGATGCTGCCATGGTTTCAATGCCGGATGATTTTCTCGGGGAGCGATCCTGTGTGTTCGTCATCCCGAAAGGAGAAGCGCCGAAACCGGGAGAGCTGAAAGCATTTTTACGTGAGCGCGGACTGGCGGCATATAAAATCCCCGACCGGATTGAATTTATCGCTTCTTTCCCGAAAACTGGCGTCGGCAAGGTCAGTAAAAAGGATCTTCGCGAAACGATCGCCCAAAAAGTAAAGCCGGCTGAAATCAAACAATCTTAAAAAAGGAAGTGTTTACATTGGCTATACCGTCTATTCCCGCATATGCGCTGCCGACAGCGTCAGATATGCCTGAAAATAAAGTATCGTGGACGCTGAATCCGAAACGCGCGGTGCTTCTGATCCATGACATGCAGAATTATTTCGTCGATGCTTTTGCGAAAGGTGAAGCTCCGATCACAGAGGCGTCTCAGAATATCAAAAAAATAAAAGAGCAATGCAAAGCACTTGGCATTCCGGTGGTGTATACCGCGCAGCCGGGCAGCCAAGACCCGGCGGACCGCGCGCTGCTGACGGATTTTTGGGGGCCGGGGCTAAAAAGCGGGCCTTATGAAGAAAAGGTCATTCCGGAGCTTGCCCCGGATGATCAGGACATTGTCCTCACAAAGTGGAGATACAGCGCGTTTAAACGGACGAATCTCCTTGAGATCATGCGTGAAAGCGGCAGAGACCAGCTCATGATTACGGGAATTTATGCACACATCGGCTGCCTCGTCACAGCATGTGAAGCATTTATGGATGATATCCAAAGCTTCTTTATCGGAGATGCCGTTGCTGATTTTTCTTCAGAAAAACATAAGATGGCCATCGAATATGCGTCTCAGCGTTGCGCTTACACAGCTTTGACAAACGAAGTGCTGGAGCTGCTGGGCGGCGCGCCGGTTTCTGAAGGAGAAAAGAAGGCTTCCGCCGTATTGACAAAAGACCGGGTGCGGGAACAAATTGCGGCGATTCTTCAAGAATCACCGTCTGATATTCCGGATCATGAAGACCTGCTGGACAGAGGTCTTGACTCCGTCAGAATCATGAGTCTTGTCGAACAATGGCGCCGTGACGGAGCTGAAGTGACGTTTGTGGAACTGGCGGAGAACCCGACGCTGGAAGAGTGGTGGAGACTTCTTTCTTCCCGATCTCAAAAAGTCTTGCCGAACGCAGATTATTTATAAAGGGAGAGAATAGAATGCATGATACACAACAGCTGCCTCTGACAGGCGCACAGGCCGGTATCTGGTTTGCGCAGCAGCTTGATCCTGATAATCCGATTTACAATACAGGCGAGTACGTTGAGATAAACGGCGCGATCGATGTGAACATATTTAAAACCGCTCTCGAACGCGTGCTGACGGAAGCCGCGTCATTACACGCCCGCTTCGAAGAGGGAGCAGACGGGCCGAAGCAGATCATCAATCCTCCATTTGAGGCTGCGATCGATGTCATAGATGTGAGTTCAGAAGCTGATCCGAAGCAGGCCGCACTCAGACTCATGCAGACAGATTTGGCTGAGCCCGTTGATATGGCGGCCGGGCCTTTGTTCCGCGACATTTTATTTCAGGCGGGACCGGAACGCTTTTTCTGGTATCAGCGCATTCACCACATTGCGATAGACGGCTACGGTTTTTCACTGCTGGCACGGCGTACGGCGCAAATGTACACCGCAATACGGGAAGGACGTCCGGATAACGGGCGCTCCTTCGGCTCTTTGGAGGAGCTGGTAAAAGAAGAACAAGAATACCGCGCGTCTGATCAATTCCTGAAAGATCGGGAATTTTGGATGGAGAAATTTGCGGATGAACCTGATGTCGTCAGTTTGGCGGAAAGAGCGCCGAGAACGTCAACAAGTTTTCGGAGAAGCACGGCTTATCTTTCTGAAACGGCTTTACAGTATGTAAAAGCGATTCCGAACTGGCATGAAGCCGTCACGGCCGCAGCGGCGGTATATGTCCATCGGATGACAAACGCAGGGGATATCGTGCTCGGTTTACCGATGATGGGGCGGATCGGCTCGATTTCACTGAATATTCCGAGTATGGTCATGAATCTTCTGCCTTTACGGCTTTCTCTCCGCCCGGATATGAATTTTCATGAGGCCGTCAGCCAAGTGGCAAAAGAAATCCGAAACATCCGGCGCCATCAGAAATACCGCCATGAAGACATGCGCCGCGACCTTAAACTGCTCGGAGAAAATCGCAGGCTGTTCGGCCCGCAAGTCAATGTGATGCCGTTTGACTACGCGCTTGATTTCGCCGGAGCGCCAGGAACCGTCCATAATTTGTCAGCAGGGCCCGTTGATGATTTGTCAATTAACGTTTACGACAGAGCTGACGGAAGCGGAATGCGTGTGGACTTTGATGCGAATCCGGAAGTGTACAGCGCCGAAGATATTGAAAACCATCAAAAACGCTTCCTGCTTCTGTTGGAATCCGCTGTGAAAGACCAGACACAAAAAATCGGCACACTCAACCTTCTGCTTGAAAGTGAACGTCTCTGCGTACTGGAAAGCTGGAATGACACGCGCAAGGCCGAGAAGCAGAAAAGTCTGCCGGAGCTGTTTTACGAACAGGCCGTAAAAACACCGGACCGGCCGGCAATCATCACCGAAAACGAAGAGCTCAGCTATGCCGAATTGAACAAGCGCGCGAACCAGCTTGCCGGCATGCTAAAAGAAAAGGGGCTCGGACCGGAACAATTTGCCGCTTTGCTGCTTCCGCGGTCACAGGAGCTGGCCGTGAGCATGCTGGCCGTTTTGAAAACGGGAGCCGCATACCTGCCGCTTGATCCTGATTTTCCTTCTGAGCGGATCACATACATGCTCAAAGATGCACAGCCTGCCTGCCTGATTACAACGATGGAATTATCCGGACGCTTGCCGGAAGACAGTGATGCAAAAAGGATCATTCTCGATGACCCTGATACGGTAAAAACCGTTGCCGCTCAAAATGCTGACTGTCCCGCTCAGGCGGAATGTTCGCCTTTGCACCCCGCTTATATCATCTATACATCGGGTTCAACGGGCAAACCGAAAGGCGTAGTCGTGACATTAAAAAGCGTAAGCAATTTCCTCTTATCCATGCGGGAAATGTTCCCGCTCGGCGAACAAGACCGCCTGCTTGCCGTTACGACAGCGGCGTTTGATATTTCCGGACTTGAGCTCTTCCTTCCGCTCATCAGCGGGGCGGGGTGCGTCATCGCACGTAAAGAGACGATTCAGGAACCGCGGGCGCTTGCGCACATGATTCACTCATACGGTATTTCAATCATGCAGGCAACGCCGACATTGTGGCATTCATTAGTTACCAATGAACCGGATTCTCTCCGGGCGCTGCAGGTGCTTGTCGGAGGTGAGGCGCTTCCGAAGACGCTTATGCATGCTCTGCTTGAATCAGGCTGTACGGTGACGAATCTGTACGGGCCGACCGAAACAACAATCTGGTCGGCCGCACAGCCGCTTGCAAAAGACCATAGAGGGGCGCCTCCGATCGGAAAGCCGATTTGGAACACGCGGGTATATGTGCTGGACGCCGCATTGCAGCCCGTCCCGCCGGGAGTCGCGGGCGAGCTTTATATCGCGGGTGAAGGGCTTGCCAGAGGTTATTATAACCGTCCTGATTTAACAGCTGAAAGATTCATTGCCGATCCGTACGGGTCCGCGGGCGCGAGGATGTACCGGACGGGAGATCTCGTGCGCTGGCGTGAGGACGGCTCGCTTGATTATATCAGCAGAGCCGATCACCAAATTAAAATCCGCGGGTTCCGGATAGAATTAGGAGAAATCGAGTCAGTGCTGTCGAAATATCCGGGTGTTTCGCAGGCCGCCGTCATTGTCCGTGAAGACCAGCCGGGAGATAAGCGGCTGGCGGCTTACGCTGTCGCGGATCAGCCCCTTGATATCGGCGGACTTCGTGCATATATGGCCGAAAGCCTGCCGGATTATATGGTGCCGGGCGCGTTTGTACAGCTGAAAGAATTGCCGCTGACGCCGAATAAGAAGCTCGATCGCAGCGCTCTGCCTGCACCTGATTTTTCCGCTGTCCTGTCTGACAGAGGGCCGCGGACACCGCAGGAAGAAATATTATGCGATCTGTTTGCCGAGGTTCTCGGTCTCGCGCGGGTCGGAATTGATGACGGGTTCTTTGAATTGGGCGGACATTCGCTCTTAGCCGGACGCCTGATGAGCCGGGTTCGGGAGACAATGGGCGCAGAGCTTGGCATCGGCCGTCTGTTTGATACGCCGACCGTTGCCGGGCTCGCCGCACAGCTTGACACCGCAAAGAGCGCGCGGCCTAAGCTCAAGCCGTTTGACCGGCCGGAGCACATCCCGCTGTCATTTGCGCAGCTGCGTCTTTGGTTTCTCTACTGTCTTGAAGGGCCAAGCCCGACTTACAACATTCCGGTGATTGTCCGCATGTCAGGCAAGCTTGACCAATCAGCGCTGAAACACGCCTTTTACGATGTTGTCAGCCGTCATGAAAGCCTGCGCACCGTTTTTCCGGAAAATAAGGGATCATCTCATCAGCTCATTTTATCTGCTGAAGAAGCCCGCCCTGTGTTTACAGTGACACGTGCAGACAAAAACGAGCTCCAAGACATGCTTGCCGCTGCGGCACGATATCGGTTTGATCTCGCTAAAGAGGCGGCCGTCCGGGCTGAGCTGTTTGATCTTGGTGACGGCGAGTATACGCTGATGATTCTCCTGCATCACATCGCAGGTGACGGCTGGTCCTTGAATCCGCTCATGCGTGACTTATCCATAGCCTATATCGCCCGGCAAACAGGTGAAAAAGCAGAATGGGCGCCACTGGCGGTTCAATATGCGGATTATGCGCTTTGGCAGCAGCAGCTTTTAGGCAGCGCGTCTGATTCTGAGAGCTTAATTGCGCGCCAGCTGGATTTCTGGAAGAAAACGCTTGAAAATGTACCGGATCAGCTGGAGCTGCCGTCTGATTTTCCGCGTCCCGCTGAATCAAGCTACAGGGGCGGCGTCATTCCGGTCAACATCGGCCAAGAGCTTCATGCCCGTCTTCTCTCACTTGCCAGAAAGCAGCGCGTAAGCCTGTTTATGGTGCTTCAATCAGGGCTTTCCGCGTTACTGACCCGGCTCGGTGCAGGGACCGATATTCCGATCGGCAGTCCGATAGCCGGCCGCAGTGATGACGCATTGGGAGACCTTGTGGGTATGTTCATTAATACACTCGTGCTGAGAACCGATACCTCTGGCGATCCGAGCTTTTGTGAGCTCCTTGAAAGGGTCAGAGAAATGAATCTCGCAGCATATGAACATCAGGATGTGCCGTTTGAACGTCTCGTGGAAGAATTGAATCCGATTCGTTCCCGGTCAAGACATCCGCTGTTCCAAGTGATGCTCGCATTCCAAAATACGCCTGACCCTGTACTCAGTCTTCCTGATATGGAAACAAGCCTGCAAATCAGCAGTGTCGGATCGTCCAAATTTGATTTGACGCTGGAATTGGCGGAACAGCGCCATGACGACGGCACGCCTGCCGGTATTGAAGGCCTGCTGGAGTTCAGTACGGACTTATTCAGAAAAGAAACGGCTGAAGCACTTGCCGGACGCCTGCTTCTTCTGCTCGAAGATGCTGCATCACATCCGGAAAAACCGATCGGAAGCTTAACCATTCTTTCTGATGAAGAGCGCCGGAAGCTTTTGCCGGTTAAACGGGCAAAACAGCATATTCAGCCTCGGCAGACACTGCCTGAACTGTTTGAAATACAGGCCGCCGCAAAATCGGATGAAACGGCGGCAGTATTTGAAGAGAGCGGACTCAGTTATAAAGAGCTGAATGAAAGAGCCAATCAGCTCGCGCACATGATGATTGCCCGCGGCGTCGGCCCGGAGCAGTTTGTTGCACTGGCGCTGCCGCGTTCTTTAGATATGATTGTCGGGCTGTTAGCCGTCCTGAAGACGGGGGCAGCGTATTTGCCGCTTGATCCTGATTATCCCGCGGACCGCATTGCTTTTATGTTACATGATGCTAAGCCTGTATTTATGCTCATCAACCGTGAAGGCGCAAGTAAGCTCTCTATCGAAAGCGGCATGCCGGCCTTCATCTTGGATGATCCGCAGAACAAGGAAACACTTCGGCAATATGCCGTCACGAACCCTGAGAATGCCGACCGTATTCGTCCGCTGTCACCGCTTCACCCGGCCTATGTCATTTACACGTCGGGATCAACAGGTGTGCCGAAAGGTGTCATCATTCCGCACAGCAATGTTATCCGGCTGTTTGAGTCGACGCGGCATTGGTATCACTTTCATTCTGATGATGTATGGACGATGTTTCACTCCTACGCTTTCGATTTCTCTGTCTGGGAAATGTGGGGGCCGCTGCTTCACGGCGGACGTCTCGTCGTCGTGCCGCATGACATCAGCAGATCGCCGGAAGCGTTTTTACATCTCCTCGTGAAAGAGCGGGTGACTGTACTTAACCAAACGCCGTCAGCGTTTTACCAGCTGATGCATGCGGAAAAAGAACACAAAGAGCTGGGGCGTCAGCTCGCACTCAGATATATCATCTTCGGCGGCGAGGCGCTTGAGCTGAGCCGGCTTGAGGATTGGTACAGCCGCCACGCAGACAATCAGCCGGTGCTCGTGAATATGTACGGCATTACGGAAACGACGGTGCACGTCAGTTACCTTGAATTAGACAAAAACATTGCCGAACTGAGAGCAAACAGCCTCATCGGCTGCGGCATTCCTGATCTGAACGTATATGTGCTTGATGACCGGCTGGAGCCTGTGCCCCCGGGCATCACGGGCGAAATGTATGTGGCCGGAGGAGGCGTGGCACGCGGCTACTTAGGGCGGCAAAGCCTGACCGCCGAACGCTTTGTGGCTGATCCGTACGGCCCGTCGGGAACGAGAATGTACCGGACTGGGGATTTAGCCCGCCTGCGGACGGACGGTTCTCTTGATTATATGGGCAGGGCGGACCACCAGATTAAAATCCGCGGCTTCCGGATTGAATTGGGAGAAATCGAAGCGGTTCTCGTCAAACATCCGGATGTCGAGGATGCCGCCGTAGTCGTCCGTGAAGACCGGCCGGGAGATAAACGGCTGGCCGCCTACCTTGTCCGATCTGCCGGCAGCACCTTGGACACGGGGGACATGCGCCGGTTTGCCGAAGAAAGCCTGCCGGATTACATGGTTCCGTCAGCTTTTGTCCAAATGAATGAACTGCCGCTGACACCGAATGGAAAGCTTGACCGAAAAGCGCTCCCTGCGCCTGACTTCCAAACGGAGGTCACCGGCCGGGGACCGAGAACGCCGCAGGAAGAAATGCTGTGTGAGCTGTTCGCAGAGGTGCTTCATCTGCCGCGTGTCGGTATTGATGACAGATTTTTTGATTTAGGCGGCCATTCTTTGCTTGCGGTTCATTTAATGAGCCGTATTCGGGAAGCGATGGGAGCCGAGCTCAGTATCGGAACACTATTTGAAGCTCCTACGGTGGCAAGCCTTGCTGAAAGACTTGAGTCAGGAACGGGCGCAAGCGCGCTTGATGTTCTTCTTCCGCTCAGAACGGCAGGAGAAGAAACACCGTTGTTCTGTGTCCATCCGGCCGGTGGTCTCAGCTGGTGTTATGCCGGGCTGATGTCTTCTTTAGAGGCTGATTATCCGATATACGGCTTACAGGCGAGAGGCATCGGAAAAAAAGAACCGCTTCCGCAAAGCTTAGATGACATGGCGGCGGATTATATTGAAAAAATCCGCACCGTGCAGCCGAAAGGGCCGTACCGTCTGCTCGGCTGGTCTCTTGGAGGGAATGTCATTCAGGCCATGGCGACACAATTACAGAGCCGGGGTGAAGAGGTTTCGCTATTGGTGATGCTTGACGCGTATCCGAATCATTTTCTGCCGATAAAAAATGCGCCTGATGACGAGGAAGCCGTCATTGCGCTGCTTGCCCTGGGAGGGTACGACCCGGACAGCCTCGGGGATCAGCCGCTTGATTTTGACACCGCGCTGACCATTCTCCGCCGTGAGGGAAGTGCATTAGCCAGCCTGGACGAGTCAGTGATGATGAATCTGAAAGACACGTACGTTAATTCTGTCGGGCTGTTAGGAACATACAAGCCGAAGCCGTTCCACGGAGATGTGCTGTTCTTCAGATCCACGATTATTCCGGAGTGGTTTGACCCGATTGAGCCGGATACTTGGAAACCGTATATTACGGGGAAAATCGAGCGGTATGACTTAGACTGCCGCCATAAAGATATGTGCCAGCCGGGCCCGCTTGCCGACATCGGCGCGATTCTGGCAGAGAAATTAAACGGACGGCGTACAGTCCGGTAGAGAAAGGAAAGAATGATATGACAAATCCATTTGAACGGGAAGACGGCTCATACCATGTGCTCGTCAATGCTGAAGGCCAGTACTCACTGTGGCCGGCCTATCTGGATGTGCCGGACGGCTGGGAAACCCGCGTCACGAATGAAACCCGCCCCGTTTGTCTCGAATATATTGAAACAAACTGGCGTGATATGAGGCCGGAAAGCCTGAAACAGGACGAAACCGCTAAAATGTAATAAGAAAAGCCTGCCGTTATTTCGGCAGGCTTTTTATGCGGACATCAGCCGTTAAGCTGTGTATGATCACAAAATGTATAAGGGTGGCCTTCTTCATTCGTGCACCATGACTGAGACAGAAAAGCCAAAAAGACCGCGGCCCACTGGTCTGCAAACTGGATTAAAATACCGCCGTCGTGCCACGTTCCGTTATCCTTCTTCCAGCGTGTATCAATTGGGTTTCCCTGATTCATATGAATATTATGCATGCCGTTTGTCGGCTTGAACCCGAAAATCTTATCAGCGCCCGGCTCCGGCCCGAATTTAGAGCCGTAAATATAGACGGTGGCTTTTTCTGATTTGGCTTTTTGCATGTACGTCTCAATAAAGTCATTTAAGTCATTATCCGGACCGGTGACTTCATGCGGGAGGGGCACCATGTTCCGGGGATCAAACAATCCGCCGCGGACATAATCCAGCGCCAGCTCACGGCTGGTTTCATCAATTGGGGTATATCCATACGGAATGTTGGGCAGCAGGGTGATCGCGCTTGCGTCAAAATGATCGCGTGCCGCATACAGAACCTCTGATTCTTTTGAACTTGACATGACATTGATCGCACAGCGATAGCGCGTATCAGGCTCGCCTAGCACCTCGACTTGAAAATGCGGAGAATCATCATCTGTTTCCCTTTTCATATCTGACACAGTGCCTTTTAATACACCATAGTGCTGAACAGCCATATGAATCCTCCTTTTTCTTTCGGGATATGAATTGATATTCGAGACAGGGGGCCGGTTTTCCTTTTATGAGAAAGAAAAAAGGACAACCCGCTGATCAGGCTGTCCTCTTCATATCTATTAAGCTTTTGCAGCCGAACCTTGCATTGCTTTTTCAGCAGGCACGTAGTCATAGCCTAAGTCTTTGGCTACCGCTTCATACGTGACATGTCCGTTAGCCGTATTTAAGCCCGCTTTAAGCGCAGGGCTGTCTGCAATGGCTTGTGCCGCGCCTTTATTGGCGATTTGAAGCGCGTAAGGAACGGTTACATTCGTTAATGCGAGCGTAGACGTACGCGGTACGGCGCCCGGCATATTGGCGACAGCGTAGTGAACGACACCGTGTTTTTCGTAAGTCGGATTATCGTGGGTTGTAATATGATCAACGGTTTCCACAATACCGCCCTGATCGATGGCAACATCAACAATGACGGAACCCGGTTTCATTTGTTTAACCATTTCTTCCGTAACGAGAGTCGGCGCTTTGGCTCCCGGGATGAGCACGGCGCAGATCAGAAGATCCGCTTCCGCGACGGAATCTGCAATATTTACAGGGTTTGACATCAATGTTTTAATCTGATGCCCGAAAATATCATCAAGCTGACGCAGTCGGTCTGCGTTCAAATCGATCATTGTCACATCGGCACCGAGTCCGACAGCCATTTTCGCGGCATTTGTTCCGACGCCGCCCCCTCCGATGATCGTGACTTTTCCGCGGGATACACCCGGTACGCCGGCTAATAAAATTCCTTTTCCGCCCTTTGGTTTTTCAAGAAACTGAGCCCCGATCTGCGCGGCCATTCTGCCGGCCACTTCGGACATCGGCGTAAGCAGCGGAAGGGAACGTCCGTCCGTTACCGTTTCGTACGCAATAGCTGTCACGCCTTTTTCTGTAAGCGCTTTAGCTAATTCCGGCTCTGCAGCTAAATGAAGGTAAGTGAATAAGACCAGACCTTGACGGAAATACGCATACTCTTCAGCCAGCGGTTCTTTTACCTTCATGACCATTTCCGCATCCCATACTTGCTTTCTGTCCTCCAGAATTTCCGCCCCTGCTGATACATAATCTTCATTTGTAAAGCCGCTTCCGAGTCCCGCTCCGGATTCCACAAGAACCCGATGGCCGTTTCCGATAAGCTGTGAAACGCCTCCAGGTGTTAAAGCCACTCGATTTTCATTGTTTTTGATTTCCTTTGGAACCCCGATAATCATGTCTGTTTCCCCCAATGTTTGTGTGATGCTTCAAGTGTAGCGCGATTTTTGCGAAAATTCTTTGTTTGAAACAGAAAATAAAAAAACACGGATTTGTGAAATTTCACGAACCCATGCTGCGAAGTTTGATATCAAGGTAAATCGTAAACTTTTCATTCACATTTTTTAAGTCGATTTCTGCGATCTGGCTGATTCTTTTCAGCCTGTAATTCAATGTATTGACATGGATGTTAAGCGCTTTAGCGGCGGTGTTGACGTTGCTGTCGGCATCAATAAAATGTTCGAGCGTTTTTACCATATCGGCTTGGTGCTCCCTGTCATACTGCTCAAGCTTTGAGAGGGAATAGTTCATATAGCCGCTGTGCTTGCGTTTTTCATCCAACACATCCAGGTACTGATAAATGCCGAGTTCCGAAAAGCTGAAAAGGTGTTTGGTTTCTCTCACAAACCGCTCTTTCGCTTTTAATACGGAAAGCGCTTCCTGATAGGAGCGGTAAACATAAGAAATCGATTCGTAAATACCGCCGACCGCAATCGACGCATCCTCAATTTTATATCGTTCCTTCAGCTGTTTTTGAATATGAAGGGCGAAGTGCTTTAAATCTTTAAAAGGCTGATCGGTTTTCGGCGCGGCTAATAAGATTAATTCATTTGAATCGACAGTCGCCAGCATGACATGAATCTGCTGTGTCGTTTCCTGCAAATATTGCAGCTGCTGTTCTGTCTTTTCAGTCAGCTCATCATGTAAACGGATGATCATGACGCTGAACACGGACGGCAGCGCCATTCCGAGCTTATGAAACCCTTCGGCCATCTCGGCTTCCTGATAAATATGGCCGGTCAGCATTTTCCAAAAAAACTCCTGGCCCCGCTCTTCGATTTTCGTTTTGCGGATCTGCAGGTGCAAAAGTTTGTTCCGCACCGCTTTGGCTGCCAGCTGAAGTGTCTTCAGATCTTCGTCATTGAGCTTTTTTTTGATCTCAAGCGCCCAAATAAATCCGAGAACCTGACTGTTTTTCCAGATGGAAATCGCCACGCGGTTGCTTAGTCCCACCTCGTCAATTTCTTTCACTTTGATCGGCTGGTCCGTTTTTAAAAGGGCCGGAATGGTTCCATCTTTCCACAGTTTGTTGATGACTTTTTCCGGCACCCTTCGCCCGATAATCGTCGACGTCCGGGCCGGATCTGTACAATCGCTGTGCGTGCTGTATGCAAGCAGTTTATGATTAACGTCTTCTATTGTAATGGGGCATTGAAGAACTTCACTGATATGGTCGGCAACATCTTCAAGCCTGTCGAAACTGTACTTAAATGGATCCTTTGGATTGGTCATCTGTATCCCTACTTTTTCATAGCTTCATATCTTGATCTTACCATCTTGCTTTTCAGACTGAAAGGCATCTTTGCAGGGAAATAGACTAGGACAATAAGATCATTCGATGAAAACGAAAATAATAAGAAAATCATACTACTCTATTTACAAAATGTGTAAATATGCCGAAAAATCCAATATATCATAAGACTCATTTTGTAAAATTAAAACAGATTTGTTTGACTGTGCCGAATGGTTGTTTTTATAATAATGACGTTCAAAAAATAAGTGAATTAGCCCATATTTAGGCTGATGACACAGGAGGGTATAAGGAATATGTCTGGATTAATTCGTGTCACACCCGAAGAGCTAAGAGCGATGGCTAAGCAATATGGCGTTGAAAGTCAGGAAGTCATGAATCAGGTTGACCGCCTGAACCGCATGATTTCTGATTTGAAAGGCATGTGGGAAGGTGCTTCAAGTGAAGCATTTGCAGATCAATATGAGCAGCTGAAACCTTCATTTATTAAAATGTCTGAATTGCTTCAAGATGTGAATCATCAGCTCGATCAAACGGCAAATACGCTTGAGTCTACTGACCAAGATATCGCTAACCAAATTCGCGGATAATAAGATGAATGAAGAAACGGAGCGCCTGATTCAATCAAGAAGACGGCGCTCTTTCTATGTAAGGGTGATATGAATATGTATATCGATATTACAATAGATTTAACACATTATAACGGCAGCGTCTTCGATCTCAGATTGTCAGATTACCATTCTGTGAAAAAAGTCATCGATATTGCCCGGCAGGCTCAGCATGTATCTGTTCCGCCGCGTGAAGGCTATTGGATCAGAGTGGTCAATAAAGAAGCGGTTTTTTCCGGAGAACAAAAGCTATCTGACTGCGGCATTACGAACGGAGACCGCCTTGAAATTTTATGAAAGGACATGGTGGAATGACAGATCATAACAGATCTTATTTAGAAACAGAATTAGACGCCGTCCGGGAAGAAACCGAATCAGGCTTCACGTTCACCTTCCAGCGGGAAAAAATCAAGCTTCTTGACGGGCTGGAAGCAAATGTGATTAAAGATGCTGATCCTTTTTTTCAAAAAGAGGTCTCAGTTTCAGAAGACGAAGTAACCATCACAATCAAACCTCCTTCTTCTTATCAGGCTTTCCGCTATATAAAAGGAAAAGATAAAAAAAGCAGGTGGCAATTTGCCTACCGTCTCGTCCAAGCCGTGAAACAGCATAAGCTGAAACGTCTCAATCTGATTGCCGCCCCTGAAAATATCGTGTTTGATAAAGCGCTGACGCCTTACTTTCTTCATTACGGCGTAAAGGAGAGCCTTCCGCCTTATGAGGAAGATAGAGAAAGGGTGTTAAAAGAGCTTAAAGCCTGTGCGGCGCTTGCAGCTGACGGGGCGTACACCTTCGATGAATATTTGAAGTACAAGGAGACGCTTCACTTCTCTCCTGAGGTGAAAAGCGTGCTAGAGGCGGAGACGATTGAAGAACTGGAAGAAACCATTCAAACCGCAATTCATTCCCTCGAAGAAAGGGACAAGACATACATAAAACTGCCGAAAAAGAAATGGAAAATCCAAAGATACGCCGGTCTGGCGCTTGCCGTCCTCCTTGTGCCGACACTTCTTTACTCCTTATACGTTCTGTTTTTCGCCCAGCCAAAGCAAGAGGCAATTACAGAAAGCAACCGCTATTTTTTAAATCAGCAGTACAGCAAAGTCATTGACACACTCGCTAAATACGATGCGGAAAGCCTCCCGGAATCTGTCCAGTACGAGCTTGCTTCCTCTTATGTGGCAGTTGAAAATCTGAGGGAAGAGCAGCGGAAAAACATCGGGAATCTGGTGACGCTGCAATCAGACCCGAAGCACTTCCTTTATTGGATTGATATCGGCAGAGGGGAAAATGAAGAAGCCATCAAAATCGGCCGCAATCTTGAGTACAACCCGTACATCTGGCTCGGACTTACAAAATATAAACAGCAATTATTAGCGGATGACAGTATGAAAGACGACGAAAAGCAGAAAGAACTGGATGCCGTGGAAAGCGAGCTTGCGAAGGCGAAAAAAGAGGCGGAGGAGCAGCATAAAGATGCGGAGGAAAACGGTGACACCGCCGAAGCTTCCGCCGGACAGGATGAGAGCAGACAAGACAAAGCGAAAGATAATAAAGAGAACGACAAGAAAGATGAGAAAAAAGATGAAAAAAAATAACAGCACACATCAAATGGCCGCAGGTAACGATCAGGCTGTCAGGAGGTTCGCCATATGAGTCTGTTATGGGTCTTTTACCGAGAGCACGTACAAAAGGTTCAACTGTCTGAACTCCCGCCGTCTCAGCCGATTACGATCGGTCCGGATATGAAAGATACAATCACGGTCGGCACACTTCCGTTACGGCAAAACACCGCAACCCTTTATCGAAAAGAAACAGATCGTTATGATGTTTTCCTGGGAAATAACTGTGCCGGCGAATTGACAATAGGAAATGAAATGCCCTGCCGGATTGAAGAAGAGACGATGCGGCTTCTGCTCACCCCTGACAAAGAAGAATCCTCCGTTTATTTTATCGGCGGGAAGGATGAGATCGTTTTCTCATCAGAAACAGAGGAAGCGGATATATACAAAGAGCCGTCCTCCGCTCAAACAGGGGCTTTTTATCTGCGAAAGTCGGGAGGATGCTGGTCTGTCGTCCCTGATGGCCAGGAAGTTTATGTGAACGGAAAGCTTGCAGAAGCTCCCGAAAGGCTCCGGACGGGAGATGAGCTGCTGTGGAATTTTCTGCGTGTGAGGCTGACGGAGGACGACCTTTTAGAAATCGTTCATCACGAAAAGCTTCAAGCCGGTTTAACCAAAACGGTAAAACCAAGCACCGAAATGAAAAAGAAATACCCGCAATATCGTAGAACGCCGCGCATGGTCTACGATCTTCCCGAAGACCGCGTTTCATTCAGCTTTCCCTCGCAGGAAAGCGAACAGAATAACCGGGGGCTGTGGCTCGTCATTCTGCCTCCTGTGGTCATGCTGATTGTAATGGGGGTTGTCGCCATTATACAGCCGAGGGGCATATTCATCCTTGTCTCTTTGGCGATGTTTATGATGACTCTCATTACGTCCACCGTGCAGTATTTCCGTGAAAAAAACCAGCGGAAAAAACGGGAGGAAAAACGGGAGCGTGTGTACAAGCAGTATTTAGAAAGCAAACGGAAAGAGCTTCAGACGCTGTCGGAAAAACAGCTGCAAGTGCTGACGCATCATTTTCCCCCGTTTGAAAAAATGAAATATTTAACTTCTGAAATCAGCGGCCGCATTTGGGAGAAATCGCTGGAAAGCAGGGATTTTCTGATGCTTCGGCTCGGAACGGGCACGGTCCCGTCAAGCTACGAGATTTCAATGAGCGGCGGAGACCTGGCGAACCGTGATGTGGATGACTTGATGGAGCAGTCGCAGCACATGCAGCGTGTGTATAAAGATATCCGCCATGCGCCCGTGACCGTTGATTTACAAGAAGGGCCGATGGGGCTTGTCGGGAAACCTCAGATCGTCAAAAATGAAATTCACCAGCTGATCGGCCAGCTCGCGTTCTTCAACAGCTACCATGACCTGCGATTTGTCTTTATCTTTCATGAGGACGAATATAAGGAATGGGAATGGATGAAGTGGCTGCCGCAATTTCAGCTGCCTCATATGTATGCGAAAGGATTTATTTACAATGAACAGACCCGCGATCAATTGTTATCGTCCATTTACGAGCTGCTGCGGGAGCGGGATTTGGAAGAGGATAAAGAAAAAAAGATCTTTCAGCCGCATTTTGTCTTTGTCATCACAAATCAGCAGCTGATCGCAGAGCACGTCATTTTAGAATACATTGAAGGCCGGCATGAGCATCTCGGCATCTCGGCAATCATCGCCGCGGAAACGAAGGAAAGCCTGGCAGAAAACATTCACACCCTCGTCCGCTACATTAATGAAGATGAGGGAGACATTCTCATTCAGCAGAAAAAAGCGGTGCAGATCCCGTTTAAGCTGGACAGGCATGAACGGACAACCAACGAGCGGTTTTCCCGGACGCTTCGGACATTGCACCATCAGGTCGGAATGACGAATTCCATTCCTGAAACGGTCTCATTTCTCGAGCTGTTTCATGCGAAGGAAGTAAAAGAAATCGGCATCAGGCAGAAGTGGGAGACAAGTGAGTCTGCAAAATCGCTGGCTGTTCCGATCGGCTATAAAGGAAAAGACGACATCGTCTATTTAAACCTGCATGAAAAAGCGCACGGGCCGCACGGATTGCTGGCGGGAACGACCGGCTCCGGGAAAAGTGAATTTCTGCAAACGTATATCCTGTCATTGGCCGTTCACTTTCACCCGCATGAAGCGGCGTTTTTGCTGATTGACTATAAGGGCGGAGGAATGGCGCAGCCGTTCCGCAAGATGCCGCACCTTCTCGGGACGATCACGAATATTGAAGGAAGCAGAAACTTCAGTATCAGGGCGCTTGCATCCATTAAGAGCGAGCTGAAAAAACGGCAGCGGCTCTTTGATCAATATCGCGTCAATCATATCAATGATTATACAAAGCTGTATAAACAGGGAGAAACGGATATTCCGATGCCGCACCTGTTTTTGATTTCAGATGAATTCGCCGAGCTGAAAAGCGAAGAGCCTGACTTTATCAGGGAGCTTGTCAGCGCGGCCCGCATCGGACGGAGCCTTGGTGTGCATTTAATTCTCGCCACGCAAAAGCCGGGCGGCATCATTGACGACCAAATATGGAGCAACTCACGCTTTAAGGTCGCGCTGAAAGTGCAGGATGCAAGTGACAGTAAAGAAATCCTGAAAAACAGTGATGCGGCGAATATTACGGTCACCGGACGCGGCTACTTGCAAGTCGGAAATAACGAAGTGTATGAGCAGTTCCAGTCTGCCTGGAGCGGCGCCCCTTACATGGAAGATGTATACGGCACCGAGGATGACATTGCTATCGTTACCGATACCGGCTTAATTCCGCTGTCTGAGGTGGATGCGGATGATGCGGCGAAAAAAGACGCCCCGGCAGAAATAGAAGCCGTAGTCGAAGAAATCGAGCGGATTCAAAATGAAATGGGCATTGAAAAGCTGCCGAGTCCGTGGCTTCCGCCGCTTGCCGAACGTATCCCGCGCACGCTTTACCCCGCGCAGGAAAAAGACCGCTTCTTCATCGCCTGCGTTGATGAGCCTGATCAGCAAAGACAGGCGCCTCTCGCTTACACGATGATGGATGACGGCAACATCGGCATTTTCGGCTCATCCGGCTACGGCAAGTCAGTGGCTGCCATCACCTTCCTGATGAACTTCGCGGAAGGATACACGCCGGAAGAGCTTCATATGTACATCTTTGACTTCGGAAACGGCACGCTTCTGCCATTGGCAAAGCTTCCGCACACCGCAGACTATTTCTTAATGGATCAAATGAGAAAGATCGAAAAATTCATGATCCGCATCAAGGAAGAAATCGAGCGGCGGAAACGGCTGTTCAGGGAAAAAGAAGTCAGCCATATCAAAATGTACAATTCGCTCAGTGAAGAAGAGCTGCCGTTTATATTTATCACAATTGACAATTTCGACATCGTCAAAGATGAAATGCATGAATTAGAAACGGAATTTATCCAGATTTCACGCGACGGGCAAAGCTTAGGTATTTACTTCCTGCTGACCGCAACGAGGGTAAACGCCGTCCGCCAGTCGCTGTTAAACAATATAAAAACGAAAGTCGTCCATTATTTAATGGATCAGTCAGAAGGATACTCCATTTACGGGCGTCCGCCGTTCAGTCTCGAACCGATCCCGGGCCGCGTCATGATCCAAAAAGAAGAACTGTATTTCGCGCAAATGTTTCTTCCGGCTGAAGCGGAAAATGACCTCGAGATGTTCCAGACGCTGAAAGCCGATGTCAAAGCTTTAGCTGAGCGCCACGCCGGAACAGCCGGCCCAGACCCGATTCCGATGCTTCCGGATATGCTGACGGCCGGCGAATTTTCACTCCGTCTCGGCCCAGAACAAGAACCGTTCCGCATTCCTGTCGGGCTTCATGAAGAAAAGGTCAGCCCTGTGTACTTTGATCTGGGTAAAAATAAACATTGTCTTATTTTGGGCCAGACACAGCGTGGAAAAACAAATATCCTGAAAGTGATGCTGAATCACCTGCTGCGTGAAGGTACGGAACGGGTCGGGCTGTTTGACTCGATTGACCGCGGACTGTCGCAGTATGCGCAGGAAACAAAGGTCAGCTATCTGGACACAAAAGAAGACGTCCGGCAGTGGATCGAAACGGCAGAAGCCATTTTCACGGAGCGCGAAGCTCAGTATACGCAGGCCGTCAAAAATGGCGATGTGCACAAACTCAGTTTCTCTCCGGTCGTGTTAATGGCCGACGGCATTACAAGATTCCAGCAGACGATCGACACCGCCATACAGGACAAGCTGGCGATGTTTATGAAATCTTACGCGCATGTGGGCTTCAGTTTTATCCCGGCGGGCAATCACAGCGAATTCTCAAAAGGCTATGATTCCTTAACGACGGAAATGAAACAGATCCGCCACGCGATGCTGCTTGTGAAAAAATCCGAACAAAATGTCATTCCGCTGCCTTACCAAAGGCAGGAACCGGACATTCAGCCGGGCTTCGGCTATTTGGTTGAAAACGGGAAGGAGCAAAAAATCCAAATACCTTTATGTTCAGCGGAAAGGGAGGCCGTCAGATGACCGAACAACGAAAAAGCCTGATCAAATTAATAGCCGCGGTCGTCATCATTCTGCTGCTGCCGGTGCTGTTTTTCCGGTTTATTGGCGATGACCCGGGAAAACAAAAAATCAACGCCACCCGCCAAATCGCAGTCGTGAATGAAGATATGGGCTTACAAACAGATGAAAATGAGGAAGAGGAATCCGTCCATTTCGGCAAAGAAGTAGCGGCCGCTCTCGGCGGCCGTCCGGATTATTCATGGACGGTTGTCAACAGGAGCGCGGCAGAAAACGGTCTGGCGGCTAAGAAGTATGACGCCGTCGTTTACATTCCATCCGATTTTTCAAAAGACATCTTAAGCTATGACAAGGAGCGTCCGCAAAAAGCCACGCTGACATTCAATATTCAAAGCAACCTGAACGCCGTCAACAAAGAAAAAGTGCAGCGTGAGCTTGAAGACGCCCAAAAATCAATGAATAAAAAAATGTCGGCATTATATTGGAATTTCGTCTCACAAAAAGTGAACAATGTCCGAGGCGATTTTGACAAGATCGTCAATAAAGAATCAGAGTTTCAAAACGTCATGTACAACTTTTACAAGCCGAGCTCCAATGACTTGGCAGGTGAAATCAAACGGCAAAAAGACCTGATTGACGAACTGAAAAAATCAATGAATGAAGCGCAGGGCGCGGCAAAAGAAAAACTGACTTCGGCAGATGAAGCCAAAACCACGCTCAAAGACTTTGCCGACACGGTCGAGCGCTACAAACAATATCAAGAAAATCAGAAAAAACTGCTGATGGCCGCGCAGGAACAAAATCAAAAGCAAATCACAACCGGATTGAACGCCATTAAAGCACAGCAGGCCGCCAACCAGTTCAGCACGATGATGAGCGGGCTCTCTTCAGGAATAAATCGGGCGCAGACACAGCTTGACCAGACGGGATCGGCTCTTTTTGCCGCCCAACAGGTGAGAGAAGCGCAGATTCCTGAGCAGGAACGCGGGATGGCGAATATTCAATCCAATTTACTGGACAATTATTTGACTCAATATAAAGCGCAAGCAAGATTTGAAACACTGAACAGCATTCAAACCCTTATGAAAAGGGATCGGCCGGCATTAACCGTTCCGGAAAAGGACCCGGGTGATGACGGCTCGGATGAACCGAAAGAAGAAGAAAAACCGGAAGAAGAAAAACCCGGCGATCTGAAAATTGACCTTGACGATCAGCGTGAAGAATTAAAACGCATCTCCGCTGAAATCAATCACATTTCTGACGGATTAAAAGAACCGGAAAAAGAAAAACCGGAACCGGAAAAACCGGGCCAAGGCGATGACGGTGAAAACTCCGGCGATACCGATCCGAATAACGGAACGAATCCCGGAGAAGACGGAAAAACGGAAGACGGCACAAAAGAAGAGCAGCCTGCTTCCGATAACACAGGCGATCAGGAGCCAAAAACCGTCCAGACCTCGACAGCCGCTGAAAACGTTACTCCGCCTGCTGATGAGCCGGCGGACGATCCGAACGATTCTGAAGGGGACGGCGGCACGGACATAACTGAGGCAAAAGAAAGGCTGAACCAAGCCGCTGAGCGCATTCAGCAAATTGAAAAAGAGCTGGAAGAGAAACAGCAGACTCATAATGAAGAACTGAAAAAACGTCTCGATGCTCTTGATGAAGAAATCCAAGGCCTTAAAGACCAGATTGATGACGTCAAAAAACGCGCAGAAAAATTAAAGAAAAAGCTGGAAGAATCAGAAGAAACGAGAAAACAAGACTTCAATACCGTTTACAGAATGATTGTAAGAACAGAACAGAACATTCTGAACTACCCGTCATTGGATAGCGGCCGCAAATCTGCTCTTGAACAGATGTTTGCCGCTGACATCAATACAAAAAAGATATCCGATTTAATGAGTTACTATAATGATTTATCCCTGTATGAGGCGACACTCTATCACTCTCTTGACGCGGGCTCGCTGCCTGATGTGAAAAACCGGGTGCTGAAAGCCCAGCAAGGTGAAGTCCAAACCGTTCTCGCCATCAAACCGGAAGAAACGGCAAGCTGGGAAAATCTGAAAAACAACAAAATGCAGACAGACGAAGACATCAGCAATTTCATTAAAGGCATGACCGAATTCTCGGATAACTACAGCTCGTATATCAGAGATGAACAAGCCGGGGTGCTCAATGAGCTCGCCAGCATTTCAGACAGCGCGGCGAAAGCATCCGATCAGCTGGCTGAAGGCGCTGTGCAGGAAGCGGCCGCGTTCAGCGGAGACGGATTAACCGGAACGATGGCGCTCGGCGCTCAGGATACCGTCGGCCGTGAAGTCCTGCAAATGTCTGACACGATGGGCCATCTGTCAGAACGCCAGTCCGGCATCATCAGCTATACCGACAATATGCAGCAAAGCGTAAATGACGTCCAGCAGAAAGCGGACACCTTGAACAGCAACTGGGGCAAAAACGTCAATTCCACGAAATTGATCAGAAATGACGTGTACGGCATTTTAGGGAACGCGCTTGTTGACGGACAGGAAAACGGCTATGTTTACGATTATCTCGCCAACCCGCTTAAAATCAGCGGAGAGGTGCCGGAAGACCGGGTTCAGAATGTTCCGCCGGTCGTCATTTTGGTGATCGTCCTGATCAGCAGTCTTCTGATCGGCTATTTCAGCTCGTATTATCAGCAGGCGCCGCTTCTTGTCAAAGGCGCGCTCTTTGGGATTTTAAACATTATGGTCGGATTGATGATCAGTCTGTTCGGTCTGAATATCTACTCGCTTCCGGACGATCAGACGATTAAATGGTCAGTCTTTACGATTCTCCTGCTTGCGGCGAGTTCAGCTTTTATCCGGGCAGCCTTTGTCTTCGGCTCGATTACCGGATGGATCGCATCATCCGCGCTCATTCTCTTTTATGTGGCGCCGTTGATCGACCTAATTATGCCGAACTTCACCTTTGACAGTCCGGTTTCGAAAGTCTATATCGATATCCAATACGGAACGGGCCATCTGTTTGCGATGGGCATAACGGTTCTTGCGATCATTACGCTGATTGCGGCGGCGCTTCCGCTCATCATTCGGCTGCTTGCGGAAAAAACGGAGGAAAGTGATCAGTCTTATGAGGCGTAACACAATCGTGGAAAAAGGAGTTTTGCTGTTTGCTCTCTCCTTTCTCCTTTTTCTCCCGCATGCCGCAGCCGCGAATGAGGACAATACTGATGTCAAGCCGAATGAATATGAAAAGAAGGACATTGAAATTCGTACGGATTACCTGCACGACGATGCCTACTCCGAGGAAAAAACGGCGCTTCCGAAAGAACAGAAGGATATCACATTTGATCAGCCGGCCGAAAACCCGGATGACAAACTGATATCAAATTTGTTTACATCGTCAGACACGGAGCCGAATACGATTAAAGCGCAATCGAAAAAACTGGGTATCACGTTTGCCGAGCCGGCGGTGCGGCATACCTCGGCAGATATGGAAACGGAAGAGAAAAAGACTTCTTATCTGCTTCCTGCTATTTATGCCGTCTTGATCCTCCTCGGGATTGCGGCAATGATCTATCTGATCCCGAAAGTCACGGCGCAGGAAAAGGCAAAGCGGTAAACGGATCGCTTGTGTTTGCGGGAAGACAGCCCGTAAAATAAGAAAAAAAGGAGGAGTTTCATGCAGTTTTTTCTTATAACAGGCGCGTCAAAAGGCTTGGGCCGGGCGCTTACGGAACAGGCGCTTCAAGAAGGAGCCGAAGTCGCCGCGCTTTCAAGAACGATAAGCGGGGAAAAGCGCGAGGGGCTGACAGAATACAGTGTTGATTTAACCGATCTCGCAGATACCGGGCGGCAGATGAAGGCGATTCTTGATCAAGCAGAGGAGAAGGGGTACTCCGCCGTCACACTGATCAACAATGCCGGAATGGTGGAACCGATCAAGCGGGCGAAAGAGGCTTCCGCCGAAGAATTGAACCGCCATTACACCCTTAACCTGACGGCGCCCGTTTTGCTCAGCCAAATGTTCACAAAGCGTTTCGAAGCGTTCAGCGGCAGCAAAACAATTGTCAACATCACATCGGGCGCGGCGAAAAATCCTTATAAAGGCTGGAGCGCGTATTGCAGCTCAAAAGCGGGGCTTGATATGTTTACGAGAACATTCGGGTTTGAACAGGAAGATGAAGAGCTGCCGGTCCGCATGATCTCATTCTCGCCGGGAGTGATGGATACAGACATGCAGGCTGTCATCCGTTCTTCGTCAAAAGAAGATTTCCATGACATCGAACGGTTCCGCAATCTGAAAGAAACGAAAAACCTCAGAAGTCCTGAATACATCGCCGGCGTCATTCACTCACTGATCGCGGGCGAGCCGGAAAACGGACGGATATACGATATCAAAGAATTTTTGTAGAGCAGCTTTCACGCTGCTCTTTTTTTGTTTGTACAATCACTTAGGGGTCCGGCGGCATATGATGAATGAAACAACATATAAGGGGTATAAGAAATGTATCAGATGAATTGAGTTTCTTCTCGATTTATGTTAGGATTCTAAAAATATATGAAGGAGGGGTTTCCATGAGAAATGTAACGTTAATGGATGTCTTCACCCATCCAATCGCACAAAAGTATTTACAGCGTTCCGGTGTCGCCCATGCGATCGCCTGCGCGTTTCATGCATACCGTCTTGCCGTAAAAGCAGGTGTCAGCCCGGATCTGGCGGCGAAAGCGGCATTACTGCATGACGTCGGCCATTATGAATGGTACACAGACGGCAAATGGGATTATGAAAAGTACAGAAGAAACGATATCCATGCCATTAAAGGCGCGGAACGGGCGCATAAGCTGCTCATCCGGCTCGGTGAAGAACCGAAAGCGGCGAAGGACATTGCGCTGGCGATTCTGCTTCACACCGATTCCTATCTGCCTGAAGGCGAACTGGACAAGAATACGCTCCAGCAAATCGTGAAACAAGCGGATGAACTCGATGAAGAACCCGGCGGACATCACCATTACCGCCAAATGGATCACACGGCCGCGCTCAAACAAATCCAAAAGCTTGATCAGTTAATTGACCGAGCCCAATATCCCATAAGAAGCTCAGTCTAGGCCACTCATGCGGCCTTTTCCGCTTACATAACTCCGCATGCTCACTAACACCTTTTCCGCTCCGATAGACGTACTGTGTCAAAGCCTTTGTCCGCTGCATATGCTGAAGGAAAACATAGTAAAGGGGATCAGCGAAAATGGCCCATCAAGGAAGCCCGCAAATCGTCTCGTTAGTGGATCCTTACGTTTATCAGACCATCCATAAGCTTATCGGCTCAAGGTTTATCATTCAAACCGTCAGACGCATTGTCAGAGGACGGCTGATTGATGCCACTCCGGATCACATCGCCATTGAAGAGACGCATGACCGTGTATTTTATATCAGAAACCGCCATGTGGTTTCCGTCATGCCTGATTATACCGAACGCGTGTAACAGCCCGAAAAGGCGCAAACCGGAGGCGGCACTATAGAACCCCGGTGCGTCTTCTTTTTTGAGATACATAGATGCACGGCGGCTTTTTTTGGTACAATCACAGTACAAGTTCACATGACAATAGGAGGAAACCGCTTGTTGAAATCAAAGGTCCATTTTTGGACGCTGCAAATTTTGCTCGTTTTGCTCATTATTTACGTATCAACGAAAGTCTCGTTTATATTTCAGCCGTTTTTCGGTTTTATCACCACTCTGTTTTTTCCGATTTTGATCTCAGGCATTTTGTTTTTCATTTTTAATCCGATCGTGCGCCTGCTTGAGAAAAAAATCCCCCGGACATTGGCGATCCTGCTCATTTATCTCGTTTTCATCGGCCTGATTGCCTTTATGTTCACCGCCATCGGGCCGATTGTGGCTTCTCAGGTCACGGGGCTGATTAACAATTTCCCTGATTACATTCATCAGATTCAAGTCTTGACGGCGCAATTATCCCATTCCAAATGGTTTACGTGGATGATGACGCAGGATTATGTGTCGATAGAAAAAATCCAGCAGTCTCTGACGGGATTTTTACAAAGCCTTCCGCAAAATATTACGGCAAGCCTGTCGGCCGTGTTCGGCGTCGTTACGAATATCACGCTTGTCGTGATCACCGTTCCGTTCATTTTGTTTTATATGCTGAAGGACGGCCGGCGGTTTCCGCTCTTGGCGGTCAAAATCCTGCCTTCTTCCTACCGGGCGGAAGGTCGGAAAATATTTAACGACTTATATGTCACATTGGCCGCCTATTTCCAAGGCCAGCTGCTGATTTGTCTCTTTGTCGGAACGGCATGTTTTATCGGATATTGGATCATCGGCCTGCCGTATGCGTTAATTCTCGGGATGGTGATCGCCGTCACCAATATCATTCCGTACCTGGGGCCGTTTCTCGGGGCGGCGCCCGCGGTGATTATCGCGTTTATGGATTCGCCGGCTAAGGCGCTCTTTGCCGTTATTGTTGTCGTTGTCGTCCAGCAGCTTGACGGGAACCTGCTTTCTCCGCTTGTGATTGGAAAACGGCTGAATACCCACCCGCTCACCATTATTCTTCTGCTTATCGGAGCGGGCAGTTTCGGCGGCATTCTCGCAATGATCCTGGCCGTGCCGGTTTACGCGGTTTTAAAAGCTTTCGTCTTAAATATCGTCCGGCTTATCAAACTTCGTCAGCGGTCAAAGCTCGAAGACAGCCGCAAGCCGAAATAAAAACGGGCACAACTCCCGGTGCAGCGCATAAAATGCTGTAAAGAAAAGCGGAGGTGTGGGTATGCCTGCAATTGTGGGACCGATTTATATTATGAGTTTAGCCGGAGACGCTGCGGCGAGCTTCGGTGACGTGTTTGCCATTTCTCCCAAAGCCGTTGACCACTCAGGCGCGGGGGCAGGGGCGTTTCATTCCGGAGATTTTGTCAAAATTACTAATAAATTCAGCAAAACGCGCTTTGAAGACATCGATGTGTTTGACGAACCTGATTGGTTTAACGCGTGACAGCCTCCTTTTAGGAGGCTGTCGCTTTTTTGTAGTATAATAGAATCAGTCTTTATAAAAGGGGAATGTTTTATGAAAATCAGAAAAGCGAATATTACCGTGCAGTCCGGAATGATCGGTGATGTATATCTGCATGAAAATAAAAAAGAACAGCATACCCTTGTAGCCGTTCCGGAACTTGAGTGGAGCACGATCATTTCCTATGAGGAAGAGAAAAAGGCGCTGGCGCAGCGGCTTTTACAATCATTCAGCAAGCTGATTGAAGAAGAACCCGCCGGAGAGCTCGCCGGCAAGATCTCCCATTGGGTGGCTGAAATGTAACGAAAACGGTTTACCGCGTCCCGTCCGGGGCGATAATTGTAAAACAAGCTGGGAGGGACAGGCCGATGAGCGACAAAACGGTTGACCTTTATTTACAGCAGGGGATGTACGGCCCTCTGCAGACGAAACCGGATGAACGCCATTTATTTTTAGGCTCGCTGCGTGAAAGAGTCATCATTGCCCTGACGAAGGGACAGGTGCTGCAAAAGCAGCCGTATGAAGAAGTGAAACAGGCGCTGAAAAGCCGAAAAGACGCGGTGCTCTATATAAACGGAAGGCTCCCGTATCATGCTTATTCACCATATATGAAGCTTGCCGCACTTGCCGGTGTCCGAAGCTCCGTCATCTCGGACCTTCAATTCGAAACGCCGCTCGGCCTGGTTTTTGCCGCCGATTATGCCGTGAACCTTGACGGCATTTACGTGCAGGATGACATTTTTCAGCGCTCACTCCTGAAATCTTAAAAGGGCAAAACACCGTTTGTCATTTTACAATGCCAATTCACTTACAAGTGGAGATAGGATATAATGGTTTTCATATGAATGGCGGGGAGGCCGGCTATGAAAAAAGCATTTATATGCATTGATTATACGAATGATTTTGCAGCTGAGAACGGGGCATTAACTTGCGGAGAACCCGCGAGACAGATTGAAGATACGATTGTCAGTTTGACGCAAGCATTTATAGAAAACGGTGATTACGTTGTCTTTGCGGTAGATTCGCATGATGCAGACGATGACTTTCATCCCGAGACACACCTGTTTCCTCCGCATAATATTAACGGCACGGAGGGCAAAGAGCTGTACGGAAGGCTATCGCCTCTTTATGAGAAACATAAACACGCAAAAAACGTAAATTATATGGAAAAAACGAGATATTCTGCTTTTGCGGGAACGGATTTAGAGCTGAAACTGCGGGAACGGCAGATCACTGAGCTGCATCTTGCGGGCCTGTGCACCGACATCTGCGTTCTTCACACGGCGGTTGACGCCTACAACAAGGGCTTTCAGATCGTCATTCATCAAAACGCTGTGGCCAGCTTTAATCCGGAAGGGCATGAATGGGCCCTGTCCCATTTTAAGAACAGCATCGGAGCGCAAGTGGCAGAGTAAGGAAGGGGAAAACAATTTTGGTGGAGCATGGTTTTAAAGACGACAGTTTGTCTTTACATACAGATCTTTATCAAATTAATATGGCCGAAACGTACTGGAGAGACGGCATTCATGAGAAAAAAGCGATTTTTGAGCTTTTTTTCAGAAAGCTTCCCTTTGAAAACGGCTATGCGGTATTTGCGGGCTTAGAAAAAGCAATCGAATACTTGGAGAACTTCAAATTTACCGACAGCGATCTGAATTATTTAAAAACGGAATTGCACTATGCTGATGATTTCATTGATTATTTACGGGATCTTTCTTTTACCGGATCTCTTTACAGCATGAAAGAAGGCGAGCTCGTTTTTAACAACGAACCGATTATGCGGGTCGAAGCGCCCCTGATTGAAGCGCAGCTGATTGAGACGGCTCTGCTTAACATTGTGAATTACCAAACATTAATCGCCACGAAAGCGGCTCGCATTAAAGGCGTTGTCGGTGATGAAGACGCCCTCGAATTCGGAACGCGGCGTGCCCATGAAATGGATGCGGCCATGTGGGGAGCGAGAGCGGCTTTGATCGGCGGCTTCAGCGCGACGAGTAATGTAAGAGCCGGAAAGCGTTTTAATATACCGGTATCCGGCACGCACGCTCATGCGCTCGTACAAGCGTACCGCGATGAATATACGGCATTTAAGAAATATGCGGAGACCCACAAAGACTGCGTATTTCTCGTAGATACGTACGATACGATCCGTTCGGGCATGCCGAATGCGATTAAAGTCGCAAAGGAATTCGGCGACCGGATCAATTTCATCGGCATCCGCCTGGACAGCGGGGACTTGGCGTACCTGTCAAAAAAAGCGCGTGAAATGCTTGATGAAGCGGGTTTCACAGACGCAAAGGTCATTGCTTCAAGCGATCTTGATGAGCACACGATATTAAATCTGAAATCCCAAGGAGCGAAAATCGATACGTGGGGCATCGGCACGAAGCTGATTACCGCATACGATCAGCCGGCTCTCGGCGCGGTTTATAAGCTTGTCGCCATTGAAGAGGACGGCAAACTGACCGACACCATTAAAATTTCGTCAAACCCTGAAAAAGTGACAACGCCGGGAAGAAAGAGAGTATACCGAATTATCAACAAGCTGAATCACCACTCGGAAGGTGATTATATCGCGCTTTATGACGAGCGGGTAAATGATCAGAAACGCTTAAAAATGTTCCATCCCGTCCACACGTTCGTCAGCAAATTCGTCACTGATTTCTATGCGAAAGACTTGCATGAGCCGATCTTTGAAAACGGCGTTTTATGCTATGATAATCCCGAAATTACCGACATCCAGCAATACGTGCAGGATAACCTCAAACTTCTGTGGGAGGAATACAAACGGATCAGCAAGCCGGAAGAATATCCGGTCGATTTAAGCGAAGACTGCTGGAGCAACAAGATGCAGCGGATTCATGAAATCAAAAGCAAGCTGAAACGGGAACTTGAATAGAAAACAAAGCGGCCTTTCCTATCTCTGGAAAGGCTTTTTTGTTGTGATAATATTTTTCACATTTAGACAAATTTCGTCAAGTTATTTGATATACTTATGTTCGAAGGCCGCATCTAAGGGGGTAAATGAATGAAGGTGTTTGTTGCGAGACAGCCTATCTTCAACAGAAACGAACAGGTTGTTGCTTATGAACTTCTTTACCGGGAGAGCGAAGAGAACCGTTATTCGGCCGCGGACGGAGATAAAGCTACGACGGATCTCATTATTAACAGCTTTATCAACATCGGAATCGAAAAGCTGACTGAGGGGAAACGCTGCTTTGTGAATTTTACAGAAAGCCTGATGTTTTCAGATCTCCCTACCTCCTTTGATCCTGACCAGCTTATTATCGAAATTCTTGAGGACATACCGATCACTCCGGCGCTCATCTCAAGATGCAGACAGCTGAAGAAATTAGGATATACATTAGCACTTGATGATTTTTACGCCATCAATCCGGAAAATGAAGAGTTAGTGGAACAGCTGATGAAATATATTGATATTTTAAAAATCGACTTTTTGCAATCCTCGCGTCTGGAGCGCAAAAAAATCATTCAGACGTACAGCTGTAAAAGTCTGATTTATTTAGCGGAGAAAGTGGAGACGAGAAAAGATTATAAACAGGCGGCCATAGACGGCTTTCACCTGTTTCAAGGATATTTTTTCAGTGAACCGCGTGTCATCAGCGGAAATGATCTGACGTTTCATTTTCATTCTTACTACCAGCTTTTAAGCGAATTAAACAATGACCAGCCCAATATACAGCGCGTGACGGAATACATAGAGCGGGACGTCAGCTTATCGTATCAGATTCTGCGTTTTTTAAACGGATCGCAAACAAGGCTGAAAAAAAAGATAGACAGCATCCAGCAGGCTATCATGATGCTCGGGCTGAATGAGATTAAGCGCTTGATTTACATTCTTTCATTCAGAGATTTAACGGCGAAAAGCCACTCAAGCCAAAAAGAAATCATAAAGATTTCCTTAATCAGGGCCAAACTGTGCGAACTGCTGGCGAAAAGAACCGGAAGGCCCCAGCCCTCTTCTTACATGCTGATCGGCATGTTTTCGCTCATCGATACGCTTCTCCACAGGGAGCTGGAGGATATCATCAAAGAACTGCCTTTAATCGATGAAGTCGGACAGGCGCTGCTCGGTTATGAAAACGATTATTATAAGATGCTCGCGCTCGTCAAAGCCATTGAATGCAACAACTGGGACTGTGACGAGTGGGGAAAAGAACTGAACAAAGAAGAAGCGTATGAATGTTACTTACAGGCGATCGAATGGTGCCGGCAGCTGATCGATTGAGCCGCTTTAAGCCGACCACCTGAGGGCGATGATAAACCGGCTTTGCTCTCTGATCAGACTGACACGGATGCCGTCGGGATTATACGTCACGTCAAAGTCATTTTTGATGCCGGTCTGCTTAATGAGCCGCTTGACCGCTGCGGTGTCAGATGATTGCGCTGCGGTGAGGATGCTGCGCGCAAGCTCTTTTGACGCCGACAGCCGCGCAAGGAGCAGGCGCGCATCCTCCAGCATGCCCGCAGCTTCTTTTGCGGACGCTGTCAAAATATCTGCGTGAACCGGGGCACTGGGCGCTGGATGCCGGTATGGCGCGGCGAAAACAGGGCAGCATGGATACACATAATGCATACGGCGGCCTCCTTCCTGAGAAAACATTCGTTATACATGAGTATAGGCGGCGTGATAACGAGTTATGACATGCAAAAAGACCACAATGCGGGGTTGCGGTCTTTTCGGTGTTTGTCGGTGGTTATGCGACGCTGTTCGCCCATTCTGTTTTGAAATTGCGACGGCAGGGACTATAGTCCCTGCCGGTTTGTCGGAAAACCGTTGAAAAAACAGCAGAACCGCCAGATTGGTCTGCTTTATCCTAAACGTCTGCCTTTATGGTAGTTATATAGTCCTGTTCGCTAAATGCCCTGTTCGGGACTATGGGATTACCATGGTTTGCGGTGTCACGCAGATACTTTTACACATACTTTTCGGTGAAAAATCCCGCAAAAACGTTTACACTATTAGTAACAGATCAAATACCTAGGACTCGTTCACCATACACAATTCATTGATCTTTCAAAAAAAGGAGTGTGGAAACGGTGGAAAACAAATTAGAAGAAGTAAAGCAATTATTATTCCGACTTGAAAATGATATCAGAGAAACAACCGACTCATTACGAAACATTAACAAAAGCATTGATCAGCTCGATAAATTCTCATATGCAATGAAAATTTCTTAAAAAGACTTGGAAACAAGTCTTTTTTTTGTGCATTTTTTATCCATTTCATGGATAAAGTATTATACGATTGTTAAAAAACAAAAAACCTGCTGTCTTTCATCACCTGCATTTAGTAAAATAGAATGGGAGGGTGAAGACAATTATTGAGCAAATGTGTTTAGATGCCGAAACGATTAAAGAGAAGATGAAGGAAATTGTGGAGCACAATATATGCAATACTAACTTGAAAATGTACCTTCTAAAATTTATTGCATCAAAAGATTCATTTGGATTTGCTGAATTGGCATATCAACATTACAAAGCGTTCAATGGCAGAGACACAGAGGCGATTTTAAAGTTAGCCGCAGGCATAGAATTATTAGTCCTGTCATACGACATTTATGATGATTTGGAAGATAATGATAATCTGAAAATGGAATGGATGAAAACAGGTCTCCCCATTACGCTGAATACTGTAACGGCCCTCTATACATTAAGTATACAGGTTATGAATCAGGTTAGTGAAAATCTGGATTTTCTTAAGCAAATATTAAACTTTGCATTGAATTCAATTGAGGGCCAGCAAGATGATATTTTGAATGCACCGCAAACTGAAGAAGAGTGCTTGAAAATGATTAAGAATAAATCGGGCTCTTTAACTGCAATGCCTTGCGTTATGGGAGCGATGCTGGCGACAGGAAAGTTAAACCCAATCGTTCAATCATATTCATATGAACTCGGAATAATATCCCAGATTGATAATGATTATCAAGGTTTGTTTTACTTGAATAATGATTTTGTTCAACGCAAAAATACACTTGCTTATTTATACTTAAAAAAGAGATTCAATAAAGCTTCTGAAGAAATCTTACAATGGTATGAAAACCCGGAGTTATTCAAAACCTTAAAGACTCGAGACATAAAAAAGAAATTAATTGAAGCAGGTGTAACCCAATACTTATTGGTTTTGAAGCATTTGTCGTTAAAAAAAATAAAAAGTAAGATATTTGAATTGGAGATAGAAAGAAATAAAACGGAAGCTTTATTAAATGCGATTGTTAATTTAGAGGAGGATGAAAAATAATGCAGGAAATTGTAGGATACTTAACCAAAAATCCAGAAGTTTTAAATAAAGTGATTGAAGGCAATGCTAGTCTGATTGGAGTTAGCCAGGATCAAACAGATTGTGTTATAAATGCGTTTAAGGGTATAGATGTTATTTCTTTCGGCGGTGATTGGAAATATTGAGGATGATATAAATGAAGTCCAAGTACAATAAGATTTCAGTTGTCTTAATTCTGCTTACATTGGTATATGTCATTTATCTGACTTATATAAGCACAAATAATCTTTTAGTCGGCGCCACCATTTCTGAAAATAAACAGGGCGAAATTAAAATAAAAGATGTAGAAGATTTTACAATGGCATATTACGCCGGAGTGCAAAAGGGAGATATAGTAAAGAATATTAACGGCCAAAATGTAAAGTCAATTAATATTCAAATGAATAAGCTGAAAAATGTAAACTCGATGGTCGTTGATAGAAACGGTCATGATATTGAGATTAAGCTCAATTTATTTAATGATAGGAACTTCAGTACTTACTTAATACCGATAATTTTTTATGTAGTATGTTTATTTTGCTGTTTCTTCATCATCAAGATAAATGAAGAAAAAAACTTGAAATCTGCTTTGGTGCTAATTGTATTTCTTTTGTCTGCTTCAATCGCATATATCAGTGCTGGAGGATCGGCAAAAGGTGATTTGCTTAGCAGATGCATTATGTTGTTAACATTAATAACTGTACCTTTAAATTATCTTCTGTTTCTTTATCATTACTTTAAAGAATTAGGTACAGTGCTTTTCAGCAAAAAAGTTTTCGTTTTGTATTTATTTCCAACTATAAATATATTATTTGAATTATTTCGGTCGCGATTATCTTTTGGTGATTTTATTCCAAAATTTAATTTGATTTCGTTTTTTCTTCTTTTTTTGATTGTAGCATATTACTTTATTGTTATTTTGAGAAGAAACAAAGATACTGATCAGGCACATATTATAAAGGTGCTCGTAGTTATAAATATATTGGCATTTTCGCCTTTTTTATGTCTGTATCTTATACCGTATGTATTTTTTAATGATTATTATGTCTCTTCTTTCTTAACAGCGTCATTTATGCTGCTGATACCTTTTTCACTTGTATATCAATTCATGTCGAATAAAATATATAACGTTGATTTTATCTTAAGTAAGTTAAAATATTACGGCTTTTTAGCGTTAACCCCAACTATAATTCTGGTTACGACAATTGAGTTATTACGTGAGCCGGAAGAAAATTTTTACAATCTCAAACTGACATTTTTAATTTATATTTTAATGTTAGCTGTTTTTTATTATAAAGAAATACTCGATTTCCGGTTTAAATTAAAAAGGGTCTCTGAAAGATTCAATTACCAAGACAGTATTTATAAGTTTACCCAATTAATCAGAAACTCGTCTTCTTTAAATCAGGTTTTTGGAGAATTAAAAACCACCATTCTCGAAGTAACTCTTACAAGTAAAGTGTATATATTTGAAGTTACGTATGATGGGAATGTAAAGGCATTTGACGAAAGAGATTCAAGTTTGATAGATGATTATCAAGTGCTTTTAAATAGTGTTACTGTTGAAATAGGAAAAATAACGGAGTTTAATCAAGGTTTCGCAATGAAAGTAGGAGAACGGGGAGATAGATCATTCGTTGTTCTCTGTTTGTCTAAGATGAATACGCCCCGTTTATCACGTGAAGAAATTTCTTGGTTAAAAACATTATCTTTTTACGTTAATGTTTCAATAGAAAACGTGATGAAAATCGAAGAACTTATGAATCATCTCGAAGATTTAAAGAAACAGGAGACAAACCCGGTCTGGCTCAAAAAGCTGATGTTTACAATCGAGGAAAAGCAGCGTTCGGATTTGGCCCGTGATCTGCATGATTCGGTGCTGCAGGATTTGATTTCTTTGAAGCGCCAGTGTGAGCTGTTTCTGGCCGATTTTAAGAAAGAAGAGCCTTGCCACATAGAGGTGCAGGACAAGCTTCATCAGATGAATGAGCAGATGTCGGATGTCATTTTGATGACCCGGGAGACGTGCCATGAGCTTCGGCCTCAGCTGCTGTATGATTTGGGTCTGGTCAAGGCGGTATCCAAGCTTGCCGCGCAGCAGCAGGAGCGTGCGCCGTTTCATATCCGTCTGAATACGGGCCGGTTTACGGCGGCGCTGGATTTGGATACGCAGCTGAATTTGTACCGCATTATTCAGGAATTTCTTTCGAACGCCATGAAGCATTCACAGGCGAATGAGGTGCTGATTATGCTGATCAGCATTCAAAATAAAGTGATTCTGCATTATGAAGACGACGGTGTCGGCTGCAATCGGGAAGAAGGCGGCGGACAGTCGATGAGCATGGGTCTTTCGGGTATTAAGGAGCGCGTCCGTGCGCTTGACGGACGGATGAAAATCGACACAAGTGAAGGAAACGGTTTTAAAGCGGATATTGAAATGGAATTGTAACCAATTTATCACCAAATCGACTTGGCAGAAGCCAAGTCTTTTTAATAAAATGGAAATGAGTGAGTAAAAGGGAGGAAACCATGAAAAAGATACTAGTGATTGATGATCATCCGGCTGTCATGGAGGGCACCAAGACGATTCTGGAAACGGACACGAATCTTTCTGTCGATTGCCTTAGTCCTGATGCCAGTGAACAATTCGTTCTCCGGCATGATTTTTCAGCTTACGATCTCATATTAATGGATTTAAATCTGGGTGATGACATCAGCGGCATAGAGCTTTCCAAGAAAATCTTAAAAGAGAATCCTCTCTGCAAAATCATTGTCTACACAGGCTATGAGGTTGAAGATTATTTTGAAGAATCCATCCGCGCGGGCCTGCATGGCGCCATCAGCAAAACCGAATCTAAAGAGAAAATCATGCAATACATATATCATGTGCTGAACGGACAGATTTTAGTTGATTTCTCCTATTTCAAACAGCTGATGACCCAGCAAAAAACAAAAACGTCTTCTTCCCCTCAAAGTGAGCAGGATCGGTTAACCCCGAGAGAGCGCCATATTCTCCAAGAGGTCGAAAAAGGTTTGACCAATCAGGAAATCGCAGATGCGCTTCACTTAAGCAAGCGGTCGATTGAATACAGCCTGACATCCATTTTTAATAAGCTGAATGTCGGCTCCCGAACTGAAGCGGTGCTGATCGCCAAGTCAGATAACGTACTATAAATCTTGAAGGGAGAATGACCTATGAATCTGAACAATACATTGCTCGGCGCACTCGGTATTGAAATCACTGAAAACACGCCGGAGAGATGCGTGGCGGTGATGCCGGTGGATAAGAGGACGGTGCAGCCTTTCGGATATCTGCATGGGGGCGCGTCAGCAGCGCTGGCGGAGACTGTTGCAAGTGTCGGGGCCCAGCATTTTATCGACCGGTCGAAACAGGCGTGTGTCGGGCTTGAGATTAATGCCAATCATTTAAAGTCCGTGAAAGAGGGCGGAACGGTCACGGCGATAGCGGAACCCGTTCACACAGGCAGGGCAACCATTGTGTACGGGATTAACATTTTCGATGAACGAGAAAGGCTGATCTGTGTTTCCCGCTGCACGCTGGCTGTTATAACAAAATAAACAAACAGCCGGAACCCTGAATCGTCCGGCTGTTTGTTTTTACAAATATGAATCTTCTTTTCGTTTGATCACAAAGTTTCTGATCCCTTTGTAATCATCCTGAACGCTTCTTTTATCAAGCGCCGCTCCCGAATTGTACGCGGCCCTGCATATGAGGTGCGCTCCGACCGGCGCCGTCAGCAGGATAAAAATGATGCCGAGCAGTATTTTTACAGAAATTTCTCCGGTCAGCATCCACAAGTAGCCTAACACCCCGAGCAATACCAAATTAACGCCGAGTGTCGAGCCTTTTGAAGAGGCGTGGGCGCGCGTATACACATCAGGAAGTCTGAGTGTGCCGAAAGACGCGACCAGGCAGATCAGCGATCCCATCAGAATACAAACGGCGACAGCCCATTTAACGATTTCGATCATTTTCGATAATCTCTCCTTTCTCCAAAAACTTAGCAAAGGCAATCGTGCCGATAAACGATAAAATGCCAAGCAGCAGAATGATGTCCAAAAAGGCCGATGTGTTTAAGAGAATGGATACAAGCGCGGTCATGGCAATCAGATTAATGCCGATCCCATCAAGCGCGACGACCCGGTCCGGTATCGTTGGCCCTTTCATGACGCGAATGACGTACAGAAGAGTCGAAACCGCCATAATGCCGAGTGATAATTGCAGAATAAACGTAAACATCAGCGGCTCACCTCCTGAATGGCTTTCTCAAAAGAGACGCGGATGTCGTGGATCGCTTTCTCCGCATCTTCAATATCCATGGCGTGTATATAGAGAATCGACCGGTCATCGGAGATATCCATCACGAGCGTACCCGGTGTTAAAGTGATTAACAGCGAGAGTAGCGTGATCTCCCAATCCTCCGTCAATTCCGTCTTAAACGCGAAAATGCCCGGGCGGATGTTCAGTTTCGGCGCTATAACGGTTTTCAGCACGCTGACATTGGCCAAATATAATTCCTTTATAAAGATCAGCACCAGTCTGATGACTGACCATATTTTCCAAATGTAAAACGGCCGCGAGAAGAAGCGCCGGAAAAAAAACAGCGCCGCCAAGCCCGCGATAAATCCGGTTATAAAACCCGCCGTGCTGAGGCTGTTTGTGAGAAACATCCAGCAAACAGCGAGAAGAACATTTAATAATAGTTGAAAAGCCATGCCATCTACTCCTTCAAAACAGCTTCAATGTATTTTTCCGGATTCAGCAGATTCTCAGCCGTCTGATTGACATACGGTGAAACCCATTCGGTTCCGAGCCCGAACAGAAGCGACAAAAGGAGAAAAGCGGCTGCCGGATAAAGAAGTCCTTTTGCGGACCGTCCGCCTGCGCCGGGGATTTCTTTTTCTTCCCCCCAAAAAGCCGTCGTAAAAACCTTCAGCACGGAATAGAGCACAAGCAGGCTTGATAAGAGAATCAATACGGAAAACAATGTTTCCCCCTTATCGAACCCGCCTTCCGCGATCTTCAGCTTGCCCACAAATCCGCTGAACGGCGGGATGCCGGCCAAAGATATGGCTGAAATAAAGAACATCCATCCTAAAACGGGATAACGGGTGATCAGTCCGCCCATTTTATGCAGGCTGGCAGTGCCTGTCAATGCGATAAGCGTGCCGGCAAGCATAAACAGCGCTCCTTTAATCAGCATATCGTGAATCAAGTAATAAACCGCTCCTTGAATGGAGGCCGGCGTGTTCATGGCAATGCCGAACAAAATCACGCCGACGGCTGTAATAATATTGTAGATGACGATTTTCATGACATCCGAAAAGGCGATAGATCCGATTACGCCGAATAGCACCGTCAGCATCGCAAGCCACATCATCAATTGGTGGGTAAAGCCCGTATCGTGAATAAAGATCAGGGTGAATACCCTTAAAATGGCATACAGGCCGACTTTCGTCAAAAGAGACCCGAATAAAGCCGAAATTGCAGCCGGCGGGGCGTAATAAGAGCCCGGCATCCAGAAATACAGCGGGAATATCCCGCCCTTTAAACCGAAAACGACGAGAAGAAGGACGCCGATCACGGTTATCAGCCCGGTCTGGCCCGATTCGCTTATTTTTACGCTTAGATCAGCCATATTCAGCGTGCCCGTCACCGCATATAAGTAACCGACGCCGATGACAAAAAACGCGGATGACACAATGTTAAACACGATATACTTCAATGATTCTCTTAATTGAATTTTCGTTCCGCCAAGCACGATCAGCATGTAGGACGCGATAAGCAGAAGCTCAAAAAAGACGTACATGTTGAACAGGTCACCCGTCAAAAACGCTCCGCTTACGCCGGCCAGAAGAAACTGCACCCCTGAATAATAGAAAGCGCGCTCCCTTTTTTCTCCGATGGAGCGGAAGGAGTACAGGGTGACGAGCAGCCCAATTATGGCGGTTGTCAAAACAAGCAGTGCGGCAAGCTGATCCGCGGCGAGCACAATGCCGTACGGCGCTTTCCAGCCGCCGAGTGTCAGCGTCTGAATCCCGTGTGTGAAAACCGTCTGAACGAGAGCGGCGCTGATGACGATGGAGACACAGGAAGCGGCAGTGCTGAATATCCGCATCAGCATCACGTGCCTGTTCATAAAAATCAGCAGCACTGCGGCAAGCAGCGGCACCAGAATAGGCAATATCACAAAGTTATTCATGTTGATCATTTCCCCTCATTCGATCCATATCGTCCGTTTTCAGTTCCTGATAGGCGCGAAACGCCATCACAAGCAGGAAGGACGTGACGCCGAACGAAATAACGATCGCCGTCAGTATGAGTGCCTGCGGCAGCGGATCGACAAAGGACGTGCTTTTTCCGCCCAGTATGGGAGGAGCGCCTTTTTTCAGTCCGCCCATGGTCAGGAGCAGCAAATGGACGCCGTGGCTCAAAAGCGCGGTGCCGATAATCACGCGCAGCAGACTTTTAGAAAGCAGCAGGTAGGTTGCCGCCATAAACAAAATACCGGCAATGACAGACATTAAGATTTCCACTATTCTTCCTCTCCAATCGTTTGAATAATGGTCATCGTCACGCCGACAACAACGAGATACACACCTAAATCAAACAAAGTGGCCGTCGCAAGCTCCGTATTCCCGAGCACCGGGAGATGAAAATGGCCGAATGTATGGGTGAGAAAGGGCGCTCCGAATAAGAACGAACCTGCACCCGTTGCAATCGCGATAAGCAGACCCGCGCCCGCCACATAAATAAAATTGACGGGCAAAATCGATTTGACGGTTTTTAAATCAAAGGCCAAAAGCAGCAGCACGATGGCCGAAGACGTAATCAGTCCGCCGACAAATCCTCCGCCGGGGGCGTTATGCCCCGATAAAAATAAATAGAAAGAGAAAAGCAGAATGATAAAAGATACAAGCTTCGTTGCCGTCTGAAGGATGATGTCGTTTGTTTTTGGCTGTCTCAACGCTTTTCTCCCTCCTCTGTTACTTTTGTTCTGATCATGCTGTAAATCCCGAGTGCGGCAATCGACAGCACCGTGATTTCAAACATCGTGTCAAATCCCCTGAAATCAACGAGGATGACGTTGACGATATTGTTTCCTCCCCCGAGCTTATGGCTGTAAGCGGTGAAAAAGGAGGAGATGCTGTCTTTTGTTTTTTCGCTGGAAGACGCGATTCCGAGCATTGTCACGATAACGCCGACACCGAGAGAAATGATAAAATTCGTCATCCGGAATGTTCTTGTCTTCTTTTTCCGCCGCATTTTCGGCAGATGGTAAAAACAAAGAAGAAACAAGGCGACGGATATCGTCTCAATGACAAGCTGCGTGAGCGCCAGATCGGGCGCTCTGAAAATCACGAAAAACAGCGCGAGTGTGTACCCGACAACACCGAGTGAGATAATGGCCGTCAGCCGCGATTTGGCGAACACAGTCGCAATCGTTGCGCTCACCATAACGAGGGACAGCACGATTTCATACAGGCCGATCTCAGCCATGCCTTTCGCTGTCATGGAAAAGCCGCCTTTCATGACGAACGCCGCTCCGATGAGAATGATAAACGACGTAAAGATATACAGCAGATAATCCCGCAAAAATCCGGTCATATAAGATGACGTCAGCTGGTAAGATTTTTTTTCCATACTGCCCGTCACCGCATCGTAAAGCTTGTTCAGCGTCAGTTTTTTCGGAAACAGACCGTACAGACGCTCCCATTTAGACAGCGTTACGTAACCGATCGTGCCGACAATGATGATGCCGAGGGTCATCATTACCTCAGCCGTCACCCCGTGCCACTGGGAAATATGGACATGGAATGTATCTCCGCCGGTTAACAGAGCCGGATAAATGGAGTTCATCGCCGGTTCAATCAGGCTGTAAGACAAAACGTTCGGGGCAAAAAACAGACTGACGGCGCAAGCGGCAAGAATCACCGGCGAAATCAGCATGCCGAGCGGAGCTTCATGCGGCGTCTTTTCAAGCTGAGCAGATTTACGCGCGCCGCTGAACGTTCTGAAAAACAGCTTCATGCTGTAGATGAAAGTGAAGACGCTCCCGATCCATGCGAGAACGGGGAACAGCACGCCCCACGTATCCAGGCTGAAAATATCTGCATGAGCAATCCGCAGCATACTTGTAAAGAACATTTCTTTACTTAAAAAGCCGTTAAACGGAGGGAGGCCGGCCATGGAAAACGTTCCGATCAGTGAAACGGTAAACGTTACCGGCATGAGCGCCATCAGGCCGCCGAGCCTGCGGATATCCCGCGTTCCCGTTTCATGGTCGATAATGCCGACCGCCATAAATAAACTTCCTTTAAAAGTAGCATGGTTAATTAAGTGAAACACAGCCGCGGTGACAGCCGCCGTAAAATACTCTGAATGCTGATAATGAAGCGCGGCGGCTCCTGCGCCGAGCATCGATACAATCATACCGAGCTGGCTGACTGTGGAAAATGCCAGAATCGCTTTTAAATCGGTTTGTTTAATCGCATTAAAGGAAGCCCATACCATCGTGATCAGACCGACTGAGGCAACCGTCCAAAACCAGACGGGTGAAAAAGCAAAAACCGGACTGAATCTGGCAATCAGATAAATACCCGCTTTCACCATTGTAGCCGAGTGCAGATAGGCGCTGACAGGAGTCGGCGCCTCCATGGCATCAGGCAGCCAGATATAAAACGGAAACTGCGCTGATTTCGTAAAGGCCCCCAATAACAGGAGAACCATCGCCGGAATAAAGAACGGATGGCCTGCGATAATATGCACCTGGTTAACCATTTCCCTGATACTGAAAGAATCCGTCATCAGATACAGCAGGATAAAGCCGCCGAGCATGCACAGCCCGCCGCCGACGGTAATCAGCAGTGATTTTTCCGCCCCGTAGCGTGATTTCTTCCGCTTATGCCAATACCCGATTAATAAGAAGGATGACAGGCTTGTCAACTCCCAGAACATATAAAGCACGATGACGTTATCGACGAGCACAACGCCGAGCATCGCGCCCATAAACATCAGCAGGTACACATAAAAGGGGCCGAGCTTTTCTTTGTCCTTCGATAAGTAAAAAATACTGTAAAGCGTCACCAAAGAGCCGATGCCCGTAATCAGTAAAGCGAATAACAGCCCGAGTCCGTCAATATAAACGGTATAGTTAATACCGAGGGACGGAATCCATTCGGCCGCATACCGGACGGTTTCTCCAGCCATTGTGACAGGGAGCTTGCTGATAAAGTAAACAAACAGCACAACGGGCACTGTCAGCACAAACCAGCCTGTATGGACTTGTTTTACCCGTTTATAAAGAAAGGGAACGATAAATGCAAATAAAAAAGGCGCCAAAATCGCGAAATGTAACAGCTGCAACAGAAGACCTCCTTTGCTTGTTTTTTCATCAAGCAACTGCTTTATGTCAGAATGAATCAATCAATTCACGGTCATAGGACCCAGTACAAATTATATCGCACTTTTTTTTACCCTGCTACGGCATAATGTATTCCTCTTTGTGTTTTTGTGGTCTTTTGAACCCAAAATAAATTTATCAAATATCCGGATCTTTGTATATACATTTCTTTTTCAGATCAAGCTTTACAAAAGGAGCTGGTCAGATGAAGAGAAAGGCGGCGGCTTGTATTGGAATATTTTGTTCTATTATTGCAGGAACATTCATAGCAGATGATTTCTGCAAAACGCGGCAGCAGACGGAGGCAGATGATTGGGAGCGTTTTTTTCTCGGTGCGGAATACGCAGAAGACAAGCTGAGTGCGGCTGAATCAATGCAAACGCCGTTTCAGCCGCGTGAGTATATCAGAATCGTATATAGATGAAAAGAGTTCCGGCACCAGGGTGCGGAACTCTTTTTGTGTGGCAATCAGCGTTTTCCTTTAATATAAGGGATGCCGTTGGCTTTAGGCGCATCCGCGCGGCCGATGAAGCCGGCAAGCGCGAGAATGGTCAGAATGTAAGGAGCCATCAGCATGTATACATTCGGAATGTCTTTGAACAGGGGCAAAAGCGAGCCGATAATGCTCAAACTCTGCGCAAACCCGAAGAACAGCGCAGCCCCGAGCGCGCCGATCGGATGCCATTTGCCGAAAACCAGCGCGGCGAGAGCGATAAAGCCTTGTCCGGAAATGGTGGAGTGCGTGAAATCAAGCGCGATCGTGGAAGCATACACACCGCCGCCGAGCCCGCCGAACAGCCCGCTGATCATGACGCCGATATAGCGCATGCCGAACACGTTGATTCCCATCGTATCGGCCGCCATCGGATGTTCCCCGACAGAACGGATGCGAAGGCCGAACGGCGTTTTGAATAAAATAAACCAGGAAACAAAGGCCAGTACGATGGCTAAAATCGACGTATAATATACGTCTGAAAAGAAAATCTTTCCTAAAACCGGAATATCGCTTAACCCGGGAATGTTCGTTTTGTAAAAGGGCTCCGGGATTTTATCAGTCTGCGCCTTTCCGTAAATCAGCTTGACGATAAACAGTGTCGCTCCTAACGCGAGCATATTGATCGCCACACCGGTTACCGTCTGATCGGCGCGGAAAGAAACCGCGGCAGCCGCGTGGATCAGTGAGAACAGACCGCCGGCAATCATAGCCGCAGCCAGAGCGAGCCACGGAGCGGCGGCGCCAAGCTCGCGTCCGAAAAATAAGTTGAACATGACGCTTGTAAAGGCGCCGATAATCATCAGTCCTTCAAGACCGATGTTGACAACTCCCGATCTTTCAGAAAACACGCCGCCGAGAGCGGTTAAAATAAGCGGAGCCGCATATACGAGTGTTGCCGGGACAATAATGGATAAAATCTGCAGGAAGTCCACTTACTTCGCCCCCTTTTTCTTCAATTTATCAAGGATGAGACGGATGGCGTAGCTTGATGCCACAAACAAAATAATAATGGCGATGACGATGTCAACGACTTCAGAAGGCACCCCGGATTCAATCGGCATATTTAATGCCCCGACTTTAAGGCCGCCGAGAAGACATGCCGCCAGAACAACGCCGATTGCCGTGCTGCCGCCGAGAAGCGCAACCGCAATGCCGTCGAAGCCGACGCCGGTAAAGGCGCCCTTAACCGCCGCATATTGAAAGGTTCCGAGTCCTTCCATCGCGCCGGCAAGCCCTGCGAAGGCGCCGGAAATCATCATGGCGTACATCATATTTTTTCTGACGCTCATTCCGGCGTATTGTGCGGCGTGCTGGTTAAAGCCGACAGCCCGGAATTCAAATCCGCTTTTTGTTTTATGAATGATAAACCACATGAGGACTGCCGCAAACAGAGCGATCAGAATGCCCCAATGAAGGCGGGAGTAATCTGTCAGCTGCTCTAAAAACGGGGAGCGGAGCGACGCGCTTTCATGAATTTTGTCTGTTTTGTCCCGGTGGTCCGTCATGACATCGGAAATGAGATAATTGGTTAAATGAAGAGCGATATAATTCATCATGATCGTGACAATCACTTCGTGGACAAAAAAACGGGCTTTTAAAAATCCGGGAATCAGGCCCCAAATGCCGCCCGCAGCCGCAGCCGCCAATAATGAAAGCGGAAGGTGGATGTAAGCGGGGGCGTCAAAGGAAGCGCCGACCCACACCGCGGCGGTCCAGCCGACAAGGAGCTGTCCTTCAACCCCGATATTAAAAAGGCCGGTCCGAAATGCGAATGCCACGGCCAATCCGGACAAAATATATGGCGTAATCTGCCGGATCGATTCCCCGATGTAATACACTTCACCGAAAATGCCGCTCCAAAGAGCCGAATACCCGCTTACGACATTGTAGCCGCTGGCGAGCATGATGACCGCACCCGCAGCTAATCCAAGGATGATCGCAATCAGCGGCACAGCCAGATGAGAAAGTCGATTAATCATGTGTTTTCCCCGCCTCCATTTGCTTACTACCCGCCATTAAAAGTCCGAGCTCCTGCTCGTTTGTTTCAAGCGGATTGACGTTTGCGATGATGCTGCCTTCAAAGATGACGGCGATGCGATCGCTGAGATTCATTATTTCATCAAGTTCAAAAGATAACAGAAGCACCGCTTTACCGGCGTCACGCTGCTCAATGAGCTTTTTATGGACGAATTCAATCGCGCCGACATCGAGTCCCCGCGTCGGCTGGGCCGCAATTAAAAGATCCGGATTTCTGTCCACTTCCCGGCCGATAATGGCCTTTTGCTGATTCCCCCCGGAGAGAGCGCGCGCAGGCGTATATTCATCAGGTGTTCTGACATCGTATTCTTCAATCAGGCTTCGCGCTTTGTCATAAATCGTGTGTTTATTTAATATGCCGAAAGAAGAGTAGGGCTTTTGGTAATAACTTTGCAGCACGATATTTTCTCCGATCGGAAAATCAAGGACGAGCCCGTGTTTATGCCTGTCCTGCGGAATATGCCCGATGCCGGATTCAGTGACTTTCCTGGGCGGCATATTTTGCAGCTGTTTGCCGTTTAACGTAATCGTGCCGGCATTTGTTTTTCTGAGACCTGTAATGGCTTCAATTAATTCAGACTGGCCGTTTCCGTCAACGCCCGCAATGCCGACGATTTCACCGGCTCTGACAGAGAGGGAGAGCTGTTTGACCGCCTCAACGCCGCGCGCGTCTTTCACCGTTACATCAGAAAGCGAAAGCACTTCTTGTTTCGGTTCAGCCGGCTGTTTATCCGTCTTGAATGACACTTCGCGTCCGACCATAAGGCTTGCCAGTTCATCTTGATCCGTATGTGCGACATCAAGTGTTGTAATGCCTTTTCCTTTCCGGATGATGGTGACACGGTCGCAGACTTCCATAATCTCTTTTAATTTGTGGGTGATGAGGATAATTGATTTTCCTACATTGACAAGATTTTTCATAATCTGAATCAGTTCTTGAATTTCGTGCGGAGTCAGCACCGCGGTCGGCTCGTCAAAAATGAGAATGTCGGCGCCCCGGTAGAGGGTCTTTAATATTTCCGCCCGCTGCTGCATACCGACGGAGATATCGGCAACTTTGGCTTCAGGATCAATGTGCAGGCCGTAACGGTCGGAAATATCACGCACGTCCCGGGCGGCGCGCTGTCTGTCAATTCGGCCGAAAGTTTTCGGCTCTTTTCCGAGAATGATATTTTCTGAGACGGTGAAGGTATCCACAAGCATAAAATGCTGGTGTACCATCCCGATGCCGAGATCGTTGGCTTTGTTCGGGCTGTTGATGTGAACGCGTTCGCCACGCACCCGGATCTCGCCTTTTTCCGGCTGATACAGGCCGAATAAAACGTTCATGAGTGTCGATTTTCCGGCGCCGTTTTCACCGAGAAGGGCGTGTATTTCGCCTTTTTTCACTTGAAGCGTGACGTCATCATTGGCGACGATTCCGGGAAATTCCTTGCGTATATTAAGCATTTCAATGATATAATCCACCGATTTGTCGCTCCTTTTCAGAGATACTTTGATGAGAAAGAGCTTGGCAAAAGAAAAGCTGCAAGAGATGCAGCTTTTCCTTCACCGCTCTTTTCAAAAAAGAGAGGGGATAAGCACGGAAGTCTCCTTATCCCCTGGTTCTTACTCAGCCTTGAAGGATTTCAATTCTTTTTCAGTTGAAGGGATCTCGAGTCCGTCCGCGATTTTCTTCTTCCAATCGTCTGTTGCTTTGATGACATCGTCAGAAAGGTTCTCCTTATGATCCGAGATGCCGACTGCATCTTGCGCCAAACCGTATGTTAATGTTTTGCCGCCCGGGAATTTACCGTCACTCGCTTTTTTCGTTAAGTCCTCCACGGCAGTATCCACTTTTTTGACCATTGATGTGAGAGTGACATTGTCTTTTGTGCCTTTGACTTGGCCTTCCGCGTACTGGTCTTTATCAACACCGATAACCCATACGTTCCGCTTCGGATCTTCTTTTTTCAGATTTTTCGCTTCTGTGAAGACGCCCGTTCCCGTTGCGCCGGCCGCGTGATAAATGACGTCAACGCCTGATTTGTACATGCTTTCAGCCGTCGCCTTGCCGACATCGGCTTTGTCAAACCCGCCCGCATATTTCACTTCGACGGTCGCTTTCGGATTTGCGGCTTGTACACCCGCGCGGAAGCCGATTTCGAATTTTTTGATCAATTCAGACTCCATTCCGCCCACGAATCCGACTTTTCCCGTTTTGCTCGATAGCGCAGCGGCCGCTCCCACGAGGAATGAGCCTTCCTGCTCTTTAAATGTAAGGCTCGCCACGTTGTCTTTTTTGACAACGGCATCAATGATCGCAAAATTTGTGTCTTTGCGCTGATCGGCGATTTCGCTGATGGAATCCTGCATCAGATACCCGACGCCGTAAATCAGGTCAAAGTGTTCCCGCGCTAATTTATTTAAGTTCGTTGTATAATCTGCATCTGATTTTGATTGAAGATAGTCAAAACCGCTTTTGCCTTTTGTAAGCCCGTTGTCTTTTCCGAATGCCTGGATGCCTTCCCAGGCGGACTGGTTAAATGATTTGTCATCAACACCGCCGATATCCGTTACCATGCCGACGGTAAAGTTTTTGCTGCCGGAGCCGTTTGCTTTGTCACTTGAACCGCATGCGCTTAATATGGTTCCGGCCGCTGCGATGAGCGCCATCGCCATTCCGATTTTGCGTTTTTTCAAAGATATAACCCCCCTGTAAAATATGGCTGTGCCGTTCAATTCAGACTTGAGTCCCCGTGCCGGATGCAGAATCGAAAAAACTTTCTGATAATAATGATGAGACGTCTCTTTTTTTCCCGCCTTGAGCGGCTGTCTCTTCCGGGTTCGGGACTTATGACTTATCTGAAAAGATCTGCTAACCAATCATAATTTATCATTTTACCCGCCATAAATAAATAGAAATTTGCTTATTTTTTAAAAAATATCAATTTTATGAATCGCCTTCCTCATCTGGTTAAAACAGAGGAGGATCAGCCGGGTCATTATCCTTATATAGCATATCAAAAAGGAATCTCAAGCCTTTTGTCACGGGATATGACAGTAAAAAAGCACCGTTCACAGCGAAACGGCGCTTTTTGACATTATAAATATTGTTTGATGCTGCTGACATTGCCGGTGTTGATATGATATTGAAAGACGGGTCTGCCGATCGTGCCGTACGCCATCTCTACATTCAGCACTTGTATGTCTTCCAGAAATTTAAGGTATTTCCGGATGGAGACTTGCGAGATTTCAGTATGCTTGGCGAGATCTTCCGTGGTAAAAGAGCCGTCGCCGAAAGACTCAATGCTCGCCCAGATGAGTTTAAGCGTGCTCTTTGTCAATCCCTTCGGAAGGTGAACCTTTTCCGCCGCTTCTTTCTTTTGAAAAAGCTCGGCATCCAATTCTTTCTGTGTCATGCTTCTGTGTGATTGATAAACTTTCTGCTTGCGTCTGTAGTCGGAAAGAGCGGTTTGAAAGCGGTCAAATTCAAATGGTTTGATTAAATAATCGACGGCGCCGTACCGAAGCGTTTTTTTAATGACGTCCAGCTCGCTTGCGGCCGAAATGACGATGACATCAACCGATTCATTCTGCTTGCGGATTTCCGTTAAAAGCTCAAGCCCGTTTTTTCCCGGCATGTAAATGTCAAGAAGGATGAGATCGATATGATGCTCGCTCAGCACGTGCAGCGCGCTTTGAAAGGATGATGCGATCCCTTTCAGCTGAAATCCTTCAATCTGGCTGAGATAGCGTTTATTTAATTCACCCACCATGGGGTCGTCTTCAACTATGAGTACATTAATCATCATTTTCCTCCTTCGGTTCATACGGAATGCGAAGACTGAAAGTCGTTCCTTCATTCTTTTCACTTGTCACAATCATATGGCCTTTTAAATTTTCTGTTGCCTGCTGGGTGAAATAGAGGCCGAACCCCCGGTTTGTCCCTTTCGTGGAATAACCTTGTTCAAAAATACGGGCTTGGTCTGCCGCAGACATGCCGGCTCCCGTGTCCGTAATCTCTATATCAAGCTGGCGATCCTGAAACCGCATCGAGCACGTAATGTTTTTTTTCGGCATCTGCGCCACCGCGTCGAGCGCGTTGTTTAACAGGTTTCCGATAATCGTAATGAGCTCATGGATGACGGCCGGATCCGCCGCATTCGGAATCAGGCTGCCGAGCTGAATGTCCAGATCAGCGCCCTGCTCTCGTATGTAGCTTTGTTTTCCCAGAAGAAACCCTGCGAGAACCGGACTTTTGACATCACTTATAATCTCGCTTGTTTCCGTCTTCTGCTGAATGGCAATGTCTTTAATGTAAGTGCCGAGATCATCGTATTCTTTTAACTGGACAAGCCCTAAAATGACATGAAGCTTATTCATGAATTCATGAGACTGGGCTCTTAATGCGTTTGCATACATTTTAACACCGGACAGCTGTTCTGCTAAATGTTTGACCTCCGTTTTGTCCCTGAACGTGGCGATCGCTCCGACGGTTTGTCCTTTCAGATGAATCGGAACTTCATTAAAGACCAGCTCAAGTCCGTTAATGCGGATATCCCTGTCCTGAAGCGGTTTTTTCGTGTCAATCACCTGTTTCAGCCGGCTTTTCGGGAGAATATCGTTCACATCTTGATCGACCGGATTAGTCGGAATACCCATTTTAATAAAAAGCCGTTTCGCCTCTGCATTGGCGAGCTTAATTTTTCCCCGCGCGTCAACCGCCAGGATGCCTTCCTTCGTTGATTCGAGCATGGCGCTCCGCTCTTCCAGGAGGGTGGCGATTTCATAAGGCTCAAGACCGTACATAATGTTTTTGACGGTGCGGGCGACAATCACGGCTCCGATGACGCCGACAAAAATACTTACGCAGATGATGAAATAAAGCGGTCTCAAACTGTGGCTGACGACATCCTGTATTTTGTTAAGCGAAATTCCGACCGAAACGACGCCCACTTGTTTTTTATCTTTTCCATAGATCGGTACGAAGGCTCTCATGGATTTTCCGAGAGTGCCCGCTGATGTGCTCGTTTTGATATGGCCGTGCATTGCCGGCTGTTCGTCTCCGCCGGTGAATTTCTTCCCGATTTTATTTGCGTCGGGGTGGGTGAGGCGGATGCTGTTCATATCCATCACCACGACAAATTCGGTTCCTGTCGTATGCTGGACATCCAGTGTATAATTCCGGAGCTCTTTCAGCCCTTTTCTTGTTTGCAATGCCTGCGCGACACTCGGTGTTTCCGCGACCAGCTTTGCGGTGCGCAGCGCGGTTGTCCGTTCTTCTTCTTTCACGCGGTCCGCGGTCTGGACGCTGATCGTGAAAAAGGTGATACAAAGTGCGATAAGGACGACAATACAGACGAATATCGTTAATCGGGTTTGCAATTTTAATGTTTTTTTCATAACAGCCTTCCTTACGTTTATCATTCCCGCGTTCTACTTTACTCCGAAAAAGCCTGTTTGTGAAGATCAGGCCCTTATTTCGTAAAAGTGAGGAAAAATGGAATTTTTTATCTTGTCAATGTGTTTTAAGTCCTCCATAATAAGTGAGGTAGATTACAGAAAGGGACTTTTTATATGAAAAATACTTATTGGACGGGTTATTTTCCGCTCGTTGCGATTCTGCTTTTTAGTTCGTCATTATCCATTTCTACCTCGCTTTATGTCATGAAGATACTTCAGACGCTCGGCATGTATCAGGGGATGCTGGATTATTTCTCTGAGAAAGGGATCAGACTGGCGCTTTTTGCAGCGTTCGCCCTTGTGTATTTTATGCTTTTTTCGGCTTTGAAGCTGATTGCAAACACAGTGACAGAGCTGTCTCTTTTGTTTTTCACAAATGACCCTGAAGGGGACAATCTGAAAAAAATCAGATTAGGCTCTTTAATTTATGTAGGCGGAGGAATTCTTTCCTTTGCGCTCGTGCAGAATGGTTTTTGGATTGCGGCGTTATTTGCCGTTGTTACGCTCGTTTATTTGATTTTCATGGTGTACAGAATCTATTCTACACTCTCGATTGTTTCGCTGATCGGTTTTATATTGCTTGAGATTCTGTTTTGGTTTACTTTTGTTATCGGTATTTTGTACATCTTTATTAAGCTTTATAATAGCATAATGGCTAGCTTACCTGTGTAAGCTAGCCATTTTTGTTAAGACAAAAATCTGTTTTTGATCTCAGGGGAGGGGAGCATGCATGCTTCCCTTTTTCCGAACCATTTGTAACGGCGCCGGGCGATGAAAGAATAGGCTCTGTCCCTGAGGGGGCGGGGCACTGCGAAAAAAATTGCTGACAGCCGCCAGGCTCCGCGGAGATGACGGGAAACCTTTAACACGGCTGCGGATTTTTTGTATATCCGCCCGTTTTCGATGAAAATCATGCTGTCAAATTGTTCTGTCGGAAGTCCTTCTGATGCCAAAAGCTCCCGGGCGGTATCTGATTGCAATGAAGCAAATGAGATTTTGCCGGCCGGATCGCGTTTAATGATGAATTGAACGGCGCCGCTGCATAAGTTGCAGACGCCGTCAAACAAAAGCACGCGGTCCGGAAGCTGAGCTGGTTTCAAAGCGGATCCCCTCCGTTATCTTTAATAAGCTGCCTGCAGCGTGTTTTTCCAGATCGAAAGCTGAGGGCTTGCGTCATGAAGGTATTCGACGCTTGACGGTGTATCCTTGCCGACCCATACCCCCATCGTATAAGCATCCGTCAGGCCGACAAACCACATATCGTGATAGTCATTTGACGTTCCTGATTTTCCGCCGACGTACGGAGCTTTAAAGTTCGCTTTCTTTCCTGTTCCGCTTTTGACGACGGCTTTCATCATTTCTTTGATCTGCATGTTGGTCCGCACGCTGAATACCTGCGCCGGCTCATCTTTCCATTTTAATATCGTTTTTCCTTTTAAATCAGTCACTTTTGTAATCGCGTGACTCGGCGTATAAACGCCGTTGTTGCCGAACGTGGTGTACGCATTGGTCATTTCAAGCGGCGTCATGCCGTTTGTAAAACCGCCCAGCGCCGCAGGCAGACGGTAATCCGCGCTGACCAGCTTCGCGAAATGAAACGGTTCAAGGTAGCTGAACGCCTTATTAACGCCGACGCGGTCCATGATTCTGATGGCCGGTGTGTTGTACGAGTATTTAAACGCCGTTTCCAATGTAACCGTGCCGTACGTGCGGTTATTATAGTTCTGCGGGCAGTAATCCGCACTGCAGAATTTGCTTGCGTCAATCTTGCTGTGTGGCGTTGCGCCGGTCTTTTCAATGTAAGGTCCGTAATCAAGCAGCGGCTTAATGGATGAACCGGGCTGTCTGTATGCTTGATAGGCACGGTTGAAATCATATTTATGATAATCTTTCCCGCCTGAAAGCGCGATAATCTGATGTGTCTGATGATTAATCACGGCCGCTCCGCCCTGGACGCCTGCATACGGAAGATTTTGATTCACTTGAGCGACGACCTGGTTTTGCATATACGGATTCAGCGCCGTATAAATCTTCACGCCGTCTTTTAACAATGTGCTGACTCTGTCGGAAAGCTCACTCTGTATTTTTTGTTTCGCCTTTCCGGAAGCTTTTTCAAGACGTTTGTCATAGCCTTCGGATGAGGAAACAAGCTGTGTGAATTCATCATTTACATAGGAAACATAGTCAGGATATTTATTTGTTTTTTCGTTTATATCAAGCTTGATCTTTTCCTTTTCGGCTTTTTTCAGCTGTTTCCCGGATATAACGCCTGCTTTTTTCAATCCGTTAAGCAATCTGACTTGTCGTTTTTTCGTATAATCAAAATGCTTGAGAGGATCATATAATGTAGGGTTATTAGGGATGGCGCAGATAAAAGCCATCTCTCCCAAAGTGAGAGATTTCAGCGGCTTGCTGAAATAAAATTGTGCCGCCGAACCGACACCGTATACACCGTTATTAAAATAAATCGTATTTAAGTAGCCTTCTAAAATCTCATCTTTGCTGTATTTTTTCTCAAGCTGATAGGAATAGGCCAGCTCCGTCAGTTTTCGGCTGAAGGTGCGTTCATGGCTTAAATACACATTCCTTGCCAGCTGCTGGGTGATGGTGCTGGCGCCCTGGTCAATTTTATGATCTTTGAAATTGGAGGCGGCCGCCCTGACCATCCCCATAAAGTCAAACCCTTTATGCTCATAAAAATGGCGGTCTTCAGAGGTTAAAAACAGCTGTTTTACCTCATTCGGTATTTTATTAAAGGGCACGATCACGCGGTTCTCATGATCGCTGACAATCTCAGAAACAAGGCTTCCGTCCCTGTCATACATGTAACTGTTTTGAACCAGGTTGATCGCTTTTAAGTCAATATGTTTATCGAGCACCTGATCAAAAGGCTTGATTTGTTTTACCTCTTTGCCGGAAGCAATAACTGTAAATGCACACAACGGGATAATGCCGAGCAGCAAAATCCATCCGATTATTTTACGTACCATGGTCACTCTCTTTTCTCCTGATTTCTAGCCATATCGTATCATTCTTTTAAGAATACGAGAAGGTTAAATTTAGAAGAAATCGTGATCGCTGCCGGTCAGCCCGCATTTGACGCTGTATCCTTTTGCAGATGTCCCGCCATCCATAAAAGCCCCGCGCCTATTAAAAAGAGAAAGGCGGTGACGTAGAAAGCAGCCGAAATAGAAAAACCGCTTGAGACCGCACCTCCGAGCAGAGGGCCGAGCACGTTTCCGAGAAAACGAAAGCTGACGTTATAGCCGAGCACCTCTCCCTGGATGCTGCCCGGCGCCCTGACGCGGATCGCGGCCGTAATGCAGGGGAGCGTGCCGCCCATGACCATGCCGAACAGAAATCTGAAGACTAACAGAATGGAGAGGGAGGAGGCGAGCGCCTGCGGAATAAAAAACACCGCTGATGCAATCAAAAGCACGATTAAGATCCGGCTGTGGCCGAAGCGGTCGCCGAAGTCCCCCCATTTCCGGGCAAGCAATAAGCTTCCGAGTCCGGTCGCTGAAAACGCCATTCCGGAGAAAAAGGCTAAATTAACAGGTCCGTGCAGCTCATTGACATATAAAGCGAGCAGCGGCTGGATGCTGAAATTGCCGGTCTGCACGATCATGGTAAGCACCATCATCGCCCAAAGCGCGGGCTGGTGAAAAATATAGGAGAGCACCTGTTTTCTGGAATAGGTTTTCCGCTTGTTTTGTTTCTCGCCGAGCGGCTGCTCATTCACCTGAAATAAAACGAGAAGCACGGATACGAAAATAACAAAAGACGTAATAAAAAATGTGTACGTAAACCCGAAGCTGTCAGCGAGCAGCCCGCCCAGCATCGGTCCGAATAAAGTGCCTGACACCTGACCCATCTGCAGCGTGCCGAGCGTTTTCCCGGCAGTCTCTTTCGGCGTCTGCGCCGAAATCATGGCAAGCGATGTCGGAACAAAGCCTGTTACAAGGCCCATAAGCAGCCGCAGGACAAACAGCTGATAAACCGATGTCACAAACCCCATTAATAAAATGCTGACGGCAATGCCGGTGCCTGTGATCAAGAGAATTTTTTTGTAGCCGCGCTTATCGCCGAATCTGCCCCAAAACGGGGAAATCACAAACGCCATTAAAAACGTGACGCCGAACACATACCCGCTCCATCTCTGCACATACCCGCCCGAATGGGGGCTGATCGTTTCGATATATAACGAAAGAAACGGAACAATCATGGTCATGCTGGCGGAAATAAAGAAATTTGTAATCCAAATGACGACGAAGTTCTTCTTACGGACAGAAATAACATCACCTTCTTTAATTTTCGTGTGTCTAATCATTAGTATATAGGAATGAATCCGGTATTTGTATTTTCGATGCGGATATAGGAAAATTCATTATTTTTAGAAAATGAAGAAAGTTTCAGAGGGGAAACTGATATACTATCATAAAATATCATTTTTGATCGGAGGAAAGGCAGGTGTAAAAAAGTGGATCAGCGCAGTCTGCTCATTATTGATTTTGAATTTACGATGCCTGACGGAAAATACAGCCCGCAAAATTTCTTTCCCGAGATTATTGAAGCGGGGATTGTCAAGACGGTGAATGATGAAGTGACTGAAACGTTTTCGAGTTATATCAAACCGAAAAAATTTCCAAAGCTGACGAAACGATGCAAAACCTTTCTGAACATCACCCAAAAAGACGTGGACGGCGGAATCACGTTTAATGAATTCATCCGCAAATTAAATGAGCTTGATCCTGATAAAAACTGCACGATCGTCACCTGGGGCAATATGGATATGAAAGTGTTAAAGCAAAATTGCATGTTTAACCACATCCCTTTTCCGTTCAAAGGAGAACTTCGGGATCTGTCCCTTGAATACAAAAACTTCTTCGGCGACAGAACATTGACCGGCCTTTGGAAAGCGGCGGAAGAGTATGGCGATAAAGGAACGGGCACACATCACAAAGCGCTGGATGATGCGCGGACGACATACAAATTATTCAAGCTTGTCGAGCGGGATAAACAATATCTTGAAAAACCGAAACCTCCGACGATCGGTGATCGCGTCGATCTGACTGAACTGTTTCGCCGGGCCACATAAAAAAACCCAATCATGCCGACTGGGTCAAGTTCTTTTAAAATAGTCACGCTCTAACGCGGCCAAGTTGGCGAGCGAACGTTCCGCCCATTCTGAGCCGTCCGCTGTAAGCTGATCTTTCAGCCGGGCAGACGCCGCTTGTAAGGAAGCCGTATAATCAGGAACTTCGCCATCAAACGGTTTGACCATCTGATGCGGTATGTTTGTCTGTTCCCCGAATGCAAGCGCTCTTCTTTCATGAAAGAACGGAACATCCGCCTGCTTCGGATGATGAAGATCTCCTTGAGCGGGATGCGTCAGAACGGCTTTAATTTTCACTAAATAGTGATTGGGCCTGACGTCTGTCACTTCCCCTATGTATGCTCCTGTTTTATAAAACCCTTTTACGATTGTGCCGATTTCAAACGAATTCATAGCGTTCACCTCTCTCTAGTTATTCTATAAAAGATCAACGCGATTGGCTAGTGAACAGCTGCCGGAAGCCTGACTGAAGCCGTTGTGCCCGAGTACTCGCCGCTGGTGAAATAGACGGAGCCTTCATGATGCTGAATAATCGAGAATGTCACGGTAAGCCCGAGCCCGGTGCCGTTCGTTTTCAGCGTATAATACGGTTTGCCGAGTTTCTGCAGTTCTTCATCGGACATGCCGATTCCGTTATCCGTAATCTGAATGAGAATCATCTCTTCCTGTTTTTGGACGGAGACCTCGATTCGGCCGTTTTCAGAGGGCACGGCTTCAATACTGTTTTTAATCAGATTAATGAAGGCCTGTTTCAGTTTTTTTACATCGCCGAACACATATAAATCAGGCTCGCTTTGAACAGTCACGGTCACCGATTTAAAATTGGCATAAGACTCCATTAAGGAACCTGTTTCCTTTACGAGCAGAGAAATATCAAACTTTTCTTTTTCATAGTCATCCTGCTTCGCCATATCAAGATAATTCGTAATGATCGTCTGAGCCCGGTCGAGTTCGGACAGCACAAGTTTCTGATATCCGGAGTGGGATTTGTCATGAAGCTGCTCGCCGCTGAACAGCAGCTGCACAAAACCTCTGACGACCGTAAGCGGATTGCGGACTTCATGGGCGACGCTTGCCGCAAGCTCGCTGACGACGGCCATTTTTTCTGAGTGAATCAGCCTTGCCCGCATGGACGCATTCTCATCGATGATCTCAATCAAATAAATGCACAGCAAAAGGGCGCTGACTTGAAAAAAAACGGATACTGCCGCCTCATAATAAACGGAAGATAGATTTTGAAAATTGGAAATATTGGTCGCGGAATAGATGAAGACAGATGCGGTTAATAAGGCGGTTTCAGTGCAGCCGATGAGAAGAGCGAAAAGCAGTTTCTTCCGCTTTGAGAAAAAAGGCCATTTCGTTTGGAGCTGGATAGGGATGATGATTAAAAAAGGAATTAAGGATAAGAAAAAAAGAGCGGAAGGTTCAAACCATATGAGCTGAAAAAAAACGGATGCCGCCCCTGCGGCAAGTCCTGCTGCGGTACCGGAATAAAGCAGGCAGACGATAATGGGAATCAGCTGCAAACCGTAACGGACGGAATGAAGCTCCTGAATGGGAAAAGCCGTACATAATAATGAAGATGACGCTGCAAATACGGCGACCAGCAGGCGGTTCGCTCTCGGTACAAGCAAATCGGGCTTGCTGAGCCAGAAGACTTGATAAAGAAAAATAGGGAATAAAATAAAAGAGAAGTGAAGCAGGTAATCCTTTACAATCTCCATTTATGCGAAATCCTTTCCTATGTAAATATGAATCTATTATAACATCTTTACCGGCAAAAAAAGTATATATTTCTCTAAAGCGAACGCCCTTATCTCGTCTGATAAAGGCGTTCTTTCCGCTGCTAAGCGAGCGCTGCTTTCATTCTCTCAAGCCCTTCTTTTACGGCGGCGGCTGAACAGCCGACATTAAGTCTCATAAATCCTTCGCCGCCCGGTCCGTATTTCGTTCCCGGCTCTAATATGATTTTCCCTTTTTTGAGCATTCTTTCTTTGAGCTCGGCATCCGAAAATCCGTATCCGCTGAAATCCATCCAGATCAAATAGGAAGCGTCAGGTTTCATCATGCGGACTTTCGGCAATTCTTTTCTTAAAAAGTCCTCAGCCAATTTCATATTCCCTTCAATGTAAGGAATCAGCGCGTCAAGCCAAGGGCCTCCCTTTGTATAAGCCGCTTCGATTGCTGCAACCGCAAATGTGTTGAGGCTGGAAATCCCGTTCTGATGCAATGCGGCGGAGAATTTCGCCCGCTTATAACGGTCGGGAATGATAATGGCGGATGCCTGAATGCCGGCAATATTAAACGTCTTGCTCGGCGCGACACAAGTAACGGAAATCCGCGCAAACTCCTCAGACAGAGAAGCAAAAGGCGTATGCGGCTTTCCGTACAGCATCAAGTCGGAATGTATCTCGTCAGAAACGACGGTGACGTTATGGGCGGCGCACAGCGATCCGAGCTTCATAAGCTCATCCCGGCTCCACGCTCTGCCGGACGGATTGTGGGGATTACAAAGAATCATCAGCTTGACCTCAGAATCGTTCAGCTTTTTCTCAAGATCCTCAAAATCCATGCAGTAGACGCCGTTTTCTTCCCGTAATGGGTTATGTAAAACCTGCCGTTTGTTTTCCTTGATCATCTGATAAAAAGGCGTATACACCGGTGATTGAATCAACACCTGATCGCCCGGTTCGGTAAAGGCTTGTACTGCCATGCTGATTGCCGTGACAACTCCGGGACTGAACGTGATGCTTGCGGGATCGGGCCGGTAGCCGTGCCGTGTCTCAAGCCATGAAGCGACAGCTTCTCTTGTGTTTTCGTCAGGAGACGTATAACCGAATATGCCGTGGTCAAGGCGGGCTTTTAAGGCGTCAGTGACAGCTTCGGGAGCGCGGAAATCCATATCGGCAACCCACATCGGAAGTGCATCCGATACGCCGAATAACGCTTCCGCCTTGTCCCATTTCACCGATTGTGTGCCAAGACGGTTTTCTCGAAGATCAAAGTTCATGTATGTCACTCCTGTAGTATCATTATTTTGCACAGCGTATCTATGATAAAATAGATTTGCAAACTTTATTATAAGCGGTGATGAAAATGGAAGAAAGCCAAGCGGTCATGGAAATGATGAAAATCATTGCCAAGTGGGACCCGTTTAAATATGGAGAAGATTTTTATGAGACAGAAGCCGTCGACATCGTTCAGGCCGTCTACAGTGAAGACCGTGCCGACAAGCTGGCAGCAGCCATTCAGGATATCTTTGAAGCTTCATTTGAGCAAAAGCTTCCGATCGAAGGCTGCCAAAAGGCCGCCGAGCAGCTTTTGTTCATAAAAGAAAGCAGCTCCTGCACCCCTTAAAAACCGGCGGTTCCGCCGGTTTTTTTTTATTGAATAAATTCAAAAATCCGCTCTGAAACAAACTCCGGGCGCTCTTCGGGTACGAGGTGTCCCGTATCCTTGAGTGAATACAGAATGGAATCCGGCAGGTCGTCATGAAGCCGTTTTCCGACTGAGACCGGAACGACCCGGTCTTCTTCTCCCCATATTAAAAGAGCGGGGTTTTGCACTTTCTTCAAATCCTCGGGCTCTAAATCGCCCTCCCTGTGTCTGATGAACCTTGTCATCGCTTTGAAAATCTGGCGGTCTGTAAATGGTTTTTCGTAACCGTCAATCATTTCCTGATCGATAAGCGTCCGGTCGTGAACGACATTTAACAGGTTTTTCAGCACACCGTCTTTTGAAAGCCAATACTTAAGATACAGGTCAAAACAAGGCAGATGCGTCCCGAATATAATCGACGGGTGCGAGCGCTTTAAATACCCCGAGCTGCACAGCAGGACGATTTTAGAAAAAAGCTCGGGTCTGAGAAGAGACGCGGATAAGGAAATCTGGCCGCCCATTGAATGGCCGATGAGTGCGGCCCGGCTGATACCGAGCTTTTCCAGAAGTCCGATCAGAAGCTTGGCGAGGTTTGCGTAAGTATATACGAAAGTCCGTGACTTTTCCGATTGCCCGAAAGGAGGCAGGTCAACGGCGATAATATCATAATGGTTTCTGAGCAGCGGGATCAGTTTTCTGAAGCTGAATGCCGAAGATAAAAAACCGTGTACGCAGACGAGTGTCTGTCTGCCGGGATTTTCATAATGCTCGTAATACAGCTCAACTCCGTCTATCGCGGCCCGTTTAATCGGTGAAACAGCTTCCATGAGAGCCTTCGCCGTCCTTTCTTTGTTGTAATGTAAAGGCTTTTTTGATTGTCAGATTTTAGCTCTGGTTTCTTTCGGGTTTTTCTTAGCATTTGTCGAAAATCGTGATATAATGTCATGAAGATTTTTGATAATGCAAAGGTGTGAAATGTATGAAGCTGACGGAAAAAGAAACAGAAATATTAGAAATTTTAGACGAAAACAGCCGCGTTGATGCGGAAACGATCGCTAAAATGGCGAACATTCCCGCCGAAGAAGTCAAAAGCATCATTGAAAAGCTTGAAAAGGAAAAAGTCATCATTGATTATGCGGCGATGATCGACTGGCGCAAAGTCGACGGGCTGGAAGGCGTCACGGCGATGATTGACGTAAAAGTCACTCCGAAACGAAATGTCGGCTTTGATGAAGTCGCTGAACGGATATACAGATTCCAGGAAGTTGAATCAGTGTACCTGATGTCAGGGGTGTATGACTTATCTGTCGTTATTCGCGGCAACACGATGTCAGACGTGGCAAGCTTCGTGTCTGAAAAATTGTCCACCCTTGAGTCCGTCGTTTCCACGACAACGCACTTTATCCTGAAAAAATATAAGCATGACGGCAAAGTCTTTGAAAGCGGAGACGATGACAAAAGAATCGTGGTGTCTCCGTAAATGGAAACGAAGACTTCTTATTTATCTGACTACGTGCAGCAGATTAAACCGTCAGGCATCCGCAAATTCTTTGATCTGGCCGCTACGATGGAAGGCGTCATTTCACTGGGAGTGGGAGAGCCTGACTTTGTGACGGCCTGGAACGTGAGGGAAGCGAGTATTCTTTCTTTAGAACAGGGGTATACGGCTTATACGGCAAATGCGGGTCTTTATGAACTGAGAGAAGAAATCAGCCGCTATTTAGATCAGCGGTTCGGCCTGAGTTATTCGCCTGACAGTGAACTGATCGTTACGGTAGGGGCAAGCCAGGCGCTTGATCTCGCTGTCCGCGCCCTTATGAATCCCGGAGAGGAAATGTTAATTCCCGAACCGTGTTTTGTCGCATATGAATCACTCGTGACCCTGACGGGGGCGAAGCCGGTGCCGATTCAGACTGTAGCTGCAAAAGGTTTCAAAGCATCAGCAGCCGATTTTGAAGCGGCCCTGACGGACAAAACAAAAGCGCTGCTTCTATGCTCGCCGTCAAATCCGACTGGTTCCGTCTATTCGAAAGAAGAGCTTGAATCCATCGCTGCTTTCGCTGAAAAACACGACTTGATCGTGCTTGCCGATGAAATTTATGCCGAACTGACATATGATGAGCCATTCACGAGCATGGGGGCCATCCGCGGCATGAAGGAGCGGACGATTTTGATTTCAGGTTTCTCCAAAGCATTTGCCATGACGGGGTGGAGACTCGGATTTACGGCGGCGCCTCCCGTGATCAGGGATGCCATGCTCAAAATTCATCAGCACGCGATGATGTGTGCGCCTTCCATGGCTCAGTACGCGGCGCTTGAAGGGCTGAAAAACGGTCAGGAAGACGTCGAAAGAATGAAAAAAAGCTATCGGAGACGCCGAAACCTGATTGTGGAAACATTGAACGAGATCGGACTCGGCTGCCACCACCCCGGCGGAGCGTTTTACGCCTTTCCTTCCATTCAATCGACCGGCATGAGTTCAGAAGAATTCGCGGAACAGCTGCTCATTGAAGAAAAAGTAGCCGTCGTTCCGGGGAATGTATTCGGCCCGAGCGGCGAAGGCTACATCAGATGTTCCTATGCGACATCCATTGAGCAGATTCAGGAAGCGCTCGTCAGAATCAAACGGTTTGTTGAAAAAAGGGCATAAAAAAAGATACGAACCCGGTTCGCATCCAAATAAAAGGGGGGAATACTAGAAAGCCTTCGTAATCATAGTATACCCACTTTATCTGTGCTTAAACATGATCATGTAAAAAAGTTCTCTTTGCGAAAAACAAACTTGTATGATATAATTTTAAATTGCGTATAATCTGTATTTAATTTAACTTAGGAGTTGTTATGAATGGCAGCAAAATTTGAAGTGGGCAGTGTTTACACTGGTAAAGTAACAGGATTACAAGCGTATGGTGCGTTTGTTGCATTAGATGAAGAAACTCAAGGACTTGTTCACATTTCTGAAGTCACTCACGGTTTCGTAAAAGACATTAACGAACACCTTTCTATCGGTGACGAAGTACAAGTAAAAGTACTTGCAGTTGACGAAGAAAAAGGCAAAATCAGCCTTTCTATCCGTGCGACTCAAGCGGCGCCTGAAAGAAAAGAAAGCAAACCAAGAAAACCGAAAGCGGCACAAGTTTCTGAAGAAACATCTGCTCCGCAAGGTTTCAACACATTGAAAGATAAGCTTGAAGAGTGGATCGAACAGTCCAACCGCAAAGACCTTATCAAAAAATAACCATCAAAAAAAGCACCGGATATGTATGTTCGGTGCTTTTTTTATGTTTATCTGACTTCCGGATTTGCCGCTTCCTCGCGGGATGTTTCTTCGTTCGGCTTAAACAGCAGGCCGAGATTGATCAGACCGGCGATGCCGACAAGACCGTAAATAATCCGCGACAGAGCTGATCCTTGGCCGCCGAAGATGGCTGCTACTAAATCAAATTGGAAAAATCCGATCAGTCCCCAGTTAATAGCGCCGATAATCGTTAATACGAGACAGATACGCTGAATAACACTCATGTAAACAACCTCCTCTATAAATTCGTGAAACAGTTATAGATTGTGACAAAGCAAAGAATCTATGCATACTACATTCTCCGCCGTGTAAATCACACACTGTCTCAAGCTGTACAAGTGCCTTTCCCGGGAAGCCGCTGTCTGTAAACCGTGTGATGTGCCGTCAAAAAAGCGGATTGCTTTACATTGAACGTCAACTTTCTGCATAATATAAATCCAAAGGAGGAGATGTCATGCAAAACTTTACATATTGGAATCCGACCAAATTGATTTTCGGAAAGGGAGAGGTCGAAAAACTTCCTGAAGAAATCAAGCCGTACGGAAAGAACGTACTGCTCGTATACGGAGGCGGCAGCATTAAGCGCAGCGGTCTTTATGATCAAGTAACCGAACTGCTGAAAAAAGCAGGAGTTACCGTGCATGAATTGGCAGGCGTAGAGCCGAATCCGCGTGTCTCAACGGTGAACAAGGGTGTTGCGCTCTGTAAAGAAAACAGCATCGATTTCTTATTGGCCGTCGGCGGCGGAAGTGTCATTGACTGCACGAAAGCCATCGCGGCGGGCGCTAAATATGACGGCGACGCGTGGGATATCGTCACGAAAAAACACCAGCCGAAAGAAGCGCTGCCGTTCGGAACAGTGCTGACACTTGCGGCGACCGGTTCAGAGATGAACTCCGGATCAGTCATCACAAACTGGGAGACACAAGAGAAATACGGATGGGGGAGTCCGCTCGTTTACCCTAAATTCTCTATTCTCGATCCGGTAAACACCTTTACCGTTCCGAAAGACCACACCATTTACGGCATGGTCGATATGATGAGCCATGTGTTTGAACAATATTTCCACCACACGTCAAACACGCCGTATCAGGACCGGATGTGTGAATCGCTTCTGCGCACGGTGATTGAAACAGCGCCGAAGCTGATCAATGATCTGGAGAACTACGAGCTTCGTGAGACGATTTTATATACAGGCACGATCGCATTAAACGGAATGCTGTCAATGGGCGCAAGAGGGGATTGGGCCACACACAACATCGAGCATGCGGTATCAGCGGTTTACGATATACCGCACGCCGGAGGTTTAGCGATTCTGTTCCCGAACTGGATGAGACATGTGCTCAAAGAAAATCCGGCCCGCTTTAAACAGCTTGCCGTCCGTGTTTTCGATATTGACGAGACAGGCAAATCAGATGAAGAGATCGCACTTGAAGGAATCAGCAGGCTGTCTGATTTCTGGACGAGTCTCGGCGCTCCGAACAGACTCGCTGATTATGATATTTCTGATGAGAAGCTGGATACGATTGCAGATAAAGCGATGGCAAACGGAGCATTCGGACAGTTCAAGTCACTGCAGAAAGAAGATGTGCTTGCGATACTGAAAGCATCATTGTAATAACATAAAGGGGGCGGCCGGATTGGCAGCTCCTTTTTTTCTGTGTTATAGTAATTCCCTTACGATTTTTTTGGAGGTCATGATAAATGGAGAACTTTACGTACTACAATCCGACGAAACTGATTTTCGGAAAAGGTCAAATCGACCAATTGAAAAAAGAGCTGAAGCAATACGGGAAAAACGTGCTGCTTGTTTACGGAGGCGGCAGCATTAAGCGAAACGGTCTGTATGACCAAGTAACAGGCATCTTAAAAGAAGAAGGCGCAACCGTTCATGAGCTTGCGGGCGTTGAACCGAACCCGCGTCTGGAAACGGTAAATAAAGGAATTGAGATGTGCAGACAGCATGAGATTGATTTCCTTCTCGCAGTCGGCGGCGGAAGTGTCATCGACTGTACAAAAGCGATTGCGGCCGGTGCGAAATATGACGGCGACGCATGGGACATTTACAGCAAAAAAGTAACGGCGCAGGACGCGCTCCCGTTCGGCACGGTGCTGACGCTTGCGGCGACAGGCTCTGAAATGAACCCTGATTCCGTTATCACAAATTGGGAAACAAACGAAAAATTCGTATGGGGCAGCAATGTCACTCATCCGCGTTTCTCCATTTTAGATCCTGAGAATACTTTCAGCGTTCCGGAAAACCAAACCGTATACGGCATGGTGGATATGATGAGCCACGTATTTGAACAATACTTCCACAATGTTGAAAACACGCCGCTTCAGGACAGAATGTGTTTTGCGGTCCTTCAGACGGTAATTGAAACAGCGCCGAAACTTTTGGAAGACCTTGAGAACTATAAGCACCGCGAAACGATTTTATACGCGGGTACGATCGCATTAAACGGCACGCTGCAAATGGGCTATTTCGGCGATTGGGCTTCCCATACGATGGAGCACGCCGTATCAGCGGTTTATGACATCCCTCACGCGGGAGGACTTGCGATTCTGTTCCCGAACTGGATGAGATACACGCTTGATACGAATGTAGACCGTTTTAAAAACCTCATGCTTAATATGTTTGACATTGATACTGAAGGCAAAACGGATAAAGAAATTGCGCTTGAAGGGATCGATAAATTGTCCGCGTTCTGGACAAGCCTCGGCGCACCGTCCCGCCTTGCGGATTATGATATCGGCGAAGACAAGCTTGAGCTGATCGCAGACATCGCCGCAAAAGAAATGGAATACGGCGGATTCGGCAATTTCCAAAAACTGAACAAAGATGACGTACTTGCTATCTTAAAGGCGTCACTGTAAGATACATTCCCGGCCGGAGTGGTTTTCAAGCTGCAGATGTAACCGTTTTGGGAGTCCCTCTTTCCGGATTTTCTATTAGTTCATTAGGAGCAAGTGAAACACCCTTTTCCATGAGATAACTATGGAAATCGTTTCGTATCACATGATGCGGATTTGATTCCCTGTTTCTGTACATTTAGCAGAAAAGGACCAATTAACTTTGCGATTGCCTGTCATCTATTTACACGAAATCTAAATAACGAAGATGAAGAGCCGCGAATTTAAAAAAGGGGCGCTGATTCAATCAGCGCTCCTTTTTATGCATTTTGTGTACTAAGGTCCCGCTGCGCCCCCATATAGCTTCCCATTAAGTTTTGATAACCGGGAAGATGACTGGAGATTAATGCGCCAAAACCTTCAACGTCGTTGCGCCAATCACGCTGTAACTCGCATGCTGCGCTGAACCAGTTCATAAGCTGCGCGCCGCCATGAGCCATACGGGTTAATGAAGCATCTGCTACTTGCTTATTAAACGTCCCCGAAGCATCTGTCACAACAAACACTTCGTAGCCTGCTTTAATGGCAGAAAGCGCAGGAAAAGCAACGCAGACGTCTGTTACCACCCCCGCGATAATCAGCTGTTTTTTGCCGGTCGCTTCAATGGCTTTAACAAAGTCTTCATTGTCCCATGCGTTAATTTGTCCGGGACGGGCTATTTTTGGCGCATCAGGAAAGAGATCAGCGAGTTCTTGCATGAGCGGTCCGTTGGGTCCATTTTCAAAGCTGGTTGTTAAAATAACCGGTAAATCAAAGAATTTAGCCGTATCACCGAGAGCCAATACATTGTTTTTAAATTCATCAACGCCATAGTCACGCACGAGACCGGAAATAAGGCCGGTTTGATGGTCAACTAAAAGCACGGCAGCATCATCTTTTGAAAGACGGGAATAAAGATCAGACATTTTATCATCCTCCTTGAATTAAGGCAAGTCAGTTTGTCAATGGAAAACGGTAAATCTATTCATATGCTGTATAGATAGAAAGTTATTTCTGAGGTGACTTTTCGTGAGGGTGATGATCCTTCAATTAATCCGGAACGGGAACCGGAGCATGATCAATCCAATGGATGAACTGTTGTAAATAGCGTTGAAGATAACGTTTTGTTTGTTCATCCGTAAGTATGTTTTGAGCGGAATCAATTTTCTCATGGACTTGCGAAATCAGCATTTTTTGAAAGGGCAGAACATTGACTTGCATAGCTTCGAGTACTTCTCTCATTTGCATTTGACCAAAGGAGGTGCCGAACCCTCCGGGGGTTGCGCCGATTAAGCCAACCGGTTTTCTGTTTAAAACAGAAGAGGTCCGCGGTCTCGATGCCCAGTCCAATGCATTTTTTAATACCCCCGGAATTCCTGAATTGTACTCTGGACTTACAATGATGACGCCGTCAACGTCTCGTATATCAGTTCTAAAGGATGTTACGGAGTCTGGTGCTCCGGCGATTTCTAAATCTTCGTTAAAAAAAGGAAGACTGTCTATTTCAACCCAGCGAAATTGAGCCGCATTATCGAAGTCAATCAATGATTGAGCAATCACTCGATTATACGAGTTTTTTCGTAAACTTCCACAAATAAGACCAATGGTTTTAGTCATAAAATCACCTCCCGATTTAAAATTATTTTCATCTTAACATGATACCCCAAATATAGACACTATTTTTAAAAATGGACATTTATTCCTTGATATACCTGCACGGCATCCTCTCAAGAGGAGTACTATATAAAAAGAACCGTCCCATCGGTATTGGCGATGGATGTCAACCTGCTCCAAAGTAAAGGTGATACGTTCCTGGATCACCAACATTCGATTCGTTACTTCTTTCACGATTATTACAAATATAACTATTTCGAATCCGGGATATTGTATAAAAAATGAACGCATCTTTAGCGCAAATCCCGTATTCATCATGCCTTCTTCATGACTTGATTTAGCGGGTGAGTTCATATAAAGTGAAAGAGAAAACAATTCACCGTGATGGAGGGACAAGCAAATGACGCATGTACGCTTTGATTACTCAAGCGCGTTACCTTTTTTCAATGAACATGAACTTACATACGCACGTGATTTCGTAAAAACGGCACACCATAATATCCATGAAAAAACAGGCGCCGGAAGCGACTTTTTAGGCTGGGTGGACCTCCCTGAAAACTATGATAAAGAAGAATTCGCGCGCATTAAAAAAAGCGCTGAAAAAATCAAATCAGATTCTGACGTGCTTCTCGTCGTGGGTATCGGCGGTTCATACTTAGGCGCCCGCGCGGCGATTGAAGCGCTCAATCATTCTTTCTATAATGTTCTGCCGAAAGATAAGCGCAAAAACCCTCAAGTTATCTTTATCGGCAATAATATCAGCTCAACTTATATGAAAGATGTTATGGATCTTTTGGAAGACGCTGATTTCTCTATCAATGTCATTTCTAAGTCAGGCACGACGACGGAACCTGCAATCGCTTTCCGGATTTTCCGCAAACTTCTTGAAGAAAAATACGGAAAAGAAGAAGCGAAAGCGCGGATTTACGCGACAACAGATAAAGAGCGCGGCGCTTTAAAAACGCTTTCTAATGAAGAAGGCTTCGAATCATTCGTTATTCCTGATGATGTCGGCGGACGTTTCTCCGTTCTGACTGCGGTAGGCCTTCTGCCGATTGCGGTAAGCGGGGCTGATATCGATGAAATGATGAAAGGCGCTCTTGATGCAAGCAAAGACTTTTCTAGCTCGGAATTAGAAGAGAACGCGGCTTACCAATACGCCGTCGTCCGCAACGTTCTGTATAATAAAGGAAGAACCATTGAAATGCTCATCAACTATGAGCCTGCGCTGCAATACTTTGCGGAATGGTGGAAGCAGCTCTTCGGCGAAAGTGAAGGAAAAGATGAAAAAGGCATTTATCCTTCTTCCGCTAACTTCTCAACAGACCTTCACTCTCTCGGTCAATACGTGCAGGAAGGCAGACGTGATCTGTTTGAAACCGTATTAAACGTTGAAAAACCGAAGCATGAGCTGACAATTGAAGAAGCGGAAAATGATCTCGACGGCTTAAATTACTTAGCCGGCAAAACGGTCGATTTCGTCAACAAAAAAGCGTTCGAAGGCACGATGCTTGCCCATACAGACGGAAAAGTGCCTAACTTAATTGTCAATATTCCGGAGCTTAACGCATATACATTTGGATATCTCGTTTATTTCTTTGAAAAAGCGGTGGCGATGAGCGGTTATCTGCTCGGAGTCAACCCGTTTGATCAGCCGGGTGTTGAAGCTTATAAGGTGAATATGTTCGCGCTTCTCGGCAAACCGGGCTTTGAAGAGAAAAAAGCAGAGCTTGAAAAACGCCTTGAAAAATAAAAAGAAGGGCTGGCCCTCAGCATGACGGGTCAGCCTTTTTTAAACCGTGAAAGGTGTGATGATGAATTGATGCGGCTTTTATGTAAGCATGTCTTCATTTCCGTCTGTTCCGCCGCTATCGTCTATTCGGCACTAAAACTGTCTCCTGAATCCCTCTTGCAAACCATCCTGTTTTTCGCTTTTCCTCTCGGCTTGTTTACGGACATGGTCCGGCTGAAACTGAAGGTTGGCCGGATGCATACGCTGATCACGAAGTGCTGTCTCTATGCCGCCGTTTTCTATATTTCAACGGAAGCCGTTCTCTCCGCAATTGTGACGTATGTTCTGATTGAATGCGCCGTCACCTCTTTTCAGCGTCTGTCTGCCGCTCCCGGTTCTTCCCGGACGCCGTATGAAGATACCGCAGAGCGGGGACGCTAAAGACAAAAAGGAGCATATGCACATGATCAGCATACCATCTTCACTTGAAGGTCAATCGTTTTTACTCCGCGAACTGGAACAGGTGATGAAACCGATCGGTTATACCATCGGAGGCGGCTGGGAGTATGACCGCGGGTTCTTTGATTACAAAATTTCCGATCAGGACGGCTATTTATTTCTCCGTATCCCTGTTGAAGCAAATAAGGGACACCTGGATGAACGGGGGGCCGCCGTTACAATCGGCACACCCTTTTTGCTGAGGCACGTTTATCAGCAGGAAACGGATGATGCAGCAGGCGGCGGTGTTTTTGAGTCATTATTCAACCAATTCTCCGAGCCGAAACGGCGGGATGCGGCAATTGACCGCTCATATACAGATATTGGAATCTCGCTTGTGAAAGAGCTGGAAGACGTCCTGCTGCATTAAAGAGCCAAAAACAGATCAGTATCGAGCACCTGGTATGACAGGGGAGGGGTCAGCATCGGCCCCTCTTCTTTTTGTATGCCGATGATCGTGGTATTCCGTCTGAGATAATAGAGCGCGCAGTCATGATAAGATGAGCCCTTTAGTTCCTCGGGGACGGGAATGATGCGCACCTTTTTCTCCAGCGTCAGATCTGACAGCGTTTGCGGTTTGGCAAGCTGCAGCTTGACCCGGTAATGCTCAAACATCACCCGGCTCGACAGGCGTGATGTGCACAGAATCTTATTGGCTCCTGCGCGCTCGGCGTTTTTGACATACCGTTCCGTTAAAATTTCTACGATACAATAAACGGACGGATGCAGCCCTTTGATGGCGAGAAGTGTTAATACCGACAGCATATCAGCTTCGGATTCATTTTTCTGCTGGTCCGCTGTCAGAATGACGGTATCAGCTTCCGTAATATTCGCCTTATTGAGCGTGCTGTCATCAGCGGCATGTCCGCGGATGAAATGGACGTTTTCAATAAGCGGCCCTTCCCTTAATGAATCATCAATCAGGACGACAGTTTTTGACGGTGCGATGTGCTGCAGTTCTTTCAGCAGCATATGCGATTTTTCATTCCATCCGATAAGAATGACGTGCCCCTTGCCTTTAAAGGCGACCTTCCCTTCGACATAGCGGTGCTGTTTGCTGAATACGGCTGAAGAAAGCGTGGCGAAATAGGCGGTCACAAAACTCGCTCCGCTTAATACAAGCACCATGCCGGCAATCTGCCCGAGCGGCGTCTGCGGAACGTAATCGCCGTAGCCGACTGTGGCCACCGTAATCACCGCCCACCAAACCCCTTCAAACACAGACGTGAACTGCTTCGGTTCGAGCATGTATATGAGTTGGCCGAACAATAAAATCAAGGCGATAATGATCAGCCCGATCCGAACATATAACGGCCATCTCAGCCAGGAAATAAATATACGGTTTGATTTCATTCGTCCGGCTCTTCTTTCGACAGAGAGATGGATAAAATCTGCTTAATAATGGTGTTTAGTTTTTTGTCCAGCTGTTCCTGGCCGTATGAGTCACGCGCATGTCTGATTAAATCGGCCGTCTCATCTTCAAACTGAATGAGAGGTTCGTCGTTTTCCGATTCATTATAGAGCTGGATGAAGGCGTCAAGCCCTTCGTTCATTCTGTCTATCGCATTGCTCAGCTGTTCTTTCTCGCCATTTGTCACTTTCATGTCGATCACACCTGTATCTTTTTTTATACAGTATGTCCCAGTTCGTTTGATGTCTTTCAAAAATCGCCGAAAACATATTCACCCTTATTTTTTCATATGATAAAGAAAGCGGACCGAAAAAGGGTGAGTCAAATGACGGTCATTCAAAAACTGCTGGCGGCGCTGGCCGGAGCGCAGCTGCTCGCTTCGGCGGCCGTATTGCTTATTTTCGATTTGAATGGATACAATCACATGTCCGGCGGATTTTCATGGCTTGTTTTTGCAAAAGAGACCGCAGGCACGTTTCCGTTTTACATCGGAATGGCCGGGTGTATCCTCATCATGCTCGGAGGATTGATTCCTGTCAGAAAAAAGAAGCGGATTTCTGTACAGGAAAGCGGGCAATCATTAAAATAATATATAAGCAGATCGTACGATATAAGAGAAAAAGGAAGAGGATAATATGCTGTTTATCTTTTTAACAATTGCTGCATTGGGATTGTCGTTTTGGGCACAATTTAAAGTGAAAAGCAATTTTCAGAAATACTCAGACGTGGAAGCCTCCAGTCAGCGGACGGGGGCGGAAACGGCAAGACGGATTCTTGATATTAACGGTTTATATGATGTGCCGGTAGAACCGGTAAGAGGCACTTTAACAGACCATTACGACCCGACGGAGCGGGTGGTGCGTTTATCTGAGCCGGTATATTACGGCCGCTCCATTTCCGCCATTTCCGTCGCTTCTCATGAAGTCGGACATGCTTTGCAGCATCAGGAATCATACGGCGCGCTTGTGCTGAGGCACAAAATTTTTCCGGTCGTCAATTTTGCCTCCGGGGTTGCCCCTCTGCTTTTCTTGGGCGGGATGCTCCTGGGCAGCTTGAACTTAATCGGACTCGGCATTATTTTGTTTTCGGCCGCTGTTTTTTTCCAGCTTGTCACACTGCCTGTCGAGTTTAATGCCAGCGCGAGGGCGAAGCGGATTATCGTGTCGGAAGGATTCATTCGCAACAGTGAAGAACACGGCGTGAATAAAGTGCTGAACGCCGCCGCGCTGACGTATGTGGCTGCGGCGCTCGTTTCATTATTCGAGCTGCTTCGTTTTGTGATGATTTTCTTAAATGGTCGTGATGAGAATTAACACGAAGGAGGTGGCCCCTTACCGTTTGCGGTAGGGGTTTTTTTGCTTATATTAAAACTGATTCTCATTATGCTGTTAATCGGATTAACGGCCATCTTTGTCGCTGCGGAATTTGCGATTGTCAAAATCCGCGGTTCAAAAATCGCGGAGCTGGTTGAAACCGGAGACAGCCGGGCGCTCGCGGCGCACAGGGTGATTTCAAATCTCGATGAATATTTATCAGCGTGCCAGCTCGGCATTACGATTACGGCGCTCGGACTCGGCTGGCTCGGTGAACCGACGATTCAGCGGCTTCTTCATCCTGTTTTCAGCCTGATCGGAATGCCGTCATCTATTACGCACGTCGTCACGTTTATTGCGGCGTTTATCGCCGTCACGTATCTGCACGTCGTCATCGGAGAGCTTGCGCCGAAAACGATATCCATTCAAAAAGCCGAAGCCGTCAGTCTGTGGACGGCGAAACCGCTCATTCTGTTTTATAAAGTGATGTATCCGTTTATTAAGCTGTTAAACGGCTCAGCCGGATTTTTGGTCAAGCTGTTCGGTTTTCATTCGGTGAAAGAACATGAGGTCGTGGTCAGTGAAGAAGAATTGCGGCTGATTTTGTCCGAAAGCTATAAAAAAGGTCAAATCAATCAATCTGAATTCCGTTACGTCAATAAAATATTTGAATTCGATAATCGGGTCGCCAGAGAAATCATGGTGCCGCGCACCGAAATCGCCGTCATCTCGCTTGAACAGTCAGTTGATGAAGCCATACATTTGATCATCAACGAACGGTATACGCGATATCCGGTTATTAAGGAAGACAAAGATCACATTCTCGGCATTATTAACAATAAGGATTTATTTAAAGCGTATTTTCTCGGCCGCTCCATTGAATTAAAAGAAATTATGCGTCCGGTCATCAGAGTCATTGAAAGCATCCCCGTTCAAGAGCTTTTGATCCGCATGCAGAAGGAGCGGATTCATATGGCGATTCTCGTTGACGAATACGGCGGCACGGCGGGACTTGTGACCGTCGAAGACATATTGGAGGAAATCGTCGGGGAAATCCGTGATGAATATGACCAGGATGAAATGCCCCACATCGTCAAAAAAGGCGAACACCATTATGTGATGGACGGCAAGGCGCTCATAGAAGAGGTGAATGATCTCCTTGATATCGCCATCGAAAATGAAGACATTGACACGATTGCCGGCTGGCTCTTAACACAAAAAATGGAGCTGAAAAATGGTGATGTGTTTCATGCCGAAGGGTGTGAATTTAAGGTGCTGGAAGCGGAAGACCATCACATCCGCTTCGTTGAAATTAAAAAAACTGATTTCTGAGCCTCCTGCTTTTGCAATGAGGCTTTTTTTATGGAAAAAATGCTTCTTCGTCCCGCTTCTTCATATGCTGTAAAGAAAGGAGTGTCGGTATGAAAACGGATTGGTGGAAAACGGCGGCCGTCTATCAAATTTATCCCCGAAGCTTTATGGATTCGAACGGGGACGGAATCGGCGACATGAACGGTATCAGAGCAAAGCTTCATTACATAAAAGAGTTGGGGGCGGATGTGATCTGGCTTTGTCCCGTTTTTGACTCGCCGGGCGCGGACAACGGCTACGATATTCGGAATTATAAACAAATTGCCGGCGAATTCGGGACGATGGAGGATTTTGACCGGCTCCTTGCGGATGTCCATGCGCTCGGCATGAAGCTGATTATAGACCTCGTCATCAACCATACAAGCGATGAGCACCCTTGGTTTATCGAATCACGCTCAGCGAAAGATTCCGAAAAACGGGACTGGTACATCTGGAGAGACGGAAAAAACGGCAAAGAGCCGAATAATTGGGAAAGCATTTTCGGCGGATCAGCGTGGGAATATGATCAAGAGACCGGCCAGTATTACCTGCACCTGTTTGACAAAAAACAGCCTGATTTAAATTGGGAAAACGAAGCGATGAGGCAGTCCGTTTATGAGATGGTCCGCTGGTGGCTTGATAAAGGCATAGACGGCTTCCGGGTGGATGCCATTTCTCACATTAAGAAAAAAGAAGGGCTCCCTGACATGCCGAACCCGGACGGTCTCCCGTACGTCCCGTCTTTCCCGTATCATATGAACGGGGAAGGCATAATGGATCTCTTAAAAGAGCTGAAGCGGGAAACATTTTCGCGCTATCCGATCATGACGGTCGGCGAGGCGAACGGAGTGGCGGCTTGGGAGGCGGCTGATTGGGCCGGTGAAGAAAACGGCGTCTTTCAAATGATTTTTCAATTTGAACATCTCGGCCTTTGGGATACGGAAGATGATCAAAGCATCTCCATTCCGGCGCTTAAGCGCGTCTTGTCCGACTGGCAGAACAGCCTTGAAGGGAAGGGATGGAACGCGTTATTTATGGAGAACCATGATCAGCCCCGTTCCGTTTCGGTATGGGGTGACGAACGGTTTTTGACAGAAAGCGCCAAGGCACTCGCCGCGATGTATATGCTGATGAAAGGCACGCCGTTTATTTATCAGGGGCAGGAGCTCGGAATGACCAATGTTTCGTTCCCATCCATTGAAGATTATGATGACGCCGCAATTAAATATCTGTATGAAAAAGAGACGTCCCGCGGCGTTCCGCATGAACAAGTGATGAAGATCATCTGGAAGAAGGGCCGGGATAATTCACGGACACCGATGCAATGGAGCGATGAGGCGAACGGCGGGTTTTCTGATGTTTCTCCGTGGCTCGGAGTGAATCCGAATCACACATGGCTGAACGCCGCATCACAATTGCAGGATAAAACATCCGTATACCATTTCTACAGACGGCTGCTCGCCCTCAGAAAAGAACACGGCGTATTGATCAGCGGCACATATGAATTGCTGCTTCCGAATGACCGGCAGATTTATGCCTACCTAAGAAAAAACGGAACAAAAACCGCCCTGATCATCACAAATCTGTCCCGAACCCCCGCTTTATACAGGCATCCCGGTTATCCGCTTGACTCCGATTCTCTCGTGCTTGCAAACGCGGAAACAGAAGCGCACCGCCATGTGACATCCTTTCTGTTAAAGCCTTATGAGGCCCGCGTGTATATATGGTGAAAAACTTCAGTCCCGAGGCTGAAGTTTTTTGTGATCTGCGTTTATCATCGCGATCCGACAGGAAAAGACAAATACAGAAACGAATATGGGAAAGGAAGAGAAAAAGAAAGGAGGCATTCATATGCTGAAAAAATTGCAGATTCAAACAAACAAAAGGGATGAAATGATCGACATCACACATGAAGCCGAATTGTTTCTCCGCGAAACAGGCGTAAAAAACGGTTTGGCGCTCATATACTGTCCACATACCACCGCCGGCATTACCATCAATGAAAATGCCGACCCGGATGTGAAAAGGGATATGCTCCGCAGGTTTGACGAAGTGTATCCGTGGGAGCACGAACTGGACCGGCATATGGAGGGAAATACGGCGGCACATATGAAAGCGAGTACAACCGGCGCCTCTCAGCATGTCATCATAGAAGACGGGCGCCTGATACTCGGAACATGGCAGGGCGTTTATTTTTGCGAATTTGACGGTCCGCGAAACAGAACATGTTATATCAAAATACAGGCTGAAACGGAGGAAAACAAATGAGTGAGTGGATGGGTCCATTATCATTAACAAAGCCCGTCATTCAGGCCCCGATGGCCGGCGGGCTGGTCACGCCGCATCTGGCTTCGGCGGTATCAAATGAAGGGGCGCTCGGAAGCCTCGCTTCAGGATACGTCAGCCCGCAAGCGCTTGAAAAACAGCTTATCGAGATGAAAGAGCTGACGGACCGCTCCTTTCAAGTAAATCTTTTCGTCCCGGAAGAAAGACAGATGCCTGAGGCGGAACTTGTTAAAAAATGGAAAGCCCGCATCCCGAGGGCAAAAGACGCCGAGCCGTTCTCTGATCTGAAAGAAGAATGGAATGATTTCGAGGAAAAAGCGGAGCTTCTGATCCGTTACGGAGTCAAAGCGTGTTCATTCACCTTCGGCCTGCCGCCGGAAGAAACGGCGGAAAAGCTGAAGAAAAGCGGTTGTTTCCTTTTCGGCACAGCGACAACGCCGGAGGAAGCGAAGGCTTTTGAAGAACGGGGAATGGACGCCGTTATCCTTCAGGGAATAGAAGCCGGCGGGCATCGCGGGTCGTTTCTGCCGGTTAAAGGAGAACCGGCTCTCGGCCTTATGGCGCTGATTCCGCAGGCTAAAGACGCGCTGAATATCCCGGTGATTGCGGCAGGCGGCATTTTTGACCGCCGCGGGGTGCAGGCGGCCCGATGTTTGGGTGCGGACGGCGTTCAAGTAGGAACACCGTTTCTCCTTTGTGAAGAAAGCAGCGCCTCACCGGCATACCAAAAAGCCATTGCCGAATCAAAAGGAGCCGATACGCGGCTGACCACCCTGTTTTCGGGAAAACAGGCGCGGGGGATCGTGAATCAGTTCATGAAAACATATGAAGCTGACGAGGGAAAAACGCTGCCTTATCCGCTGCATAATACGCTGACAAAGCCGATGCGCGGGCACGCGGCTCAATCAGGAGACGCGGAGTATATGTCTTTATGGGCCGGCCAGTCCGCCGCGAAACTTGAAGGGCCGACAGATGTGAAAACCGTTTTGGACGGATTATGCGAATCATAATCCAGAAATCGTGAGGTGATGGATGATGAAGATTCTTCAAATGTCCTATAAAAAAAGAGGAACTATTGAGTTTGTCTTTGAAGATTTTCCGCATTCCAAAGTCACCATGGCGCCGATTAAAGGGTATTACTTTGTCCGCGCCATTAAATGGAGCAGACGGGACAGAGCCGTCACCCGCCATGATTTAGAGAAGTTTGAATGGGCTGCAAACCAAGCGCTCGGCACGACGGCTTTTTACCGGAAAAGAAAAGCATTTCACATCCCATCGTCACAATGACAGACGATGGGATTGTTTTAATGCATGATCTGATAAAGCGCGGGTGCATCAAGCCTTGTTGCCTGGTTAAGCAGATAAGCCGGCTGCACGGCATTTTTTTTTCTTAAAGAATTCAATCTCTGGATGATTTGTTCAGCGGTCAGAATCCCGAGACCGTGGGCGAAATATTGATCATTCCCCATCACAATGACATTTTCTCCCCGCCACTGAGCCTTTGCAGGGTTAAAATCAGGATTTTTAAAATATAAACAATCTCCCCGTAAAAAGTGGCTGCCGGTTTCCGTGTAGATCGGCAGGTGCTCATAGTGCCAGTCATACAAAGTGATATCCCGGAAACGCCGGTTAAACCGTTCTTCACCGATTGTCTTTAAGACGGCCAGATAATAAATCACAACAATGGCGGTAGCGCATTCAAATGCGTAAAACGCGCCGTTTTCAATAATGTCCCGAATCGCTTTTGAAGCGGGAATCCTGTACTTCAGCTCCAGGGCTCCTTCCGGCGTCAGTCTCCAATAAGCCGTATTTCCGTATGTTTTGGCGAAAGTTGCAAATTTCACACCTGATCCGTGCAATTCTCTTGCGGCTTCCACAATATGGCGGCGCAGCCGCACCTCGAACATCAGTTCAGCAATCGACCCGTAATCGAATTGTACGGGAGAATTGAGCAGGTCATTTATATACGGAACAAGGCTTTCTTCCGTCTGCCAGTTCGCGATGTCCTGAGGCCGAAGCACTTGGCCGGATATGATAATCATCTGCGCGCCCCCTATCTTTTTTTATAAGATATGCAGGAAGCTTGGGCAATGAAAATCAAGTCATAAAAAAGGAGGAAATGTTAACAAAATGTGAAGACTGAGCCGATATATAAGGTATCACACTTGAGGGAGCAGCTTAATATGAAAAAATTCATTAATTGGTGCACAAAGGCATCGATTTCACGTAAATTAATCATTTCATTTATCGTGATCTTAATCATACCGATTCTCGTGTTAGAATTCAGTTCATACCATACGGCGAGCAATTCGCTGGATGATCAGATTTCAGGCAACGCGAAAAATAACATCGAATCTTTTAACACAACCATTACAAATGATATCGGCGCAAAAGCAAAGGCGATTGAATTTTTCAGCGAAACGTTAAAAGGGTCATCCTTCTCAAAGAAAAACATGTCTGCTCTTGAAGAAAAGTTCGGGCAATACACGTCTATTCATAAGGACGTAGCCCGCATTTACGGAGGTACGGAAGACGGCAGCTACGCACAGGCGCCGAAGGAGAATACTCCGGCCGATTACGATCCGAGAACACGCACTTGGTATAAAGACGCTGTGAAGGCCGGCGGCACGCTCGTTGTCACCGACCCTTACACCGCGGCAAGCGACGGCAGCATGGTCGTTACCGTGGCAAAGCAGATGCAGGACGGAACAGGCGTAGTGGCCATGGATATTACGATTGACCAGCTGCTGAAGCAGATGCAGGGAATCAAAATCGGGCAAAAAGGATTCGTGTTTATCACGTCCAAAAATAAAACCTATGTCGCGCATAAAGACCACAAACCGGGCGATAAAGTTTCAACCCCGTGGCTGAATGAGGTATACAGCAAAGACAGCGGCATTATTTCATACCAGCTCGATGATCAAAATAAAAAAATGGCGTTTACGACAAATAAACTGACCGGATGGAAAATAGAGGGGAGCATGGAGCTCACCGAAATTAAAGACGCCTCACAACCGGTGCTGACGATGGGGATGATTGTCCTTGCAGCATCCATTATCATCGGGGGAATTTTAATTCTGTTGATTGTCAGATCCATTACGTCACCGCTGAAACGGCTTGTCCGCTCTTCTAAACAAATCAGCGGCGGAGACTTGACTGAAACCATTGATATCCGCTCGAAAGATGAATTGGGCGAACTCGGCGCGAGCTTTAATGAAATGGGAGAATCTCTGCGCGGATTGATAAGCGCGATCCAAAACTCTGTCGACAACGTGGCCGCGTCATCGGAAGAGCTGACCGCTTCAGCTTCGCAGACAAGCAAAGCGACGGAACATATTACAATGGCGATTGAGCAGTTTTCAAACGGGAATGAAGAGCAAAGCGAAAAAGTCGATTCAAGCTCAGCCAAGCTGAATCATATAAACGACGGACTCGCCGCCGTTTCCCGCACATCATCATCCATTACGGAAGCATCTAAACAATCGAAGGAAGCTGCCGGCACCGGGGAAGAATATGTGCAGCAAACCGTCGGGCAGATGAATCTCATCAATCAATCGGTCCAGCAGGCGGAAGCGGTTGTAAAAGGCCTTGAGGCCAAATCAAAAGACATCACTCATATTTTAAGAGTCATCAACGGTATTGCCGATCAGACAAACCTGCTTGCGTTAAATGCAGCCATTGAAGCGGCAAGAGCGGGTGAATACGGGCGGGGCTTCTCAGTAGTAGCCGAAGAAGTGAGAAAGCTTGCCGTCCAATCCGCCGGTTCTGCCAAAGAGATTGAAAAACTCATTCAGGAAATCACGGCTGAAATTAATACTTCGCTTCACATGTTTACATCCGTTAATGAAGAAGTGCAATCAGGACTTGCCGTGACGGACCGCACGAAAGAAAGCTTCCAGAATATCTTCGGCATGACGAACGATATCGCCGAGAAGCTTCAATCGATGAACGGCACGGTTGAACAGCTGTCAGACAGCTCTCAGCACGTTTCAGCCGCAGTGACGGATATTGCGGACGTATCACGGGAAAGCGCAGCAAGCATTCAGGATATTGCCGCATCCGCAGAAGAACAGCTTGCATCAATGGAAGAAATCAGCACATCCGCCGATACGTTGGCGCAAATGGCCGAAGAACTGCGGGAATTAACGAAACAATTTAAGATCAACTAGTAAAAAAGGACGCTTTCCAGGTGGAAGGCGTCCTTTTTTATAGTGACAGCCGGATAATTAAATAAAAAGTCTTACATACAAAGGGAGTACATAGAACTATTTTTCATTTATGACTTAATTTTCAATGTAATAAAAAGGGAGTCGGCCGATATAAACAGTAAATGATTGAAAGAGGTTTACAAAATTGAAAAAAACAGCAAAAAAAATCGCCAGAAAATCAATAGCCAAAAAACTTATTATTTCATTTTTACTGATCTTAATTATTCCGGTAGCAGTATTGGCTGCCGGCGCCTACCGTTCGGCGGCTTCATCCGTTGAAAAGCAAATGATGGAAAGCGCCGAAGGAAATGTGCAAATCTTAAACAATATGATTGATGACCGGATCGGAATGTTTACAAAAAGCTCAGCATATTTCAGCGAATGGGCGACAAGCGCTAAATTTAAAGAAAAAAACCAAACGGAAATGCAAGAAAGGTTCAAACAGTTTATTGAAAGCAATGATAAAGCGTCCGCCATATTTTCTAGCAGCAAGGAAGGAACGTTTACCCGTTATCCGCATGCCGATATGCCGGCCGATTTCAATCCGCTTGAAAGAAGCTGGTATCAGGAAGCCATGGAGAATAAAGGCCAAACCATCATCACGGACCCTTATGAGTCCATCTCAAACAAAAAGATGGTCGTCACCATGGCCCGCGCGGCGCAAGACGGATCAGGCGTCGTCGCCATTGATATAAAAATCGACGATCTCATCACGATGACAAAAGAAGTGAACATCGGAAAAGAAGGATACGCCTTTATCCTCAGCAAAAATAAAAAAGCCGTTGCCTACAGTGATGAAAAAGCTGGCGCGGCGGTATCGGGAAAATGGGTTGATACATTATACAGCGGGCAAAAAGGCGACTATGAATATACGCTGAACGGGAAAGCGAAAAAAATGGCGTACGTGACCAATGAAGCGACGGGCTGGAAGATCAGCGGAACCATGTCCGTGGATGAAATCAAGGATGCGGCAAGACCGGTTCTGACTCTGGCCGTTATCATATTGGCGATGGCCATTGCCGCAGGGATGATTTTCATTTATTTTGTCATCCGCTCAATTACCAAACCGTTAAAACGTCTCGTAGCTTCAGCGGAAAAAATCAGCAGCGGAGATCTGACGGAAACCATTGATGTCGGCTCTCAAGATGAGCTCGGCGTGCTCGGTAAAAGTTTTAATCATATGACAGATTCACTCCGTTCGCTTATTCAAGGAATTCAGGACTCTGTTGAACATGTCGCTTCTTCCTCAGAGGAGCTGACGGCTTCGGCTGAGCAGACGAGCAAAGCAACGGAACATATCACCCTTGCGATTGAACAGTTTTCTAATGGAACGGAAGACCAAAGTGAGAGTATTGATAAAGCGACAGCCCAAGTGAATGAGATGAAAGACGGGCTCAGCGATCTGGCGGAAGCGGCAGCCGTGGTGACGGAAACGTCAATTGAATCGGCGGAGATATCCGGCGCCGGTGAGCGGCTTGTCAAGAAAACAGCCGGCCAGATGGGCGCCATTGACCAATCCGTAAGTAAAGCGGAGCAAGTCGTACAAGGGCTTGAACTCAAATCGCAGGACATCACCAGCATTTTGCGCGTCATTAACGGCATTGCCGATCAAACGAATCTCCTTGCTTTAAATGCAGCCATTGAAGCGGCAAGAGCGGGAGAATACGGACGCGGTTTTTCAGTCGTTGCGGAAGAAGTGAGAAAGCTTGCCGTCCAATCCGCCGATTCAGCGAAAGAAATCGAATCCTTAATTCATGAAATCGTCAAAGAAATTCATACTTCGCTCGGAATGCTGGAATCCGTCAATCACGAGGTGAAAAGCGGACTTCAGTTAACGGACGAAACGGAAAAAAGCTTCCGGGACATTTCCGTTAAAACAAATCAGATTGCCGGTGAACTGCAAAATATGAATGCAACCGTGGAACAGCTTTCTGCCGGATCTCAGGAAGTATCAAACGCTTCAGAGGATATCGCGGCCGTCTCCAGACAAAGCGCGGCCGGCATTCAGGACATCGCGGCTTCAGCTGAAGAGCAGCTTGCGTCCATGGAGGAGATCAGTTCCTCCGCCGTCACGCTGGAAAAAATGGCGGAAGAATTACGCGAACTGACAAAGCGTTTTAAGATAAACTCTTAATTAAGTCTAAAAGACTAATTTAACAATAGGTAAAAAGTATGTTTCGTTATATTTCTTCTTTTTGGACGTGTATATTTACCCATAATTGCCGATATGAAGGGTAAACACGCAAGAGGAGATATAGCAGATGAAAAAAATTGTGCAAATCATCAAGCAGAGATCGCTTACAAGAAAACTTCTCATTTCTTTTTTGGCCATTCTCATTCTTCCTATTTCAACGCTGGCTTTTATCGCCTATCAATCGGCGGTAAGCACGCTTGACAGGCAGATGATGGGAAGCGCACTAGATAATGTGCAGCAGATTAACGATATGATCAACACAAGCATCAGCCAAAAGGAAGACGGAACGGCATATTTCAGCGATTGGCTCACAAAGGATCGGTACAAGCCGAAAAACCAATCGCAAATTACCGATAAATTCACAGAGTACATGAAGATCAATAAAGACGTGGAATCCATCTATACGAGTGACACGGAAGGACATTTCACACGGTATCCGGATCTGCAGATGCCTAAAGGATATAATCCGCTTGAAAGAGACTGGTATAAAAAGGCCGTGGAAAATAAGGGGAAAGTTGTTGTAACAGATCCTTACCGCACGGCTTCCACCAATACGATGGTCGTGACGGTCGTTCAGCAGACGAAAGACGGATCAGGAGTCGTCGCCATCAATATGAAAATCGATGAGCTTCTGAAAACGACGAAGAAAGTGAACATCGGAAAATCCGGCTACGCTTTTATCCTGACGAAAGACAAAAAAGTGGTCGCCCACCCGAACCGCACGTCAGGCACAGTATTAAACGGGGAGTGGGCTGAACAGCTGTTCACCAGCAAAAAAGGTGATTTTCAATACAAATACGACGGCCAGGAAAAGAAAATGGCTTATGATACAAACGGGCTGACAGGCTGGAAGATTACCGGAACGATGTATCTGGACGAAATTCATGAAGCGGCCCTGCCGATCCTTCATCTGTCCCTGCTCGTTCTCGTATTAGCGATTGTCATCGGAACCATCGTCATGGTGCTGATTATCCGTTCAATCACAAAACCGCTCAAGCAGCTTGTGACATCATCGAAACAGATCAGTGAAGGCGATTTAACAGAAACGATCGAGATTCAGTCAAAAGATGAATTAGGCGAGCTTGGCAAAAGCTTTAACAATATGGCCGCTTCGCTAAGGTCTCTCATCCATGCCATCCAGGATTCCGTGAATAACGTCGCATCTTCCTCAGAGGAGCTGACGGCTTCAGCGGAGCAGACAAGCAAGGCAACCGAACATATCACACTGGCGATCGAACAATTTTCTAACGGAAATGAAAGCCAAAGTGAAAATATTGAAAGCGCGGCGGAACATATTTACCAAATGAACAGCGGGCTTAAAGATATGGCGAAAGCATCTGCCGTCATTACCGAATCCTCTGCCACATCAGCGGAAGTCGCCAATTCAGGCGGAAAGCTCGTCCACCAGACGGTCGGCCAAATGAACGTCATTGACCGGTCAGTGAAAGAAGCTGAACAAGTGGTGCGCGGACTTGAAACAAAATCAAAAGACATTACAAACATTCTCCGTGTCATTAACGGAATCGCTGATCAGACAAACCTTCTTGCGCTGAACGCGGCAATTGAAGCCGCGCGTGCGGGTGAATACGGCCGGGGCTTCTCAGTCGTCGCCGAAGAGGTCAGAAAACTTGCGGTCCAGTCTGCCGATTCAGCGAAAGAAATCGAAAGCTTAATTATAGAAATCGTCAACGAAATCAATACATCTCTCGGCATGTTCCAATCCGTCAACAAAGAGGTGGAGAGCGGACTGGATATTACGAATCAGACCGAAACGAGCTTCAAACGGATTTCTGAAATGACGAACCAGATCGCCGGAGAAATTCAAAATATGAATGCGACGGTAGAACAGCTGACAGCAGGATCACAGCAGATTTCAGGAGCTTCTGAGCAAATCGCGTCCATCGCAAAAGAAAGCTCCGCCAGCATTCAGGATATCGCGGCCTCCGCCGAAGAACAGCTGGCTTCAATGGAAGAAATCAGTTCGTCTTCGGAAACGTTATCCCTAATGGCGGAAGAATTACGTGATATGACTAAACGATTTAAAATAGATTAATAGGTCATAGAACACCCAAATGTGCTGTTTGGGTGTTTTTTTTAGTTTTTTTAATAAATCTTTTGTCCTATCTGACGATATTAGATTTAGCTTTTCAAAGAAGGAGACTGAAAAAATGAAACAACTGATACATTGGATCAAACAGCCATCCATCAGCAAGCCGCTGATCGCGGCATTTTTAGCCGTATTGGTGCTTCCGGTCGGCATACTCGCCTACTTCAGCTACCAAACGGCGGGGAGTACATTAGAAAGCGAACTGACCCACAGCGCCCAGGGAAATGTCAGCGAACTGAACAGCGTGCTGGAAAACATGCTCGAAGGCAAGCTGAAAGCGATTGACTACTACAGCGAATCAATCACTAAGGAAAAATTGAATACGAAAAATAAATCGGTACTGCTTGAAAATATGAAGCAGTATGTCACCGTAAATGACGATGTCGCGTCAATTTACGCCGCGTCTCGCGACAAAGCGTTCGTGAAATATCCGTCCGTTGATATGCCGTCCGATTATAATCCGCTCACGCGCGAGTGGTATACAAAAGCGGTTGAAAAAAGCGGACAGCCGGTGTTTACCGAGCCTTATAAAGACGCTGCAACCGGACAGACGGTCGTTACGATTGCCCAGCAGACAAAAGACGGATCAGGTGTTGTGGCGCTTGATATTAATCTGGGCGATCTTCTGAACGCTTCCGAACGCGTCCAGATCGGTCATAAAGGATTTGCCTTCATTACAACGGGAGATAAAAAATACATCGCCCATCCGACTATAAAAGCGGGAACGGAAGGCTCCGGAGAGTGGACGAAAGAAGTGTTTTCCAAATCAAGCGGATCGTTTGAATACATGTTTGAAGGACAGCAGAAGAAAATGGCCTTCACGACAAACAAACTGACGGGCTGGAAAATCGCCGGCACATTTTTTGTCAGTGAGATCCATGACGCAGCCTCGCCTGTCATGAAAATGGCGCTGATCATTCTGGCGGTTTCTCTTATCGTCGGCGGGGTTTTAATCTTTTTTATCATTCGCTCGATTGCAAAACCGCTCAAAAAACTTGTCTCGACATCAGCTAAAATCAGTGACGGCGATTTAACGGCAGTCATTGACATCAAATCAAAAAATGAATTCGGGCAGCTCAGCCAAAGCTTCAATGAGATGTCGGCATCACTCCGGTCTGTCATCGGCGTCATCCAATCATCCGTCGAACATGTCGCTTCTTCATCCGAAGAGCTGACGGCATCCGCCGGACAGACAAGCAAGGCGACAGAGCATATTACACTGGCGATTGAACAATTCTCAAACGGAAACGAATCACAAAGCGAGAAATTGGAAGAAAGTGCTGATCACCTTTCCCAAATGAATTCGGGCATTGCCGAGACGGCGAATGTATCGGCGGAAATCACTGAATCCGCCATCCAAACCTCTGAAACGGCCGGAAGCGGAGAAGAATTAGTGGCGAAAACGGTAGACCAGATGAAAACAATTGATCGTTCCGTACAGCAGGCGGAAGCGGTCGTAAAAGGGCTGGAAACAAAGTCGCACGACATTAAGAGCATTCTCAATGTCATTAACGGCATTGCCGATCAAACAAATCTGCTTGCCTTAAACGCTGCCATTGAAGCAGCCAGAGCAGGCGAATACGGGCGGGGCTTCTCCGTCGTTGCGGAAGAAGTGAGAAAGCTTGCCGTACAATCAGCCGGCTCCGCGAAGGAAATCGAAACGCTGATTCAGGAAATCGTCAAAGAAATCGCCACATCGCTTTCCGTATTCCAAGCGGTGAATCAAGATGTGAAGGAAGGCCTCGATATTACGGATCAAACGGCCGAAAGCTTCAAAAAAATCTCAGAAATGACGACTCAGATTTCAGGCGCCTTGCAGCATATGAACGGAACGCTTGAGAAACTTGCAGCCGGGTCGCAAAATGTGACAAACGCGGTGGAGGACATTACCTCAGTCGCCAAAGAAGGATCCGCCGGCATTCAAGACATCGCCGCCTCAGCTGAAGAGCAGCTGGCATCCATGGAAGAAATCAGTTCATCCGCCGAAACGCTTGCGCATATGGCTGAAGAACTGCAGCAGGTCACACGGAAATTTACGATTCAGTCTGAAGACGAAGAACAGCTGTAGCGAGCTGTTTCTTTTCCTCATCTGAAAAAAGCGATACACTAGTATAAAAGAAGGGAGTGGCAGTGATGAGATTAGAAGGCAAAAAAGTCATAGCGCTTGTCAGTGACGATTTTGAAGACTTAGAGCTTTGGTATCCCGTCTACCGTCTGAGAGAGGAAGGCGCGATCGTTCATTTAATAGGAGAAGAAGCGGGCCGTTCATACAAAGGAAAATACGGCGTGCCCGCGACGGCGGATTACGATTTTAAGAGCCTGATTATTCAGGAGTATGACGCCGTGCTCGTGCCTGGCGGCTGGGCTCCTGACAAACTGCGAAGATATCCCGAAGTTTTGGACATCATCCGTACGATGAACGAGCAGAAAAAGCCGATCGGCCAGATCTGTCATGCGGGCTGGGTGCTCATATCTGCCGGAATTCTCGCAGGAAAAAAAGTAACGAGCACGCCCGGCATCAAAGACGACATGACAAATGCAGGGGCACAGTGGCTGGATGAAGCAGTCGTAACTGACGGCCACATTGTATCAAGCCGTCGCCCGCCCGACCTTCCGCAGTATGCAAAAGCGTTTGCTGACCTGTTAGCGTCCAAATAAAAAACATCCGCCCGAATCCGGGCGGATGTTTTTAGTTTTGATCGGCGGGAAAGACAATTCCGATTTGTTTTCTCGCTTCCTCCATAATGCTTGCCGTAATGAAAGAACGTTCAAATGTATTTTCGGAAGACTCCCGCTGTCCGTTTCGAAGAAGATTGATGAATTCAGCCGTTTCGTAGTACATCGACGGTTTCAGATCAGGGACTGAAATGTCTTCCGTCCGTCCGTCACGATAGCGGATTTCCGCCCGTTCCGGTCCGTGAATGCTGTCCAGCACGATCGTGCCGTCTTCACCCTGAATTTCCGCCGGGGCAAACGAATTTGAGATTTTCGAATGCATCAGCACCGCTTCAAATCCGTCGTATGACAGAATGACCGTGCCTTCGCCGTCAACGCCGGATGCTAGTTTATGACCGGTCGCAATGACGTTTTTCGGTTTGCCGAACAGGACGACGGCCGGATAAATGCAGTACACGCCGATGTCCATTAACGAACCGTTCGATAATTCAGGCTTAAACGCGTTTAGCACCGTACCGTTTTTATATGCATCATATCGTGATGAATATTGGCAGTAGCTTGCCGTGAATCTCCTGACGGTTCCGATTTTATGTAAGTGGTTTTGAAGCATGCTGAAGTTCGGCAGGAACGTTGTTTTCATGGCTTCCATCAAGAGAACGCCGTTCGTTTTGGCTGCGTGAATCATTTCATCCGTTTCCCTTGCGTTAGACGCAAACGGTTTTTCGCACAGTACATGCTTGCCGTGTTCCATAAAAAGGACCGCCTGCTCTTTGTGAAATGCATTCGGGCTGGCGAGATACACCGCGTCATAGGCTTCGCTTTCCGCCATTTCTTTCAGGCTGGTGAAATAACGAGAAGCGCCGTGTTTGCCGGCGAATTCCGCCGCGCGTTCCTCAGTTCTGGAATAAACCGCCGTTAATTGAAAATCATCAATAGCAGAAGCCGCCTCCAGAAATCGTTCTGTAATCCAATTCGTTCCGACTGTTGCAAATCGAATCATTGCTATCGCTCCTTCTATGTATTGGCTTACATTATAGCTTTTTTTCTGAGAAACATAAATGGAAAAAAGGCTGGCAGCTAAAGGGATAGGAAAAATTCCCATAGAGACCGGTTATTATTTTTCATTACAGGAACGATAGTGTACAATTTAAGTAAAATACATATGATGGAGGAACAATAGTGGAAACATTGCAAACATGGGGCGGCAGATTTAAACAGTTTTTCTTAGACAATAAATTTGTCTTGTTTTTGCTTGTATTGCTGCTCATCGGTCTCAATATCCTTGTCTTTATGAAGACATCATTTATTTTCACACCCATTATCGTCCTGCTTAAAACGATTGCGCTCCCCGTCATTTTGACAGGAATCGTTTATTATCTGCTTAATCCGATCGTAGATATATTGGAAAAAATAAGAGTGAAAAGAGTCTATTCCATCCTGCTCCTTTACCTCATTATTATAGGGCTGATTACGATTACGGTCGTTTCAATTATTCCGTTTTTAAAGGAACAGATCATGAGCCTGATCGACAATCTGCCGAAATATGTGGATATTGTTGAAGATCAGACGAAAAGCCTGATCGGAAGCGATTTTGTAAATCAGGCGCAAAAGACGATGAATATCAACATTTCCGATCTTGCTAATAAAGTATCGGCGCAGGCGGCGACAATTGCAAACAGCACATTTACCGGGGTCGGGAATTTTATCGGCGCGCTGACGGAAGTAATTATTTCAATTGTGACCGTGCCGTTTATTCTGTTCTATTTGCTGAAAGACGGCAAAAAACTGCCAATCTATATCTTAAAGTTTGTGCCCACCCGTCTGAAAGAACAAACGTATACGATGCTTAGTGAAATGAACCACAGATTAAGCTCCTATATTAGAGGACAGGTCATCGTCAGCTTCTGCATCGGGTTTTTATTATTTATCGGCTATCTGATTATCGGACTTGATTATGCGTCACTGCTTGCGGTCATTGCCGCTTGTACGAGCGTTGTTCCGTATTTAGGGCCGACCATTGCTATCACGCCGGCGATTATTATCGCGTTGGTCACTTCGCCCCTTATGCTGCTGAAGCTTGCGATTGTCTGGACCGTTGTCCAGCTCGTGGAAGGAAAATTAATTTCTCCGCAGATCATGGGGAAAAATCTTCACATTCACCCGATTACCATCATCTTTGTTCTTTTAACTGCCGGAAAGCTGTTCGGGGTTGTCGGCATTATTTTAGCCATCCCGGGGTATGCGGTCATCAAAGTGGTCACGACCCATCTATTTGATTGGTTCAAAATGCGTTCGCATTTATATGAAGAAGAAAAAAATGATGCTGTATCGAAGTCATAAAATCGGAACGGACATGATATTATTATAAGACAGGCTTTCCTTCAGAGGAGAGCTTCTCTTTTGTAAATGATGAATGAAGGGAAGAATGGGATGACACTATGGGAGATGTTCACAGCAGCCGTTTTAGGAATCGTGGAAGGGCTGACGGAATACGCGCCGGTTTCTTCCACGGGACATATGATCATAGCGGATGACATCTGGCTGAAATCCGGAAGCCTGATGAATCCGGAAGCCGCCAATTCCTTCAAAGTGGTGATTCAGCTCGGTTCGATTCTGGCGGTGGCCATTGTGTTTAAGGATCGGATATTACATTTACTCGGCCTCAAAAAAAACGTCACGCGCGATCAGCAGAAGGGATACAGGCTGACCATCGCGCAAATCGCCGTCGGTCTTGTTCCGGCGGCGGTGCTCGGCTTTTTATTTGAGGATTTCATTGACCGCTATTTATTCTCCGTCAGAACGGTCGCTTACGGATTAATTGCCGGAGCCGTGCTTATGCTTATAGCGGACTGGATCAATAAAAGGAAAGAAACGATCGATACGGTGGACAGAATCACCTACAAACAGGCTTTCTGTGTCGGATTATTCCAGTGTCTCGCCTTATGGCCGGGATTTTCCCGCTCAGGCTCAACGATTGCCGGAGGTGTCATTGTCGGCTTGAATCACCGGGCAGCCGCAGACTTCACATTTATTATGGCTATTCCGATTATGGCGGGCGCAAGCCTTCTGAAGCTGGTGAAATACTGGAGCAGTCTTTCTTATGACATGATTCCGTTTTTTCTTGTCGGCTTTATCTGCGCCTTTGTCGTCGCCCTCTTAGTCGTCAAGTTTTTTCTTCGGCTCATTAACCGGATTAAGCTTGTCCCGTTCGCCATTTACCGTGTCATCCTCGGCATCATTTTAATCATGCTCGTGCGATAAACGAAGAGGCCCCCGGAGGGTCTTCTTTTTATGTTCGAAAAACGTCTCAGGAAAATATGAGCAAACTGAATTTTTTGCTTGAAATTCATAGAAGACTCGTCTATAATAAAACATGACGTTACAGCACGGGGCCATAGCTCAGCTGGGAGAGCGCTACGCTGGCAGCGTAGAGGTCAGGGGTTCGAGCCCCCTTGGCTCCATACCCGAATGAAACCGCGGTATATCAACGTTGACTAAACGGTGACTTACCCGGTGACTAAAACAGCGTAGCGCTTCCGATTCAGACAGCGTGGCGCACCGTTTTTCAATCGTCTTCCATACGAAATGGGAGGCGTTTTTTTATGCATTCAGAAGATTGAAAAGGTAAGCGTGTGAAGGCCGGAAGGGCCTCGGTAAAGACAACGCGAAAAGGTACGTATGATGTCGAATACATATTCGATAGACTGTGCGATGCCAAGCGCGCTGAGAATGTCGTTCAGGAAAAGATCGATAAGTACATGCGTGCTTGTCGGTATTTGTCGGATTATGCTGAGGAGATCGGAGTGTCTGCGGACATACGTCATATTGACGTTGACTTTGCGCGCGGGTTCGTATCGTGGCTGATTAACGATAAAATAAAGTTCGACGGCCATAATTTCAAATTGGACGAACATAAGACGCAAGGGTTATCTCCGCGGTCAGTTAACGATTATATTAAGACCATACGGACGTTTTTTCGTTTCGCGATTAAAGAGGCGTATGCGGACGATAACCCATTCGAAGAGGTTACGTTAATCACGAACCCGGAGAGTCCGATAAACATCCTTTCACCTGACGAAATGCGGGCGATTCTTAATGCGATGGATCAGCGATCTTTCGTTGAATTTAGAGATTATGTTGCGTTGACCTGGTAGCCGCTGTCCCGATTGCCGCTTCAGCTACTTTCGCACTTGTTATGGTTACATCTTGAATTATGGAAGATGTAACAGAGCCATCAATCAGCTGAGTATCATATGGGCTTAGAGCAAATTCTCTCCGGACGTCTCCTTCTCTTATTTGAATTTTTCTGATTGTGAATTCTGCTGTGTCAGATGCTCTGGCTGTCGTATCGCCAAGCCACAAACTACCGTTTGTAAGATAACGAGCTGAAAAGCGGCGGAAAAAAGAAGGCAACAGCCTCAAAGCCTAAAACCACTCAAAAATCAAAATTCAGCCTGCCTGCGGGTATTTTTAAAGTCACAAGCCCATTGACCCGAGGGGAGGCCGTAAAACAGATTCAGACAGCGCTGGCGGCTCTTCATTATTACCCGATAAGACCGCAAAGAATTTCGGGATTGATGGCGCATATGGCGCGAAAACAGCAAACGCGGTAAAACGGTTCCAGTCCATGTACGGCTTGTCTGCTGATGGGATTTACGGGTCGAAGACAAAAGCAAAACTTAAGGAGAAGTTGAATTAAAAAAAGAGCAGGAAATGCCTGCTCTTAATTATTTATTGGGAAGAAGCGTCCTTAGTTTTTAAAATCAGTTTAACTAAGTCATAGCGGTCAATTAGCTTTGTGTTTGTTGAGTTTGCAAGCTTAATTGCTTGTGTTGTATAGGTATTGTTGGTTATAACCCAAGCTTCGTCTGCTTCATAGTATGTTTTTGCTGAATTAATTTCTTGAACAGATTTAACACCGACTTTATTCTTGTATCGCTTAGCTTGAATAACAATACGATTGTTTCCTTCTACTATGAGGTCTGCCCCAAAATCATTAGAAGATGGAGTAAGCTCTACATTATAACCAAGATTCCTAAAAAGGTGTTCCAGATATTGTTCAAACTCTCGCCCAGCCATTTTGTCAATTTCTTTAATACCTGCTCTACTCAATCGGGCTTCTAATTCTCTTTGTAACCGGTCCTCTAATTCCCTTTGCTTTTTCTCTCGATTTTGCTTTATTATCATAAAGAACAATAAGTAAGTAAGTAATGATAAGATAAACAACGTAAACACAATAATTCCGTCACTTTCTTAGTATTTATCATTTTTATAATCTAATTAATATTTCATTTAGGTTCACAAATCAAATATAAAGTAGGGGACAGGGTAAATAACCCTCTCTTAATTAGAGAGGGTTATTTATTTCTTCTTTTGATATTGCTAATATTTCGTACTTGGTCGTATTCTATATATCGCGGATCGAAGCCTTTAAGTTCATTAACATCGTTTTGAATTCGTCTTGGTTCAAAACCCATATCTTTGTCATCAGTTTTTTGATCTTTTGCTGTATCTTTCCACCAACTATCCTTATCTGCCATCTGTGTAGCCTCCCTTCCTTCTATAAAGTTAATAATAGAACTTGTTTTATAAAGTAAACTATTACAATACCAATTATTGATATGAAAATCTTATCTATCCCCTTTTTATATAGATTAGCTTTAATATCATTAGCCTTACTATTTAGTTCAACAACTGCCTTGTATGATTGTGAAAGGCGAAGTTGAAGGGCATCTTTAGGACGTTCGGCATTCTGAATATTAAAGCCACCTAAACCAATTGAAGAATAACTATATGTTTTTAACACATTAATTAGATGCTTAAAAGCAATTAATTGCATAACAGCAGGAAAGATATACAATAGAGAAATTATTGCAAAAAACAGCATCTCAATTGGTGTGTGTGCTTTTTTGAAAAAAGAAAAATCCAGCGCTGTAGCATAAAACCCAATCAATGCCCCTAAAAGTGCGATTAGGACACCTGCTCTGGTTTCAATATCTCTTTTTCTGTTAGCCTCAGCATCATATTCTCTGGTTACTGTATTGAGTAAAACTTCAGAACTAGGATATTCAATGACATTTTTCTTTGAGTCTTGTTGCTTTCCTTTTGAATTTTGTTGCTTTTTCTTTGATCTTCGTGGTGTTCTCTCCGAGCTTCGTGCTGGTCGCTCCGGATTTCCTTGTCTATCATTCGTATTTTCAATTTGTTCTGTAAACATCGTATAGCCCCTCAGTATTTTAGTAGGTTCTTCTTATTGTATATAAAAGGATTATTGCATTACAAGAAAAAATTCACACTACAAAAAATTTTTTGATTTTTGTTAAAAGGATTTTTTATGATGTGGAGAGAAAGCAGACATGAAAGAAAGTGAAAAAATTAGGTTTATCCAGGATGAAGTTTTGACGGTTGCTGAAGTTGCCGAGCTGCTTTCTGTTAGCTGGCAGCGCGTAAGCCAGCTTGTCAGCAGCGGCCGGCTCAAGGCGATCAAGAAGGTGGGAACGGTGGCTTTGTTCTTGCTGGAACATGTATAAGCATTTAAAAAAGAATTAGAGGCAGATCGGAAGAAGTATCGGCCGTATGATCAGTAAAAGCCCACCTGTTAAAAAGGCGGGCTTTTTTTTATTTAATAGAAACGTGATGTGTGTACCAGTTTCCTGTTGCTGTGAATCGTAATTCCATATGGCCGTGACGGTTACCGCCGTACTTTACAAACGTGTAATCAGAATTAGCGATTGCATCCTTGGCCGTTTTGTCAATGTTTGCAATTTTTTTGGAAGTGATTTTGCCTGTCCAGCCAGTGAAACCCGAAGCGGAGGCACTCGGTGGGTTCTCCCACTTTGTTATTTTCTTTCCATATTCGTATGAATAGTTGTCACTTACTCGAATATCATATAATTTTAGCCCCACTAATTTTACAGCGTAATAGCCACTTGCTGTTTTATTCTGAATGGCTTGTGCTTTTATCTTCTCCATTCCCATATCTGTACTTACGCCCATTTCCACAGTGAAACCATTGCCAAGATCAATTTCTTGGTACGGATGATCTTTGCTGACATGCATACTGTTTAAAGCCTTGTTCACTTCTTTTACAGTCGGGATTTTCTCAGATGAAAGGGTTCTCAATTTTTGCTGTTTCGTTACCTCGTGAAAGGTCGCCTTATCAATAATCAAATCGGATTCCTTGTCCACCTTTTCGGCAGCATTTGCATGAAGACTGAACAGGGATGAAAAACTCAAAGCTAGGGTGAATAAAATACCAACGACAAATTTTTTCATTCTATCTCCTCCTTTAAGTATTCGTTTTCCATGGTAACGCATTGTTTAATTTTGGTAAACATGACTAAAGTAACAAATAATGTGAAATTTGCAGGAAATTAGGTCTTGTTATGATAATTACGGTGTGAAAGTAAATGATGGCATTTACCCATTTAAACAACCATTTTGCGGGTGTATATTGAATGAAGGGGAGGGAGATATAATTGGTCAAGGTTATATTGTCATTTGTTTATTTGCTCGGTTTTATCTTTTTAAGCAGATGGTCTTTTGATGGCATTTTTCATGAAGATTACTTTTCGATTGTTGGCTTTTTGTGGTCTATTATTGTTACGTTTTTCTTCGGCATTTACACCGGAAGCCCTTTGCTGTTCAAAAAGGTAACACAATCGAAACGCTTAACTGTTAAAAACAAAAAAGCATTTTATGTTTTAAGTGGTGCGGCAGTTATCTTTTTTGTTCTATATTTCATCTTCTCAAAATCTCTCATAAACGAAATTGCGCCTTACACTATCTTGAGCGGGTATATTCTGACTTTGGTATCTGGTATAACTCTTACTATACTATTGAAGCCGCAAACAGACGGGGATGCGCAAAAAATATAAGCGTAATAAATTATACCGCAAACAAATTGCGGTTTTTTTTCGTTCAAACATAATTTGGAAATGTTAGAATATTATATAAAAGGAGGAGTGGCCTTGTGAGTTCTGTTTTACCATCATCGGAGGTTGGCGTTAAGATTAATGAATGGTACAAAATGATACGTCAGTTCAGTGTTCCGGATGCGGAGATTTTGAAAGCGGAAGTGGAACAAGAAATCAATGAGATGGAAGAAGACGAGTATCTACTGATTTACTACACCCTCATGAAATTCCGCCATCAGCTCATGCTGGATTATTTAGAACCGGTGACTACCCGTGTGAGACCGACAATTGATGAGCTACTAGAAAAAATCGAAGCATCAAATAAAGGAATTTCCGGCCTGCTGTGCTATTATTCTTTATTTTTCCGCGGCATGTATGAATTTGATCAAAAGCAGTATGTAAAGGCGATCGGCTTTTATAGAGAGGCTGAAAAACAACTCGTTCATGTGCATGATGAAATTGAGAGAGCGGAGTTTCATTTTAAACTGGCTGAAGCATATTACGGTATGAAACAAAGTCACGTCTCTATGCATCACGTAAAGCAAGCGCTCGATATTTACGATCAGTATGAGTTATATAAGGTCCGGAAAATTCAATGTCTATTTGTCATATCAGGGAATTATGTTGACTTTAAACGCTTTGAAAAAAGTTTGCCGCATTTAGAAAAAGCTTTAGAGTTGTCGAAACAAGTAAACAATAATGAAAGGCTGCTCAGTTCTGCTTATTACAACATAGGAAAGAATTACGGAGACCTAGAAGAATACAGTAAAGCTGAAATCTACTTAAAAAAAGCAGCGGAGATATCTGAAAAGTATAAATTGGGTAACCTTCCGCATTCCTTGTTTACATACGCAAAGCTTCTATTTAAACAAGGGAAAACAAGCGAGGCGATTCAAATCAGCAAAAAGGGACTTTCATCAGCGATATTTCAAGGAGATAAGCTGTTTGAATCTCTGCAAAAATATTTGGAGGCTTTATATATTAATGCAATAGACCAAATGGGAATCAAAAAAACAATTGATTACCTTGAGAAAAATAAAAACTATTCGTATGTAGAAGATATTGCTCTTGATACGGCTGCTGTTTATGCAGAGTCAAAGCAATATGACAAATCTTATTTTTATCATCAAAAAATGATTCAAACGCAAAAACAAATTCAGAGGGGAGAATGCCTGTATGAATTTTAGAAAGGGCGTATTTATCATTGTATCGGCTGTCGTTTTAATGTCAGGGGCCGGTCTAACGGCATCGTCTGTTTCATTTAATGGATCATATCAAGTTTCGTCTGATCGTAATCAAACCTAAGAAGGAGAGTGCCAGTATGAAAAAAGCATCTTCATTATTTTGGGTCTGTCATTGACTTTAGTATGTGGGTTGGGTATGAACTCAGTAGAAAAACAAGCACAAGATACAATCAAAGTAGCTTCAGATCGCCTTCAAACTTGAACAGCTTAAGCCTTTTCTACGGAAAAGGCTTTTTTAGTTTCTTCATTATATTGTTTCAAAACATCCACTTGTTTTTATTCTTATCCCATTCCAGCATACGCTGCTTCATGAGGTTCTTCACTGCTTCCCGGTTAGCGCGTTCATCCTTTCCGGTTTTTCTCTTCAATTCATCATTGGATCATGTTAAAGATAATCCGGTACACTTTTCGTTCAAAATCAGTCATTTGATCATCTCCCACTTCATAAGTCTCAACGGATAAAAGAGAATCAAATACAATAATGTATCCACCTTTAAGTTCTCGACACGAGTTTCCTTCCGTATGTGGTCCCGTAATGAACTGCGCAGATAACCGCGCGTATGTATCCGTCGTCATAAAGCTCGAACGATAAATCTATGCTAATATTAAAAAAATATGGCACTCTATATTTTTAGATCTTAAAAATATATAAGAATTGATAAGCTCAATTTTCAAATTTAATGGAGGGAAAATAGAAAGGAGAGAAATGATAAAGTATTTTGGAATAGTGTCGCTTATCATCCTTTTATTCACATTGTACTTTCTGCCTCATATTCATTGGGCACTTGGAATTCTAGGAATTGTCGTGGGGAGTATTCTAGCAATCAAATCACCTAAAGGAATTGCTAAGTATATTTCTTTTGTTATCCTAGCACTTTGTTTACCTTTACTATTATTATTGATTGTGATGGGCGTTTTGATGGCAGGTCTAGTGGAAAATTAACTTTAATTTATAATCCTATTTGGGGACAGATGGGGACGAATTAGGGACCAACTTGTTCATTTTTAGCCAAAACAGAAGATTTTTTATCAGAAAGGCTGGTCAGCAAACCTTATAAAATAAGGTTTCAAAATAAAACGTCTGTTTGTATCAGAAAATTCATCTCCAGACTGGCAGCGTAGAGGTCAGGGGTTCGAGCCCCCTTGGCTCCATACCTTTAAACCCTTATTCTATAAGGGTTTTTTTGTTTTTTCATCTTCTGCGGCAGCCTCTATATTCTGCTTCATTTCTAACAACTCAAAATAAAGGAAAGAGAGAAAATGAAAAAGAAAATCTATCTTATATTATCTCTGTCAGCTGCACTGGCGCTTTTTTTGACAGCGCTTCCGCCTCTTTCTCCTGTCATCTTCACGTCTGCTTCAGAAAAAGGAGCCATCAGGCATGACATTTATAAAAAAGGATATCCGTATCAAAGCTACTTTGCGATTCTTCAAAAAGAAGAAGGCGGCGGAGAGGCCGGGAACCTTTATTATGTAAATTGGTTCAATTGGAAAGATGAAACCGGACAGACGCCGCACGTATGTTATTCAAAAAAATCGTCCGAAGGCGAGTACAAAGTAAGCTGCGGAACCGGACCGTAATGATCAAGAGCCCCTCTCCAATGAGGGGCTCTTTCTGTCGAGCTGAATGCCGCTCTGGCTCTTCGTTTAATATCCCCAATATAACGGTGTATCATAATGCCGATACGGGTCATTCGGATAATGCGTATTTGGCTGATAAGGCTTATTCATATCATGAATACCCGTGTTTTCAGTCTGACCGCAGTATTTATCGGGACCTATCACAGTTGATTGCCGGATCGGTGAAACGGCTTTTTCCCACTCATGCTCATTCAGACAGTACGTATGCGCCATGATCTCAGGCGGCGTCAGACGGAGAATATCCGAGCCGTATATCACTTCAGGCGAAGGGGCGTCAAATATGGCCAAAAGGTGGGTTTTGTCTGAAGTGGCGACTTCATAATGCCACCACCCCTGCGGAACATTCGCCACTTGTCCTGAAGAGATCGGATAATTCCGTATTTTCTGGGTGAACGGATTCAGCATCGACACCACCGCGGAACCCGAAATACAGTACACCAATTCAGCGGCATTTTGATGGGTATGCGGTTCAATCACATTTGTATTGCTCAGAAAGATATCTAATAATGAAATATTTTCAAGCGTGTTTAACTGTTTAATCCCCAATACATTGATAAAGTTCCGAGCATCTTTCGTAAAAAAACGGCTCTCATTCACATTATAAGTGAACTGTGTATTCGGAGACGTGTAATCGATATCGGAAACCATGCACTCCCCCGCTTTCATCTTTAAACGTATATTCCCAAATATATGTGTCCCTGTTTCACCGGGTGATAAAAAAGGAGGTGAAATCCATAAATTCCAAATCCAACACAATATTGTGACGACTTTTTTAAAGATTCATTTTCGATATATCTTTTATTCGAAATATCTCTTACTATAAAGGTATATTGAAAATACATCTTTAGAAGGGTTGAGGATTAACATGCTGGATGAGAGAACAGTAGACATCATCAAAAGCACAGTACCCGTATTGAAAACACATGGAGAAAACATCACCGGACGCTTTTATAACCTGATGTTTCAAGATCATCCCGAACTGTTAAATATGTTTAACCAAACGAACCAAAAGAAACAGACTCAGCGCGCAGCATTGGCAAATGCAGTCATTGCGGCTGCGGCGAATATTGATCAATTAGAACAAATCATTCCGGCGGTCAGACAGATCGGCCATAAACACACAAGCATCGGTGTAAAACCGGAACATTATCCGATTGTCGGAAAGTATCTGCTTCTGGCAATTAAGGATGTGCTGCAGGATGCCGCAACTCCTGAGATTATGCAGGCATGGGAAAAAGCTTACGGTGTTATCGCGGAGGCTTTCATCGGCATTGAAAAAGACATGTACAATGAAGCCGGATGGCAGGGGTATAAAGAATTTACGGTTATACAGAAAACGAAAGAAAGCAAAGATATCACATCATTTTATATCAAACCGAGTGACGGCTCTTCGCTTCCTGGATTTGAAGCGGGACAATATATCAGCATTAAAGTGCGGATTGCGGATTCTCCTTATACGCACATTCGCCAATACAGCCTGTCTGATGCTTCTCAAAAAGGGGCATATCGGATTTCCGTGAAAAAGGACGGAGCGGTTTCTTCTCATCTCCACAATGAAGTTCAAGAGGGAGATAAACTTGAAGTCAGCGCACCCGCCGGGGATTTCAAGCTGTCTTCTGCCGAAAAACCGGTTGTTCTTATTAGTGCCGGTTCCGGAATCACGCCGATGATGAGCATGCTGAAAACAGCCGCCGAAAAACAGCCGGAGCGTTCCGTTACTTTTATTCATGCCGCGAAAAACGGAGAGTACGCCGCGTTCCGCAAAGAGGCTGAACAAGCTGCGGAGAATCATCCGAATATTAACGTCATTTACGTATACAGTGAACCGGCAGAACAAGACCGCTCAGGAGACAAGCCTTTTTACAGCGGCAGGATTGATCAAACCTTCTTGGAGCAGCTTCATCTGAATCAAGATGCTGAATTTTACTTGTGCGGATCAGCGCAGTTTATGACGCAAATGAAAGACATGATTCTTGCACTCGGGTTTGACTCTGATTCCGTTCAATATGAATTGTTCGGCCCTCAGCTGAGCATGGCATAACAAAAAAGACTCCTCAAATCAAAGAGGAGTCTTTTTTGTTTGCACAATGTGTTCTTTCTCCGTCTTTTTCCCTATTTTATTGAAATTTTCATCAATGACCAGTAAAATTATAAATCTAGTGATTCCGGAATTAAAGGAAGGTTGATATGAAAAAGAAAGCAAAGACCAAAAGGGTGCTTGGGTGCCTTTTTGCTGTATCTCTTATATTCGGATTATTTCTGGTATCAATGGTGTTTTCGAAATTCATAGTGACGGAAGAAAAACCGCCTGAAGAGGTGGACGAGCAGCAGGTCTTTATTGACAGCCTTTCCGGGCATGCTCAAATTTTATATGAGAAATATCATGTCCTTCCGAGCATCACCCTCGCACAGGCCATTCTCGAATCGGACTGGGGGAACAGTGAGCTTGCGGGGAAAGCGCGCAACCTGTTCGGTGTAAAAGGTGATTATAAAGGAAAACACGTCACGATGAAAACGGATGAATTTGAAAAAGGAAAACGAAAAACGATTCGGGCAAAATTCCGTAAATACAGCACGTTTTTTGAATCAATGGATGATCATGCCAAATTATTTGTCAACGGAACGTCTTGGAATAAAAAGAAGTACAAGCCCGTCATTGAAGCGGACAATTATAAAACTGCGGCGGCTGCCCTTCAAAAATCCGGCTACGCCACAGACCCCGGCTATGCTGAAAAAATTAAAGATGTCATAGAAACCTATAACCTGAATGAATATGACAAAATCAATGCCTCTCTTAAAGCAGTTGATATGAAAGGCGCCATCAAAGACCACGCCATTGAAGACGTGTGGTCGAAGCCGTCAAAAGAGCGGCATTCTATTAAACTGGCATCGGCGCAAAAGTTTACCGGCGAGCATATTAAAGTCGTATCTGAAAAGCAAAACGGAGAATCCGTCTGGTACCAAATTCAAGTGAAAGATGAGCTGATCGGCTGGGTTGACCAAACCGCCGTCCAGTTAAGTGAAGAAACATAAGCATCAAAAAAAGCCGGCAGCCCGCCGGCTTTTTTACATTCCTTCAGTTTCAAACCTTTTAATATCACGTTTATGCCCCATCAGCACAAGACAGTCACATTCATGAATGACAGTCTCCGGAGAAGGGGACAGCTGAATGTCTCCATTATGTTTCAAGGCGAGAATGGTGCAGCCGAATCTGGCCCGGACGCCGAGATCAAGAATGGATTTTAAATGCAGCTTTTTCGTGGCTGAAAGCTCCACGATGCTGTATTCATCTGACAAATCAATGTAATTTAAGACATTTTCATCTGAAAGGCTTTGCGCAATCCGCACGCCCATATCCTTTTCGGGATGGATAATACGATCAGCACCGATCTTTTCAAGCACTTTGTGATGATAATAGTTTTGCGCTTTCACCCAAATATTAGGGATGTTCAGCTCCTTCAATAACAGCGTCGTCAGCGTGCTTGCCTGAATGTTGGCGCCGATTGCTACGATGACATATTCAAAATTTCTGATGCCGAGCGACTGAAGCTCGCTTTCTTCCGTTGAATTTGCCCGCACAGCATGCGTGGCATAAGAGGAGTATGCGTTGACCCGCTCTTCGCTGATATCGACCGCAAGCACCTCATGCCCCATTTTAAAAAGCTCTTTACAGATGCTTCCGCCGAAACGGCCGAGTCCGATGACGGCAAATTGTTTATTTTTGATTTTTCCCAATCCTCATAACTCCTTAAGAAACTGTTTTCGTCACTCCAAATACAACAAACAAGAATGTACTCCTGTTTCAAGGGTTTGTCAATGCGAGAGCCGGAAGAAAGAAAACAGCACAAAAAAAGACCGGCTGACAAGCGATGGGCTTGTGCCGGTCCGTTTTTCGCAATTATTTGCAGTTGCAAGGCTGTGTCGGCGGTGTGCTGCGTTTTTGAACAACAATTGTGTCCTCAGCATAGAATTTAGAACCGATGCTTAATGATTTATTTTCTGCACGGAACTTATATGTACCTGCAGCAGGCAATGTTTTGTTATTAAGAGAAAGCTTAAATTCCGCTGCGCCGAGCAAATCAATGTTTAACGGAAGTCTGACTGTTTTGCCGTTATTCAGAATCTGTCTTTCACGCAAAGCGTGTCCGTTGACTGTATCTTTTGTTGTAGCCGCAAATCCGCTAGGAAGGGTAAATTCCATAACGCCTAAGCTCAGGATCGTGTTCGGACGGTACGTCAATTCGATATCAGAAAATGACCATTCCTGCTGGCTGGCACCTGTATATTTTGCAAATAAGGTAGCAGTCGCTTTCGTGGACATTTCCGGCTCGTGAACGGTTGAGCCTGACTCAGCGGCGAATGACGCTGTCGGCAGAGAAAGAAGCAAAACCAGGCCGAATAAACTTGCCATGACAGTTGAGAAAAATTTCTGTTTCATTTTCATAAATCCCCCTAAAAAAATTTTGCTGATTGTTCTTAAAAAAGAACGACCATACCTATAAAAATTTACCATCAATTTTAATGGAAGTAAATGGGGTTATGTTCCTATATTTTCTCAAAAATAATCAAATCACGACAAAAAAACGCCTGATTTTTGATTCAGGCGTTTTTTTCGTCCGTTTCTATCGGAATAAATTTAAAAATCTCCCCGCTCTGAACCGAGTCGGCGAGCCGCTTCAACCAATGATAATAAGCTTTCGAGCTTTCAAGCTGATCATATAACTGCCGCGCTTCTTCCTGTAATTCCGCCTTGCCTTCCTCGGCCAGCAAAACGGACTGCAAATCCGCCTGAGCCTGTTCAATGGCGGACAAATTCACCTGAACTTCACGATCCCATTTCGGCGGGAAGAAATTCGTGAAAAACGTAAAGAAATCTTTTTCCGCTACAAACGTATGCTTCCGTGTGCCGCGGTGAAAGGTTTTTTTGACCACATTTAAATCCTGCAGCTTTTTGACGCCTGTGCTCATACTCGGTTTGCTCATCTGCAGTTCCTCACGCATTTCGTCAAGCGTCATTTCATCCCTCATATACATTGTTCCGTATAAAATCCCGACACTCCGTGTGATTCCGTAAAGATCCATCGTCTCTGCAATGGAATCAATGACAAGATCCCTGGCTTGTTCTATAGCTGCGAATTCTGGATTCTCATCCATACTGTCCCTCTTTTCCACTTGAAGTTTAAATTTGTTAAGTCATTTCTTTATGTTCTTAATCTTAACGAATCATGACGAAATGTCAAAATCTAAACGGACTGACCTGGTTTTGACAGGCAAAAAAACATGTGTTAAATTAATATTGTTAAAAACATTAAATTTTTATTTAACAAACTTACTTTCCGGTAAGGAGGACTCTTATGAGCAAAACGCTTTATATCGGCGGCGAATGGATCAGTGCAGAAAAAAAACAGACCCGCCGTATCATTAATCCATTTAATCAAGAAGAAATTGCAACGGTATGCGAAGGAGACCGGGGCGATGCGGTGAAAGCCATCGCCGCAGCCAGAAAAGCATTTGATGAAGGGGAGTGGCCGGTGCTTTCCGGGCTCGAGCGCGGACAATTTGTTCTGAAAATTGCGGAATTAATCAGACGCGATCTGAACGAATTAGCTGAGCTGGAATCGCTCGATACAGGAAAAACGATTGAAGAAAGTAAAGCCGATATGGATGATATCGCAAATGTATTTCAATATTATGCCGGTTTGGCGGATAAAGACGGAGGCGAGGTCATTTCATCTCCGATTCCTGATTCCGTAAGTAAAATCGTCAGAGAGCCCATTGGCGTATGCGGACAAATTACGCCGTGGAACTATCCGCTCCTTCAGGCGAGCTGGAAAATCGCTCCCGCTCTTGCGGCCGGAAACACGATCGTTTTAAAGCCGAGCGAGATTACTCCGCTGACAACCATTAAAGTCTTTCAATTAATAGAAGAAGCCGGTATTCCGAAAGGGGTCGCCAATCTCGTGCTGGGGCCGGGCGCTTCTGTCGGCGATGAGCTGGCGAGAAACCTCGACGTCGATTTGGTCTCTTTTACGGGCGGAATTGAAACAGGTAAAAAAATCATGCAGGCGGCAAGCGGCAATGTGAAAAAGATTGCCCTGGAGCTTGGCGGCAAAAATCCGAATATCGTATTTCAAGATGCAGATCTCGAAACAGCTGCAGATCAAGCGCTGAACGCCGTGTTTTTCCATGCCGGCCAAGTTTGTTCGGCAGGGTCCCGTCTTTTGGTGGACGAAGCCATTCATGATGAATTTTTAGCCGAGCTGATCAAGCGCACGAAACGCATCAAATTAGGAAACGGTTTTCATGAAGATACGGAAAGCGGTCCGCTGATTTCCGCCGAGCATCGGGCCAAAGTCGAAAAATACGTAGAAATCGGTATCGAAGAAGGGGCAAAACTGGAAACAGGCGGCAAACGTCCTGATGATCCCGCCCTTCAAAACGGTTTCTTCTATGAACCTACTATTTTCTCAAACTGCAAGTCTGATATGCGGATAGTCCAAGAGGAGATCTTCGGCCCCGTTTTAACAGTTGAGTCATTTTCTTCTGAAGAAGAAGTGATCAGACTTGCCAACGATACCATTTATGGGCTGGCCGGAGCGGTATGGTCAAAGGATATTGAAAAATGCGAACGCGTAGCCGCCAAACTGCGGATGGGAACGGTATGGATCAATGATTTCCACCCGTATTTCGCGCAAGCGCCATGGGGCGGGTACAAACAATCGGGCTTCGGCCGCGAACTCGGCAAAATCGGTCTGGAAGAATACACGGAAATCAAACATATTTACCGCAACACGAAACCTGCGGCTGTGAACTGGTTTCAAGCATAACGAGGAGGAGATACAATATGACATTAAATATGAAAGTAGAAAGCATGCATAAATTCCATACATTCGAAATCCCGACAGTCATTAAACACGGAATCGGTGCGATTCAGCACGCGGGAAGTGAAGTCAGAGAGCTTGGCGTCACAAAAGCACTGCTCGTAACAGACCCGGGAATTTATAACGCGGGAGTGGCAAACCCGGTCATTGAATCTTTACAGGAAGCGGGCATCGAAGTCGTCCTGTTTAACAAAGTGGAGCCGAACCCGCCTGTACGTCTTGTAAACGAAGGATCAGAACTGTATAAAAAAGAAAACTGCAACGGCCTTGTGGCTGTCGGCGGCGGAAGCTCCATGGATACAGCGAAAGCGATCGGGGTAGAAGCGACACACGAAGGAAGCGTGCTTGATTATGAAGCCGCGGAAGGCAAAAAGCCGCTGGAAAACCGTATTCCTCCGCTGACAACGATCCCGACGACTGCGGGAACAGGTTCAGAGGTCACACAATGGGCGGTCATTACAGATGAGGAAAGAGAATTTAAATTCAATACGGGCGGACCGCTTATCGCCGCGCATTTAACGGTCATTGACCCTGAACTGCACACGTCCATGCCTCCGCATGTGACGGCCATGACAGGTATTGACGCACTTGCGCACGCCATCGAGTGCTATACGATGAAATTCGCACAGCCGATCACTGATGCCGTCGCTTTAATGGCCATTGAATATGCGGCGCATTATATTAAGCGCGCGTTTGCGGACGGAGAGGATTTGGAAGCAAGATACGGCATGGCGCAGGCGGCGATGCTTGCCGGCCTTTCATACGGCAGTGAATCAGCAGGCGCGGCGCATGCGATGAGCCAGACGCTCGGCGGCATCATCCCTGTCGCTCACGGACAATGCGTCGCAGCTATGATGGGGCCGGTAATGGAATACAACTGGAAAGGCTATCCGGAAAAATTCGCCCGCATCGCCAAAGCATTCGGAATCGATACAAGCAACATGACAACCGAAGAAGCGGCAAAAGCGTCCGTCAACTGGATGTATGATCTTGTGAAAGATTTAGAGGTGCCGAGTTTAGAAGAACAAGGTGTGTCTCCGGACATGATTGAACGTTTATCAAAAGAAGCCATGAAAGATCCGCAAACTTTCGGAAATCCAAGAGATTTGAATGAGAAAGCATACAACTGGATTTACAAACGCTGCTTCGACTTAACGCCGAAAACGGTATAATAAATGAACCCCGCTCCTTTACAGAGCGGGGTTTTTTAAGGATAATGTCAAGAAAAAGGCGGTGGTGGCTGATGTGGAAACGCATAACAGCAAAGACGGAAGGCGTATATATAGCGGATACCGAACAATTTGTTACCAAAAAGATGGACAAGCTTCGTGCGGAATACGGCGGGTTCCCCGGTGACCTGCATTTCGGACTGACAAAAAAGGCCGGCGCGCGTGAGCCGATGTATGAAAGAGGAACAGAAATTTTTAACCGGAGACAAATTTCAATCGTGTCCATGGAGGAATGTGATGACATTGCGGAGAAGATGGGGATTTCTCATATCTTTCCCGAATGGCTCGGCGCTAATATCGCAATCAGCGGTTTTTCTGCACTGACGCCGCTTAAAGAAGGAAGCAGAATGATATTTCCAAGCGGTGCGTCTTTGTTGTGCGAGGGAGAAAATGATCCGTGCATTCAGCCGGGAGAAGTCATTCAATCCTTTTATCCGGATCAGCCAAAACTCGCCGCGGCGTTTGTGAGGCACGCGATGGGCAGAAGAGGAATTGTCTGTATTGTTGAACGCCCGGGTGATATATGCACGGGAGATGCGGTCACCATTCATTCTTATGAACCGAAACGCGCCAAGAAAAAAATCGAGAAGGTCTGACTCAGACCTTCTCGATTTTTTGTTTGATTTCTTTTATTTGATTAATGTGACGCTTTTCATGATGGCCGATAAAATCAATCCACTGGCGGATCGTCAGTTCTTGAAAAACAGGATGCGGAAGCACACGTTCTAAGTCTTCCTCGTTTAATGATGAAATGACGGCGGTCAGCTGCTGTCTTGCCGTATCTAATTCCTGTTTTGCTTCAATGACTGATATTCGGTTTTGCTCAGGTTCGAGGTGTGACGGAGCCGGCCGTTTATTTGTTCTGTCCTCTATAAACTCCATCGGTTGTTCTTCTATTTCTTTTAACGGTGCGTCTTTTGCCTGCTTTGATAAAAGGGTCTGCGCTGTTTCGTCAATTTTCTTTAAATGGTCAAGGACTCCCCGCACGCTCCACTCATCAGCCGCGGGCTTTCGGTTGAATTCCTCATCAGAGAGTCCTTTCAGTTCTTCCCAGGTCTGCTGTCTTGCTTCATTAAAAATGCTCATCCTATCTCCTCCTTTAGAGTAAACATATCATATCCGGATTGGATAATCATGTAATCAGCCTTCCTTATCAGAAAATTGAAACCATTCACCTTTACATCCGTATATAAAGTAATACTCCGACACCTCGGCCGAAAGGAGGATAGAAGATGGACATATTTCATCTGCCGCTTGAAACGGTCTATCTTTACACATTGATTATTTCGGGAAGTCTCACGCTTTTGATTCTGTTTTTTCAAGATGTGTTTCACGGCCTCTCGGAAGCCATTCCTGTTTCATTTTTAAACCCTGCATTGATTCTGTCTTTTTTAACAATCTTTTCAGCCTCAGGTTATATCGGCGAAATCGCCGCTCCGCTATCAAGTCCTGTCATTGCGTTGCTTTCATTTGTTCTTTCGGTTCTTTTGGTCAGCCTGCTTCACTTCTTCGTCCTTGTCCCGCTTTCATCAGCGGAAGAATCGCTCGCGTATCGGGAGACAGATTTAAAGGGCAGAGTCGGCAGGGTCATTACTTCCGTCCCGAAAGACGGCTATGGAGAAGTGATCATAGAGGGAATAGGGGGCGCCATTTCTAAATCAGCCGTCAGCTTTGATCAAGAACAGATCAAGTACGGAACGGCCGTATTAGTGATTGATGTAAAAGACGGAGTGCTTTTTGTGACGCCGCATGAACCAATCTGATATCTAAGGGGGGACTGTTATGACTATGCCGATTATCATCGTTATCGGAATCGTATTCTTTTTACTCATCGCACTTATTGCTGTATTTATTACGAAGTACCGGACGGCGGGGCCGGACGAAGCTCTTATCGTGACCGGAAGTTATTTGGGAAATAAGAACGTTCACATTGATGAAGGCGGAAATCGTCTGAAAATCGTCCGGGGCGGGGGAACGTTCGTGCTCCCGGTATTCCAGCAGGCAGAACCTCTCAGTTTACTGTCAAGCAAACTTGATGTCTCTACACCTGAAGTCTATACAGAACAAGGCGTGCCGGTAATGGCCGACGGAACCGCCATTATTAAAATCGGAGGCTCCATCGGTGAAATCGCAACAGCAGCTGAACAATTTTTGGGGAAATCTAAGGAAGACCGTGAGCAGGAGGCGCGGGAGGTGCTGGAAGGCCATCTGCGCTCCATCCTCGGCTCCATGACCGTTGAAGAGATTTATAAAAACAGGGAAAAGTTTTCTCAGGAAGTCCAGCGGGTCGCGTCTCAGGATCTTGCTAAAATGGGGCTGATGATCGTATCTTTTACGATTAAAGACGTCCGCGATAAAAACGGCTATCTTGAATCATTAGGTAAGCCGAGAATCGCCCAAGTCAAGCGGGATGCGGACATTGCCACGGCAGAAGCGGATAAAGAGACGAGGATTAAACGCGCGGCCGCTGATAAAGACGCAAAAAAATCAGAGCTGGAGCGGGCGACGGAAATAGCTGAAGCGGAAAAAATCAATCAGCTGAAAATGGCGGAATACAGAAGAGAGCAGGATACAGCAAAAGCCAATGCCGACCAGGCATATGATCTTGAAACAGCAAAAGCCCGCCAGCAGGTGACAGAGCAGGAAATGCAAATTAAAATTATTGAGCGGCAAAAGCAGATTGAATTGGAGGAAAAAGAAATTCTGCGCCGTGAGCGCCAATATGACTCTGAAGTGAAGAAAAAAGCCGATGCTGACCGTTACTCGGTGGAACAAGCGGCCGCGGCCGCAAAAGCGAAGCAGCTCGCCGAAGCAGATGCCGAGCAGTACAGTATCGAAGCGATGGCCAAGGCGGAAGCGGAACGCGTGAGAATTGACGGTCTTGCTAAAGCGGAGGCTGAAAAGGCCAGAGGGGAAACCGAAGCGGAAGTCATCCGCCTGAAAGGACTCGCAGAAGCGGAAGCTAAAGAAAAAATCGCCGAAGCATTCGAAAAATACGGGCAGGCTGCAATCCTTGATATGATTGTGAAAATGCTGCCTGAATATGCGAAGCAAGTCTCAGCGCCTCTTTCCAACATTGATAAAATAACCGTCGTTGATACGGGAGGAAGCGGTGAAAACGGCGGGGCCAATAAAGTCACAGGCTACGCGACCAATTTAATGGCCGGTCTTCAGGAAAGCTTAAAAGCATCTTCCGGAATCAATGTAAAAGAGCTTATTGAGAATTTTTCAGGCAAAGGAAACATAAAACAAAGTATAAATGAACTTACAAAAGAACTGAGTGATTCAAACGAACTGCACAGCCCGGAATAAAAAAACAGCAGGCGTAAACCGCCTGCTGTTTCAGTTCGTCCGCTTAGCTTCAAGAAGCCGCGGCGCAGTCATGAATAATAAGATAAGGACAATGGCCGAAAGGATAAAAGAAGGAATCATATAAGTCGCGTTATAGACGGACGAATAAATCCATACCGGCGTGCCTTTCGGAGCATAGCTTCCGAAAAAGACAGCTCCGGAGACCACATGTGCCGCATAGCGCAGCACACTGCCGATGAAAACACCGCCTATAACATACATCGTTAAAGCGCCTCTTTTTTTATTCAATGCCGATTCCCGTACACCGGAAGCTAACAAGCCGCTGAAACCGAGGACTGCAAATGCCGCGATGTAATCAAGAAATAGCTGCACCGGGTGCTGCAAAAACAAATTGCCGATGGCGATCTGGACAATCCCTGTTAAAAAGCCTGTCGTAAGCCCGGCCTTCACTCCCCAGCGGAATGAAATCAAAAAAATCGGAATCATCATAATAGAGACCGAACCGCCTTGGGGCATCCGGAGAAACATGCCTGAGACAATGTCCAGAATGACAGCCGCCCCGGTCATAATCGCTATTTCAATTAAGCGCACAAGCTGTGTTGAATGATTCATAGTTTTCCCCCTGGTCAGACAACCGTATCAAGGATAAACAAAAAAGCAGCGCGGGGAAGGATGGGAAAAGGTCCGCGCGCTGCTTACATAAACTGCAAATCATTTGGCTTTGCCACATCCCTACGCCAGCGTTAACTAACAGGTTCAAAGGGTCAGAACAAAACGTTCACTCTCAGCTTTAATGCTCCCCTTGTGGTCATCAAGTATTTAGTTCAATCTTACTATACAAGAAAATATGCCAAACCACAAGACAGCTTGCCTTTCTATAGAAGAGAAACTGAAATAAGTATGAAAGAAAATAATCAATGATTTTTTAAAAAAACTATTGTCATATTTTCAAAAGGGTGTTATATTATTAAACGTCGCTGATGAACAGCAGACAACAACAAAAAGCTTCGGAAACAACTCGAAAAAAGTTGTTGACATAAAAGAAGCTGAGTGGTAAGATAATAAAGCTGCTTCAACAAGCGGTAATGATCTTTGAAAACTAAACAAGACAAAACGTACCTGTTAATTCAAAGTTTTAAATAAATCGCACAGCGATGTGCGTAGTCAGTCAAACACTTTATCGGAGAGTTTGATCCTGGCTCAGGACGAACGCTGGCGGCGTGCCTAATACATGCAAGTCGAGCGGACAGATGGGAGCTTGCTCCCTGATGTTAGCGGCGGACGGGTGAGTAACACGTGGGTAACCTGCCTGTAAGACTGGGATAACTCCGGGAAACCGGGGCTAATACCGGATGGTTGTCTGAATCGCATGGTTCAGACATAAAAGGTGGCTTCGGCTACCACTTACAGATGGACCCGCGGCGCATTAGCTAGTTGGTGAGGTGACGGCTCACCAAGGCGACGATGCGTAGCCGACCTGAGAGGGTGATCGGCCACACTGGGACTGAGACACGGCCCAGACTCCTACGGGAGGCAGCAGTAGGGAATCTTCCGCAATGGACGA
>NZ_JAPMOV010000002.1:0-959803 GCF_026420705.1 Bacillus sp. NEAU-CP5 | reverse complement strand
CATTCCGCAAGGAAGTAAGATCCCTGAAAGATGATCAGGTTGATAGGTCTGAGGTGGAAGTGTGGCGACACATGGAGCTGACAGATACTAATCGATCGAGGACTTAACCAATTTGAATGTATGCTTACTGTTATCTAGTTTTGAGAGAACACTCTCAATGGTTTGGTGGCGATAGCGAAGAGGTCACACCCGTTCCCATGCCGAACACGGAAGTTAAGCTCTTCAGCGCCGATGGTAGTCGGGGGTTTCCCCCTGTGAGAGTAGGACGCCGCCAAGCCATTACACGCAAGTGTAATATATGGAGGATTAGCTCAGCTGGGAGAGCATCTGCCTTACAAGCAGAGGGTCGGCGGTTCGAGCCCGTCATCCTCCACCATTCCTATCATACATAAGTTGGCTTATTAAGCCGGTGTAGCTCAATTGGTAGAGCAACTGACTTGTAATCAGTAGGTTGGGGGTTCAAGTCCTCTTGCCGGCACCACCTTTATATGTTATACTATATAAGTCTCTTGTAATAAGAGCCATTAGCTCAGTTGGTAGAGCATCTGACTTTTAATCAGAGGGTCGAAGGTTCGAGTCCTTCATGGCTCACCATTTTTTTCTTGCGGATGTGGCGGAATTGGCAGACGCGCTAGAATCAGGCTCTAGTGTCTTTACAGACGTGGGGGTTCAAGTCCCTTCATCCGCATTGCCAAACGCGGAAGTAGTTCAGTGGTAGAACATCACCTTGCCAAGGTGGGGGTCGCGGGTTCGAATCCCGTCTTCCGCTCCAACTATACTATACCATCCATGCCGGGGTGGTGGAATTGGCAGACACACAGGACTTAAAATCCTGCGGTAGGTGACTACCGTGCCGGTTCAAGTCCGGCCCTCGGCACTTATTGTTGCGCCCGTAGCTCAATTGGATAGAGCGTTTGACTACGGATCAAAAGGTTAGGGGTTCGACTCCTCTCGGGCGCGCCATACATACTTTTGAAAACGGGAAGTAGCTCAGCTTGGTAGAGCACATGGTTTGGGACCATGGGGTCGCAGGTTCGAATCCTGTCTTCCCGACCATTTTGGGGCCTTAGCTCAGCTGGGAGAGCGCCTGCTTTGCACGCAGGAGGTCAGCGGTTCGATCCCGCTAGGCTCCACTTGATTTTAATTGTTTTTTGGCGGTGTAGCTCAGCTGGCTAGAGCGTACGGTTCATACCCGTGAGGTCGGGGGTTCGATCCCCTCCGCCGCTACCATTGGACCTTTAGCTCAGTTGGTTAGAGCAGACGGCTCATAACCGTCCGGTCGTAGGTTCGAGTCCTACAAGGTCCACCACTTATACGGAGGAATACCCAAGTCTGGCTGAAGGGATCGGTCTTGAAAACCGACAGGGGTGTCAAAGCCCGCGGGGGTTCGAATCCCTCTTCCTCCGCCATATCTAATTTAATTATCATCGCGGGGTGGAGCAGTTCGGTAGCTCGTCGGGCTCATAACCCGAAGGTCGCAGGTTCAAATCCTGCCCCCGCAACCAAAAAATGGTCCGGTAGTTCAGTTGGTTAGAATGCCTGCCTGTCACGCAGGAGGTCGCGGGTTCGAGTCCCGTCCGGACCGCCATTTATAACAAGGCTCGGTAGCTCAGTTGGTAGAGCAACGGACTGAAAATCCGTGTGTCGGCGGTTCGATTCCGTCCCGAGCCACCATTTAATTTAATATTGTTTTGGCGGTTGTGGCGAAGTGGTTAACGCACCAGATTGTGGCTCTGGCACTCGTGGGTTCGATTCCCATCAATCGCCCCAAACAACATGCGGGTGTAGTTTAGTGGTAAAACCTCAGCCTTCCAAGCTGATGTCGTGGGTTCGATTCCCATCACCCGCTCCATTTTTATATTGTCATGGGCCTGTAGCTCAGCTGGTTAGAGCGCACGCCTGATAAGCGTGAGGTCGGTGGTTCGAGTCCACTCAGGCCCACCATGATGATTTTTCCACAGTAGCTCAGTGGTAGAGCTATCGGCTGTTAACCGATCGGTCGCAGGTTCGAATCCTGCCTGTGGAGCCATATGGAGAAGTACTCAAGTGGCTGAAGAGGCGCCCCTGCTAAGGGTGTAGGTCGTGTAAGCGGCGCGAGGGTTCAAATCCCTCCTTCTCCGCCATAAGGCCCGTTGGTCAAGCGGTTAAGACACCGCCCTTTCACGGCGGTAACACGGGTTCGAATCCCGTACGGGTCATTAAAAAAACCTTGCATACTATGCAAGGTTTTTTCTTATGCGTTCATAGCGTAAATGGTAAAAGACAGGTATGTGGCAAAAGCGCTCCATAATAAATAAGGAACCAGAAGCCAGGCTGAAGCCTTACTGTATTTACCGGCAATGAGCAACAGAATGAGTGTTGTCACCGCCACAAGCAGGCAATCGATAGATGCAGCAAGCAAATTTTTCTTTGTGAATTGAAAATAGCTGAACCCTTGATTCACGATATAATTGATGAGAAGCATCACCCAAAAAGCTTTGGATTCTTTACATGAAAACTTTGCGTATATCAAGGCTGCTGAGAGCGAAATAAGCGCAAACAAAACCGCCCATATGATGCCGATCACTGATCTGCTCGGCGTCCAGTCAGGTTTTTGCAGCGCGTCGTACCATTCCCGGTCGATGGGAAAGAGAAACCCCGCTAAAGAAAACAAGACATATGTAATGATAAATACAATAATCGCACCGATATACTTCTTTTTCATTTGTTCCCTCCGCCATTCAATGTCAATACATTAGTTCCCTTTTTTGGAAATCTTAAACCTTTTAAAAGGTTCATGCACCATTAAGTGTATGAGTTTTCAGTGTGAAAATGCAGCAAACCATTTATTTGTATTCAAAAACCCCGGCAGGCCGGGGTTTTAATCAGCATGAAGATCGCCAAAGGTCGTCATAATTCCTTCTTCGTCCAGTTCCTCTTCATATTTTTCGTGTGCTTTGCTTGGATACACGGAAATGTTTTTTCCGGTAATATCTGTCGCGATAAAGTTTTCATAATCCTCAGCATAGCCGATGTTTTCTTCTGAGTTCATTGTCATATCCCCATAGCTGAGCGGCGGATCCTCTAAATCCTGAGGCGTTTCTGAGTTTCCGTATTCCTCAACATCCTGATAAGCATCTTCACTATCGTAAGCCGCCCGGATTGATTCATCATCATCAAATTCAAACTGTCCGAACGGTGTTTCCTCTTCAATCGGCCTGTCTTTGGAAACGGCATCCTGCGAGGAATATTCCGCCAATGTCGTAGCCGTCGGCAGAGCTTCGAGTCTGTCATAAGGAATGTCCTTGCCGCTGACTTCACATGTGCCGTATGTGCCGTTTTCAATTTGTTTCAGAGAGTAATCAATGTCGCGAAGGTGCTCCCGTTCATGGTCGAGCAGAGCCAGGTCTTTTTCCCGCTCGTATAATTCGGTCGCCTGATCGCCGGGATGATTGTCATAGGAAGACAATTCGCCGGATGACTGATACGGGAATTCATCAGTTAACTGAAATTGGTCATTTTCTTTAAAGCGGCTTAAAATATCATGTCTGGCTTCTTCCAATTCTTTTTTTAAGTGTGTGATCTGTTCGTTTGTAAGCACATCAATCCCTCGTTTCTATGTGATGCTTACTGTTAGTATGAACGCTTTTTCGCAGAAAAATGGTGGATAAAAATAGTCATTTTCCCATGAGGAAGTAAAAGCATACAGTGATTGCCGAGAGTGGGGAAAGAAAATTCAAGTTTGTTTCTTTATTCATTTGCGCAAAAAGGTTTATAATAAGAAATGCAGGCATTTTGTCGTGCTCAAATCTGTGTGTTTGACACAAAGTCATCACAGGTGTATTGTATTAAAAGCATTTAACGGATTATGGAGGAATGTCTCATGGTGACAACGGTGCAGCATACGTTCCGAGAGGAAGCAGATCATGCATTACATAAAGCCAAACAAGTCAACCATGCTGTCTTATTGAGCTATTCAAGACGTATTGCGTCTTTAGACCCTCTATCATTTTTCAAAGACGGAGCAAAAAAATATAAAGGCAAACGATTTTTTTGGTCAGAACCCGGTAGTGAATTAACAATAGTCGGTCTTGGCACAGAAGCGCTGTTCCAATCGAATGAAAAAAATGGAAAGCGTTATCACGACGTTTTTGAACAATGGGAGCGCTTTAAAAAGACGGCTTTTCATATTCATGAAGAAGAAGAGGCGGCGCATACCGCGGTCGGCCCTGTCTTATTCGGCGGTTTTTCATTTAATCCCGCTGAAGAGAGAGGAGACGAATGGAACGGGTTCGAAGAAGGACTGTTCTTTATCCCCTCACTCATGCTGACAAAGACGGCAGATGGTGATTATTTAACCGTCAATCAATGGGCGGCAGACGGTAATCAAGCAGAAGATACGCTGAAACGTCTGAAATCTTTTTCGGGTGCTTTTTCAGTTTCTTCAATCGAGTATGAAGAATATCCTGTTTTAACAAAAGCCGAAGAACTTGATGTGGAAAACTGGCTTGAAGCCATTAAAACAGCAACAAATGATATGAAAGCAAATCAATATGATAAAGTCGTGCTGGCAAGGGAAGTCGTTTTGTCATATGATGGGCCTATTCCGACAGAGAGCGTTGTCCGCAAGCTTTTGAAGGACCAAACGACAAGCTATGTTTTTGCGATTGAGCAGGGAGATAAATGCTTTGTCGGCGCTTCACCGGAACGGCTGATCAAAAAATCCGGCAAAGACGTTATGTCCACCTGTCTGGCAGGTTCAATTAAGCGCGGAGAAAATCAACAAGAAGATGACCGTCTCGGCAAAGAGCTGCTGCATGACGAAAAAAATCTCGCGGAACATGATTTTGTGGTTCAGATGATACACGATTCTTTCTTGTCGAGCTGCAGCGATGTGAAAAAGCCTGCAGGTCCGCAATTATATAAAACAAAAAGTGTTCAGCATCTATATACACCGATCACAGGCCATCTTAAAACGTCCGCTTCGCTGTTTGATTTAATTGAAAAGCTGCATCCCACGCCGGCATTGGGCGGAGCTCCCCAGCAGAAAGCTGTTGAAGTTATCGCTGATATTGAACCGATGACACGCGGATGGTATGCGGCTCCGATCGGCTGGATGGACGGCAGGGAAAACGGAGAATTTGTCGTGGCTATCCGATCAGGGCTGATTGAAGACAAAAGTGCGCGGCTTTTCGCAGGCTGCGGCATTGTTGAAGATTCAGATCCGCAATCAGAATATGAAGAAACACAAATTAAACTAAAGCCGATGATCTCTGCTTTAGGAGGTGAAAGGCTTTGACAAACCCGATTACACATTATATCGGAAGCTTTATTGATGAATTCGCTCTATCGGGTGTCACCGACGCGGTTGTTTGCCCGGGGTCGAGGTCAACTCCCTTGGCGGTTTTGGCGGCGGCCCACCCGGATATTCAAGTCCATATACAGATTGATGAACGATCCGCAGGTTTTTTCGCACTCGGTCTTGCAAAAGCCCACCAGCGTCCGGTGGTGCTGATTTGTACGTCAGGAACGGCAGCGGCTAACTTCTATCCGGCCGTGATTGAAGCTCATTATTCAAGAGTGCCTCTTATTGTCCTGACTGCAGATCGGCCCCATGAATTGAGGGAAGTGGGGGCGCCTCAGGCGATTAACCAGCATTTTCTGTTCGGTAACTTTGTTAAGTTTTTCACAGACTCGGCTCTGCCTGAAGAAAATCCTCAAATGCTGAGCTATATCAGAACATTGGCCGGCAGAGCCGTAAGTGAAGCCGGGAAGCGCCCGATGGGGCCAGTCCATATCAATGTGCCGCTCAGAGAGCCTTTGATGCCGGATTTATCAGCCGGACCTTTTGAAAGAATGAGAAAGGGGCGGCACGTCTCAGTCACAACAGGGATTCAGTCAGCTGATCAAGATTCTCTCTGTCATATTACTGAGCGTCTTGCGGGGACCGAAAGAGGTATGATCGTCTGCGGCGAAATTCACGGTGAAGCAGAAAAGCAGCAAATCATCGCGCTTGCCGAGATGCTTCAGTTCCCGATTTTAGCTGACCCGCTTTCAAACCTCCGAAACGGGGAGCATGATAAGACGCTGATTATTGATGCTTATGACTCGTTTTTAAAAGATGAGGAAATAAAAGAGGCGCTGCGCCCGGACGCTGTGATCCGCTTCGGCCCGATGCCGGTTTCCAAACCGCTCTTTTTATGGCTCAGAGATGATCCTGCCATTGAGCAGTTTATCGTCGATGAAGACGGAGGATGGAGAGATCCCACCCAGGCCGGCGCGCATATGATTCATTGCCATCCGTCTGTGTTTTTGGAAGCGGTCCGTTCAGCTGAAACCGGAAAACGGCCGTCCGGATGGCTTGAGAAATGGCAGTTTGTCAATGAGCGGTTCCGGAGTCATTTACAGGCCGCGAGCATGGATGACTTATCATTTGAAGGAAATGTATATCGTCAGCTTCAGCATCTTGTCCCTGAAGGCAGTTCGATTTTTGTCGGCAACAGCATGCCGATTCGCGACGTGGATACTTTCTTTGAAAAACAAGATCGTTCCTTCCGTGTTTATGCCAACCGCGGCGCTAACGGCATTGACGGGGTTGTCTCCTCGGCTATGGGACTGTGTGAAGGTACAAAAGCTCCTGTCACGCTTGTAATTGGAGATTTATCGTTTTACCATGATTTAAACGGGCTGTTAGCGGCTAAAAAACTTGGAATTCCGCTTACGGTTATTTTAATAAACAATGATGGCGGCGGGATTTTCTCGTTTTTGCCGCAGGCATCTGATAAGACTCATTTTGAAGAACTGTTCGGTACGCCGACGGGCCTTGATTTCCGGCATGCCGCCGCACTGTACGGCGGGACGTATACTTGCCCTGAGACATGGGAAGCATTTAAGGATGCGTATCAGCCGCAGGCGGACAAGCCCGGACTTCATATAATCGAGCTGAAAACAGATCGGACATCAAGAGTTCAATTCCATCGCGATCTGCTGCAGGCCGCAGTGCGGGAAGTGAAAAAAGAATGGAAACTGTAACTGTTAAAACGTCCGACGGCGTGTGCTATCGGGCTGCTGATAGCGGTCACGAATCATCTGAAGCTATTGTTTGTCTGCATGGATTTACGGGCAGCAAAGAATCATGGATGTTTTTACGCGGCATGTTTCCCGGTGAACGAATGGTGATGGTTGACTGCCTGGGTCACGGGGAGACAGACGCGCCTGTGCAAGCGGCAAGGTACAGTGCGAGCCGGCAGGTTGCGGACCTTGCCGCCGTTTTTGATCAATTAAAACTTCACAAAGTGAAACTTATTGGTTATTCTATGGGGGGAAGACTTGCGTATTCCTTTGCACAGGCATTTCCGCATCGGGTGTCAGCGCTTGTTTTGGAAAGTACAACCCCGGGCCTCAGCACGCTTCAGGAACGCAAAAAGCGGATTCAGTCAGACCGGAAGCTTGCTGACTTTATATTGCGGGAAGGTATAACATCGTTTGTCGATTATTGGGAGGGCATTCCGTTGTTTGCCTCGCAGCTTTCTCTGCCGGACAGCGTAAAGGCGTCCATCCGCGCCGGCAGGCTGAAAAATAATCCGTCCGGACTTGCAGGCAGCCTGCTCGGAATGGGGACGGGCTCACAGCCTTCCTGGTGGGAGGCATTACACCGCATCAAGGCGCCCGTCCTGCTCATATGCGGTGAATGGGATGAAAAGTTTTGCGCTATTAATCAAAAGGTGCATAACCTGCTCCCATCAAGTAAAATAGAGGTTGTCAAACAGGCGGGGCACACGGTACATGTGGAACAGCCGCGAATTTTTGGTAAGATAGTAAGTGAGTTTTTATACGGCTTGTAAAGCATAAAGAAAATAGCTTTTCGGCCGGACTCAGGCAAAAATGAAGGAGGTCATATCAATGGCTGCAGAATGGAAAAGTGAACGTCAGTACGATGAAATCCTGTACGAGACGTATAACGGTATTGCAAAAATAACAATTAACCGCCCGGAGGTACATAACGCATTTACTCCTAAGACGGTATCAGAAATGATTGACGCGTTTGCTCGTGCACGTGATGACTCCAATATTGGTGTTATCGTTCTTGCGGGAGCGGGAGATAAAGCATTCTGTTCAGGCGGAGACCAAAAAGTCCGCGGTCACGGCGGATATGTCGGAGACGATCAGATCCCTCGTCTGAATGTGCTTGATCTTCAGCGTTTGATCCGTGTTATTCCTAAACCGGTCGTAGCGATGGTATCAGGCTATGCCATCGGCGGAGGACATGTGCTTCATATCGTCTGTGATTTAACGATTGCGGCCGATAACGCGATTTTCGGCCAAACCGGACCGAAAGTGGGAAGCTTTGATGCCGGTTACGGCTCAGGTTACTTGGCGCGTATCGTCGGACATAAGAAAGCCCGTGAAATCTGGTACCTATGCCGTCAATACAATGCGCAGGAAGCGCTCGACATGGGGCTTGTCAATACAGTTGTCCCATTAGAGAAACTTGAAGAGGAAACAATTAAATGGTGTGAAGAAATGCTTGAGAAAAGCCCTACAGCCCTTCGTTTCCTTAAAGCGGCATTTAACGCTGATACAGACGGCCTCGCCGGAATTCAGCAATTTGCAGGAGATGCAACGCTTCTTTATTACACGACTGACGAAGCGAAAGAAGGCCGTGATTCCTTTAAAGAGAAACGCAGTCCCGATTTCGGTCAGTTCCCTCGTTTTCCGTGATCAGATGACACTACGAAACAGCTTGAGCCGCTCTGGTCCAAGCTGTTTTCTTTTCAAAAAAAGTACTTTTACCTCGGAGATGATAACATGCTGACAGAACAGCCGAATTGGCTCATTCAAAGGGCTCAGCTGACACCAGAGAGAATCGCTCTCATATTTGAAAACAAACAGATGACATTCAGAGAATTATATCATGCTTCTAAACAAATGGCCGCGCGGCTGTCCAAATACTGCTCGCTTAAAAAAGGAGACCGCGCTGCGATTTTGCTTTCTAACAGACCGGAAATGGTTTATGCCGTTCACGCCTGCTTCTTATTAGGGGCGGAAGCTGTGCTGTTGAATACGAAGCTCTCAAAACAGGAACGGTTGTTTCAGCTCGAAGATTCACAGGCAAAGCTTTTATTGACGGAGGACGATTTTTGCCGCGAAGAATATGAATCTGCGGTCGCCACCGCAGATGTGGACGAGCTGCAGGCTGAAGAGGCGGGTGATATGGAGCCAGAAGCTTATGTAACGCTTGATGATACGGCGACTCTTATGTATACGTCAGGAACAACAGGAAGGCCGAAGGGGGTGCAGCAGACTTTCGGTAATCATTATTCCAGCGCTGTATCGTCTGCGCTGAATCTGGGGGTCACGGAGCGGGACCGCTGGCTTATTGCGCTGCCGCTGTTTCATATCAGCGGTCTGTCTGCGCTGTTTAAGTCGGTCATTTACGGCATGCCCGTCGTGCTTCATCAAAAATTTTCTGTCACTGATGTGCTTGACAGCATCAGCTCCCATCAGGTCACGATCATTTCAGCGGTGCAGACCATGCTTTCGGGCCTGCTTGCGGAAACTGAACAATGTCCTGAATCACTGCGCTGCATTTTGCTTGGCGGGGGTCCTGCACCGCTGCCGCTCCTTGAAGAATGCCGTAGGAAACAATTTCCGGTATTCCAATCTTACGGCTTGACTGAAACCTGCTCACAGATTGTCACGCTTTCTCCGGAATTCAGTATGGACAAGCTCGGCTCGGCCGGTAAACCGCTGTTTTCATGCGAAATTAGAATTGAAAAAGACGGAAACCCTTGTGCGCCGTTTGAACACGGTGAAATTACGGTGAAAGGCCCGAATGTAATGAAAGGGTATTACCATCGTGATGACGCAAACCAGGCCGCTTTTCATAATGGATGGTTTAAAACGGGCGATCTTGGCTATTTGGATGATGAAGGGTTTTTATACGTGCTGGACAGGCGGTCGGACCTCATTATTTCAGGCGGAGAGAACATCTACCCGGCAGAAGTGGAAGCGGCGCTGCTTGCCCATCCGGCTGTAGCGGAGGCAGGTGTTTCGGGAGCCGAAGATCCGAAGTGGGGGAAAGTGCCGCATGCTTTTCTCGTGCTGACTTCTTCTGTCAGTTCTGAGGAGCTGACCGCCTTTTGCCGTGAGCGGCTTGCAAAATATAAAATACCGGCTGCTTTTTTCGAGGTTGACGGGCTCCCGCGGAACGCGTCCAATAAACTGATGAGGCATCGGCTGAATGAGCTTCGTAAAGGAGAATTGTCATGATTAAGATTGAAAAAATCACCCTTTATCATGTAAGTATGAGGCTGAAAAAACCGTTTAAAACAAGTATTGAAACGCTGCAGGACCGTAAATTTTTGATCGTGGAAGCGATCGATGAAACCGGGAGAACCGGCTGGGGGGAGGTATCGGCGTTTTCTTCTCCGTGGTATACAGAAGAAACGATTCAGACATGCGCGCATATGCTGAGAGATTTTTTTATCCCGAATATCGTAGGCCGCGAGTTTTTCCATCCGTCAGAAGTGCCTGACAGTCTCGCGCGTTTCAAAGGAAACCGCATGGCAAAAGCGGGGCTTGAATCAGCCGTGTGGGATCTATATGCCAAGAAAAAGGGGATATCTCTCGCAGAAGCCTTAGGGGGAAAAAGAGATAAAGTGCCCGCCGGCGTGGCGGTGGGTCTGGCTTCGGCTGATGAGATGCTTCGGGAAATTGAGCAATACGTAAAAGAAGGTTATCAACGTATAAAAATAAAAATTCAGCCCGGCCATGACGTTGATCTGGTCAGAGCCATCCGCAGCCGTTTTCCGAACGTACCGCTGATGGCGGATGCCAACTCGGCATATGAACTGAAAGACATCAGCAGGCTGAAAGAGTTGGATGAATTCCAGCTCATGATGATAGAACAGCCGCTTCAGGCAGATGATATTGTCGATCACCGCCACCTGCAGAAACACTTGAGAACCGCGGTATGCCTTGATGAAAGCATTTGCTCATATGATGACGCGAGGCGGGCGATTGAGCTTGGGAGCTGTAAAATCATTAACATAAAACCAGCGCGTGTAGGAGGCCTGACAGAGGCTTTAAAAATACATGACTTATGCAGAGAGCATCACATGCCGGTTTGGTGCGGCGGAATGTTTGAAACCGGCATTTCGAGAGCGCAGACAGTCGCGCTCGCTTCGCTGCCGCAATTTACGATACCGGGTGACATTTCCTCATCAGACCGATACTGGGAGGAGGATATTGTCACTCCTGATATCCGTATCGAAGAGGGGTTCATCTCTGTTCCGGACGGTCCCGGACTGGGTGTCGAAGTCAATCAGGAAATAATGAGAAAATACGTCACCCAAATGGACGTTTTTACGACAAACAACTGATAAAAAGACATTTCAGCGAGTTGAGCTGCCTGTATGCTGCTGTTATATTGAAACTGTTCATCATCACCCCTTCCCCAGTTTGAACCGGCTGTATCAGCCGGTTTTTTTAATAGGTGAATGCGATGATTTTTTTATTCTTCAAACAGCGCGCAGGTGTTGCTTTCTGGCTTGGGCCAAGATGTACATCTTGATAAAAAATTATGTGCTTCATGAATGCGATATTGTACTGTCTGCCGCCTATATTTGCCGACGAACCGCCTTTTCGCCATGCTTCTCATCCGCGCGGTTTTCTCCGGCTCAGGGGCTGATTTCAAAAAGGCTTGCGGCGCGGAAATGAAAAAGAGCTGTATAAAACAGCTCTTTTTTTTATAAATCATGCGGTTTAAAGGTTTTGCAATCCGTTTCTTCACTTTTTTCAGCGGTTTCGCCTGTATGGCTGACCACATAAATAGCGTCGGCCGTGCATTTGTTTCCTCTGCCCCAATATGAACAGTTATTGACTTCACACAGAATTTTTTGGTCCATGCTGGCTCCCCTCCAAGATAAAAGGTACGCCATTAGTATGAGCCGCCCTGATTTTTGTTATTCCTCCTGGCGGATATAACGTCTGTCTTTCATAAAGAGCTTCCAGAAGAAATAAAACCCGGGAAACAAAATGATGAAAGCGACGATATACGTCATAAACAGCGCCCTGAAGGTTGCCGGCTCCGTAAATCCTGACATGACCGTAATATCCGGATAAATCATATAAGGAAGATGCGCCCGTCCGTATGCATAGCTTGCCAGAAAGTATTGAAGCGCAATGGCGATCATGGCGATTCTTGGTTTGCCGAGGTTGCGGCCGAAGCGTTTATTCGGCAAAAACAGAGCCACGCCGGCAATGATAAATGTAATGACAGACAGAATGAGCCATGTCTTGTCTTTCATCATCCCCGTATACAGCCAGCCGGCTTCAGAGCGTAATGTCAGCATAATGAAGAAGGCAAAAAGAAGCGACAGCGGCCCTGTTATTAAAGAGCTCCGTCTGTAGATGCGGTACGCATGCTCCTCTTCCGCAACATTTGAAAAATCGGCCAGAAGCAGTGAAGATAAAAATAAAGTGCTTAAAATGGCAAAGCCGATAAACGCATACGCATTAAGGCTTGTAAAGACATTTGCCAAATTCAGGTGATACACGCCGCCCGTCTTATCAATAAATCCTCCGTGTGTGACCGGAAGGACCAAAATCAGCACAGCGGGAATAATGAAGCCCGAAATTCCGGAGATATATCTCATGATTTTTCTTTCCTTCGCCGTATTGGAGAAGACGAGAAAGCCGCTGCGGATGGCTAAAAGCAGCAAAATAATACTCCCCGGGATCAATAAAACGGTTCCCAGCACGAAGGTTGCCCCTGGAAAGAAGCTGAATAGGGCGACAACGATTGCGACGATAAAGACGTTGGTCACTTCCCATGTCGGGGACAAATAACGGTTGGCGATGTTTGTCGCCTTTGTTTGTTCTCTATTTAAATAAATCATCGACCAAAAGCCGGCTCCGAAGTCCATCGTTGCCATGACCGCGTAGATAAACACGAAGCCCCATACGATTGATATCGCAATGAGAGCATCCATGGTAATGTCCATTTCAATTCAGCCCTTTCTATTGTTAGGATTCCGCCGCTTTTACATCCTCCTCAACGGGATGTTTGCGGAAATAATAAAGCAGCACATAAATGACTGCGGCTGCCAAAATGGCGTAAACCACTGTAAACAGGATGAACAGCAAACCGATTGAACCGGTTGTCGTGACGACATCAGACGTTTTCAGGAGATGGTAAATCACCCATGGCTGCCGCCCCGTACAAGCGAATATCCACCCGAATTCAATTCCGATCAGACTGAGCGGTCCTGCGGTTAAAAATAAAATCAAAAGCCAAGTCGGAAAGCTGTCTTTCTTTAAAATTTTTCTCCACACGATGCCGATGATTGAGTACAAAATGAGCAGCATTCCGATGCCGACCATTCCGTTAAACAGTGTATGGATGAATAAAGGCGGCCACTCGTCTTTCGGAAACGCGTTCAATCCTTTGACGACGGTATCAAAGCTGTTTGCAGCCAAAAAGCTTAAAGCCCATGGCACTTCTATCGCCCATTTTACTTTTTCTTCTTTTGCATCAGTAAAACCCCCGATCGCAAGCGGAGCGTGTGATCTAGTTTCAAAAAGCCCTTCTGCGCCCGCAAGCTTCTCAGGCTGGTATTCGTAAAGAAGCTGGGCTGACTCGTGACCGTTTAAAGAGGCAATAATGGAGAATATCCCTCCGATCGTTAAGGCGAGCAGCAGCGCTTTTCGGTGAAAGCGGTATACCTGCTCCTGTTTTCTCGTTCTCAGCATTTTATAAGCCGCAACTGACGCAACGATAAATGCACCGGTCATGAAAGCCGTCAGTACGACATGGCCCGCGGTGGTGAAAAAGCTTGGATTAAAAAACGCTGCCCAAGGTTCGACGTCAGTGATTTTGCCGTTTAAAATTTTAAAGCCGGCCGGCGTTCCTTCAAATGCGTGAACATTTGTGATTAAGACGGCGGATGCCGCGGCGCCGATCAAAACGAAAATAACGGCAATGATGCGCATAGCCGGAGTCAGCCGGTCAGCGGCGTAGACATAAATGGACATAAACAGCGCTTCGATAAAGAAAGCATAAATTTCAATCTGAAACGGGAGGGACATCACCCTGCCGATGACTTCCATGAATCCGGGCCACAAAAGGGCAAGCTGTGTACCCGCGATCGTTCCGGTCGGTATCGCCACGCCGAGCAGAACAGCCTGCGCCTTCGTCCACCTTTTCGCCATAATGGCATAATGCGGATCTTTTGTTTTTTGATAAATCAATTCAGCCATTAAAATCATCAGAGGCAAGCCGACACCAAGCGTCGCAAAAATAATATGAAAGCCCATGGTTGTCCCGAACAGGCTTCTGGCTAACACTAAATCATCCACGATCATAAACCGCCTTTCTAAATTACCGTTTTATGTAATGTGGTTATATTATTTGCTGAAGCGATTAGATTATTCTTCCGATTCCATATATGTGCAGGGTTTAGAAATCAAGGGATCGGGGCATATATGATTGACAAGCGGTTATTTAAGGTTTAAAATAAAACGTAATTATTACGATTTGAGAAAGGGAGATCAGCATGAAAAAAGATATTCATCCGGATAACCATCAGGTGATTTTTCAAGATGTGAACAGCGGCTATCGCTTTTTAAGCCATTCTACGAAAAAATCAGAGGAAACGGCAGAGTGGGAAGACGGAAAGACATACCCGCTGATTAAAGTGGAAGTCAGCTCAGATACGCATCCGTTTTATACAGGCCGCCAAAAATTCAACGAAAAAGGCGGGAGAGTCGAACAGTTCAACAAAAAATACAATATGGGGAAATAAGACAAGCCCAATGGGGCTTGTCTTATTTATTGAGCACTTTGTCATCCGTGCGGGGAGTGACGAAATGACCCGTCTTATGTTATATTGTGAATAAAAAAGCAGAAAGGAAACACCAAGATGAGTCTTCTAAACGATATCATGCAATTTAATGAGCAGTTCACTAAAAACAAAGATTATGAAAAATACCAAACATCTAAATTCCCGGATAAAAAGATGGCGATTTTGTCCTGTATGGACACACGTCTTGTAGAATTGCTTCCGCATGCGATGAACATGCGAAACGGCGATGTGAAAATTATTAAAAGTGCCGGCGCGCTTGTCGCCCACCCGTTCGGAAGCATCATGCGCAGCCTTTTAGTGGCCGTATACGAATTAAACGCTGATGAAGTCTGCGTCATCGGCCACCATGATTGCGGCATGAGCAAAATCAACAGCGAGGATATGCTTGATAAAATTATCGACCGCGGTATTCCGAAAGAGCGGATTGACATGCTGAAGCACTCAGGAGTTGATCTTGATCAATGGCTGAAAAGCTTTGATTCAGTAGAAGCGAGTGTTACAGACAGCGTAAACGTCATTAAACACCATCCGCTATTCCCTGACAATGTGCCGGTGCACGGTCTGGTGATTGATCCTGAAACGGGTAAACTTGATCTGGTGATCGACGGCTACCAGCATATGGACTAATGTTTTTCTTTTTTGTCCGGTACGGGATCAACACCGCCCGGATGAAAAGGGTGGCACTTTAAAATCCGCTTCAGTGTCAGCCATCCGCCTTTTAATGCGCCGTGAGTCTTGACGGCTTCGATTCCGTACTGCGAACAGGTCGGATAAAAGCGGCATGACGGCGGCGTCAGCGGAGAGATGAACTTCTGGTATCCGCGGATTAAAGCAATCATTATGGTTTTCATCAAAATACCACCTTTCTGATGCTAGTATAGAAAAAAAATTTCAGATTGAAAAGCTTCCGCCACAATTCTTATCGGAAAACTGTGTTATAATGGATGCATATTCTGAAAAAAAGGGAGTGCTATTATGCCTTCAGTAGAAAGTTTTGAGCTTGACCATAATGCGGTTGTGGCTCCGTATGTAAGACATTGCGGAGTGCATAAAGTCGGAACAGACGGCGTCGTGAATAAGTTTGACATTCGCTTCTGCCAGCCGAACAAACAGGCGATGAAGCCGGATACGATTCATACGCTTGAGCACTTGCTTGCGTTTACGATTCGCACACATTCTGAGAAATACGATCACTTCGACATCATAGATATCTCACCGATGGGCTGCCAGACAGGCTATTATCTTGTTGTCAGCGGCGAGCCGACAGCGGAAGAAATTGTAGACCTGCTTGACGCTACGCTGAAAGAAGCCATCGATATTACGGAGATTCCGGCGGCCAACGAAAAACAGTGCGGCCAGGCGAAACTTCATGATTTAGAAGGCGCGAAACGTCTGATGCGTTTCTGGCTGTCACAAGATAAAGAAGATTTGCTGAAAGTGTTCGGATAAAAAACAGGCCTTTTTGCTGACATGCAAAAAGGCTTTTTTACATATTTCTAAAAAATGTCACACCTTATGTGTAAGCGTTTGCTAAAATAGAAGCAAACATGAAGGAGTGATGGGATGAAACGGGCTGTATTGGCAGGTATGTGCGGTATGATATTTCTATTATCTTCCTGCGGGGGCAATTCGGACAAAACCTCCGCGGATGAAGAGCCTAAAGCGCTTGAGGTCAAGCTTACAGGACCGGAAACGGCAGCACCGCATGAAAAAGCGGAATACAAGGCGGAGGTTTTTTACGGCGGCAAGCGTGTCACGGATGCGGATGAAGTCATGTTTGAAGTATGGAAAGAAGGAAAAAAAGGCAGCAGCAAAACAAGCAAGGCCAAGGAGGAAAAAGGGGCGTATCACCTGCGGACTGAATTTGATGAAGAGGGTGTGTATACCGTTCAATCCCACGTAACGGCAAAGCAGCAGCATAATATGCCGACTGTAAAAGTGCGTGTCGGGGATGCTGAAGCTGCCGATGATTCCTCCGGCCATGAGGAACAGGCGCATCATCATTAAGGATTTTTTTTATCCGTCAAGCCTTTTGATGCGTCCTCCGGCGGGTCAATCGTATGTTTTACATTATAAGCTCTTACAGTCGACCAGATGGATAAAAGCAGCACGGCGAGCACGATAAGAAAGCCGAAGCTCAGAAGAAGCAGCATGAAATCCCTCCTTTTTAACAAATCATAACATATTTTCCATTCGTAAAATCAAGGGCTAAAAATTTATGTTTTAACACACGATATATAGGGTATATCAATAATAAACCAAAGGAGGAAGATAGGCATGTCAGAAAAACTATTGGATGCAGTCAATAAGCAAGTTGCAAACTGGACGGTCATGTATGTGAAATTACATAACTATCATTGGTACGTCAAAGGGAAGGACTTTTTCACATTGCATGAAAAGTTCGAGGAGCTGTATAACGAAACGGCTACATATATTGATGATCTGGCAGAACGTCTGCTGGCATTAAACGGCAAGCCGATCGGCACAATGACGGAATCATTGAAGACAGCGTCTATAAAAGAAGCGGAAGGCAATGAGAGCGCAGAACAAATGGTACAGAACATTTATGATGATTTCACTGTCATTGCGGAAGAGCTGAAAAGCGGCATGGACCTCGCAGATGAGGTCGGAGACGAAACGACCGGTGATATGCTGCTTGCTATTCACCAGAATATCGAAAAACATAACTGGATGCTGAAAGCGTATTTAGGATAATCAACAAGGGAAGACCGGGGCTGTAAAGCACTCGGTCTTTTATTTGGCTGCCGAAGTGAGGTGTTGTCCATTTTTCTGAAAAATCCAGTCCGTTCCATTCACTTTTCATAGAATAATGTAAGGCCGTTTCTGTGAAAGGATGTTGGATCAAGTGGGCAAAGACTTTGGCATCTTTTCGTTTTTTGCAGTGATCGTGTCGGCAGCGGGGTTTTTCTTCGGAGGTTTTCAGTATTCGTTTCTGATTTTGCTATCGGTCATGGCGATTGAGTTTATCAGTACAAGCTTAAAAGAATCTCTTTTGCAGCAGCTGAGCGCAAGAAAGCTTTTTGCGCGGCTGGTCAAAAAAATCGTGACCCTGGCATTAGTCTCAGTTTGCCATTTTTTTGACCAGCTGCTTCATACCGAAGGCGCCATCCGTAATTTGGCTATCATGTTTTATATCTTATACGAATCGGTTCAGATCGTGATTACGGCAAGCTCGCTGGGCATACCGGTCCCGCAGGTGCTCGTCGATCTATTGGATACCCTGAAAAATAAATTCAAGCGCAAACCGTAACATTTGCTTCAAAGGAGGCTATACTAGCGGGTATGATGGTTTTCCTCTGAATTTTTGATAAAGGGCTTCCGAACAAACGCAACTGTGGTATGATGTATGGAAGATATGAAGGAACGGATTAGAGGGATAAACATGTACGAGTTTAAAGACTATTATCAGAACACTGTTCAGCTCTCCTTTGAACACCAGCCTTTTTCAGACAGCCCGAAGCACGTATGGGTCATATGCCGATACGGAGATAAGTGGCTTTTGACTGAGCACGAAGACCGGGGGTTTGAATTTCCGGGCGGAAAAGTGGAGCCGATGGAATGTGCGGAGGAAGCGGCCCTGCGCGAGGTGAAAGAAGAAACCGGTGCCGCGGTAAGACATCTGAAGTACGTCGGACAGTATAAAGTTCTCGGCAGGGAAAAGGTAATCGTGAAGAATATTTATTTTGCCGATATTGAAAAGCTTGAAAAACAGGCTGACTATTTTGAAACAAAGGGGCCGGTGCTGTTCAGCGAACTGCCGGAGAATCTCCCCCGAAATAAAAAATTCAGTTTCATTATGAAAGATTCGGTGCTTCCGATCAGTCTGAAAAAGCTGAAAGAGGACGGCGTATTTCAATCATAAAAAACGGAGACCCGGCGCTTACGCACGGGTCTTTTTTATAATTTTCCTTTCGTCCATTTTCTTTCTAACAGTTCGACTCCCTGATACATCAATGTCGCAAAAATCGCGATGATCAGAAGGCTTAAGAACACAAGAGTGAAATTGAAGACCTGGAATCCGTAAATGATCATGTAGCCCAGACCTTTTTCGGAAACGAGAAACTCGCCGACGATGACACCGACCCAGGATAAACCGACGTTCACTTTAAGCGCGGAAATAATAGCAGGGGCGCATGCCGGCAGAATGACTTCTTTAAACATGATGCTTCTTTTCGCTCCGAAGGTTTTCATCACCTTAATATAGTTTTCATCCACTTCCTGAAAAGCCGTAAAGACGACGATTGTCGTGATAATGACACTGATGACTGCTCCCATGGCGACAATGCTTGTGAAATTCGGTCCGAGTGCCACGATGAGAATCGGTCCGAGTGCGACCTTCGGCATCGCGTTTAAAATGACGAGGTACGGGTCTAAAACCCGGGCGAGCCTGTTTGACCACCATAACAGAGCGGCGAGGCATGTGCCGAGGAGCGTGCCGAGCAAAAAGCCGAGAACGGTTTCTCCTAAGGTTACGCCGATGTGCGCCGCAAGGGATGCGTCCGCAATCTTTTCAACTAAAAGCCTGCAAACGGCGGAGGGTGAGCTGAAGATTAACGGATCGATCCAGCCCGCCCTGCTCGATATTTCCCATCCGGCAAAAAATACGATGAAAATGGCGGTCTGATACGCACGGATCCGGAGCTTTTCTTTTTGGTGTCTTTTCTTAAACTGCTGATGAAGCTGTTCAATCGTGCCGCTGCTGTTTTTCAAGGGAATTCAGCTCCTTCCATATGGTTTGAAACAGCGGCTGAAAGGCCGGATCCTGACGCGCGTCAAACGGATCTAAAGCCGCGAGCTCCTTAGGCACGGTGAATATTTGGTGGATGGTGCCCGGCTGATTCGAAAATAAATAGATCGTATCGCTCATGGCGATGGCTTCACCGATATCATGGGTGACGAGCACGGCGGTTTTTTGAAAATCCTTTAATGTTCTGAAGACAAGGTTTTCCAAAGAAAGCTTCGTTTGAAAGTCCAGCGCGGAAAACGGTTCATCAAGGAGCAGCAGTCCCGGGTCCGGCGCAAGAGTTCTGGCAAGTGCCGCCCGCTGCCGCATTCCGCCTGACAGCTCTTTCGGGTATTTCTTTTCAACGCCGATTAATCCGAGCTTAGGCAGAAGGCTGAGAACTTCAGCTCTTTTTTCTTCTGTTAATGTTTTTGAAATGTGTAAACCGAGCAGCACGTTTTCCTCAATTGATTTCCAAGGAAATAAATAATCCTGCTGAAGCATATAACCGATTTGGTGTTCTTTATGGTTCGGCACGCTTCCTTCAATCAGCACCCGGCCTTGCGCAGGGGTGATAAGGCCGGCCAGAATGGACAGGAGTGTTGTTTTTCCGCATCCGCTCGGCCCGAGAAAGGAGATGAAATCCCCTTTTTCAATCTGAAAATGTATATCTTTCACGGCAGTTGTTCTTTCTTTCAGCGAGAAATAAGTATGTGTTACATGATCGACATGTAAAAAAGACATTCATGTTCCTCCTATTGTTCTGAGGTGACTTTTTTGGCGATTTTTGTGTTGACGAGTTTGCTGTACGGAATATGTTTCGGGAGCTCTCCTGCTTCATCCATAATAGATTGAAGCTGTTCCCATTCATCCTTTTGCAGAACTGGGTCTGCAGAGAATGACTTTTGTTTTTTATAGCGCTCTATTGATGTTTCGATTATGGCCGGATCGGTATCGGCAAATTCCTTCTGAATCGTTTTTGCGATGTCTTTGGCCGGATGGCTTTCCACCCATTGCTGGGCGCGATAGATGGCGCGGGTGAATTTTTCCGCCGTCTTTTCATTGGTTTTCAAATAACTTTCTTTTGCCATAAAGGTTGTGTATGGCACTTGGCCGGAAGCTTCTCCGAAAGATGCGACGATATGGCCGATGCCTTCTTTTTCAAATTGGGATGCCGTCGGTTCAAACAGCTGCACATAATCACCCGTTCCGGATGCGAATGCGTTGGAAATATTGGCGAAATCAATGTTTTGAACGAGGTTAATGTCTTTTTTCGGCTCTATGTGATTCTTTTTCAGGACGTACTCACCAGCCATTTGGGGCATGCCGCCTTTTCGCTGGCCGAGAAATGTTTTTCCTTTTAAATCGCTCCATTTGAATGATTTCTCATCCTTCCGCGACACGAGAAATGTGCCGTCCGTCTGTGTCAGCTGCGCGAAGTTGATGACCGGATCTTTTGCTCCCTGCGCCTCCACGTAAATGGATGTTTCAGAACCGACCAGCGCGATATCAGACCCGTTTGACAAAAGCGATGTCATCGTTTTGTCTCCGCCCCATGTTGTTTGAAGTGACACTTGGAGCCCTTCTTTTTTAAAGAAACCTTTTGCTTCAGCGACATACATAGGCGTATAGAAGATGGAGTGTGTGACTTCCGCCACCTTTACCTTCGTCAGACTTTCTTCCTGTCTGCAGGCCGGAAGAATGAGCAGGAAAAAGGCGCATATGACAAAAACGCAGCCCGTTTTGAGCCATTTGTTCACGGTGTAACCTCCTTGTTTTAAGCGTTAAAATAACCTTTTCTGCTTTACATATCGTATGATGGGTATAAAAAATGTGTGAGTGCCCATATTCACGTTGGGAAAGAATAAAAAAACTGATGATATAAGGAGGCTCATTGTTTTGCTGGTAGAAAAGAAAAGGTTCCCGTCTCCGAGTCCGCATGTCCGCCTCTTTGCGGTATGCTATGAGTCAGAAGGGCTGAAGGTAAAGGGGCTCCTTGCCGAGCCTGCGGCGCCGGGCACATATGACGGTTTTTTATATTTGCGCGGCGGCATAAAAAATGTCGGCATGGTACGCCCCGGAAGAATCGTTCAATTCGCTTCCCAAGGCTTTGTCGTGTTTGCGCCTTATTACAGAGGCAACCAGGGCGGCGAGGGAAATGAAGATTTTGCGGGAGAGGACAGAGAGGACGCGTTTTCCGCTTTTCGCCTGCTTCGGGAGCATCCGAACGTCAGGGAAGGGCGGGTGCATATTTTCGGTTTTTCCCGGGGCGGAATCATGGGGCTTTTGACCGCGATTGAAATGGGGCATCAAGCGGCTTCGCTCGTATCATGGGGCGGTGTGAGCGATATGGTGCTTACTTATGAAGAGCGGAAGGATATGCGGCGGATGATGAAGCGGGTGATCGGCGGCACGCCGAAAAAGGTGCCGGATGAATACAGATGGCGTTCGCCGTTTGAAAACGCAGACCGCATTCAGGCCCCTGTGCTGCTCATCCATGGAGAGAATGATGAGAATGTTTCGATCGAACACGCCCGGATGATCGAGGACAAGCTGAAAGAGGCGGGGAAACCGGTGGAAACTTGGTATTACAGCGGTTTTACGCATTATTTTCCGCCGCAGGAAAACAGACGCATTGTCCGGCGGCTGGCGGAATGGATGAAGACACGGTAAGATGTCTGATTTATGATATGATAATAAAGAATAAGAGAATGAAAGGGGATTTTCATTTTGGGAATGCCTGTTGAATTTAATACCATGATTGTGACAAAAGGCAATGAAAAACGGATAGAGGAAAATATCTTTTTATTGGAGAAAGAGGGCTACCGCGTCTATCCTCTTGATATTCCGATGGACGTGCGCAAAACGAAAACCGGCGAGAAATCCGGCACCGGCGAGGTCCAAAAGCTCGAATGGGCGAACGGCCGGACAAGCATTACATACAAACTCACGTCGCTTCATTCGACAAACTGAAAAAACAAAAGCCGAGGGCATAAACGCCCTTGGCTTTTTTGATTACACGAGAGGTCCGCCGGCTTTGGCAATCGAGTCTGCATGGGAAAACTTTTTAAAGTTTTCTTTAAACTCATTGGCTAAAAACAGCGCTTTTTCGTTGTATGCTTGTTTATCGCTCCATGTGTTTTCAGGCTGAAGAACTTCATCCGGAACGCCCGGAACATGAACGGGGCTGTGCAGGCCGAAAATGCTGTCTGCCGTCATGTCAGTCTGGTTCAGTCTGCCTTCAATAGCGGCCTTAACCATCGCTCTTGTATACGAAAGTTTCATCCGTTCTCCGACTCCGTACCCTCCGCCGGTCCAGCCTGTGTTGACCAGGAAGACTTGAACGCCGTGTTTGTCGATTTTATGCCCGAGCATTTCGGCATATACATGCGCCGGAAGCGGAAGGAACGGTGAACCGAAGCACGTCGAGAAAGTCGTTTGCGGAGTTGTCACGCCGCGCTCGGTTCCCGCGAGTTTACTGGTGTACCCGCTTAAGAAATGATACATCGCCTGTTCCTTCGTCAGTTTGCTGATCGGAGGAAGCACGCCGAATGCGTCTGCCGTTAAAAAGACGATCGCCTGCGGATGGCCGGCAATGCTCGGCTGCACGATATTGCCGATCATCTCAATCGGATATGCGGCTCTTGTGTTTTCCGTGTAGAAGGAATTGTCGTAATCCGCTTCACCCGTTTTTTCATCAAGCACGACATTCTCAAGAACAGACCCGAAGCGGATCGCACGAAAAATCTGCGGTTCTTTTTCCTCGCTCAGATTGATACATTTAGCGTAACATCCGCCTTCAATGTTGAAAACGCCGGAATCTGACCAGCCGTGCTCGTCATCACCGATCAGTTTGCGGTCCGCATCGGCTGAAAGCGTCGTTTTCCCTGTGCCGGAAAGGCCGAAAAACAGGGCGACATCGCCTTTTTCACCGACGTTGGCTGAGCAATGCATCGGCAGTATATCCTGCTGCGGAAGCAGGAAGTTCATAATGGAGAATATTGATTTTTTCATTTCTCCGGCGTATTCGGTGCCGCCGATTAAAATGACGCGTTTTTCGAAAGAGACAATGATAAATGTTTCCGAATGCGTGCCGTCCGTCTCCGGATCTGCTTTAAAATGCGGAGCCGAGAGAATGGTGAAAGGCTGCGCTTGCGGATCTCTTTCATCCGTCTCCGGTCTGATAAACAGCTGGCGCGCGAATAAATTGTGCCACGCAAATTCATTTACGACCGTAATCGGCAGTCTGTATTTTTCATCCGCTCCCGCGAATCCTTCAAAAACAAACAGTTCATCCCGCTGTTTTAAGTAGCTGACGACTTTGGCGTACAACTTTTCAAACGCCTCTTCAGAAATGGGCTGATTCACCGCGCCCCAATCAATTTGATTTTCTGTGCTTTGTTCACGGACGATAAATTTATCTTTAGGTGACCGGCCTGTATATGCGCCGGTGGTGGCGCGTACGGCACCCGTTGATGTCAGCGTTCCTTCATTTCGGCTGATCACTTTTTCGGTAAGTTTTGGAGCCGATAAATTATGATGCACATTCGGACTTGCAAGTAATGCTTGAAGATCTGCGGTTAAATCAACTAATTTCATAAAAACCTTCCTTTGCCGGTTTATTTGTATTTCGCTGAATGTGGAATTAGTATAACATATATCTGAAAATAGTCTATACTATTTGAGGTTTTTTGTTTGTGTTTTTCCATTGCTTCCCGAAATAAAGGCGCGTAATCGCTTTAATTCATATTGACACTTTCCGCCCTTTTACGATAAGATATTTCATTGAGCGGATACTCTTATCCCGAGCTGGCGGAGGGACAGGCCCGATGAAGCCCAGCAACCGGTTTCTCTGTAAAAAAGCAGGTGAACACACTGTGGGAAACCAAGGTGCTAACCTGATGCAAGGTTTAATATTTTCCTTGAGCGATAAGAGTGAAAGGCACACAGACCAAACCCTTTCCTCGAGTGGAAAAGGTTTTTTTATTTCATAAAATATGCCAATTAACATTCTCTGATATAGTATGACATTGTATTAAGAGGGAGCGAGTTCCGTATCATATGAGAAGGTCTTGCAAAAGATCTTTTTTCAGGAGGAAAAGTGAATGAGTAAAAACCGTCGACTATTTACATCTGAATCTGTTACTGAGGGTCATCCGGACAAAATCTGTGACCAAATTTCTGACAGTATCTTAGATGAGATTTTAAAAAATGACCCGAACGCGCGCGTGGCCTGCGAAACATCTGTAACGACAGGACTTGTGCTGGTAAGCGGAGAGATTACTACATCAACATACGTTGACATTCCGAAAACAGTCCGTGAAACGATTAAAGAAATCGGCTACACACGCGCCAAATATGGATTTGATGCGGAGACTTGCGCTGTTTTAACATCAATTGATGAACAGTCTGCGGATATCGCGATGGGTGTCGATCAGGCTCTTGAAGCGCGTGAAGGCACAATGAGCGATGCTGAAATCGAAGCAATCGGAGCGGGAGACCAAGGCCTGATGTTCGGTTATGCGTGTAACGAAACGAAAGAGCTTATGCCGCTTCCGATCTCTTTGGCGCATAAATTAGCCCGCCGTTTGAGCGAAGTCCGCAAAGAAGACATTCTTCCGTACCTTCGCCCTGACGGCAAAACGCAAGTTACCGTTGAATATGATGAAAACAACAAGCCGGTCCGCATTGACGCGATCGTTATTTCAACTCAGCACCACCCGGAAATTACGCTTGAGCAGATTCAGCGCAATCTGAAAGAGCATGTCATTAACCCTGTCGTGCCTGAGGAACTGATCGATGAAGAGACAAAATACTTCATCAACCCTACGGGACGTTTCGTAATCGGCGGACCTCAAGGTGATGCGGGTCTGACCGGCCGTAAAATCATCGTTGACACATACGGTGGATATGCACGCCACGGCGGCGGTGCATTCTCCGGTAAGGATGCGACGAAGGTAGACCGTTCTGCGGCATACGCTGCGAGATACGTAGCGAAAAACATCGTGGCAGCAGGCCTTGCTGATTCTTGTGAAGTGCAGCTTGCATACGCAATCGGCGTGGCACAGCCTGTTTCTATTTCCATCAATACATTTGATACAGGAAAAGCTTCTGAAGAAAAACTGATCGAAGTCGTACGGAATAACTTCGACCTGAGACCTGCCGGCATTATTAAAATGCTTGATCTGCGCCGCCCGATCTATAAACAGACTGCTGCTTACGGCCATTTCGGACGTCATGATGTGGATCTTCCTTGGGAGCGTACTGACAAGGCGGATGCGCTTCGCAAAGAAGCACTAGGAGAATAATTTTATAGCCGCTTACTTAAGCGGCTTTCCCTTTTTGTAGATGCTGCCATGCTTATTTTTTACATAGCGTGAAACCAATGGCGTAACAAAGCGTCTATAAAAAGGGGGTCCAATTAGAAAATTACACTTATGGAGGCTATACTATGTGTGGATTTGTCGGTGTTTTTAATAAGCATCCATTAACTCAAACCGCAGATCAAGAAGAGCTAATCAAACAAATGAACCAAATGATCGTTCACCGCGGTCCTGACAGCGATGGGTATTATCATGACGAGCACGTCGGATTCGGCTTCAGACGGCTCAGTATTATTGACGTAGAAAACGGCGGACAGCCTTTATCATATGAAGACGAAAAATATTGGATCATTTTTAACGGCGAAATCTATAACTACATTGAATTGAGAGAAGAGCTTGAAGCGAAAGGCTACACTTTCAATACAGATTCCGATACCGAAGTGCTCCTTGCGACATACCGTCATTATAAAGAAGAAGCTGCTTCAAAGCTTCGCGGAATGTTTGCGTTTTTAATCTGGAACAAAGCTGACCGCGTCATGTACGGCGCGAGAGACCCGTTCGGCATTAAACCGCTGTATTACACAACCATCGGGGACAAAGTATATTTTGCATCTGAAAGAAAAAGTTTAATGGCCGCTCAAAACGGCATTGATCTTGATACAGCTTCTTTACAGCAATATATGTCTTTCCAATTCGTTCCTGAACCGAGCACGCTTGACGCTGAAGTGAAAAAAGTCGAGCCGGGCAGCCAGTTTACGATCCGCCCGGAAGGCGACATCGCGTTTAAAACATATTTCAAAGCGAACTTTAAGCCTGTTCAGTCTGATGAAGATAAATTGGTGAAAGAAGTCAGAGACGCAATCTTTGACTCTGTCAAAGTCCACATGAGAAGTGACGTGCCTGTCGGTTCGTTTCTATCCGGCGGTATCGACTCTTCTTTTATCGTCTCAGTTGCGAAAGAATTTCACCCGAGCCTTAAAACATTTTCCGTCGGTTTTGAGCAGCAGGGCTTCAGTGAGGTTGACGTAGCGAAGGAAACGGCTGCCGCGCTCGGGATTGAAAACATCAGCAAAGTCATTTCTCCCGAGGAGTATATGAACGAGCTTCCGAAAATCGTCTGGCACTTTGATGACCCGCTTGCAGATCCGGCGGCGATTCCTTTGTACTTTGTCGCGAAAGAAGCGAAAAAACATGTAACGGTCGCGTTATCCGGGGAAGGCGCGGACGAGCTGTTCGGCGGGTACAATATTTACCGCGAACCGCTTTCGCTTAAACCGTTTGAACGCATTCCGTCCGGTCTGAAAAAAATGCTTCTTCATGTGGCGTCCGTCATGCCTGAAGGAATGAGAGGGAAAAGCCTCTTAGTCCGCGGCTGCACACCGCTTGAGGAGCGCTATATCGGTAATGCGAAGATTTTTGAAGAGCCCGTGAAAAAACAGCTGCTCAAACATTACAATCCAGAGCTTTCATACCGTGATGTCACGAAGCCGTACTTTACGGAAAGCCGTTCATACAGCGACATTAATAAAATGCAGTATGTTGACATCCATACGTGGATGCGCGGCGACATCCTGTTAAAGGCTGACAAAATGACGATGGCCAACTCATTGGAACTGCGCGTGCCGTTCCTTGATAAAGTCGTGTTTGACGTGGCTTCTAAAATTCCGGATGAACTGAAAACGAAAAACGGCACGACGAAATACCTTCTGCGCAAAGCTGCTGAAGGGGTAGTGCCTGATCATGTGCTTAACCGCAAAAAACTCGGCTTCCCTGTGCCGATCCGCCACTGGCTGAAAAATGAAATGAACGAATGGGTTCGCAACATCATTCGTGAAAGTGAAACAGATGCTTATATTGAAAAGGATTATGTCCTTCAGCTTCTGGAAGATCATTGTGCCGACAGAGCGGACAACAGCCGCAAAATCTGGACCGTGCTGATCTTCATGATCTGGCACAGCATCAATGTCGAAAAAAGACTGGTGCCGGAAGAGCTGAATCATCAGCCGAAAGAAGTCATTTTCGTTTAATCCAAAAGGCTTTCGATGTTATCGAAAGCCTTTTTTCTATTGTCTTTTGTAAACCGTCTATTCCGCTCTGTTTTCGACAAAGTATTACGCAATATTCAGAAAAAGGTTATAATAGGACTAATCGGGTAGATTCCGGAAAGTGTTTTCTGGCTATTTCGTCTCGGTTTGTTGTTTCTTTGTCAAAATCAGGGGGAGGGAGAGTTATGCAAAACAAAGAAAAAACGCTTCACCGCGGCTTGGAAGAGCGGCATATCTCGCTTATGTCGTTGGGCGCCGCGATTGGAGTCGGGCTGTTTCTCGGGTCGGCTTCTGCCATAAAGCTTGCCGGGCCGGGGATTTTAGCCGCTTACGCCTGCAGCGGGCTGATTATGTTTTTTATTATGCGGGCATTAGGGGAAATGGCGATTCAAAAGCCTGTAGCCGGCTCATTCAGCCGGTATGCCAGAGATTATCTCGGTCCGCTTGCCGGGTTTTTAACAGGCTGGAATTATTGGTTTTTATGGGTTGTTACCTGCATGGCGGAAATCACCGCAGTTGGCATTTATATGGGCTACTGGTTCCCTGACGTGCCGTCATGGATCTGGGCGCTTTGTGCACTCGTCATTATGACGGCTGTCAACTTTCTGGCGGTCAAAGCGTACGGTGAGCTTGAATTCTGGTTTGCGCTCATTAAAGTCTTGGCGATTCTGTCAATGATCGCGATCGGTCTGGTGATGATCGTATTCGGTCTCGGAAACGGAGGCGTTGCGCTCGGAATCAGCAATTTATGGAGCCACGGCGGCTTTTTCCCGAATGGGATTAAAGGGGTGCTGCTGTCGCTTCAAATGGTCATGTTTGCCTATCTCGGGATTGAGCTGATCGGTGTCACAGCCGGTGAGGTCAAAAATCCGGAAAAATCACTGGCGCGGGCCATAGATACTGTTTTTTGGCGTATTCTCATTTTTTACGTCGGAGCTTTGTTTGTCATTATGTCAATTTATCCGTGGCAGGAAATCGGTTCAGGCGGAAGCCCGTTTGTTTTGACATTTGAAAAAATCGGAATTCCCGCAGCGGCCGGAATCATTAATTTTGTCGTTTTGACGGCGGCTCTTTCTTCCTGCAACAGCGGGATCTTCAGCACGGGGCGCATGCTGTTTAATCTCGCGGAGCAAAATGAAGCCCCGAAAGCATACGGTACGGTCACAAAAGGCGGCGTGCCGGGAAAAGCGGTATTGGTTTCAGCGGGTGCGTTATGCATCGGCGTTCTGCTGAACTACGTGGTGCCGGCGAAAGTGTTTACGTGGGTGACAAGCATTGCGACGTTCGGAGCAATTTGGACATGGTCGATTATTTTGCTTTCCCAAATGAAATACCGTAAAAGTTTACAGCCGGAACAACGGAAAAAACTGAAATATAAAATGCCTTTATACCCTTTTTCCTCATACATCTCACTGGCTTTTCTCGCATTTGTCGTTGTGCTGATGGCTTTTGATGCAGAAACCAGGGTGGCTGTCATCATCGGCCCTGTCTGGTTCGGCATTTTATTAGCAGCCTATTACGGGAAAGGCTTCCACAAAAGAAAACACATAAACCTGGAAAACGGACAGACATTCGCCGAAAAAGCGTAAAAAAAGAGCCCGCTGAAATGGGCTCTTTTTTCATAGGATCGGGTAAAAGGGGGAAGAATAAAACAAATTCCTGAACATTTTGCTACTGTTTCCTGACAATCAGCGGAACGCAAATGGTTATTACTTAAATAATATTTTGAAAAATGGTACAGTAGTAAAACAAAGCTGATCTATTTTTATTTCTCTTGCAGTGTTTTATAGTATCGGCCTTTTTCAACATATTCCGTTCTGATTCTTTCCATGTCCCGTATGTCTTCTTCTGTCAGCCGGCGGATAACCTTTGCGGGCCGGCCGAACGCAAGACAGCCGGGAGGAATGGTTTTGCCCGGAGGAACGAGACTTCCGGCGCCGATAAATGCGCCTTCTCCGATTTCCGCCCCGTCAAGAATGACGGAGCCCATACCGATTAAAGCATTCTTTCTGATGATTGCGCTGTGCAGTGTAACCTGATGGCCGATCGTGACGTCATCTTCAATAAGAAGCGGGCGGTTCGGACTTTGATGCAGACAGCTCAAGTCTTGTATGCTGACTCTTTTTCCGATCCTTGTCGGCGCAACATCCCCCCGGATGACGGCTGAGAACCAAATGCTCGATTGTTCTCCGATCACGACGTCGCCCGTAATGACGGCGTTATCCGCAATGAACGCTTCAGGATGTATGTCAGGCGTAAATTGTTTATAAGGGTAGATTATCATGTCTCATCCTTCTTTCTCTAAATTTATGTAAGAGGTGAACTGCATGTGGACTTGGAAAGCAGACAGGCCCGTCGGTACCATTGTCATTATCCACGGGGCGAGCGAATACCACGGGCGCTATAAATGGCTCGTTGAAATGTGGAGATCTTCCGGATATAACGTGGTGATGGGCGATTTGCCCGGTCAGGGAACGTCGACCCGCGCCAGAGGGCATATTCGCTCTTTCCAAGAATACATTGATGAAGTAGATATATGGATTGATAAAGCGAGAACGCTTGAAGCGCCCGTTTTCCTTTTGGGCCACAGCATGGGCGGACTGATTGCGATAGAATGGTTTAAGCAGCAGAGAAATCCCCGCATTACGGCACTCATTTTATCATCACCTTGTCTGGGTCTGCAAATAAAAGTCAATAAAGTCCTTGATTTTGCGTCTAAAGGACTGAACGTCCTCGCTCCGTCCCTCAGAGTGGATTCCGGCTTATCACCTGATATGGCAACGAGGAATGCGGATATGATTGAAGCGGATCAAAATGATTCTTTATATGTCACGAAGGTATCCGTAAGATGGTACAGAGAGCTTTTAAAAACCATTGATGCCGCTATGGTGCCGACTGATGCGTTTTTAAAGGTGCCGCTTTTGCTTATGCAGGGCGGTGATGACAAAATCGTCGATAAAATGAAGGTCCGCAAATGGTTTTCCGGTGTGGCTTCCCATAATAAATCGTACCGGGAATGGGAAGGGCTTTATCATGAAATTTTTAATGAACCGGAAAGAGAAACTGTGTTTAAGGCGGCAAAAGCCTTTACAGATCAGTATATTTGAATTCGCTGGGGGTGCATATGTTGACAGTACCGGAACATCCTTTTAACCTTATGGCAAAAGTGTATCGGGAAATTTTTCCGCTCGTTCATCAGGAATTGAACATGTGGCGGGAAAAATCAGATTCCATTAAAAATACCGAACTGCGGCAGCAGGCGGCCGCAAGTATCCGCGATAAATCGTTTCATTGTGAAGGCGGCGGCATTTTAGCCCTGCTTTCGGGAGAGCAGAAACAGAAATGCGTGCAATTTATCATCGCGTATCAGACAATCAGTGATTATCTGGACAATCTGTGCGACCGCAGCACCTCGCTTGATCCCGAGGACTTCCGCATGCTTCATCTCTCCATGCGTGACGCGCTGACGGTCGGCGCCGAGGTGCGGCCGTACTATCAGTACAGAGACGAGCGGGATGACGGCGGTTATCTTCATGAGCTGGTGAGAACATGCCAGCGGGTGCTCGGGTCAATAGAACATTACGGTATCATTAAACCTTATTTGCTTGAGCTGTGTGATTATTATTGCGACCTTCAGGTTCATAAGCATGTCGTTGAGCATGAACGCGTGCCGAGGCTTAAAGGCTGGTTTGAGCAGTACCGGTCACAGCTTCCGGAAATGGAGTGGTTTGAGTTCTCGGCCTGCGCCGGATCGACGTTAGGCATTTTCTGTCTCGTTGCTTACTCATTCCAGCCTGATTTTAACGAACATACCGCTGAGAAAATCCGCAGCAGTTATTTTCCGTACATACAAGGGCTGCACATACTGCTCGATTATTTAATTGACCAGGAAGAGGATCTGCTTGAAGGCGATCTGAATTTCTGTACGTATTATCAGTCTCATGAAGAAATGATGCAGAGACTGCAGCATTTTATTGAAAAAGCGGATGAACATTTGCAAGGCATTCCGCATGAAAATTTTCACCGGCTGATCAACAGGGGGCTGCTCGGCGTCTATTTATCTGATGACAAAGTCGCCGGCCAAAAAGAAATGGGCCGCCTCGCGCGAAAGCTGATCAGGGCAAGCGGAAAAACGTCATTTTTCTTTTATATTAACGGAAGAGCCTACCGCAAATTTCAGAAGATGGCTTGGACGAAAAGTTCGTAATGGGTGAACTGCGCCTCTCGTGTAAATCATGACGGCGCAGTTTTTTTATTTATAACGTGAAGAATGAAACATTGTTTGCGCCTGCAGAATATGATACTTTAATTTTATGAAAAAATTAAAGTATTTAGCGGTCATAGCATTACTTTCCATTTCCGGAGGCTGCTCCGTCATCCATGCTTCCGCCGGCTATCATCCTGTCTTGATAGCGCACAGGGGCTCTTCTGCGATTGAGCCGGAACATACAGCTTTGTCTTATGCGCGTGCCATTAAAGACAAAGCAGATTATATTGAGATAGACTTACGGGAGACAAAGGACGGCCATCTGATTGCAATTCACGATAAAACGGTAGATCGGACAACAGATGGTAAAGGGATGACAGATGATCTGTCTTTGGCTCAGATTAAGAAACTGAATGCGGGAAAAGGAGAAAAGATTTTAACATTAGAAGAAATCATACAGAAATTCGGACAAACTGCCAATTACTATATTGAGACAAGAGAAAGCAACGGCAGCCTGATGATGGAAAAGAAACTGATTGACATATTACAAAAACATAAGCTGATTACCAGCCATAAAGCAGTCATTGAGTCTTTTAGCGGGAAGAGCTTAAAGAAAGTTCGATCTATGAATAAAAAAGTTCCTCTTGTTCGATTATTAAAAGATAACGAGGCTGAGGAGATAAATGATAAGCAGCTGCAAACCATCAGAACGTATGCTGATACAGTCGGGCTCAACGCCAAATTGGCAAATGAAGCAGTCGTGAAGCGCATTCATCACAATAAGATGAAAGTGCACGTGTTTTTTGATAAGGAAGACGAGCATACGCTGACGCCTATTATGCTGAAACAAAAAGCAGATGGTATCTTTACAAACAATCCCGCTTATACACGCAGCGTGCTGCAAAACAGTAAATAAAAAGAGACATGCGCATTTTACGCTGTCTCTTTTTTTAACGGTTTCTTTTTTGCCGCAAGGTGCATTGCGAATTTGCCGATCAGCCCGATGACAAAAAATGCAGCAAACCACCAGTAATAGGTTTTCGCGAACTCAAATCCTAAATGTCTTGATAAAATGATGACGAACATCACATAGGGAACACTTGAAAATATGATGCGAAGAATATTCAAACTGCCGCTCCTCCCAGATGTTACACTTAAAAGATGAACTTTTTTCCATTATTTCATAGTAATTGATTTTTCAGAAAAAGTAAACACAAAAAGAGTCGGCCCGCTTATGACAGGCCGATTCTTTATTTGCCGGCAGATTTCTTTTCAATCGCTATAATAAACGGCGGGTCGTTTCGCTGGTTGAGAAAGCCGTAGCTCAGCACGCGCGCTTTTTCCTGATCAAGATTGCTGCAGTACTCCAGTAATGCACTTTTTTCCGTCTTGCCTTCAGGATGCCCGTGGTACACAACGAGAACGATCAGCCCGTGCTCCTTCAGCAGTTCAAGGAGCTGTTCGATCGCGGAAATGGTTGAGTGGCCGTTTGTCGTAATGCTTTTATCTCCGCCGGGCAGATAGCCGAGATTAAACACGGCGCAAGCCACACGACCGTGCGCATCTTCAGGCAGCGATGCCTTTATTTGATCATGGCTCTTATGGTGAAGCGTGACGCGCGGGCCGAAGTCGGCACCGAGCCGCTCCTTCGTTTTAGCCAGTGCGTCCGCTTGAATATCAAAGGCATGGACATGTCCTGTCTCACCGACAAGGCCGGCCAGGAAATATGTATCATGTCCGTTGCCCATCGTCGCGTCAACCGTGATATCACCTTCCTGTGCGGCGGACTTCAGCAATTCTTTACTGAAAGGGAGGATGTGCATCAAGGTCATAGGGCGGTCTCCTCCTCGATCTTTCTGAAGAGCTTCCCTTGATAGCTTCCCCGTGTTTCCAGCTCTTTTTGAATGGCGCCCAGTACTTCCCACTTATTGACGCTCCACATCGGTCCGACCATTAATTCGATCGGCCCGTCTCCCGTAATGCGGTGAACGATCATTTCCGGGGGAATGATTTCGAGCTGATCACATACAAGACTTACATATTCTTCTTGAGAAAGGAACTCCAGCTTTCCTTTTTCATATTGCTTCACCATCGGTGTGCCTTTTAATAAGTGAAGCAGGTGAATTTTAATGCCTTGTACATCCAAATCAGCGACGGCTTTGGCCGTCTCCATCATCATGTCCCTGTTTTCAAGCGGAAGCCCGTTAATGATATGGGAACAAACGCGGATGCCGTGTTTTCTCAGTTTATTGACACCCTCAACATAGCAGTCAAAATCATGGGCGCGGTTGATCAGAAGGGCGGTCCGCTCATGCACGGTCTGCAGCCCGAGTTCAACCCACAAATAGGTCCGCTCATTCAGTTCGGCCAAATATTCCACGACATCGTCCGGCAGGCAGTCCGGACGGGTCGCGATCGACATGCCGACAACGCCGTCAAGCTTGAGGACGGATTCGAATTTTTCACGCAGCTCCTCTACCGGAGCATGCGTATTCGTGAACGCTTGGAAATATGCGATATATTTGCCGTCTTTCCACTTTTCGTGCATGCGGTTTTTGATATCGTGAAATTGCGTGAGTAAGTCATCGGCCCGATTGCCGGCAAAATCGCCGGAGCCCGCCGCGCTGCAGAATGTGCAGCCTCCGTGTGCAACCGTGCCGTCCCGATTCGGGCAGTCAAAACCGCCGTCAAGCGCGACTTTAAACACTTTATGCCCGAAATGCTCCCGCAGATGATAATTTAATGTATGGTACCGTTTTTCCGTATTTGAATAAGGAAAAGGGTTATTCTCGTTCAATGTTCAAAAAGCCTCCCTCACATCAGATGCATCCTAAAATTGTAGCATGAATGATCGAGCGGAACAATGAAACAATTATGGAACGGTCAAGACGTAATATCTACCTGGTTTTTCTGTTGTTGTTTTAAACGTTTTGGAGAAATATCACTGAACAATGCAAAAATAATTCCTAAAATAAGAATTACACTGCCTACTTTGAATGTATTATTAAAACTGTCACTTATTTTTTCATTATATAAATTTGAAATTTTTTTCTGGATAACCATAACTTCCTTCTTTTGAATATTGAAGCTTTTTTGTACTTTTTCTTTATACGAATCCGGGGTTATAGAGAGAATTTCTTCCTCTTTTTTGTTTAATTCAGCAATACTTTTGCTTCGATCGAAACCTTTACTGTCTGAATGCTTTAAGTGAGTTATTATCTCGTTCTTTGCATTTTTATCAAAAACCTGATTGCTTTCCACAATTTTAATGGCTTCTTTTTTCGCAGTAGCTGTGTGATCATTTATATTCATTGTAAGCACAGATGTAAGTATGGCAATGCCTAGCGCTTGTCCAACTGTCCGCATCATATTAAGAATACCCGAGGCAATTCCTACTTTCTCAGGAGGAATAAGCCGTATCCCTGAACTCATTGCCGGTCCTATCACAAGCCCTAAAGCTAAGCCGGTCAAACATAACAGAATAATTACTGGTGTTATAGAAGTGTCGTATCGTATGTATCCATATAAATATGTTGTGATTGTTAAACCTAGCATACCTAGACCCGAAAGCCAAATGCCCCCGAGTTTATCAGATAGCTTTCCAGAAAGTACAGAGGTAAACATAGATGATAGAGCTAATGTAGAAACAATTAACCCCGCTTCTAATTCGGTTTTTCCCATTAAATTCGTGAGGAGTAAAGTAATAATAAGGGTACCGCTTGTTAATCCAAGGCCCTGCATAAAGAGGGTGAAAGAACTGAAACTAAACGTACGTATCTTCAGCATGGATAAGGGAATCATCGGGTTTTTAATTTTAGATTCAATAAAGAAAAACAAACAGAATAATAATACAGAGATTACAAAAAGAGAGATAATTACTGGTGATGACCAGCCTAAGTCAGATACTTTTGCAAAGCCAAAGGTTAAACAGAAGAGAGCTCCGGATAAAATAAGAATCCCCATGTAATCAATTTTTTTGCTCACTGTTTCATCATAACTCTCAGTAATAAAAAATGCTGCTAAAAACAGAGAAATCAGACCTAAAGGAATATTTATGAAGAAGATAGCTTGCCAATTAAAATTTTCAGTTAATAATCCTCCAAGTACAGGTCCTAAAGTAGCTGCTAATCCTGAGAAAGCACCCCAGATTCCAATGATCATTCCTTTTTTATTTTGAGGAACGATGGCCAAAGCAATAGGCATTGTAACAGGTACAATAAAAGCAGCAGATAGTCCCTGAATCACTCTAATTGCGATAAGCATTTCAATTGAAGTGCTCAAACAGGCAATAACTGATGTCAAAATAAAAAGTGCTAATCCAAATATAAAAGCTTTTTTTCTCCCAAAATGGTCTGCCAGTTTTGAGGCACCTACTAATAATACTGCAAAAGCTAAAGTATAACCTGTAGCCACCCAAGCTACTTGAGAAAGGTTGCTCGAAAAGTAATCCAGCATCTTAGGTAAGGCAATATTTACTATAGTGGTGTCCATTACTGAAATGAATGTACCTAATAATAATGCAGATAACATGATTATTTTTTTGAAATTCAATATACTTACATCTCCTTTTAGAAAACGATCTAATTAAAACTTTGACATATGTCTAAAAACATAATAAGAAAAAAAATCATTTGTGTCAATATTATTCATAATATGTTTATTAGACCCAATATATTATAAAATAACAAATGTATTAAGATAACCATTACTTTAAATCTATTAAAATTCCAAATTAATACTTTACAAATAGACAATAATTCCTTATTATTATTTAAAAGTTGGTTTTTCATGGTTTTTTTTGAAAAAGGAGGAGCTAATGACCCATCCAATTAAACTTTTTTGCATTCCGCATGCTGGAGGATTGTCAAGTATTTATAGTGAATGGAGTAACTCAGTTGGACCAGAAATTGAACTAATACCTGTTGAACTAGCAGGAAGAGGCTCTAGATTTTCTGAAAATCCCTACAAAACAATAAATCAGGCTATAGATGATATTACAGAATTAATATTAAGAAAATGTGATAATAAGTGCTATGCGATTTACGGCCATAGTATGGGTGCATATATATCGTATGAAGTAATACTTAAATTAATGAAGCTTACAGATAATCTTCCTCAGCATTTATTTGTATCTGGAAAAGGCGCACCTTATTTAACTAAGGAAACATTTATAAGCGGTCTTCCTGATAAACAAGTTATTCAATGGTTAAACAAATTAGGGGGAATTCCCAAGGATCTTATCGAGAATTACGAACTAATGAAACTATTTCTTCCAGTAATAAGGAATGATTATAAACTAATAGAAAGTTACAACCACAACATCAAAAAAAAATTATCAAATGTTACGTTAACTGTTTTAACGGGCAAGTTTGATGAATCAATAACTATAGGAGAAGTTGAAGGGTGGAAAGAATATTCAGAAAAGGAGGTTGATGTATACCAGATTAGCGGAGGGCATTTTTTTATTAATGAATCCGTTACAGAAGTTATATCAATTATTAAAGATAAATTATTGGTTTAAGTTTAGTATGGAGGTTTTTAACGTGAAAAAATACTTTTGGGCTCCTCATGTTCACTGGAGAAATGAAAATAACCATATTATTATTAATGATTTTCAATTTAGAGGGAAAGTAGTTGAACTTTTTCCTGATATTTATTTTCATTTTCAAAAAGGCATTTCTTTAAGCGAAATATATGTTATTTTTAAAGACTTTAATCCAAAGATTTTAAAAATGTTTCTAAAAGATTTAATACGTAATAGAGTTTTAGTTTGCAATGTAAGCACACCGACAGAGCTTTTCGAAACGCAAAACAAATTTGTTTATCAAGAATATGACGATGAGTTTTTTTTATACAAAGAAAATATAGAATCTTATAAGAAGAAACAATTAACTAGGTTTATGTCAAAGAATACTCTTCAATCAATTGATTTGGAGGAATGCTCAGATTTGCCCTCTTTAGTTCAAAATAGAAAAAGTACTAGGAATTTTGATACTAGTAAAATGATGAAATTTTCTAAGTTTAGTCGGTTGTTAAATGTCTTTAAACAGTCTCCAATTCAAGAGGGTATTAAATATTTCTACCCAAGTGCAGGAGGACTGTATCCTGTCAACATATATTTGTATATTAAAGATGGGAGAGTCGAAAATCTTGAGGAAGGGATATATTTTTATAATCCTCACAGCCACTCTATCAATTTACTTAATAGAGTAAAACTGGCTGAAAAAAAATATCATTATTTTATAAACCACAGTGCATTTAATACTTCGAATTTCTCTATCTTTTTCACCCTTGATTGTGATGTAATCATGCCCAAATATAAGGGTGCGGGGTATTACTATGGTATTCTTGAATGTGGTGTTATGTCAGCTACATTGGCTAATATAGCAGAATATTTTGATGTTGGATCGTGCTCCATAGGAGAAATAGACTTCGATAAAATTAAAGATGAATTTAATTTGAATAGCAATGAAATCTATTTACATTCGGTAGAGGTAGGACTAAAGAATAAGGAGGTAAATCATTGATTAATAACACGCTAGTAACGAGTAATAAATTTAAAGAGATTTCTAACTTTATAATAAAAAAAATTCGTGAATTAAGTAAAGATGATTCAGTTGATTTAAGAACTAATATTTTTGATTATCAAATATCTTCTATTAATATATTAAAATTACTTGGAGCCATTGAAGATACATATAATATAAATATTGAATTTTATGATTATATTGACAACCCAGATGTACTGTCATTTTGTCAAGTTGTTTATGAAAAGTTTCAGTTATTAGATAATGAAAAAGAGTATAATATATTACATTTATTAAACGATGAAGAAAATGCCTATAAAGAATTTGATCTTACAAATGTTCAAGTTGCTTATTTATCTGGAAGAGACAAGCAATTTGAACTGGGGGGAACTTCCACCCATGCTTTTGTAGAATTTGAGGCTGAACTAGATATTGAAAAATTCAATAAAAGTGTTCAAGCTGTGATAGAGCGTCAACACATGCTACGTGCAGTTTTTTTATCAAATGGTAAGCAAAAAATACTTGAACACGTACCGAATTATAAATTAGCTATTCAAGATGTGAGTTATCTTAAAAAATCAGACCAAGAAGACAAAATATTAGAAGCAAGAAAAGTAACTAACGAACGAATCTTCGATCCATACCAATGGCCATTGTTTGAATTTAAAGCTTTAAAAATCAGTGATAAACTATATAGAATATTCTTTGATATCGATATGTTAATAGCAGATGGAGCTAGTATCCAGCTTTTATTTAAAGAGATATCTGAATTGTACAATGGAAAGATTCAAGAGCCTTTAGAAGTATCCTATAGAGATTATATGTTAGTTTATAACAAATTAAAGGGAAATCATAAATATCAGGATGACAAGGAATATTGGTTAAATAAACTTAAAAGTTTTCCTTCAACACCAGCTCTGCCAGTAAAAGTAGATTTAGCATGTATAAAAAAACCTACTTTTAAAAGAAAGAAAAAAATTATTGAGAAAAGAAATTGGAATCAATTTGTGAATTTATGCTCTCGGAAGAATATTAGACCTAGTATACTACTTTTGGCTATTTATTCAAAAGTGTTGTCTAAATGGAGTAATCAGCAAAATATTGCGTTAAACACTACATTATTTAAAAGAAGACCTTTGCACAAGCAGATTAATAACGTTATAGGCGATTTTACAGAAATTATGATATTTGATGTATGCTTCAATAATTTAAATCATTTTTGGGAAGAAGTAAAAAATATTCAGGATAACTTCTTTAAATGCTTATCACATAATGATTTTGATGGAATAGAGTTTACCAGAGAATACTGTGAATTTAATGATATAGATAGAAGGAAAGCTGTTTTTCCGATTGTTTTTACAAGTATGTTATTTGAAAACGAATTAAACTATTTAGATTCTCTAGGAGTTTTTATAGAGAGTATCAGCCAGACATCACAAGTTTATCTGGATCATCAAGTGATAGAGCTCAATGATGGAGTCATGCTTAGTTGGGACTATGTTTCGGAGGCTTTTGAAAATGATGTAATTGAGTCAATGTTTGAGGAATATACCCACATTATTGACCAATTAACGTCCGGTGAGATGATGTCTTCTGAAGACACAGCACTGGAACAAGCAATTACTGATTATAATCAAACTGAGAAGGCTATCAAGCCGGATACTTTATATCACTTGTTTGCGAGACAAACAATAAAAACACCTGAGAATCTTGCGATTGAGTGTCAAGGAAGAGCAGTTACCTATCAAGAGTTACAAGTTATGTCCAACCGCATATCTAGTTTTTTGGAAGAGAAGGGAATTCAGCCAAATGAGTATGTTGGGGTTATTGTTGATCGTGAGATCGAGACAATCGCCAGTATCCTCGCAGTGTTAAAAATTGGAGCTGCCTATATCCCAATTAATCCTGAATTTCCAAAAGAAAGACAATCATATATTGTGAAAGATGGTAATTGTAAAGTTGTATTAACAGCTGAACTGGCAAAAACTATTGTGTCAAGCTATAAAGAGTCTAAAAGAGAAAGTGTGGCAGTGCCGGAACAAATAGCTTATGCGATATACACTTCAGGAAGTACGGGAAAACCTAAAGGTGTAATTATAAAGAATGAGGCTGTAACTAATACTATATTAGACATCAATGAAAAATACAGTGTGAATGAAACAGACCGGTTTATCGGATTATCATCTATGTCCTTTGATTTATCAATATATGATATTTTTGGTGCTTTTTCTGCAGGAGCAACATTAGTAATGATCGAAGATCAGAGAGATATTAAAAAGATTCATGACATCGTAAAAGAGGAAAAAATTACAGTCTGGAACTCCGTTCCCATGATCATGGAAATGTTAGTAAACTATATGGATGAAACAGAAAGCAAATCTAACGCTGGAGTTATTAACTATGACGAGCTTCCTGAATTAAGACTGGTATTATTAAGCGGGGATTGGATACCTGTTCATCTTCCTGAGAGGATTAAGGATCACTTCGTTGAAAGTGAAGTCATAAGCTTAGGCGGGGCTACTGAAGCGTCTATTTGGTCGATTTATTATCCAATTAAAACAGTCAAGGATGAATGGACCAGCATTCCTTACGGCTATCCATTATCAAATCAAACTTACTATGTTTTAAACTATGAAAATGATCCTTGTCCAATCGGAGTGAAAGGTGAACTTTACATAGGGGGAAAAGGCGTAGCAGAAGGCTATTTAAATGATAAAGAAAAAACTGAAGCGTCATTTATTGATCACCCAGATTTCGGAAGAATTTACCGTACGGGGGATATGGGGGTCTTGACGCAAGAGGGTTATATTGAGTTTTTGGGACGGAAAGATCATCAGATTAAAGTTCGTGGATATCGCGTGGAGTTAGGTGAAATAGAAAGTGTAATATTAGAGCACCGACAGGTGAGAAATGCGGTAGTCATTAATCAAAAGGATGCCAGAAATCAAGATGTGTTATATGCGTACGTAGCGGGGCACCAATCCTTACCGCCAACTGATCTGAAAGAGTTTTTAAGCCTGAAAGTGCCGGAATATATGATACCTAGCTATATCGTACAGATTGAAGAGGTTCCTTTAACAAGTAACGGGAAAGTTGATCGTAAAAAACTACTGGCTCTAGACGTTACAGATCAAGCATCGATTGGAAGGAAAATCAAAGAGCCTCGAACAGAAATTGAGAGAGATTTAGTTGATATCTGGAAAAGCGTTCTGAAAACAGACGAAATCAGCATAGATGACAACTTTTTTGAATTAGGCGGCAATTCCATATTGATCATTAATTTAATTACTGCTATTGAGGATCGTTTATTTATTAAATTAGATTTTAAAAATTTTATATCCAACAGTACCATTGAGAAACTAGCAAAAGTAATCAGTGTCTCTGAAAGAAAAAGTAAAACAAATAGTAATGTGATGGAAATTAAAGCTGATATCAAGCATAAAAATACGGAATTCGATTTAACTAACGTTCAAATGGCTTATCTTATGGGAAGAGATAAACAATTTGAACTTGGTGGCACCTCAACGCATGCTTATTTAGAAATTGAGACTGAGCTGAATATTGAAAAACTCAACAAAAGTTTACAAAAAGTAATAGATCATCAAGACATGCTGCGCGCGGTCATTCTTCCGAATGGAAGGCAAAAGATTCTTCAACAAGTCCCTCAGTATGAAATATCTGTACAGGATATTAGTCAATTAAGTGATATAGAACAAGAGAAGAAAATTGCAGAAGAAAGAGACAGAACATCACATCATATCTTTAATCCAAATGAGTGGCCTTTATTTGAATTCAAAGCCTTGAAAATTCAAGGGGATAAACATAGATTATTTTTCGACATCGATATGTTAATAGCTGATGGAGCCAGCATCCAGCTTTTATTTAAACAGATATCTGAATTGTATAATGGAAAAGATGAAATGGTACCATTGGAAATAAGCTATAGAGATTATATGTTAGCATACCAAAAAGTCAAGACCACTCAAAAATATGAAAATGATAAAGCCTATTGGTTAAGTCAGCTCGAAGATTTTCCAAAAGCACCTGCGGTGCCATTAAAAGAAAGATTAGATGCAATAAGCAAGCCAACTTTCAAAAGAAAATCTAAAATAATTGACAAGCTTCTATGGGAAACACTTTGTAAAAAAGCTGCAAGCTATAATATTACACCTGCAATAATATTATTTACAGCCTACGCAAAAGTGTTGTCGAAGTGGAGTAACCAACAAAACTTAGCGGTAAATACAACAGTATTTAATAGACAGCCTCTCCATAAACAAGTTAATGATATAATAGGTGATTTTACATCGCTGATTATGTTAAAAGCGAGTTTTGAGAAAAAAATGAACTTTTGGGAGGAGGCAAAAAAGGTTCAGGTTACTTTCATGGAAGCGCTTGAACATAGAGACTATGATGGAGTTGAATTTATAAGAGAATATGCTAGATATAATAATCTAAAGCACAAAAGTGCGACAATGCCAGTAGTGTTTACCAGTATGTTATTTGGAAACATGTTTAATCTTAATAATAATGATCTATTGAATATTGGTGAGTTAAAAATGGCAGTCAGCCAGACATCACAAGTTTATCTGGATCATCAAGTGATAGAGCTCAATGATGGAGTCATGCTTAGTTGGGACTATGTTTCAGAGGCTTTTGAAAATGACGTAATTGAGTCAATGTTTGAGGAGTATATCTACATTATTGACCAATTAACGTCCGGTGAGATGATGTCTTCTGAAGACACAGCACTGGAACAAGCAATTACTGATTATAATCAAACTGAGAAGGCCATCAAGCCGGATACTTTATATCACTTGTTTGCGAGACAAACAATAAAAACACCTGAGAATATTGCGATTGAGTGTCAAGGAAGAGCAGTTACCTATCAAGAGTTACAAGTTATGTCCAACCGCATATCTAGTTTTTTGGAAGAGAAGGGAATTCAGCCAAATGAGTATGTTGGGGTTATTGTTGATCGTGAGATCGAGACAATCGCCAGTATCCTCGCAGTGTTAAAAATTGGAGCTGCCTATATCCCAATTAATCCTGAATTTCCAAAAGAAAGACAATCATATATTGTGAAAGATGGTAATTGTAAAGTTGTATTAACAGCTGAACTGGCAAAAACTATTGTGTCAAGCTATAAAGAGTCTAAAAGAGAAAGTGTGGCAGTGCCGGAACAAATAGCTTATGCGATATACACTTCAGGAAGTACGGGAAAACCTAAAGGTGTAATTATAAAGAATGAGGCTGTAACTAATACTATATTAGACATCAATGAAAAATACAGTGTGAATGAAACAGACCGGTTTATCGGATTATCATCTATGTCCTTTGATTTATCAATATATGATATTTTTGGTGCTTTTTCTGCAGGAGCAACATTAGTAATGATCGAAGATCAGAGAGATATTAAAAAGATTCATGACATCGTAAAAGAGGAAAAAATTACAGTCTGGAACTCCGTTCCCATGATCATGGAAATGTTAGTAAACTATATGGATGAAACAGAAAGCAAATCTAACGCTGGAGTTATTAACTATGACGAGCTTCCTGAATTAAGACTGGTATTATTAAGCGGGGATTGGATACCTGTTCATCTTCCTGAGAGGATTAAGGATCACTTCGTTGAAAGTGAAGTCATAAGCTTAGGCGGGGCTACTGAAGCGTCTATTTGGTCGATTTATTATCCAATTAAAACAGTCAAGGATGAATGGACCAGCATTCCTTACGGCTATCCATTATCAAATCAAACTTACTATGTTTTAAACTATGAAAATGATCCTTGTCCAATCGGAGTGAAAGGTGAACTTTACATAGGGGGAAAAGGCGTAGCAGAAGGCTATTTAAATGATAAAGAAAAAACTGAAGCGTCATTTATTGATCACCCAGATTTCGGAAGAATTTACCGTACGGGGGATATGGGGGTCTTGACGCAAGAGGGTTATATTGAGTTTTTGGGACGGAAAGATCATCAGATTAAAGTTCGTGGATATCGCGTGGAGTTAGGTGAAATAGAAAGTGTAATATTAGAGCACCGACAGGTGAGAAATGCGGTAGTCATTAATCAAAAGGATGCCAGAAATCAAGATGTGTTATATGCGTACGTAGCGGGGCACCAATCCTTACCGCCAACTGATCTGAAAGAGTTTTTAAGCCTGAAAGTGCCGGAATATATGATACCTAGCTATATCGTACAGATTGAAGAGGTTCCTTTAACAAGTAACGGGAAAGTTGATCGTAAAAAACTACTGGCTCTAGACGTTACAGATCAAGCATCGATTGGAAGGAAAATCAAAGAGCCTCGAACAGAAATTGAGAGAGATTTAGTTGATATCTGGAAAAGCGTTCTGAAAACAGACGAAATCAGCATAGATGACAACTTTTTTGAATTAGGCGGTAATTCAATTTCACTTTCAAATATATACACTAAAATAGAAAAAAAATATTCAGATTTGAATATAGTTGATTTATTCAAGTATCAAAAAATTAGTGAATTATCACATTTTATTAGTGTTATGAAAGAGGAGAATAAGAATTTAAAATTAAAATCAGTAAAATTGCCTCCAAAAATTCTTGCTAATAGAAAAGATAATAAAAATGAAAAGACAATAATTTTAGAAAAACAGTTAAAAATTAAGTTTAACTTAGAAGTAAGTAATAAAGTAATAAATACATTTTTATATTTATTTAGCAACTTTATAGAAAACGATGAATATTATGTATCCCTTTTAAAATCAAGCTATATAGATTTGGAAAAAATAAATATAGAAGAGTATAGTGATTTAACCGAGTTTATAAAAAACATAGAGGAAAATAAGATAAAAAGAAAGACAGTATCCAAAATAAATTTGCGTAGCAACCTGGGTTTAGAGAGAGATAATGCTCATATTAATGTTTTAATAATAGATAAACAAAAAGTCAAAAATAATATTAGCGAATCTTATGAATTTATATTTAGTTATTTAGTTAATGATAACAATATAAATCTCGAATTAATATTTAAAAATAATAAGTTGCGGGAAATCTCAGTAGAAAAGTTTTTTAATACTTATATAAATATTATTTCTGATTTAATATAAAAGTAGAAAGAGCACCTTTTTCAGGTGCTCTAAAAAGGTGAGTGATGTTTTTATGTTTAATGTTTTTGAACAACTAGATAAAAACGAAATTAAGTTCACTAAAAAAGAAATAGAAACCAAAGTCGCTATAATTGGAATAAGCTCGAGATTACCTAAATCAAATAACTTTAGAGATTTTTGGGGTAATTTGGTTAATGGAGTTGATTGTATTGGAGAAATAGATAGCCAGAGAAAAAAGGATTGCGATTATTTTTTTGAGAATAAAGGTATAGATACGAAAAAAATAAACTATCAGCAAATGGCTTTTGTAAACGATGTGGATAAATTTGATTACAAATATTTTAATATTCCTTATCAAGAAGCATCTTTGATGGACCCTCGTCAAAGATTATTTTTAGAGTCAAGTATTCATGCATTATTGGATGCAGGATACCCAGAAAAAAAAGTTAACGGAAGTAATATTGGTGTATACGTTGGTAGCAGTAATAGTGATTCAATATATAATTATGATAAGGTTATATATGATTCATCTATTCGAAATCCTGTAAGTATTGTTAATAATCTTCCTTCAATGATTGCTAGTCGGGTTTCTTATTATTTAGATTTAAAAGGACCTAGTATGACTCTAGATACTTCTTGTTCCTCCTCTCTTGTAGCAGTTCACGAAGCATGTAAAGCTATAATTCATAATGAATGTGAGATGGCTATTGCAGGGGGATGTAACTTAAATCTTATTCCTCTTCAGCATGAAGTAAGGCTCGGCATTGAATCGAGTACTTTTAGAACGAGGGCTTATGACAATGACTCAGATGGAACAGGATTTGGAGAAGGTATTATTACATTTATTTTAAAACCTTTATTCAGTGCTTTAAGAGATAATGATAACATTTATTCTGTGATAGAAGGAAGTAGTGTTAGTAATCAAGGGTTTTCTTTTGGGGTTGCTACTCCAAGCATTGAAGGACAGGAAAACCTTATTTCGGAAAATATTAGCAAGTCCAATATAGATATCAATGACATTTCGTTTATAGAAGGGCATGGAACAGGAACTGCAATTGGAGATGTAATAGAGATAGAAGCAATCAATCGTGCTTTCTCCGAAATTAACAAAAAAAATTATTTGCCTATGGGGTCTGTAAAAAATAATATAGGTCATTTATTAAGTGCATCCGGAGCTGCTGGATTATTAAAAAGCGTGCTTGCATTAAAAAATCAAATGTTTCCCCCAACGATAAATTATAATACTCCTAATAAAAATATAGATTTTAGTAACTCACCTGTGTTTATTAATACTGAGAAAGTAGAGTTACATAAAAAAGAATTGCTGTTAGGATGTATAAGTTCATTTGGTATGAGCGGAACTAATTGCCATATGATTATTTCTAATTACGACAAAAAAAGAACTATTCCAAATGAGGATTGTTTAGAGCCTCAAATATTCACATTTTCTGCAAACGATTTGGATACTTTAACTTTTCTATTAAGTGATTTATATAATTTTCTTCTTGAAGAGAATCTGATGCTACTAAGTGATATTGGATATACATTGAATTGCAGAAGAGATCATTTAGCAAATAGAGTGGCTATAATAGCATCATGTAAGGAAGATTTATTAGAAAAATTAAAAGAAGCATTAAATAAGATTCAACAAGGAAATAAAATTATTAAAGATAGTGAAATTTTTTTTAACGTTAGTGATATAACCTCTAATGTAAAAGAATTGTCTTTAGGAGATGAGTCTCAAGACGATTTAAGGCAAATTTGCAGAAGGTATATTATGGGCGGTGAAATAAGTTGGGACATGTATTATAAAGAACATAATCAAGTTGTTTCTTTGCCTGTTTTCACCTTTAAGAAAACTCGGTGCTGGTATAGTGAAGAAAAAATAGACTTTGTCTTAAATGACGATGTTATTTTAAATGAAAAAGAAAAAATTGTAGTTGAAACATGGGCAAAACTATTTGGCCTAAATAAAATAGACTTTTCTCAAGATATTTACCAAGTAGGTGGAGATTCCTTGAGCTTGGTAAGTATGTATCATGAAATAGAGTCGAAAATACCCAATATTTCATTAGAAGTGTTTATAGAAAAAGAAACATTAAATGAAATTCTAGATTACGTTAATGAAGCATCACAAAAAAATAATGAAACAGATGAATTAATTTTTGAAAAGAATAATTGTAAAGTTTATAAATTCTCGAATGGAATAAATAATTCAAACACGTATTTAATTTGTAATCGTCATAAGAGTATCCTTATTGATTCTGGAGTTAGTTTAGAATATTTAACAGAGTTCTGTGAAAGATTGAAATTGAATCGAATAGATTATATTGTTCTTACACATGCTCACTTTGATCATACTTATTCTGCAAATGAAATAAAAGAAAAATTCAATTGTAATTTCATAATTCATGAAAGAGAAATAAATTTTGCGAGAGATATCATAAATAATGGACTTGCCCTTCTTGGGAAAAGTTTTACGTTTGAAAGCGATGATATCCTAATTAAAGATAAATATACTGTTTTAAACATTGGAGATATTAGCCTCAAGATAATTCTCAGTCCGGGTCATACAACAGGTAGCGTATGCGTGCTTTATGACAAACTTTTATTTACAGGTGATACTATTTTTAAAGATAAAAAAGCAAAACCCGATAAAAAAACAGGAAATGAAGATTATTTAAAGAAATCCATTTCTTATTTAATTAATAATACTGAAGATAATACTATAATATGCCCTGGCCATGAAGATATTGCAACAATTTCATTTGTGAAAAAAAGAATTTATGATTTTTGATTTTATTTTATGAGGTGTTTAGATGTGAAGTTGGTGATTAGTGACAGTGTTTCGGATTTTTTTGATAAGATTTCTTCTCTGCTTTTCTTAAAACACGAAGGATTCTTCAAAGATTATAGCATTAAAATGGGTATAAAATTAGATAATGAATATTTTGTATTACTAGATGATCTTAAAAGAATAAAAGAGTTAGATAATGAGTTTTTAAATTTTTATTTTGGCAGCTTTTGCGACTACAAAGATGTTAGGAATGCAAATATTTTTTGTTTAGCCACAACATTTTTTAAAATACCACAAATTTATACGAAAGGTTTTTTTGAAATTATTGATTATTTGTCTGCAGTTACAGAAGAAGAGATAAGAAAAAATATTTTAGAGTCTCTAATTTATTTACAAGGAGATCTTAAAACCGAAACATCTACCCAACAGTATTTAAATGATAGGGAAAGTTTATTTGAGCTACTTAATAATCTAAATATAAAGCCCGAATACAAGTGGATCATATTTAAGGTAATGAAATCTCCTAAAACTTATGTAGATCAATTTTGCAATAAATTAATGTTGGTGAATGGTTATCTTAACGAGGCGATTTATAATTTAATTAAATTTAGAGATGAGTGGATGAATCAATTAAAAAACATAAATATGGATTTTCCAAAAAAGATAATCAGTACGTTAAAAGGTAAGGAATACTTATCTTGTAATTATATTAATATATATCCAACACTTTTACCTTACACTGCAACTATTACGAAAAGTGAAGATAACATTTATGTTGGACTGGGTTATAAAGTTGATGAAATTTTTGAAAATACATTGGAGAAAGCAGAGATTAATCACATCATTGATTTTTTGAAGCTTTTATCGGATAAAAGTAAGTTCAAGATATTAATCTTACTTAGTCATAAAAAAATGTATGCTAATGAGATTGCTGAACAACTAAATTTAACCAACGCAACGATTTCACACCATATGAGAATTTTGACATTGCAAGGTTTAGTTGAGAGTACGAGAAATCAAAATAAAACATACTATTATCTTAATTCTTCTAAATTTCATTCTCTTCTAAATGGATTATTAGGGAAATTTAAGTCTGCTTTAATTTTAGAGAAAGAGGAGTAAAATTAAGTGTATAAAACAGTTTATGATTTTATAGTTGATGCTGAAAATCGAGATGATAAAGGAATTACATTTATAAATGGATCCGATAATGAAGTATATATTTCTTATGCTCAATTATTTGAAAAATCCAGAAAAGTATTAGGTGTTTTGCAAAAAAAGGGTTTAAAAAAGAAAGATGAACTAATTATACTAATTGAGGATAATGAACAATTTATTAAAGTTTTTTGGGCGTGCATATTAGGTGGAATCATACCTATTCCTTTAAGTGTGGGGTATAATGAAGAGCATAAACAAAAAATACTTCGTATATGGAGTATTCTTAATAATCCTTATTGTATTTCTGATCAAAGAACATTACATTCACTTGAGAAAGTTGCGGATGCAGAAACTTATTCATCAATTGTAAAACACTCAATTTATTTAGATGAAATTAAGAATTCTAATGAAGTGGGTGAATTAATTTCCCCGAAACCAGAAGAAATTGCTTTTATTCAATTCTCTTCTGGTACAACTGGAAATCCTAAAGGTGTAATATTAACACATAAAAATCTTATTACTAATATATCAGCATTAAATGAGGCTTGGGAGACATCGGAATCCGATTCCTCACTAAGCTGGATGCCTTTAACTCATGATATGGGCCTCATTGCTATTCACTTAGCATCAACGTATAAAAAAATTCAACAATATATAATTCCAACCTCCGTTTTTATCCGAAGACCGACTTTGTGGTTATTGAAAACACATCAACACCGTGTTACACAATTATATTCCCCTAACTTTGGATATAAGTTTTTGTTGGATAACTACAAAAAAAATCAAATCTATAACTGGGATTTAACTTGTGTTAGATTATTAGCTAATGGAGCAGAACCGATTTCTACTTCTTTGTGCCAGAGATTTTTAGAGGAAATGAAACAATTCGGATTAAAATATGAAACCCTAAATACTGTATATGGTTTAGCTGAGGCTACAGTTGCTGTTAGTGTCCCAAAATTAGGAAACCCTTTTGTTCCTGTAACCCTTAATAGGGAAGCTTTAGAAGTAGGTCAAAAAATTCAAAAAACTGTTGAAGAAGAAGAGGGAATAACTTTTGTTGAAGTTGGCCCAGCTGTACGTCATTGTTCTTTCCGTATATGTGATTCTAATAATCACGTTCTGGATGATGATTTTATAGGTCATGTGCAAATAAAGGGGGAAAACGTAACGTCTGGGTATTACAATAATGAATCTGCTACCAAAGACGCTATAACTGCAGATGGATGGTTAAATACAGGAGACCTTGGGTTTATACATAATAATAGTTTGGTTATTACCGGAAGAACAAAGGATATCATTATAAAGAATGGCCAAAATTATTATTCACATGATATAGAGAGAGTAGCAGAGAATGTAAAGGATATTGAATTAGGTAATGTTGTGGCATGCGGGGTCCCGAATGAAACAAAGGCGGAAGAAGATATTGTGTTATTTGTAAAATGTAAGAAAAGTTACGATATTACAACAGCAGAGAAGGAATTGAAAAGAGAATTAACAAAACAATTGGGTTTGAATGTACATCAAGTTATACCTGTTAGGAAAATTTTCAAAACTACAAGCGGTAAAGTGCAACGTTCTAAAATGGCGGATTTTTATAAAGAGTTAATTCTGTCTTGATTAAGTTTTACATTTAATCGTATTTTATACCGTTTCTGTCTTGTGTATGAATTACCTGATATTTCTTGTGAGAATTTATTTGGAATAAGAAATACTATTGATATGACATTATCAATAGGAGGACTGTTTAATGGCAACAAGACAATCAGTAGATGAACATCTCCAAAGAAGCGAACAGGCGTATGAATTTGCGAATGAGCAATTTATGACCGCTTCGAAACAAGAGCATTATAATGATAATGAGTACAGTGAAGCGCAAATGATGCTTGAAAACGCCGTGAATGAATTAAACAAGCTGTCATTATCTGCGAATGATCAGCAAAGAGAGCAGCTTTACCGAATGAGATTGCAGCTGCAGACCTTGCAAAACAATATGATTTTGCAGCGTAATTTTGATTACTGACCGCGCCGTTTCAAATGGTTCAGCAAACCTGCCGGAATCCCGGCGGGTTTTTTTGTATTTCTTTTAAAAAAAGAATTGACAATAGGGCGGAGTGTGTTTATTGTATTACGTGTACTACTTGATGTAATACACATAAAACACTCGAAAAATGAAATCGACATATAAATGTTAAGCATAGGGAAGGGGAACTTTCATGAAAAACAAAAGATCCGTAAAACAAGATGTGCCTCTTATTATCGCCGCCTCGGTTTTGGCCAGCAGTCTGTTTGTCGTTCTTGTCGTCATCGGTTTTCAATGGCAGAACATTTAAAGAAAGAGAGCAGCTCGTAAAAGAAAGAAGGGAAGTAAATGATTCAAATCGATCCGAGAAGCTCAACTCCGATTTATGAGCAGATCATACAGCAACTGAAAGAGCTTTGTTTAAAAGGGATCATGAAGCCGGGGGATAAACTTCCTTCTGTCAGGGAATTGGCAACGATCATTATCGCCAATCCGAACACAGTCAGTAAAGCATACAAGGAGCTCGAACGCGATGGTGTCATTGAAACGCTGAGGGGAAGAGGAACGTATATATCGGAGAATGCAAAAACGACATTGGTTGAAGGGAAGATGACGATGATAAAAGAGCAATTGAAACAGCTCATCATCGATGCCCATTACGCGGGAGTTGAGCTGGAGAAGCTGCAGGAATGGATAAAGGAAATCAGCGCTGATGTGAAAGGAGGCAAGGATCATGATTGAATTGCGGAATCTCTCAAAAACGATAGACGGTAAAGAAGTGCTCAAGGATATTTCGCTCACCATCGGAAAGGGGGAAATTTTCGGGCTGCTCGGGCGAAACGGATCAGGGAAAACAACACTGCTCCGGCTCATTCAGCAGATTCTGCTGCCGGATCAAGGGACGGTTTTATTTAATCAGGTGGAAATAAAGCGGCATCCGAAAGTAAAACAGAACATCATTTATATGCCTGTTGAAAATCCTTTTTATGACAAGTATACATATAAACAGCTTGTTGCGATTGTAAGCAGAATCTATCCGAATTTTGATGTGACTTACGCCAATGAGCTGATGAACAGGTACGGCATTCCGGAAACGAAGAAATACCGTGAATTATCGACAGGCCTGAAAAAACAGCTTGCGCTCGTCCTTGCCTTTGCTTCACGCCCGGCACTTATTCTTTTGGATGAACCGACGGACGGAATTGACGCCGTAACGCGTCATGATGTGCTTCAGCTTATGGTGGATGAAGTGGCTGAACGGGAAACGAGCATTCTGATTACTTCACACCGTTTAGAAGATATTGAGCGAATGTGCAACCGGATCGGGTTTTTGGAAGGAAATCAGCTGACGAATGTGATGGACTTGGATGATATGAAGGAAGAGTACATGAAAATCCAAATGGCATTTGAAGAGGACGTCGCCTTGAAGATCAGAGAACAAAACATACCGATTCTCGACCATGCCGGTGTGTTTTATACGGTGCTGATTCAAAAGAACGATGAGAAGAAAAAGAACTTTCTGCAAGAGCTGCAGCCGAAAGTATGGAACGAACTTCCTGTGAACTTAGAAGAAGTCTTCATCGCGAAGTTTGGAGGGAACCGGAGATGGTAGACAGGGGATTGCTGTACAGGGAATGGATGCAGAATCGAACCATTCTCGTGATTGTCGGCCTTTTTTTAGCGGCGGTCAATCCGTTTGAAGTGTTAAATACCTATCTGGTCTATCAAGGCTGTCTTGACACCCCGGAAGCATATTGTAAGTTTTATGTGAATTCTCTGGAAAGCGGAATGCTGAACTTAAACTGGGCGCCCGCTGTGATTTTGGCGGTTTGCTTATTCGGACTGGAGCGCACAAAAGGTACGATTGATACGCTTTTCAGTCTGCCTTATTCCCGCGCTCAGGTGTTTCACACTAAATTTTGGCTCGGGGCGGCGGTCATTACCGGCGCTCAGGTGATCGGCTACGGGCTGGCTGAGCTGCTCATTCTTCTGTTAAAGCCTGAGCGCGTATATTTCTTCCATCATTACAGCGTCGGAGAGATTATTGTGAGTGTTTTGGCTTTTACATTGGTTGCGAGCGCGGGCTGCTTAACGGGGAATACGTTCGCCCAGCTGTTAACGGCGTTTGCCGTGTCGATAGCACCTTACCTGATTATTACGTTGCCGCTGTCCAATGTAGAAGTCATCTTCGGAGTCAGCATATATGAGCTGATGCCGTCAGTCGATGCTTACCTCGAAGTATACAATCTTTTTCAATACTTGAATCCGATCATGTACGTTAATACCGATTGGGTATCTGCCAGCAAGTATATATTAATCATTCCGGCAGTGATGAGCATTGTATTTTATGCCATCGGGTACTTTTGCTATGTCAGGCAGCCGGTGGAACGGAACGGCCGTTTTTTTCTCTGGAGACAGCTTGACCGGCCCATTCAGATTGTGGTGATCATAATCGCCGTTCTCGGTTTTGGCCTGGCGGGGTACTCGACGGGACATACGATGACAGGGTATGTGGCCGGGATGCTGGTCGGAGGAGCGATCGGATTTTTGGTCAGTTATTTTGTGATTTATAAAAAAACGAAGCATGTGTAAGAGAGGAGGACCGGAATGATACCGCGGGGATTGTTGTACACAGAATGGAAAAAAAATCAGTGGTTGTTTTTATGCAGCGGCATTCTTTTAATGGCGGCAAACCCTTTTATGGTTTATAACAACTACTCAACATATCAAGAATGTTTGAATAACCCAGCTCTTCAAGATTGTGAATTCGTTGTCAATTATACGAATGGGTCGCCTCTTTCCTTCAGCTGGGTTGTGAGTGTCATCATTGCTGTCTTCTTATTAGGCTTGGAACGGACAAAGGGAACGATGGATGCCTTGTTAAGCATGCCTTACAGCAGAGGCCAAATCTTTCAGACGAAATTCTGGCTCGGCGGGGCAGTCATTGTTGTTCCTCAGGCGATAGGCTATGGAGCGGCGTCATTGCTGATATCTTTGCTGAAACCGAGCCATACGTACGATTTTGATCATTTTTCAATCGGAATGATTGTCATCAGTTTTATGGCTTACGCCTTGTTAATGGCATCCGGCGCATTAACGGGACAGATATTCGCCCAGCTGTTAACGGCGTTTACAGTAACAGTTCTGCCCTTTTTACTCATCGGTCTGCCGGCCGCGAATTTGGAGGTCGTTTTCGATTTTAGTGTCGGAGATCAATTTTCTTTTATCAGCAGTTATATCGAATCCCGTCTTTTTATATTTGTAACCCCTATTGGATATGTGTTTAACGACTGGATCAGAGAAAGGGATTTGGTTTTAATCATTCCGATTGTGATGAGCCTTGTCTTTTATCTGATCGGTTATGTCAGCTTTCTGAAACACCCGAATGAACGGAACGGCAGATTCTTTCTTTGGAGAAAATTGGACCGTCCGGTGCAGATCTTGGTGATTGCCTTTGCCGTTATGGGTTTCGGCGTTTTCGGATATGGGGTCACAGACACGATGTTCGGCTATTTAGCCGGCATTATCTTCGGCGCGGTTATCGGGTTTTTCATCAGTTATTTTACGGTTTACAGGAAGTCAAAGCATATATAGATCTGTTTGAAAATGAACAGTTTGGAGGAAGGCAAGGTGCCGATTAGCGGTTTGCTTTATAAAGAATGGAAGCAGCGGCAGACGCTGCTGCTTCTTACAGCGGGGTTCTTAGCTATTTTAGGCCCTTTGGCAATTATAAATGAGTATTTTCACTATAAGGATTGTTTGAGTGCGCTTCATCAATATTCAGGTTCAGTTTGTACGTTCAGCATTGATTACAGCAATCGGAATTTGATTGGGCTGCATTTCATTCCTCCGGTTATGATGGGGCTTTTTCTGATAAGAGGAGGCCGGGCTGAAAGGATGTTTACACTGAGTCTTCCGTATTCGAGAAGCCGGATATTTCATACGAAGTTTTTCTTGGGAGCAGCCGTGTTAGCCGGCTCGCAGTTTGTTTCTTACGGAGTATCTGACATATTGTTTCTAGCGCTTAAACCTGACGCTGTCCATCATTTTCAATCGTTCAGCTCAGGGATGCTGGTCATCAGCTTGATGATTTATGCATTAGTGACAGCTGCCGGCACGATAACGGGCAATTTAGCGGCGCAGCTGATCACAGCGTTCACGGTTTCCGTCTTTCCGATCGTGGTTATGACGATTTACCTGTTAAACGCTGAGTTCCTTTTTGGCAGGCAGGCTGTGCCGGATATTGATTTCCCTTGGAGCGGGTTTCTGATCTATTTCATGCCTGCCGCTTACATCCATATATCATGGATGTATTACATGAAACACGCATTGTTAATCTCCGCATTAATGGGATTTTGTTTCTATCTATTCGGCTATGCGAATTTCCTGAAAATGCCGAGTGAACGAAGCGGACATTTTATCCTAAGCAAACACATTGAACGCACCATTCAAGTGCTCGTCATGGTGCTCAGTATGCTGGGAAGTGCGGGGGTATGCGGATATGCTTATAACGGTTCGTATACCGGTTACATATTCGGCATGCTTATCGGCGCGGTTATCGGGTTTTTCATCAGTTATTACTTCATCTATAAAAAAACGAAACAGATATAAGGGGGAGTGGTGTACGTGATAGAAGTACAGCATATTGATCATTCATTTAAAATCGGCAGGAAAGGCAGAGAGAGTGAGGTTCCGGTATTGAAGGATGTCTCTTTGACCGTTGAAAAAGGGGAAATCGCCTGTATCGTCGGGCGGAGCGGTTCCGGAAAATCAACACTTCTGAATTTAATATCCGGGTACATAGCGCCGACGAAGGGCCGTATCGTCATTAACGGCACTGATGTGACGGGCTTCAGTGAAAAAGAGTGGGCGCAGTTCCGCCTCGGGCATTTCGGCTTTATTTTTCAAAGTTTTCAGCTCATTCCAAGTCTGACAACCTATGAAAATGTTGAAATGCCGCTTGCCTTAAAAGGCGTCAAACCGTCTGAACGCAAGCAGAAAGTCGCGGACATGCTGAAACGGGTCGGACTTGAGAATCATGCGAATCATTATCCGAATGAGCTGTCAGGCGGCCAGCAGCAGCGTGTCAGTATCGCAAGAGCCCTGATTTTAAATCCGTCGATTATTTTAGCTGATGAGCCGACGGGAAGCCTTGATTCAGAAACGGAACTTGAGGTGCTTGCATTAATTCAGCAGCTGAACCGGGAGCGCGGGATTACATTTGTCATCATTACGCATGACGATGAAGTCGCTTCGATCGCGCATTCAAAATTCCAGCTGCATGACGGTGTATTAAAAGGGGGCGTTACTGTTGAGATTTAAGGATCAGATTCACTTTATCAGAAGAAATATGAAGAAAAACCGGCTGCGTGTTTTCATGACGGTGCTGGCGACGACAATGGCGTGCGCGTTTTTAGTGGTGCTGGCTTCCGTCGGATTCGGCATCCAAAAAACGATTACAGACATTACGATGAGCCAGCAGATTGTTACGGAAATCAACGTACTCGGCCAAGAAAACGGAAAAGCCGTGAAGAAATCAGACTTGGAAAAGTATAAAAATGTCAAGTCTGTCGTTGAGAGAACACAAGTGTATGAACCGAATAAAGCGTCATTGGGAAACCGAACAAATGAAGATTCAGCCATTGTGCTGACAAACATGAACGATGAAGTCAAAGCCAATATGGAGCTTGATCAGGGAAGGGTCGCCCGTACAGAGAATGAAATCGTGGTCGGCTATGATTTTGCGAAGAACCTATTGACGAAAAAAGAGGCTGACGCTTACGACAAAGAGTTAAAGGATCACCAAGGCGACATGTCGGAGGTGAAAAAACCAAAAGGCTATACGAAAGACCTGCTTAATAAAACGATACAGTTGAGCATCTCCAAAACAAACAAAGACGGAGACGTTGAGAAAACGAAAACGTACGACTTTAAAGTAGTCGGAATTACAAAAAAACCGTCCCAAGATTGGATGGAGGATACAAATATTTTTGTGAGTGATCAATTCAAGAAAGACTTCTCGACATTCTTGGATCTGAAGAATGGAAATGCGGAAAAAAGCATCAATGTGTATGCGGACAAATTCGATCATGTCGATCAGCTTACCCATGACCTCACGGATGACGGCTTTTATGTCAGATCTGTCACTACCGAGCTGAAGGGCGTCAATACCTTTTTCCTCGTCTTTAAAATCGGCCTGATCTTTGTCGGCTTTATCGCCGTCGTGATTTCTGCTATCGGTATTTTCAATACGATGACGATGGCGGTGACGGAACGAACGCAGGAAATCGGGATTATGAAAGCGATCGGCGCAAGCCCGTCCATCATCCGCAGAATGTTCCTGATGGAAAGCGCCTATATCGGGATATTAGGTTCTGTCATCGGGATTATCATTTCTTACGGAGTGAGTTTTGCCGTCAATCTGGCTGTGCCGGTTATCTTGGAAGCGGTAGGGGGAAACACCGGAGCTGAAGATCTTCATTATACCTTCTCCTATATCCCGCTCAGCCTCGTTGTGATCGCAGTTGTCATTTGTGCGGGGGTCGCGGTGATTTCCGGTATGAATCCGGCCCGCAAAGCGACAAAAACCAACGTTCTGACCGCATTAAGAAGAGAACTGTAAAGGAAAAAAAGCCGGCTGGACATCAGCCGGTTTTTCCTCTATTTATCAGAAAAGGGCGGATACCATGTTTCACATTTTGTTAATAGAAGATGATAACACTTTGTTTCACGAGATGAAAGAGAGATTAACGGGCTGGTCATTTGCGGTGCACGGAATAAAAGATTTCAGCCGGGTCATCCGGGAGTTTTCCGAAATCAAGCCTGATTTGGTGATCATTGATGTACAGCTGCCGAAATTTGACGGCTTTCATTGGTGCAGAATGATACGCTCCCAATCAAACGTGCCGATTCTCTTTTTGTCCTCGCGCGATCATCCCGCGGATATGGTCATGTCGATGCAGCTCGGGGCAGATGATTTTATTCAGAAGCCTTTTCACTTTGATGTGTTAATCGCGAAAATACAGGCGGTGTTCCGCCGTGTGCACCAATACGGCACAGAACCGGCGCTGATGAAAAGATGGTGCGGGGCGGTCATTGACACAGAAACCAACACGGTCAGCCGTAAAAACGGTTCGGTCGAGCTGACCAAAAACGAAATGCTGATCTTAAAACTGCTGGCTGAGCAGAAAAATAAAATCGTCAGCCGGGAAGAACTCATCAGAAGCCTATGGAATGATGAGCGTTTCGTCAGTGATAATACGCTGACGGTGAATGTCAACCGGCTGCGGAAAAAACTCGATCAATTAGGCATCGGGAAAATGATTGAAACCAAGGTGGGACAGGGATACATCGCAAAGGAAGAAGACGGTCTTTATGATTAAATCATTTCTGCTCGAAAGAAAAAGCTGGATCGCGATGTTTCTTTTGCAGCAGGCTGTGCTCCTTTTTGCGGCATATATTGATCCGTCTATTCCGTTTTTTTCGGTGCTGTATTTCGTTTACCTGTCGCTTCTTGTGTTTCTTGTATTTCTCTTGTTCCGCTATCGTAAAGAGACCGCCTATTATAAAAGCTTAAGAGAGTGGGACGCCAATTTAGACATGTCTTATCTTAAAGCGCCTGACAGTCCGTTTGAGTCTATCGTTGAAGAAAGCATTGAAGGGCAGACAGAGCAGTTAAGAAAAAGCTCACTTCACCTTCAGGCGGCTTCAGAGCATGAAAAGGACGATCTGATGTCATGGATTCACGAGGTCAAAACACCGCTGACAGCGATGCATCTCATGATTGAGCGTCTTGATGAACAGCCGCTGAAAGCCCCTTTGCTGTATGAATGGCTGCGGATTCACCATCTCCTGGACCAGCAGCTTCATCAGAAACGATTGTCCTTTATTGAAAATGATTTATCATTCCAGCGCGTTCAGCTCAGACCGCTCGTTTTCAAAGAAATTAAAAATCTGCAATCATGGTGCATACAAAAAGGGATCGGATTTGACATTCAGCTTGAATCACCGGGCGTACTCAGTGACGGAAAATGGCTTTCCTTCATCATCAGGCAGCTGTTAAGCAATGCCGTCAAATACAGTGAGGCGGATGACATTACCGTAAAAAGCTATGAACAAAACGGCCGGGTGCATGTGGATATCGAAGACCGCGGCATCGGCATCGAGCCCAAAGATCTTCCGCGCATTTTTGAAAAGGGATTTACCTCGACGCGAATGAGGCGAGATCACGCATCAACGGGGATGGGCCTGTATTTGGCTCAAAAAGCTGCGGCTCCTCTTCTCATCCGGATCAGCGTGCGCTCTGAGCCGGAAAGCGGCACGGTTTTTACCTTGGTGTTTCCGAAACAGAACGATGCCGTCAGCATGTTCAGCATGTGACAAAAGTGTCACATGCTTTTCTCTTTTGTTCGCTTAATCAAACGAAAAAAACGGCTTCTGTTTTTAAAATAAAGGTAACCAATGTAAAAGGAGAATCATAACGCGATGATTTTAGAAGCAGGCAATATCCAAAAAAGCTACGGAAACAAGCTGAATAAACAAGAGGTGCTGAAAGGAATTGATCTTCAGATTCACAAAGGGGAATTCGTCAGCATTATGGGCCCGTCGGGATCAGGGAAAACGACCCTTTTGAATGTGCTTTCCTCCATTGATAAAGTGAGCGCGGGCACCATTAAACTGAATGAGACGGAGATTACATCCATGAAAGAAAAACAGCTTGCCGAATTCAGAAAACGGCATCTCGGCTTTATTTTTCAGGATTATAATTTATTGGACACGCTGACCGTGAAGGAAAACATACTCCTGCCGTTATCCATTACGAAAATGTCTAAGAAAGAGGCGGACCTGCGATTTGCCGAGACGGCAGAGGAGCTTGGGATCTATGATTTGCGACATAAGTATCCGAGTGAAATTTCCGGCGGGCAAAAACAGCGGACGTCTGCCGCAAGAGCTGTTATTCACGAACCGGGCATTATTTTTGCTGATGAGCCGACCGGAGCGCTCGATTCAAAGGCTGCCATGGATTTACTGAATAAACTCAGCCATCTGAATCAAAAACGCCGCGCCACCATTGTGATGGTGACGCATGATCCGGTTGCCGCCAGCTATTCCGGCCGTGTGGTTTTCATTAAAGACGGCCGTGTGTATACACAGCTGAATAAAGGCGGCCAGGACAGACCGGACTTTTTTCAGGATATTATGAAAACGCAAAGTGTATTGGGCGGGGTTCAGGCATGAGTATTCATCATTTGATCTTCCAGAATCTGAAAAAGAATATGAAAAACTATTACCTTTACGTTTTTGCGCTGGTGTTCAGCGCCGCCCTTTATTTCGCATTTGTTACGATGCAATACGATCCGGCGCTTGATGAAATGAAAAGCTCCATAAAAGGAGCGGCGGCAATCCGGGCCGCCTCTGTACTGCTTGTGGCGATCGTGTCGGTATTTCTTTTATACGCTAACACCATTTTTATTAAACGGCGCGGCCGGGAAATCGGCTTATTCCGATTAATCGGCATGACGAAAATGCACATTTTCCGCATACTCAGCACAGAAAATTTCATTTTGTATTTCGGATCGATTTGGATCGGTATTTTTGCCGGCTTTTCTCTTTCGAAATTATGTATGATGATGCTGTTTCATACAGTCGGTGTGAAAGCCTCTGTCTCACTGTTTTTTTCAAGCAAGGCGCTCGTTCAGACGTTAATTGTGTTCGGGGCAATTTACCTGCTGATTATGGTGATGAATTACTTATTTATTAAACGGCAAAGCATTTTGTCTTTATTTAAAACCGCGTCATCGTCAGAAAGCGGCATAAGACGGCTTTCTTGGGTGCAGATGTCGATCGGCGTTGTCGGTATTGCGGCCATTATCGCCGGCTATGCCGTGTCCGCGGATTTATTCGGAGGCAGTTTTACGAGCATGAATGAACTGTTTTCGGCCATGGTGTTTATTCTCGGCTCGGTCATTATCGGAACTTATCTGTTTTATAAAGGTTCGGTCAGCTTTCTGGCAAATCTCATCCGAAAATCAAAAGGCGGGTATCTGAATGTCAGTGAAGTGCTGTCTTTGTCATCCATCATGTTCCGGATGAAGTCAAACGCCGTGCTGCTGACGATTATTACGACTCTTTCGGCGCTGGCAATCGGTTTGCTGTCTTTAAGCTATATTTCGTACTATTCCGCGGAAAAATCGGCTGAGCAAAATACTGCCGCGGACTTTGCGTTTGATAACCAAAAGGAGACTGACTCATTTACCGCTTTATTGAAGAAAAACGGAATTGAACACAAAGTGAAAACAATCAAGACCATTCAAGCCGGTGTCAATATGAAGAACATCATAAACGGCGATATGAAAAGCTTTCAACAAGACCCGTCCAGCTTGGCGCTGCCGATTATAAGCGAGAAAGACGCAGAAGGGACGGAGCTTTCTGACGGAGAAGCCGTGTTTACCGGATATAATGATATGATGAAAAGATTTCTCGACCTGAAAACGTCAGGTTCCATTGATATAAACGGCAAAACGGATAAAATACCGCTGGCGTATAAGGGCTTGAAGAACGACTTCCTCCTGTCATATACATTTACAAGCGGAGGGCTGCCGACCGTTATCGTCACGCAGCAGGTATTTGATCGGATCGAGAAAGATATCGACCCGTCCATTCAGGGAAAATCAAATCGGTTTTTCGGCATTACACTCAAACGTGAAGAGGACATCCAAAAAGCTGATGGCCTGTTTCAGGCGCAGCACTATTCAGATGGCGCGCTTTCGCAATTTGAAACGGCTGACACGCAAAAGAAAAACATGGGGCTGATCATGTTTATTGTCGGCTTTTTGGGATTGACCTTTCTGATCACCTCAGGCTGTATCCTTTATTTTAAACAAATGGGCGAGTGTGAGGATGAGAAGGCTGATTACACGATATTGCGGAAGCTCGGCTTCACAACGGGAGATCTGCTGAAAGGCATCCGCCGGAAGCAGGCGTATCATTTCGGGATTCCGCTCGTTCTCGGGCTGTTCCACAGCTATTTTGCCGTTCAGTCAGGATGGTTTTTATTCGGAACGGAAGTGTGGACGCCGATGATCATCGTCATGGCGCTGTATACGCTGCTGTACTCCATCTTCGGCATGCTGTCGGTGCTATACTATAAAAAGGTCATTCAATCCGCCTTGTAAAACAAGTTGAGGAGCCTCCGCATAAGCGGAGGCTTTTTTTGTATGAATAGAAGAAAGCGATTTTTAAAAGAATAGACATACGTCATTTTTTCGCGCGGGGGAGCCTTATGCAGAAGTATTTTCAATTGAAATCTGAAACAGGGGCCTTTCATCTTTTTTCCAAGGAACACATTTTCACGCTGTTGATCATCGGATTGCTGGGGGCGGGCGTGATCGTATTCCGGAAAAAGCTCAACCACGGCCGGTCGAATTGCGTTTTCCGCTATGTACTGTTCATTCTCCTTGCCGTGTCGCAGATCAGCTATCATATATGGCTGCTATGTCATCATGCCTGGTCGCTGAAAACAGCTCTGCCGCTGCAGCTGAGCGACCTTTCCGTCTATTTGGCGATGCTGATGGTCATGACAAAAAGCAAAAAACTGTTCGCCTTCCTCTATTTTGCCGGTTTGGGCAGCGCTATACAGGCGATGGCAACACCTGATTTAGGGGCGTATTCTTTCCCTCATTTTCGGTACATCGTGTTTTTCGTCTCCCACGGGTGTGTTTTTCTTACCTGTCTATTCATGGCCGCTTCAGAAAGGTACAGGCCGTCGGCGCGCGGGCTGTGGGTATCGGTGCTGATCGTAAATCTGTACGGGGCGTGTGTCTTTTTTATTGATCGTGTGCTGAATGCAAATTACCTATATTTAATGAAAAAGCCGAAGACCGCTTCGCTTCTGAATGTTTTCGGACCTTGGCCGTGGTATCTTCTATCAATGGAAGCGGCGGTGATATTGAGCTTTTTCATTCTGTATATTCCGTTTTGGCTGCTGAGGAAAAGAGCGTGAGGCCGGCCTGTTTTTGTGAATCCAATCATTTGTAATTTTTTCAACATTCGGGCATTATTTTTTTCAGATTCTGATGTTGAAAAAAGACGTCCGCGGCGATAGAATGAATGTGCTATGATAACGTGTTCGATACGGAGCCGCGGCTTGCGGTTTCCGTTTTTTCATGGGGTTTTTTATAGAGAGAGGGGGATCGGTATGCCGCGCGCTTTGAAGATATTAATCATCGGAATGTTTATCAATGTGACGGGCGCATCTTTTTTGTGGCCGCTGAATACGATCTATATTCATAATCATTTAGGGAAATCGCTGACTGTTGCGGGGATTGTTCTGATGCTGAATTCCGGTGCCAGTGTGGCGGGGAATTTATGCGGCGGATTTTTGTTTGATAAAATCGGCGGATTCAAATCCATTATGCTGGGCATTATGATCACATTAGCTAGTCTTCTCGGACTCGTTCTGTTTCACCAATGGCCCGTTTATATTTGGCTGCTCACCGTTGTCGGCTTCGGTTCCGGTATCGTGTTTCCGGCCAGTTATGCCATGGCGGGAGCGGTATGGAAAGAAGGCGGGCGGAGAGCTTTTAATGCGATCTATGTAGCTCAGAACGCAGGTGTCGCCGTGGGCTCGGCACTCGGCGGGATGGTTGCGGCGTACTCGTTTACGTACGTGTTTTTAGCCAATGCTTTGCTGTATGTGCTGTTTTTCCTTATCGTATTTTTCGGGTTTCGAAATATCAAAACCGGAAATGCGAGCCAGGTCTCTGTTCTGGACTACGAGCCTGTCAGCAGCAGAACGAAATTTACGGCGCTTCTCATATTGAGCGGCGGGTATGTTCTCGGGTGGATTGCCTATTCGCAGTGGTCCACAACCGTTGCGTCACATACTCAAAGCATCGGTATGCCGCTTTCATTATACAGTGTGCTTTGGACCGTAAACGGAATATTAATTGTCGCCGGACAGCCTCTCATAGGAGCTGTTCTGAAAAAATGGTCCGGTGCGTTAAAAACGCAGATGGTCATCGGCTTTTGTATTTTTATCGTCTCGTTCGGCGTGCTTCTCAGCGCCAAGCAATTTCCGATGTACCTCACCGCAATGGTGATTTTAACCGTCGGAGAAATGCTTGTCTGGCCTGCCGTGCCTACCATTGCCAATCAGCTTGCGCCTAAGGGGAAAGAAGGGTTTTACCAAGGATTCGTCAACAGTGCGGCGACGGGCGGCAGAATGATCGGGCCGCTCCTTGGCGGCGTGCTGGTTGATCAGTACGGCATGAGCGTGCTGCTGTTGATTCTGATGGTGCTTCTTGTTGTCAGCATCGCAGCGACGGTGCTGTACGACAAACGCCTGAAAACCGTTAATAAACAAAACGTCCAAGTGCGATGACGACATAAAAGAATCCCGCTGTTTCGGCGGGATTTTTTTGTTTATACGACCGGAAGCACATTGACCGCGTCCTTAACGTTTAAATATGTCTTTAATGAAGAAAAGCTGGCATCAAGCTGATTCATTCTCATGGCGAGGGAAGGCTTGATCCCGGTGATAATCAATTCCGTGCCGATTAATTTAAGCAGATGGTGCAATTTGAAAATCCGGTCTGCGGTCTGTTCGTTTACCTCGGCCAGACCTGATAAGTCTATAATTAAGTAATCATCTTTAGATGCGGTTAATATGTCCGTCAAAGTTGTCACGATTGAATCAAATCGTTCTTCCGTTAAGTTTCCCACTAACGGCAAAGCGGAAATGCCGTTTCGGATCGGAACAATCGGCGTTGACAGTGTCGTGATTTCTGCGAGGGAGTCCTCAAGGAGCTTTTCGTATTCTTTCTGCTCTGTAATGTCTTTTTGAAAACCGACAAAATAGAGCTTGTCTTCAACATACAGAGGATCAATGTTGAGTTCATTCCAAAATGGGGTGCCGTCTTTTTTGACATTTTTCAGCCGCACCGTGATCTTTTCTTTCTGGTTTAAGCTCTTTCTTATTTTCGCGACTTGTTGACGGTCGGTTTCTTTGCTTTGCAGAAATCTGCAGTTCTTACCTAATATCTCTTCGGAAGAGTAGCCTGTCATATCCATAAATCCCTGATTTGTATATATGATGGGATTGTCCTCAAGAGAGGGGTCTGTAATCACCACGCCGATGCGTGCGTGATCAAGCGCCTTTTTGATAAGCTCCAGCTGCTCCAGTTTTCCGAATACATTTGAGTCAGCCATGTAAAACCCCCTTTTGGCCGTAAAGCTGTGCGCTTTTTCAGCCGTTGTTTCTCCCCTTTTTAAATGAATCTACAGTAACCGTAGCATAACATATGTTCTGATTCAAGCAGCCGAAGTTTGCAATTTGTCATTCGGGCTTGTCCTCATATACACTGAATATATAAGGGGAAGGCACATCATCGCTAAGTAAGTGACTAGGTCATTGTCACTGGGTGAAAAATGAATCTAATGCATCAAGCTTACCGATCATGTGTTCACATATAATGGAAGAAACAAGCTTTTTACTTTCCTGCTCAATCGCCGGTATGTAGATATCGAATATCATCGTATTCGTAAGGGGGCTGGATGGCCTGAAGTCGCTTTACTAAATAAGGGCTTTAGGAAGGTGATGAAGATGCTGCATCAGGTAATAATTGCTTGTGTAATTGGAGGCATCATGGGGGTTCTCGGTCATGTGAAAAAGAGAGGCAGGCTGGAGAAACCCAGAATGACAAAGCGGTTTATCTATCTCGGTTTTTTGGAAGATGGTTTTATCGGAATGGCTGCTTCCATCTTACTTGTCTTATCCGCTGACCCCGATTCAGGAATTCAACTCGTCATCTTATCCATAATCGCAGGCTACGGCGGAGAAGCTGTTCTCAGGAGCTTTGATTTTGTCAGAGAACAAAACAGTGATTCGGCCGAAGCAAAACCACACCAGCAAAAAAATCCTCCATCAAAATAATATCCCCGCTCATGACCCGTTCTGGGTACATTCCCATTGTATACAAACCTGCTTGCACTTATGAACAGAATTCTATAAAATACAGGTAAGATTACGGTAGCGATAAGAACAGTGAAGAGGAGCAGTAAGAAGCAGATTTTGCAATCAGAGAGTTGACGGCCGGTGCAAGTCAATCAAGTCTGTTTCCGAACTCGCCTCAGAGTTGCAGCGGCAAAACCGCTGACGCATAACTGCGTTAAAAGTATCAAGTGAGTGCGGCTTAAAACCGCGCTAACGAGGGTGGTACCGCGGGAAATAAAAATCTCTCGTCCCTTTTTGGGATGAGGGAGTTTTTTTTAGTTTTAGAATAATCTGAATATAATCTTTCTCATCCCGTCAATACTTGGACTACATACGCCGTATTCAATCAGAAGGAGGTTTTTACGTTGAGTTTTCAGCACGAAAAAATAGAAAAGAAATGGCAGAATTACTGGTTGGATCATAAAACGTTCGCCGTCAGTGAAGAGAATGACAAGCCGAAGTTTTACGCGCTTGACATGTTCCCGTATCCTTCAGGAGCCGGCCTTCATGTCGGACATCCGGAAGGCTATACGGCAACCGATATCCTTTCGCGCATGAGACGCATGCAAGGGTACAACGTGCTTCATCCGATGGGATGGGACGCATTCGGGCTTCCTGCCGAGCAATACGCGCTTGACACGGGGAATGATCCGGCTGAGTTCACAAAACAAAATATAGATAATTTCCGCCGCCAGATCCAATCACTCGGATTTTCTTACGATTGGGATCGTGAAATCAATACGACTGATCCGGACTATTACAAGTGGACGCAGTGGATCTTCACCAAGCTGTACGAAAAAGGGCTCGCTTACGTAGACGAAGTGCCGGTCAACTGGTGCCCGGCGCTCGGAACGGTGCTTGCGAACGAAGAGGTCATTGACGGCAAAAGCGAGCGGGGCGGCCATCCGGTTGAACGCCGTCCGATGAGACAATGGATGCTGAAAATCACCGCTTATGCGGACAGGCTTCTTGAAGATTTAGAAGAACTTGACTGGCCGGAAAGCATTAAAGACATGCAGCGCAACTGGATCGGACGCTCAGAAGGCGCAAACGTGCATTTCGCGATCGACGGCACTGATGACACGTTTACGGTGTTTACGACAAGACCAGACACGCTGTTCGGCGCGGCTTATGCCGTACTGGCTCCTGAGCATGAGCTTGTGGAGGCCATCACGACACCTGAACAAAAAGAAGCGGTAGACGCTTATGTTAAAGAAGTTCAGGCGAAAAGTGACCTGGAACGGACGGATCTTGCGAAAACAAAAACGGGCGTCTTCACAGGCGCATATGCCGTAAACCCTGCAAACGGGGAAAAGCTGCCGATCTGGATAGCGGATTATGTCCTCGCCTCTTACGGAACGGGCGCTGTAATGGCCGTGCCGGCGCATGATGAACGTGATTTTGAATTCGCCAAAGTGTTCAGCCTGCCTGTCAAAGAAGTCGTAAAAGGCGGAAACACGGAAGAAGAAGCGTACACGGGAGACGGAGAGCATGTCAATTCCGGCTTTCTGAACGGACTGAATAAAGCGGAAGCGATTGAAAAAATGATCGCCTGGCTTGAAGAAACGAAAAACGGTGAGAAAAAAGTGACATACCGTCTGCGTGATTGGCTGTTCAGCCGCCAGCGCTATTGGGGCGAGCCGATTCCGGTTATTCATTGGGAAGACGGCACGTCAACAGCCGTTCCGGCGGAAGAGCTGCCGCTGATTCTGCCGAAAACCGATGAAATCAAACCGAGCGGAACAGGTGAATCACCGCTTGCCAACATTAAAGAGTGGGTGGAAGTCACTGATCCTGAAACGGGCAAAAAAGGCAGAAGAGAAACGAACACGATGCCGCAATGGGCGGGAAGCTGCTGGTATTTCCTCCGCTTTATCGACCCGAAAAATCCGGATCAGCTCGCTTCACCTGAGAAACTGGATAAATGGCTGCCCGTTGATATTTACATCGGAGGAGCGGAGCATGCCGTGCTTCACCTTCTGTACGCGCGTTTCTGGCATAAATTCCTCTACGATATCGGTGTCGTGCCGACGAAAGAACCGTTCCAAAAGCTGTATAACCAAGGAATGATTCTCGGGGAAAACAATGAAAAAATGAGTAAATCCCGCGGAAACGTCGTCAATCCGGATGAAATTGTGGCGTCTCACGGAGCAGATACGCTCCGCCTGTACGAAATGTTTATGGGGCCGCTTGATGCATCTATCGCCTGGTCTGAATCAGGCCTTGACGGAGCGCGCCGCTTCCTTGACCGCGTATGGCGTTTGTTTATCGAGGAAAACGGCGAGCTGACGGGCAAAGTGACAGAAGGCGCAGGCGAAACTCTTGAGCGCGTCTATCATGAAACGGTCATGAAAGTGACAGAAAACTTCGAAGCCCTTCGTTTTAACACGGGCATTTCTCAGCTGATGGTCTTCATTAATGAAGCTTACAAAGCGAATGAACTGCCGAAAGACTATATCGAAGGTTTTGTGAAGCTGCTTTCTCCTATTGCGCCGCATTTGGCTGAAGAACTGTGGGAAAAACTCGGCCACGAAGGTTCGATTGCATACGAGGCTTGGCCTGCTTATGACGAATCAAAACTGGTGGATGATGAAGTTGAAATCGTCGTCCAGCTGAACGGAAAAGTGAAAGCGAAATTAATGGTTCCGGCTGATGCTGATAAAGCAGCGTTAGAACAGCTCGCACAAGCTGACGAAAAAGTAAAAGAGCAGCTTGAAGGAAAAACAATCCGGAAAATCATTGCCGTACCGGGCAAGCTTGTCAATATCGTGGCAAACTGACCGGACGAAGCCCCTCTCCTACAGAGAGGGGCTTTTTTATCAGGCCTCTATCATAGAAATTGCACCGCGGGCTTTGGTATACTTAACACCATAAAGATGAATGGGAGTGTCATACATTGAAAATAAATGAAATCAGCACAGCCGCACTGGAAGAAAAATTAAAAGCGGGAGAAGAGCTGTATCTGATTGATGTCAGAGAAGACGAAGAAGTTGCCGAAGGAATGATTCCGCAGGCCGTTCACATCCGCATGGGGGACATCCCTGAGAAGATGGATGCGTTAGACAAGGACAAGGAGTATGTATTTATCTGCCGCTCCGGAAAAAGAAGCATGAACGTTTGTATGTATTTACATGAGCAGGGCTTCCGTACGGTTAATGTTGAAGGCGGCATGCTGGAGTGGGAAGGCGAAACAAAGCCGAAGAAATAACGCTTTGAAGTGAAGAAGAAAAAGGACGTGCGTCTTTTTCTTCTTTTTTTATAAAAAAACGGGAGGCGAATCAGGTGAAACCGATGATCCGCGCGATGAAAACAAACGATATCAAACAGGTCCGGCAAGTCGCAGAACGAAGCTGGCATCATACGTATGAAGGGATTATTCCCGGACACATTCAGGATCAGTTTCTCGAATCCGCCTATCAGGATGAGATGATGGAACGCCGGCTCTTGCATTCTCTGTTCTTTGTGGCAGAAGAAGAGGGGCGAGTGCTCGGTTTTGCAAATGCCACCCCGGTTCAAAAAGACGGAAATGCGGAGCTGACCGCCATCTATATTGACCCGGATTGCCAGGGAAGCGGGATAGGCACGGCACTCCTTAAAGAATGCATCAGGCAGTCCGGCGGGGTAAAAAAGCTTTATGTCCATGCAGAAAAAGAGAACCGCATCGCCTTATCCTTTTATCAAGCGAAAGGGTTTCAATGGGTATGTGAATTTGAAGAAGATTTTAAAGGACACACTTTACAGACGGTCAAACTGGTGCTGAACATATAAAGCGTCCGGCCCGCCCAGGACCGGATCGCGAATGATCAGTGATAAGCCGGAAGCAGGTCTTTGTGCGCTTCAAATAAGTCGTCGCACAAAGAGATGATGTCATTCATGGAAAGCTCGGCGCTTGTATGCGGGTCAAGCATGGCCGCCTGATATACGGCTTCCTTTTTTAATGTAACGGCCGCTTCGATGGTTAAAAGCTGTGTGTTAATGTTTGTTCTGTTGAGCGCCGCGAGCTGCTCCGGAAGTTCGCCGGAATAGCACGGCATAATGTGGTTTTTGACGGCTGTGCAAGGCACTTCAACGACCGCTTTCGCCGGCAGATTCGGTATCAGCCCGGTATTCAGCACATTGCCGCCGAATGTGAACGGACGGCCCGTCTCCATTGCTTCTATAATTCTCGAACCGTATTCTTTCGAGCGTTCATGCGTCAGGTTTTGGTTGTTGATGATGCCGTCTCTCATCGTTTCCCAATTGTTGATTTGTTCCGCGCATCTCCTTGGATATTCATCAAGCGGGATTTGGAGTTCATCTATCAGCTCCGGATACCGGCTTTTTATAAAATACGGATGATATTCGGCATTATGCTCAGATGATTCCGTTACGTAGCAGCCGAATTTATCCATCAGCTCAAACCGCACCATGTCCTTATGTTTCGTCTTTTGTTTTTCGCGTGCCCGTCTTTTAATTTCAGGATATAAATCAATTCCGTCTTTTTTAATCTCCAAAAGCCAAGCCATATGGTTGATGCCGGCAATGCGTTCTTCCGTCCCTTCGTGATCCATGCCGAGTGAGTCAAACAGATCTTTGGTACATGCCTGGACGCTGTGGCACAGGCCGACCGTTTTGACATTTGTATGTCTGAGCATCGCTCCGGTCAGAGAGGCCATCGGATTTGTATAGTTTAACAGCCACGCATCCGGGCAGACCTCTTCCATGTCTTTTGCGATGTCAAATAAAACGGGGATGGTGCGAAGGGAACGGAAAATGCCGCCTATTCCGACGGTATCGGCAATCGTCTGGCGGAGACCGTACCGCTTCGGGATGTCAAAGTCAATGACCGTCGCGGGTTTATAGCCGCCGACCTGAATGGCATTGATCACATAGCCGGCGTGTTTCAGCGCCTGTTTTCGGTCATCGTAGGAGATGATGGATATACTCGTATTGTAGCGGTCTCTCATGTTTTCCAGCATGAGCTGGGATTCTTTCAGCCGTACAGCGTCAATATCATAAAGCGCGAATTCAAACCCGTTTAATGCTTCAGTCAGTAAGCAGTCCCCCAGTACATTTTTTGCGAAAATCGTGCTCCCCGCTCCGATAAACGTAATTTTCTTCAACAGAAATTCCTCCCTTTTCTTCTCAGCCTTTGACCGCCCCGGAGGACAGCCCTGAGATAAAATATTTTTGAAGCGCCAAAAACAAAACGACCATCGGCAGCATCGCCATAATTGCGGCTGCGGCGACTAAGTGAAGATTGTTCGCGTTTTCGCCGAAGAATCCCGCCATGGCCACGGTCAATGTCTGCACCTTTTGATCTTGTAAAAAGAAAATCGCAAATTGGTAATCGTTCCAGATAAACACGCAGGAAATAATGCAGACCGTTGCGGTAATCGGTTTCAACAAAGGAAACACGATTGTATAAAAAGTCCTGATCAATCCCGCGCCGTCCATCCTGGCGGCTTCCTCAAGCTCTTTCGGAATGGAAGAGCGGATAAACCCTGAATATAAGAAAACGGTCAGCGGCATATATGCAGCCGTATTTATGAGAATGGCTGCGGCATGCGTATTGATCAGCCCCGCATCAGCGACCATCTTGTATAAAGGAACCATGGAAGTCAAAGGCGGGATGATCATGATTGAAATCAAAAGGCCGAAGACGATTTTGTTCAGCTTTGTATTTCTTCTTGCGAGAGGGTATGCGGCAAGCGAACCCATGAAAATTAATAAAGCGGCGGAAACGGCTGTAATGATGATCGTGTTCAGAAAGGATTGCCCGAGAGAGGCACGCTCCCATGCTTCACGAAAATTCTGAAATGAAAAGGCGGATGGCAGCGACCATTTTGAACTGTAGTCTCCTTTTGCTTTTAATGACGTGGTCAGCAAAATATAAAAGGGGACAATATGAACGCACGAGATAACGGCAGCCAACAGCGTAAAAATCCGCTTTCGGGCTGTTTTCATGACATTTCCGTCTCCTTTCGCTTGAAATACTTGAGAGCCGAAAAGCTGATGACAAGAATAATAACGGACATAAACACGCCTTGGGCGGCGGCATATCCCGCATCCTGCCGTTTAAAATATAAATCATACATAAACGTCGACATCGATTGAGAGGAATTGCCCGGCCCGCCTGCGGTCAGCGCGAAAATGACATCAAACAGCTTCAGCCCGCCGATGATATTGATGACCATGTTGATGGTGACAGCCGGCATCAATAAAGGCAGGGTGATGGTGAAAAACGGCTGAAGACCTCCCGCGCCATCTATTTTTGCGGCCTCGTAATAATCTTTCGGAATGCTTTGCAGCCCCGCCAAATATACAATCATCGCAATGCCTGCGTATTGATACGTGTTAATCATCACGATAATCCACGGGTTTGCCGCAGGGCTTGCCAAGGCGTTGACAGGACCGATTCCCAGTGCGCCAAGTACATCATTCAGCGCACCCCCGTCATATGAGAAAATAAAATACCAAATGTATCCCATTATCAGCGGACTGATAATGACGGGCAGGTAGACGATCGTTCTTGTGAGCGCCTTCATTTTTAAGCTCTGATTCAAAAGCAGCGCATATAAAAGTCCGAGCATATTCTGAAAAAAAGTGCTTCCGATTCCGTAAAGCAAAGTATTTTTCACAACAAGCCACGTGTCCGGATCTGTTAAAAGCCTTTTATATTGAGTGACTCCCACCCATTGATACGTCTGTGAGAAGCCGTTCCAGTTTGTAAATGTGATAAAAGCGCCTTTGACAAACGGAAAAATCATGAAAATAAATACCGTGGCAAGAGCGGGAACGTACATCCACCATAGTGACGCGGATTTTACCGGCTTTTGATGTTGAAATCCTTGGGTTTCTCTTGCAAGATCACTCATTCTTTTTCAGCTCCCTGTGAATCAGATTGAAGCCGGAGCCGCTTATATTCCCTGCCGAGTTTCGCTGAAATTTCAGCGGGGGTTAAGATATCGGCCATCAGCTCCTGCCCGGCTGTTCCCATCACATCCCACATTCCGTTCGGCAAATAAAGGCGGTCAAAATAAGGCTGCACCTTAATATGCTGATAGCGCTTATAGTCATTTGCGTAGAAAATGTCCGTTTGCACATTCACTAATCCGGCCGGAAGCGAGGTCGCTTCGGCAATTGATTTTGCATGCTCGGGGCGGGCCATAAATGCGATAAACTGTTTCGCTTCTTCAAGCCGTGGGGAATCCTTGAATGCCGCCAGCGTGTAACGTTCGCCTCCGATCCAAACCGGCGCGTCTCCCTTGTGGACGGCCGGGGTCGGTATGATGCCGACTTTTACCTTCGGATTGATTTGAGCGACGTCTTGGCCGAGGGTGCCGCCCTGCAGCGTAAAGGCGATTTTGTTTTGCGCCATCAGTTCAATGAGCTGGGACCGTTTTGCCGTCACGGCATCTATATTGAGCAGGTTTTCCTTTTGCATCTCTTTCAGTTTGTCAGATAAATAGGTGAAGTGTGTCCAGCGGAAGGTTCCGTTTAACAGTTGTTTTTTGTAACGGTGTGCGGGATCTGTGATGAGAAGCGGTGCGGCGAATTGATCGTAATATTGGGCAAAGGAGCTTTTCTCATAGCCGGCAAACCAGAAGGGGGTGACTGTTCCGCCGCTTTTTTCTTTAATCTGTCGCAGTGCCTTCATAAAATCATCCATTGTTTCCGGCGGTTTGATTCCGTATTTTTCCAACAGTGTGCGGTTGTAGGCCAGTCCGTCCTTTGCCTGATTCAGAGGGAAGGCGTATATTCTGCCTTTGGCGTCTTTGAGCATGCTGTTTAAATTCGGATCGAGCCGCTTCGTCCAAGACATGCCGCTGAGGTCGGCGGTATATTCTCCGTAGCGGATTTTGGCCCAGCCGTGTGTGTCGAAAAGGTCGGGCATGTCACCGGCTGCCATTCTGACTCTCATCATATTTTCGTAGTCATTGCCTGGGAAATGAACGTTTACTTGAATGTCCGGATGTTCTTTTTGGAATGAATCAGCCAACTTTCTGAATACGGCGCGTTCGCTGTCTGAGGATATGGTGGAATAGACTGTCAATGTTTTCTGCTTTTCTCCGGCGCCGCTCTGTTCTGCCGAGCAGCCGGGAAGGATCATGCAAGTAAAAGAAAGAAACAAAGCCAGTAAGCGTTTCATCTTTTCCTCCTTTAAATATGATATAAACGCTGCGGGACACGTCACCTCCTTTCTTGTGAGCCGCAGCTTTGTCTGACAATCAATGAAGTGGGGAGCGTCACGGCCAGCGGGACGGTTCTGCCGTTTAAACGGTCGAGAAGCAATTTGACACCCGTCCGGCCCATCTCTTCCGTGTATACTTTTACCGTTGATAACGGCGTGCTGGCGTATTCTGCCTCATCAATTCCGTTGAAGCTGACAACCGCCGTATCGCGCGGGACTTGAAGACCGGCTTCCTGCAAGGCTTTTAAAGCGCCGACAGCCATCGAATCACTTGCGATAAAAAAGGCATCGGGGAGACTTCCGCCTTTGATGGCTTCATTCATCAGCCGGAACCCTTCGTGCATACTGTATTCGCCGATCAGTACATGCTCCGGCTCGGCGCCGGCCATTTGTAAGAAAGCGGTCAGACGCTTATCCTCAATCGTTTTATTGCTGTTTACACCGTCTATGACGGTATGCTCCCGCTCCCGGCCGCCGATATAACCGAGCCGCTGGTAACCGAGCGACAGAAGATGTTCTATCGCCTTTTGCGCTGCGGCATAAAAATCCACGCTGACGGAATCGTAGCGGGCGGGATCGGGGGTGCCGTTAACAAATACCGCGTGCCTGAAAGCGGCGCTGATATTCGTAAGCACCTCGTCTTGCAGGCTGCCGATTATGATCACGCCGTCCAGTTCGTGAAACATATGCTCTTGAAAAGAACCGAGATGGATAGAAGATGTGATAAAAACTTTTTGCCGAAAGCATTCTTCCTCAATGCCTTTTCGGATCGCTGAAAAATAAGGATCCTGCCGTTCTTCTTCGGGTGACAGGCAGCTGACAACGCCGATCAGGGGCGCTGAATCGCTGCGGCTGCGGTTCTTCCGTTTTTTTGCCGACGGCTGATAGCCCAGCTCATCGGCGATCCTCAGAACTTTTTCTCTTGTTTCATCAGTCACGGCTAAAGAGTCATCCTTATTCAAAATTCTCGATACTGTCGCGCTGGATACAGATGCCTGTAAGGCAATATCTTTGAGACGGACCATTTCGCATCTCCTTTTTACTAAATATTTACTAAACAGAAATGACCTGGTTATTGTTAAAGTGATATTATCATACGTTAGTAAGCGTTTTCAACAACTATTTTTGGTCACTTTTAGTAAAAAATCAGTAAAAAAGAAAATCTGTTTTTCTCTATCATATTTCAATTGAACCGGAATAAATTGATAGAGAAAGGAGAGGGTGATGTGCTGAAGATAGCTGTTTTTGATGAGGAGCATGAAAAGGATCTGCAGACTGAAGTCAATACATTTTTAAAGGGGATTTCTGATGAACAGCTCGTTGATATTAAATATACGGTAGCGGCGGCCTGTGATCCTGAAGGTGAGCAGCTTTATTGTTTTTCCGCTCTCATTTTATACCGAAAATAAAAAAGCCCGGACGAAATGCCGGGCTTCTTTGTGCATTATGCTTTTTTGACGCGGGGACTTCTTGGTTTTTGGTATTTCTCCGCTTGTTTGATTCCTTTTCTCTCGCTCGCTAATGACTTGTACAGAGACACGATCATCAGAAGGATCACGACTGAAAAAGGAACCGCGGCGAGAATGGCCGTGTTTTGCAGTGCGGCCAGACCGCCGGAATATAATAATACCGCTGCCACGGCGGACTGGATGATGCCCCAGATGATTTTCACCCGGTTTGACGGGTCTAATGAGCCGTAAGACGTTTGCATTCCAAGCACAAATGTCGCTGAATCCGCTGATGTAATAAAGAATACAGCGATCAGAACAAGCGTTAATACGGATGTTACCATTGTCAGCGGATAGTGGCTGAGTGCGCCGAACAGCATCGTATCCGTTGACATTCCTGCGACATTGAATACGCCTTTCTGCTGAAGATCCATCGCGGATACACCGAAGATCGCAAACCATAAGAAAGCCAATATACAAGGTGTCACCAACACCCCGATTAAAAATTCCCGGATCGTCCGGCCCCTTGATACACGGGCGATAAAAATGCCGACAAACGGCGACCAGGATATCCACCAGGCCCAATAGAAAATGGTCCAGCTGTTAATCCATTCGCGTTTTTGGGGATCATTCGGAGACAAGCGAAAGCTCATCTGCACGATATTTTGGATGTATTGGCCGATAGAATCGGTAAATGAGTTCATAATCAGCACCGTCGGGCCTGCAATGAGCATAAAGATCATTAAAATAGCCGCGAGCGCCATGTTGGTATTGCTTAAGTATTTAATCCCTTTGCCGATTCCGCTCCACGCAGAAATCAAAAATAACACGGTCACGACAGCGATCAGGATCAGCTGAATGGAAAATGTTTTCGGAATGCCGAATAAATAATGCAGACCGCCGTTGATCTGAGTCGCTCCGAGCCCTAAGCTTGTCGCCACACCGACAACGGTCGCAAACACCGCGATACAGTCAATCGCTTTGCCGATCGGCCCGTTTACTTTATCGCCCAAAAGCGGTGTCAGTGTGCTGCTGATCAAACCGGGCGCGTCTTTTCTGAATTGAAAATATGCGATACATAAAGCGACAACCGCATAGATGGCCCAAGCGTGCAGCCCCCAGTGGAAAAATGTGTACCGGAGCGCATCACGAAATGCTTGGGGCGTTTCTGTTTCACCTGAGGGAGAGCTGATGGCGTAATGGCTGATCGGTTCCGCAGCCCCGTAAAATACCAAACCGATTCCCATGCCTGCGCTGAAAAGCATGGCAAACCATGATAATAAGCCGAATTCCGGTTTTTCCCCGGGTTTTCCGAGTTTTATTGTGCCGATCGGACTCACAATGAGAAAGAGACAGAAACCGACAAATATAGAAACGACCAGCAGATAATACCAGCCGAAAGAATCCGTAATAAATTTTTGTGCCGTATCAGTGACTTGCTGCAGGCTGTCAGGAGAAATGGCCCCCCATAAAACCGCAGCGGCTGTGATGACAATCACAATCCAAAAAACACTGGAGATGTTCTTCTTCAAACGTTCTCACCCTCTGACTATTTTTTTCAATACGCCATTTTGTTTTAGTATGGTCGTACGATTGCAGATCAATCCTTTCTTCCTATTCCCTCAATCAGGTGAAACAAAACGCAGAAAACTCTATCATGTTTTTGGTCAATTATCAACGGGGACGCTCAGGTAAGTGCGCTTTAAACCATTTAGAGCGAGCGTGAGAAACGTCCTGCATTCAAACCGGCGAGACGCCCCGTGACAAAGGCTGAAGTGATATTGTAGCCCCCGGTATAGCCGTGAATATCGAGTATTTCTCCGCAAAAATATAAGCCTTCCATTTTTTTTGACGCCATTTGTTTCGGCTCAATCTCTTTTACGGAAACACCTCCGCCTGTGACAAACGCTTTGTCCAAAGAAAGCGTTCCGTCAGCGGCAACCATAAATTGTTTGCAGTCTTTGACAAAAGCCCTGAATTGATCCTTCGGCAATTCCGTAAAGCTTGTCTGCGGATCAAGACCGTTCCGTTCCAGAAGAAAAAGCAGGTACCGTTCCTGCATCCATGGTTTCAGCGCGTTTTTGAGCGCTTTTTTCGGTGCGTCTTTCAGTTCCTTGTGCATCTTTTGAAATAACTCTTCCTCGTTGATGCCGGGAAACAGATCGATGCGGAGTTTGACCTCTGGCTGCTTTTTCAGTTCTTTGACGACAAACTGGCTGCAGCGGAGAATGGCGGGGCCTGACAAGCCGAAATGGGTAAACAGCATGTCCATCACGTGTGTGACGATTGGTTTGCCTTTTTTATTCAGGACGCTGACGGCCGCGTTTCTAAGGGACAGCCCCTGAAGTGTTTTTTGTTTAATAAACGGTTCTGACGACGTAACCGGCACTTCCGTCGGAAAGAGTTCGGTCACGGTATGACCGGCCGCTTCCGCCCACGCATAGCCGTCTCCGGTGCTGCCGGTATGCGGGACTGATTTTCCGCCGACCGCGATAATGACGGCGTCTGCGTTAATGTGTTCGTCATTGTTTGTCGTAATACCCGCTGTCCTGCCGTTCTCGTACCGCACTTCTTTGATTTTTTCATTTGTGCGGATGGTGACATTCAGTTGTTTTAATCGGTTCAAAAGCGCATCGACAACGCTTTGCGCTTTGTCCGTCACCGGGAACATGCGCCCGTGGTCTTCTTCTTTCAGCTGAATGCCGAGTTTTTCAAAAAAGGCGATAATATCTTCATTATTAAATTCGGAAAACGCGCTGTATAAAAAGCGGCCGTTGCCGGGGATGTGTTTGATGATTTCTTCAACGGGGAGGCGGTTGGTCACGTTGCAGCGCCCGCCGCCGGAAATCGCCAGCTTCCGTCCCAGCTTGTTTCCTTTATCGATTAATAATACGTCCGCCCCTTCTTCGCCTGCGGCAATCGCAGCCATTAAACCGGACGGGCCGCCGCCGATCACAATCACGTCATAGTGTTTCATATTTCATCAACAACTTTCTTTTTCACGTATAATAGGCGGAAATGTCCGCTTTCTGCTATTATAGCGAAAGAAAGGGAATCCTTAAACGTATTTTGTTTTTAAAGAGTTTTCCCAAAAAGTTTCCCGCTGTAATTATTACCGTCTAATTGCCCAGTTGTGTTAAAATAGAAAAGTTGAATCTTCGTAGAAAATGGTGATGAGGAAACATGTCAAGCAAATTGTTAAGGGGCACGTTCGTGCTGACGCTCGGCACCTATATATCGCGGATTTTAGGGATGATTTATCTGATCCCGTTCGGAGCGATGGTCGGAGCGACGGGCGGAGCTTTGTTTCAATACGGATATAATCAATATACACTGTTTTTAAACATTGCCACGATGGGATTTCCCGCCGCGGTTTCAAAATTTGTCTCGAAATATAATTCCAAGGGAGACTATGAGACGAGCAGGCGGATGCTGAGAGCGGGAATGTCGGTTATGCTCGTAACCGGGATGATCGCTTTTTCAATTCTTTATATTTCAGCGCCGTTTTTTGCGGAAACATCTCTCGGCGGCACGAGTAACAACGGACTTACGATTGACCACGTCGTTTATGTCATCCGGATGGTCAGTCTGGCACTTTTGGTCGTGCCGATTATGAGTCTTGTGCGCGGTTTTTTCCAAGGTCATCAGATGATGGGGCCGACAGCCGTTTCACAGGTTGTGGAGCAGCTTGCCCGGATCATCTTTTTATTGGGCGCCACGTATTTGATTTTAAGAGTGATCAACGGCGGCCTTGTCATCGCAGTCGGATACGCGACTTTCGCGGCGCTGATCGGATCATTCGGAGGGCTTGTCGTCCTTTATATTTACTGGAATAAGCGGAAGGGCGATCTTCTGGCGATGAAGCCGAATCTCGTCCCGTCTGCAAACTTAAGTTATAAAAAAATGTTCATTGAGCTTTTCAGTTATGCCGCTCCTTACGTATTTGTCGGACTGGCGATTCCTTTGTATTCATATATCGATACGAATACGTTTAATAAAGCGATGATTGCGGCGGGTCATAAAGATATCAGTCAGGACATGCTTGCGATTGTCACCCTTTATGTGCCGAAGCTTGTGATGATCCCGGTTTCTCTGGCGACCGCTTTCGGTCTGACGCTGATTCCGACGATTACTGAATCGTTTACGAGCAGGAATTATAAGCTTTTGAACCAGCAGATTAACCAGACGATGCAAATCATTCTGTTTTTGGTTATTCCCGCTGTTGTCGGGATGTCCGTGTTATCGGGTCCGGCCTATACGTTCTTCTACGGCTCTGAAAGTCTTCGCCCGGATATCGGACAGGATATATTGTTCTGGTACGCGCCTGTCGCGATTCTGTTTTCTCTGTTTACCGTAAACGCCGCGATCCTGCAAGGGATTAATAAGCAGAAATTTGCTGTCGTGAGCCTTTTTATCGGCGTCATTATAAAAGTGGTGCTGAACGTGCCGCTGATCAAGCTGTTTCAGGGAGACGGTGCCATCTTGGCAACGGCGCTCGGTTATATCGCTTCTCTTCTGTACGGTTTTATTATGATTAAGCGCCATGCGGGCTATTCGTATACGGTACTTATAAAACGGGTTATTTTAATCGCAGTCCTGTCCGTCGTGATGGGAGTCGCGGTCAAGCTGACTCAATGGCTGCTCAGTTTCTTTGTAACATACCAAAGCGGCCAGGTGCATGCGGCGATTGTCGTCTTTGTCTGCGCCGCTGTCGGCGGTGCGGTGTACATGTTTGCCGCGTACCGAATCGGATTTTTACAGAAAATGTTTGGAAACCGTCTGCCCCGCGTTTTGAGGAGAGGCAGGCATTCCGCCCATTAAGAATAATGAATAGTCCGCTTATCGCGGGCTTTTCTTTTTAAAGGAGAGGATCAGGATGAGACTTGATAAGCTGCTTGCCAACAGCGGATTCGGCTCAAGAAAAGATGTGAAAAAAATCGTCAAGGCTGGGGCTGTCATGATTGACGGAGAGCCGGCGAAAGATGTGAAAACCCATGTCGATCCGGAAAAACAGGACATCACGGTATACGGAGAGCCGGCAGACTATCGTGAATTTATTTATGTCATGATGAATAAGCCGCAAGGAGTGCTGTCCGCTACAGAAGACAGCCGCCAGCAAACGGTGGTTGATCTGCTGACGCCTGAAGAACAGCGTTTTGAACCGTTTCCGGCGGGACGTCTTGATAAGGATACGGAAGGCTTTTTGCTTCTGACCAATGACGGGCAGCTCGCTCATCGCCTGCTTTCTCCGAAAAAGCATGTGCCCAAAACATATGAGGTCGGGTTAACTTCACCTCTGTCACCGGAAGACATCGTTCATCTGGAAAGAGGCGTCGTCATTGAAGGAGGCTATAAGACGAAGCCGGCAGCCGTTGAAATCATTACAGAAAGCCCGGATGAAACGGTGATTCACTTGACCATTACAGAAGGCAAATATCATCAGGTGAAGCTGATGGCAAAGGCTGTCGGAAATGAAGTGGCTTATTTGAAGCGGCTTTCGATGGGGGCTGTTTCTCTTGACCCGGATCTTAAACCGGGAGAATTCCGCGAGCTGACTGAAGAGGAGCTCGAAACGCTGAGAGGCGCTGAAGTGTAATCGATATCAGAAAAGCCCAAAACAGATTTGTTTTGGGCTTTTTATATAGAGGAACAAAAAACAAGGCAAAGACGCTGCTTTGCCTTGCAGCATGTCAGGCCGAAAAGGGCCTTATGTAATTGTTCGCTTAAGATGTAATTTTCACTTTTTTTCGTGTTGTCTCCCACTTGCCTCGGCTAGGACTATGAACAAGATCATTGTATGCTAACACATTTAAGTCTCGCTGAATGGTTCTAGGTGTAATGCCGAATTCATCAACCAGTTCCTGTGTTGTCACAAGACCTTTTTCCTGGATGAACATGTAAACTGATTTAATCCGAGTCAGCATACGATTTGTTGAAGGTTTCAAAAAACCACTCCCTATCATAAGATCGGATGGACTTGATATACCACAACTTTCGACTCTAAAACTTCGTACGAATAAGCAACAAAGGATGACATTCTGTTTTTTCTCTTTTAACTGCCTCCATTATACACGATATGGACAACATGAATCTAGGAATAAGCGCAGATAATTTTTTCCAAATGGGTGCCGCCTTGGTGCATTACTATGCCCGGTCCGCTTTTATTATTATGGAAACTGAAACTTTTTTTATACATGTCCGTATGAAAACGGGGGAGTGAGAAGTTTGGGAGAATTATTGAATGCAAACATTGTCTGCGCCGGTTATGCTGACAGGCCGAAGGTGATTTCTGATGTATCTCTGTCAGTCAACGCTGGTGAAATTGCCGGTTTAATCGGAGCGAACGGCGCGGGAAAAAGCACAGTGATAAAGGCGGTTCTCGGGCTGTCCCGGGATATAGAAGGCGGTATTGAGTGGAATGATTCATCTTATGCTTACATACCGGAGCGTCCGAGCTTTTACGATGAACTGACGCTTTGGGAGCACCTCGAGCTGACCGGGTCATTGCGGGGTATAGAAGGGGAAGAATGCCGTGAGCGGGCCGAGCGGCTGCTTGAAGAGTTTTCACTGACATCGGTAAAACATGATTTGCCTTCCGGTTTTTCAAAAGGGATGCAGCAAAAATTGATGCTCATACAGGCATTTTTGGCGAAGCCGGATATTTACATCATTGATGAGCCTTTTATCGGACTTGATCCGATCTCAACAAAGCTGTTTACCGACATGCTGATTGCTGAGAAAGAAAGGGGCGCGGGGATTTTGATGTGCACTCATGTTCTGGATACGGCGGAAAAAATCTGCGACCGGTTTTATTTGCTGGATCAGGGCGCTCTGCTTCTTCAAGGCACGTTAGAGGAGCTTCAGGAAAAAACGGGGAGCCGTTCACTGCTGGATTGCTTTTATTCAGCGGTTCGGAGCAGTCAGCGATGACCGGGCGGGCTTTGTTTTTTCAAAGGCTGTTTCATTATTGGCGGTATCAATGGAAGGTGTTTCAGACGGTCATTGATTGGACGGTCGCGCTGTATATCGTTCTTCCCGCTGCCGCATTTGCCGTTTATCAATATGCTGATTGGCTGAACGGCAGGGGGCTTCTTAATGGAGCGGCAGGAGTATTAGGATGGGGCTGGCTGTATGTATTCAGTGCCCTGCTGTTGTGCACGGGTTTTATTCATACCTTTTTGCTGGAAGCGGATCACGTATTTTTGGTGCATGCAAAACATCTGATGCAAAAGCTGAAAAGGTACGCGCTTTTGTATTCGATGTTCCTTTCCCTTATCAAATGGGGTGCGCTTGCCGTATTGTTATTTCCCTTATGGCGCCAGTACGGTGACTGTACCTTACCGGCATATTCAGGTATGTTTTGCTGTCTGTTCGGCTTTCATACCGCGATATTAGCCGTACATCGGCACAGAAAAAACAGCAGGCGGACATTCGGGAATCAGGCGGCGGGCTGGCTGAAAGTGATGGTTCTGATGGCGGGTGCGTTTTTTATGATCGTCTTTGCCGCCGAATGGTATTGGCTTTGGCCGGCGGGATGTATATTGTTCATCTGTTCCGCCCTTTTGACTTGGAAAGGGACGGAGACATTATCAGCCTTTGAGGAAGAAGTGCTTGAGGAGAACAGGCGCAAGCTTTCTTTCGCGGCCTTTGTTTTGATGCTCAGCCATGATGTGCAGCTCCCGAATGGTAAAAATAAAGGGCGGAGCAAGCCGTTTTTATATCCCGGCTCCAAGCACATCTTTACAAAACGGTCGGCGTATACGGCGTGGAAAGAATTGTTCTTTAAAGTGCTGATCCGAAACGGCGGGTATCTCCGGCAGCTTTACCTTTTAACCGCGGCTTTTACGGCTCTTATTCTCGTTCTTCCGCTCTTAATGAAGCCGGCAGTCCTCATTTTATTTGCGATCGTCAGCCGCTATGCCGCGTCGCTTTTATTTGACCGGATCACGGATAAACCGGTTTTAAGCGGTATCAAAAGAGACAGTGATGACTATTTCAGGGCGCGAAACAGCGCATTAACCGTCATCCAAGTCATCTGTTCCGCCTGGTGTCTCATTGCCGCGATTCTTTCCGTTCTTTATATGTGAAAATCCCTTTCCGAAAAGGAAAGGGATTTTTCTTAATGTCCGTTCAAAATAAAAAGCTGAATAAAAAACAATATGGCGAAGATGATGACTAAAGGATGGATTTCGCGCCATTTTTTCTTAGCTGCTTTAACAAGCGGATATGAAATGAAGCCGAGTGCGATTCCGGTTGAAATACTGGATGTTAAAGGCATCGCCAAAATGACGAGAAAGGCCGGGAACGCTTCATCAAGCTCATTCCAGCGGATATTCGATACCGCGCCCATCATCAGGCTGCCGACAATAATCAGAGCCGGTGACGTAATCGCGGACACTTCCGATAAGACGCTGACAAGCGGGCTGAAAAACATGGAAACGGCAAACATAACGGCTATCGTCAGCGCCGTCAGACCCGTTCTTCCGCCGGCCGCCACACCTGCTGAAGATTCAACGAACGCGGTCGTCGGGCTGGTGCCGAAGATGCTTCCCACCGTCGTAGCGGTCGAATCAGCCAAAAGCGCTCTTCTGGCATTCGGCAGCTGATTGTTTTTGATCAATCCCGCTTGTTCGGCGACACCGATCATGGTGCCGGTCGTGTCAAAAATCGTAACGAGAAGAAAAGAAAACACAACGGCGTACAGACCGTGATGCACGACATCCCCGAGGGCACCGAACGGATTTGTGATCAAAAGCCCCTCCGGCAGGTGCGGGAAGGACATGAATCCTTTCGCGAAATGGATCTGCCCGGTCAAAAAGGCAATGACGGCGGTCAGCGCCATTCCGATGAACAGAGCCCCGTTTACATTCAGCACCATCAGTACAATACTGATGATAAGTCCGATAAGCGTTAAAATGACGGCAGGCGAATGAAGATCGCCGAGTGCGACCAGATTAGATTTATCAGCCGTGATGATTCCGGATTGGCGTAAGCCGATAAAAGCGATAAATAAGCCGATGCCGGTCGTAATTCCGTATTTTAAATTGTCCGGAACCGCTTCTATAAGTTGTTTTCTTAAAGGCGTTAACGATAAAATAATAAAGATGACTCCCGCGATAAAAACGGCGCTGAAAGCCGTCTGATACGTAATGCCGCTGCCTGTGCCGACAACGTGAAAGGCAAGATACGCGTTTAAGCCCATGCCGGGGGCAATGGCGATCGGAAAATTCGCAGCGAGAGCCATCCATAAAGTTCCGACAATGGAAGCGATAATCGTCGCGGTGAACACCTGGTCAAACGGAATTCCCGCATTGGAAAGGATCACCGGATTGACGACAATGATATACACCATTGTGAAAAAGGTGGTCAATCCCGCGGTAATTTCTCTTTTTATTGTCGTTTGATGCTTGTCGAGATGAAACATAAGTACCTCCAATGACGAACATTTTTTCAAAACATCATCTATATTATTCGTTTTATCGACATTTTGCAAGTCTTTATCAAGAAAGGGGATTTGTGATGAACTGGGAAGTTGAAGTCATCAGAAACAAAGAAGATCTGATCCGTGACACGCAGAAGTTTTTGCAGATCAACAGCGTAATGGACGAATCGACAGCCGGTCCCGGCCGGCCGTTTGGAGAAGGCGTCAATGCCAGCCTGACGTCACTGCTGGAATTCGGTGAAAAAGAAGGCTTCACCGTAAAGAATCTTGACGGCTATGCGGGCCATATTGAATGGGGAACGGGTGACGAAATCGTCGGCGTTTTGTGCCACGTCGATGTCGTTCCGCCCGGAGACGGCTGGACGAGCGATCCGTTTTCAGCCGATATCAGGGACGGCCGGATATATGCCAGAGGCGCCATAGATGATAAAGGGCCGACAATGGCGGCGTTTTATGCGCTGAAAATCGTCAAAGACATGCAGCTTCCTTTATCCAAACGCGTGAGAATCATCATCGGAACGGATGAAGAAAGTGATTGGAGATGCGTGGATCACTACTTCAAACACGAAAAAATGCCTGACATCGGCTTTGCTCCTGACGCGGATTTTCCGATCATTAACGCGGAAAAAGGAATTATAGATGCGTCACTGCGCATTGCAAAAAGCGCTTCTGACAAAGACGCAAAAAACGGGCTTCTGTCATTCCGTTCAGGACTGCGCTTGAACATGGTGCCGGATGCGGCTGAAGCGGTTATTGAAGGGGACGGTCTTGATGCCGTGCACGCATATTTCAGCAAATGGCTTGAGCAGTCAAAAACACAAGGTGAAGCAGTTTCGGAAAATGGAAAACTGACGCTTCGGGTATACGGAAAATCATGCCACGCGATGGAACCGGATAATGGTGTCAATGCCGGCTTAAAGCTTGCTGAATGCCTTAACGGAACGGAGCTGGATGAAGCCGGAAAGCACTTTGTCAAAACCGTCAGTGACTATTTTTTAAATGATACACGAGGCAAAAAACTGAAAATCGATTGCAGGGATGACATCAGCGGAGAGCTTACATTGAATGTCGGCACCTTTACATACAGAAAGGGTGAGGAAGGAGAACTCGGCATCAACATCCGTTATCCCGTCACTTCAGACAGCAAAGTCATCCGTGATGCTTTTACGTCTGCTGAAGAATTCCGGCTTGAAGAATTTAAAGACAGCAAACCGCACCACGTTTCTGCCGATCATCCGCTCGTAAAGACGCTTCAAAAGGTCTACGAAGGACAGACGGGAAAGAAAGCGGATCTGATTTCAATCGGCGGAGGAACGTATGCGAGATCACTTTCGGCGGGCGTCGCGTTCGGGCCGCTGTTCCCCGGCCGGCCTGACAGCGCGCATCAAAAGGATGAGTATATTGAAATTGATGACCTTCTCCGGTCAACGGCTTTATACGCCGAAGCCATTTATGAGCTTGCCAAGTGATAATAAAAAGGGACGCCGAAAGCGGCATCCCTTTTTATCATTCAAATGACCATAAATCCGTTGATAAATAACGTTCTCCCGTATCGGCCGTCATACAGATGACGATCTGTTCGGAAGGGAGGCGTTTTGCGGTTTCAATGGCGGCGAAGCAGGCGGCGCCTGAAGACGGGCCGACGAGTATACCTTCTTCCCGGGCCAGACGACGTGTTGTCGTATACGCATCTTCATCAGATATTTTCATGATTTCATCGTAAACGTCCTGATTCAGTATGCCGGGAATAAATCCGGGGCTTGTCCCGACAAGCTTATGAGCGCCGGGTTTTCCGCCAGACAGGACGGGAGATCCCGCGGGCTCGGCGACATGAACAATCATATCCGGGAAAAGCTCCCTCAGCGTTTCTCCGGTTCCGGTAATGGTTCCGCCCGTTCCCGCCGTTGCCACAAAAGCACCGAGCGGTCTGTTGAGCTGCTGAACGGCCTGATAGATTTCAATGGCGGTCGTTTTTCGGTGGGCATCTGGATTAGCGCCGTTATCGAATTGCATCGGGATAAAACTTCCCGGAATCTGTTCGGCGAGTTCTTTCGCTTTTTTGATGCTGCCGGGCATTCTTTCCGCCCCTGGTGTTAACACAACCTCCGCGCCGTACGCTTTCAGGAGGTTGATGCGTTCTTTCGTCATCGTGTCAGGCATGACGAGGATTGCCTTGTAGCCGCGCGCCGCCGCGTTCATCGCCAGGCCGATGCCTGTGTTGCCGCTTGTCGGTTCGATTATGACAGAGCCGGGTTTTAAATGCCCGCTGTTTTCCGCTTCAATGATCATATTGTAAGCCGCTCTGTCTTTGACACTGCCGCTCGGGTTAAACGATTCTAATTTTAAATAGACTTGCGCTGCATGTTCTGGCTGAAGGCGATTGAGCTTTACGATCGGTGTGCCGCCGATCAGCTCCGCCGTGCTGTTTACGATTTTCAAGGCCGGCTCATTCCTTTCTGTATAAAACGTTCGGTACATAATATCCTATCATAATGAGCGGAGGGTTCTCCTCTCCGCTTATCCGTTTTATAATAACACCATAACCAAAGAGGGGGAGATCCTCGTATGAGAGCTTCATTGCCGCATTATTTTATCGGCATTCCGATTCCGGCTGACATTGCTGAACCGATTTGGGAAGCAGCCAAAAAGGAGCCGGCGTTATCATTCAAAAAATGGGTGCACCCGCATGACTATCATATTACACTCATTTTTCTCGGAGCCGCGGATGAAGAACGGCTTGCGAAATTATCGTCTCTGCTCGCAGATGCTGCGTCGGCAGCACAGCCGTTTACCGTACAGTTTCAGCATCTGGATATTTTCGGCGACCGCAGACAGCCGAGAGTGCTTCACCTTGAGCCCGAACGGAATGAACTGCTCTTTGATTTGCGGGAAAAAACAAAACAGGCTGTTTTGAAAGCCGGTTTTCAAGTGGAAAAACGGCCTTATCACCCTCATATGACGATGGCGCGGAAGTGGGCGGGAGACCGGCCGTTTCCTGACGATGTGCCGTTTGAAAGCGGCAGGGTGCAAAGTGCCGTCAGCCGGTTTTCACTGTTTCAGACCCATCTTGACCGGTCGCCTAAATACGAAGAAATCGCACAGTTTCAATTGACATAAACAAATATTCGGAGTGGAGAAATCACATGGCACAGATCATCAAAATTCACGACTGCATATCCAGATATGAACTTGATCCATATCATTATATGAACCAGTTTATCCGGCTGAAGAAAGAACGCTGGGAGGCGCTTCTTGAAGCGTTTGACCGGATGACGGAAGAAAAAGAAACGGAAACGGCTGCAGGCGGGGAAACCGATCAAGCGCCGGCCAGGAAAAAATTTTCCTTGAAAAAGAGAAAAGAAGAAAAAACGGCCGATATAAATGAAAAGAGGCACCAATGGTTTGATGAGCCGGAGGGAGAAGAGGCGCTGTTCGGGAATCTTCCGTCTCGAAAGTCTGAGCTCGCGCCTTTTTTCAAAGATCAGCTGTATGACTTTCAATTAAAATGGGCGAGCTCCACGCTTTCTCAAAAGTCTGAGCTTTCGCAGGCGGTCAAAAGGGACAGGATGTTAAAAATGCTGGCTCAAAAGCTGCCCGATTCCTATTTTGTGATGTATCATCCGGTTCTGCAAATTCAGCAGGCGTCCGTCGAACTGAGCATGATCATCATCTCGCCGCTGGAGATTTTCTGCGCCGCTTTTATGGAAGCGGAAGAGGACAGCGTATATATCGGATCAAAACACCGTTTTTGGGAAGAAAGAGGCTCCGGCAGCACGCGCCAAGTATTGAATCCGTCTCTCAGCCTGCACCGGACAGGCTCGGTCGTTTCGCAAATCGTAAAAGAAAAGCAGGCCGACATTCCCGTGCGGAAGCTTTTGCTCAGCAGAACGTCTTATATTGATTACCCGGAGCCGCCGTACGGGCTGGAAATAGCTGATAAACGGACTGCCGCAGAGTGGCTGGAAAAGCAGCAGAAAAATACGGCGCCGATCAAGCACCACCAGCTCAAGGCGGCGAAGGCTCTTTTGTCTTACGGCTTAAGCGATTCAAGCCGGAGACAGGAATGGCTTGATTAAAACGGACGTTTGCCGGCTGTCTCTTCATCTATGAAGCAGGTGAAAACAAACGATGAGTCAATGGTTTTTTATTATTAATCCGGTCTCAGGAGGCGGGCGGGGCCGGCGTGTCTGGAAATCAGTTCAAAAAGAGCTGACCAGGCGCGGGGTCAGCCACCGCTCTTTTTTGACCGGGCATCCCGGACATGCGGAGGTGCTGGCGAGACAGATTTCAATGATGCAGGATCATAAGCTTAAGCGGCTGTTCGTCATCGGCGGTGACGGGACGATGCATGAAGTCATTAACGGACTGAAAGGCACGGATCAGATTGAGCTGACCTTTGTGCCTGCCGGTTCGTACAATGACTTTTCCAAAGGGCTCGGTATTAAGAAGTCGGCGCTTCTCCAAGAAATCAAAAGTCTGCACCGCCCGCTCACACGGAAATTTTTTGCGGGAAGCATCAACTTTTTTCATGACAAAGCGCAATCACTTTATTTTATTAACCACCTGTCTGTCGGCTTCGATGCCTCAGTTTTGAAGGCAGCCGCGAATTTTCCGTTTTCGCGCGTTCTTCGGTTTTTGCGTCTCGGCTTTGTGATTTACCCGCTCGCGCATTTACATACGGCCTCGGGGTTTCAGCCGTTCAGATTTGTTTGCACGGCAGACGGCCAGAGGCGTGAATTCCGCAATGTCTGGTTTGTCATTGCGGCTAATCACCCTTATTACGGAGGCGGCATGAAAGCGGCGCCTTCAGCAAATCCCCGTCAAAACCATTTTGATATTGTCATCGCAGAAAACCTGTCCTTTTTCTCGCTGTATCGTTTTTTATGGGCGATGAGCTTCGGCCGGCATATCAAAATGGACGGAGTGACGATGATAAAGGGGAAGGAATTCGTTTTTGAAACAGATGGGAAAATTCCGTTTCACGCTGACGGCGAGCTGATCGGAACGACGCCGTTTCGGCTTATGCCGGGCGGTACGCCGTTGAAAATAAAAACATAATAAACAAATGAAACCCGTCAAATGTTTCACGGCAAAGAGCGGTTCCGGCATAAATCTTCAGAATTCACAGGTGTTCTTGCTAGTTTTGCTTGACGAAGTTTGTGCTGTAGCGCTAAAATTTATAGGACGGCTATTGATTAGCATATGAGACTCTCAATAGCTGTCTTTTTTATTCTCATGAAATTGTTTATGACAGGACGCTCCGCCAATAGAGAAAGGCTGGAGGCCTATTCTAAAATATTTTAAGAAATGATGGGTTGAACATTGATATGAACTGGTTGGGACAATTACTAGGTAGCGATTGGGAGATCTTCCCCGCCGGAGGAGCTACAGGAGATGCATATTATGCGAAACATAACGGCCAACAGCTTTTTTTAAAACGTAATAGCTCGCCCTTTTTAGCCGTGTTATCCGCCGAAGGCATTGTTCCGAAGCTGGTTTGGACGAAACGGATGGAAAACGGAGACGTCATTACGGCTCAGCATTGGATGGCGGGCAGGGAGCTGAAGGCAAAGGATATGAGCGGACGCCCGGTGGCTGAGCTGCTCCGCAAAATCCACACATCAAAAGCTTTGCTCGACATGCTGAAAAGATTGGGAAAAGAACCGCTTGATCCGGGCGCCCTTTTGTCGCAGCTGAAGCAGGCCGTCTTTGCCGTGCGGCAATTTTCGCCGCTTATTCAGGAAGGCCTTGCTTATTTGGAAGCTCATGTGGATCAGGTGCAATTCGGTGAAAAAGTCGTTTGCCATTGTGATGTGAATCATAATAACTGGCTTCTGTCTGAAGACAACCAGCTGTATTTAATAGATTGGGACGGCGCCATGATAGCCGATCCAGCCATGGATCTCGGCCCTTTATTGTATCATTACGTCGAAGAGCCAGCGTGGGACAGCTGGCTTGGGATGTACGGCATGAAGCTCACGGAAGGGCTTCGGCTGCGGATGGCGTGGTACATGTTATCAGAGACCATCACCTTCATCGCCTGGCACAAATCAAAAGGAAACGACAAAGCGTATCATGATGCCATGGAAGAGCTTCATGCCCTGATGAAGCGGATTGTCAAGTAGTCAGGAGTACGAATCCATCTGCTCCACCCATTGGGACAAATGGTTTTGGTGCTCCTGAATATGCGTGTCGATGGAATCGGCCGTGATGCCGGACTGGCTGTAGCGGTAGACATCCTCGAGCACGTTTTTTATATTTGAATCAAGCCCGGTGTTGGCCATCAGTGATTTGATGACGCGCTCCAGCTGTTCATACTCGGCAACCGTGCCGCAGCAATCCAATTGATGGTCGGCCAATATGTCCTTTAATAACCGGACCTGATGTTCGCTTGTTAAGCCCATGATTCATATACACATCCTTTCTGTGTCATACATTGTGCAAAGCGGTGCGGTTTTATGCATCACATGAGTGTTCCGGACGGGGGAGCCTCTTTTTTTATGCGGCCGGCGCCTTTAAAAGGCGCTTGCGGCTCTTTATGTTTCATGGTATGTTGTTACTCGAAATTATAGATAGAGGTGTCAATCATATGAGAATGCGCCATAAACCTTGGGCGAATGATTTTCTGGCAGAAAACGCTGACATCGCCATCAGTGATCCGGCCCAGTATAAAGGGCGATGGAACACGGTCTTTGGCAATGACAACCCGATCCATATTGAAGTCGGTACGGGAAAAGGGCAGTTCATTTCAGGAATGGCCAAGCAGAATCCGGATATCAACTATATCGGAATTGAGCTGTTTAAAAGCGTCATCGTCACTGCCGTCCAAAAAGTAAAGGACAGCGGGGCTCACAATGTCCGTTTGTTAAATATAGACGCGGAAACAATGAATGACGTATTTGAACGGGGAGAAATCAAGCGCGTATATTTAAACTTTTCTGACCCGTGGCCGAAAAACCGTCACGAAAAGCGCCGTTTAACATTTAAAACGTTCTTGACAAAATACGAAGAAGTGATGGGCGAAACAGGTGAGATTCATTTTAAAACCGATAACCGCGGTTTATTCGAATACTCTCTGAAAAGCTTTTCCGAATACGGCCTGCTTCTGACGGAAGTCAGCCTTGATCTGCACAACAGCGATCCGAAGGGCAATATTATGACAGAATACGAAGAAAAATTCTCCGCGCTCGGCCAGCCGATTTACCGGGCCGAAGTTGAATGGAGAACAAAAGACAGACTCTGATGCGGGAGTCTGTTTTTTTATGCCGCCATTTGCTACCATTACATCAGGAGGGATCAAGATGGAGACATTGAATATTGGGAATATTTCATTAACATGGCTGGACGGCGGTGTAACGCATATGGACGGAGGAGCGATGTTCGGCGTTGTCCCGAAGCCTTTATGGTCGAGAAAATACCCCGTAAATGACAAAAACCAGATTGAATTAAGAACAGACCCGATTCTGATCAGAAAAAACGGCCTGAATATATTGGTTGACGCGGGTATCGGCCGAGGGAAATTCTCTGATAAACAAAAAAGGAATTACGGCGTAACACAGGAGTCCAATCTGAAACAATCTCTTCGTGAACTCGGGCTTTCCTGTGAGGACATTCATATTGCCGCGATGACCCATCTTCATTTTGACCATGCATGCGGCTTGACGGAATACAGCGGAGAGGAGCTTGTCTCTGTTTTCCCGAATGCCCGCATTATCACTTCTGCAACAGAGTGGCGCGAAATGAGAAACCCTAATATCAGATCGAAAAATACATATTGGAGAGAAAATTGGGAGGCGGTACAAGATCAGGTCGAAACCTTTGAGAACGAGTATCAGCTGACAGAAGGCATTACGATGCACCACACCGGCGGCCACAGCGACGGCCACAGCGTCATCGTCTTAGAAGACGAAGGGGAAACGGCTGTGCATTTTGCCGACCTGATGCCGACGAACGCGCATAAAAATCCGTTATGGGTGCTGGCCTATGATGATTATCCGATGACCTCTATTCCAGAAAAGCAGAAATGGCAGACGTTCGCGGCAGAAAAAGACGCCTGGCTGATTTTCTATCACGACGCGATTTACAGAGCGGTAAAATGGGGAGAAGACGGCGAAGTGGCTGCATCTGTCAGACGGGAGAAAAAATAGGCGGATCGATGATTTACCTGTATGAATTTCGGGAATAAAAGCAAACCTAAGACAAATTGCTTTGAAAGGAAGAGACAGGTGAATCAATTTCAAGTGACGAAAGATGGAGAAATCAAAACAACTCTGCGCGGATTAGAAGTGCTTTCTACGCCTTTTTTAAATAAAGGGGTGGCCTTTACACAGGAGGAAAGAGAGGAACTCGGACTCGAGGGGTTTCTGCCGCCGAAAGTATTGACAATCGAAGAGCAGGCGAGGCGGGCCTATGAACAATTCAGTTCGCAGCCTGATGAGCTGAGCAAAAATGTCTACTTGACCGCTCTCCATGATCGGAATGAAACGTTATTTTACAGGCTGTTAAATGATCATTTAGGCGAAATGCTGCCGATCGTCTATACGCCGACCGTCGGCACCGCGATCCAGCGTTACAGCCATGAGTACAGAAAACCCCGCGGTCTGTATTTGTCAATAGATGACCCTGAAGGAATGCGCGCCGCATTTCAGCAGTTCGGAAAAAATGAAAACATTGACTTAATCGTTGCCACAGATGCCGAGGGCATTCTGGGAATCGGTGACTGGGGCGTCGGCGGCATCGCCATTTCTGTCGGAAAACTTGCGGTGTATACGGCGGCGGCCGGAATTGATCCGTCACGAGTGCTTGCGGTCGTGTTGGACGCGGGGACAAATCAGGAAAGCCTCTTAAATGACCCGCTGTATGTCGGAAACCAGCATTCAAGAGTGCGCGGCGAGAAATATGACCGCTTTATTGATGAGTATGTCTCGCTTGTCCGGGAAACATTCCCGAATGCGCTGCTTCATTGGGAGGATTTCGGTACGGCTAACGCCCGCGGCATATTGAAACGGTATAAAGATAAAGTCTGTACGTTTAATGATGACATTCAAGGAACGGGCGCGGTGTCGCTTGCAGCTGTTTTAGCGTGTGCGAAAGCATCAAAAGTGCCTTTAAAAGAGCATAAAGTCGTCGTCTTCGGCGCGGGAACGGCCGGTATCGGAATTGCTGAGCAGCTGCGCGAAGCCATGGTGCATGATGGATTAAGCGAAGATGAATCCTACAGCCATTTTTGGTGTATCGACAGAAACGGATTGTTAACGGATGATATGAAGGACTTGCGTGATTTTCAGGTTCCGTACGCGCGCCCTGCTGATGAAGTGAAAGAGTACGGCCGCAGCGGTGAAGGCGGATCAATTGATCTGGCGGAGACGGTGCGTCAGGCTAAGCCGACGATTCTGATCGGCACATCCACCGTATCAGGCGCATTTACGGAAGAAATCGTCAAAGAAATGGCCTCACATGTCAAACGGCCCGCTATTTTGCCGATGTCAAACCCGACGACATTATCAGAAGCAAAACCTGAAGATTTAATTAAATGGACGGAAGGCCGCGCGCTTGTCACGACGGGAAGTCCATTCCCGCCTGTCGCGTATAACGGCGTTACCTACCATATCGGACAGGCGAACAACGCTCTCGTATTCCCGGGACTCGGGCTCGGAACGATTGTGACAAAAGCAAGGCTCATTACGGACAATATGTTCGTTGCCTGCGCGAATGCCATCGCCGGTATGGTGGACGTCGGCAAGCCGGGGGCGCCGATGCTTCCGAAAGTGGAGGATCTCAGGACGGTATCGGCAACTGTGGCGGTAGCCGTAGCGAAAGCGGCCATTCAGGACGGTGTAGCGGAAACGGAACCCGAGGATCTGATCCAAGCGGTGCAGGACGCGATGTGGCACCCCGTATATAAACGAATTCGGCCGATGTAACCGAATAAAGCCCAAAACGCTGATGGTTTTGGGCTTTATTTTTTGCTTGTCCGGATTATGAGGCGACAGAATCAATGACATCGACAATCTGGCCTGTTTTTGCATTGACCATAACTTCATATTGCTCCAGTTCGCCGAATGCCGAACGTGTCACGCCGGTTTTGTATACCTGGATGGTTTCTCCGTTTACCTGGTAGGGCTCGGGCTCTGTGTAAATCCATGATCCGTCTATCGGCCCGCGCTGTTTAAAAGCCGCTTTCACGATACGGAGCGCTTTTTCTGAAGAGATATAAGGTTTCATCGCATACTTTTTCACTGCGATGGCAGCGCATAATCCGACTCCTGCACCTAAGAGAAAATGACGTAATTTCAATATGAAGCACCTCCAATTATGTCGTAGTTTTTATTATACAGAAGATGCCAGACGGTGTTAAGTAAAGCGGCGGTTTTCCAGCCCATTCAATCTGAGCGCTTGGAAAACGGTTGTTTTTCTAATAAAATAAAAGCATTACATAGAAATGAGGGGAAAATATGAATGAGGAAACGAAAACGCTTTTCCGGACGCTGACGCAGCTTCCCGGCGCACCGGGAAATGAACATCAGGTCCGCTCCTTTATGAAACGGGAGCTTGCGAAATATGCGGATGACATCGTGCAGGACAGACTCGGAAGTGTTTTCGGAGTAAGGCGCGGCGCTGAAGATGCGCCGACCGTTATGGTAGCCGGCCATATGGACGAAGTCGGGTTTATGGTAACGCAGATTACGGATAATGGCATGCTGAGATTTCAGACGCTCGGCGGCTGGTGGAGTCAGGTGCTGCTTGCCCAGCGCGTCGAGGTGCAGACGGATAACGGACCGATTATCGGCGTCATCTCAAGCATCCCGCCCCACATTTTAACAGATGCCCAGCGCGCAAAGCCTATGGAGATCAAAAATATGATGATTGATATCGGTGCCGATGACAGAGAGGACGCGATCAAAATGGGGATCAGACCAGGCCAGCAGATCGTGCCGGTCTGCCCGTTCACCCCGATGGCCAACGAGAAGAAAATATTGTCCAAAGCGTGGGATAACCGCTACGGCTGCGGGTTAAGCATTGAACTATTAAAAGAGCTGCACGGAAAAGACCTGCCGAACAATCTGTACGCCGGGGCCACCGTTCAGGAGGAAGTCGGCCTTAGAGGGGCGCAGACAGCGGCCAATATGATTCAGCCTGATCTCTTCTTCGCGCTTGATGCCAGCCCGGCAAATGATATGAGCGGCGATAAGGAGCTGTTCGGCCGTCTCGGTGAGGGGGTGCTGCTCCGCATTCTCGACAGAACGACGGTCATGCACCGCGGGATGAGAGAGTTCGTCCTTGATATGGCGGAAACGCACAATATCCCTTATCAATATTTCGCTTCAGGCGGGGGAACGGATGCCGGACGGGTTCACATATCAAACAGCGGGGTTCCGTCTGCCGTCATCGGCATTTGTTCAAGATACATTCATACAAATGCCGCTATCATCCATGTCGATGATTATGCCGCGGCGAAAGAAATGCTCATTAAGCTGGTCATGGCGAGTGACAAACAGACGGTCGAAACGATCAGAGAAAATGTGTAAAAAAATAAGCAGGACCGCATAAAGGCGGCCTGCTTATTCTGTTTCAAATAAATAAGAGAGTGCTTTCATCGCTTGATTGACGGTTTCGACCGTGATATTCGCTTTTCCGGAAAGCTCTTTCAGCGGATGATGAAGTTCTTTCGGACGGATGAGAATGAGCGGCTTTCCTTTTGCGATGGCATAAGAAGCATCCATTGCGGTATTCCACTGTTTATATTTCTCGCCAAACAGGGCGATCACAAAATCGGCTTTTTCCATCAGCACCTCTGTACGGAAATTGTTGATATCAGAAGCTCTGGCGTCTTTTAAAACAGAATCGGGCTGCACGCCCATAATCTCTTCTCCGATATTGTCTGAGCGTTCATGGTTTTCCATCGGGCCGACAAACGTAATCGGCAGGTCCAGCGCCGTTGCTTTTTGTTTGATCTCGTCCCGCCAATCACTGTGGATTTCACCCGCTAAATACACGACAAACTGCATCTTTTGCCCCTCCTTATGTACATATTCAGATTTTCGTACGGCTACAAGCAAAATGGTAAACGAAACTTGCTTGATAATGCAAATGAAATATGATAATGATATTGCATATAGTTGGTCTTGCCGTACACAGTCTGGTATGATCCAATTGGACAAACATCAGCATATAAAAAACTCATAATCCAGATGGAGGAATGACAATGAAAAAGATTGAAAGCACGGAAGAATTGCAAAAAGCGGTACAAGACGATTGGGCGGTATTTATGTTTTCAGCGGATTGGTGCCCGGACTGCCGCTTTGTGGAGCCGTTTCTCCCTGAGCTGGAAGCGGACTTTCCTGAATTCACTTATTACTACGTAGACCGCGATCAATTTATTGATACATGCGCGGAATGGGAAATTTACGGTATTCCGAGCTTTGTTGTGTTTAACGGAGGAAAAGAAGTGAACCGCTTCGTCAGCAAAGACCGTAAAACAAAAGAAGAAATTGAGCAATTTTTAACCGATTCCCTTGCTAAAGCATAAAGGAGGCCACGGGCTTTGAAAATGACCTCAAGGAAGCTGGCGGATTTATTAAAACAGCGCCTGCAGCACGAGAACCGATCCTTCTTTTTTGACAGAGAAAAAGACACCCTCCGTGTTGAGGATCAAACGACCAAAAAAGGCATCACATTGGAGCTCCCGCCGATCATTGCGAAGTGGGAGACGAAAAAAGAAGAAGCGATCGACGAAATCGTCTACTATGTGTCAGAAGCAATGGAGGCGATGGAAGGCAGCGGACAGGAGATGTCCGGAAAGGAAGCCGGAATCTATCCGGTCATCCGCTCCACATCATTTCCCGATCAAACGAGCGACGGCATTCCGCTCGTGTATGATGACCATACGGCCGAAACAAGAATCTACTACGCGCTTGACCTCGGTAAGACGTACCGCTTAATTGACAGCCGGATGCTCGAGAAAGAAAACTGGACAAAAGAACGCATCAGGGAGACGGCGTCATTCAATCTCCGCTCTCTTCCTTCGGTCGTGAAACAGGATACGGTTGCGGACAATTATTTTTATTTTTTCAGGGCGAATGACGGCTATGACGCCAGCCGGATTCTCAATGATTCGATTCTTCATGAATACAAGCAGGCCGCTGAAGGCGAATTGGCGATTTCCGTCCCGCATCAGGATGTATTAATACTTGCTGACATTCGAAATGAATCGGGTTATGATATTTTAGGGCAAATGTCCATGAGCTTCTTTGCAAGCGGCACGGTGCCGATTACGGCCCTTTCATTTCTGTATAATGAAGGCAGACTGGAACCTGTGTTTATCATGGCGAAAAGCCGGCCGAAAAAGGATTAGAAAGGATTTTTCTTATGAACGCTTTTTACAATAAAGAAGGTGTGGGAGATACGCTTCTGATCTCTCTTAAAGATGCAGCACGCGAAGAAATCGGCTATGAAAGAGAAGGCGATGTCGTCAGAATCTTTAACAAAGAAACAAAAGAAACGACGGGCTTTAACATTTTTAACGTGTCTTCTTACTTACAGATTGAGGACAACGGCCCCGTCGCTTTGTCTGAGACATTCGTTCAGGATGTGAATGAAATACTGAACAGAAACGGCGTTTCAGAAACGCTGACGGTTGACCTTTCTCCGAAATTTGTTGTCGGTCACGTTGAATCGAAAGAAAAACATCCGAATGCGGATAAACTGAATATCTGCCAAGTGAATGTGGGAGAGGAAACCCTTCAAATCGTTTGCGGCGCGCCGAACGTGGACAAAGGGCAAAAAGTCGTCGTCGCTAAAGTCGGCGCGGTAATGCCGAGCGGGCTTGTGATTAAAGACGCTGAATTAAGAGGCGTTCCGTCAAGCGGCATGATCTGCTCCGCGAAAGAACTCGCTTTGCCGGATGCGCCGGCGGAAAAAGGGATTCTTGTTCTTGAAGACAGCCGCGAGGCCGGCGAAGCATTTCAATTCTAACTCCCATAAATAAGCGCACAGAATCGAATGATGTGAGAGAAAGCCGTTAAGCAGGCCTGCTTAACGGCTTTCTTCAGTTGGGAGCTTAATCTTTTCTGAGCCGCCCGGCAATGGTATACTAAATATCGTCCCAGACTACTAAAAAGGGAGTTAGAGAGTGATTAAACATGAGTTGGCTGAATAAATTTTTTGACTTATTTTTAGGTGAAAAAGAAGAAGAGCATGAACGTGAACCAAACACGCATGCCCAAATCCCGAAACAGCAGATACCGGATCAGCCAGAAGGCAAATTCACGCGCATGGAAGATCCTAAAATATATTACGAATATCCGAAAGGGAATTTCCGCTTCCCCGTCGTTCCGGACGGCTATAAGCGAACGGAGCAAAACCAAAGACAGCGGGAAAGGCACGAACGCCGCCAGCCGTCCCGGGATTATGCCGCCGGGAAGGAGCAAACCGAGCGGAAACAGCATACACATAAAGAGCCCGATACGGTGAAAAAGCCCTTTAAACCGTCATCCATTCCTTCACCGGTTTACGGCTTTCAATCTCAGCACAGCATAAAAAAAGCGCCTATATCCGAAAAGCGGCGTGAAGAGAACGTAACACTGCTGTCAGAGGAGCAATTTGTTCCGACAAAAGCCGGTCAGGAAACCGAAAAAGAGCCCGTCTTCACAACATCCGGCATCACAAAACAGACGAATGACCGGCCAGACCCGTTTGTGAAACAAGAAACGGAAGAAATCCCGGCCTTTAAAAAAGAGAAGCTTCACACCGAGGCTGAGAATGCAAAAGAGCAAGTGTTTGCAGCACCAGAACCGCAGCAGGCTGAAGAGCGGGAGCACACGGAAAGCGCGGAGTCTGCCGGCTTTACAGAAGAACAAGAGCATGAACAAACCCGCCCGCAGCCTATTGAAGAGCCTGAGTATGAAGCATCCCGAACGGCTGAAAACACAGAGGAACAAGCGGCGCCGCAGGAGGAATATCAGGAGCCTGAGCCGGAAAAAGCACTGCCTTTTGAAACCGCAGAAGAACCGGTGTATACATACACAGAACCCGGATATGATGAGGAAGTTCAGCCGCAGTCTGAAGACAAGCCCCAATCAGCTGAAACCGACGCGAAACAGGAAGCAGACTCTCAGCCTGAGTACAATGAAGTCACGCGGCATTCAGACCCCGAGCCTGAACCTGCAAGCATCGAGACGGCCGATGCCCCGTCCCGGCCTGCCGAAGAAAAAACGGAGCATCGCGGACAGCCTCAGCCTGTGAAAAAAGCGGAGCGGCCGAAAGAGCGCAATGTTCCGTTTAACGTCATGATGCTTAAAAGCGATAAACACAAGCAGACGAAGACGCCAGAGGGCGGAGCGAGCTATGTCTTTCCGAATCTGTCGCTTCTGGACGTACCGCCGGCGCAAAGACATGACGACCAATCGTGGATTGAAGAACAGCGCGAGCTTTTAAACGTTACACTGAAAAACTTTAATGTGCGCGCCCAAGTCGTTCATGTCACACAAGGCCCGTCCGTCACACGTTTTGAAGTGCATCCTGAGCCCGGAGTGAAAGTAAACAAAATTACAAACTTAGCAGATGATATTAAACTGAGCCTGTCTGCCAAGGATATTCGGATTGAGGCGCCGATCCCCGGTAAAAACACGATCGGCATTGAAGTTCCGAACCGTGTAAGCAAAGTCGTCGATTTAAGGCAGATGATCAGAAGCGCCGCTTTCAGGACGAATCCGTCTCCGCTTACAGCCGCGCTCGGTGTCGATATTTCCGGAAACCCGGTCGTCATTGATTTGAAAAAGATGCCGCACGGGTTGATAGCGGGTGCGACAGGATCGGGAAAAAGCGTCTGCATCAATACCATTTTGGTCAGTCTGCTTTATAAGGCGGATCCGAGTGATGTCAAAATGCTTCTGATTGATCCGAAAATGGTCGAGCTTGCGCCTTATAACCAAATTCCGCATTTGGTCAGCCCCGTCATCACGGACGCCAAAGCCGCGACCGCCGCGTTAAAATGGGTTGTGGAAGAGATGGAACGGCGATATGAACTGTTTGCCCATTCGGGTGTGAGAGATATCGGCCGCTTTAATGAATTAACCGCCGATCATAAGACAGGCGAAAAGCTCCCGTACCTCGTAGTGGTTATTGATGAGCTTGCCGATTTAATGATGGTCGCGCCGAACGATGTGGAAGAAAGCATTGCCAGAATCGCGCAGAAAGCGAGAGCCTGCGGCATTCATCTGCTTGTCGCGACACAGCGTCCGTCTGTCGATGTCATTACCGGAATGATCAAGGCAAACATACCGACGAGGATTGCATTCTCCGTCTCAAGCCAGGTAGATTCCAGAACGATCATCGACATGGCGGGAGCAGAAAAGCTGCTCGGAAAAGGCGACATGCTGTACTGGGAAAACGGTACCGGAAAACCGGTGCGCCTGCAAGGCAACTTTGTATCCGACAGAGAGATTGACCGCGTCGTCTCTCATGTCAGAAAGCAGCTGCCGCCTTCTTATTTGTTTGAACAGGAAGAACTGATCAGGCAGGGAACCGCCCTCAAGGAAGAAGACGAACTGTTTCCTGAGGCGTGCCAATTCGTCGTGGAGCAAAACAGCGCCAGCACCTCAAGCCTTCAAAGAAGGTTCCGAATCGGTTATAACCGCGCTGCGAGGCTGATTGACATGATGGAAGCCGAAGGCATGATCTCAGAAGCGAAGGGCAGCAAACCCCGTGAAGTGCTGATTACGGCCGCTGACATTGCTCAAGAATAAGAATATCGTTCATTTTTCTCACAAACATGGTATGATAGTGGATGGACCATCAAAACTGCATCACTGTCACGCGCTGAAATATCATGCGGCAGGTTTAATCAAAAAGAAAGTTACAGATACTGACGATAACGTAAAAATAAATGGAAGCGCCGCTGTGCGGGCTTTTTGCCCGCGGCGGTCGCAAAATGAAATGAGCGTCATATACTGGGGAACAGATAGACGTTTGTTGGAGGTACGATTATGACTGTTTATCATTTTGTTGGAATAAAAGGGACAGGTATGAGCCCGCTTGCTCAAATCCTGCATGATACAGGGTATCAGGTGCAGGGATCGGATATCGAGAAGCAGATTTTCACTCAGGCTGCCCTTGAAAAAAGAAATATCCCGATCTATCCGTTCAGCGCCGATAACATCAAACCCGGCTTAACGGTAATCGCCGGAAACGCATTCCCTGATTCTCATCCAGAAATCGCAAAGGCGCTCGCTGAAGGGATTCCTGTCATCAGATATCATAAATTTTTAGCTGAATATATGAAAAAATATACAAGTGTCGCGGTAACGGGCGCACACGGCAAGACGTCCACAACGGGCCTCTTGGCACACGTGATGCAGCAGGCGAAGCCGACTTCGTTTCTTATCGGGGACGGAACGGGCAGAGGAAATGAAAGCAGCGAATACTTTGTATTTGAAGCTTGCGAGTACCGCCGTCATTTCTTAAGCTATCAGCCTGATTATGCGATTATGACGAATATTGATTTTGACCACCCTGATTATTTCGCCAACATTGACGATGTGTTTGATGCTTTCCAAAACATGGCGCTTCAAGTCAACAAAGGCATCATTGCCTGCGGTGATGACGAGTACCTGCCGAAAATTCACGCCAATGTGCCTGTCGTTTATTACGGCACGGGAGAAGAAAACGATTTTCAAGCGAGAAACATCGTAAAAAATACGGAAGGCACGACATTTGACGTCTTTGTCCGCAATACGTTTTACGATACGTTCTACATCCCGGCATACGGCCATCACAATGTCCTCAATTCCTTAGCGGTCATTGCGCTCTGCCACTATGAAGAGATAGACGTGAACATGATTAAGCTCGGACTTGAATCATTCGGCGGCGTCAAACGCAGATTCAATGAAAAAGTGATCGGCAGCCAGGTGCTGATCGACGACTACGCCCACCATCCGACTGAAATCAAAGTCACGATTGAGGCGGCGCGCCAAAAATATCCCGAACGTGAAATCATCGCGGTATTTCAGCCGCATACGTTTACACGGACGCAATCATTCCTTGATGAATTCGCAGAAAGCTTAAGCGCGGCCGATCGCGTGTATCTGTGTGACATTTTCGGTTCTGCCCGCGAGAACGTCGGCAAGCTCACGATCACGGATCTTCAGGAAAAAATCGATAACGCAGAACTCATTGAAGAAAATGACACATCCGTGTTAAAAGCGCATGAAGGCGCAGTGCTGATCTTCATGGGCGCCGGAGACATTCAGAAATATATGAGAGCCTATGAAAACGTCATAGCGTAACGAAAAAGCAGTGGGGCTCTCACTGCTTTTTTGTGCGTGCTGCAAAGGGATTTACCGAGAAACGGAGAAATAGTATACATACAGATCTTTCATATATGTTTATCATTTTAAGAATTGGGTATATACCACTATATCCTGCATTAAGGAGGTATTAGATGATCATCATTCTTTACTTAAGCGTCGCACTCATTGCCGTTGCATTTCTCATCCTCGTCATCTATCTGTCCAAAACATTAAAGTCCGTGCAGATGACCTTAACAAACGTTGCCTCGACTTTAGACGGCCTTGAAGGGCAGATGAAAGGCATTACCGCAGAGACAACCGAGCTGTTACATAAGACAAACCGTCTCGCGGAAGACATTCAGGAAAAATCAGAGAAATTAAATACGGTTGTCCATGCTGTCCAGGAAGTGGGAACTTCCGTCCAGCAGTTTAATACATCCATAAAGCAGGCAGCAGGTTCCGTTACGGCCTCTGTAAGAGAGAATCAGGATAAGATCAGTCAGGTTGTCACCTGGAGCCAGGCCGCTATGGAAATATGGGACAAGTGGAAGCAAAAGAAAAAAACATCGCTTTAATCATAAGAAAAATCCACTAAGGAGGAATCATAATGAGCAAAGATGGAATCAATAGTAAGGATTTTTTAATCGGAACGCTGATCGGGGGAATTATCGGCGCGACAACGGCGTTGTTTCTGGCGCCTAAATCAGGTAAGGAGCTGCGCGACGATCTCGGCAGTCAGGCTTCTGCGTTAAAGGATAAGACGGACAGAATGACGGCCGACGCGAAAGAAAAAGGCTCTCAATATGTCAGCATCGCCAAGGACAAAACATCTAATATCACCCAGCTGGTAGCTGATCAGTCAGGCCAGATTATGAATAAAGTGAAGGATTTAAAAGACCGTTCTAAGAGCACACTAACCGAGAAAGCCGAAGAGACGAGAAGCGAAATGCAGGACACGGCCCAAAGCATCAAGGCCGAAGCGGAAGACGCCGGGGAAAAAGCCGGTCAGGCAAATCGCTGATCTTCAATAAGGAGAGATAACCGACATGACAAAACAGCTGATATCGTCTGAAGAAGAGTTCAAAAGTGCCGCTGAGAAAGAAAACACGCTCGTGTTTTTGAAACACAGCACAACCTGCCCGATCAGCCAAGCCGCGTTTCAGGAGTTTGACGCCTTTGCATCGGCGCATTCGGAAGTGCCTTCTTATTACCTGCAGGTGCAGGACAGCCGGCCGCTTTCAAACTATATCGCCGAGACATACGGCGTGAAACATGAAAGCCCGCAAGTATTCGTCATTGCAAACGGCGAAGTGAAATGGCACGCGTCTCATTCACAAATCACAAAAAACGCAATAGAGCAGCACCTTTCATAATTGCTGGCCGCCGGTTGATACCGGCGGTTTTTTTTTGAAAAAAACTATTGATCATTTCAGCCGGATCATGTAGGATATCAATATATACTGCTTCAACGCATAAAAGCTTAAAAGCGTTTTTGTGATAAAGCCGAATGTGAAAAAATTTATTATTTCATATTCCTATTTTCGCATAACTGTAGTAAGATGCATGTTAACCATTAAAATAAAACATAGCATAGAAGGGATGAAAAAGATGAGCAACAAGGAATTAGAGAGCCTAAGACAGCAGGCAGACGCACTAAACTTAGAAATCCTTAAATTAATCAATGAACGCGGAGCCGTTGTAAAAGAAATCGGTAAAGCAAAGGAAGCACAAGGTGTCAACCGATTTGACCCTGTCAGAGAGCGTACAATGCTTAACCGCATAATTGAAAGCAATGACGGCCCATTTGAAAACTCAACGATCCAACATATTTTCAAAGAAATTTTCAAAGCCGGACTTGAACTTCAAGAAGAGGACCACAGCAAAGCGTTGCTCGTCTCCCGGAAGAAAAAAGCAGAAGATACGATCGTTGACATAAAAGGTGAAAAAATCGGTGACGGCGATCAGAGATTCATCGTCGGACCTTGTGCTGTAGAAAGCTATGAGCAGGTTGCCGAAGTAGCGGCCGCAGCGAAAAAACAAGGCATTAAAATCCTGCGCGGGGGCGCGTTTAAACCCCGCACAAGTCCGTATGATTTCCAAGGTCTCGGCGTAGAAGGCCTGCAAATTCTTAAACGCGTCGCTGATGAATATGACCTCGCGGTGATCAGTGAAATCGTAACGCCCGCACACATTGAGCAAGCGATTGATTACATTGATGTCATTCAGATCGGCGCGCGGAACATGCAAAACTTTGAATTGCTGAAAGCCGCCGGTTCCGTTAAAAAGCCGGTATTGTTAAAACGCGGTCTTGCCGCAACAATTTCAGAGTTCATCAATGCAGCTGAATACATCATGTCACAAGGAAACGACCAAATCATTCTTTGTGAACGCGGAATCAGAACGTACGAAACGGCAACGAGAAACACACTCGACATTTCTGCCGTGCCGATTTTGAAACAGGAAACTCACTTGCCGGTGTTTGTTGACGTCACACACTCAACAGGCCGCCGCGATCTCCTGCTTCCGACAGCAAAAGCGGCGCTTGCGATCGGCGCTGACGGCGTGATGGCCGAAGTTCACCCTGATCCTTCCGTTGCCCTTTCAGACTCTGCGCAGCAGATGGATATACCTGAATTCGAGAAATGGCTGAACGAATTAAAGCCAATGCTGAAAGTAAAAGCATAATACAACGTTCCGCTCTTTAAAGGCCGCCTCGCGCGGCTTTTTTTCGTATCTTCATTTTATTTAATTATAAAATGAAAGTGAACGTTTTCATCACTGGGAAAAACGTGTATAATTTCATGAGAGATATTTAAATTTGATGAATAATGAAAAATAATGTACACTACTGACTTACGCTTACAATCATAAACGACAGAATGCGAAATCGTACGACATTTCTTTACATAAAGTGTTTATGCTATAGATAAGGATAAGTGTATCCAGTAAAAGGAGTGGTTTCAGTGAGCAACATTACGATATACGATGTGGCCAGAGAAGCAAATGTCAGTATGGCGACTGTTTCCCGCGTCGTGAACGGCAACCCGAATGTAAAACCGACGACCAGAAAAAAAGTATTGGAAGCCATTGACCGGCTCGGCTACCGCCCGAACGCGGTGGCAAGAGGGCTTGCAAGCAAAAAAACGACAACGGTCGGCGTCATCATCCCTGATATCTCAAGCATTTTCTACTCTGAACTTGCGCGTGGAATTGAAGATATCGCGACGATGTACAAATATAATATTATATTAAGCAACTCGGACCAAAATCTTGAGAAAGAACTGCATCTGTTAAATACGATGCTTGGCAAACAAGTGGACGGTATCGTATTTATGGGCGGCAACATTACGGACGAGCATGTCGAAGAATTTAAGCGCTCTCCTGTGCCGATCGTCTTGGCGGCATCAGTGGAAGAACAGGGCGAGACGCCTTCTGTCGCCATTGATTATGAACAGGCGATTTATGATGCCGTTAAGCTTTTCATTGATAAAGGGCATCGCGATATTGCATTCGTCTCCGGACCGATGCAAGAGCCGATCAACCGTTCGAAAAAACTGCAAGGGTACAAACGGGCGCTTGAAGAAGCGGCGATTCCGTTTAACGAGCAATTCGTAGCGGAAGGCGATTACACCTATGATTCCGGTATGGAGGCGCTTCAAAGCTTGATGGGCCTTGACCGGAAACCGACGGCGATTCTTTCTGCGACGGATGAAATGGCCCTCGGCATTATCCATGCGGCCCAAGATCAAGGTCTTTCGATACCTGATGATCTTGATATTATCGGTTTTGACAATACGAGATTGAGCCTGATGGTCCGCCCTCAGCTTTCAACAGTCGTGCAGCCTACGTACGATATCGGCGCTGTGGCGATGAGACTTTTGACAAAACTGATGAACAAAGAGCCGGTTGAAGAGCATATCGTCGAATTGCCTCACCGCATCGAATTAAGACAATCAACCAAGTCATAAAAAAACGGAAAAGCAAGCTTCACTCTGAGGGGTGGAATCTTGCTTTTTTACTTGAGTAAGGAGAAGATATGAAACGTTTTGATTATCTGACGCCCGTTGGCTTTATGTTAGGCTGTATTATTGTCGCAATCGGTATTCTGTCAGGGACGGGACTGGCGGGAATCAGTTCATTTTTAGATTTGACTTCTTTTTTAATCGTCACAGGCGGCCTTGCTGCGGCGATCTTTATCAGTTTTCCGCCGAGGGATTTAAAGAAAACCCCTTCTGTTCTGAAACAGGTATTCTCCCGTCAGGATGACAATGTGAAAGAGCTTGTCAGAGTATTTGTCAGCCTTTCGGAGCAGGCGCGCAGGCAGGGGCTGCTGTCTCTGGATGACCAGGCGCGTGAGATCAAGGATCCGTTTTTAAAAAAAGGGCTTTTGCTTGCGATTGACGGCTGGGACGAGGAAACGATCCGGCTGGTGATGGATTCTGAGATCGCCGCGATGGAAGAAAGACACAGAAAAGGAAGACGCGTTTTTGAAAAAGCCGGTGATTTCGCACCCGCCTGGGGAATGATCGGGACGCTCGTCGGACTCGTTCTCATGCTCAAAAACTTAAATGACCCGCATACCCTCGGACCGAACATGGCCGTTGCGCTATTGACGACACTGTACGGAGCGCTGCTTGCCAACTTGGTGTTTATCCCAATCGCGGCAAAGCTTGAAGAAAAAACGGAAAGTGAAATTTTCATCAAACAGGTCATGATCGAAGGGGTTGTCGGCATCCAATCGGGCAAAAACCCCCGCAACCTCGAAAGTCAGCTCGTTGTCTTCAGCTCAAGAGAAGACTGGCGTAAAGGACAGCCTGCGAACAAGAAAAAGGGCGCTGTCCATGAAGCTTAGAAAAGAGCGTTTTGAAAGAAGAAACAAACCGGAACATTCCGGCGGTTCACCGAGATGGATGGTGACGTTCGCTGACTTGATCACGCTCATTCTCGTGTTCTTTATATTGCTTTTTTCGATGTCGCAAATAGACGCGGAAAAATTTCAATCTGCCGTTTCATCGATTCATACAAACGGCAGCGGGGGTGAATCGGCGTCATCAGACAAAGCAAACGAAAATAAAGAACAGGATTTGCTGTTACAAAACGTGAAGACATACATAAAAGCGCATCATTTGAGTTCGAAATTGACGGCGAAGCGCGATGAGCGCGGAGTGGTTCTTGTGCTGCAGGAGGCCGTTCTGTTTCAGACAGGAAAAGCGGATGTGCTGAAAAACGCCGAGCCGGTTCTGCATCAGATCGCGGTGCTTTTAAAGACAATTCCGAATGACATACAGGTAGAAGGCCATACGGACAGCCGCCGGATTTCCACCTATCAATTTCCGTCAAATTGGGAGCTGTCGTCTGCAAGAGCGGCGAGTGTGATCCGGTATTTTACCGCGAATGAAGACTTTTCCGCCAAACGGTTTATCTCTGCCGGGTATGCGGATACGAAACCTGTGAAGGACAACAAAAGTTCCGGACATATGAAAGAAAACCGCCGTGTAGAAATTGTGATCAAAAAAACGACCTCCTCATAAGGTCGTTTTTTATTTTGTTTTATACCGCTGCTCAGACCGGATGGCAAAAAGTGCTTTTTCCACGGTTTGGGCATTTTTTTCTGAAATTTCTTCTTTGCGGGGAATCGGAGGATATAATTGTTCAGGATCACTCCAAAAAGCGGGCAACGTGCATGGGGAGTGCTTTTGCCATTTATCGATCCATTTCTGCGGTATGCACTCCCCGGGATCAATCCCTTTCATCTCAAGCCAAATGCGGCTCCACGCTCTCGGGACGACTCTCCAAATATCGTATCCGCCGCCGCCGACCGCGATCCATCTGCCGCTGCAATATTGATGGGCTAATGAATGAGCGAGCCGCGGGATCTCCTGATAAATGGAGATTGTATTGGACAGGTGTGTCAATGGGTCGTAATAATGGGCGTCGGCACCGTTTTGGGTAAGAATCACATCCGGCTTAAAAAAAGCCGCGATTTCTGAGGCGGCCGTATTGTAAGCGTGAAGAAAGGAATCGTCCTCTGTGAAAGCATCCAGCGGAATGTTAAAAGAATAGCCATAGCCTTGCCCGCTTCCTTTTTCCAGTACCTGTCCCGTCCCGGGAAATAAATAACGCCCGGTCTCGTGAAAAGAAACAGTGCAGACATCAGACCTGTCGTAAAACGTAAATTGAACGCCGTCGCCGTGATGGGCGTCTGTATCAATGTATAACACTTTTGCCCCGTAGTTCTTCTGGATGTATTGGATGGCCACGGCGCTGTCATTATAGATACAAAAGCCTGAGGCCCTGCCGCGGAAGCCGTGGTGAAGGCCGCCTCCTAAATTGCAGGCGTGCCTAGCTTGTCCCGTCATGACATAATCAGCCGCCGTTAAGGTGCCGCCCACCAGAAGTGACGCGGCTTCATGCATGCCGGCAAAAACGGGGGTGTCTTCCGTTCCGAGACCGTAGCTTTCTCCTTCTGCGGCAGGGAGCCGGCCCGCACCCGCTAGTTCCACCGCCTGTATATAATCCTCCGTATGAACGAGAGCCAGCTCTTCTTTAGCGGCCGTGCGCGGTGTGACGATATCTCCTTCGTCAAACGCATCCGCCGCCTGAAGCAGATCGTATGTTAAAAGCACGCGACGCTGATTGAACGGATGTTCCTGATGAAATTGATACGTCTGATAAGAAGGCGAGTAAACAAAAACGCTGTCTCTCATGGCTGATCCCTCAAATGTTTCGGCCATAAGACATTGTATCCGGCTTCTTGAACGGCACGGATAAAAGGGAGCGGATTCATCGTCTTCACCCGGAAGACGAGAATGTTCGACCCGGCGGAATCATGGGGATAGACGAGCACACTCAGGATTTGCAGCTGAAGATCACGGCACATGCAGCTGAGATCAGCAAGGCTTTTTGTCATATCCGTCACCAGGATTTCCACCTGTGACCCCGGCTGGGCCGCGCCTGTCAGGCTGACGAAAGTCCGGAGCACGTCGGTTTTCGTTAAAATGCCCGTCAGCTTATGGTTTACCGTAATCGGCAGACAGCCGATGCCGTGCTCATAAAAGGAAGCGGATATTTCTTCCACAAAGTCAAGCGGATGAGCGCAGATGACATTCCGCTTCATAATGGTCTCCACTTTGTTTGTCAGAAACACGCCGCGTTCCTTTTGTTCAAAGCTGCCGGGGCCGGCCTGTTTAATATCTCTGTCTGTGACAATACCGATGACGTGCAGTTCGTCGTCGATGACAGGGAGATGGCGGATATGATATACCTTCATTTTACGGACGGCTGTTTCAATGGAGTCGTGTTTTGAGACGGTGATGACGTCCCGTTTCATGATTTGTTCTGCAATCATCTTTTTATCCCCTTTGTATGTCAGTCAATACATAAACCGCTGATAAAAACGAAGCCTGTCGAACTGTTCAATTGACTCCTGACTGACGTGCCTGCCGATGCGGGCCATCAGACAATTGGCCGGGTGAGAGCTGATTTCCGGTTCATCCGTTGCGAACCAGACAAGACCCCCGGCATTCATCATCTTTTCCATGATCTTTCTGTATTCCCACACATCTTTTTTCATTCCTTTTAAATCCCAATGCCAGTAATATTCCGTCGTCATGATGATGTACCGTTCCATCTGTTCATCCATCATGCTGACTGTCAGCAACGTTTTTCCGACAGAACAGCCCCTGTAGCCGGGAGCGACCTCGATCGCCCCGAGTTCAAGGAGGTCTTCCATATTTCCGTCAGACCACCGTTCAAGCGGATCAGGATATAAATACGTCACATAGCCGATAATCGTCTGTCCGTCCCTGGCGATAATGATCCGACCTTCAGGAAGCCCGGCGATCTCGATTAACGCTTTGTGCTGTTCATGAGGAAGGCGAAAGGCTGTCAGGCCTTCATGAAACTCATACTGTGCTAGGTCCTCTGGAGGTACGGGCCCTTCTACTAAAAGAGGGCCGGCTGCTGTCTGAATTGATGAAGAATGGTACGTTTTATGATGTTTCACTGATTCACCGCCTGTCGGTTCTTAATAAAAACACATCTCTCTTAAGCATAACAAAATATAAAGCGTTTTCAATAGTGTTGTAATTTATATTTTAAAAATTGAGAAAACTGTGAACATCTACTATAATTAGTCTATAGATAAGCAAAGGGGGATGTTGCATGAATTTGAAAGCGTTGCCGGCGGAAAAGGGGAATTATCATCTGCGAAATTATGAGGAAACGTACCGCAGCTTCGATTGGAAAGAGGTCGAAGCGGAGTTTTCCTGGCATCAGACGGGGAAGCTGAATGCGGCGTACGAAGCGATTGACCGTCATGCCGAATCATTTCGAAAAAACAAAGTAGCGCTGTATTACAAGGACGCGAACCGGGATGAAAAATACACATTTAAAGAAATGATGGAGGAATCGAACCGGGCGGGAAATGTACTGAGACGGTATGGAAACGTGGAAAAAGGGGACCGCGTTTTTATTTTCATGCCGCGTTCGCCGGAGCTTTACTTTATCATGCTCGGCGCAATTAAAATCGGTGCGATCGCCGGTCCTTTATTTGAAGCGTTTATGGAAGGCGCCGTCAAAGACCGCCTCTTGAACAGTCAGGCAAAGGTTGTCGTGACGACACCTGAACTGGCCGAACGGATTCCGGCGGACAGCCTGCCCGACCTCGAGCATATTTTCATTGTCGGCGGCAGCAAAGAAGCGGGAGATAAAATCATCCATTATGATAAAGCCGCTGAGGGAGAAAGCACGAGACTTGATATTGAATGGATGGACAGAAGAGACGGCTACCTGCTTCACTACACATCAGGATCTACCGGAACGCCTAAAGGTGTGCTCCACGTTCATGAAGCCATGATTCAGCAATACCAGACCGGCAAGTGGGTGCTTGATCTTAAAGAAGACGATATTTACTGGTGCACTGCGGACCCGGGCTGGGTGACCGGGACGGTGTACGGGATATTTGCGCCGTGGCTGAACGGAGCGGCGAATGTGATCGTAGGCGGCAGATTCAGTCCGGAAAACTGGTACGGCACGATCGAGAAGCTCGGTGTCAGCGTCTGGTACAGCGCTCCGACGGCTTTCAGAATGCTTATGGGCGCCGGAGATGAAATGGCATCCAAATTTGACCTTACTTCACTTCGTCACGTCCTAAGTGTCGGAGAACCTTTGAACCCCGAGGTCATCAAGTGGGGACATAAAGTATTCGGCAAGCGCATCCACGACACGTGGTGGATGACAGAAACGGGCGGACAGCTCATCTGCAATTATCCTTGCATGGAGATCAAGCCGGGTTCAATGGGAAAACCGATTCCGGGAGTGGAAGCGGCGATCGTTGACAATCAGGGAAATGAGCTTCCGCCGTACCGAATGGGAAATCTCGCCATTAAAAAGGGCTGGCCGTCGATGATGGATTCCATTTGGAACAACAAAGAGAAATATGATTCTTATTTCATGCCGGGCGGCTGGTATGTTTCCGGAGATTCTGCTTATATGGATGAAGACGGTTATTTCTGGTTCCAAGGCAGAGTCGATGATGTCATCATGACATCCGGCGAGCGCGTCGGCCCGTTTGAAGTCGAAAGCAAACTTGTTGAACATCCGGCGATTGCCGAAGCCGGCGTCATCGGAAAGCCGGACCCTGTCCGGGGAGAAATTATTAAAGCGTTTATCGCGCTCAGAGAAGGGCATGAGCCATCCGATCAGCTGAAGGAGGACATTCGCCTCTTTGTAAAACAGGGGCTTGCCGCGCATGCCGCACCGCGGGAAATTGAATTCAAAGATAAACTTCCGAAAACACGGAGCGGAAAGATTATGAGACGTGTGCTGAAGGCGTGGGAGCTGAACCTGCCGGCAGGCGACCTGTCCACAATGGAAGATTAAAGACGGCGTTGACATCGTATCTTATTTATGTTAAAAATGAGTAAGCTTCATACGAAAAGGTTTTGATTGAGACAAGTAGGGTATCTGATTGTTCCAGAGAGCTGATGGCCGGTGAAAATCAGCACATAAGATATGCCGAATACACTCATGAACCGCTTTTGCGAACAAAGCCCTTCCAAGGCTTTCAGTAGTGAAAGAACGGACACGGTCCGTTATCAAAAAGAGTGATAAAAGCTTTTTTATGCTTTTATTAGTAGGGTGGTACCGCGATTATATCGTCCCTTCGTTTTAAACGAAGGGGCGTTTTTTATTTTCATAAACAAAGGAGCAGACAAAATGACTAACTTATTAGAGGATTTATCATTCCGCGGCTTAATCCAGCAAATGACGGATGAAGAAGGACTGAATAAACAGCTGAACGAAGAAAAAATCCGTTTATACTCAGGGTTTGACCCGACGGCTGACAGCCTGCACATCGGACACCTTCTGCCGATATTGACACTGCGCCGCTTCCAGCTTGCAGGCCACCATCCGATTGCGCTTGTAGGCGGCGCGACGGGACTGATCGGCGATCCGAGCGGCAAAAAAGCGGAACGTACGTTAAATACTCAGGATATCGTTGTCGAATGGTCGCAAAAAATTAAAAATCAGCTTTCCCGATTTTTAGATTTCGAGGCCGAAGAAAACCCCGCTGTCATAGCGAACAACTTTGACTGGATCGGAAAGCTGAGCATCATTGAATTTCTCCGTGACGTCGGAAAGAACTTCGGAATCAACTACATGCTTGCGAAAGATACTGTAAGCTCAAGGATTGAAACCGGAATTTCTTACACGGAATTCAGCTACATGATCCTGCAATCCTACGATTTTCTGAATCTGTACAGAGAAAAGAACTGCAAACTCCAAATCGGAGGCAGTGACCAGTGGGGCAACATCACGTCCGGTCTTGAACTGATCAGAAAATCAGAAGAAGAAGGGGCGAAAGCTTTCGGTCTTACCATTCCGCTCGTCACAAAAGCTGACGGCACGAAATTCGGCAAAACGGAAGGCGGCGCCATTTGGCTTGATAAAGAAAAAACATCGCCGTACGAATTCTACCAGTTCTGGATCAATACAGATGACCGCGACGTCGTCAAATATTTAAAATACTTTACTTTCTTATCAAAAGAGGAAATTGAAGCTTATGCTGAAAAAACGGAGACGGCTCCTGAGAAAAGAGAAGCGCAGAAACGTCTCGCTGAAGAGGTGACTGTTCTTGTACACGGCCGCGAAGCGCTTGAGCAGGCCGTTCATATCTCCCAGGCGCTGTTCAGCGGCAATATTAAAGAGCTTTCCGCTCAAGACGTCAAGGTAGGATTTAAAGATGTACCTTCGTTTGAAAAAGACCGCTCTGAAGAACTGTCTTTAGTAGACGTGCTTGTGGAATCTAAATTGTCGCCTTCAAAACGGCAGGCCCGCGAAGACATTCAAAACGGAGCTGTTTACATTAACGGCGAGCGCCAGACGGACATCGGGCATCTTCTGACTGCGGAAGACCGCATTGAAGATCAATTTACCGTACTGCGCCGCGGAAAGAAAAAATACTTCCTGATCACGTACTGAAAATAAAAAGCAGTCCGGCCGCTCAATGCGGCAGGCTGCTTTTTTTATGTTTTGTGAATACTGCACGGGGAAATGAGTACAGTACATAGTATAAGCAAAACAGGGAAGGGGTGCTGCGCCGTGAATTTCATGTTTACCATCGCAAAAGAAAGATTGCAGCGGGATCATTGGGAACAGCAGCAAAGCATAAACGCCGAAGCCAAAGCCGAGGAATCAGAGACGGAAGAAGAAAATCCGACATCATAAAGGGAAATCCTCCATTCTGCGGAATGGAGGATTTTGATTGTCACCATATCAGCCTGACCGCGGCCATCAGCACGACTCCTGTGATGACCGTGATGGATAAGCTTTTTGTCCGCATTGCGCAAAGCAATGTCGGGATGAGAACGATCATTGCTTGCCAATCAAAGGTCAAAGCGCTGTTTGTTTTCACAATCATGCTTTCCGTTACCAGAGCCGTCAAAATGCAAAGCGGAATAAAGGAGAGCCATTTTAAAGCCAATTCAGGCATCTGAATGTTCCGGACAAATATAAACGGAACAATGCGCGGCACGAGTGTAACAACCATGCAGCCGAGTATAATCCAGATCATTTGTGTGCTGATGCTCATTTGTCCGTCACCACCCCGATCGTTGCCACAATCACGGTTGAGGCGATGACCGCGATGTGTGACGGGACGAAATACGATAACAAGACCATAAAAATGATCATATAGAGAATTAAGGAGAGGCTGTGCTTCAGCTTTTCCGAAGCGGACGACTGCAATTGCAGCACAAGCAGCGCCGCAAACATAGCGGGCAAAGCAAAGTCCAGGCCGAGCGCGTAAGGATCAGATATCCATTGTCCGAGAAGCCCGCCCATCACGCAGGAAATAACCCAGCACATGTAAGCGGTTATATTGAGGCCGTTCATCCACTTATCGTATAACCTGCCGTTCTGAGCCGCTTTGTTCACCGCTACCCCGAAAGATTCGTCAGTAAGCAAAGCCCCGAAGCCGATATTTTTCAGCAAAGAGTATTTCGTGAAATACGGCGCGATGGTCAGGCTCAGCAGAAGGTGCCGCAGATTGACGATAAACGTCGTTAAAATAATGGCGGAAATCGGACTCCCGGAAACAAGGAGTGAGCAAATAATAAATTGGGCGGCGCCGGCATAGACACACAAAGATAACAAACAAATTTCAAGAATGCTTAGATGAGAGGCAACGCCAACGATGCCGAAAGCAAAACCGATGCTCATATAGCCCAGCAGCGTAGGCACACAATCCCGCACCCCCTGTAAAAACGTATCGTTCATTTCCCGGGAAACGGCGGTTTTTTGCACTTCTGTGTTAATCATTTTTTATACTCCTTTCATAGAGATTATAATGATAACGACTAATGAAAAAATCAAAGAAAATACGGTTCACATTTAAATGAACCGATTTCCGGTGACGACATGAAATAACGAATGGTTTTGTTTCATCAGGCCTTCAACTTTCTCAGCCCCTACTTCTTTCACAAGCTCCGCGAACATCAGATCGTGCCTCATATATTCCATAGCCACGAGAACGAGAGCGGGATCTTCTGATTTAATGGCCCAGGCATTCGTCTGCGGAGAAAAATTGGCGATTAAGACTTCTTTATTATCTCGGGCAGCTATCGTTAATCTTCCGCCCATCCGTTTCTCCGCCACTTCAGGAGACATATTATGATGTGTCGTATTTCCGAGCTTCACTTCCGGAGGGCCAAACACAATCGAAAAGACGGGCAATTGTTCGGCGGCGCGTTTGTTAGCGGCTTCTTGAATAAAGGGAATCTGCTGTTCCCAGACAGACAGCCACAACTCTTCCTCGGCTTTTTCAATCATATCCTTCATCTCATTGATGACATGATCATTCGTGCTGATGCGGCGGATGACATTCATCTCCTGCTCGCTTTCCAGTGCCAATAACTTTTCCTCAAGGTAGCCGAATGAGCTCTCAAAATCATGCCGGAGCCGGTCGATTAATTCTTTTCCGGCCAGCGGGGCATATGTAACCGGATCAGACGGCACAATATGGACAGCGCCTTTATCAACTAATTTCCCCAATACCTCATAGATCATTGAGCGGGGAACGCCTGACCTTTTGCTGATTTCATATCCGGTAACAGGCGAGTGTTTCAACAAGCCGATATATGCTTTACATTCATATTGAGAAAATCCAAATTTCTGTAATTCTTTCAGAACATCCTCCATAAACATCCTCCGTAGTGGTTATTCATGAAACTACTATAATGTAAGCGGTTATATCTTGTCAATGGGACTTGAGTGCTGAAAGAAAGATGCGCCCGTTTTGTCGCTTTCCAACTTAGTTTATGGCCAGTTACATGTATGGCTTTTGTGAAAAACGTTGCCGTAGACCCACACGAATGCCGTTTGATACGATAAATTCAAGAAGTAAAAAAGAGGAGGATCACGGTGGAAAACACCTCTAAAATCGCTTTTTTATCGGTTATAAGCAATTCCCTGGTCGTCATGCTCAAAATAGTGGTGGGGATAATAACCGGATCTGTCGCGATACTTTCTGAAGCCATTCATTCTTTTTTAGATTTGATCGCCGCCTTCATTGCCTTTATCTCCGTCAGGATTTCAAAAAAGCCGGCTGATACAGGGCATCCGTACGGTCATGGAAAAGTCGAGAATCTGTCGGGGACTATCGAGACGATTCTGATTTTTGCGGCAGGGATTTGGATGATATATGAATGCGTTCAAAAACTGGTCAACCCCGCGCCGGTTCATCTGCCTGTATTGGGAATTGTTGTGATGCTTGCGGGGGCTCTCATTAATTTGATCGTTTCGAAGTTCGTAAAAAGAGAAGCCGAAAAGGTTAATTCCGTGGCAATGAAATCAAATGCCCTGCATTTACTGACTGACGTGTACACATCATTAGGCGTAGCGGCAAGCCTTTTGGTCGTTACCTTAACGGAGTGGTACATACTTGATCCCATTATAGGTATGGTGCTGGCGGTGTATATCATATATGAAGCGTTTAAGTTAATGAAAGAAGCATTCCCGCCGCTGATTGATACCCGTTTGTCGGAAGAGGAAGAAAAAACAATTTTAAAGATTATTGAAACATTTCAACAGGAATTTATTGAAATTCACGATTTTCGTACAAGACGCTCCGGCCCGCAGGAGTATATTGATTTTCACCTGGTCGTAGCCTCTCACGTGACGATTAAAGACGTGCACGACCTGTGTGACCGCATTGAAAGAGATATTACGAATGAATTCAAACAAGCACAGGTAATGATTCACCCCGAGCCGGAGAGCGAGAGGAAGAAATAAATCGATCTTATGTTTGCGTTTGTTCCCGGCAAAATGCCTGCAAAAGGCCCGTTCCCACGGGTCTTTTTGTTGTGTAAATGACCATTTCTCGCTCATATGAGAGAGAAGCTTATACACGTGAGGGGTTCATTTCATACGTTATGTTGTAAAGAAAAAGGGAGGTGAACAGAATTGAACGCTATTTCTGTTAAAGAAATTGAACATGGAGTTGCCGTTGCGGAAAGAGAAGGTTTAGGGGAGTATTTATACCAAGAACCGGTTTCTAAAAAATGTTCGCGCCGTTCCCGCAGCAGAAAACGGACACATCGTTCTCGCAGCAGAAGACGGACGCATCACCGGACACACCGTTCCCGCAGCAGAAGACGGACGCATCACCGGACACACCGTTCCCGCAGCAGAAGACGGACGCATCGCCGGACACACCGTTCCCGCAGCAGAAGACGGACGCATCGCCGGACACACCGTTCCCGCAGCAGACAGTCTCATCAAAAACGCACCCGCAAACGCTGTTTTAAATGCTGACTGCAGACTCTATTACAAGTAACGGAGATCTGCTATAATGGCAAGAGAACTGCATAAAAGATCCAGTATCATCATCTGCGGACACTGAACTGACAACATAGCGCTGTTTGTTCGTGTCCGTTTTTCATGCCAAAAAAGATGCCGGAGGATAAAAAGGAAGGGATGACGCCGAATGAAGCTGAATGAGGATTTTTATAACTCTGCAGGAAAGACAGTCTCTTTGCCAAACATAAGCAGCAAGCTTTTGCATATCACGGACAGCGGGCATATCAGCGTTGACTTCATCAGCATAAGCAGGCTGCGGAAGGCTTCAAAAATCGCGATCTTAGGTGACAGCGTCGCCCGGGGGCTGCGTGCGGAATACGGCTTTGGTGACATTCTGAAAGACCGGACAAACGCTGAAATAACCAATCTGTCTGTCAGCGGCGTTAATATGAGCAACAACGGAAGCGATAACATTTATCAGCAGGCGCTTAAAACAAAGGGACATGATGTCATCATAGTCCAGGGAACAGATGATGATTGGTGCAACCACATTCCCATCGGCACAGATGAAAAGGATATCACCACATTTTACGGAGGCTTCTGCCAAGTGATCCAGCAGCTGCGGAGCGGAAATAAAGGCGCGAGCATCATTGTGGTGACCCCAACGAGACAAGCAAAAATATCAAAAGGAAAAATCGTCCGCCGTGATACTGATAAAAATAAACTGGGCCTGAAGCTGGCTGACTATGTGAAAGCCCAAAAAGAAGCCTGCACACTCCTCTCTGTACCATATGCCGACCTGTTTGACACCGATCTCATCGACCCGTATAATCCCGCTTTCCGCAGCATGTGCATGTCAGAAGGTCTTCATCCGAACGAGAAAGGGCATCAAATCATATTTCAGGAAATCTGCCGGAATTATTATTACTATTATGGGTAACACAGCGCTAACAGATTATTTTCGGCTTTGCTTTTCTAAAAGCTCAATTATTCTTTGAGATGCGTGTTTTTGCGCTCTCAAAAGCGAGACGATATTACCGGTAAAACCGATTAAAATGATAAGCAGCAAAATGATCATCCACATAAGTGAACCTCCCGTCGGGTTTTAAAACATCCTCTCTTTATTTTACTTATTATGGATGGGCCGGAGAATAGGTCTAAACGAACGGTGTTTCTTTAAGAGTCCATAAAAAAGCACAGACTGAACGGGTCTGTGCTTTTTTCTCTTATTTCAGCAGGTTCAATGATTCACGATTAAAGGCTTCCAAATCGTCAGGTGTTCTGCTCGTTACGATGTTATGGCTCACGACGACTTCTTCATCTTTATAATGTGCGCCGGCATTGATTAAGTCTTTGCGGATGCTGCGGAATCCCGTGATATCTTTTCCTTTAAGAAGGTCGGTATCAATCAGCAGCTGCGGGCCGTGGCAGATTGCGAAAACGGGTTTCTGATTTTCCACGAATGCTTTAGTGAATTCACCCGGGCGGTCATCTCCGCGCAGAAGATCCGGTGAAAAGCCTCCGGGAATCAATAACGCATCGAATTCCTTGGCGTCTGCGTCTGAGATCGCTTGATCGATCTTTACTTTCTCACCGTGCTTGCCCGTCACTTCTTTCCCTGCTTCCAAATCTATTGTCACCACACTGTGGCCCGCTTCTTTAAATGCTTCCGCCGGGCTTGTATATTCAATATCCTCAAATTGATCTGTCATCAGAACTGCGATTTTTTTGCTCATACATCATGCCTCCTGTGAGTTTGTATATGACAAGAATATCAGGCGGATTGCCGCCTCACAACGTATTTGCTTGAAGATACGGCATGAAAAAAAGACCCCTCTGAAAAAGAGGAGCCAAAAGGTACGGAGGTCTGCTGAAACTTACGTGTTTAACCTGAGATAAGGCAAGAAATCGAACCAATTACTTTTTGTGTCTTTTTTTATTCTTTTTACACCCGCATTTCCCCGGATCGCCCGGATCAATGACTTCGTGAATTGTTTCCTCCTGATACACGTGGCGGGGAACATAACGGATATGCTCTCTGTTAATGTGTTTGATGGGATGGACGTAAACCACTTCTTTGTCAGTATACTTGTCAGTCACAATATACTTAGGGTCACAGTAATACACTTTCGATTTTTTACCCATTCATCTCACCTCCCGTACTTTATTAAATGCTGAAAAGGGGGATTTTGCATCGGACAAGTACCCCATGGCAAGTCCACAATTTTTCATATGCAATTTCGTTTTTCTGGTTTTTCCTGAATCCGCCTCAAATTGGAATGGCTAACCCTTTTTGAGCGGGGAAATCTATAAAAAAGAATTCAAAAACGATTCTTTTCTCAGGTCAATCGAGATGCATACATCTTTAGGGGGATTTCAGAATGCTCGATGAAAAAACGATTGAAATCATTAAAAGCACAGTGCCGGTCTTAGAAGAGCATGGTGAAGAAATCACAGGCCGGTTTTATGACCTGCTGTTTCAGCATCACCCTGAGCTGCTGAATATCTTTAATCAGACGAATCAAAAGAAAAAAACACAGCGTACGGCCTTGTCGAATGCTGTGATTGCGGCCGCAGCCAATATTGACCGGCTGGAAAACATCGTTCCCGTCGTCAAACAAATCAGCCATAAACACCGGAGTATCGGTGTTAAGCCCGAGCATTACCCAATCGTTGGAAAATACTTGTTAATCGCGATAAAGGATGTGCTAAAAGACGGGGCCGCTCCTGAGGTCATTCAGGCATGGGAAAAAGCATACGGCGTCATTGCAGACGCTTTTATCGGAATTGAGAAGGACATGTACGAACAAGCGGAAACGCAAAAAGGCGGCTGGAAAGACTATAAGGCGTTTACAATTGATAAAAAGGTAAAAGATAGCAAAGAGATAACGTCGTTTTATTTAAAACCGGAAGACGGACAAGTTCTCCCCGAATTCAAAGCGGGGCAGTATATCAGTGTAAAAGTATACATTCCGGACACGGGCTATACGCATATCCGCCAGTACAGCTTATCCGACGTGTCCGGTAAGGATTATTACCGGATTTCCGTGAAAAAAGAAGGGGTTGTTTCCTCATATCTGCATGACCAATTACACGAAAAGGATTCAATTGAGATCAGCGCTCCGGCCGGGGATTTCGTATTAGACCCTGATTCCAAAAAGAATCTGGTTCTCATCAGTGCCGGTGTCGGAATTACTCCGATGATCAGCATGTTAAAGACGGTTGCCAAAACCCAGCCGCAGCGAAACGTTCTCTTTATCCATGCGGCAAGGAGCGGAGAGTATCATGCGTTGCGGCACGAAGCTGAAGAAGCCGCGGAACACTCATCCGTTGACACCCTCTTTATTTACAGCGAGCCGTCCGAACAAGACCGTTCAGAAAACATTCGTTTTCGGGAAGGCCGGATTGACAAACAGCTGTTAGAAGAAGTGATGACAGATAAAGATGCTGATTTTTACCTGTGCGGATCACCGTCGTTCATTAAAGAAATGAAAAAGCTGATTTCTGAATTCAATACACCGCCGGAATCCATTCACTATGAATTATTTGAACCGCAGCTGAGTATGGTGTGACGCAGCAAAATCATAACAAGAAAAGACAGTCTGTTTAACAGACTGTCTTTATATGTTTAAACGTCCTTCTCATTCCAGTCTATAGTATTTTCAAGCAGGTAAATCATATTCAAAGTCGTATTATCCTAAAAAGACAAAGTTTTTTATGTCCCAACATACTTCGGTAGCCGGATGGAAAGGTTCACTTCCTGATACTTCAACTGGAACATTGGCTCCTGCTCTTGCGAATAAAATAGCAATGCTGTATCCAGAGATAATAAATACTCACAGCAAAAAAACAATGCCTTTACCGGCTAAAGCAAATTTCCCGGTTGTACCTGTCGATAAAAGAGAAAAATGAAATAGCAGAACGGATCGAGGTAACTATTCAAGAAGTACATCGACACATACGGTGATCCAAAGTGGAATTGGAGTTCATTCGATATTCACCATGTGCTTCCGCTAAAGTATGGGGGAAAGAATAATTTTAATAATTTGTATCCTCTCCCTCGTGATATGCACCAAAACCTATTAAATCCTTGGTGGGATAAATATTAATAAGTAAGAGGAGGCTCAATGGCAGTTTTTGTTGAAAAAACGCTTCAAGGGCTAAAAGAATTAATTGATGAAAAAGGCCGCTTGAAAATTTTAGGGAATGAAGGAGCTCTTTTAGAAACAGAATGTACTTTCTTTAAAGGTGCAACAGATCTGGAGATTGAGAGTTTTGAGAAGAAAATAAAAGTCTCACTTCCTGAAGATTATAAAACCTTTTTAAAATTGCATAACGGAGCCAGAATATTTGATTTGTTGATTTACGGTGAGAATGTGGGTGGGGGTTTGCATATTCTTAATGTAGAAGAGATTGAAAAGTATATGCAAAATGGTTTTTTAGAGCCTCAGTTTATTCCTGTCGCACATCTGTTAGACGGATGTTATTTGTTAATTGACAACACCAAAATGTCCACAGATCCAAACTATTTATGGTTCCGCGGATTTATTGAGTATTAACCAATGCAACTTAATTTTGAGATATTCTTAGATAGGTATATTTTATCTCAGGGATCAAGTTTTTGGGAATGGAATATCTATACTGCTGAGAATTATTATAGGACTCACCAGGGTGATGAGGATTAACCTTTCCTACAGTTGGGTTGGTTCATTTTTGCTGTTAGACTTCGATTTGAACTTTTAAAAATAGGTTTAATTTGGAAGGCGAACCGATTAATTGGTGTATAGAGGATTTATAAAAAGCGCAGATACTCTGCGCTTTTTATTTAAGTATTTTCCTAATCATTCGCAGCCCGTTTTTGGAAGAAGGATAACGGAAAGCGAAGTCGAAGCGGTTCGTTTGTTTGACGACGCTTTTTTTGTGCGTAAACGTGTTAAAGCTGTCAAATCCGTGATAGCTGCCGATGCCGCTTTCCCCGACGCCGCCGAATGGCAAATACGGTGTCGCGACGTGCATTAACGTATCATTGACACAGCCGCCGCCAAACGACAGATTCTCTAAAACAGTTCGCTCGATTCCTTTGTTTGTTGTGAAGAGATACAGGGCGAGCGGCTTTGGGCGCGATTGGACTTTCTCGATGACTTCCCCGATATCACGGTATGTAAAGAGCGGAAGAATCGGCCCGAAAATCTCCTCCTGCATCACTGGAGAGTCATCCCTCACTTGTTCGAGAATGGTCGGCGCAATTTTATGATGAGCGGGATCAGATTGTCCGCCTGTGAGCGGGACGCCATCATTCAGAAAGCTGAGCAGCCGCTGATAGTGGCGTTCACTGACGATTTTGCCGTACTGCGGATTTTGTTCAGGCTGAGGGCCGTAAAATTCACTGATCGCACGCTTCATTTCTTCTGTGAGCTTCGTTTTGATATCTTGGTGGACAAATAAATAATCCGGTGCGATGCAGGTTTGCCCTGCATTTGTAAATTTCCCGAAGACGATGCGTCTGGCGGCAAGCTGTATATCAGCATCCTTATGGACAATGCAGGGACTTTTGCCGCCGAGCTCCAAGGTAACGGGAATTAATTGTTTGGCGGCGGCCTCCATGACGATTTTTCCCACGGCAACGCTTCCAGTGAAGAAAATATAGTCAAAGGGCTGCTGTAATAACACAGTGCTGACGTCGGGCCCGCCCTCCGCCATAGCGACATAGTCACTCGGAAAAACGCTGCTGATGAGTTTGGAAAGAACAGCGGAAACCGCCGGCGTGTATTCTGACGGTTTAAGAACGACTGTGTTTCCGGCCGCAATGGCTCCAATCAAGGGTGAAAGCGCCAGCTGCAAGGGATAATTCCAAGGCGCAATCACCAAAACGGTTCCATATGGCTCAGGGATAATGATGCTTTTCGAGCCTAGGTGAGTCAGAGGCGTTTTGACTCGTTTCGGTTTGATCCATTTTCCCAGCCGCTTCATCACAAAACTGATTTCCTCCAGTACAATTCCGATTTCTGTCGTGTACGACTCCTGTTCGGATTTATGGAGATCCTGATAGAGAGCGGCTGTTATATCGGCTTCTTGTGTTTTGATGGCTTGTTTCAGCTTTTGCAGCATGTTCAGTCTCGATTCTAGCTGTCTCGTATGCCCCGCCGCAAAATAGGCTTTGTGCTTGCTGACGATAGAGGGGATGCTGTTCATTTCGTCTCTCCTTTTTGTAAGGTATGGTGATTTATTATGTAAAAAATCGCTTCTGCTTGTCAAATGGGGTTTTCTAATGTACATGTAGCTGAAAAGCCAGTAGGCACATAAAAAAAGCCCCGGACAGGGGCTTTTTTAATAAAGAGAGGGAGCATCTGCCCATTATTCTGACAGCCCAAAAGAAAAACCCCGGAAACATTGTCCTCACAACATGTCCGGGGTTTAATCCAATGCTCTTTAAAGAGCGTTTTACTTAACGGGAGTAGAACTCAACGATAAGCGCTTCGTTAATTTCCGGAGCAAGCTCAGAGCGCTCTGGAAGACGAGTGAATGTACCTTCAAGCTTTTCAGCGTCGAAAGTAAGGTACTCAGGAACGAAGTTGTTTACTTCTACAGATTCTTTGATGATAGAAAGGTTTCTTGATTTTTCGCGAACACCGATTGTTTGACCAGGTTTTACTTGGTAAGACGGAATGTCAACGCGGCTTCCGTCAACAAGGATGTGACCGTGGTTAACTAATTGGCGAGCTTGACGGCGAGTGCGCGCAAGACCGAGCTTGTACACAACGTTATCAAGACGTGCATCTAAAAGAATCATGAAGTTTTCGCCGTGTTTACCAGTCATTTTTGCAGCTTTGTCAAACAATGTGCGGAATTGACGTTCGTTTACACCGTACATGTGACGAAGTTTTTGCTTTTCTTGCAATTGCAAACCATATTCTGATAGTTTTTTACGCTGTCCCGGACCGTGGGGACCTGGTGCGTAAGGGCGTTTTTCTAATTCTTTACCTGTACCGCTAAGAGAGATTCCTAAACGGCGAGACAGTTTCCAAGATGGACCTGTATAGCGAGCCATAATGTGACTCCTCCTTTGGTTTTATTTTGTGGAAAATAAAAACCGTCTGTTCGATCCGACCGTGCACATTTTGTTTTCATGTATCCTCGCTCCAGCAGCAGAGAGTTACACGATACACCTTACAGCTAAGGAACAAAATGCAAACACAGAAGCTGAACAAAAAGGCTGCAATATTTCACACAAAGAACATTATATGATTTTTCCCCGCCGCCGTCAACCATTTCTCCATGAAGAGTGCCGGTTTATGATATAATGTACAAAAATGAGTAGTACATGTTTAGGTGATAAAAATGAAAAAACAAACAATTGATGAAGTGACGGCCTTTCATCAGAAAATGCTTTCTTTTTTCTTAACGAAATCTGAATCCGTCTCATTATCCGACTCGCTGTTATGGCTGGCCTCAGCTCTAGAATCCTGCTTTACATCTCTTTCATTGACCCTTTCACCGGCAGAATCAACACGTTTCACCATAAAAACAGAAGATGAACCGCATTATGCTCCGCTGAAAGAGAGTGACGGCCGTTTTATGATCAGGAATCAGACGTCCGGCAGATCCTTTTATCTGCGCTCGGAAGGCGGGCTGCCGATCCCGGAATCATTGCCTGAGATCGTTACTCAGTTTATTAATCAATCTGTGAGACAAAGCGGGCTGTTTGACAAAACGAAGCATCAGCGGAAAATTCACAGAATGACAGAAATGTTCCATTCGCTTTTAGACCAAAATGAGGTTTTGGAAAAACTGCAGGCAAGTTTGAGTACGGCTTTCCGGTCTTTCCGTTTTTCACTGTTTATCACGCAGGATCAGGATACGGACAGACAGCTTCCCGCAAAAGAATTACATATGGACGGAAAAGATGCCGATCCGTCTGCCCAGAAGGTTTATTTATCGGGGAGACTGCTCAGAAAAGGCAGGTCATCTGCTTATCTGCCGATCAAAGGCCAGCAGGGGACTTACGGGGTTCTGAAGACGGAGGGGCTGCAGGATGCCGTTCTTTCGTGCAGTACTCTCAGTGAAATGCTGCTGCTTGCGGGCGCAGCGGGAAAAGCATTTGAAAATGCGCAGCTCTATGAGCAATCGAAAAAAAGCATTGCGAATCTGGAGCTCATTAATGAAACATCGCGCCAGCTGAATCAGCGCCTCAGACTCACTGATACGATGCGGGAGCTCGCCGCTATTATGACCCAATCGTTTCATGCGGAAGAAGTGGCTTTTTTTCATATTGATCATTTTGAGACGCAAAATCTGCTTCCGGGACATACCGCTTTTTTTAAGACAGAACGTGCGAACCCCTATATCAGCATTGTGAAAGAAAAGCTGTTCGAGGGAGAAAAGGGCGTGTTTATCGGCAGCGGAAAGACTGTATTCGGCGAAAACGGCTACGGCTCGCTGATGGCGGTGCCGATGATCGAAAATGACACCGTCTTCGGGTTCGCGATTTTATTGAAAAAGGATTTGTATGCTTTTACGTTTGAAATGTATAAGCTTTTTCAAGCGCTCATTCACCATGCGACATTGGCGGTCACGAACTCCATGCTGCGCGACAGGCTTGAGCATCTTGTTCAGACAGACCAGCTGACGGAGCTGTATTCAAGAACCTATTTGGATGAGAAAATTCAATACAGCATGAAAATTCATAAACGGGGTGTATTCATCCTCGTTGATATCGATAATTTCAAAACCATTAATGATACATACGGTCATCAAACGGGAGATTCGATCCTGATTCAGGTGGCCTCCGTTATGAAAAACCATATTCGTGAGCATGATGTCGCTGCGAGGTGGGGGGGCGAGGAGCTGGCTGTGTATCTGCCGAATATCAACGTGTCATCCGGAGAACGCATCGCTAAAAGGCTTGTTCGCGCCATCCGGGAAAACACCGAGCCGCGCGTGACGATTTCCTGCGGTGTTTCCTGCTGGTCAAAGACAGGCCCGATGCCGTTGAAAATGCTCGTTCAGCAAGCGGACGAGGCGCTTTATATCGCAAAACGGAACGGCAAAAACCGGCTGATCATCCATCAAAACAGCACGACGACATAAAAAAGGAGCCGGCCTGCCGGCCGGGCTCCTTTTTTTATCCTAATCGTTTTTCAAGCGTTTCAACAAACTTTGCTAAATAGGTTTCGTCCGTTTCATCAAAACGGTTTTTCACGGGGCTGTCAATGTCCAGCACACCGATCACTTCACCGTTTACGCGGATCGGGAGGACGATTTCTGACTGGGAAGCCGCGTCACAGGCGATATGTCCCGGGAACGCATTCACATCGGCAATCCGCTGCACGTCGCCATTAGAGTAGGCAGTGCCGCATACGCCTCTGCCGAACGGAATGCGCACACAGGCAGGAAGTCCTTGAAACGGTCCGAGCACGAGCTCGCCCTCTTTAGCGAAGTAAAACCCCGCCCAGTTGACTTCATGTAATGAATGGTATAAAAGCGCTGACGCATTCGCGTAATTTGCGATCGCATCCGTTTCATCCTCTGTCATGGCTTCGAGCTGTTTAAGCAGAAGCTGATAACTTTTTTCTTTATCTCCGGATTGTTTTTCGACATGAAACATGGAAAACCCTCACTTTTTCTATAATATCAAACAAAGTTCCGGCCGTTCTGCCGGCATTTGTCGAGAAGTTCTTACAGGAACGGCGCCTTTCTGCTTGAATTGTTACACATAAAGGGGTGAGCCGTATGAAAGTAAGCACCAAAGACAAAATTATTAACGCCGCTGTCCAGCTGTTTAACCAAAAAGGTTATTCCGGCACGTCCGTCCGTGAAATCGCAAAGTCAGCTGATGTAAATGTTGCGCACATCTCCTACTATTTTAAAGGGAAAGGCGGATTAATGGAACATTTAGTTTCCGAGTTTTACGAAGGCTATACTGAAGCGCTGGAAAAAGCCGCCGTCAGTATGAACGGTGAAGACGCGCAGGAACGCATCCTGCGGGTGATTTTCGATATTTTATCCTATCAGCACGATAACCGTCAATTAACGCGGTTTGTGTACCGGGAAGTGACGATTGATTCCGTGCTGATCAGGGAAATTATGTCTACTTACTTAATGAAAGAAAAATATATTTTCCAGCTGGTGATTGAAGAAGGGCAGTCACGCCACAGACGGCTGACGCTGCCCGTGCCGCATTTTATTCTGCAATTGAAATCCCTCTTGATGATGCCGTATCTTCAGCCCCAATACATTACGGAGGTGCTCTATATGCAGCCTCATGAACCGTACTTTTATAAAAGGTATTTTGAAGAGGTGAAGATCTGGATCGAAAGCGTGTTCCGACGGCCTGATGCGGCGCTTATGAAGTAATGATGCTTTTGTACGTTTCGTAGGAACTGCCGACATCTTCCGCTTGATGGGCGTCCGACCCGAATATGAGCGGGATTTTTTTTTGCTTCGCCGTCCCAGCCATCCAATCCTCCATGTATACTTCCCCGGCAAATTTCTTTCTGAGCCCGGATGTATTCACATCCAGCTCCATTCCGTGTTCTTTCACGGCGTCAAGACAGCGGGCCGCAAGCTCTCTTATTTGAGGTGACATGCTGTAAGGGAAAAGGCGCGCGAATTTTTTGACGAGCGTGATATGGCCGACCCGTTTTGGCTTAAAGGGGCCGAGCGGTGTTACAATGGAAGAATACACAGTTTCATAGTATTGTTCATATACGGCTTCAACGCTTCCGAAGCGGTCGGCAAGCTGCTGAAAGGCGTGCTCGTCAAAATCCAGGCATATATAAGACGGACCGGTCTTCAAAAAATGAACGGATAAAATGCCGTCATCCAGTGAGGGGCCGTACGTGTTCAGAAACGCCGCGGTTTCCTCTTCATACCCTGTGATAAAATCGGTTTCCAGCCCAGTCAGAATGCTGATTTGTCCATCGTATTCCTTTTTCAGGTGTGACAGCCGCTCCAAATAAACCTCCATCTGTCTGAGATCCATCGCGCTGTCCTGAAGCGGTACGGGATCTTGAAATGACGGAGGAAGGGGGGCGTGCTCTGTAAATGTGATCGAGTCAAAGCCTCTTTCCAGGGCCTTTTCGACATATTGTTTCAGCGCATCCTTCGAGCCGTGAGGGCAAAAAGGCGTGTGGATATGAGCGTCTCGTTTTTCCATTTGTGTCACTCCATTAAAAAATTGCAGAATCCTGCCGAAATTATGCAAAAAGTTTTTGATTTCTGATCAAAAAATGTTGGTTACATGGTATCATAATAACAATGAAAACGACAGATTTTCTCAATACATATATTGAAATCTTTCTGAATACATAAAACACCCTGACAGATTAAGAGAACAACAAGGGGGCTCATTATGGAGTTAGTCATCGGATTATTGGTTATACTGCTCGCGCTCTTTGCGGCGGGCTACTTTTTCAGGAAAAAAATTTATACGGAAATTGACCGGCTGGAGTCATGGAAGATTGAAATTTTAAACCGTTCGATAGTGGAAGAAATGTCCAAGATCAAACATCTGAAAATGACCGGAGAGACGGAAGAGTTCTTTGAAAGATGGCGCGAAGAGTGGGATGAAATTGTCACAGCCCATCTGCCGAAAGTAGAAGAGCTCCTTTATGATGCCGAAGAGAACGCCGACAAATACCGGTTTAAAAAAGCGAATCAGGTGCTTGTCCACATCGACGACCTTCTCACTGCAGCCGAATCAAATATAGAAGGCATACTGCGTGAGATCAGCGACCTTGTGACGAGCGAGGAAAAAAGCCGCGGAGAGATTGAACAGGTGCGTGAGCGGTATTCAAAAGCGCGAAAAAACCTTCTGGCGTACAGCCATCTCTACGGAGAGCTTTATAACAGCCTGGAGACGGATCTCGACGAAATCTGGAGCGGCATAAAAGAGTTCGAAGAAGAGACGGAAAGCGGCAATTACATCAAAGCGAGAAAAGTGCTGCTTGAACAGGACCGCAGACTGGATCAGCTTCAGACATACATAGATGACGTTCCGAAACTGCTTGCGGACTGTAAACAGACCGTGCCGAACCAAATTGCCAAGCTGAAAGACGGCTACCGGGAAATGACGGAAAAAGGCTACAAATTGGAGCATATTCAAATCGAAAAAGAGCTGGATACACTCACAAATCAATTGAAACGGGCCGAAAACGCGCTTTTGGAAGAATTGGATGTCGACGAAGCGTCCGCCATTCTTCAGCTGATTGATGAAACCATTCAATCGATGTATGACCAGCTGGAAGGCGAAGTGGAAGCCGGACAGTCCGTATTAAGCAAAATGCCTGAGCTGATCATCGCGTATGAGAAGCTTGAGGAAGAAAAAGACCGCACAAAAACCGAAACGGAGCTCGTCAAGGAAAGCTATCAGCTGACGGCGGGTGAAATCGGCAGACAGCATGCCTTCGAAAAACAGCTGGAAACGATCGGCCGGCTCCTTGAGCAGGCGAGAGAAAAGCTTGATGGTGAGCATGTCGCTTACTCTCTATTGATTGAAGAAGTCGAGGCCATCGAAAAGCAGATGGAAGAGGCTCAGAAAGAACATGCCGAATACCGTGAAAATCTGCAGGCGCTCAGAAAAGAAGAACTGCAGGCGCGGGAAACGCTGATGCATCTTCGGAAAACCATTTCTGACACGGCCCGAATGCTGCAAAAAAGCAACGTGCCGGGAATTCCTGAACAAGTCAAGGACAAGCTCGAGACGGCAAATCATCATATAGAAGAAACCGTCAGCCAATTGGAAGTGCTGCCGCTGAACATGGAGGAAGCCGCCAAACATCTGGCTGAAGCCGAAAAGGCGGTTGAGGAAGTCAGCGAAGAGGCGGAAGATCTTGTGATTCAGGTGAAGCTGATTGAGCGGATCATCCAGTACGGCAACCGCTTCCGAAGCCAGAATCATATTTTATCCGAACAGCTGAAAGAAGCGGAACGGCTGTTTTACGCTTACAGCTATAATGAAGCTTATGAGATGGCGGCAGATGCTGTTGAAAAAGCAGCTCCCGGCGCCGTGAAAAAAATTAAAGCTGATCAATCTGCTTCATAGACGCACAAGCAAAAACTGCACCCTGATGGAAATCAGAGGTGCAGTTTTTTAGTTTCTCACGGAATATAAAAAGCGCCTGCGGCTGATATACGTAAAGCCGCAAGCGCTGAATGTTACGATTTTGCTTTATTTAATTCGATGGGCGGGCTGGTAAAAAACGTGATGATGCAGCCGATGATCGCTCCGGCAATGCCCGGAAGCACCCAGCCGATTCCCATGCTGTAAAGCGGAAGATTTGCGTTTAAGAATGAATCTAATGATCCGAGCGGAATGCCTGCTGCCTTCAAACCGTCCAAGATACTGAACAGCCCCGTTCCGATCAGGCAGGCGATATAGACTTCCCGTCTTTCCTTAAAGATTTTATCAATAAAGGAAAGGACGATAATGACAATCGCCAGCGGGTAAATCGCTGATAAAATAGGAACTGAAAATGCAATAATCTCAGCAAGTCCGAAATTTGAAATCGCCAGACTGAACAGCGTGACAATCGTAACCACCATTTTGTATGATAAAGCGGGAATCAATTTTGAAAAATATTCGCCGCAAGATGTGACAAGCCCGATGCTTGTCGTTAAACACGCAACGGTGATGGCAGAGCCGAGAACGATGTTTCCCAGTGAACCGAACAGGTAATCGGATGAAGCTGATAAAATCTTTGCGCCTTCGCCGAGCGGCCCCACAGCGTCCGTGCTTGTCGCTCCCAAATAGGCCAAAGATAAATAAATGAATGTCAAACCTGCCGCTGCAATCAGACCCGCTTTAATACAAGCGGCCGCGAGCGCTTTACGCTGGGTGACGCCCCTGCTTTTAACAGCGTTGACGACAACGACGCCGAAGACGATTGAGGCGAGCGCGTCCATTGTTTTATAGCCTTCCAAAAATCCTTTGAACACCGGCGTTCCGGAATATGCCTGATGTACGGCGCCCAGTCCGCCCATCGGAGTGACAATGGCTTTTACGACGATGATTAAAATAATACCGAATTTAATAGGAGTCAAAATCTTTCCGACTCTGTCAACGATTTTGGAAGGATTAAGAGCTAAATAATACGTAATAGCAAAAAAGATCAACGTGAAAACAAATAAAGATAATCTTTCCGGAATGCCGCTTAAAAACGGAACTGCACCGATTTCATATGAAACGGTTCCGGTTCTCGGAATCGCGAAAAGCGGCCCGATTGATAAATAAAGCACAACGGTGAAAATAGTCCCGAATACCGGATGAGCTTTATCGGCAAGCCCTTTTGCGTCTTTGCCCGTTAATGCGATGGCGATAATACCCAAAAGCGGCAGACCTACGCCGGTCAGTAAGAAACCGCCCATCGCTTTCCAGACATTATGCCCCGCCGCTTGCCCGAGCTCCGGCGGATATATCATATTTCCTGCCCCGAAAAAAAGTGCGAAAAGCATGAAACCGATAATAACGGTATCTTTGACAGGTAGTGAGTGTTTCATAAAAATCCTCCTAAATACTATGTTGAAATATTCTGTCAATTAATTGTCAGATAATATAACAAGACGAACATTACTTATTATATGGCAATGTACAGAGAAGTCAATACTCGATTTATTGCGAATTTATATTTACTTTTGTTATGGTAGCATAAATATCATACGATGTACCGTTTTCATTAAAGGAGTAAAAAAAATGATATATTTAGACAACAGCTCAACGACCGAGCCGTATGAAGAGGTTTTGGAAGTGTATAAACAGACGAGCAGCCGTTATTTCGGCAACCCTTCGTCTCTGCACCAGTTAGGAACTGAGACGGAACAGCTCCTTGAAGCGGCCGCTCAGCAAATAAAAAAAACCTTGCGTTTAAAAAATTATGATATTGTATTTACATCAGGCGCGACTGAAGCGAATAACGCGGCGTTAAAGGGAGCAGCCTGGGCAAACATGAGTAAAGGAAGACATATCATTGCTTCGGCGATTGAGCATCCTTCTGTGACGGAGACGCTTGATCAGCTGACAGAGCTGTTCGGCTTTGAAGTCACATATCTTCCGGCCGATCAAAACGGCTTCGTTTCTTTGAAAGACGTCAAATCGGCTATCAGGCCGGATACGATAATCGTCAGCGTCATGCATGTCAATAACGAAGTCGGCTCCATTCAGCCCGTAAAGGAAATCGGCGGGTTTTTGAAGCAGCACCGGAATATTCTGTTTCATGTTGATCATGTGCAGGGCATTCATAAAGTTCCTCTGTCTATAGAAGAAGCGGGCATTGACCTTTGCACCGTTTCAGGGCATAAGTTTCACGGCTTAAAAGGAACCGGAGCGCTTATCGTCAAAAAAGGAACGCGGCTCATTCCGCTTATAACGGGCGGCTCGCAGCAAAAAGGCGTCCGCGCCGGAACGGAACACACGGCAGGCGCCGTTTCCCTTGCGAAGGCGATCAATCTTTCCGCGCGTGACATGAACGAGCGGCTTTCTTCCATGGAGGCTGCCAAGAATGCGCTCATGGAAAGGCTGAGCGGGACGGACGGGGTCGTCATCAATACTCCCGCCGAAAACAGCGCGCCGCATATCATTAATTTTTCCGTTCCGGGCGTGAAGGCGGAAGTGCTGCTGCACATGCTTGAGGAAAAAGCAATATATGTCTCCACAACCGCGGCATGTTCGGCAAGAGAGCACAAACCGAGCCGTGTTCTTCTGAAAATGAATAAAGGCGAACAGATTGCATCAAGCAGCATCAGAGTCAGCCTGAACTTCAGCCATACGGCTGACATCACGGAGCCGTTTATGGCCGCGCTGGCGCCGGCTGTTCAAAAACTAAAAAAAATGATGAGGTAGCATATGAATTACGATCATATTTTAATCCGTTTTGGTGAAATATCCACAAAAGGAAAAAACAGACGCAGTTTTATTGAAAGATTAAAACAGAATATCCGCCTGGTATTAAAGGATTATAAAAAAGTAAAATACTTTTCAAACCGGGACCGGATGTCAATTACACTTAATGGAGAAAACCCGGAGGAAATTTGTTCCTTATTAAAGAATATATTCGGCATTCAAAGCTTTAGTCTCGCAATTAAATGCGAAAGCAAGCTGGAAGACATTAAAAAAACGGCTTTAGCCGCGATAGAAGGCGAATATAAACCGGGGAATACGTTTAAGGTAGAGACCAAACGGGCTTACAAGCAGTTTGAATTAGATACGAATGCGATGAACGCTGAAATCGGCGGCCATATTTTGAAAAACACGGATGGATTAACCGTCGATGTGAAACATCCCGATATTCCGCTTCGGATTGAAATCAGGGAGGAAGCGACATTCCTGACTATTCGTAACGAAAAAGGCGCCGGAGGCCTTCCTGTCGGTTCCGCGGGTAAAGCGATGCTGATGCTTTCCGGCGGTTTTGACAGTCCGGTCGCCGGTTTTTACGCGATGAAACGGGGATTATCTGTTGAAGCCGTACATTTCTTCAGTCCGCCGTATACGAGTGAACGTGCAAAGCAGAAAGTCATGGATCTCGCGGGATGCCTCGCAAAGTTCGGCGGCAGTATGACACTTCATATCGTGCCGTTTACAAAGACGCAGGAACTCATCCAAAAACAAATCCCGGAGAACTATACGATGACGGCGACGCGGCGTCTTATGCTGCAAATCGCGGACAGAATCAGAGAAGAACGAAAAGCGCTCGCGATCATTACGGGAGAAAGCCTCGGGCAGGTAGCGAGCCAGACGCTTGAAAGCATGTATGCGATCAATGCCGTGACGGCAACGCCGATTTTGCGCCCTTTAATCGGAATGGACAAAACAGAAATCATCGAGAAATCAAAAGAAATCGGTACGTATGAAACAAGCATTCAGCCGTTTGAGGACTGCTGCACCATCTTTACGCCGCCAAGTCCGAAAACACGCCCGAAAAAAGAAAAAATCGAGCACTTCGAAAGCTTCGTTGATTTTGAACCGCTGATTGCAGAGGCCGCTGCCGGCATCGAAACCATCACTGTTTACTCAGAGCAGGAAGCTCACGATAAGTTTGCCGGCCTGTTTTAAAACTGTATACAATTACCAAAGTTTTTTTGAATGAAGACATGTGTTTTATCACATTCTATACTCACAAGGAGGTGATACACATGTCACAACAATCAAACAGCGGAAACAGCAACCAGCTTTTAGTGCCAGGCGCTGCTCAAGCTATCGACCAAATGAAGTATGAAATCGCTTCTGAATTCGGTGTAAACCTTGGACCGGAAACAACTTCTCGCGCTAACGGTTCTGTCGGTGGAGAAATCACAAAACGTCTTGTCTCTTTTGCTCAGCAAAGCATGGGCGGAAGCAGCCAGCAGCAGTTTTAATCACAACTTCACATAATGGCTAAGAGAGCGGGGAATTCCCCGCTCTTTTTTCATGAGTATAGATAGAAGGCGGGAAGCAATTTATGCATATTTTTATTGTAATGGCCTATGTTTATGTATAATGGGGAAAGAAAGTGAGGAGTTGTTCGTGTTAAAACGAGAAGATTTAATCGCCCCAAAGAACTATAACCTTGTAAATGAAATCGAAAAGTTCAGCCGTTCCAAAGAGAAGAACGCGCTTATATGGGAAGATCAAACAGGCGGCAAGAAAGTCTGGACGTATGAAAAATTGATGGAAGAAACGAATAAAATCGGAGCCCGCCTGAAAGGTCTCGGATTTGAAAAAGGCGATAAGCTGATTGTCATGGTTCCGAGAGTGCTTGAAGCGTATGCCGTTTATTTAGCGATCTTAAAAGCGGGGATGGTCGTCATTCCTTGCTCGGAAATGCTGCGCGCCAAAGACCTTGAATACCGGATCAAACACGCCGAAGTGAAAGGCGCTATCGTTTATCCTTCATTTATAAACGCGTTTGACGAGGTGAATACCGAGCAGCTGGTGACATTGTCAATCGGTGAAAATAATGTCGGCTGGAAAAACCTCCTAACGATTGAAGCGGACGGAGACAGTTTTCAAACAGCTGATACAACAAGAGAAGACATGGCGTTTTTGTCCTATACTTCAGGCACGACCGGCCAGCCTAAAGGCGTTGTACATACACACGGCTGGGCCTTTGCCCATTTAAAAACATCAGCTGGTGCATGGCTGGATATTTCTGAAGACGATACAGTGTGGGCCACCGCGGCGCCCGGCTGGCAGAAATGGGTGTGGAGCCCGCTGCTCGCAATTCTGGGAAGCGGCGCGACAGGAGTCATTTATCACGGCAGATTCAACGCCAAGACGTATTTAGAGCTGCTGGAGCGCCATCAAGTAAATGTCTTCTGCTGTACCCCGACGGAATACCGCCTGATGGCAAAAGTGGAGGAGTTGGACAAATATGATCTTTCTGCCCTTCACAGCGCAGTTTCTGCGGGTGAGCCATTAAACCGGGAAGTCATTGACGTATTCCGGAAGCATTTCGGCATTAAAGTGAGAGACGGATACGGCCAAACGGAGAGCACCCTGTTAGTCGGCGTCCTGAAGGATATGGATATTAAGCCGGGAAGCATGGGCAAACCGACCCCTGGAAATCAAGTGGAGATTATAAACGATAAAGGCGAAATATGCGAAACTGGCGAAACGGGCGATATCGCCGTGCATTTGAGCACACCGGCCTTATTCAAGGAATATTATAAAGATCCTGAAAGAACGAAAAAGCAGATTCGCGGAGATTACTTTCTTACAGGAGACCGCGCGAAAAAAGACGAGGACGGCTACTTTTGGTTTGAGAGCCGCAATGATGACATCATCGTCAGCTCCGGATATACAATCGGGCCTTTTGAAGTAGAGGACGCGCTCGTGAAGCATCCGGAAGTGAAAGAATGTGCCGTCGTGGCGAGCCCGGATGAAATCAGAGGTTCAATCGTAAAAGCTTATGTCGTTTTACAAGACGATGAAAAGCGCAGTGACGAACTTGTCAAGGAACTGCAAAACCACGTAAAAACGATTACGGCGCCTTACAAATATCCGAGAGAAATTGAGTTTGTCGAAAGCCTGCCGAAAACGGCGTCCGCAAAAATCAGACGTGTGGAGCTGAGACAGCGTGAAGAACGGCTGAAGGCTGATAAAAAAGCATAATACAGGATAAAGGGTGAGCGGGGATGAAAGCGATTTGGCACGGCGGTACCATCTATACAATGCTGGACAAGAATCATGTCACTGAAGCCGTTTATACCGAAGAAGGCGTCGTCAGGCAGACGGGCAGCTTCCGGGAGCTCCAAGGAACATACGGTTCGCCTGATACGGAGGAAATCGATTTACATGGAGCTGTCATGTTCCCGGGGTTTACGGACAGTCATATGCATTTAATCGGACACGGGGAAAAACAGCTTCGCCTCGATTTGTCGCAGCTGACGTCAAAAGAAGCGATACTGCGGGCCGCAAAAGAAGCAGAGCGTGAATTGGAAGATGGCGAATGGCTGATCGGCGAAGGCTGGGATGAAAATCTGTTTGAACGGCCGGTTTACGTCACGAAGCATGACCTTGACCCGCTCTTTCCCGACCGCCCCGTCCTGCTGAAGCGGGTATGCCGGCACGCCGCGGCGGTTAATTCGGCCGCATTGCGCGCGGCGGGAATTACAACCGAAACACCTGATCCAAACGGCGGGATTATCGTCCGGGACAGAACCGGTCCGACAGGCCTCCTGCTGGATAAAGCCCAAGAGCTTGTGACACAGGCCCTGCCGCCCGTCTCACTTCACTATGTCAAACGCGCGCTTCAAACGGCGATTACGGACTGCTGGTCAAAAGGCCTGACCGGCGGGCATTCAGAAGATCTGGCATACTACGGAGACGCGTCCGTTCCCGTTGCCGCGTACGAGTCATTAACCGGCAGCGGCCTTTATCCTTTTCGCGCCCATCTGCTCGTACATCACGAAGCCGTCGACAGCTGGAGCGCTCTGGATAAATCGACCGGACCTTATCTGGAATACGGAGCGATGAAAATTTTTGCTGACGGCGCGCTCGGCGGCAGAACCGCTCTATTGAAAAAGCCTTATCACGATGATCCGTCAGTTTCCGGCGTTCAGGTGCATGATGACGAAACCCTTGCCGCTCTTGTTTATAAAGCGAGAGAGAAAGGGATGGAGATCGCCGTGCACGCGATTGGCGACCTTGCATTTGAAAAGGTGCTGGATGTTATCGAAAGATACCCGGCAAAGCCCGGACAGCTAGACAGGCTCATTCATGCGCAAGTATTAGATGACGGATTGATTGAAAGAGCCGCCCGGCTGCCGATCGGACTTGATCTTCAGCCGCATTTTGTGGCCAGTGATTTTCCGTGGGTGATTGACAGGCTCGGAGAAGAGCGGATGAAAACGGCTTTCGCCTGGAAAACACTGCTGTCAAAAGGGCTGCTGTGCGCCGGAGGTTCAGATGCCCCGATAGAACCGGCCGATCCGCTTCTGGGTATTCAATCGGCTGTGCTCCGTACGAGCAAGCAGCACCCGGAAGGTCCGGCCTATTATGAAAAAGAGTGCCTGACCGTGTACGAAGCTATTCAGCTTTACACGGAGGGAAGCGCGGCCATCATCCATAAAGAACATAGCCGCGGCCGTATCGCCCCCGGCTATGATGCCGACTTTACCGTACTCAGCGGTGATCCGTTCAGGACGGACCCGAAAAAGCTTCATGAATTGGAAGCTGTCAAAACCGTCGTCGGCGGCCGTATCGTATATGAAAAAGAGGACAGGCAGTGATGCCCGTCCTCTTTTTTATGATAAAAATGATCGTTTTACTTTTTCCCAGAAAGAGTTGTCTTTCAGTTTCACCGTTTTGATTTTTTTATCGGATAGTGTAATCTCAACCTTTTTGACATTCCGCGTGCTGAGCGCTTCATTATCAAGCCCGATAATCGGATGCTCATTGCCGTCTTGCACCACCTGCAGTGTCAGCTTCCTGTCTGAGCTTAAAATAAACGAAGATCCGAGTGTACGGTATGTGTTGTTGTTCAACGACGCCAGTTCGGATACCTGCATGCAGGAAATCAAAGGATCAACAACGGCGCCTGAAACAGATTTATTGTAGGCGGTGCTGCCCGTCGGGGTGGAAATGATCATCCCGTCTCCTCTGAATGTCTCAAAATGAAGATCATCAATTAACACATCCATCACAAACGTTTTAATAATGCTTGAACGGATGGAAACCTCGTTTAAACAGTGAAAATGATTGCTGCCGTCCACCGTGACGTGAATGAGCGGGTATTTTCTGACCTCAAGCTGTTCCGCGGTCATGCTGGCCGCCATTTTTTCAGGCTCATCGCTGTGAAAATCACAGTACAAATGGGCTTTCCCTTTTTTAGCGATGCCGACATACAGGCAGTCATCACGGAATCCGGTTTTTCTGACGGCTTGCAGAAATGAGCCGTCGCTGCCGATGCTGGCGATAATTCCGGCATCCTCCGGTTGAGCCGCAACTGTAAAACCGTGCGATTCAGCAAGCTGCTTCAAAGAGCTGACTTGTTCTTTTGTTTCGTTGTTTTGTTTGTGGAAAAAATAAACATTGCGGCGAAGATCGGTCATATCCCCATTCCCCTTTGCTGTCATATTTACGTTTTTCTCCCAGCAGGTATTGTGTTAAAATACCTGTGGCAATAGTGTAACATGTTTCCTGTTTATCCGTTAAGGGAAAGCGCTTCATGAAAAAAATGAATCTTTTTTTACGGGGGAACGTACGAATATTGACAGAAAAGGAGGAGAACAAATGAATGCAAAAAGATGGATTGCGCTCGTCATCGCGCTCGGCATTTTCGGCGTATCAGTCATTGCAAGTGTGACCGTCGGGGTGCTGAAGAATATCGGAGATACAGGGTCTGACTTTGCATCACTGACAGATGACACAGAGGAAGTGACGCTGGATAAGGGCAGCCCCGGCAGTAAAATCGCCGTGCTTGAAGTGGACGGCACGATTGAGGATAACGGCGGGTCCGCTGGCCTGCTCAGCTCAGGCGGGTATGATCACAGATCATTTTTAAAACAGGTTGAGCGTGCGAAAGAAGACAAAAGCGTCAAAGGAATTGTGCTGAAAATCAATTCCCCTGGCGGAGGCGTGTACGAAAGCGCGGAAATACATAAAAAACTGGAAGAACTAAAGAAAGAAACGAAGAAACCGATTTATGTATCCATGGGCTCCATGGCGGCATCGGGAGGCTACTATATTTCAACGGCCGCCGATAAAATCTATGCTTCACCGGAAACGCTCACGGGTTCACTGGGCGTCATCATGGAAAGCGTCAATTATTCCAAGCTCGCCGATGAACTCGGCATCAAGTTTGAAACCATTAAAAGCGGCGCGCATAAAGACATTATGTCCCCGACCCGCGACATGACGAAGGAAGAAAGAAAGATCATGCAGACAATGGTCAACGATTCTTATGAAGGATTTGTCAATGTCATTTCAAAAGGCCGGCACATGTCAAAATCTGATGTGAAAAAAATTGCCGACGGCCGTGTCTACGACGGCAGACAAGCGAAAAAAATCGGCCTCGTTGATGAGCTCGGTTTTTACGATGATACGATCAGCGCGATGAAAAAGGACCATAAAAATATGAAAAACGCTTCAGTCATCACATACGAGGAAGGATTCGGATTAGGCTCGCTCTTTTCCATGAGCGCAGCGAAAATGTTTAAAAGCGAAGTTGATTTTCTGAATATGAAAGAACTCATTTCGCAATCCGGTTCGCCGCGGATGATGTATCTCTATGCAAAGTAGGGGGGGAGAAAGAATGGACGCGACTTACGAAGGCTTTCACGGCAAAGAAGAGGGAGCCGAACAACAGAGGGCGCCCGAGCAGGCATATGCGGGCTTTTGGATCAGGTTTTGGGCGTTTCTTCTCGATTGGCTGGTGGTCTGGGGACTTAACCATCTCATCGTTTCACCGATTTTCACGCTGATGAAGCTCCCGGCAACAAGCGGAATGTTTACAATCTCAGCTTATTCCGTCACAACCCTGATCGTCTACCTCGCCTATTTTGTGTTCATGACGAAATGGTTTCATCAGACACTCGGCAAGATGGTCTTCGGGTTAAAGGTCACTTCTTTGACGCCCGGAAAGCCTCTTACTTGGAGCACCGTCATTTTCAGAGAAGCGGTGGGGCGTTATATCGATAAAATCTGGATTCTCTATATCGTCATTGCGTTTACGCCCAAAAAGCAGGGCATTCATGATCTGATCGCCGACACAACGGTGATTCACGAAGCGCTGTACCGAAAATAAAAGCAGTAAACCCGGAATAAACGTCCGGGTTTATTTTTTTTGGTTTTGGCGATAATGCTGCTAAGGAAGTGAAGCTTATGGGATATGCCGCAGCAGCTGTTATTCTCATTCTCATTTTGACCTGGCTGCTTATGAGGATGAAAATTCACCTGACGCTCGAATATCTTCACGATAAAGATAACGACAAACTGACGTTTAAACTCTCGGCCTTATACGGGCTGATCCGTATTAAAAAAACGCTGCCCGTCATTAAAGTAAACAGCGAAGACGCGTCAATTGATGTCAAACAGGACACGAAATCAGAAATGAAAGGTCAGAAAAAAGAGAAGAAAAAAATCACATATGAAGATGTCAAACAGAGCATTCACAGAATAGAAATGATTCTGCACCAAGTTTTTCAGATGCGCCAAATCGGCGCCTCATTTCTTGCGGGAGTCCGTGTTACGAAGTTCGAATGGGTGACGGTTATCGGAATAAAGGACGCCGCCGTTACGGGAATCGCTGCCGGCGGATTGTGGGCCGTAAAGGGAGGCCTTACGGCGATGCTGTATGATCATCTGCGTTTCATACATAAACCGGTGTGCGAAGTCATTCCGTCTTTTCAAGTGCCTGCATCCAAGACGCATTTGCAGTGTATATTCTTTTTTCGTTTTGGACATCTTATAGGTGCAGCTTTCAAATTGCTCAAATACGGGCGGAACGGACTTTCTATCATACGAAAGAAACAGCCGGTTCCGGTTGCTTCAAAGAATGATTCATCAGTTTAAGGAGGAGCGCATATGGCAGACCATCCCATTCAAGGTTTAATGAAAACCGCTATGGAAAATTTAAAAGAAATGATTGACGTGAATACAATCATCGGCGATCCTGTTGAAACGCCTGACGGCAGCGTAATCTTAACGGTTTCAAAGGTCGGATTCGGATTTGCGGCGGGCGGAAGCGAGTTTGGAGGAAAGCCGGCTGAAAAAAGAACCGATGATGATGAAAGAAAAGAGCAGAAGCTCCCGTTCGGCGGCGGAAGCGGCGGCGGAGTATCCATTACGCCGATTGCGTTTCTGATTGTCGGAACAAACGGCGTGCGTATGCTTCATTTGGACGAAAACACCCATCTGATTGATAAACTGTTAGACTCCGCGCCTCAAACGATTGAACGCATCCAGCATATGTTTAAAAAGAATGAAAAAGGCCGGAACCAAAAAAGAACGGATATCGATTTATAACAGAAAAGTTAACTGCCGCCCGCAGTTAGCTTTTTTTACGATGCGGCATAACCTTTGCAGTTTGCATAAAACTCGACTATGATAGAGCTATACATAGATAAAGGGAGGAATCAGAATGGCTGAAATTACATTTAAAGGCGGAGCCGTGACGCTGATCGGACAAGAAGTGAAACCGGGTGACCAAGCTCCTGACTTCACGGTTTTGACAAACGGATTAGAAGAGAAGACATTAGCAGATATGAAAGGGAAAGTAACGATCATATCCGTTATTCCTTCCATCGACACAGGCGTATGTGACGCGCAGACACGCCGCTTCAACGAAGAAGCCGCAAAACTCGGTGATGTGAACGTTTATACAATCAGCGCCGACCTTCCGTTTGCACAAGCGCGCTGGTGCGGAGCGAACGGAATTGATAAAGTTGAAACATTATCGGATCATAAAGAGATGTCATTTGGTGAAGCATTCGGTGTTTACATCAAAGAACTTCGTCTTTTGGCGCGTTCCGTATTCGTCCTTGATCAGGACGGAAAAGTCGTTTACGCGGAATACGTAAGCGAAGCGACAAACCACCCGAATTATGAAAAGCCTATCGAAGCTGCAAAAGCGTTAATCAAGTAAAGAGAGAAAAAGAGCTCCGGGTGCTGCCGCGGAGCTCTTTTCATGGCAAGGAGGAAACAGCATGCAACACGACCATGTCGGTCAGATTTATGAACTTTTAGATGAAGCCGCCCAAGTGATAGCAGAAGGCCTTCAGATTTCTTATATTGAGGGGCTTGCGGAAGCGGGAGAGATGTATTTTCTTGAAAAGGCCGACCAGCTCCCGCTTCAGGAAAAGCAAACCGGCGAGCTTAACAGCCTGCTTGCGAAAGCAGACTTCAGAAAATGGGAGCATGAATGGATCCGCAAGGCGTTCCAGCTCGCCATTTTAAAAGGACTCAAAGATAAGTCCCATCCGAACAGACAGATGACGCCTGATACGATCGGCCTTTTCATCAGTTACCTCGTGAATAAATTTACGGGCGGCCGAAAAGGCCTGACATTGCTGGACCCCGCCTGCGGCACCGGAAATCTTCTGCTGACCGCGGCAAACCAGCTTTCTGACAAAGCGGGAAAAAGCTTCGGCATTGAAATCGACGATGTCCTTCTGAAGATCGCTTATGCTCAGGCGAATCTGCAGGAAAAAGAAATGGAGCTGTTCTGCCAGGACAGTCTTCAGCCGTTATTTATCGAACCGGCCGATGCGGTCATCTGCGATTTGCCGGTCGGCTACTATCCGAATGATGAAGGCGCTGAAGCGTTTGAGCTGAAAGCGGATGAAGGCCACTCTTTTGCTCACCACTTATTTATTGAGCAGAGCGTCAAACATACAAAACCGGGCGGATACTTATTTTTTATGATTCCGAACCATCTGTTTGACAGCGCGCAAAGCGATAAACTGAAGCGGTTTTTTGCGGAAAAAGTGTATATCAACGCCCTTCTTCAGCTGCCGGCTACTATGTTTAAAGACGAAGCGCAGGCAAAGAGCATTTTAATCTTGCAGAAAAAAGGCGAAGACGCAAAGCCGCCGAAACAAGCGCTTTTGGCGAATCTTCCTTCTTTTGCGAACCAGCAGGCGATGCGGGAGATGATGGCAAAATTGGATCAATGGATTCAAACAGAAAAATAATGGCGAAAAAGCAGTGCGAGATGCAAAATCCCGCGCTGCTTTTGCTTTTTAAAATGAATGGAAATCAGGAGGATAACACAAATTAAGGAAAGAAAATAACATTCCGTAAGGCCGTGCCGTCCATTTGGCACAAATAAAATTTATCAGAAAATATCGACTTCATATTGTAAGCGGTGCCAATATGGATGTTGACTTGAAATGCTGAGTTGACAATGTTTAAATGGAAAAGTCAGATATTTTTTGGACCGCAGTTATGGTCTGGGAAAAAAGAACGAACAAACGAAGAAGAATTTTGATAGGAGCGTCATTTATGTCTAAAATTATTGCAATTAACGCAGGAAGCTCATCTTTAAAATTTCAGTTATTCGAAATGCCTTCAGAAAAGGTGCTAACAAAAGGGTTAGTAGAACGGATCGGTATCGCCGACAGCGTTTTCACAATCTCTGTTAACGGCGAAAAAAATACAGAAGTGACAGATATTCCGGATCATGCGGTTGCGGTGAAGATGCTGCTTCACAAGCTGACTGAATTCGGTATTATAAAGGATTTAAATGAAATTGACGGAATCGGCCACCGTGTGGTTCACGGCGGAGAAAAATTCAGCGATTCTGTTTTGCTTACGGATGAAACAATCCGTGAGATTGAAGAGATTTCAGAACTTGCGCCGCTTCATAACCCGGCTAACATCGTCGGCATTAAAGCTTTTAAAGAAGTGCTTCCGGATGTGCCTGCGGTTGCAGTGTTTGATACGGCGTTCCACCAAACGATGCCTGAACAATCTTACCTGTACAGCCTTCCGTACGAATACTACGAGAAATACGGCATCCGCAAATACGGTTTCCACGGCACATCTCATAAATACGTGACACAGCGCGCAGCTGAGCTTCTCGGCCGTCCGATTGAAGACTTGCGTCTGATTTCCTGCCACCTCGGTAACGGCGCAAGTATCGCGGCCGTAGAAGGCGGAAAATCCATTGATACGTCAATGGGCTTCACACCGCTTGCGGGTGTTGCGATGGGAACACGTTCAGGAAACATCGACCCTGCATTGATTCCGTACATTATGGAAAAAACGGATCAGACGGCAGATGAAGTATTAAATACGTTAAATAAAAAGAGCGGACTGCTTGGCGTATCCGGTTTCTCCAGCGACCTCCGCGATATCGTGGAAGCTTCAAAAGAAGGAAACGAAAGAGCGGAAACGGCTCTTGAAGTGTTCGCAAGCAGAATCCATAAATACATCGGTTCTTACGCTGCGAGAATGAGCGGCGTTGACGCGATTATTTTCACTGCGGGTATCGGTGAAAACAGCGTTGAAGTCAGAGAACGCGTGCTTCGCGGCTTAGAATTCATGGGTGTATATTGGGATCCTGCGCTGAACAACGTGCGCGGCGAGGAAGCGTTTATCAGCTACCCTCACTCTCCTGTCAAAGTCATGATCATTCCGACTGACGAAGAGGTCATGATCGCACGCGACGTTGTCCGCCTTGCACAGTAATGATCGAAAAAAGCACATCCTTTAGGGTGTGCTTTTTTATTGAATGCCCCAGAATCAAACGTTACGATATGTTTAATACATAAACGATGAGGTGAAGCAATGAGTGTGCATGAACATAAACAAGAAGCCCCGTCAGCCGTGCGCTGCAAGGTGATTACAGTCAGCGACACGAGAACGAAAGAAACCGACAAAAGCGGGCGCGTCATGATGGAGTTCCTCAGGGAAGCGGGATTTGAAACGGTCGCTTATGACATTGTTAAAGATGAAAAAGATGAATTGCAGAAAGCCGTTTTATCCGGCTGTATGGATGAATATACAGATGCGGTGCTGTTAAACGGAGGGACGGGCATTGCCGAAAGGGATGTCACAATTGAAGCGGTCACGCCGCTGTTTTCAAAAGAACTCCCGGGATTCGGCGAGCTGTTCCGCATGCTGAGCTATACGGAGGACATCGGTTCCGCCGCCATTTTGTCCAGAGCGGCAGCGGGTGTGATCCAAAATACCGCAGTCTTCTGCACGCCCGGCTCCACAGGCGCCGTAAAGCTTGCGATGAGTAAACTGATTATTCCTGAACTGCCTCATGTGCTCCGGGAAATCCGAAAAGATTTATAAATGTATAAAAAGGCTCTGCTCCGCTCAAAAAATTGGGTGGGGTTTTTTTTATAAAAGGCTTGAAAAAACAGAATTTACTTGTTACAGTGTATACATACAAAATGCATTTTTATTAATTAAAACTAATTTTTATACAAAAAGGAGCTTTTAACATGGCAGAACAAAAAAAGGTTGTATTGGCATACTCAGGAGGTCTTGATACTTCTGTAGCGATAAAATGGCTGCAAGAACAGGGATACGATGTTGTTGCCTGCTGCTTAGACGTAGGGGAAGGAAAGGATTTGGCATTCGTTCAGCAAAAAGCGCTGGAAGTAGGCGCCGTAAATTCCTATGTGATTGATGCGAAAGAAGAATTCGCCCGGGAGTACGCGCTCATTTCTATGCAGGCCCATACAATGTATGAAGGCAAGTATCCGCTCGTATCTGCACTATCCCGTCCATTGATCGCGAAAAAACTCGTTGAAGTCGCGGAAAAGGAAAACGCGGTGGCCGTAGCGCACGGCTGCACGGGAAAAGGCAACGATCAGGTTCGTTTCGAAGTATCCATTAAATCATTAAATCCTGATCTGGAGGTCATTGCTCCGGTCCGTGAGTGGCAATGGTCGCGTGAAGAAGAAATCGAATATGCCGCAAGCCGAGGCATTCCGATTCCGATCAATCTTGACAGCCCTTATTCTATCGACCAGAACCTATGGGGACGCGCCAACGAATGCGGTATATTAGAAGACCCGTGGGCGGCGCCGCCTGAAGGGGCATATGACCTGACAGCATCTCTTGAAAACACGCCGGACGTTCCGGAAATCATCGAAATCGCATTTGAAGCCGGTGTTCCGGTTTCAATCGACGGCATAACCTACCCGCTCGCTGATCTAATTCTCAAGCTGAACGAGACTGCCGGAAAACACGGCATCGGCCGGATTGACCATGTGGAAAACCGCCTGGTCGGCATTAAGTCCCGTGAAGTTTACGAGTGCCCGGGCGCGATGACTTTGATTACGGCTCACAAAGAGCTTGAGGATCTGACTTTAGTGAAAGAAGTGGCCCATTTCAAACCGGCAATTGAACAAAAACTGTCTGAAATCATCTATAACGGTTTATGGTTCTCGCCGTTAAAAGACGCGCTGCTTGCATTCCTGAAAGAAACTCAAAAACACGTCACCGGCGTCGTGCGCGTCAAGCTGTTTAAAGGCCATGCCATTGTAGAAGGACGTAAGTCGGAATATTCACTCTATGATGAAAAACTTGCGACATATACAAAAGACGATGCTTTTGACCATCACGCGGCAATCGGTTTCATTGAGCTTTGGGGGCTGCCGACAAAAGTAAACAGCATTGTGAAAAAGAAGGAGCAGATTGAAGCATGAAGAAGCTTTGGGGAGGCCGTTTTCAAAAAACACCGGAAAAGTGGGTCGATGAGTTCGGCGCATCCATCACATTCGACCAAAACTTAGTCAAAGAGGATATTACAGGGTCTCTCGCTCATGCGGCAATGCTGAAAAAATGCGGCATTCTGACGGAAGAAGAAGAAGGCGCCATCCGACAGGGGCTGCAGATCCTCCTGCAAAAAGCAGAGGAAGGAACGCTTGAATTCTCTGTTGATTATGAAGATATCCATTTGAATATTGAAAAAATGCTGATCGAAGAAATCGGACCGCTGGGCGGCAAGCTTCATACCGGCAGAAGCCGGAATGACCAGGTGGCGACCGACATGCATTTGTATTTGAAAGATCATGTCTCACATATCATCGTGCTGATTGAACAGTTCCAAAAAGCGCTGATCGAAAAAGCGGAGGCCAATGTCGAGACCATTCTGCCGGGGTACACCCATTTACAGCGGGCTCAGCCGATTTCTTTCGCCCACCATCTGCTTGCTTATTTTTGGATGCTTGAACGGGATAAAGAGCGTTTTCGCGATGCTATGAAGCGGATTAACATATCGCCGCTCGGATGCGGGGCGCTTGCCGGAACCACGTTTCCGATAGACCGTAACTATTCGGCGGAGCTGCTCGGTTTTGACTCCATTTATGAGAATAGTCTTGACGGAGTCAGTGACAGAGATTTTATTCTCGAGTTTTTAAGCGGCAGCAGCATGCTGATGATGCACCTTTCGCGTTTATCAGAAGAAATCATTCTATGGTGCTCGCAGGAATTCAGATTCATTGAACTGGATGATACGTATGCGACGGGAAGCAGCATGATGCCGCAGAAGAAAAACCCCGACATGGCGGAGCTGATCCGCGGTAAAACCGGACGTGTATACGGTGATATGATGGGGCTTTTCACGATTATGAAAGGGCTCCCGCTCGCTTACAACAAAGACCTGCAGGAAGATAAAGAAGGCATGTTTGACACGGTGAAAACCGTTGAAGGAAGCCTTCAGATTTTCACGGGCATGATTGAAACGATGAAAGTAAACAAAGACATTATGAAACAAGCGACAAAACAAGATTTTTCAAACGCGACGGAACTTGCCGATTATTTAGCTAAAAAAGGCATGCCGTTCAGAGAAGCGCATGAAGTGGTCGGCAAGCTTGTGTACAGCTGCATTGAAAAAGGAATCTATCTAAGTGATATGGCATTTGAAGAATTCCTTCAAGCCAGCAGTCTCTTTGAAAAAGACATCTATACCGTGCTCGATCCGCATCATGCGGTTGAAAAAAGAATGAGCGCCGGCGGAACGGGTTTTCAGCAGGTAGAACAGGCGCTCGTAAAAGCAAAAGCCTGCGCCGGCATTTAATTTGCTGAAATTTCCTTCATATTTTCCCGTCATATCAGACACCCTACATCTATAAAGATGGGAGGTAGAAGGAATGCGCAAAGAACAAGACCGTTACATCTATGATGAAAAAGAAAGTGAAGAAACGGCCAGGCTCATCTCAGCGGCATACGAAAGCGGTTATGTCGGCATGGAGGAAGCCTCTGCTCCTTCAGAAAATTAAGCTGTCTGTAAAGACGGCTTTTTTTTCGTGCGGACGAAGTGCAAAAAAGTGATATTGCCGTTTGTTTATAGTAAAGTAGAGGGAGAAACGTCTTGATTTTATTGAAGCGGCAACGTTGCCTGGGGAGGGTATTCAATGTGCGACATGCTCTAATCACTGCCGGTACAAAGGGATTGGGCCGAAAAGTGACTGAAATGCTTCTGGAAAAAGGCTTTTCTGTCACAGTGAATTACAGACAAGACGAAGAAGCGGTCGCCTGTCTGAAGGCGGATTATCCCGGGTGCCATGACAGATTGCAATTCGTTAAGGGCGATGTAACCCGGAAAGAAGATCTCATGCGGATCGCCGATGCAGCCCTTCAGCGGTTTGGAAGGATTGACATACTGATTAACAATGCCGGGCCGTACATATTTGAGCGCAAAAAGCTTGCCGATTATTCCGATGACGAGTGGTATGACATGCTTGAAGGGAATTTAAGCGCCGTTTTCCATCTGTTTAAAGCGGTTATCCCGGTCATGAGACAGCAGCGGTTCGGCCGAATTATTACATACGGTTTTCAAGGAGCGGACCATGCCCCCGGCTGGCTTCACCGTTCCGCTTTCGGAGCGGCTAAAGTCGGATTGGCTTCGTTAACGAAAACCATTGCGATTGAAGAAGCTGAATCAGGCATTACGGCCAATATGGTCTGTCCGGGTGATATTGTAGGAGATATGAAAGAAGCGTCTATAGAGGAAGCAAGACGGAAAATCGGCAAAGAAAAGACGCCGATCGGCAGGTCCGGAACCGGAGAGGATATTGCGAGAATCATCGCCTTTTTATGTGAAGAAGATTCCGATCTTGTAACCGGAACGGTCATTGAAGCAACAGGCGGGCTGAATGTGATTAACAGGCATCAATCCCTGTAAGTTTTTTCGTTTGTCAAAAAGGGAACTTGATAAATATTAATTTTTTATGAGGTGAAAACAATGAAAGTGACTTATCACGGACATTCTGTCATTCAAGTGGAAACGAAAACCCATAACATTATTTTTGATCCGTTTCTGACCGGAAACAGTCTGACAAATTTGAAACCGGAAGAAGTGAAAGCGGATGTCATCCTGCTTACTCACGGACACAATGATCATGTCGGAGATACAGAGCAGATCGCCAAACAAAACGATGCGCTCGTCATTGCGCCGAACGAGCTGGCCGTTTATCTCGGCTTTAAAGGTTTAAAGGTCCACCCGATGCATATCGGCGGGGCGCGCCAATTTGATTTCGGCAAAGTGAAACTGACACAGGCATTCCACGGATCGGCGGTCACTGATGAAGAAAACAAAACCATTACGTACACGGGGATGCCGGCCGGGATTTTATTGACGATTGACGGCAAAACGATTTTCCACGCCGGGGACACGGCGCTGTTCTCAGATATGAAACTGATCGGGGAACTGAATCACATTGACCTGGCGTTTCTGCCGATCGGTGATAACTTCACCATGGGGCCTGAAGATGCGAAACTCGCGGCTGAGTGGCTGAGAGCGAAACAGGTCGTTCCCGTTCATTACAATACATTTCCCGTCATTGAACAGGACCCTGACGCTTTCGCCGAAAGTCTGCCCGGAGGCGTCGGCAAAGTCATGGCGGCCGGCGAGACCATTGAGCTTGCCTGACATATGTGTCAAAGACCTTCTGAATCAAGCATTCAGAAGGTCTTTTTGTGATGCCGCCTTTTTTCGGGCGTCTCATTGCGAATGAATCCCCCGTACCCTTATAATAAAAGCAGAAGACTGTCCTTAGAGGTGAAACGCTTGGCAACAAAGCATGAACAAATCCTATCATACATAGATTCGCTTCCTGTCGGTGAAAAAATTTCGGTCAGAAGAATTGCGAAAGAAATGAAAGTCAGTGAAGGAACGGCTTACAGAGCCATTAAGGAAGCCGAAAACAAAGGATTCGTTTCCACTATTGAACGTGTGGGGACCATCCGGATTGAACAGAAGAAAAAAGAAAATATTGAAAAGCTGACATACGCCGAGGTCGTCAATGTGATAGACGGCCAGGTGCTCGGCGGAAAAGCCGGTCTGCATAAAACGTTGAATAAGTTTGTGATCGGCGCGATGGAGCTTGACGCGATGATGCGTTACACGGCGGCGGGGAACCTGTTAATCGTCGGGAACCGAATCAACGCCCACCGCCAGGCGCTTGAAGCGGGCGCGGCTGTTTTGGTAACAGGAGGGTTTAATACCGACGACAGCATTATCGAGCTGGCCGATATGCTTGAGCTTCCGATTCTCTCCACGAGCTACGATACCTTTACGGTAGCCGCGATGATCAACCGGGCGATCTATGATCAGCTCATAAAAAAAGAGATTGTGCTCGTGGAAGACATTTTGACGCCCGCAGATCGGACAGTGACGCTGTCCCCTAAGGATAAGCTGGAGAAATGGTACGAAAAAAACTATGAAACCGGACACGGCCGCTTCCCGGTTATCGATCAGCAGATGAAAATCCACGGAATCCTCACATCGAAAGATATCGCGGGGCATGACCGGTCAGTTCCGATTGAAAAAGTAATGACCAAAAACCCTGTCACGGTGATCGGGAAAACATCTGTCGCCTCAGCGGCTCAAATGATGGTTTGGGAAGGAATTGAAGTGCTTCCGGTGACAGACGGGCATCACAAACTGATCGGAATGATCAGCCGCCAGGATGTCTTAAAAGCGCTTCAAATGGTTCAAAAGCAGCCTCAGGTCGGGGAAAAGCTGGATGATATTGTTTCAAGGGGATTTAAAGAAGAGGAAGATGACAAAACGCCGGCCGTTTATCAATATGAAGTTACGCCGCAAATGACCAATCAGCTCGGCACGATTTCTTACGGGGTGTTTACGACGATTTTAACCCAGGCCGCCAGCCGATTTTTACGCTCCCGCAAACGCGGCGAGCTGGTCATTGAAAGCATTACGATTTTCTTCCTGAAGCCCGTACAGATGGAGTCGGTCATTGAAGTGAAACCGCGCATTTTAGAGGCGGGCCGGAAATTCGGGAAAATGGAAGTGGAAGTGTCAAGCCAAAGCGGCATCGTATCAAAAGCGATGCTCATGGTGCAGCTGATGGAGAGAAGTTAAGGGACGCACCCGGGTCCCTTAGCATTCATTATGCGTGGTCCCTCTCCGCTTCTTTTGCATGGATGGGCTCATAATGCTTATAGGCTTTATACCCGGCCCATGCGCTGCCTGCTCCGATTAAAATGAAGACGCCGCCGATGACCAGGGTCAGGACAGAGTGAAACAGAATCATTTGGTTTACTCCGTACAAAAGCACCAGCGCGCCTAATGCCATACTTGATTTAGCCGAAAAACATTCCTTCTCCAGCGCCCGTTTCGTCTGGATTCCTTTTACTTTGTAATACACGTAAAAGCAGGCAGAAAGCCCGATGAGAAAAACAAAAACCAGCATAAATGAAATCCTCCATTATATGAGTTTGCAAAACAGTTTATACCGTTGCTGAAAGATTTTCCTTTTCCATGGATAAAGAGTATGATTAAATGAATAAAAACGAAAAGGAGAAAACGATGAAATCCGAACTGATCAGAACCATATCATTATATGACACCATTATCTTACATAGACATGTGAGGCCTGACCCGGACGCCTACGGTTCACAGTGCGGCCTTACGGAAATCCTGCGGGAAACGTATCCCGAAAAAAATATTTTTGCCGTCGGACAGCCTGAGCCGTCCTTGTCTTTTTTATATTCCCTCGATGAGGTGGATGACGAAACCTATAAAGATGCTCTTGTCATCGTGTGCGACACCGCAAACCAAGGCAGGGTCGACGATCAGCGCTACCATTCCGGCGCAAAGCTCATGAAAATAGACCACCATCCAAATGAAGATCCGTATGGCGATCTGTTATGGGTCGATACGAATGCAAGCTCCGTAAGCGAAATGATCTATGAGCTGTACCTGGAAGGAAAGCAGCACGGCTGGAAACTGAATACGAAAGCAGCTGAGCTGATCTACGCGGGTATCGTCGGTGATACGGGGCGTTTCTTATTCCCGAACACCACAAAAAAGACATTAAAATACGCGGGAGAGCTCATTGAGTTCCCATTTTCATCGTCAGAGCTGTTCAATCAATTGTATGAAACAAAATTAAATGTGGTGAAGCTTAACGGCTTTATTTATCAAAATGTGTCACTGTCTGAAAACGGCGTCGCTTCCGTTTTCATTAAAAAAGACATTTTGGAGACATATGGAACCACCGCTTCTGAAGCGTCGCAGCTTGTCGGAACACTCGGAAATATTTCGGGTATCCGCGCTTGGGTGTTTTTCGTAGAAGAAGACGATCAAATCAGAGTCCGGTTCCGTTCAAAAGGTCCGGTCATCAACGGAATTGCCCGGAAATACAATGGCGGCGGACATCCGCTTGCGGCCGGCGCATCCATCTTCAGCTGGGATGAAACCGATCAGATTCTTGCTGATCTGGAAGAGGTATGTAACGAACACAAGTAGAGGGGAGACCCTCTTTCTTAGTGTTCATCTGTCACGGGGATGAACCAGCAGCCGAAATCAGTCAGGTCTTCGTAGACGCGGAGATTACAGATTTGGAGTTCTTTTTTTATGAGGGAAGCGAGTGTGTCTGTTTCTGCATATGCGGAATAGCCTTGTCTGATTCGGGCTGCATGATCTTTTGCCAAGCGGCGTTCACTAAAAACCTCCATTTTCCCTTCCTCCCTTCAGAATCATTGAAAATGTCTCATCTACAGTTTATAAAAAAGCGGAGAAAAAAGCGACAGGTCTATGGAAATTTTTTAAAAATGACATAATTACGTCGCAAAAGAAATATGAATTTCGACAGACAACCTCGTATAAATCGTCAGTTCCTTTACTTCAGCTTTAAATTCCTTCTCATTTATGGTGTATATTTTGTTTTCGATCGTCCGTTTTAAAAGTTCCTTTGTTTTATACACGCTTTCAATATCCTTTGTGATGACTTCAGAAATATTATCTTTCACTTGTTCCTCAAATTTCATCTTGTCAGGCTGAGCGATTCTGTATTTTTCCCCATTGATCAGCTTCACATCAACACTTTGGATGAGAAGTCTTTGCTTATTATCCTCATTTAATTTATGAAGATCCTTCTGATAGATGGAGATTTGGTTTTTTAAATCCCGCGCGTGCTCACGCTGCTTTTCAATTAACGTCACCTGTTCTTCCTGAAACGTTCCGTATGTAAACAGAAAGAACAGCCAGCTGACGATGGCTCCGCACATCATTCCCGCAAAAAAACGCTGCCATCCCGGTTTTTTATAATACTCGGGAATTCTCATGATGACATATTCTCCTGGGTCAGCCATGAAATAATCAGCCAGCCGGTCTGCGCGCCGCCCATTGCTGAAATAATTAAAAGAAGCTGTTTGAAGATGTCGCGCGTGTTGCCTTCAAACAGCCCCCGCTCGAAACTGTATACCGCGTCAAATGTTCCCCCGATGGCTGCGACAAGCGCCCAGATCTTCAGCCTGTTCGCCAATTTTGTGATCGCTGTCAGCGGAGGCTCGCCTGATAAATAAGCTCCGAGGCCGCCGATCAGCGCGCCGCCGAGCAACACACCGAGGGCGATAAAATAACTGCTGATGAAATTCGCCATAAATCCGGCTTCCTGATCCATATATACACCACCTCACTTTTCTATCATATTGAGCGAAACGGACAAGTATGATGATGAGTCAAAAAAAGAACATTTGTTTCTTAAGAAAACCCGTCTTATAATGTAGAAAGGCAAAATGAACGTATGGGAAAGGAGTGGCGGCATTGTCTTTTGTTCACCTGCAAGTACATAGCGGCTACAGCCTGTTAAACAGCGCCGCTTCTGTAAAAGAGCTTGTTACACAAGCGAAGGAACTCGGATATTCATCATTGGCGCTGACGGACGAAAATGTGATGTACGGCGCCATTGAGTTTTATAAAGCATGCAAATCAAACGGAATTAAACCGATTATCGGTCTGACGGCTTCTATATACACGGACGATACGGAGCTTGAAGCACACCCGCTCATTCTTTTAGCAGAGACAAACACCGGCTATCAGAACCTGGTGAAAATCTCAAGTGCGCTGCAATCCATGGCAAAGGGCGGCATGAAGCGAAAATGGATGAAGAGCTATCGTGAGGGGCTGATCGCCATTACGCCCGGTGAAAACGGCTACATTGAAAGCCTGCTTCAAACCGGGAAGTTTGAAGAAGCGGTCCGGGCTGCCGAAGGATTCCGGGAGCTGTTCGGAGACGGCCGTTTTTATTTAGGGTACCAGCCGTTTAAAGGACATGAGACGTTATCAGAAGAGATTCTCCGCCTGTCAGCCGAAACGGAAATCGCTGTCTGCGCTGCGGGGGATGTCCGTTATATCAAGAAAGAAGATCAAGATGCGTACCGCTGTCTGTGCGCTATTAAAGCCGGAGAGAAGTGGGAGGATCAGAGCGGGGATCTGCCGGACTTATACTTGAGGACGCCTGAAGAAATGGCAGAGCTTTACACGCGGCATCCGGAAGCGATTGAAGCAGCCGCGCGTATCGCCCGGCAATGCCGGGTCGATGTCAGCCTCGGACAGACACAGCTTCCGTCTTTTCCGGCACCGGACGGCAAATCAGCCGATGACTATTTGGCGGAGATCTGTCATGAGGGGCTGCGCCTCCGTTTCGGCACTCCTGATGAGCGCGCTGTCCGCCGGCTTGAATATGAGCTGGACGTCATCAGGCGCATGAAATTCAGTGATTATTTTCTCATCGTATGGGACTTTATGAAGTACGCGCATGAAAAGGGCATTGTGACAGGCCCGGGAAGGGGGTCCGCGGCAGGCTCGCTTGTCGCTTACTCCCTTTTCATTACCGACGTGGATCCGCTTAAACATTCTCTGCTGTTTGAGAGATTTCTTAATCCCGAGCGGATCAGCATGCCGGATATTGATATCGATTTCCCTGATACGAGAAGGGATGAGGTCATTCAGTATGTACAAAATAAGTACGGGGCCATGCACGTCGCCCAGATTATCACCTTCGGGACATTGGCCGCAAAGGCGGCGTTAAGGGATACCGGGAGAGTGTTCGGAATCAGCCCGAAAGAAGCCGACCAGCTTGCCCGCCTGATTCCGTCAAAACCGGGAATGACGCTTGAGGAGGCGAGGCGGCAGTCCGCTCAGCTGAACAGGCGGCTGTCCGAATCCGCCGTTCTTCATAAAGTGTTTCAGATCGCAAGGAAAATTGAAGGTCTTCCGAGACACACGTCAACACACGCGGCCGGGGTCGTTCTCAGTAAAGAGCCGCTTTCGGAAGTTGTGCCTCTTCAAGAAGGACATGACGGCGTGTATTTAACGCAGTATGCGATGGATCACTTGGAAGATCTCGGTCTTTTAAAAATGGACTTTTTAGGTTTGCGCAACCTGACGCTTATTGAATCCATTAAAACGATGATTGAAAAAGAAACGAATACGAAAATTGATTTTTCCGAGATTTCTTATCAGGATGAAAAAACGTTCTCACTATTGTCAAACGGTGATACGACGGGTATTTTCCAGCTGGAATCATCAGGAATGAGAAACGTGCTGAAGCGCCTGAAGCCGTCAAGACTGGAAGACATTGTCGCGGTTAACGCGCTTTACAGGCCGGGACCGATGGAAAATATTCCGTTATTTATCGACCGGAAGCACGGGCGGGCGCGTGTGGAAGTGCCGCACGAGGACGTAAGAAATATTCTCAGTGACACTTACGGCGTCATCGTCTATCAAGAACAGATAATGATGATCGCCTCGCGCATGGCAGGGTTTTCATTAGGTGAAGCGGATCTGCTCAGACGGGCTGTCAGCAAAAAGCAAAAGGACATTCTGGACAGAGAGCGAAGCCATTTTGTTGAAGGGTGCATAAAAAAGGAGTATTCTGTAGTCACTGCAAACGAGGTCTACGATCTGATTGTAAAATTCGCTAACTACGGATTCAACAGAAGCCATGCTGTCGCATACAGCATGATCGGCTATCAGCTCGCCTATTTAAAAGCGCATTATCCGTTATATTTTATGTGCGGGCTGTTGACGAGCGTCATCGGCAATGAGGACAAAATATCGCAATATCTGCATGAAGCGAAGGGGAGCGGGATTCAAGTCCTTCCGCCGTCAATAAACAAAAGCGGTTTTCCGTTTGCGCCGGAAAACGGAGCCGTCAGATACAGTTTGCGGGCCGTTAAAAACGTAGGCGTCTCGGCAGTGAAAGATATTTATAAAGCAAGAACACATAAACCGTTCGAGGATCTTTTCGATTTCTGCTTTCGCGTACCCGCAAAAAGCGTGAATCGGAAAACCATCGAAGCCCTTATATTTTCTGGCGCCATGGACGAATTCAATCAAAATCGCGCCGCCTTGCTGGCCTCCGTTGATGTGGCTTTAGAGCACGCTGAACTTTTTCGTGCAGACGATGACCAAATGGGATTGTTTTTGGAAGAATCGTTCTCCATTAAGCCAAAATATGTAGAGGCTGAGGAATTTCCGCTCGTGGACAAGCTTCGGTTCGAAAAAGAAGCCCTCGGTGTTTATTTCTCAAGCCATCCTTTATCTGCTTTCAGGGATCTCCTGAAAAAAAGGGGGGCGCAAGTGATCACAGCAGCGCGGCAGATGCCGAAGGGGCAGCTGTCAATCGGCGCTTTGCTCGCGGGCATTAAAACGATTCGGACAAAGACAGGTCAGCATATGGCGTTTCTCACATTAAGTGATGAAACGGGAGAAATGGAAGCCGTCGTGTTTCCTGACCAATATAGAAGGCTGTCTCCGCTGTTAAAAGAAGGCGCGCTTTTATTCGCCGCCGGAAAAATGGAAGAGCGTCAGGAGAAGACACAATTCATCATGTCATCCGCCTCTCTTCTTGAGCAGACGGAGGCAGACAGAGCGCCGTCTGTTTACATCAAAATCGAAGGCAGCCGGCACAATCAGGAGTTTTTGGAAAAGATGAAGCGTATTTTACTGGAGCATAAAGGGGAAACCGGCGTTTATCTTTATTATGAAAAAGACAAGCAGACGATCAGGCTGCCGGATACTTTTCATATTCAGGCGGACCATCAGGCGTTATACCGTTTAAAAGAGCTGCTGGGCCGCGAAAACGTCGTGTTAAAATAGTGGTAACAATAATCATTTTGTTATACAATTGAAACAATTGTGCTATCTTATTTAAAGATTCTGAAATTTTTCACCTCCAGCGATTGTACCAGTCTATGCGGCAGAATATATAACAAAGTACTTAAAAGGAGTGTTTAGAATGTCATTAAGAGAAGAAGCGTTACATTTACACAAAGTAAACCAAGGAAAGCTGGAATCAAAAGCAAAGGTAGAAGTCAGAAACGCGGACGACTTAAGCCTTGCCTATTCTCCCGGAGTAGCTGAGCCTTGTAAAGAGATTTATGACGATAAAAACAAAGTATATGATTATACAATGAAGGGGAACATGGTAGCAGTCGTAACAGACGGATCAGCTGTTCTCGGTCTCGGTAATATCGGGCCTGAAGCTTCACTTCCGGTCATGGAAGGGAAAGCGGTGCTGTTCAAAAGTTTCGCGGGCGTGGATGCATTTCCGATCGCGCTTGACACAAACGATGTGGACAAAATCATTGACACTGTGAAGCTGCTTGCACCGACATTCGGCGGTGTCAACCTTGAAGATATTGCGGCGCCAAACTGCTTCATTATCGAAGAGCGCCTGAAAAAAGAAACAAACATTCCGGTTTTCCACGATGATCAGCACGGCACTGCCATCGTAACCGTTGCCGGACTTGTAAACGCGCTGAAATTATCAGGAAAATCCATGTCATCCATTAAAGTTGTGGCAAACGGAGCGGGAGCGGCAGGCATCGCGATCATCAAGCTTCTTTACCATTTCGGCGTACGCGACATCGTAATGTGCGACTCTAAAGGGGCGATTTACGAAGGGCGTCCGGCCGGCATGAACGCAGTGAAAAACGAAGTGGCCAAGTTTACAAACCAAGACCGCAACGACGGTTCCCTGCAGGATGTCATTAAAGATGCAGACGTCTTTATCGGCGTATCAGTCGAAGGCGCGCTGACGAAAGAAATGGTGGAAAGCATGGCGAAAGATCCGATTATCTTCGCAATGGCCAACCCGAATCCGGAAATCATGCCTGAAGACGCGCGCGCAGCCGGCGCAAGCGTAATCGGAACAGGCCGTTCTGATTTCCCGAACCAGGTCAATAACGTTCTGGCATTCCCTGGAATTTTCCGCGGGGCGCTTGACGTTCGCGCGACTCACATCAACGAAGAAATGAAAATTGCTGCGGTTGAAGCGATTGCTTCCCTAGTTTCAGAGGAAGAATTAAGCGCTGATTATGTCATCCCGGCTCCATTTGACAAACGTGTGGCTCCTGCCGTTGCGAAAGCTGTTGCGAAAGCGGCGATGGAAACGGGCGTCGCCAGAATTACGGTCGATCCTGAGGAAGTGGCTGAAAAAACAAGACAGCTCACGGTTATCGGCGAATAATAACACAAAAATGAAATGGCAGCGCGTTGGAAAAAAACAACGCGCTGCTGTTCAATATACGGACTGCTGGCATTTTTTTAAGGGCAGGTCTTAAAAAAATTTCAGCAGAATTCTTATTTCTTTTGAAAACGCTGACAGATAAGGCTGAACAACGCTTTTTACGGTATGAAATCCGTCCGTTTCCGTCTGTTTTGCAGCAAAAAATGTCGAATGGAGGATGACACCGTTTGACAAAAAAAGTACAATAGTTTCGGTAAAGTTATTATTAAGTCTATCTAATCGGAAGACATGCAGTGAAGAGAACCCTTCACAAAAGGGAGGTAATCATTTGTTAAAGGATATATTCACAAAAAAGAAAAAATATGCTTCCGTGCCGTCTGAGCAGGCAAAACATGATGTTCCGGAAGGCATTATGACAAAGTGCTCCAAATGTAAAAAAATCATGCTCACAAAAGAGTTAGATAAAAACCTGCGCGTCTGCATGAACTGCGGGCACCATTTCCCGATGAATGCAAAGCAGCGCATTGAAAGCCTCCTGGATGAAGATTCATTCGAAGAATTCAACCAGGGAATGATATCTGAAAACCCGCTCGGTTTCCCGGAATACTTAGAAAAAATCGAAAAAGACCGTGAGAAAACATCGCTGAATGAAGCGGTGGTTACCGGAAAAGGAACCATCAGCGGATTCCCTGCCGTGATCGCGATCATGGATTCAACATTCCGAATGGGCAGCATGGGTTCGGTTGTCGGCGAAAAAATCACGCTTGCAATTGAAAAAGCAAAAGAGGAAAAAGTCCCGTTTATCATCTTTACCGCTTCCGGCGGCGCACGTATGCAGGAGGGGGTCTTAAGCCTTATGCAAATGGCCAAGACAAGCTCTGCATTAAAACTGTTCAGTGAGGAGCAGGGACTGATTATTTCTGTCATGACCCATCCGACGACAGGCGGCGTATCGGCCAGTTTCGCGTCTCTCGGTGATTATAATTTCGCTGAACCGGGCGCCTTGATCGGATTTGCCGGAAGACGTATTATTGAACAGACGATCGGGGAAAAACTGCCGGAAGATTTCCAGACGGCGGAATTTTTATTAAAGCACGGCCAGCTTGATGCGGTGATTCACCGAAACGACATGAAAGACAAACTCGCATTTCTGCTGGACATGCACCAAACAGGAGGTGAGCATGAGTGGCTGCAAGATTAGAATTTGAAAAACCAGTGATTGAACTGCAGACGAAAATCGCCGAACTGAAAAAATTCACCCAAGATTCGGAGATGGATTTAAGCGCTGAAATCGCAAGGCTTGAAGACCGGCTCAGCAAGCTCCAGGATGAGATTTATAAAAACCTGAAGCCGTGGGACAGAGTGCAGATCGCACGCCTTCCCGACCGGCCGACGACGCTTGATTACATTCAATACCTGTTTACCGACTTTTTTGAGTGTCACGGAGACAGAACATACGGAGATGATGCTGCGATTGTCGGCGGAGTCGCCAAATATCACGGCATGCCGGTCACCGTCATCGGACATCAGCGCGGAAAAGACACGAAAGAAAACCTTGTCCGCAATTTCGGGATGCCTCACCCTGAGGGCTACCGCAAAGCGCTTCGTCTCATGAAGCAGGCGGATAAGTTCAACCGCCCGATTATCTGCTTCATCGATACGAAGGGAGCGTACCCGGGTAAAGCAGCGGAGGAACGGGGACAAAGTGAAGCCATCGCCAAGAACCTGTTCGAGATGGCCGGCCTGACAGTGCCTGTCGTTTGTATCGTCATCGGGGAAGGCGGCAGCGGAGGCGCGCTTGCATTAGGTGTGGGCAACCGCATGCTGATGCTTGAGAACTCGACGTATTCCGTTATTTCTCCTGAAGGAGCCGCGTCCATTTTGTGGAAAGACTCCAGCCTTGCGAAAAAAGCGGCCGAATCCATGAAGATTACTGCGCCCGATTTATTAGAATTAGGAATTATTGATGATATGATTAAAGAAGTGAAGGGCGGAGCTCACCATGATATCAAGCAGCAGGCGGGCTATATTGACGGTATTCTTAAAGAAACGTTAAAATCTCTTCTTCAATTGAACGCCGAAGAATTGATCTCACAGCGCTATGAAAAATATAAAGCAATCGGGAAAGTTTCGGTTGAAGATCAATATATCGGGGTAAACTGAATAGACGTGAAGCCTATGGCTCACGTTTATTTTTTGTGATTTTTGTGATATTCCTTAAATTTTATTTAAAAACAATTTATTTAATTGTATAATAGGTAAGGTTTCATGGGAGCTCAGGCGTCCCTTTTCATTGTTTTAGGGCAATGATCATGATATGTTTAACATATATATGTTGCTGAGGTGAATAGGAAATGAAGCGTATAGGAGTTTTAACGAGCGGCGGGGATTCCCCGGGTATGAACGCTGCGGTGCGCGCGGTTGTGCGGAAAGCTATCTACCACGACGTCGAAGTGTACGGAATTTATAACGGTTATTCAGGATTAATCAGCGGAAAAATAGAGAAACTGGAGCTTGGTTCGGTCGGTGACATCATCCACCGCGGCGGAACAAAGCTGTATACGGCCAGATGTCCTGAATTCAAAACAGTTGAAGGCCGTGAAAAAGGAATCGAAAATTTAAAGAAACTCGGCATTGAAGGTCTTGTCGTCATCGGCGGAGACGGTTCATACATGGGTGCGAAAAAATTAACGGAACACGGGTTTCCGTGTGTGGGTGTACCGGGTACGATAGATAATGACATCCCGGGAACTGATTTTACGATCGGATTTGATACGGCGCTAAACACCGTAATTGATGCGATTGATAAAATCCGTGACACCGCTACGTCTCATGAGCGTACATACGTTATTGAAGTGATGGGGCGCCATGCGGGCGACATTGCTTTATGGGCAGGTCTTGCAGGCGGAGCGGAATCAATTTTAATTCCTGAAGCGGACTACGATATGCAGGAAATTATCGGCCGTTTGAAGAGAGGGCACGACCGCGGCAAAAAACACAGTATCATCATCGTTGCAGAAGGGGTAGGCAGCGGAGTTGAATTCGGAAAACGCATCGAAGAAGAAACGAACCTTGAAACACGGGTATCCGTTTTAGGGCACATCCAGCGCGGCGGATCTCCAAGCGCTTCTGACCGGGTTCTTGCAAGCCGCCTCGGCGCTTACGCGGTTGAGCTTCTGCTTAAAGGAAAAGGCGGACGCTGCGTAGGTATACAAAACAACAAGCTTGTAGACCATGATATTATAGAAATTTTAGAATCAAAACATACTGTTGAACCAAACATGTATCAGCTTTCAAAAGAACTGTCTATTTAAGGCGGAAGAAGCTGAAGATTTCAGAAGGAAGTGAACGAGTTGAAAAAAACAAAAATCGTTTGTACAATCGGTCCGGCCAGTGAAAGTGTAGAAATGCTGACAAAATTGATGGAAGCGGGTATGAACGTTGCTCGTCTGAATTTTTCACACGGTGATTTCGAAGAGCACGGCGCAAGAATCAAAAACATCAGAGAAGCAAGCAAAAAGCTCGGCAAAAACGTGGGGATTCTCCTCGATACGAAAGGTCCGGAAATCCGTACGCACGATATGGAAAACGGCGCGCTTGAGCTTCAGGCGGGAAATGAAATTATCGTTTCTACGAAACAGGTGCTGGGAACGCTTGAAAAATTCTCAGTTTCTTATGAAGGCCTGGCAGACGACGTGTCAGCAGGGTCTATCATCCTGTTGGATGACGGTTTAATCGGATTGGAAGTGCTGGAATCAAATCCGGAAAAACATGAAATCAAAACAAAAATCTTAAACAGCGGCACGCTGAAAAATAAAAAAGGCGTAAACGTTCCCGGCGTCAGCGTCAACCTTCCCGGAATTACTGAAAAAGACGCCAAAGACATCGTATTCGGTATCGAGCAAGGCGTTGATTTTATCGCTGCGTCATTTGTACGCCGTTCTACGGATGTCCTGGAAATCCGCGAACTGCTTGAAGAGCATAACGCGTCTGACATTCAAATCATTCCTAAGATCGAGAACCAGGAAGGCGTGGACAACCTGGATGCGATCCTGGAAGTATCTGACGGCTTAATGGTAGCGCGCGGAGACCTCGGCGTAGAGATTCCGGCTGAAGAAGTGCCGCTCGTGCAAAAAGAAATGATCAAAAAATGCAACGCGCTCGGCAAACCGGTTATTACTGCGACACAAATGCTTGACAGCATGCAGCGCAACCCTCGCCCGACACGCGCTGAAGCAAGTGACGTTGCCAACGCCATTTTCGACGGCACAGATGCTATCATGCTTTCCGGTGAGACGGCTGCGGGACAATATCCTGTCGAGGCGGTTCAAACAATGTTTAACATCGCCACACGCACGGAAGAATCTCTGAACTACAAAGAAATTCTGTCTAAACGCAGAGATCAGGTCGGCATGACGATTACCGATGCGATCGGCCAATCAGTTGCACACACGGCGATCAATCTGAGTGCGGCAGCTATCGTCACCCCTACAGAAAGCGGCCATACGGCGCGTATGATCGCCAAATACCGTCCGCAGGCTCCGATTGTAGCGGTTACGGTCAATGAGTCTGTATCACGCAAACTCGGCCTTGTATTCGGTGTATTCCCGGCAAGCGGCCAAAACGCGACTTCAACCGATGAAATGCTTGAAGACGCGGTTCAAAAATCACTTGACAGCGGCATCGTGAAACGCGGTGATCTGATTGTCATTACAGCTGGTTCTGTCGGTGAATCAGGCACGACGAATCTGATGAAAGTCCACACTGTCGGCAGCATTATCGCAAAAGGACAAGGCATCGGACGCAAATCTGCATTCGGGCCGGTCGTTGTTGCAAAAAATGCAAAAGAAGCTGAACAAAAAATGACAGACGGCGCAGTATTGGTTGCTTCAAGCACTGACCGTGACATGATCGCTTCACTTGAAAAAGCATCAGCGCTCATCACTGAAGAAGGCGGTCTGACAAGCCATGCAGCCGTTGTCGGTTTAAGCTTGGGCATTCCGGTTATCGTCGGTCTGGAGAACGCAACTTCAGTTTTAACAGAAGGACAGGTTATCACAGTTGACGCTGCCCGCGGCGCTGTGTATGAAGGCCGCGCAAGCGTTCTTTAAACAGCTTTAAAAAAGAGAGGGGGGGTTCTCCCTTCTCTTTTGTCTTTAGGCTGATTTTCCTATTCCCATGCGGGCGGTGACGCGCTTTTAGAAGGGCAGGAGGGCAGAAAAATGAGAGTGTTATTCTTACTGTTTATCGTGTGTCCGGCAATTGAAATCAGCTTGTTTCTGCTGGCGGGAAAATGGCTCGGTATTTTTCCGACCTTCCTTCTTATCATTTTGACAGGCGTGTTAGGCGCCTTGGTGGCAAAAAGACAGGGAACCGATGTGTACCATCGGGTGATGCGCGACCTGCAGCACGGCAAAATGCCGGGGGAAGCGCTTCTTGACGGAATATGCGTCTTTTTCGGAGGCCTGCTTTTGATGCTTCCGGGTTTTCTGTCCGATATTGCAGGGGCCTGTCTTCTGATTCCGTTCACTCGGAACCGCATGAAGCCGCTTTTGTTCAAATGGCTGAGAGGAATGTCAAAAAACAAGCGGATCATTATCAAATAAAAACGGCAGCCTTCTTACAGGGCTGCTGTTTTTATTTGGATTGAACAGTAATATAGGCCCATATTTCTTTTAAAGCCCCCGTTGTGATAAAGGCCTGAATGAAAACGAGCAGCGCGGGCCCCGCAGCCAGTCCTAAAATTCCGAACAGTTTAAAGCCGGCAAACAGGGCGATTAAGGTCGCAAGCGGATCAAGTCCGATTGACTTGCTTAAAATTTTCGGCTCCGTCAGCTGGCGCTGAATGAGAACGACAATATATAAAACACCGAGACCGATCGCTTGAGGAAGCTGACCGGCAATGGCCAAATACATAATCCAGGGAACAAAGACCGACCCGGCGCCGAGATACGGGAGAAGGTCCACCAGGCCGATAAAAAAGGCGATGGTTGCCGCATGCTCAATCCCTAGAAGAGAAAGTCCGATAAAGACAATGATCATCGTGAAAAGGATGAGCACGGCCTGCGCCTTAATGAAACCTGCCATCGCTTTTTTCAGCTCTCCCGATACGGCCCTGGCGTTTGCCGAAACCCGTTCCGGAAGAATGGAATAAAGAAGCGCCTTCAGCTTATGCCAGTCCTTTGTCATAAAAAAAGTCGCCAGCATTGCGAAAATGAAGACGGCAGCTGTATTGGGAAGGAAGGCAATCCATTTCGGCACCAGCTCCAAAAGATGTGAAAGCATCAGCCCCGCATTTTTAGCGGCTGTATCACCGAGGGTCTGAATATGCGTCACGATGGATGCCTGCTGATTGGTTTCCAGCCCGTTAAATAGGACGGTCAGCTCGTGGTACAATGGCTGAATGCGGGAAGTGAACAGCTCTTCACAATACGTCATAAAGGCGCTGATATGAGGAGGGAGCGTTTTGGCCAGATAGGCGGTTCCCGAAATGATTTCCGCAACGAGAAATGTCGCCGCGCCAAGAAGAATAAGCAAAAAGAAGACCAGGACAATGACTGTATTGACTGACCGGGGCATCCCCGTCAGTTTGTCCAGCCAGTCAACTACGGGAATGATCGCTGATGACAGAATAAGGGCGATCAGAAACGGATAAGTTAACGGAAATGAGGCGTAACCGGCCGCTAAAGCGCCGCCGGCCGCAGCGAGTACAAACAGCGCGCGGAAAAAAACAGTTGCATAGTGCGGGTTCACATCGATCCTCCTCTCGGTCGGCACGTCCTATTACATTAGTTTATTCGTCAAAAAAAAGGATATGAATACAGATATGATGAAAGAAGGTGCTTTCAGGATGTTTACACAAGCGAATTTATTTTTACTATTATTGCTGGCCATCGCATTGGTAGCCAAAAATCAGTCATTGCTTTTTGCCGTCGGCTTTCTCATTGTGATAAAAGCTGTCGGTCTTGATCAGAAACTATTTCCGGTTATTCAGTCAAAAGGCATCAACTGGGGGGTCACCGTCATTACAATCGCCGTTTTAGTGCCGATTGCCACAGGTGATATCGGTTTTAAACAGCTCGGAGAAGCGATGAAATCATATTATGCGTGGATCGCTCTCGGTGCCGGGATCGCGGTTGCCTTAATCGCCAAAAACGGTCTCACCTTATTGGAAAACGACCCTCATATTACAACGGCGCTGGTCATCGGCACGATACTTGCCGTCGCGCTTTTCGGAGGCGTCGCCGTCGGCCCGTTAATCGGCGCCGGAATCGCCTACTTGGCCATGCAAATCGTTAAAATATTCACTTCGTAAAGTAAAAAAGCGGCGTAAAGCTGCTTTTTTTTTGTGGAGAAAATTAGAGTTTGCACTTGCGCATTTTGTAGTTCAGACAAATGCTATTTGCATTATTGCGATGAATGAAGTGGCTTACCATGTAACAAAGAACTTCGGGATTGACGGCGCACATGGAGCGAAAACAGTGATTGCATTAATTCCAATTGATGAATGGATTAAAAGCTGATGGAATTTATGCGCTGATACCAAAGCAAAACTTGAAGTGTTGTCAAAATAAGCGGAGACCCTTTCCTTCAATTTGAAAGTTTGTTAAATTTATAATGAGAATGAAAAAACACAATTCGGTTGGTAGTCCGGATGCATGATTTAAAATGTCAGTAACCTTCCCCTCCTCGGGATGTCCATCATTCTTCAGTAAATTTAGGAGGAGGGAATCGTTATGAAATTAACGGTTTACTATGATGGTCAGTTTTGGGTAGGAGTCATTGAAGTTGTGAATGATGGGAAATTAAGAGCAATTCGTCATTTGTTTGGACAAGAGCCAAAGGATTCAGAAATAATGCATTTTGTTAATAATCAACTTTTACCGACTCTCTCCCACACTGAACAAGAAGGGGTTTGTGTTAAAGCAAAATCTAAGAAATTAAACCCAAAAAGATTGCAACGACAAGCTTCTAAAGAGATGAAAAATATCGGGATATCAACTAAGGCACAAAAAGCGATAAAACAGGAGCTTGAAGCAAGAAAAGAAAAGAAAAAACAACTGAATAGAAAACAAAGAGAAAAAATAAAGGAACAAAAATATTTAATCAGAAAACAAAAAGCAAAAGAAAAGCATAGGGGCAAATAGTCGGAGAACCCGATGAAGCCCTTCGATTGAAAAGTTGAGCGGCATCAGTTAGTTTCTTCGGACTGATTTAGAGAAAAAGAAGTATAAGTCAGAGCCCTTCTCGAGATGAGGAGGGTTTTTCTGCAATTTATTTAAATTCACTTACATCAGTAAATGAGTCAGTTTCAATTGATGAACGGTTTGATGAGGATATTTACGGCCCGAAAACAGCAAATGCAGTCAAACGATTCCAGTCCATGTACGGCCTGACTGCTGACGGCATTTATGGGCCAAAGACAAAGATGAAAATCAGCGTTAAAGAAACAAGAAAAATTAGATAAAGAACGAAAAAAATTTCTAAATATAGTTGGATTGATATATTATTGAACCCTGCATATGTGATAACAATAGCAGCTTAAAATAGGTGTAACAGGAGGTAGATTACTAAAGAATCTAAGGTTAGTATTTGGGTTTTAATATTTGATTAGGGGGAAAGAATGCTATCACTTAACAGAGCTTTAAAATTACGTGATTTAGAAGTTTTTTGTGTGCTGAAAGATGGTAACATTTTATCTTACGTAATAATTGAAGATACTCGAAAGCCATTTACAGAAGAAGACAAAAAATTAGAACCATTATGTTATATGGACGAAGAAGATATTAATGCGATTTTAAATGTTTTTAAGATTTCAATTGTTAATGATGAAAAATTAAATGAAGATAATTCAATTTTTATAAGATCTTACTTTTCTGAATTTGTTAATCATACAAATTTAACGAATTTTATTATTAAAGAATATGTTCAAAAGGATTTATATAATTACGATGATGAAGATGACATCATTTTCTTTAATAGAATTTTACGTAGTATAGGATCAGATTATGTTATCAAAGAATTTGACGATATAAATTGGATTTATTTATCTCAAGATTGATTTCTTATTTAGATTTTAAAGGAGTACAGAAGATAATTTCTGTACTCCTTTTTAAGGTGAAAAATAGACTTCTAGTTTCTCTTTATAGCATAAATACAATTGACGTAAATCGTAAGTTCAGCACCCGCAAGGGGTGTATACAAGTGCTTTATTATCATGGATGTTCTATTTCCAAAATCGCTATCATTTTTTGTTATTTTCGGTTAATTAGGAAAATTGCGGTATTTTTTCGTTTACAGAAAATAAGAAATTAGTGGAAAATAAATCAAAAGAGGAGGAGGGGAATGAATGCATGGACCAAGTATTACCGTCTTCACATGTAGGCGTTAAAATTAACGAGTGGTACAAGATGATTCGTCAATTTAGTGTGCCAGACGCGGAAATTTTAAAAGCCGAAGTGGAACACGAAATAAAAGAAATGGAAGAAGACGAATATTTACTTATTTATTACTCTCTCATGACTTTTCGTCATCAACTTATGCTGGATTATTTAAACCCAGAAATAAAGTATAGGACTGATAGGCCGACCACCACAGAACTACTTGAGAAGATTGAGAAACCACAAAAAACACTTACCGGCCTCTTAAAATATTACTCACATTTTTTTCGCGGAATGTACGAATTTGATCAGAAGCAGTATGTAGAAGCAATTAATTTTTATCGTAAAGCAGAGATGGAAATTCATCATGTCTCTGATGAAATAGAACAAGCTGAGTTTCATTTTAAGTTGGCAGAGGCTTATTATAATATGAAACAAACGCACGTATCCATGCATCATATTCTAAAAGCGTTAGAAATTTATGATCGAAACCCGCTTTATACCGTCCGAAAAATTCAAAGTTTATTTGTAATTGTGGGTAATTATCTTGATTTTAAACATTACGAAAAAGGATTACAGCATCTTGAGGAAGCCTTGAAGCTTTCGCAAGAATTTGGTCATAAAAGGTTGATTTCCTCTGCTCTTTATAATTTGGGTGAAAGTTATCACTACATGGGACAAGAAGAAAAGGCCGAAGCGTATTTGAGACAAGCAATTGTGATTGGTGAAGAAATGAAATTGAGAACTCTGCCCCATTCATATTATTCACTTTCCATAGTATTATTTAAGCAAAAGAAAACAGCCGCGGCAGGCCAAGCTTTAAAAGAAGGTTTAAAAACAGCAGTAAAATATGACGACAATTTGTTTTGCTTATTAACAGAGTTTTTATATGTTTTATTTGCTGAACCGATTAACAAAGACAGCCTTGTAGAAATTTTAAGTAAGCTTGAAAATATTCATATGTATTCGTATGTCGAAGAGTTGACACTTTTAACAGCAAACTTTTTCAAAGGAATGAAGGACTTTGAAATGGCTACAATTTTTTATGATAAGATGGTGGAGTCTCAACTTCAAATACAGCGGGGGGATTGTTTGTATGAATATTAAAAAAGCAATTTGTTTCTCTGTCTCTGCTTTCGCTATTACGTTCGGTGTAATTGCTTTTGTAGGAAACACGACTCATCTTCATCATAATGCAGCCAAAACTGATAACGAGGTAATACAACTAGCTGCGCGACTGCAAACATGATTTAAAAGATGTGGCCTTTTTAGGGCTGCATCTTTTTTTTTGTCATGTATTTTCGTTTTTTCTCTTTTTAGGCGGGACTGCGGCTGCTGCATTTATAAGCATGGTAACAGGTTATGTGAAGTCCGCAGAAAAATACAAATGGATCGTTATATACACAAAAGCGAAATACGAAGTAACAACAAAGATATATATAAGAAAATTTGAGCCAACTAAAACCAAGACATGGATTTCTGAAGCTGATCCGAACATTGATTCAGTCGAGTAAACAAAATAACCCTCTTCTCCGGTAAAGAAGGAGGGGGAATTTGCGGTGAAGTTGTCGCGCCTGTCCTTTTAAAGTCTCCTCCAAAACTCCCCCAATTGAAAACATGAGAATACATGGTTTTACAAAGCGCCTGAAAGCAAGCGATTAAATTTATCAACGCAAAACCTTGATATATAGGGCTTTTAAAACATTTTTAGTTAAAAGTCTACAAATTAATCAGATTATTGTTTATAATAAGAATAGGCTTAAACTTAAATAAGCTTATAAGAATTTGTTATGTTCCTCTATAAGCATATCGGTTATGTAACCGCAACCAGTGAAATGTAAGCATTTTCTTGAAGGGGAAAGGGAGTGTTTGCATGACTCATTTTAAGTAAGCCGTATGTTTTATATACTCTTTAAAGGGGAATTTTGATTGAAAAGGAGAGGTTGAATATGACAGCAACACGCGGTCTTGAAGGGGTTGTAGCAACAACATCATCTGTAAGCTCTATTATCGACGATACCCTTACATATGTAGGGTACGATATTGACGACTTGACAGAGAATGCAAGTTTTGAAGAAATCATTTATTTGCTGTGGCATCTGCGCCTGCCGAATAAAACGGAACTTGCTGAACTGAAAAAACAGCTTGCGAAAGAAGCTGCCGTTCCACAAGAAATCATTGAGCACTTCAAATCCTATCCCCTCAATAACGTACATCCAATGGCTGCGCTCCGGACGGCGATTTCATTACTCGGTCTGACTGACAGTGAAGCCGATGTTATGAATCCGGAAGCGAACTACAGAAAAGCCATCCGTCTGCAGGCGAAAGTGCCGGGCATTGTCGCCGCTTTCTCAAGAATCCGCAAAGGACTTGATCCTGTTGAACCGAAGGAAGAGTACGGAATCGCGGAGAACTTCCTTTACACCTTAAACGGTGAAGAGCCTTCTCCGATCGAAGTGGAAGCGTTTAACAAAGCGCTCATTCTTCATGCGGATCATGAGCTGAACGCATCAACATTTACGGCGAGAGTATGTGTCGCCACCTTATCCGATATTTACTCAGGCATCACTGCCGCCATCGGCGCTTTAAAAGGACCGCTTCACGGCGGAGCCAATGAAGCCGTCATGAAAATGCTGACAGAAATCGGCGAAGTGGAAAACGCCGAGCCTTATATCCGCAGCAAAATGGAGAAAAAGGAAAAAGTAATGGGCTTCGGACACCGTGTGTATAAGCATGGAGACCCGCGCGCCAAACACCTAAAAGAAATGAGCAAACGCCTGACGAATCTGACGGGTGAAAGCAAATGGTACGACATGTCAATCCGTGTCGAAGAAATCGTGACGTCGGAGAAAAAACTTCCGCCTAACGTTGATTTCTATTCCGCATCTGTATACCACAGTCTCGGCATTGATCACGATCTGTTCACGCCGATCTTTGCGGTCAGCAGAATGTCAGGATGGATCGCCCATATTCTTGAACAGTACGATAACAACCGCCTCATCCGCCCGCGCGCTGACTACACGGGTCCGGATAAGCAGACTTTTGTTCCGATTGATGAAAGAGCCTGATCAAACGGGAGGCTGGTGATTTTCATGTCGTTAGCCTCTTGTTAATCAAGCCCGGATTGGTTTACAATTTTGATAGAATCTTGAGAAAAGTCATTTTATTTTCTATACAAGAAAAATAAAATGTTTTCTAAATATGAATTACATACTGGGAGGTAATATTGTGTCACAAGGTGAAAAAATTACAGTCTCTAATGGAGTATTAAACGTACCAAATAATCCGATTATCCCGTTTATTGAAGGCGACGGCACAGGCCCTGATATTTGGAACGCCGCTTCTAAAGTATTGGAAGCCGCTGTTGAAAAAGCATATAAAGGCGAGAAAAAAATCACGTGGAAAGAAGTTTATGCCGGTGAAAAGGCTTATAATAAAACAGGTGAGTGGCTTCCTGCCGAAACGCTGGAAGACATCAGAGAGTACTTCATCGCCATCAAAGGTCCTCTGACGACACCGGTCGGCGGCGGTATCCGTTCTCTGAACGTGGCGCTGAGACAGGAGCTTGATTTGTTTACGTGCCTGCGCCCTGTCAGATATTTCACGGGAGTGCCTTCCCCGGTCAAACGTCCTGAAGATACGGATATGGTCATTTTCCGCGAGAATACGGAAGATATTTACGCCGGAATTGAGTATGCGAAAGGTTCTGAAGAAGTTGAAAAGCTGATCAGCTTCCTGCAAAATGAAATGGGTGTTAACAAAATCCGTTTCCCTGAAACGTCAGGAATCGGCATCAAACCTGTTTCTGAAGAAGGCACAAGCCGCTTAGTCAGAGCTGCCATTGAGTATGCGATCGAAAACGGCCGTAAGTCTGTCACGCTTGTCCACAAAGGAAACATCATGAAGTTCACTGAAGGGGCATTTAAAAACTGGGGCTACGAGCTTGCCGAAAGAGAATACGGAGATAAAGTATTCACTTGGGCTGAATATGACCGCATTGTCGAAAAAGACGGAAAAGAAGCGGCTGATAAAGCGCAGAGCGAAGCGGAAGCGGCAGGAAAAATCATCGTCAAAGACAGCATCGCTGATATTTTCCTTCAGCAGATCTTAACCCGTCCGAGCGAATTCGACGTCGTGGCGACAATGAACTTAAACGGAGACTATATCTCTGATGCGCTTGCCGCTCAGGTAGGCGGAATCGGAATCGCGCCGGGAGCGAACATCAACTATGAAACAGGGCATGCGATTTTCGAAGCGACTCACGGAACGGCTCCTAAGTATGCCGGCCTTGACAAAGTCAACCCGTCATCCGTCATCCTTTCAGGAGTGCTTCTTCTTGAACACCTGAACTGGAATGAGGCTGCCGACTTGATCATTAAATCTATGGAAAAAACGATTGCTTCAAAAGTAGTAACGTACGATTTTGCTAGATTAATGGACGGTGCAACTGAAGTGAAATGTTCAGAGTTTGGTGAAGAGCTAATCAAAAACATGGACTGAACCTAAAGCAGACTTCTAATGAAGCCAAAAAAGGAGAAGAGAATCATGGGAAAAACACGCAGTAAAGTTTCTGTTATCGGAGCAGGATTTACGGGAGCGACAACAGCCTTTCTTACAGCTCAAAAAGAGCTTGCGGACGTTGTGCTCGTTGATATTCCGCAATTAGAAAACCCGACAAAAGGAAAAGCGCTAGACATGCTCGAAGCAAGTCCGGTCCAAGGATTTGACGCGAAAATCACAGGCACGTCCAACTACGAGGACACAGCCGGTTCTGATATCGTCGTCATCACAGCCGGAATTGCGAGAAAACCGGGCATGAGCCGTGATGATCTCGTATCTACAAACGAAAAAATCATGAGAAGCGTCACACGTGAGATCGTGAAATATTCTCCTGACTGCATTATCGTTGTATTGACAAACCCTGTTGATGCGATGACATATGCGGTGTACAAAGAATCAGGCTTCCCGAAAGAACGCGTCATCGGACAATCCGGAGTGCTTGACACTGCGCGATTCAGAACATTCGTCGCTGAAGAATTAAACCTGTCTGTAAAAGATGTGACCGGTTTTGTTCTTGGCGGACACGGTGACGACATGGTTCCTCTCGTCCGTTATTCCTATGCGGGAGGCATTCCGCTTGAAACGCTTATCCCGAAAGACCGTCTTGATGCGATTGTAGAACGCACAAGAAAAGGCGGCGGGGAAATCGTCAACCTTCTCGGAAACGGAAGCGCCTACTACGCGCCTGCTGCGTCACTGACTGAAATGGTAGAAGCCATTTTGAAAGATCAGCGCCGCGTGCTTCCGACCATCGCTTACTTAGAAGGCGAATACGGTCATGAAGGCATTTACTTAGGCGTACCGACGATTATCGGAGGAAACGGCCTAGAGCAAATCATCGAGCTTGAACTGACAGACTATGAAAAAGCGCAGCTGAGTAAATCAGTTGAATCTGTCAAAAACGTGATGAAAGTATTGTCATAAGAAAAAAGGGAAGGCTTCCGAATCAGAAGCCTTCCTCTTTTTACAATTAATGAAAGCGTTTTCTTTTTCCCTGAGCGATCCTTTCTCTGAAAATGATCAAAAAGGCGAATTGTCTGAACGGGCAGTATTGGATAAAATGAAATCATAAAGTGATATGCAGCACATAAAATAGAGAAAATTGGATGTCGGGGAAAATAGACAGCGGAGGGCGCAGCATGAACAAAAAAATTTTAGTTGTAGATGATGAACAATCTATCGTTACTCTTTTACAGTATAATCTGGAACGGTCCGGCTATGATGTCATTACCGCATCAGACGGCGAAGAGGCTCTGGAGCAGGCAGAGAACGAAAATCCGGATTTAATCGTACTGGATGTCATGCTGCCGAAAGTGGACGGAATCGACGTCTGTAAACAGCTCAGACAGCAGAAAATGATGGTTCCGATCTTAATGCTGACAGCAAAAGATGAGGAGTTTGATAAGGTGCTGGGACTCGAGCTCGGAGCGGATGATTACATGACAAAGCCGTTCAGTCCGCGGGAAGTCACTGCGCGGGTGAAAGCCATTTTAAGAAGGGCTGACATTTCTTCGCTGTCACAAGGCAGAGAAGAGGAAAAGGAGGGGCAGATCCTCATTGGCGAGCTGAAAATTCTTCCGGAGCATTACGAAGCGTACTTTAAGTCAGAACAGCTGGAATTGACGCCTAAAGAATTTGAACTGCTTCTGTATTTGGGAAAACATAAGGGAAGAGTGCTGACGAGAGATCTTCTGCTGAGCGCGGTCTGGAACTATGATTTTGCCGGGGATACCCGGATTGTTGACGTTCATATCAGTCATCTGCGCGACAAAATCGAATCAAATACCAAAAAACCGATCTATATTAAAACAATCAGAGGTTTGGGGTATAAACTGGAGGAGCCAAAAATGAATGAATAAAGTCCGTGTGCGTCTGTTCGCTTTACTCGTTGTATGTATCATATTGGTTTTCAGTGTTCTCGGCCTTTTTTTACAGCAGCTTATTTCTTCATCCGCTGAAGAAAGAACGGCGGATCAGCTGAAAAAGGAATCGGTATACATAGCGGGTCTTCTTGACACCGGCCGAATCGGCAATAAAAGCAATGAAACGGTAATCCGTGACGCCGGCCGCACCCTCGGTATAAACGTCTCCGTGCTCAACGAGAAGGGTGACGCCGTATATCATTCCGGCAGTCATGCTGATGATTCAGCCGTAAAGGAGTTCATTTCTCACAATAAAAGCGAGGAAGCCGTACAGTCGAAAAACAAAGTCATCCGCGGCACTGCCGTAAAAAATGACGCCGGGAAAATTGCGGGGTATGTACTCGTTTCCTCTGAGATCAACGGCGGTTCAAGTGTTACCGGAGAAATGTGGGGCATGCTGGCAGCAAGTCTTTGTACCGCTTTTATCATTATCGTTTTCTTTTATACAAACATGACGTCCCGTTACAAAAAATCAATCGACGCCGCGACAAAGGTGGCGACGGAGCTGTCCAAAGGGAATTACGATGCCCGCTCCTACAGCGGCTACGCAAGGCGGTCGGACCGTCTCGGGCGTGCGATGAACAGCCTGGCGGTCGATTTAATGGAAATGACGAGAACGCAGGATATGCAGCGCGATCGTCTGCTAACCGTTATTGAAAATATCGGATCCGGTCTGATTTTAATAGACGGGAGAGGTTTTATCAATCTCGTGAACCGGTCATACACGAAGCAGTTTCATACAAAGCCTGAACGTCTGCTTCGGCGCCTTTACCATGATGCGTTTGAACATGAGGAGATCATTCGGCTTGTCGAAGACATTTTTATGACGGAGACGAAAAAATGCCAGCTGCTCAGACTTCCCATCAACATTGAGCGGCGCTACTTTGAAGTTGACGGCGTTCCGATCATGGGCCCTGACGATGAATGGAAGGGCATCGTCCTCGTCTTTCACGATATGACGGAAATTAAAAAATTGGAGCAGATGAGAAAGGACTTCGTCGCCAATGTCTCCCATGAACTGAAAACACCGATCACCTCGATTAAAGGATTTACGGAAACACTGTTAGACGGAGCGATGAAAGACGAAAAGGCGCTTTCAGACTTTCTGTCTATCATTCTGAAAGAAAGTGAGCGGCTCCAATCTCTCGTGCAGGATTTATTGGATTTATCCAAGATGGAGCAGCAAAACTTTACGATGCGCGTAGAGTCCTTTGATGCTGCAAAAATTCTGCATGAAATTGAAGCGCTTTTGCGGCATAAGGCTGAGGAAAAAGGCATCAGCTTTCAGCTCGATCTCCCGGAAGAGCCGATTTTTGTGACGGGTGACGCGCACAGGCTGAAGCAGGTATTTTTGAATCTGGCGAACAATGCCCTGACCTACACGCCTGAAAAAGGGACGGTGGGGATTTCGGTACATGTGAAAGAAACCGTTGTCGATATCAAAGTGTCCGATACTGGAATCGGCATTCAGAAGGAAGAGATCCCGCGGATATTTGAGAGATTCTACCGCGTGGATAAAGACAGAAGCCGCAACTCGGGAGGAACCGGGCTCGGCCTCGCCATCGTGAAGCACTTAATAGAAGCCCATGAAGGTAAAATCGAGGTCACAAGCGAGCCGGGACAGGGCACTGTATTTACCGTGACGCTGAAGCGGCAGCCGGAAGCGTGATCAGCTTTACAAAGGATTAACAATTTCTTCATGACCTGTTAAACCTATCTTGTTAGGATATAACAGAACCCCTTCATCCAAGGAGCCAATTTTGACGGCGGGAACGTGTTTTCTTGTTCCCGTCCTTTTTTGCGTTTTCGCAGGGTTCGCTCATTTTCCTTTCAAATTGAACTTTGTTAAAATAAGAGAAGCTGTGAGATTAAAAAATAGAGGAATGACGAGCTTTTGCTCTTAGGAGGATATTGAATGACGGAACGAAAAAAATTAGTGCTTGTCGACGGAAACAGTCTGGCGTACCGGGCGTTTTTTGCATTGCCGCTTTTAAGCAATGAAAAAGGCATCCATACAAATGCCGTATACGGGTTTGCGATGATTTTAATGAAAATGCTGGAAGATGAAAAGCCGACCCACATGCTGGTGGCTTTTGATGCGGGAAAAACCACTTTCCGCCACAGCACGTTTAAAGAATATAAAGGCGGAAGACAAAAAACGCCGCCGGAGCTTTCAGAACAGATGCCGTTCATCCGCGAGCTCCTTGATGCCTACAAAATCAGCCGCTACGAGCTTCCTGAATATGAAGCGGACGATATTATCGGCACCCTTGCCGTATCTGCTGAAAAAGAAGGCTTCGAAGTAAAGGTAGTGTCGGGGGACAAGGACTTAACCCAGCTTGCAACCGGGAAAACGACCGTTGCCATTACGAGAAAAGGCATTACTGACGTGGAAGATTACACGCCGGAGCACGTGGAAGAAAAGTACGGTCTGACCCCTTTGCAAATCATTGATATGAAGGGATTAATGGGGGATTCATCCGATAACATACCGGGCGTCCCCGGCGTCGGAGAAAAAACCGCGATTAAGCTCTTAAAGCAGTTCCATTCGGTTGAGAAACTGCTTGATTCCATTGATGAAGTCAGCGGAAAAAAATTAAAAGAAAAGCTTGAAGAATATAAGGAACAAGCCCTGATGAGCAAAGAGCTGGCGACGATTATGACAAATGCGCCGATTGAAGTCAAGCCCGAAGATTTAGATTACAAAGGGTTTGACCGTGAACAAGTTGTTGCCATTTTTAAAGAACTCGGTTTTAATACGCTTCTTGAGCGGCTCGGTGAAGAAAGCGGGGAAACGGCGGAAGAAAATTTTGAAGACATCAATGTCGAAATGGCAGAAGAAATCACCGAAGATATGCTCGTTTCGCCGTCCGCTTTGGTCGTCGAACAAATCGGTGATAACTATCACGAAGAACCGATCCTCGGCTTTTCCATCGTGAATGAAACAGGTCTTTATTATATTCCAAAAGAAATCGCCATTCAGTCTGAAGCTTTTAAATCTTGGGCTGAAGATGAATCGATGAAAAAATGGGTGTTCGACAGCAAACGTTCCGTCGTCGCTTTGCGCTGGCAGGGAATTGAGCTGAAGGGAACGGAATTTGACGCGCTTCTTGCTGCCTACATTATAAACCCGGGCAATTCGTACGACGATGTCGCGAGCGTAGCGAAAGAATACGGGCTGAATATCGTTTCAAAAGATGAAGCGGTATACGGAAAAGGCGCAAAGCGCGCCGTTCCGGCTGAAAAAGAGCTTGCCGATCATCTCGCGCGGAAAGCGTCTGCCGTTAACAGCCTCCGTGACAAATTGCTTGACGCTTTGGAAGAAAATAATCAGCTTGAGCTTTATGAAGATCTCGAACTCCCGCTTGCGCTTATTCTCGGAGAAATGGAATCAATGGGCGTCAAAGTGGATGTTGAAAGACTGAAGCGAATGGGCGAAGAGCTCAAGGCGAAGCTGAAAGAATATGAAGAAAAAATCCATGACATCGCCGGTGAACCGTTTAACATCAATTCACCAAAACAGCTCGGCGTCATTCTGTTTGAAAAACTCGGCCTGCCGCCAGTAAAGAAAACAAAAACAGGCTATTCCACTTCAGCTGATGTGCTTGAGAAGCTCGCCGACAAACATGATATCGTCGCGTACATTCTGCAATACAGACAAATCGGCAAACTCCAATCGACTTATATTGAAGGGCTGCTGAAGGTCACGCGCAAGGATTCTCATAAGGTGCATACACGGTTCAATCAGGCGTTGACTCAAACCGGACGCCTCAGCTCAACGGACCCGAACCTGCAAAATATTCCGATCCGGCTGGAGGAAGGGCGGAAAATCCGTCAGGCTTTCGTACCGTCCGAACCGGACTGGCTTATTTTCGCCGCCGATTATTCACAAATTGAATTAAGGGTGCTTGCGCATATTTCAAAAGATGAAAATCTGATCGAAGCGTTTACGAATGACATGGACATTCACACAAAAACCGCCATGGACGTGTTTCATGTCAGTGAAGATGAAGTGACACAAGCGATGCGCCGCCAGGCAAAGGCCGTCAATTTCGGCATTGTTTACGGCATCAGTGATTACGGGCTGTCACAAAACCTCGGCATCACCCGGAAAGAAGCGGGCGCTTTTATAGACCGCTATTTGGAGAGCTTCCCGGGCGTCAAGGCATATATGGAAGAATCGGTGCAGGAAGCGAAGCAAAAAGGATATGTCACGACACTTATGCAGCGCCGCCGCTATATTCCTGAGCTGACCAGCCGCAACTTCAACCTGCGGAGCTTTGCGGAACGGACGGCCATGAATACGCCGATTCAGGGAAGCGCCGCCGATATTATTAAAAAAGCCATGATTGACATGGCAGCTGAGCTAAAAGAGAAAAACCTGAAGGCACGATTGCTGCTTCAGGTGCACGATGAATTGATTTTTGAAGCGCCTAAGGAAGAAATTGAAATATTAGAGAAGCTGGTTCCTGAAGTGATGGAACATGCTTTGGCATTAGACGTGCCGCTGAAGGCGGATTATGCTTCAGGGCCGTCTTGGTACGATGCAAAATAAACAGAGAAAAAGGAAGTGATGATTGTGCCGGAATTACCAGAAGTTGAAACGGTCCGGCGCACTCTGACCGGTCTTGTGAAGGGGAAAACGATTGAATCGGCGGATATCAGATGGCCGAATATCATCAAAAAACCCGCCGAGCCGGAGGAATTCGCGCGGCAGATTGCAGGAGAAACAATCCGATCCATCGGAAGAAGGGGAAAGTTTTTGCTTTTCCATCTGGATCATTATGTCATGGTGTCCCACCTTCGGATGGAGGGGAAATACGGTCTTCATCAGGCCGATGAGCCTGACGATAAACATGTGCACGTCGTGTTTCACATGACGGACGGAACACAGCTCCGCTACAGGGATGTCCGGAAATTCGGCACGATGCATTTGTTTGCGCCGGGAGAGGAATTGAATGCATTACCGCTTTCACAGCTCGGACCCGAACCCGATGATGAAGCATTTACCGCTGCTTATTTAAAAGAGCGGCTTGCAAAAACGAACCGCGCGGTGAAAACAGCCCTGCTCGACCAAAAAGCGGTCGTCGGCCTCGGCAATATTTATGTCGATGAAGCTTTATTCCGGGCGCGTATTCATCCTGAGACAAAAGCGAACAGTCTGTCAGACGGGCAGATAAAAACGCTTCATACAGAAATTAAAGACACCCTTCAGGAAGCGATTGACGCGGGCGGGAGCACCGTCCGGTCTTATATCAATTCTCAAGGGGAGATCGGAATGTTTCAGCTCAAACATTACGTATACGGCAAAAAGGATGAGCCGTGCAAAACGTGCGGGACGATGATTTCTAAAATCGTGGTCGGCGGAAGAGGGACGCATTTTTGCGCCCGCTGCCAAAAAAAATCATAAACTGAAGCGGTTCAAGCAGGCGGCAGCAGAATGACTTTTTTCTAACACAGTTGATGACCTTTCTCCATATATATATTGTGATTCACCCAATAGGCATATGTCACAATTGCTGATCAAGAGAAAGGGAGAAACGGATATGGAGATTGTTTCTTTGCTGCTTTTGGCTTTTGCTGTCAGCTTGGACAGTTTTTCAGTCGGGTTTACGTATGGTTTGAGAAAAATGAAAATCCCGTTCAAAGCGATTGCCGTGATCGCTTGCTGTTCAGCCTCTGTGATGTTTATATCCATGCTGATCGGCCATTTTCTGACAAAGATTTTTCCCGTATCCGTCACGGAAAAACTGGGCGGGCTGATCTTAATCGGAATCGGGGCATGGGTCATCTGGCAATTTTTCAAACCGGCTAAAGAGCCGGATTACTTATTGCATGAAAAAACGTTACTTAATCTTGAAGTGAAATCGCTCGGCATCGTGATTCACATTTTGAAAAAACCGACCAGCGCCGATATTGATCAATCCGGAACCATTAACGGAGTCGAGGCGCTTCTGCTCGGTATCGCCTTATCCATTGACGCGTTTGGCGCCGGGCTGGGAGCGGCCATTCTCGGCTTTTCTCCGGTTATGATGAGCGTGACTGTCGGGCTGATGAGCTCGCTGTTTGTTTCACTCGGCATAAACGCGGGGCATTTGCTCTCAAGATGGAATTGGATAGATAAAATGACATTTTTGCCGGGAGTCCTGCTGATTATCATCGGGATTTGGAAAATGTAAGAAGGAGTGGGCTTTTTGAGCTTGGTCATCGGTTTAACGGGAGGCATCGCAAGCGGCAAAAGCACGGTAGCGCGTATGCTGATCGACAAAAAAATAACAGTCATTGATGCGGATGTCATCGCAAAACAGGCGGTGGAAAAAGGAATGCCGGCTTACGGACAAATTGTGGAAGCATTCGGAAAAGACATCCTGCTGGAAAATGGCGATATTGACAGAAAAAAACTCGGTTCTATCGTTTTCACTGACGAACAGAAGCGTCTGAAGCTGAATCAGATCGTTCATCCGGCGGTACGTGCGGAAATGCTGAAACAGCGGGATGAAGCCGTTGCACGAAAAGAGCAGTTCGTCGTTTTGGATATACCGCTTTTGTATGAAAGCGGGCTTGATTATCTTGTCGGCAAGGTGCTCGTCGTCACCGTACCGGCAGACATTCAGCTCAAACGGCTGATGGAGCGGAATTCCCTTACAGAAGAAGAAGCGATGAGCCGGATAACGTCGCAAATGCCTTTAGCGGACAAAACAAAAAAAGCTGACGCCGTCATTGATAACAGCGGCAGTCTTGAATATACAAAGCACCAGCTTGAGGAAGTATTGAGCGGCTGGGCATAAACAAACACCGTTCGGAAAGCCGAACGGTGTTTTTCTGGTTAAAAATCAAAATTGTCAGGGTCCGGACCGACACGGAGGTTTTCGTTCAGATCATCAATCCGCTTCATATCGTCAGCTGACAGTTCGAAATCAAAGACATTTGCATTCTCTTCAATACGGTGTTTTTTAGTTGATTTCGGAATGGTGATGACACCGTTTTGCAAATCCCAGCGCAAAATCACTTGAGCGGCTGATTTGCCGTACTTCTCAGCGATCTCCTGTAAGACGGGATGATCAAGCAGCTGCCCTTGCATCAATGGCGACCACGCTTCAAGCTGAATGCCTTGTTCAGTGCAGAAAGCAAGCAGTTCTTTCTGTGTCAGACGCGGGTGGTACTCCACCTGGTTGATCATCGGCTTGATTTCCGTTTCTTTCATGAGATGTTTCAGATGGTGAATTTGGAAATTGCTGACCCCGATCGCCTTAATGCGTCCATCCTGGTAGAGGGTTTCGAGCGCCCGCCACGCATCGATGTACTTTCCTTCGACAGGCCAATGAATCAAATATAAATCCAAATAATCTAAACCGAGTTTTTCTAAGCTTGTGTCAAACGCTTTTAACGTTTCTTCATATCCTAAATCGGCATTCCACACTTTTGACGTGACAAAAATGTCTTCACGTTTTAATCCCGCTTCTTGCAGTCCTTGGCGGATGCCTTCGCCGACACCCTCTTCATTTCCGTAAATCGCGGCGGTATCGACGCTGCGATAGCCGTGCACCAATGCCGTTTTCACCGCGTTGACGAGTTCCGCGCCTTCCTCTACTTTGAAAACTCCGATGCCGAACCAAGGCATCTCTACTCCGTTATGCAATGTTGCTTTTGCTTGTAAATGTGTTGTCATGTATATATTCCTCCTATTAGTTGTCTGTTGAAACAATCAAAATGCGCTGAAGAAAAACTCACCTCCTTTCAAGAGCAGTGCGATCCCGCTTTTCAAGCTTCCTGCTCCATCCGGTTAATACGACCGCGCTGAGCACCATCAGCGCCCCGATCCAAGCGGTATGAATGATTCCGATTGAGTCTGTAATGATTCCGCCGGCAAACGAGCCGATCGCGATTCCGGCATTGAATGCCGCGATGTTTAAGGCTGATGCTGTATCAACGGCGCTTGGCGCAAAACGTTCACTCAGCATCACGACATATACCTGAAGCCCCGGCACATTCATAAACGCCAACAGCCCCATGAAAATAATGGTGATCAGCCCGGCTGTTTTAAACGGCGCGGTAAAAGTCAGAACAAACAGCACAGCAGCCTGGACAATGAACATATAAAACAAGGCTTTCAGCGGATTCCGGTTTGATAAACGGCCGCCAATCATGTTTCCGATAGCAATCGCAATTCCGTAAATGAGCAGGATGGCCGCGACGGTTTCTTTCTGGAAACCGGTTACCTCCTGAAGAAGCGGAGATAAATACGTAAACACGACAAACGTTCCGCCGTAGCCTAACGCGGTAATAATAAATAAAAGCAATAACCGGCCGTTTGTGACGAGTTTGACCTGCTCGGAAAATGCGGTTTTCGTCCCTTTACGCAAATGTGACGGAACGAGAAGCGCGTTTGTGAGGAATGCGATGATTCCTACCGCCACAATGACGGCAAAGGCAATCCTCCAGCCGAATTGCTGGCCGAGATAGGTGCCGAACGGAACGCCGGTCACCGTAGCCACCGTCAGCCCCGTAAACATAATGGAAATCGCGCTTGCTCTTTTATGCTCCGGCACGATATTGGCGGCGATTGTTGCCCCGATTGACATGAAAATGCCGTGGGAAAACGCCGAAATAACCCGTGCCGCCAGTAAGACGCCGATTGAGGAAGCGCTCGCTGCGAGTGTATTTCCGGCGATAAAAATTAACATCACCCAGAGCAGCAGCGTTTTCCGTGACATGCCGGATGTGAGAGATGTTAAAACCGGCGCGCCGAATGTCACGCCCAGAGCATACATGGAAACGGTAAGCCCCGCCGTTGTCACAGGTATATGCAGATCTTGAGATATAAGCGGCAGCAGCCCGACGCTGATAAATTCGGTTGTGCCGATCGCAAAAGCGCTGACGGCTAATGCCAGCAGCGCTGGTAAATAGCTTTGGCGATGTGAAGACATCTGTTTTCCTCCTTGAACGATAATGTATGGTTGAAATGATGCCGGGTAAACGATATAAGTATAAGAGTACATTCCTTTTCAGCCGGCAAATGTCATTATGATCGATAGAAGTGTCATTGAAAAGAACGTACTTTTAAGTGCCATAGGCACTTTTTAGTTCCTATAGATGAGGAGGAATTACCGTTGCTGAAGAAAAAATACAATATATCCGTAGAGGCGGCGCTTGAAGTGATCGGCGGAAAATGGAAGTGTGTGATCCTCTGCCACCTCATGCGCGGGAAAAAACGGACAAGCGAATTGAAGCGGCTTATGCCGGACATCACCCAGAAGATGCTGACACAGCAATTGCGGGAGCTGGAAGCTGACGGCGTCATCAACCGGATCGTGTACAATCAGGTGCCGCCGAAAGTGGAATACGAGCTGAGTGAATACGGGCACAGTCTGGAAAGAATTTTAAACGCGCTGTGCGACTGGGGCGCGATGCATATTGCTAAACGGTACGGCGAGGTGTCCTCCGTTTTAGAGGACAGCATTTTAAATGACAAATTTAAAGAACCGGGACAAATATAAGAAAAAAGCAGGCAGCCTGAGACGCTGATCCTGCTTTTTTTATGGAAGAAAGATCATTTTATATGCAAAAAAACCGATTGAACAACATATTGATCGGTATAAGGGTGGATTTTTATCAAGTTGTACTGGCGGATTTCTTTTAATGTGTTATACTATATATAAATAAAAGTAAATTAGAGTGGCATATTAAAAAGGGGTGACCTGAGCATGAAGGTAAAAGTAGCAATCAACGGGTTTGGAAGAATCGGAAGAATGGTGTTCAGAAAAGCAATGGAAGATGATCAAATTCAAATAACAGCCATTAATGCAAGCTATCCCCCGGAAACGCTTGCTCATTTGATAAAGTATGACACAATTCACGGCAAATACGATCAAGAAGTTGAGACCTCCGACGACAGTCTGATCGTCAACGGAAAACATATTATGCTGTTCAATCGCCGGGACCCGAGAGAGCTTCCGTGGAAAGAATGCGGAATAGACATCGTCGTAGAGGCAACGGGGAAATTTAATTCAAAAGAAAAAGCAATGAGCCATATTGAAGCAGGGGCGAAAAAAGTTATTTTAACGGCTCCGGGCAAAAATGAAGACGTTACCATTGTCATGGGAGTAAATGAAGAGCAGTTCAATCCCGATGAACATGTCATTATTTCAAATGCATCCTGCACGACAAACTGTCTTGCGCCGGTCGTCAAAGTGCTTGATCAGGAATTCGGGATTGAAAGCGGCCTGATGACGACTGTTCACGCTTACACGAATGATCAAAAAAATATCGACAATCCGCATAAAGATCTGCGGAGGGCGAGAGCGTGCGGAGAATCCATCATTCCGACTTCTACAGGCGCCGCCAAAGCGCTGTCGCTCGTGCTGCCTCATTTGAAAGGAAAACTTCACGGTCTTGCTTTGCGTGTTCCCGTTCCGAATGTGTCATTAGTGGACCTTGTCTGCGATCTGAAAACAGATGTGTCGGCCGAGCAAGTGAACGCCGCTTTCCAAAGAGCCGCAAAAACGTCGATGTACGGAATTCTTGATTATTCGGATGAGCCGCTCGTTTCTTCGGATTATAATACGAATTCACACTCTGCGATCATCGACGGACTGACAACGATGGTGATGGAAGGCCGAAAAGTAAAGGTGCTCGCCTGGTATGACAATGAATGGGGATATTCCTGCCGGGTCGTTGATCTTATCCGTCATGTCGCCGCGCGAATGAAACACCCGTCAGCTGTGTAGACTAAAGATCATGGACATTTGTTAGAAAAAAACCCTTAACGGCATATTCGCAAAAAACACACCTTGCAAAATAAACTTAAACACAGTATACTATCTTTCGTGAACTTCTTGCTCGTGACTGCTTCGGAATTACTTAAAGGGTTAGGACCTCTCCGGACTAACTTTCCCCCGTGGTAAATGGCCGGGTCAGTTCTCGGAAATTCACTTTTTTAATTCTTGTTAAGGGGGGTCCATGATTATGGAAACAATGGGGCGTCACGTCATCTCCGAGCTGTGGGGATGCGATTTTGATAAGCTCAATGACATGGATTTTATTGAAAAAACGTTTGTAAATGCTGCTTTGAAATCAGGAGCTGAAGTGCGCGAGGTCGCATTTCACAAATTTGCACCGCAAGGCGTAAGCGGAGTCGTTATCATCTCTGAGTCACATTTAACGATTCACAGTTTTCCTGAACACGGATATGCAAGCATTGATGTTTATACTTGTGGAGACCTGGATCCTAATGTGGCTGCGGATTACATTGCGGACGCATTACATGCAGATACAAGAGAAAACATTGAAATACCGAGAGGAATGGGGCCTGTACAGATTAAACAGGCACAAGCGAAAGTACTGTAATTTTCAAAACGCAAACACAAGGGAGCTAAGCTGAAAAAGCCATTACGCGCTTTGAAGCTGATGCTCCTTTTCTAATGTAAAAAAACAGCATTGCTTTTTCTTTAAGCATTTTTTTTGTAAAATAGAAAAGATAAGGCCGGTCTATCGGCTCTCCCAACAAATAGGCTCATCCTAGAAACGTTGGCGGGCATTTACCGGAAGCTTGCGAACCGCATTACAGCAACGAAACAGATGGGAGCTGATCCAATTTGAAATGTCCTTCATGCCAGCATAACGGTTCCCGCGTACTTGATTCACGGCCTGCGGACGAAGGGAAATCAATCCGCAGAAGGCGGGAATGCGAAGCCTGCCATTACCGCTTCACTACATTTGAGAAGTTTGAAGAGATGCCTCTGATCGTCGTGAAAAAAGAAGGCGTCCGGGAAGAATTCAGCCGTGAAAAAATGCTGCGCGGGTTAATTAAAGCTTGTGAAAAAAGGCCCGTTCCTTTAAAAACATTGGAAGACATGTGCTTTGACATTGAAAAAGAGCTGAGAAACCAAGGTGTATCTGAAGTCAAAAGCGAACTTGTCGGAGAAATGGTAATGGACCGTCTGGCGAAAATCGATGAGGTGTCTTATGTCCGCTTTGCCTCCGTCTACCGGCAGTTTAAGGATATAAACGTGTTTATCGATGAATTGAAAGATTTAATAAAGAAAGAACGCTGAGAGAGCTAAGAGATTGTGTCTGGCTCTTTTCTCATGAGCAAAATTGGCATTTGATAGATCGCAGAAACGGTGTAAAATGAGAGTAGAAACATATCGGAAGGTTTGAGAATCATGGCTGACTATTGGAATGACGTATTGCCTGTAGATCCTTATACGGTCAAAAGCCGTTCGCTTCTTCAGGATGTCGACAGACAGGTTTTGACACATCTGTACCAGCCGCTGATCGGTTCTTTTGCATTCTCCCTTTATATGACCTTATGGGGGGAGCTTGAGCAGAACCGCTTGTGGGGAGCGGAATCCACGCACAGGCAGCTGATGGGCATGATGCAGTCAAATTTAAAAAAGATTCATCATGAACAGGGAAAGCTTGAAGGAATCGGGCTGCTGAAAGTGTATATCCGGGAGTCCGAGCAAAAAGAGCGGATGTTTATTTATGAGCTGCTGCCCCCGCTCAGACCGAATGATTTCTTTGAAGACGGCATGCTGAATGTCTTTCTTTATAACAGAGTCGGTAAAACGAAATACCAGCAGCTGAGACAATTTTACACGCATCCTTCCGTCGGCGCGGGTGCAAGGGAAATTACCCGTCCGTTTAATCACGCCTTTGCCTCTTTTCAGCCGAGCGAATGGAAAATGACGCCTGATATGGAAGAAGCGATGAAGCTCCCTGAGGACTATGAGACGGCGTCTGTCGGACAAGCGCCTTCCTATACGGTGACGGAGGAAGTGTTTGATTTTGAGCTTTTCATGGCGGGACTGTCAGAAACGATGATACCGCGCAAATCAATCACGCAGGATGTGCGGGAGAGCATTAAAAAGCTTTCATATTTATACGGAATAGATCCTATCTCCATGCAGCACGTCGTCATGACCGCAATTAATGAACAGGATACGATAACGGCCGAAGCGCTGAGGAAAGCGGCCAGCGACTGGTACCAAATTGAAAGAAGCGGGAAGCTTCCGGAACTGATTGATAAAACACAGCCTGTCACCTTGAGAGAAAACCGGACGGAAAAGGACGATTCATTGAACGGCGAACTCATCGCACAGCTTGAGACCATATCACCGAGAAAGCTTCTTCAGGACATTGCGGACGGGACCGAGCCGTCAAAAGCCGACTTGCAGATTATCGCCGATATTATGTTCGAACAAAAGCTTGAGCCCGGCGTCACCAATGTGCTGATTTATTATGTCATGCTGAAAACGGATATGAAGCTGTCCAAAAACTATATCCAAAAAATCGCCGCCCACTGGGCCAGAAAGAAAGTCAAAACGGTACGGGAAGCAATGAAGCTCGCAATAGAAGAGCACAGGCAATATCTTGATTGGGCGGACGGCAAAACAAACGGCGCGGCGCGCGGCAAAAAAACCGTCCGGGAAGAAAAGCGCCCTGATTGGATGAAAGAAGAAGAAACCGGGAAGAAACAAGAACAGCCGGCTCTTTCCGCGCAGGATCTTGAAGAACAGAAGAAAAAAATGATGGAAGAAATGAAAAAACTGAAAAAATACTCTGCCTATTGAGACAGAGAAGCGGGGTGATATTGAATGGAACCGATCAGCCGATCATTAGAAGGCGTGACGAAAAGACCTGACTTTCAAAAACGCCTGGAACGAATGCAGCAGCAAGTCATGGCCGACGAAGACGTCCAGGCTTTTTTGAAGGAACAGAAAGATGTAATCAATCAAAGCATGATTGACAGAGGGTTAAATAAACTGTACGAATTCGTTCAGCAAAGCAAACAGTGCGCCTTCTGTTCGAAAGACAGCCGGACGAACAGCCTGCTTGAAGGCTATCATCCGAAGCTTGTGATCAACGGGCGTTCCATTGATATTGAATATTACGAATGCCCGGAAAAGAGAAAGCTCGACCGACAGAAAAGACAAAAGTCCCTGATGAAGAGCATGTATATCCAGCAGGATCTTCTCGGCGCGACGTTTCAGCAGATCGACATTACCGATCCGAGCAGAGTCGGCATTTTCCAGCATGTGACGGATTTTCTGAAGAGCTATAATGAAACGGGAAAAGGCAAAGGGCTGTACCTGTACGGAAAATTCGGAATCGGAAAGACATTTATTTTAGCCGCCATTGCTAACGAACTGGCGGAAAAAGAGTATTCATCAATGATCGTATATGTTCCCGAATTTGTCAGAGAGCTGAAAAACTCGCTCCAGGATCAGTCGTTGGAGGCGAAACTGAATATGGTAAAAACGACGCCCGTACTGATGCTTGATGACATCGGAGCGGAGTCAATGACAAGCTGGGTCAGGGATGAGGTCATCGGCACCGTGCTTCAGCACAGAATGAGCCAGCAGCTTCCCACTTTCTTCTCGTCTAATTTTTCACCTGACGAGCTGAAGCATCATTTTACGTATTCACAGCGGGGAGAAAAGGAAGAAGTAAAAGCGGCAAGACTGATGGAGCGGATTTTATATTTGGCTTCGCCCATCCGTCTTGACGGGGAAAACCGCCGCCGTTCATGATGCCGGCGTCCAATGGGAAGGATTTGAGGGAATGAGGAATAAGAAGGCTGTCACTTGGGCTGCGGCTGCGGCGGGAGCGGGCCTTTTGCTGTGGGCAAACCGCAAATATCTGAATCTGTCGCCTAAGGAGATCCGGCTGTGGGTATTATCGTTCGGTATTTTTGCGCCGCTTGTGTTTATCGTTATTTCCATCGTCAGGCCTTTTGTGCTGTTTCCCGTATCAATCGTTTCCGTCGCCGGAGGATTGGCGTTCGGCCCGTTTTTCGGCACCGTGTATACGCTGGCGGGCTCAATGGGCGCTGCCGCCGCGTCATTTTTTGCGGCGGGGCTGTTTGCCTTTAATGAGAAAAGCCGTCATGGAAAAATGGAAGCCATTCAAAAGCAGATGAAAACCAATGGCTTCTTTTATATTTTTATCCTGCGCATTCTGCCTGTTAACTTTGATGTGATCAGCTATGCCGCGGGCCTATCGAAAGTCAGGCCGATGACGTATTTTTTGGCGACCGCAGCGGGCATCATTCCGGGGACGATCGTCCTGAATGTGCTCGGCGCGAGCTTTATGTCCGGCAATGTGCTGACCGTACTCTGCGTGATCTGTCTTTACATCGTATTTTTATCGCTTCCCGTTATATTTAAAAAGAAGGTGCGCCATTTGTTCGGCGGTGAAAGCTAACCTTTACGTCTATTTTAAAAACATCCCCCATATACTTGTAACAGATGCCGTAAGGGGGGACAAATATGCTTGAAGTGATCTTTGAAGATGACCACGATACCGCCGCTTTTTTACATCTCATTCAGCAATCGGACGACCGGAGACATTTTATTGTCCGTGAAGGCACAAAAAAAGTCGGAATCGCAAGGTCTGAAACGGCTTTTTGCGTTCAGCGCTTTATTGAGCCGATACTTGTCAGGTTTTTTTTGGAATGCAAAGAAGACGAGCATATGCTTTCGCTTATTGAGGATGCATACTGCTTCACCGATCAGGATGAACAGCAGCAAATCCTTCAGCTTGCACACAGCATTATGGAAGGAGAGTTGGATGATCATCCGTTCGAGCCGAAGAAAGAGCCGCGCACACAGTTTATTTCAGATGCGCTCCGGACGATTTCACTTGATGCGGGTGTTTTTTCCGTGCGTTCGTTTCAGACGTTCCGGCTCGGCAGGTATTATGAGCGGCTCAGAGAATACGCGGAGGCTGCGATAGATGAATACCGGATGGAACAGGAATATCAAAACTTTATCCAGTCTCTGAGAGATTATGTGACATCCAATCCGCCGCGGATGAAGAAAGTCCGCATCGTACATGACCGGGCTTTTACGCTGTGGGAGCTGCGCTATTTGTCAGAACGGGAACAGAAAAAATACATAGACAGACGGTTTGTGCGGGAGCACCCGATGTATATAGATTCCCATCTCCTTGCGCCTCTGATCTCCATTGCGCCTGAGACGGTAGAACTGTATACTGACAAACCGGAGCATATGATGTCCAGAACGATTCAAAACGTGTTTCAGGAGAGGGTGCGCCTTTTTCCGCTGGGCGCGTTTGCAGCCGAGAAGACGGAAGGATAGCCGCACGGACGGCCTTGCGTAAGCGGCAGGGCTGTCTGTGCGAGAAATCAGACGGAAAACCGAGTTGCATTTTTCTCGCAGACATTTTATAATACATAAAAGATTAATGATTGCTACACGTATTGATAAGGACATGAAGCATTGATACCGGCTTTATAAGAGAGGAGAGCCCAGGCTGAAAGCTTTCCAGCTATGGATCATTGTCTTTACCGCCTTTGAACTTCAGCTGTGAACGCCGGAAGAAGCGCCAGTAATAGCTGACGGGAACTCCCGTTACAGAGTTTAGAGCCGCAGGTGCCGAAATAATCGGCCGCGCGGAAAAAAGGGTGGAACCACGATTCCGTTTATTTAACCTCGTCCCTTTCATAGGGGGCGGGGTTTTTGATTTGCATAAAAAAAGGAGTGACGAAGATGTCAGATATGATCAACATCACATTTCCGGACGGAGCGGTAAAGGAATTTCCGAAAGGAACAACAACAGAAGATATCGCGGCATCCATCAGTCCGGGATTAAAGAAAAAGTCTTTAGCCGGAAAACTGAACGGACAGGAAATTGATCTAAGAACGCCGATTCAAGAGGACGGTGCCGTAGAAATCATTACAGAAGGCACAGAAGAAGGTTTGAACATCATGCGGCACAGCACGGCGCATTTATTGGCCCAGGCGATTAAACGCATTTATAAAGATGTGAAATTCGGTGTCGGCCCCGTCATTGAAAACGGGTTCTATTATGACGTTGAAATGGAGCAGGCGCTGACGCCGGATGACCTTCCGAAGATTGAAAAAGAAATGAAACGCATCGTCGGTGAAAATCTGCCGATTATCCGAAAAGAAGTGAGCCGTGATGAAGCAAAAGCCATGTTTGCGGAAATCGGCGATAATCTGAAGCTTGAACTGCTGGATGCCATCCCAGAAGACGAAACGGTCTCCATTTATGAGCAGGGCGAATTTTTTGACCTCTGCCGCGGCGTGCACGTGCCGTCTACAGGCAAAATTAAAGAATTTAAGCTGCTGAGCCTTGCGGGCGCATACTGGCGCGGCGACAGCAAAAACCAAATGCTTCAGCGCATTTACGGCACAGCCTTCTTTAAAAAGGATGACTTGAAAGAGCATTTGCGGATGCTTGAAGAAGCGAAAGAGCGTGACCACCGAAAACTGGGCAAAGAATTAAAATTGTTCGCCAACTCTCAAAAAGTCGGACAAGGCCTGCCGCTCTGGCTGCCGAAAGGCGCAACCATCCGCCGCGTGATCGAGCGCTACATTGTGGATAAAGAGCTGAGCCTCGGTTATGAGCACGTCTATACGCCTGTTCTCGGAAGCAAAGACCTGTACGAAACATCAGGGCACTGGGAACATTATCAGGAGGGCATGTTCCCGCCGATGGAAATGGACAATGAAACACTCGTGCTCCGTCCGATGAACTGTCCTCACCATATGATGATTTACAAACAGGACATTCACAGCTACCGCGAGCTTCCGATCCGCATCGCCGAGCTCGGAACGATGCATCGATATGAAATGTCCGGGGCGCTTTCAGGTCTTCAGCGCGTACGCGGCATGACGTTAAATGACGCGCACATTTTCGTCCGCCCTGACCAGATTAAAGAAGAATTCATCCGCACGGTCCGTTTGATTCAAGACGTATACGAAGACTTCGGCCTGAGTGATTACACATTCCGCCTGTCTTACCGCGATCCTGAAGACACGGAAAAATATTTTGATGATGATGAGATGTGGAACAAAGCGCAATCCATGCTGAAGGCGGCAATGGACGAAATCGGCCATGACTATTATGAAGCGGAAGGCGAAGCGGCGTTTTACGGCCCTAAGCTTGACGTGCAGGTGAAAACGGCGATCGGCAAAGAAGAGACATTGTCAACTGTACAGCTTGACTTCCTTCTTCCGGAACGCTTTGATCTCACTTACGTCGGGGAAGACGGCAAACAGCACCGTCCTGTCGTTATTCACCGCGGCGTCGTGTCAACGATGGAGCGTTTCGTTGCTTTCTTAATCGAAGAGCACAAAGGCGCCCTTCCGACATGGCTTGCGCCGGTGCAATTCCAAGTCATTCCTGTATCACCGTCCGTGCATCTTGACTATGCGAAAAAAGTGCAGGAGCGCCTGCAGCGCGAAGGCCTGCGTGTCGAGCTTGACAGCCGGGACGAGAAAATCGGCTATAAAATCCGTGAAGCGCAAATGCAAAAAATCCCGTACATGCTTGTGGTCGGTGACCAAGAAGCGGAAAACGGCGCGGTAAATGTCCGGAAATACGGCGAGCAGAAATCAGAAACCGTCTCATTGGACGATTTTGTGAAAAAGGCTGTAGCCGAAGCGAAAAAATAATCGGAAATACAAAAAACCCCGTTCATTCAGAATGGGGTTTTTTGCGTATAAAATTATCTTTCTTTTTGTTTCTCTATAATCGCAAACAGCTCGTGAAGATCGCTGATCACGTAATCAGGCGCAATGTCCGTATCATTTTTCTTTTGTGTCCGGTTTACCCAGACTGTCGTAATACCTGCCCGTTTCGCTCCCAATATATCAGTATTGAGGTTATCTCCGACCATAATGGCGTCTTCTTTTTTCAGATTCAGGAGGCCGAGGCAATGTTCGAATATGGAGGCGTCGGGTTTCCCTTTTCCGAAAGCGCCTGAGATGACGATTTCATTAAAATAAGGCGCGAGCTCAGGAACGCCGGCGAGTTTTTCTTTCTGCAGGCTGGGATCGCCGTTTGTCAGCAGAAGCAATTCATAAACACCTTTCAGCTTATCAAGCACCGCAAACGTTTCATCATACACATACGGACGCTGTCTGCGTTCCGCCGCGAAAAACTCCGCCAAATATTCGCCGTAAGCCGCATCGTCTATACCGACGCTTTTTAAGCCGTTCGTCCAGGCGTTTCGTCTGTATTCCGGCGCAATCCGATTCAGCTGTTTAAATCCTTCGCTGACCGGCTCGGAAAAATTCGCCCATAATCCTTCAAACGGATTAATGCCGATCATGACCGTATAAGGATAGGTTTCGTATGACATATACAATTCCCGTGCCGCTTTCCGAACCGCTTCTTCAAATGTATGCGGGTCAAGGCCATATTTTTTTTCCGCTTGTAAACATGTTTCTCTGAATGTTGTTCTGACGCTTTTTTCATCCCATAACAGTGTATCGTCCAAATCAAAAAATACGGCTTTCATGATCTTCTCCTCTTTGTTATATTCTGAAACTCTCTGCCGCAAGGCTCCCGTTTATTCTACAATAGATATATAGACTGTGAAAGATTTGTTTTCAGATGATTTGAAAAAAACAGGCAGGTTTGTGTCAGATTCTGTCTCAGGCTCTAAAACGTGATAAAATAAAATTTGAAAGAACAGGTGAAAAGTATGCTGCATTTGATCATCATGATGCTGGAAAGAGTCGGAATCATCGTCATATTGGGATTTGTTCTGGCTCATACCAGATTGTTCAGACAGGCGCTCCAGCAGCCTGAAAGCTATAAAGGCAAAGCGGTGCTGATTTCAATTTTCTCGCTGTTCAGTATCATCAGCAACTATACGGGAATAGAAATCCAGCGGAATACAATCATGAATAATGACTGGGTGTTTCAAATTAATCCGTCCGGTTCAATTGCCAATACAAGAATTATGGGCGTTGAAATCGGCGGACTCTTAGGCGGCCCGTATGTGGGGATCGGCGTCGGCATACTGGCCGGCCTGCATCGTCTATCACTTGGCGGCGCGACCGCAGTCAGCTGTGCCGTCTCATCCGTTTTAGCGGGCATTTTATCCGGCTGGATCGGACGGTATTTCAGAAAACGCTATGCGATGCCGACACCGCGGGTGGCCGCGCTTGTCGGACTCGGGATGGAATCACTGCAAATGCTGCTCATCCTCTTGATGGCCAAGCCGTTTTCTGATGCTTGGACGCTTGTGAGCATCATCGGCATCCCGATGATATTGGTAAACGGGTCAGGGACTTTTATTTTTCTTTCGATCATTCAGTCGATTATCAGGAAGGAAGAACGGACGAGAGCCCTTGAAACCCATAGGGTGCTGATGATTGCCGATCAGACGCTTCCGTTTTTCCGCCAGGGGCTGAATGAAAGCTCATGCAAAAGCGTCGCCGCCATCATCCACAGGCAAACAGGAACGGACGCGGTATCGCTTACGGATAACGAAAAGATTTTGGCGCACGTCGGCGCGGGTGCCGACCATCATATTCCGTCTGAAAGCCTGATTACCGGATTGTCAAAGCGAGTCATTAAAACGGGTCATATTATGAAAGCGACATCAAAGGAAGAAATTGAATGCACGCACGATCCTTGTCCGCTGCATGCGGCGATTGTATTGCCGCTGACGTCAAACGGCAAAACGATCGGGACGCTGAAAATGTACTTTAAAAGCCCGTCAGGTTTAAGCCGGGTTGAAGAAGAGCTTGCAGAAGGACTCGCCATGCTGTTTTCCACCCAGCTTGAACTCGGCGAGGCGGAACTGCAGAGCAAATTGCTGAAAGACGCAGAAATAAAGGCGCTTCAGGCACAGGTCAATCCGCATTTTCTGTTTAATGCGATCAATACGATTTCTGCTCTTTGCCGTACGGATGTGGAAAAAACCCGAAAGCTTCTGCTGCAGCTCAGCGTCTATTTCCGTTCCAATCTGCAGGGGGCAAGGCAGCTGCTCATCCCGCTTTCTAAAGAACTAAACCATCTGCAGGCATATTTATCATTGGAGCAGGCCCGTTTTCCCGGGAAATATAAAATCAGCCTTGAAATCGAACGCGGTTTGGAGGACATCGAAATTCCTCCTTTTGTGCTGCAGATCCTCGTCGAAAATGCGCTCCGCCATGCATTTTCAAGAAAGCAGGACAGCTGTGCCGTCAATGTCAGCGTGGTATCCGCCGGTCAGTCGGTTTTAATGCGGGTTGGAGATAACGGGCGGGGAATTGATCCGGAATTGCTGTCCGTGCTCGGAAACCGTCCGCTCCCGTCTAAAGAAGGGACGGGAACCGCGCTTTACAATTTAAATCAGCGGCTGATCGGGCTGTTCGGCCCCAAAGCAGCCCTGCGATTGGAAAGTGAGGCCGGCAAAGGTACGGACGTATCATTTGAGCTGCCTTTGAAACTGATGACTAAAGGAGAAGAACATGCTGAAGGTGTTAATCGTTGATGATGAAATGCTGGCAAGAGATGAATTAGCTTATTTGCTGAAACGGACGAATGAAGTAAGTGACATAAACGAAGCAGAAAATATTGAATCCGCTTTTGACAGCATGATGGATCAAAAACCGGATCTGCTGTTTTTGGACGTTGATTTGTCAGGAGAAAACGGATTTGACATTGCCAAACGGCTGAAAAACATGAAAAATCCGCCGGCCGTCGTTTTTGCGACGGCGTATGACCAATTTGCTTTAAAAGCCTTTGAAGTCGACGCGCTCGATTATTTAACGAAGCCTTTTGATGAAGAAAGAGTGCGCCAGACGATCAGAAAGTTTAAAAGAGTGAAGCAGGACAGGGCAGGAGCCGTCTCAGAGCAGCCGTCCGCAGCCGGAGCGCATAAACTGGCTGTATCAGCCGGTGAATCTATTGTCATTTTAGATACGAAGGACATTATTTTCGCCGGCATGGAAGACGGGCACGTTTCCGTCAAAACGTTTGCCGCGTCTTATTCCGTTCATGAAACTTTGGCTGTCATTGAGAAAAAACTGCCTGAGACGGGTTTCTTGAGAGTGCACCGCGCGTTCATCGTGAATACGGAGCATATTACGGAAATTCATCCTTGGTTTAATTCGACGTACAATCTTATCTTAAAAGACGGCTCTAAAATTCCCGTCAGCCGTACATACGCCAAGGACTTAAAAAAGCTGCTTCATATTATATGAGGCGGCTTTTGCATTTCAGCAGCCGTTTTTTGCATTTCAGAATGAATATTCAGCCGTTTATTATGAAAGCGCTTTAAAAATTGATTTCTCTTTTATAATGGACCTAACAAAGAGAAAGAGGTGAAGAAAATGAGTGCGAAAAAAGTGTACGGATTTCTGACACAAGCATTTATTTTTGCCGTAATTATGCTCATATCTAATGGGATTGCAGCGATTGTCCCCATTCCTATACCCGCTTCCGTAGTAGGTTTGGTGTTATTATTTGTCCTCTTATGTCTGAAAGTGATTAAGCTTGAACAAGTAGAAACGCTGGGAACATCATTAACGTCACTGATCGGATTTTTATTTGTCCCGTCGGGCATCTCCGTGATGAATTCACTTGGCGTCATGCAGCAGTACGGCGTGCAGATCGCACTCGTCATCTTACTCGCCACCATCATTCTGTTAGGGGCGACAGGCCTTTTTTCTCAGCTGATCTTGTCTGTCAGCCAAAAACGTCAGAAGACTGCTCCTGAAAAACAAACGGTGCGCCGTTCCAATCAGGAAAAAGAACTTGTGCAGCATTAGGAGGGAAATCGGATGAGTCCATATTTCGGTATTGTCGTTTCACTTGCGGCCTTTGGCATCGGCACGTATTTATTTAAAAAAACGAGAGGCTTTTTCCTCTTCACCCCGCTGTTTGTCGCGATGGTGCTTGGAATCCTTTTTCTGAAGCTCGGCGGTTTTTCATATGAAGATTATAAAAACGGAGGAGACATTATTAAATTCTTCTTGGAGCCCGCAACGATCGCTTTTGCCATCCCTTTATACAAACAGCGTGACAAACTGAAAAAATACTGGTGGCAGATCATGTCTTCTATCATTGTCGGCTCTATCTGCTCAGTCACGATTGTCTATTTGATCGCAAAAGGCATTCATCTTGACGCGGCCGTTATGAAAAGCATGCTTCCGCAGGCGGCGACAACGGCAATTGCCCTTCCGCTGTCAAAAGGAATCGGCGGCATCACCGACATCACCGCTTTTGCCGTTATTTTCAACGCCGTTATCGTCTATGCTCTGGGCGCTTTATTCTTAAAACTGTTTAAAGTAAAGCACCCAATCTCTAAGGGACTGGCTCTCGGCACATCAGGACACGCACTCGGTGTTGCGGTCGGTATTGAGATGGGGGAAGTAGAAGCGGCAATGGCAAGTATCGCGGTTGTCGTCGTAGGAGTGGTGACGGTGCTGGTCATTCCGGTATTCGTTCAGCTCATCGGAGGATAAACCTGGGTCATAGACCCGGGTTTTTTATTGTCCGGCAGCATCTGCGGGCGGCAAAGAACGAAATTTCACATTTTTCCTTGCGCTCACCCCGGCATCGTGTTAAAATGAAAAAGTTGATCCGGAGAAGTCATTCTTGACTAATGATCCGGTATTGTGTAGAATAGTTATTGAATTGAATATAAATCACAAGCAGAGGCACCCGCTTCTCACCTGATTGACACATTCATGTAGTTGGCAGGTTGACCGTACATTTTTATTTATGCAGATGTTCGTAGTGTGGGTGTGTTGTCATGCCCGCACTTTTTGTTTGCCTGCAGAATGCAGTCAAAAAGCGTTGTGAATCAATTCGAAGAAACTATGGAGGTGGCTCATTATTAGCAAAGATCAATTGGTTAATGAGGGTATCCGTGCACGTGAAGTTCGTCTGATCGGACAAAATGGCGATCAGCTCGGCATCAAGTCCCGTCAGGAAGCACTTGAAATCGCCGGCCGCGCAAATCTTGACCTTGTGTTAGTTGCAGCAAATGCAAAACCGCCTGTCTGCCGCATCATGGACTACGGTAAGTTCAGATTCGAGCAGCAGAAAAAGGACAAAGAAGCACGCAAAAATCAAAAAATCATTAACTTAAAAGAAGTTAGATTAAGTCCGACGATCGATGAGCATGACTTTAACACGAAATTGCGCAATGCGATTAAATTCCTTGAAAAAGGCGATAAAGTGAAAGCTTCTATCCGCTTTAAAGGGCGCGCAATCACTCATAAAGAAATCGGCCAGCGCGTATTGGACCGTTTCTCTGAAGCATGTGCGGAAGTTGCGACAGTCGAAACAAAACCAAAAATGGACGGCCGCAGCATGTTCTTAATGCTCGCGCCGAAAAACGAAAAGCAATAAGGAGGAAATCCCATGCCAAAAATGAAAACTCACCGCGGATCTGCTAAACGTTTTAAAAAGACAGGTTCTGGGAAGTTAAAACGTTCTCATGCATACACAAGTCACTTATTCGCCAACAAATCCCAAAAGCAAAAGCGTAAGCTTCGCAAGGGTGCTATTGTAAGCGCAGGAGACTTCAAACGTATCAAACAACAGCTTGCTAACATCAAGTAATCGGACAAGGAACAATTAGGAGGGAAATATAATGCCAAGAGTAAAAGGCGGAACTGTGTCGCGTCAGCGTCGTAAAAAGGTTCTTAAATTAGCAAAAGGTTATTTCGGTTCAAAACATAGATTATACAAAGTAGCAAACCAGCAGGTCATGAAATCAGGAAACTATGCATTCCGTGACCGCCGTCAGAAAAAACGTGATTTCCGTAAGCTTTGGATCACTCGTATCAACGCTGCTGCACGTATGAACGGTCTGTCTTACAGCCGTTTAATGCACGGTCTTAAGCTTTCAGGCATCGAAGTAAACCGCAAAATGCTTGCTGATCTTGCTGTAAACGATCTTACTGCTTTCAATCAGCTTGCTGATGCTGCTAAAGCTCAGTTAGACAAGTAAGTTGAAAAAGCCGCTCTCTTTCCGGGAGCGGTTTTTTACGTAAAGGGTGACAATCAATGGCTCTCTTCATTTACGCCGTATTGATAAACGGATACGGCTTTTGGATCATGGGCGCTGATAAAAGAAGAGCAAAGGCACACCGGTGGAGAATATCAGAGAAACGAATATGGCTCACAGCCGCCATGTTCGGCTCACTCGGCGTATGGATCGGCATGCGCACCTTCAGGCATAAGACGAAACACAAATCCTTTTTATACGGGGTGCCGCTGCTTTTTCTCACTGAAGCCGCCCTTGTGCTGATGTATTTGATGTATAAAACATAAAAAGCAGGAGAGCTTATCGCTCGCCTGCTTTTTTCGCTTTTTTGATGGGCTGGTCCCAATCAATCTTGCAATTCGGATACCGCTCCAATACCTTTTTTTCGACTTCTTCAAAATCACCTGCAGAAAAGCGGTTCAGCTTTTCCGGATTTTCGGTCCATACAAATATTGTATGGATAAACAGCGGATGATCTTTGGAAGGGATATGCTTTTCTCCTTCAAAGAGCACTCCTTTATAAGTAAGCTGGAGATTTTTTCGCGTGTTTTTCTGTTCGTCAATAAAATAAAAATTCTCTTTTGATTGCGCCAGTCTGAGCCTTCTTTTCGGGTTTGCGTAGAATTTGACGCACATGTAAATAAAATAAATAAGAAGTGCAAGCAAGACAATCCTCAATACTGTAATGGCCATATGTGTGAAGGCACCTCCTCACCTTTGTCATGATCTGATGTAATACGAAAAACAAAACAAAAGGTTTCATTTTTTTAAAAGAAATAGATAAAAACATTTACCCGTTTTTCAGGCGAATTAATCGTATGCTTCAGCAATGGTTTTGTATAATAAGAAGGGTAGTGAAAAAAAGGAGGTTTATTGATGACAAAATTAGATGAAACGCTCACCATGCTGAAAGCGTTAACGGATGCAAAGGGGATACCGGGAAATGAGAGAGAAGTAAGACAAGTGATGAAATCATACATAGAACCATTTGCCGATGATGTCACAACAGACCGGCTGGGAAGCTTAATCGCCAAAAAAACCGGCAAAGAAAACGGTCCGAAAATCATGATCTCAGGGCATTTAGACGAAGTCGGTTTTATGGTGACGCAAATCACTGATAAAGGCTTTCTCCGCTTTCAAACCGTCGGCGGCTGGTGGTCTCAGGTCATGCTGGCCCAGCGCGTCACCGTCGTGACAAAAAAAGGGGACATCACGGGGATCATCGGTTCGAAACCGCCTCACATTCTGCCTCCTGACGCCAGAAAAAAAGCCGCCGATATTAAAGAGATGTTCATCGATATCGGGGCGTCCAGCCGTGAAGAAGCAATGGAATGGGGCGTTCTTCCGGGTGACCAGATTGTGCCGTATTTTGAATTTACAGTGATGAACAATGAAAAGCATTTATTGGCGAAAGCATGGGACAACCGTATCGGCTGTGCGATTGCCATCGATGTATTAAAAAATCTGAAAAACAGTGATCACCCCAATGAAGTATACGGGGTCGGAACCGTTCAAGAAGAAGTCGGGCTGCGCGGGGCGAAAACAGCGGCACATACGATCCAGCCTGATATCGCGTTCGGTGTGGATGTCGGAATTGCCGGAGATACACCGGGAATTTCTGAAAAAGAGGCGCAAAGCAAAATCGGCGAAGGGCCGCAAATTATTCTGTATGACGCATCAATGGTATCTCACAAAGGGCTGCGCGACCTTGTCGTGAACACGGCGGAAGAAGCGGGAATTCCGTATCAGTTCGATTCCATTGCCGGAGGGGGCACGGATTCAGGTTCCATTCACTTAACCGCAAACGGAGTGCCGGCGCTGTCCATTACGATCGCGACGCGCTACATTCACACTCATGCCGCTATTTTGCATCGGGATGATTATGAGAATACGGTAAAATTGATCACAGAAGTGATTAAAAAATTAGATCGGGAAACGGTTGACCGTATTACTTATCAATAAAGATACGGAAGAATCTGCTTTTTTAAGCAGATTCTTTTTTTTGTCTGTACAAATATGAACCCTGCGTCTACAATAAGAGAAGACATAGAAAAATCTTACAACACGTTTTTGAAAGCGCTTTAAAAAGGGAGGGTTTACAAATGAAAAACAGATTCAGACGCATGATCCGCTTTTCGTGCGCAGCCGTTACAGCCGGGCTGCTGTTGATGTCTTCATCTCCGGCATCTGCCGCGTTTTGGGGGGCATCAAATGAATTGCTTCACGATCCGACAATGGCGAAGGAAGGAAACACGTGGTACGCTTTCGGAACCGGTTTGGAAGGGGAGAGGGGACTTCGCGTCTTAAAGGCGGGAAGCGGCGGCGTATGGACCGTTCAGAAATCAATTTTTACTTCCCCGCTGTCATGGTGGGGCAATTATGTGCCGAATTACGGGCTGAATCAATGGGCCCCCGATGTTCAATATTTTAACGGAAAGTATTGGCTGTATTATGCCGTTTCTTCATTCGGTAAAAATACCTCCGCGATCGGTCTTGCATCATCTACAAGCCTCAGTTCGGGAAACTGGAAGGACGAAGGGCTCGTCATCCGTTCAACAAGCGCCAATAACTACAATGCAATTGATCCGGAGCTGACAATTGATAAAGACGGAAACCCTTGGCTTGCCTTCGGTTCTTTTTGGAGCGGCATTAAGCTGACAAAGCTTGATAAAAATACAATGAAACCGACGGGATCACTTTATTCCATCGCTGCCCGACCGAATAACGGCGGAGCTTTGGAAGCGCCGGCGATCACCTACCAGAACGGCTACTATTACTTAATGGTGTCGTTTGATAAATGCTGTTCAGGCGTGAATAGTACGTACAAAATCGCTTATGGAAGAAGCAAAAGCATCACCGGCCCATATCTCGATAAAAGCGGGAAAAGCATGTCAGAAGGCGGAGGGACGATTCTTGACTCCGGCAATGACCGCTGGAAAGGCCCGGGCGGTCAAGACATTGTGAACGGGAATATTTTAGTGCGTCATGCGTATGATGCCGAAAACAGCGGAATTCCGAAGATGCTCATCAATGATATCGATTGGAGTTCAGGCTGGCCTTCCTATTAATTGATCAGCCGGGCATGTGTGTCCGGCTTTTTTACTTGCAATAAAAGATTGACAGTTTGATTCCTCCTTAACTATAATAAAATTGTTCGTACAAATAAAAGGATTAAAGTTTTTTAGTTTATATTCATACGTATATTTTTTAAAAAAATGCAAGCGCTTTATTTTGATGGGAAGGGGAAATGAATGTGCTTCAGAACAAAGAATATGAATTTTGGTTTGTAACGGGAAGCCAGCACTTATACGGAGAGGAAACGCTGCAGCTTGTCGATAAACACGCAAAGGGAATATGTGACGGCCTCAGCGGGGTGTCATCAAGATACAAGATCAGGCATAAACCGGTTGTCACGTCATCTGAAACAATCAGAGAGGTTTTGCGGGAAGCGCAGTATCAAGAAAACTGTGCCGGGGTCGTGACGTGGATGCATACATTTTCCCCTGCGAAAATGTGGATTGAAGGTCTTTCCGCTTTTCAAAAGCCGATGCTTCATCTGCATACCCAGTATCATCGCGACATCCCGTGGGAAACGATTGATATGGACTTTATGAACAGCAACCAATCCGCTCACGGAGACCGGGAATACGGATATATCCAGTCAAGAATGGGGCAGACGAGAAAAGTCATCGCAGGCTATTGGGATGATGAGGAAGTCAAACATGACATTTCGCAATGGATGAACACGGCTGCCGCTTGGAATGAAAGCAGGAATATTAAAGTAGCCCGGTTCGGCGACAATATGCGGAATGTGGCGGTTACTGACGGAGACAAAGTCGGCGCCCACATTCAATTCGGCTGGCAGGTTGACGGGTACGGAATCGGCGATCTTACCGAGGTGATGAACAACGTCACCGACGCAGAAATTGAGGCGCTTTATGAGGAATACAACAAATTGTATGTCATCAGCGACGAAACAAAACGGGATGAAGCAAAAGTTGCTTCCATTAAAGAACAGGCGAAAATTGAACTCGGATTAACGGCCTTTCTCGAACGGGGCGGATATACAGCGTTTTCGACCTCGTTTGAAGTTTTGCACGGAATGAAGCAGCTTCCGGGTCTTGCCGTTCAGCGTCTCATGGAAAAAGGGTACGGATTTGCCGGCGAAGGCGATTGGAAAACGGCTGCCCTTGTGCGAATGATGAAAATAATGGCGGACGGAGAACAAACCTCCTTCATGGAAGATTATACGTACCATTTTGAACCGGGGCGTGCGATGATTCTCGGATCACATATGCTTGAAGTATGTCCGACGATCGCCCTTGATCAGCCGAAAATCGAAGTCCATCCTCTCTCAATCGGAGGGAAGGAAGATCCGGCCCGGTTGGTCTTTAACGGAATCGGCGGTTCAGCCATCATCGCCAGCATCATTGATATCGGCGGGCGATTCCGTCTCATTCTGAATGAAGCGGAAGGCAGGGAAATTGATCATGATATGCCGAATCTCCCTGTGGCGCGGGTGCTGTGGAAGCCGGAGCCATCGCTGAAAACAGCTGCGGAAGCATGGATTTTGGCGGGAGGCGCCCATCATACCTGTATGTCCTTCCGGCTTACGGCTGAACAGATGCTTGACTGGGCTGAGATGGCAGGCATTGAAAGTATCTTTATTTCCCGCAATACCGAAATACATGAGCTGAAAAAAGAGCTGAAATGGAATGACGTATTATACCGGCTGGGAGGGAATTAATATGGCGTATACGATTGGTGTTGATTTCGGCACATTGTCCGGCCGGGCGGTGCTTGTCAATGTCCGCACGGGCGAAGAAATCGCGTCTGCGGTAAAAGAATATACTCATGCTGTCATCGACCGCACGCTGCCGAAGACGGGTGAAAAACTTCCTCGGGACTGGGCGCTTCAGCATCCTGCCGATTATATCGAAGTTCTGGAAACGGCGATTCCGAACCTGCTTGAGCAGGCGGGCGCTGATCCAAAAGACGTGATCGGCATAGGAATTGATTTTACCGCCTGCACGATTTTGCCGATAGACGGCGCGGGGCAGCCGCTTTGTATGCTTCAGGAATTTGAACGGGAGCCCCACAGTTATGTGAAGCTGTGGAAGCATCATGCGGCTCAAAAACATGCAGACCGTTTGAACACGATTGCCGAAGACACAAATGAAACATTCCTTAAAAGATACGGCGGTAAAATTTCTTCCGAATGGATGATCCCGAAAATCATGCAAATCGCGGAAGAAGCGCCGCATATATACGAGGCGGCAGATCAGATTGTGGAAGCGGCAGACTGGATCGTCTATCAATTGTGCGGTTCATTGAAGCGAAGCAACTGCACGGCCGGCTACAAAGCAATCTGGAATGAGGAGACGGGGTATCCGCCGGATCATTTTTTCGAAAGGCTTAACTCGTTAATGAAAACGATTACAAAGGATAAATTAAGCGGCTCCATTTATTCAGTCGGGGAAAAAGCAGGAGGTTTGACCGAAAAAATGGCGGAGCTGACCGGGCTTCTGCCGGGGACGGCCGTTGCCGTCGCCAATGTCGACGCTCACGTGTCAGTGCCCGCGGTCGGTATTACAGAGCCGGGGAAAATGCTGATGATCATGGGAACGTCTACCTGCCATGTGCTGCTCGGCGACGAAGAACATATCGTCCCCGGTATGTGCGGGGTCGTCAATAACGGCATCTTGCCCGGATATGCGGGATATGAAGCGGGGCAGTCCTGTGTCGGCGACCACTTTGAATGGTTCGTCAAAACGTGTGTTCCGAGAGATTATGAGAAGGAAGCTGAGGATAAACAAATAGACATTCACGAGTTGCTCAGCAAAAAAGCAGCTGAACTTGTTCCGGGGGAAAGCGGCCTTCTCGCGCTTGACTGGTGGAACGGAAACCGGTCAACCTTGGTGGACGCAGATTTGACGGGCATGATGCTCGGCATGACGCTGCACACGAAGCCGGAAGAAATCTACAGGGCATTGATTGAAGCGACAGCGTTCGGAACGAGGATGATTATCGAAACGTTCCGGGAAAACGGCGTTCCGGTCGAAGAGCTTTACGCAGCCGGAGGAATCGCCGAAAAAAATCCGTTTGTCATGCAGATTTATGCAGACGTCACAAATATGGATATTCAATTATCCGGGTCTCCGCAGGCGCCTGCACTGGGCTCCGCGATTTTCGGAGCGCTCGCCGCGGGACAGGGAAACGGGGGATTCTCCAATATTGCTGAAGCATGTGCGCATATGGGGAAATTAAAAGACGGCTTTTATGCCCCGAACCGGGAAAGAGCTGAGATTTATGACAGCTTATATGCGGAATATAAAGAGCTCGTACACTACTTCGGCAAAGAAAACAATGTCATGAAACGCCTGAAAGCCATTAAAAACCGTGATTTTGCGAAAGGAGGGAGCCGCCATGCTTGAAGCGTTAAAAGAAGAAGTGCTCGCTGCCAACCTGAAGCTTGAGGAACATAACCTTGTCACGTTTACATGGGGGAATGTCAGCGGCATTGACAGAGAGAGCGGGAGAATCGTCATTAAACCGAGCGGTGTCGATTACAGTGAGCTGACCGCTGACAAACTGGTCGTCCTGAATGAGGACGGAGACATTCTCGAAGGCTCGCTGAAACCGTCTTCTGACACGCCGACCCATCTTTATCTGTATAAAGCGTTTCCGGCGATCGGCGGAATCGTTCATACGCATTCCCGCTGGGCGACGAGCTGGGCACAGTCCGGAAGAGACATACCCGCTCTCGGAACGACTCACGCGGATTACTTTGAAAGCGCTATACCCTGCACGAGGGAAATGTATGAAGAAGAAATTGTGAAAGATTACGAATATCATACAGGCAAAGTCATAGCCGAAACCTTTCAAAACGAACCGTATGAACAAAATCCGGGTGTTCTCGTCCACAGCCACGGCCCGTTCTGCTGGGGAACGGATGCGCTGAATGCCCTGCATAACGCCGTTGTGCTCGAAACGGTAGCGGAAATGGCCTACCATTCGCTTATGCTGAACAAACAGCTCAGTCCGATCGACAGAGTGCTGCATGATAAGCATTTTTACAGAAAACACGGGGCGAATGCTTATTATGGCCAAACTTGACGCGGCCGGGTTTCTGATTGATTTAGACGGAACCGTATTCAGGGGGCGGGAGCTGATTGACGGCGCAAAAGAAGCCGTTCATACCCTTCAGTCACTGGGCAAAGCCGTTGTCTTTTTAAGCAACCGCGGCAATCTATCAAGAGCAATGTGCCGAAAGAAACTGCTGGGTGCCGGTATCCGCACGGATGAACGGAGCATCGTGCTGTCCTCCAGTGTGACGGCATCATTTTTAAAGAAGCATTATCCTTTGTCAAAGGTGTGGGTGTTAGGAGAGAAAGGGCTGACTGATGAACTCGCTTTAGCGGGTGTCGCCTTGGCGCAAAACCCGCAGGCGGCTGACTGGCTTGTCATCTCCCTGCATGAAACCGTCACCTACGAAGATCTGAATCTCGCTTTTAAGGCGGCTTCCTCCGGCGCGCGCATCATCGCCACGAACCGGGACCGCTCCTTTCCGAATGAAGGCGGCCATGCCATGGACGTCGCGGGAATGATCGGGGCCATTGAAGCATCCGCCGGAGCAAAAACGGAGCTTGTCATCGGCAAACCGTCTTGGCTGATGGCTGAGGCGGCATGTGAAGCGCTCGGACTTCCCCCTGAGGAATGCGCCATTATCGGAGACAGCCTCGAATCTGATATCGCAATGGGCAGGCTGTACGGAATGAAAAGCGTATTGGTTCTGACGGGGTCGGCCAAACTTGGGGAGCCCCGTCTATATGAACCTGACATCGTCCTTGATTCTATTAAAGACCTGACAGGATTAGCGAAGGAGGGAATCCTTTTATGAAACGTTCTCCTGAGGACATTCAATCCGAGTTTGACAAGGAAGGGGCCAGCCGCTCACCGATTCAAATAGAAGATATCGTGATCGGGGCGAATGCAAAAGAAGAGCTTCTCAGATTTCTGCAAAAAAAATGCTGGAATCATCCGGTCATCGTCTGTGACCGGAACACGTACGAGGCGGCGGGACGTCTGCTTGCGGACGAATTGAGGGCAGGCGGGATCAAAGCGTCAAAAGTCATCATTCCAGAGCATGAAGCCGGGGCCGCCGCGGCTGATGAGAGGACATTGGTCTATACGCTGATCAATCTCGCGGAAGAGACGGATGTCATCATTGCAGCCGGTTCAGGAACGATTCACGATATTACGCGGTTTGCCGCTTATCAGCGCGGATTGCCGTTTATCTCATTCCCCACCGCTCCGTCAGTCGACGGTTTTACATCGGCGGGAGCGCCGCTCATATTAAACGGAATCAAAACGACGATTCAAACGAAAGCGCCGATTGCCTTATTTGCGGATACGAATGTATTACAAGAAGCGCCCCGTTCAATGACAGCCGCGGGCTTCGGAGACATGATCGGAAAAATAACATCACTGGCAGATTGGGAGATTTCCCGCAGGCTTGCGGGTGAGCCGTACTCAGAAGCCGGGGCGAAGCTTGTGAAAGACGCGCTTTGGCAGTGCATTGATCACCGCGCTGACATTGCCATGGGAACGGAGGCCGGCATTCAGATACTGATGGAAGCGCTGATCGTTTCAGGTCTTGTCATGCTTGCGCTTGACCACTCCCGCCCCGCCTCAGGAGGAGAGCATCACATCTCGCATTGGATTGAGATGGAAATGCTGAAGGCAAAACAGCCTCCGATTCTCCACGGTGCGAAGGTCGGCTGTGCGTGCGCGGTGCTGAGTGATATTTACAAAGAACTGGCTTGTCACGAAAAGCTTGCTGAACTGCCGCCGCACTTTCGCGAGGCGATTCAATCTGCATATGAAGGGCTTCCCGACGGCAAAACAATTGCCGGGTGGCTCGCATCTGCGGGAGGTCCCGCCTGTTTCGATGAGATCGGTGTAAAACAGGACCTTGTCAGCGATGCGCTTAAGCATGCGCACACACTGCGAGACCGTTATACCGGTTTAACCATCATAAATGAAAATGCAGCGCTCTTTGCACATCATTTGCATCAATAGCCGCACGGCCTAAAGTGGAAGGGGTAATGACATGAAAAAAACGACCGCTGTATGTTTGGTGCTGATGATGCTCTTCTTGTTTACCGCCGGCTGTTCACAAGAACGGACTGCCGGCCGGCCGGGAGAAACAGAGCTGACGTTTTGGACGTTTAACGGTCTGCACGAACAGTTTTATCAGGAAATGGTCAAAGAATGGAATCAGAAATATCCGGATCGCAAAATCAAGCTGAATACCGTTGTTTATCCTTATGGACAAATGCATGATAATTTATCGGTTTCGCTGATCGCGGGTGAGGGGCTTCCCGATATAGCCGACGTGGAATTAAGCCGGTTCTCGAACTTTCTGAAGGGGAAGGATATCCCGCTTGCCGATCTGACGCCGCTGATTGAAAAAGACCGCGATAAGTTTGTGGAAGCGCGTCTGGCCTTATACAGCAAAAACGGAAAATTGTACGGCCTTGATACACATGTGGGGACGACCGTCATGTTTTACAACATGGATATCATGAAAAAAGCGGGCGTTGATCCCGCCTCCATTAAGACATGGGAAGACTACCGGCGGGCAGGGAAAAAAGTGCGTGAAACCGCTGGGAAACCGATGGGAACGGTTGAAACAAACGACTCCGCCACATTCCTATCCATGATTTCGCAGCAAGGGTCAGGCTACTACAGCAAAAACGGAAAATTGATTCTGAACAGCAAGACGAATACAGACACACTGAATTATGTAAAGGACATGGTAAATGATAAAACCCTTCTGCCGGCTCCCGGCGGCGGCCATCACAGCGAAGAATACTACGGTTTTATGAATCAGGGCGGGGCAGCCTCAGTGCTGATGCCTATTTGGTACATGGGACGGTTTATCGATTATATGCCTGATTTAAAAGGGAAAATGGCGATTTACCCTATGCCGGCCTGGAAAGAAGGCGGTGACAGATCAGCGGGTTTAGGCGGAACAGCCACCGTCGTGCCGAAGCAGGCTGAACATCTGAATCTCGCGAAAGAATTTCTCGGTTTTGCGAAAGGTTCAAAGGAAGGGAACATAAAGCTTTGGACGGTGCTCGGCTTTGACCCGCTCCGCTGGGACGTGTGGGATTCAAAAGAATTGAAGGAGAAAAACAAGTACACGGATTTCTTCCGGAACGGTACGTCAATTTTTTCCTCGCTCCTTGAAATAAAAGATGAGATCAATCCGATTTATCTGCATGAAGACTTCTCTAAAGCGGCTGATCTTGTTGTCAGACAAGTGCTGTTCGATGCGCTGAAGACGCAGGAAAAAACACCTAAGGAAGCCTTGGACGAGGCGGCAGAGCAATTAGAGAAATAGGAGAAGCCGCCCTATTTAACAGTGAAAGCGGGGGAGCTTTTATGAGACCTGTAAAGACAGAGACAGCGCAAACCGTTTCTGCAGTCCGGAAGAAGCCGCGCCGGCGCAATGTGCTGTATTCAAAAAAAGCGGCGCCTTATCTTTTTACGGCGCCATTTATCATTTCGTTTCTCGTTTTCTTTTTGTATCCGATCATCAGCGTGTTTATCATGAGCTTTCAGCGGATACTGCCGGGAGAAATTACATTTGTCGGGTTTTCCAATTATACCGCTCTTCTTAATCCAACCTTTTACACCGCACTGTTTAACACATTGGAATATACCTTCTGGACGCTGATCGTGCTGATTCCAGTGCCGCTTCTTTTGGCGGTGATTCTGAATTCGAAGCTCGTCAGGTTCAGAAATGTGTTTAAATCGGCTCTGTTTGTACCGGCTTTAACATCGACGATCGTAGCGGGAATTATTTTCCGTCTGATGTTCGGAGAAATGAATACGTCGCTTGCAAACGAGCTGATGATGAAGCTTGGCGCATCACCCCAAAACTGGCTCAACAACAAAGGTACCGGCATGTTTTTAATGGTGCTGCTTGCGTCATGGAGGTGGATGGGCATTAACATTCTATACTTTCTGGCCGGATTGCAAAACGTGCCGAAAGAATTGTATGAAGCGGCTGAAATTGACGGGGCGAGTACGTGGAAAAAGTTCCGTCATATTACCCTTCCATTTTTAAAGCCGGTGTCCGTTTATGTGTTAACGATCAGTATTATCGGCGGTTTCAGAATGTTTGAGGAAAGCTATGTGCTTTGGCAGAATAATTCCCCGGGCAATATCGGCCTCACACTTGTCGGTTATTTATATCAGCAGGGGCTTGCATACAACGAAATGGGGTACGGGGCCGCAATCGGAATTGTCCTTTTGCTTGTCATCTTACTAGTCAGCCTTGTTTCACTGAAACTGTCCGGTTCGTTTAAAGGGGAGGGATAAGCGTTGCGTAACAATCACATGTTTTCCGTGTACAGAGTCGCGTTTACCTTGTTTTTTATCATGCTGAGCCTGTTGTATATCTTTCCGATGATCTGTCTATTGCTCGGTTCTTTAAAGCCGTCATCTGAGCTGATGCGCATCGGGCTGAATCTGCGTCTTGATCCGGATGTGATGAGCCTTGATAACTACACCTATTTGTTCAACGGGGGGAGCATTTATTTCAAATGGTTTTTTAACAGCCTGCTGCTCGGCGTTCTCACCACGGTTCTCACGCTGTTTTTTTCCTCTTTGATCGGCTACGGACTCGGTGTCTACGAATTTAAAGGCAGAAATATTATTTTCGTTCTTGTGCTGATCATTATGATGGTGCCTCTTGAAGTGATGATGCTTCCGTTGTTCAAATTGACGGTGGGTCTTCATTTGATCGATTCTTATACGGGGGTGATTCTGCCGTTTATTGTGTCGCCAGTCGCCGTGTTCTTTTTCCGGCAATATGCGCTCGGACTTCCGAAGGATCTGCTTGATTCAGCGAGAATGGACGGCTGCACCGAATTCGGCATTTTCTTCAGAATTATGGCGCCGCTCATGAAACCGGCATTCGGGGCAATGATCATTCTTCAATCTTTAAACAGTTGGAATAACTTTTTATGGCCGCTGATCGTGCTTCGGTCGAAAGAAATGTTTACGCTTCCAATCGGACTTTCAGGGCTGCTGAGTCCGTACGGCAACAACTATGACATGCTGATTTCCGGGTCCGTTTTTGCGATACTGCCGGTGATCATCATATTCTTGTTTTTCCAAAAATACTTCATTTCCGGCCTCACAGTAGGCGGAGTGAAGGGATAGAGAGAGGGAGGAAATAATGAAAAAAGCGGGGATTACAGCAGATAAAGAATATATCATCGGTGAAGTGGACAAACGGATGTACGGATCATTTATAGAACATATGGGCCGGGCGGTGTATGAAGGCATTTATGAGCCCGGACACCCGAAAGCCGACAAGGACGGCTTCAGAACAGACGTGCAGGAGTTAATCAAAGAATTGCAAGTGCCGTTCATCCGCTATCCGGGAGGGAATTTTCTCTCGGGCTACAATTGGGAAGACGGCGTCGGGCCGGTGAAGGACCGCCCGCGGAGGCTTGATTTGGCATGGCAGACGACAGAAACGAACGAAGTGGGGACGAATGAATTTTTAACGTGGGCGAAAAAAGTGAACGCCGAAGTGAATATGGCGGTCAATCTCGGGACGAGAGGGATCGATGCCGCCCGGAACCTCGTCGAATACTGCAACCATCCTGAAGGGTCATACTGGAGCGACTTACGAAAATCGCACGGATATGAAAAACCTTACGGCATCAAAACATGGTGCTTAGGAAATGAGATGGACGGCCCTTGGCAGATCGGTCATAAAACGGCGCATGAATACGGACGGCTCGCCGCTGAAACGGCAAAGGTGATGAAATGGACGGACCCGACGATCGAATTGGTGGCTTGCGGAAGCTCAAACAGCGGCATGCCGTCCTTCATCGAGTGGGAGGCCGAGGTGCTTGAGCATACGTACGAGCATGTGGATTACATCTCACTGCATACGTATTACGGCAACCATGAAAATGATCTTGAAAACTATTTGGCGAAGTCGATGGATTTAGACCATTTTATTAAATCCGTCACAGCCGTATGTGATTATATGAAAGCGAAAAAACGCAGCAAAAAAACGATTCACCTTTCTTTAGATGAATGGAATGTGTGGTATCACTCAAATGAAGCGGATAAAAAAGTGGAGCCATGGATTACGGCCCGGCCGATTCTCGAAGACATCTACAATTTTGAAGATGCACTGTTGATCGGTTCACTGCTGATTACGATGCTGCAGCATGCGGACAGACTAAAGATCGCCTGTCTCGCCCAGCTTGTCAACGTGATTGCGCCTATCATGACTGAAAAGGGCGGAGAAGCATGGAGACAGCCGATCTTTTATCCTTACATGCACGCCTCTGTCTACGGGAGAGGGACTTCAATGAAGCTGCTGGTCACTTCCCCGAAATACGACTCAGCGGATTTTACGGATGTGCCGTATGTTGATGCCGCGGCCGTTTACCATGAAGAGGATGAAGCACTGACCATTTTTGCCGTCAACAAAAGTAAGGAACTGATGGAAACGGAGATAAAGCTGAGAGGGTTTGAAGATTACCGCATTATTGAGCATATCGTGCTGGAGCATCAGGATATGAAAGCGACCAATCAAAAAAACAGAAAAGAAGTTACGCCTCACTCCAACGGGACGTCTTCGGCGAATGCTGAAGGGATAACGGCTCATTTTACTCCGCTGTCCTGGAATGTCATCCGTTTATCAGGAAAATAATGTTCCGAAAAGCCGGGCTTAGCCGCCGGCTTTTTTTTACGCAAAAATCATCTGCTGTTATCTGATAATTGTGATAATATTTAGAAAAAGAGAAAAGGGGCTGGGATTAAATGAATGCGATTACAATCGTCATAGCGTCTATATGTATTTTGGCGATCGCCTATCGGCTTTACGGTACCTTTATGATGGTCAAAGTATTAAAAATCAATGATCAGACACCGACTCCGGCCCATGTGCTTGAGGATGGGAAAGATTATGTGCCGACGAATAAGTGGGTGTCATTCGGCCACCACTTCGCGGCAATCGCCGCTGCCGGCCCGCTTGTCGGACCGATTCTGGCAGCTCAGTTCGGCTATCTGCCCGGGCTTTTATGGCTGTTAATCGGAGCGGTGATCGGAGGAGCCGTGCACGATATTGTCGTATTGTTTGCATCAATGCGGAAAAACGGGAAAACGCTTTCTGAAGTCGCCAAAGAAGAGCTCGGCCCAGTGGCGGGTTTTTGCACGGGTCTCTCGATGCTGTTTATCATTACGATCACGATGGCGGGGCTGTCCATGGTTGTGCTGCACGCGCTTGAGAAAAACCCGTGGGGAACGTTTGCGGTGGGGATTACGATTCCGATCGCGATGGGGGTCGGCCTCTACTATAAAAAAACGGGCAATCTCAAACTCGCATCAACTGTCGGGTTTCTTTTGTTAATGGCCGGTGTTGTCATCGGGCCGTGGCTGCAGACAACGGCTCTCGGGGACATGCTGACACTGGATGCGAAAACGCTTGCAGTGGCGCTTCCTGTTTATGCGTTTTTCGCCGCGGCGCTTCCGGTTTGGCTTTTGCTGGCTCCGCGTGACTATTTAAGCAGTTTTATGAAAATCGGGGTTTTTGCCGCTTTGATCGCAGGCGTCTTTTTCGTCAATCCCGCCATTAAATTCCCGGCCGTAACGGAGTTTATTCACGGCGGAGGGCCGGTGATCGCGGGTCCTGTCTGGCCGTTTATTTCAATAACGATTGCCTGCGGCGCCATTTCGGGCTTTCATGCATTTGTCGGTTCCGGCACAACGCCGAAAATGCTGGATAAATGGAGTGATATAAAGCCGGTTGCTTTCGGAGCGATGCTTGTGGAATGTCTCGTCGGAATTATGGCGCTCATTGCAGCTGCCGCTCTTGAGCCCGCCGACTATTTTGCCATTAACAGCACGCCTGAAATATTCCGCACCCTCGGGATGAATGTCGTCCATTTGCCTGAATTGAGTAAAGAAATCGGGCTCAGTCTGGAAGGAAGAACGGGCGGCGCTGTTACGCTTGCCGTCGGAATGACGTATATCTTTACGGAGATTCCGTTTTTCAGTCATTTGGCTTCATACTTTTTTCAATTCGTCATTATGTTTGAAGCGGTGTTTATTTTAACGGCGATTGATGCGGGAACCCGTGTCGCCCGGTACTTGATTCAAGAGTTTTTCGGAGAGGCCTATAAGCCGCTGAAAAAAACAGACTGGCTGCCGGGCTCGATTTTCTCAAGCGCGCTCGCCTGCCTGCTGTGGGGCTATCTTCTGTATTCGGGCGACATCAGCTCCATTTGGGCGCTGTTCGGCGTATCCAATCAGCTTATGGCGTCTGTCGGCTTAATTATCGGTGCGACCGTCGTATTAAAAATAGCGGATAAGCGGCGCTATATGCTGACATGCTTGATTCCTCTCGCTTATTTGTATGTGACCGTCAACTATGCGGGTTATTGGATGGTGCGGTATGTGTATTTGAACCCCGAAGCGGCGGGATACAACGTGCTGAATGGCGTTTTATCCATTATCATGCTCATTCTCGGGCTTGTGATTATCATTGCGGCTGTGAAAAAATGGGCGAATGTATGGCGTGATCCGAGAGCCAGACTGGAAGCTTCAATACCCGGATAAATCCGCGGCCGTCCGAACATTGCAGTATCATAAAAAAAGCAGAGAGCCGATCGGTCTCTATGCTTTCATCTTATGACAAATCCGCCGCTTCCAAAAGGTAATCCGCCAAATGAACCGCGCGGACACGGCCTGTTAATCCTTCGCGTAAAATGCCGAGCTGCATTTGCAGAAGGCATCCGGGATTGGCTGTCACGATGACGGCCGCCTCCGTTTTTCCGGCGGCTTTCATCTTGCTGTCTAATATTTTCATAGACATCTCTGACTCTGTTATATTATAAATTCCCGCCGACCCGCAGCAGCTGTCGGCCTTTTCCATTTCTCTGTACTCAGCCCCTTTAATGCTTTTCAAAAGCGTGCGCGGTTCCTCTGACGTATGCATCACATTGCGGAGATGGCAGGAGTCCTGATATGTGACGATATGAGGAGACTGCACCCGCAGGTTTTTTTGATGGAACTTCAGATCAACCAGTACGGATGAAAAGTCTTTGAGCTTCCGGACGAATTGTTCAGCACGTTCCGCCCATCCAGGTTCATCTTTCAGTAAATGCGGATATTCCTGAAGAAAGGCGCCGCATCCGCCGGCGTTTGTAATGATATAATCAGCGTCAAGCGCTTCAAAAGCCGCGATATTCCGCTTGGCCAGTTCTTTTCCCATCTCTTTTTCTCCGCTGTGCCCGTGAAGCGCGCCGCAGCACGCCTGGCCGTCCGGAACCGCGATTTCACACCCGGCCGCCTGTAAAAGCGCCGTTGTCGCATGATTTGTCGCTAAAAACATCGTATCCATTAAGCAGCCCGAGAAAAAAGCGGCCCGTTTTTGGACGGGACCCGCGGCAGGAAGAAAACGCGGCCGTTCCTTCATGTCTTTCCGTTTCGGGGCGGGCGGGAGCACTTGTTCCATTGTGCGCAGATGTTCAGGCAAAACGCGCAGCATACCGGTTTTTCTGACGGCGGTCTGCAATCCCGATCTTTGGTATATTCCGAGAAGATTCACGGCTGTCTGCATGCGGTTTTGGTGTGGGAAAAGCCCGGTGAAGGCGGCTTTCCGCAATAGGCGCACGCCCGGCTTATATTTTTTATTTTGATGAATGATATCCCTCGCTTCTTCAAGCAGCTGTCCGTAATTGACCCCTGCCGGACAAACGGGCTCGCATGCCCGGCATCCGAGACACAGCGAAAGTGAGCGCTCGACATCTTCATCAGGCTCGATCAGTCCGTCAGTGACGGCTTTCATCAGGGCGATCCGGCCGCGCGGCGAATGGGATTCTTGAAATCCCGATTCGATATAGGTCGGACAGGAAGGAAGGCAGAAGCCGCAGCGCATACAGTTCAGCAATTCACCTTCATCCATGCGGTTTTTGAATTCTGTTTGAATGTGTTTCTGCTCTTTAGCCGTTGTCATTTCATCACCACCACGCGTTTCCTTGATGAATTGGCGAATATTTTTCCCGGATTCAGCAGATTTTGGGGATCAAGCGCTTGTTTGATCGCTTTCATGGCGGTGATGCCTTCTGTTTTCAGTTTCATTTCTAAATACGGCGCTTTTACGATGCCGACCCCGTGTTCACCCGTTATCGTTCCGCCCAGCTCAATCGCTTTTTCAAAAATGGCGGCAAAAGCTTTTTCGACACGTTCCATCTCCTCTGTATTTCGGATATCGGTGGTGCACGTCGGATGGAGGTTGCCGTCTCCGGCATGGCCGAAGGTGCAGATGGACAAGCCGTATGTTTCTGCAATCTCGTTAATGGCTTTGACCATGCTGGCAATTTGTGATCTCGGCACGGTCGCATCTTCCAGAATCGTTGTCGGTTTCAGCCGGGCAAGGGCTGATAATGCGGACCGTCTGGCCTCTGTAAGCGCGAATGCCTCTTCCTCGGTTTCAGCCGTTTGGACGGATACGGCTGCTCCGTTTTTACAGATGGCTTCGATTTTTTCCATATCTCGTCTGACCGTGTCGATGTCACCGTCCTGTTCGATCAGCAATACCGCTTTTGCGTCGGTCGGAAGCCCGATCTTGGCGTAATCTTCAATGACCTGCAGTGTCGGCTGATCCAGAAATTCGAGTGTCGCCGGAATGATTTTTTCAGCGATAATGGCAGAAACAGATTCCGCAGCCGCTTCAATATGTTCATAGAGTGCAAGCAGTGTTTTTTTCGTTTCCGGCTTCGGAACCAGCTTTAAAGTCGCTTCCGTCACAACGCCGAGCGTCCCTTCTGATCCGACGAAAAGCCGGGTCAGATCATAACCGGCGACATCCTTTGTCAGCTTTCCTCCTGTGCGGATGATATCGCCTGAAGCCAAGACGGCTTCAAGGCCGAGGACATAATCCCGGGTGACGCCGTACTTCAAACCGCGCAGCCCGCCGGAATTTTCATTAATATTCCCGCCGATCGTCGATATTTTCATGCTGCTCGGATCAGGCGGATAAAATAAACCTTTTTGTTCAACCGCACGGATCATATCTTGCGTGATCACGCCCGGCTGGACGGTTGCCGTCAAATTTTCTTCATCGATTTCCAGAATGCGGTTCATATGTTTGAATAAAAGCACAAGCCCGCCTTCAGACGGACATGTGCCGCCGCATAAGTTTGTGCCTGAACCCCTCGGCACGATCGGAATGTCATGCCTGCTGCAAATCGTTAATATACGGGACACGTCATCCGCGCTGCGGGGGGCGATTACCGCATCCGGCATGGCTTGCAGCTGAGGAGCCGCATCATAAGAATACACAAGACGGCCCGCCGCCGAATCATCATAATTCTCCTTCCCGACCGTCCGGATGAACGCTTCTTTTGCCTCTCGTGAAATCATGTTCTCCCAACCTCCCTGATAAGAAAAGCGTTTTCATTTAATTGTAAAGAAAAACGATTCCGCACACTATGGAGAAACATATAAAAAATGATGATATGATTACGTGCTATTTGTATGTTGATCTAAAAAGCGCAGCGCCAAATAAAAAGCTGTTATGTCTTCAGGGCGGTCAAGCTTCATATTTGTCAGTGATTCCAGTTTGGAAAGACGGTAGCGCAATGTATTGATATGAATATGCATGTCGTCGGCGGTGCGCTTTAACGATAATTGCCGGTCGAAAAAGGCGCGCAGCGTATCCAGAAGTTCTTCCCGGCCGAGTACATGCTCGAGAACCCGCCGTGAAAATTCCGACCTCGTGCCGGGTGTGATATCGGCAAGACACATATCCAGTTTTAAATCTTCTTCAAAGACGGCCTGCTTGTCACCGATTCCGGCTGAAAGTGCTTTATCCGCCTGTTCGTATGATTCCGTGAGGCGCTCTCCCGGAACGATCCGTCCGATGCCGGCGGTGACAGGCTGCCCGAAAACGGCGCCGATCTTTTTAATGAGCTGTGTTTTGGAAGCCGAATTTGCTTCATGATTAATGAGAATGCGTTCATTTCCCCAGCGGACAAACAGGTCTTCAGGGCATTCGTACTTCCAGAGCCGCCCGAGCTCCTCCGCTTTATATTGCTCATAACGGCCTTGAATGAGTATGATCCGGCGGTATGCGTGAAGGTCTGCGCCGATGAGCTTTGCTTTTTCTAAAAAGCCCGGAGACCATTCTTTCAGCTGCAGCCAATCAACCATAAAGGATTCAAGCATTCTCGCACGCCACTGCGCTTCTTCCATATGGCGCGTTTCTTTAATAAACAGCTCCGTCATTTTTCTGAGCAATTCTCCGAAAGGCAGGATATCGTCAGGGTCTCCTGTCAGGCCGAATACTCCGATCACTTCATGGCCTGAAAAAACGGGGAGGTTCAGTCCTGCTTTTACGCCCTCGAGCCGTTTTTCATCTTCTTTCGTAATGATGACATTCCGTTTTTCGCGCGCGCAGATCAGTGCGCCTTCATGAAACCATCCGGCGCGCGCCTCGTTGGTGCCCGCGATGATCATCCCTTTTGTATCGGCAATAATCACTTCGCGGCTGTACATATGTTTGACTTCGGCAATCAATTTCTTTGCCAGTTCCGGCTGTAACTGCATGGCGATCCCCCTCGCCATTATTATACAAAAAAAACCGGGTGTCCCATCACCCGGTTCATGTTTATTGCGCAGGTTTTAATCCGCCTTCAAGTGTTTTGAGCATTTCATTTTTTTCTGAGTCCGACGCATGCTGCCAAAGAACTTCGAATAAGACGCCGAGGCCCGGAAGCATTTTTTCTTCACCGCTTTGGATGGCGTCAACGATAGTATGCTCCAGCTGATCCTGGTTATTGCCGGTTACATTGGCAATAACGGCGTTGCGTAAATTAAGATCCATTACAACCGCTCCTTTTTTCTGAATGTGATACGCATATTCTTACCGCGCACGCGGTTTATTATGTGCTGTTCTTAAGATATAATAACAACATGCATGAAAAAAGGAGAGCACAGACATAAAGTGAAACGAATCGACTCTGCAAAAAACCAAAAAGTGAAGGACTGGAAAAAACTTCACACAAAAAAAGAGAGACTTAAAACGAATACATTTCTGATAGAAGGAGAGCATCTGGCAGAAGAAGCGCTCAAATCAAAGGGAACGGTAAAAGAAATTCTCGTAAACGATGAGAGCGCCATCCCGGCCGATCTGGACATGAGCATTCCGTGCTTCGTGCTGAGCGAAGACGCGTTTTCAGCCGTGACGGAAACAGAAACGCCGCAGCGGATCGCCGCGGTCTGCCATATGCCGGATAAGCAGCCTGATCAGCTGAAGCGGCTGCTTCTGATTGATGCCGTGCAGGACCCGGGGAATTTAGGAACAATGATCAGAACGGCAGATGCGGCGGGCATCGACGCCGTTGTCCTTGGTGAGGGAACGGCAGACCCGTACAACGGAAAAACGCTGCGTTCAGCACAAGGATCTCATTTTCATATTCCCATTTTAAAACGTCCGCTTGATGAGTTTACCGCTGAGCTGAAATCACAAGGCGTCGCGATCTACGGCACGGCGCTTGAAAACGGTGCGGCTTATCAAAGCGTGAAGCCTGAAGAATCGTTCGCGTTAATCGTCGGGAACGAGGGGGCGGGAGTGGACGCAGGCCTTCTGCAAAAAACCGATCTCAACCTGTACGTTCCGCTGTACGGACAGGCGGAATCGCTGAATGTGGCGGTAGCGGCCGCCATCCTCGTTTATCATCTCAGAGGATAGGTTGCGAAAAGCCTTGGATTTCACTATAATAGATAGCAATAATGTAAAAACCGTGACAGAGGACGTCAATTTTTGCACACACTGCCTTCCAGGGAGAAAATGCCGCTGACTGAGAGCATTTTTATCGCAGCACAGAAATTGATTTTCACCTCTCGAGTTGTCACCGGGACCGCGCCAAACGCGCGTAAAGGTGAACCGGAACGATCGTTTCCGTTATGTCAATGAAGCTGTCGGCAGATGAAGTCTGCCTTAAAAAGGGTGGTACCGCGGCCACAACTCGTCCCTTCTCTCAAGGGGCGGGTTTTTTTGTTTTCTGAAAAAGGCATAGAACGGTTTGGTTTACATAAAAGGAGGATGCATGATGGAAGAGAAGCTTAAACAGCTTGAACTGGAAGCTGCAGAAAAAGTAGAAGCGGCGGGTTCATTAAAAGAAGTTAACGACATTCGGGTGCAATATCTCGGAAAAAAAGGGCCGATTACAGAAGTTCTCCGCGGCATGGGCAAACTGTCCGCCGAAGAGCGCCCGAAAATGGGAGCGCTCGCCAATGAAGTGAGAGAGCGCATTGCAGCAGCCATTACGGCGAAAAATGAACAGCTTGAACAAGAAGAAATGAATAAAAAACTCAGCAGCCAGACGATTGACGTCACATTGCCGGGCAGTCAGGTAAACATCGGCGGACGCCATCCGCTGACGGTCGTTATTGAAGAAATTGAAGATTTATTTATCGGCATGGGATATACCGTCGAAGAAGGCCCTGAAGTGGAAACGGATTATTACAACTTTGAGGCGCTGAACCTGCCGAAGGAACATCCGGCCCGCGACATGCAGGACAGCTTTTACATTACAGAAGAAATGCTGATGAGAACGCAGACGTCACCGGTGCAGACGCGCACGATGGAAAAGCATAAAGGAAAAGGCCCCGTCAAAATCATTTGTCCCGGTAAAGTGTATCGCCGCGACAACGATGACGCGACACATTCCCATCAATTCATGCAGATCGAGGGTCTCGTCGTCGACCGCAAAATCAGCATGAGCGACCTGAAAGGCACGCTTGAATTGGTCGCCAAAAAAATGTTCGGCCAAGATCGTGAAATCAGGCTCCGTCCGAGCTTTTTCCCATTCACAGAGCCTTCTGTCGAGGTGGATGTGACCTGCTTTAAGTGCGGCGGACAAGGCTGCTCCGTCTGCAAAAAAACAGGCTGGATCGAAATTCTCGGCGCCGGCATGGTTCATCCGAACGTGCTGAAGATGGCCGGATTCAATCCTGAGGAATACCAGGGTTTTGCTTTCGGAATGGGTGTTGAACGTATCGCGATGCTGAAATACGGCATTGAAGATATCCGCCATTTCTATACCAATGATGTCAGATTCATTTCGCAGTTTAAACAGGCGTAAGAGGAGGATACACATGTTTGTTTCTTATAAATGGTTAGAAGATTACGTTGACTTGCAGGGAATCGACCCGGCCGTGCTTGCAGAAAAAATTACGAGAGCCGGTATTGAAGTTGAGGGTATCGAGTATAAAGGGGAGGGCGTAAAAGGCGTTGTCATCGGACACGTGCTTGAGCGCGAACAGCACCCGAATGCCGACAAACTCAACAAATGCCTTGTTGATATCGGTGCGGAGGAACCCGTGCAGATTATCTGCGGCGCCCCGAATGTTGATAAAGGACAGAAGGTTGCCGTTGCAACGGTCGGAGCCGTGCTTCCCGGCAATTTCAAAATTAAAAAAGCCAAGCTGCGCGGCGAAGCGTCTCACGGCATGATCTGTTCCCTTCAGGAGCTCGGCATTGAAAGCAAGCTCGTGGCGAAAGAATATGCGGAAGGCATTTTCGTTTTTCCGAATGATGCTGAAACGGGAGCTGACGCAATGGCGGCCCTTCAGCTTGATGATGCGATTTTAGAATTGGGCTTAACGCCGAACCGCGCCGACGCGATGAACATGCTTGGCGTGGCTTATGAAGTTGCGGCTATCCTCGGCGCAGAGGTAAAGCTTCCGGAGGCTTCATATGAAAAAGCGGCAGAAAAAGCGGCGGATGCTGTTTCCGTTAAGGTTGAAGATACGCAGGCCAATCCGCATTATGCCGCAAAAATCATTAAAAACGTCAAAATCGGCCCGTCTCCGCTTTGGATGCAGACGAAACTGATGAATGCAGGCATCCGCCCGCATAATAACGTCGTGGATATTACAAACTTCGTCCTCCTTGAGTACGGACAGCCGCTTCACGCTTTCGATTACGACCGGTTCGGTTCAAAAGAGGTCGTCGTCAGAAAAGCGGCGGAAAACGAAACCATCGTAACGCTGGATGAACAAGAGCGCAAGCTGTCAAGCAGCCATTTGGTCATCACAAACGGAAAAAAAGCGCAAGCCGTTGCGGGAGTCATGGGCGGAGCTGAGTCTGAAGTCCGCGAAGACACCACTGCGATTTTACTGGAAGCCGCTTATTTCGACGGACAGACCGTCCGCAAAGCGTCGAGAGACCTCGGACTGAGAAGCGAAGCGAGCGCCAGATATGAAAAAGGCATTGATCCGGCCCGCGTTTTGCTGGCGGCTGAACGGGCCTGCAGTCTCATTCAGGCATATGCCGGCGGAGAAGTGCTCTCAGGCACGGTTGAAGAAAACCATCTGAAAATCGAAGCAAACAATATTCACGTGTCTGTTGAAAAAGTGAACGCCGTGCTCGGTATGACAATCGCTAAAGAAGAAATCATCAGCATTTACAAGCGCCTCGGGTTTGCAGTCGGTGAAGCTGAAGACGTTCTCGTCGTAACGGTGCCGTCGCGCCGCGGAGATATTAGAATAGAAGAAGACCTGATTGAAGAAGCGGCGAGATTGTACGGGTATGACAATATTCCGTCCACGCTTCCGGAAACGGCCGGCACGACAGGCGGCTTGACACCGTATCAGGCAAAACGCCGGAAAGTGAGACGTTTCCTTGAAGGAGCGGGTCTTTCACAAGCGACCACTTATTCATTAACGAATGATAAAAAAGCGGCCGCTTTTGCGATCGAAAAATCATTCAACACGATGCTTGCTCTGCCGATGAGCGAAGAAAGAAGCATTCTCAGACACAGCCTTGTGCCGAATCTTCTTGAAGCCGTTTCATACAATCTGGCCAGACAGACTGATTCCGTTGCTTTATATGAAACGGGTTCTGTATTTCTGACGAAAGAAGAAAACACAAAACCGGTTGAAAAAGAACGGGTTGCCGGAGCTGTAACCGGATTGTGGCGCAAAAATTTATGGCAGGGTGAGAAAAAGCCGGTTGATTTCTTCGTCGCCAAAGGAATCGTTGAAGGCCTGCTGCATCAATTGAATGTGTCAGACCGGGTTGAATTTGTCCAGTCAGAACGCAAAAACATGCATCCCGGCCGGACGGCAAACATTCTATTGAACGGTTCGCTTGCCGGATTTATCGGCCAGGTGCATCCGGCAATGGAAAAAGAGCTGGATATCAAAGAAACGTATGTGTTCGAGCTTGATCTGCACGCGCTTCTGACCGAGGAAACAGAACCTGTCGTGTATACGCCGATTCCGAAGTACCCGTCCGTCACGCGCGACATTGCGCTTGTGGCAGATAAAACCGTTACAAGCGGACAGCTCGAAGCTGTGATCAAAGAAGCCGGCGGCGCGCTGCTGAAAGAAGTCACCGTATTTGATGTGTACGAAGGTGAGCATATGGAAGAAGGCAAAAAATCCGTCGCCTTCTCGCTCCAATATGTTAACCCTGAACAAACATTGACAGAAGAAGAAGTGACAAAAGTACATGAAAACGTGCTGAAAGCGCTGGAAGAAACGTATCAGGCCGTATTAAGAGGATAAAGAAAAAGCTTGCAGATCACTCTGCAAGCTTTTTTATTATGACCGCTTCCGTTCAACAAGGCGTTTCGCTTTTTGCGTATTGGCAAAATGAAGTTTGGTGAACGTTCTGAGCGCACCTTCTCCCTTATTGATGATCAGCTTGGCGGCAGCTTCATCGACGTGCGGCCCCGCGCCTTTTGGAATCGTCATCCCAGCCTCACGCGAAAGCTTATCCATTTCAATTAAGAAAGAATATCGCGCAATGATAGAGGCTGCGGCGACGGAAAGATGTATGCTTTCCGCTTTCGTGCTGAAAAACGTTTTTTCTTTTACGATATCCCGTCCGGAAAGATGCTTAAAATAAATGCCGGGCTCTGCGAATTGGTCAATCAAAATCGCTTCCGGTTTAACGCCGTTCATTTTACTCAGCAGATTGGAAATCGCCTGATTATGAAGGAGCGCCTTCATTTTTCCTTGGCTCATGCCTTTTTCCTGCATCTGATTGTATTTTTCGTTTTTTAACACAAGCAGGCTGTAAGGAATGGTTTTAATTAACAGTTTGGCGATTTCAATAATCTGCGGATCTTTTAAATCCTTCGAATCCTTCACACCGAGTTCTTTCATTAAAGAGAGCTTTGATTTGTCGGCGTAGGCGCAGGCAACTGTTATCGGCCCGAAGTAATCGCCTGTTCCGACTTCATCAGAGCCGATCACTGACATGGAGGCAATGCCCGCCGGGGGAGCGTAGAGCGGGTCGGCCGCTTTTTTGACGGTTTTCTTTGCTTTCGGCGCCTCAGCCGTTCCCCAGCGGGCCGCTTCTGTGCCGGCGTTTTTTCCTTGAAAGAGAACCTTGCCCGAGCGGTAGGCTGTAATGGTACAGCCCGGAGGCTTAGCCTGGAAGACGGCGCCCTGCGGAACGGCGGGAGTAAGGGAGCCGGCATAGGATTGTTTCATTTGTTCCATTGCGGAAGCGGATACTTTTATAACAGAATGGGACACGATATAATCTCCTTTTTTGGCACTTTTCACTGTATATACCAGTGTATCATAACAGCCTGAGGCTCGTCTTTCCATTCAAACGATAATCGTGGTATGATAGGAACTAGGATTCTCGCGGAATGGAGGAGAAACGTTGTCTGACGGCAAAAAAACCAAAACGACAGTAAACATTTACGGCCAGCACTTCACCATTATCGGGGAAGAAAGCAAAGCGCACATGCGCCATGTGGCCGGAGTGGTTGATGATAAAATGAGAGAAATCAACGAGAAAAATCCATATCTTGATATAAATAAGCTCGCTGTATTGACTGCGGTCAATGTCGTGCATGATTATATGAAACTGCAAGAAAAATATGAAATACTGGAGCGGCAGCTTAAAGAAAAGGAATGAACACCATATGATAGATATCATCATCTTAGTTTTGCTCTTAATGGGCACATTGCTTGGATTAAAAAGAGGATTTATCCTCCAATTTATATATTTAACGAGTTTCATCCTCTCGATTGCGTTTGCGGCGCTTTTTTACAAAAACCTGGCCCCGCATCTGAGCTTTATACCCGCGCCTGATTTTTCCGGCGGGCAGGCGGCTCTGTCTTTTATTAAAGGAAACGTAGAGACGGCTTATTACAACGCGATCGCGTTTGTCATTTTGTTTATCATCGCAAAGATTCTGCTTCGGATTATCGGAGCGGCGCTTAATATTATCGCCAGCATTCCGGTCATTAAACAGATCAACAAACTGCTGGGCGGGGTGCTCGGATTTCTGGAAGTCTATTTATTTGCGTTTATCCTGTTATACGTCGCATCCGTACTGCCGGTAAGCGCGCTTCAGGATATGCTCGCACAATCGACGCTTGCAAATTTCATCACACATCATACGCCGTATCTGTCAGGGCTCCTGCAAGAACTGTGGGCCCAGTACGGGGCATAAAAAACTTCTCTTGACCGGAGAAGTTTTTTTCAAGCTCTGCGCCAGTTGTGCCGGAGGAGAAAAATTTGTATGATGAAAAGCAGGAAACGACTGGGGGTTAACAGTATGCATAAAAAAGATATCATCAGGCTGCTTGAAACGATTGCGGTCTATATGGAACTGAAAGGGGACAACCCGTTTAAAATATCAGCCTTCCGAAAAGCGGCAGCAGCGCTTGAGCAGGATGACCGCAGCCTGTCGGAAATCGACGACATGATGTCTATATCCGGCATCGGAAAAGGCACTTACGGCGTCATTCGTGAATATATGGAGGAAGGTGTGTCCGGCACGCTTCTCCAATTGCAGAAAGAAGTTCCGGAAGGCTTGGTTCCTCTTTTGAAGCTTCCGGGCCTCGGCGGCAAAAAAATCGCCAAGCTGTATCAGGAACTGGGCGTTCATGACGCGGAATCGCTGAAAGAAGCGTGCGAGCAGCAAAAAGTACAGGGGCTCGCCGGTTTCGGCAAAAAAACGGAGGAGAAAATCCTTCAGGCTCTCGGAGAAGCCGGAAAACAGCCGGAACGTTTTCCGATCGGCTATGCGCTCGGCATTGCTTCAGTAATTGAAGAACATTTGGCCCGGCTGACGGATATTCAGAAATATTCCCGGGCCGGCAGTCTCAGAAGAGCGCGGGAAACCGTAAAAGATCTGGATTACATTATCGCTACAGATCATCCGGAGGCTGTCAGAGAACAGCTTCTTTCCCTCCCGAACGTAAAAGACGTGATAGCGAGCGGGGATACAAAAGTATCAGTCATCCTCACCTTTGAATATGAGACGAGTGTGGATTTCCGGCTTGTGACAGAGGAACAGTTCGCCACCACGCTGCATCATTTTACCGGTTCTAAAGATCACAACATTAAAATGCGCCAGCTGGCGAAAGAGCGCGGTGAACGGATCAGCGAATACGGAGTAGAAACCATAGAAACGGGAGACGTCAAAACATTCCCGAGCGAAGAAGCGTTTTACGCCCACTTCGACTTGCCGTTTATTCCTCCTGAGCTCAGAGAGACCGGGCAGGAGGTCGACACGTACCGGGAAGAAACGGACCTTGTGGAGCATAAAGCGATAAAAGGCGATCTCCACATGCACTCAGCCTGGAGTGACGGCGCTTTTTCCATCAGAGAAATGGCAGAAGCGTGTATGGCAAAAGGCTATCAGTACATGGCGATCACCGACCATTCCCAATATTTAAAGGTAGCCAACGGGTTAACAGCCGAACGGCTCAAAAAACAGGCGGAAGAAATTGACGCGTTAAATGCTGAATTTGAAAATTTTCATATTTTTAAAGGCGTAGAAATGGACATTCTCCCCGACGGTTCGCTCGATTATGATGACAGTGTTCTGTCTGAAATGGATCTTGTCATCGCGTCTATTCATTCAAGCTTCAGCCAGCCGGAGCATGTCATTATGAAACGGCTTGAACAGGCGCTGACGAATAAGCACGTGGACATTATCGCCCACCCGACGGGACGCCTGATCGGCAGACGGGCCGGCTATGAAGTCGACATCGACATGCTGATTGAACTCGCCGCCAAAACAAATACGGCGCTTGAACTGAATGCAAACCCCGCGCGCCTCGATTTGCGGACTGAGCATCTTATCAAAGCAAATGAAAAAGGCGTGACTTTGGTCATTAATACCGATGCCCATAATATCGAGATGCTCGATGATATGAAAACGGGCGTGACCGCTGCGCGCAAAGGGTGGACGGAGACAAAACATGTGTTAAACGCCCGGCCGCTACACGAGGTCAAAGCATTTCTGACGCGCAATGATTAAGTAAGGAGGATCACAAAACCGTGCAGCAAAAAGTGTTATCATCACTTGAATTTCATAAAGTAAAAGAACAGATTACCGCACATGCCGCCTCATCGCTCGGCCGGGAGAAGCTTCTGCAGCTGAAACCTTTGACGGATCTCTCAGACATCCAAAAACAGCTGGATGAAGTCGAAGAAGCATCCGCGGTCATGCGCTTGAGAGGCCATGCTCCGTTCGGCGGCCTGACCGACATAAGATCCGCTTTACGGCGGGCGGAAATCGGCAGTGTGCTGACGCCGGCGGAATTTACCGAATTGTCCGGGCTGCTGTATGCCGTTAAACAAATGAAGCATTTTATCAGCCAAATGACAGAAGACGGCGTCGGCATTCCGCTGATACAAGCCCATGCAGAAGAGCTGATTACATTAGGCGATTTGGAAAGGGAGATTAACTCCTGCATTGATGACCATGGTGAAGTGCTTGATCATGCGTCTCCCGCTTTAAGGGGAATCCGCACGCAGCTCAGGACGCTTGAATCAAGAGTCAGAGACCGGCTTGAATCGATGCTGCGTTCATCTTCCGCTTCTAAAATGCTGTCTGACACCATCGTTACGATTCGGAATGACCGCTTTGTCATCCCGGTCAAACAGGAATACAGATCAAGCTACGGCGGAATTGTCCACGATACATCTTCATCCGGTGCGACACTGTTTATTGAACCGCAGGCGATCGTAGATATGAACAACTCGCTTCAGCAGGCGAAAGTAAAAGAAAAACAGGAAATCGAACGGATTCTCCGAATGCTGACGGAGCATACGGCTGAACACACACAAGAAATCGCTCAAAATGTGGAAGTGCTGCAGACACTGGATTTCATTTTCGCCAAAGCGAGATACGCAAAAGCAATGAAGGCGACAAAACCACTCATGAACGGAGACGGTTTTATCCGGCTGAAAAAAGCGCGCCATCCGCTGCTGCCCCAAGATCAAGTCGTGGCCAACGATATTGAACTGGGCGGAGATTACTCAACGATCGTTATCACGGGACCGAATACGGGCGGTAAAACCGTTACGTTAAAAACACTCGGGCTGCTGACGATAATGGCGCAGGCAGGATTGCACATACCGGCTGATGAAGGATCGGAAGCAGCCGTATTTGACAATGTGTTTGCCGATATCGGCGATGAACAGTCGATCGAACAAAGTCTGAGTACGTTCTCATCCCACATGGTCAATATCGTCAATATTTTAAAAGACGTGTCTGAAAACAGTCTTGTGCTGTTTGATGAACTCGGTGCCGGAACAGATCCGCAGGAAGGAGCGGCGCTTGCCATGAGCATCCTTGACGAAGTTCACCGGACAAACGCCAGAGTGCTTGCGACAACCCATTATCCGGAACTGAAAGCATACGGATATAACAGACAAGGCGTCATGAATGCCAGCGTTGAATTTGACATCGAAACGCTTTCGCCTACTTATAAGCTTCTGATCGGAGTGCCGGGCCGAAGCAACGCATTTGAAATCTCAAGACGCCTTGGGCTTCCGGAGCATATCATCGGCCAGGCTAAGTCAGAAATGACCGCCGAACATAACGAAGTCGATCTGATGATCGCATCGCTTGAAAAAAGCAAAAAAAGAGCGGATGAAGAGCTTTCTGAAACCGAATCAATCAGAAAAGAAGCAGAAAAACTGCACAAAGAGCTTCAGCAGCAAATCATTGAGCTGAACGCCCAAAAAGATAAAATGATGGAAGAAGCCGAGCAGAAAGCTGCGGAAAAACTGGAAGCCGCCGCAAAAGAAGCCGAACAGATCATCCGCGAACTCCGGTCCATCAAGCAAGAACACAGATCCTTTAAGGAACACGAGCTGATTGACGCCAAAAAACGTCTCGGAGACGCGATGCCGGCTTTTGAAAAATCAAAGCAGCCGGAAAGAAAAACAGAGAAAAAACGCGAGCTCAAGCCGGGCGACGAAGTAAAGGTGCTCACATTCGGACAAAAAGGGGCGCTGCTTGAGAAAACCGGCGAGAAAGAATGGAACGTCCAAATCGGCATCCTCAAAATGAAGGTGAAGGAAAAAGATCTTGAGTTTCTCAAATCGGCTCCTGAACCGAAAAAAGAAAAAGCAATCACCGCCATAAAAGGGAAGGATTATCACGTATCCCTTGAACTTGACCTCAGGGGAGAGCGTTACGAAAACGCCCTCAGCCGCGTCGAAAAATATTTAGATGACGCGGTGCTTGCCGGCTATCCGAGAGTGTCCATCATTCACGGAAAAGGCACGGGCGCCCTCCGAAAAGGGGTGCAGGATCTTCTGAAAAACCACCGCAGCGTGAAAAGCTCGCGGTTCGGGGAAGCGGGAGAAGGAGGATCAGGCGTAACGATTGTCGAACTAAAATAAAAAGGGAGTAAACGTCATGAATGCTTTTTGGGAAAATGAGCTTGTTGAAATCGCGGCTTATTACAGTGTAGCCGTCTTGTGTCTCGTCATTTTTCTGACCGTGTTTGAATTGGTGACATCCTATAAAAACTGGGTGGAAATCCAAAAAGGCAATCTTGCGGTGGCAATGGCGACCGGAGGGAAAATTCTCGGTATCGCAAATGTCTTTCAGCACAGCATCGCCCAGCATAATTCGCTTTTGCAAATGATCGGCTGGGGCGTATACGGATTTATTATGCTTTTAATCAGCTATTTTATCTTTGAATTTCTGACGCCCCGGTTTAAAATTGATAAAGAAATTGAAAAAGATAACAGAGCTGTCGGCTTTATTTCATTTGTCATCTCAGTCGGCCTGTCATTTGTGGTGGCCGCCGGGATTTAAGGGGACGGGGAAAAATGGAGAAGCTTGCGAAAGTGCTGCTGTCGGCAGCGGGAATTTTTCTGTTCATCGGACTTATTTATCTGGTCATGACATCTTAATACTGAAAAAAGGCTGCCGAACTGAATCGGCGGCCTTTTTTATTGAGAATACCAGTTTATGCAGGCCGTATCAGAGCAAATGACGGCTTCCCAACTCATGGCGCGGATGACAGACGGCATGTCTTGATCTTCCATGAGAAAGAGTGTCGTAAAAGAATCATATATGCTCATAAAAGCGGCGCGCCGTTTTTCGTCGGCAATGATCATGTCAGCCCGCAACAACCCGCATACATCCGAAGCCGCCGTTTGATTGAGTGAAAATATGCCTTTCTCTTCGACAGGCTCATAATAAGTGCAACGCTTTATGCCTTTTGAACGGAACACATCCAAAAGTCCCGGAATTAAAAATGGTGAAGTGACATCATCGCTCGGCAAGTACAGATCGGGATGAAGCCGATTAAACAGCCTGGCGGATTCTGGATGTGCATATTCATCCCGAAGTGCCATGACAGCGCTCATAAGCGCAATCCGCAAACGGTCATGACGGATTTCCAGGAACGGGTCTGCCCATCGCGTTGATCTCCTCATCACTCGGATACATATGTTCATAAGGCCGTTTGCGCTTTTGCTCTTCCCACCCATCAGGCATCCGGACAAAGGGATGGAGCAAAAAGGCGGCTGACGTAAACGGCTTCGGCAGCTGGCGCAGGATAGGAACTCCTTCTTCAAAATGCAGCGTTTCCAGCAAACTCAACACCTCCTGAAACTCGAAATTTCACATGAAACGCTTTCCAATTCCAATCACCCTTCTGCTATAATAATAGCGTATAGGAAAACAGAAGGGAGAGGTATTATGCAGTCTGAAAAGCCATGGCTTTCTCAATATCCCGAAGAGATTCCGCATGAGCTTGAATTTACTGATCAAACCCTGCCATCCAATCTGACAAACTCCGCAGCTCAATTCCCGAACCACACCGCCATTTATTTTCTCGGAAAAAAACTCACATTCCAAGACGTTCTCACAGATTCGTTAAAGCTAGCCGCTTTTTTACGCAAAACAGGCCTGAAAAAAGGTGACAGAGCCGCCATTATGCTGCCCAATTGTCCGCAGTCGGTCATCGCTTTTTACGGCGTATTGTTTGCCGGGGGCATTGTCGTTCAGACCAATCCTCTCTACACGGAACACGAGCTTGAGTATCAGCTGAAAGACAGTGCGCCGCGCGTGATCATCACCCTCGATATGCTGTTTCCGAAAGTGATAAAAATGAAAACGTTATCACTCGTCGAACGCATTATTACAACGAGTATAAAAGACTTTTTGCCGTTTCCGAAAAATATGCTGTATACGCTCACGCAAAAACAGCAGGTTCATATTGATTATGACGGCTGCGAACAAATTCACAAATTAGCGGATATTTTAAAAAACGAAAGAGCGGAGGAAGCAGAGCCATTTGATATTGACCCTGCGCATGACATCGCCGTGCTTCAATACACGGGCGGAACAACCGGCTATCCGAAAGGTGTCATGCTCACACATCGGAACATTCAGGCCAATACAGAAATGTGCGCCGCCTGGATGTACAAAATGAAAAAGGGAGCCGAAAAGGTGCTCGGCATCGTGCCTTTTTTTCATGTGTACGGATTGACCGCTGTGCTTAATTTTTCCATTATGCAGGGATGTGAAATGATCCTTCTTCCCAAATTCAATCCTTTGGATACCTTGAAAACAATCGACAGGCTGAAGCCGACGGTTTTTCCCGGGGCGCCGACGATTTACATCGGGCTGTTGCATCATCCGGAGCTGAATAAATATGATCTGTCCTCCATTGAAAACTGTCCGAGCGGTTCAGCGGCGCTGCCGGTTGAGGTCAAACAGAAATTTGAAAAAGTGACCGGAGGAAAGCTTGTGGAAGGCTACGGATTATCCGAAGCATCACCGGTTACCCATTCAAACTTCATCTGGGGAAAAAACAAACCCGGCAGCATCGGCTGTCCCTGGCCCAATACCGACGCCGGAATCTATTCAGAAGAAAAAGGCGGGCTTGCGGAGCCGTATGAACACGGCGAGCTGATCGTAAAAGGCCCTCAGATCATGAAAGGGTACTGGAATAAGCAGGAGGAGACGGCGCGTGTCATCAGAGACGGCTGGCTGTTTACCGGAGATATGGGATATATGGATGAGGAAGGATTTTTCTACATCGCCGACAGGAAAAAAGACATCATCATTGCCGGCGGGTACAACATTTACCCCCGAGAGGTGGAAGAGGCGCTTTATGAGCATGAAGCCGTTCAGGAAATCGTCGTAGCGGGCGTTCCTGATTCCTACAGGGGGGAAACGGTGAAAGCATTTATCGTTTTGAAAAAAGGCGCCGAGGCAGATGCCGATGAGCTTGATGCGTTTGCAAGAGAGCGGCTTGCGCCGTACAAAGTCCCGAAGCTTTACGAATTCAGAAAAGAGCTTCCGAAAACGGCCGTCGGAAAAATATTAAGAAGGCGTTTAGTCGAAGAGGAAGATGCTTCCCGTGAAAACAAGGTGCCTTAAAAGAAAAACTTGACAAAATCCGGATTCCTTTTTATCATGAAGTTATGAATGAATAGTCATTCATTTATCGAAGGAAGGAACGATGACATTGAACCAAAAACGGCCAAAGTATATGCAGATTATTGATGCAGCAGTAGAAGTCATAGCGGAAAACGGCTATCACCAATCACAGGTGTCCAAAATCGCCAAGCAGGCCGGCGTTGCGGACGGCACCATCTATTTATATTTCAAAAACAAAGAGGATATACTCATTTCTCTTTTTAAAGAAAAGATGGGCCAGTTCATTGAACGCATGGAAGAAGAAGTGAAAGAAAAAACGACGGCAAAAGAAAAACTCGCTCTCGTTATTAAGCAGCATTTCACACTGCTCGGCAATGACCGCCACCTCGCGATTGTGACCCAGCTTGAGCTCAGACAGTCGAATATCAAGCTGCGCCTGAAAATCAATGATATTTTAAAAGGTTATTTAAACATGCTGGACACCATTTTGACCGAAGGAATCAAGTCGGGGGAATGGAAAGACAATCTCGACGTCCGCCTCGCCCGGCAGATGATATTCGGGACGATAGATGAAACAGTGACAACATGGGTGATGAACGATCAGAAATATGATCTTCCGGATTTGTCAGACAAGGTATTGGAGCTGTTGGTGTCAGGAATTCATCAAAACTAAAGGGGGTTGACGGATGAACAGCCTTTCGATGGCGGTAGAACAATCTGTTGCGGTGATCACCATTAATCATCAGCCGGCCAACGCGCTGTCAGGTGCGGTTTTAGATGAGTTGTCCGGTATGTTCGACCGGTGTGAAACGGATGACAGCGTCAGAAGCATCATCATTCGCGGTGAGGGAAAATTTTTCTCGGCGGGCGCCGATATAAAGGAATTTACGTCGCTTGAAAATCTTGAGCAATCTTCTGCCATGGCGGATAAAGGCCAGCAGCTGATGGAAAGAATTGAAGGGTTTCCGAAGCCCGTTATCGCAGCGATTCACGGCGCTGCGCTCGGCGGCGGTCTTGAGCTAGCCATGGCCTGCCATATCAGAATCGCTACATTGGATGCAAAGCTCGGCCTGCCCGAGCTGAATCTCGGCATTATTCCGGGCTTTGCCGGGACGCAGCGGCTTCCCCGGTACGTCGGTACGGCGAAAGCGCTTGAAATGATCGGCACTTCAGAACCTGTGACCGGAGAAGAAGCGCTCAGCCTCGGCCTTATCACGATAGGCGCCGAACATGAGGAAGAGCTGCTGCAAAAAGCGAAAACGCTCGCGGGCAAGTTTGCGGAAAAAAGCCCGCAGTCGATGGCTTATCTGCTTGAGCTCCTTTATTCAAACAAGATCTATTCTTATGACGGCGGCTTAAAGCTTGAAGCAAAGCGCTTTGGGGAAGCATTTGCATCAGATGACGCAAAAGAAGGCATTCAGGCATTTCTCGAAAAAAGAAAGCCTCAATTCGGTGGGCGAAGATAAAGGGGATAAGATTATGAATCTATTTGTACTGATGAAACGGACGTTTGACACAGAAGAGAAAATCGTCATTGAAGCAGGAAAGATTCAGGAGGACGGGGCCGAATTTATCATTAATCCGTATGATGAATACGCCATTGAAGAAGCCATTCAGCTGAAGGAAGAGCACGGCGGAACCGTTACCGCTGTAACCGTCGGCGGAGAAGATGCGGAGAAAGAACTGAGAACCGCCCTTGCGATGGGCTGTGACCAGGCGGTGTTAATCAATATTGAAGATGATCTGAGCGATCCTGACCAATACTCCATTTCAACTATCTTATATCATTATTTCAAGGACCGGGAATATGATCTGATTCTCGGCGGAAATGTCGCGATTGACGGCGGTTCAGGCCAAGTGGCTCCAAGGCTTGCCGAACTGCTGAACATTCCTTGCGTCACAACGATCACAAAACTGACAATCAGCGGCGATGAAGCTGTGGCAGAGAAAGACAATGAAGGGGATACCGAAATCATTAAAACCTCACTTCCTTTAGTCATCACGGCACAGCAAGGCTTAAACGAGCCGCGCTATCCGTCGCTTCCGGGCATTATGAAGGCGAAGAAAAAACCGCTGGAAGAACTTGAGCTCGATGATCTCGACATTGATGAAGATGAAGCCGCACCGAAGCTCAAAACGATCGAACGTTTTCTGCCGCCGCAAAAAGAAGCGGGCAGACTGATCGAAGGAGAAGCCGCTGAGCAGGCGAAAGAGCTTGTGTCACTGCTGAGAAAAGAAGCCAAAGTCGTATAAACCGATATTAAAGAAACTGGGGGATGTCAGAATGGGAAAAAAAGTGATCGTACTCGGAGAAATTCGTGACGGCGCCTTACGGAACGTCACCTTTGAAGCCATAGCCGCAGGCAAAACCATTTCCGGCGGAGGAGATGTCATCGGCGTACTGATGGGAAAAGGCGCGGCTGATGCAGCACCGGAACTCATTCAGTACGGCGCCGACAAAGTATTTACGGCCGATGCGCCGGGGCTTTCTCAGTATACGGCGGACGGATATGCCGCGGTTCTCGGGGATCTGATCGAAAATGAAAAGCCTGATGCGGTCATTTTCGGCCACACTTCTATGGGAAAAGATTTGTCACCTAAGCTTGCGGCCCGGTTTGAAACGGGGCTGATCTCAGACAGCACGGATGTAAGCGTTACCGGAGACAACATCGTTTTTACAAGACCGATTTATTCGGGCAAAGCCTTTGAACAGGTGATTTCAACCGATCCGTTCATTTTGGCGACAATTCGGCCGAATAATATTCAGGCATTAGAAAAAGACGCGAACCGGACGGGTGATATTGAAGAGCTTGCGGCACCTCCGGCAGATTTGCGGACGGTCATTGAAGAAGTAGTCAAAAAAACGGCGGACGGCGTGGATTTATCAGAAGCGAAAATTATCGTAGCAGGCGGCCGCGGTGTAAAAAGCAAAGATGGATTTGAACCGTTAAAAGAACTTGCCGAGGTGCTCGGAGCAGCGGTGGGCGCTTCACGCGGCGCGTGTGACGCGGACTATTGCGATTATTCCCTTCAAATCGGCCAGACGGGAAAAGTCGTCACGCCGGATTTGTATATCGCCTGCGGAATTTCCGGAGCGATTCAGCACTTGGCGGGCATGTCAAACAGTAAGGTCATCGTTGCCATTAACAAAGACCCGGAAGCAGAAATATTTAAAATAGCGGACTACGGAATTGTCGGCGATTTGTTCGAAGTGGTTCCGCTTCTGACCCAGGAATTTAAAAATGCCAATATTCATTCATAATCAAAACCCTCTGGCTTATTTGTCAGAGGGTTTTGATTTGTGTTAATTAGTTCGGACAAATTATAGATTAATAAAACAACGGATTGACATGTACGAACCAATGTAATAAGCTTTTGTAAAGCGCTTACAAACTTATCCATACAGCATTCATCCCAGATAGATTGTCTCTAGTGCTTTCATTCTTATTAAGGGGAAGGAATGATCAAGTTTGTCTCACAATACGGCAGTCATTCAAACTGATATCACACGGGGAACCATTAATAAAAACATATACGGACATTTCGCGGAACATCTGGGAAGAGGCATATATGAGGGCATCTGGGTCGGAAAAGATTCCGATATTCCGAATACCGGCGGGATCAGGACGGATGTCGCCGACGCCCTCAAACAGCTTCAGATTCCCGTCCTCAGATGGCCGGGCGGCTGTTTTGCAGATGAATACCATTGGGCAAACGGCGTAGGGAAACGCAAAACCATGCTGAATACCCATTGGGGCGGGACGATTGATTCCAATGAATTCGGCACGCACGAGTTTATGATGCTTTGTGAACTGCTCGGCTGCGAACCGTACATCGCCGGAAACGTCGGCAGCGGAACGGTTAAAGAAATGGCTGATTGGATTGAATACATGACGTTTGAAGCGGGCACGCCGATGTCCGACTGGAGAAAAGAAAACGGGCGGGAAAAACCGTGGAAGCTGAAATATTTCGGAATAGGAAATGAGAACTGGGGCTGCGGCGGAAACATGCATCCTGAGTATTATGCCGACCTTTACAGAAACTTTCAAACCTATGTCCGCAATTACAGCGGTAATGAAATCTATAAAATTGCCGGCGGCGCGAATGTCGACGATTACCGCTGGACTGAAACTTTAATGAAAAAAGCCGCTGATCTCATGGACGGGCTGAGCCTTCATTATTACACAATACCGGGCGACTTCTGGAAGGGGAAAGGATCAGCGACGGAGTTTACGGAAGATGAATGGTTCATCACGATGAAAAAAGCGGCGCATATGGATGAATTGATCACAAGGCACAGTGCCATCATGGATCAGTACGATCCCGAAAAAAGAGTCGGGCTGATCATTGATGAATGGGGCACGTGGCTTGATCCTGAGCCGGGCACGAATCCGGGCTTTCTGTATCAGCAGAATACGATCCGTGACGCCCTTGTCGCAGCCACGCATTTTCACATTTTTCATCAGCACGCAGACCGCGTACAGATGGCCAATATCGCGCAAACCGTCAACGTGCTTCAGGCAATGATCCTGACAAAAGGGAAAGAAATGCTGTTGACGCCGACGTATCATGTGTTTGATATGTTTAAGGTGCATCAGGACGCATCTCTTTTGGCGACAGAAACAAAAGCAGCCGGGTACGAAAGGAATGACGGCCGGCTCCCGCAAGTCAGCATTTCAGCGTCCAAACAGCAAAACGGAGACATACATATCAGCATTTGCAATATCGATCATCTGCACAAAGCTGATGTGAAGATTGAACTGCGGGGCATGAAAAAGACAGGGAAGCCTTCGGGAACGATTCTGCACGCGGAAAAAATGAATGCCCATAATACATTGAGCAGTCCGGAAAACGTCAAACCGAAGCCGTTTTCCGGGTTTGCTCAAAAGGGCGGAAAACTTGAGGCGGAGCTTCCTCCGATGGCGGTTGTATTAATCACGCTGCCTGCGGGCACATCTTAAGTTATGAACGCCCGCCGCCCGGTTATAATACACTGTATAAAAAAGATTATTTCCGGCGGGTTCGGGAGAAAATAATATAAGCATTAAATTAGCATGAACGAATGGGAGATGCTATACTAAAAATCATCATTTGACAATTGGAGGAATAACAAAATGGCTATCGTAAAAGCAACTGATCAATCGTTCTCAGCTGAAACAAGTGAAGGTGTCGTATTGGCTGATTTCTGGGCTCCTTGGTGCGGACCTTGTAAAATGATCGCGCCCGTTCTTGAAGAGCTTGATCAAGAAATGGGAGACAAACTGAAAATCGTTAAAATCGACGTGGATGAAAACCAAGAAACTGCCGGTAAATACGGCGTCATGAGCATCCCGACACTTCTCGTATTGAAAGACGGAGAAGTCGTTGAAACATCTGTCGGTTTCAAACCGAAAGAAGCTCTTGAAGAGCTTGTAAACAAACATCTGTAAGCTGAAAGCTTCCGTTACGGCAGGGCGATTCCTTTGAAGGGAATCGCCTTTTTTGATCTTCCAAAAGCTGAGAATGGAGAAAAACAAATGTTCGTGATACACTGAATGGACACGAGAAATGAATGTAAGGAAGGGTAACGTATGAATAAACAACTGAAAGAAAAGCTGACCCTCCTTCCCGATCAGCCGGGCTGTTATTTAATGAAAGACCGTCAAAAAACAGTCATCTACGTGGGAAAAGCGAAAGTCTTGAAAAACAGGGTGAGGTCTTATTTCACCGGTTCTCATGACGCAAAAACCCAACGGCTTGTGACGGAGATTGAGGACTTTGAATATATCGTGACTTCCTCCAATCTTGAAGCGCTTATTTTGGAAATGAATCTGATTAAAAAATACGATCCGAAATACAATGTCATGCTGAAAGATGATAAAACCTATCCCTTTATTAAAATCACCCATGAACGCCATCCGCGGCTGATTGTCACCCGGAATGTCAAAAAAGACAAAGGACGCTATTTCGGCCCGTATCCGAATGTGCAGGCGGCGCGGGAAACGAAAAAACTGCTGGACCGCCTTTACCCGCTCAGGAAATGCTCAAAGCTTCCGGACCGCGTCTGTCTTTATTATCATCTCGGACAATGCCTCGCTCCATGTGTAAAGGATATATCTGAGGAGACAAACCGCGAGATTGTTGAAGACATCACCCGTTTTTTAAAGGGAGGGCATAACGAAATCAAAAAAGAGCTCGAAGCGAAAATGGCAGAGGCGGCGGAAAAGCTTGAATTTGAACGGGCTAAAGAATTCCGCGATCAGCTTGCTCACATCGAATCGACGATGGAGAAGCAGAAAATGACCATGAATGACCTTCTGGACCGCGATGTGTTTGCATATGCCTACGATAAAGGCTGGATGTGCGTCCAAGTCTTTTTCATTCGCCAAGGAAAACTGATCGAACGCGATGTCAGCATGTTTCCGATGTATCAGGAAGCGGACGAAGAGTTTCTGACCTTCATCGGCCAGTTCTATTCCAAAAACAATCACTTTCTGCCTAAGGAAATTCTGGTGCCTGACAGCGTTGACAGGGACATGATCAGCGAGCTGTTGGAAACCGCCGTGCATCAGCCGAAAAAAGGCCCGAAAAAAGAGCTGCTTTTGCTTGCGCACAAAAATGCGAAAATCGCCCTGCGGGAAAAATTCTCGTTAATCGAGCGGGATGAGGAACGGTCAATCGGTGCAGCCGAACGGCTCGGCGAAGCACTGAATATTTACACGCCGCATCGGATTGAAGCGTTTGACAACTCCAATATTCAAGGCACAAACCCCGTATCGGCCATGATTGTCTTTATTGACGGAAAACCGAATAAAAAGGAATACCGCAAATATAAAATTAAAACCGTAACAGGGCCGGATGATTACGGTTCAATGAGGGAAGTCGTCAGAAGAAGGTACACGAGGGTGCTCCGCGAAAACCTTCCCCTGCCGGATTTAATCATCATTGACGGCGGAAAAGGGCAGATTAACGCGGCGCGCGACGTGCTCGAGAATGAGCTCGGCCTTGATGTCCCGGTAGCGGGATTGGCGAAAGATGATAAACACCGAACATCCAACCTTTTGATCGGCGACCCGCTTGAACCGGTGTTTTTGGAGCGGAACAGCCAAGAGTTTTACCTGCTTCAGCGTATTCAGGACGAAGTTCACCGTTTTGCGATCAGCTTTCACAGACAGATCCGGGGAAAAAGCGTCTTTCAATCCGTTCTGGATGATATCCCCGGAATCGGCGAAAAACGCAAAAAAATGCTCTTAAAACATTTCGGATCTGTCAAAAAGATGAAGGAAGCAAGCCTTGACGATATCAAAAAAGCGGGGGTGCCGGCCGCGGCGGCCCAGCTGCTGTTTGAAAAATTAAAAAAATAGTATTGTGCTTTTCTGAAAAATCTGCTAGAATGTGAACTAATTTCATAAGATCGTGTTATATGGTGAAGATAGAGGTGCGAACTTCAATAGTAAGCCTTTGGAGAATGATGGATTCTGCGAAAAAGGCTGAAAGGGGAGCGTCGCCGAAGTGTATCACATCCCATCGGTGTGATTTGCTGGCCTTGCATTGAATAAATGTAAGGCTGTCAAGAATTCATTTTCTTGGAGGGCTATCTCGTTGTTCATAATCAATCGTAATGATATGAAAAAGCAATGAGAGCTATTCCTCTCATTGCTTTTTTTATTGTGGACAAAACGCTCTTTTCTCCTCACCCGCACGAACCAAAATGTAAAGGGTGGTCTAGTATGGGTCTTATCGTACAAAAATTCGGAGGCACTTCCGTCGGCTCTGCCGAAAAAATTCAAAATGCTGCAAATCGCGCCATTGCTGAAAAGCAAAAAGGCCATGATGTCGTAGTCGTCGTTTCGGCAATGGGAAAATCAACCGACGCGCTCGTTAACCTCGCGGCTGAAATCACATCTGAACCAAGCAGACGCGAGATGGATATGCTTTTGTCTACGGGAGAGCAGGTCACGATTTCGCTTTTGGCCATGGCGCTTCAGGAAAAAGGATATGACGCCGTCTCTTATACGGGCTGGCAGGCGGGTGTCCGCACGGAAGCCGTTCACGGTAATGCGAGAATTACGGATATTGATATCACGGCGATTCGTTCGCAGCTTGCAGAAGGCAAAATTACAGTCGTTGCCGGTTTTCAGGGCGTAACGGAAGACGGAGGCATCACGACGCTCGGACGGGGCGGTTCCGATACGACGGCGGTCGCTCTTGCAGCAGCGCTGGAAGCGGATAAATGCGACATTTATACAGATGTTCCGGGCGTATTTACGACAGATCCGCGGTATGTCCGGTCAGCGAGAAAACTGGCGGGAATTTCTTATGATGAAATGCTGGAGCTTGCAAATCTAGGAGCGGGTGTTCTTCACCCGCGGGCGGTTGAGTTCGCGAAAAACTACCAAGTGCCTTTAGAAGTGCGGTCAAGCACAGAACATGAAGCTGGAACATTAATTGAGGAGGAATCATCAATGGAGCAGAATTTAATCGTCAGAGGAATTGCATTTGAAGACCAGATCACGAGGGTGTCCGTTACAGGCCTTGCAAGCGGATTGACAACACTTTCAACAATCTTCACCGCGCTGGCAAAACGAAACATCAACGTTGACATTATTATTCAGACACAGTCGGACGATGGGGAAGCGGATATTTCTTTCTCAGTGAAAACGGAAGATGCCGCGCAAACGGTCGCCGTGCTTGAAGAATATAAAAACGCGCTTGACTATGAAAAAATTGAAACCGAAAGAAAACTGGCGAAAGTCTCTATTGTCGGGTCGGGCATGGTTTCAAATCCCGGCGTCGCCGCGGACATGTTTGCCGTACTGGCGGAAAAAAATGTACAAGTCAAAATGGTAAGCACATCTGAAATAAAAGTGTCAGCGGTTGTCAGCGAAAATGATATGGTGAAAGCGGTCGAAGCGCTTCATGATGCGTTTGAGCTTTCTAAACAGCCGTCTGCCGTGTAAACGGGCAGGCAAAAAGGCGGGACTTGGAGTCACCGCCTTTTTGCAATTATACAGGGTCCTTCATATCCCATTTTACGGTCAGGACGACTTTATCCGCTCTCTTTTTTACCTGTTCATAAGATTCTGCAATCTGATCGTTCATCAATTGAATCTGTTCGGCTATAAAACCGGCTTCAAGCTGAAAACAAGGCTCTTTCTGATGTTTGAGCCTGCTGGATACGAGCGGTCCTTCCAGTTCGAATTCCAGTTCTTGTTTTTTTGATCCTGCGTTTGTCAAAGTTCCCCAGCCGGCTTTTTCAAAAAAGGCGGGGATTTCTTCCCACGATTGAAGAGGAAATTTGCGGGCGAGGCGTTTTCCCGCCCAATACATCATGGATGAATGCTCCGGGCCGAGGATATCCGGAAGCACGATTTCCCGGATTAATTCGTAGCCGTATGCGCTGACGTCGAGTTCAGTTAAAGGTTCTAAAGCTGCTTCATAATTATTCTTCATATTATGTATTCCCCTCTCTCCTTCGTTTATTATAGCTTAAACATGGGGGAGGATTACAGGATGATCCTATAAAACACGCGAAAAAATGTGAGAAAGATATCGCAGGAAAATAAAATTTTCCCTCCAGATAATCAATTCCGAAAATTATAATTTATGTACACGTTTTCTTGACGCCCTTTTGAGGGAGGAGTAAAATGAAATTGTCAATAAATTTTAATAAAGTGCTTACAATTGAAACGAAGTGGGGGCAGAGATTTTAGTACATTTCGCACTTAAATCAAACAGGGGGTAAAGTAATGTCTGGGAACAGAGAGTTTTATTTTCGAAGATTGCATTCCTTGCTCGGTGTTATTCCGGTCGGCATCTTTTTGATCCAGCATTTAGTCGTCAACCAATTTGCCGCAAGGGGAGCGGATGCGTTTAACAAGGCGGCCGGCTTTATGGACAGTCTGCCGTTCAGGTATGCGTTAGAAATTTTTATTATTTTCTTACCTTTAATTTATCATGCGGTTTACGGTGTGTACATAGCATTTACTGCGAAAAACAACGCTGGCCACTACAGTTATTTCAGAAACTGGATGTTTGTGCTTCAGCGTGTCACTGGTATTCTCACCCTTATTTTCGTCAGCTGGCATGTATGGCAGACGCGGGTTGCCGCGCAGATGGGCGCTGAAGTCAACTTCGATATGATGGCGAATATTCTGAGCTCGCCGTTTATGCTCGGTTTTTACATTGTAGGCGTTTTATCGGTCATTTTCCACTTTTCAAACGGCTTATGGTCTTTTGCGGTCACATGGGGGATCACGGTCACGCCGCGTTCACAAAGAATTTCGACTTACGTGACGCTGATTATATTTTTAGCGCTTTCATACGTAGGTTTAAAAGCGATTTTTGCGTTTGTGTAAGAGAACTAGATTACTAGAGGGAGAGGGGCTATCATGAGTCAATCAAGCATTATCGTAGTCGGCGGGGGTCTTGCCGGCCTCATGGCGACAATTAAAGCAGCGGAATCAGGCACGGCCGTTAAATTGTTTTCCATCGTTCCGGTCAAACGCTCTCACTCGGTCTGCGCGCAGGGCGGGATAAACGGAGCTGTCAACACAAAAGGGGAAGGAGACTCTCCGTTTGAGCATTTTGATGACACGGTATACGGAGGCGACTTTTTGGCAAACCAGCCTCCTGTAAAAGCGATGTGTGAAGCGGCGCCGTCCATTATCCACTTATTGGACCGCATGGGGGTTATGTTTAACAGAACGCCGGAAGGGCTCTTGGACTTCCGCCGTTTCGGGGGTACACAGCATCACAGAACCGCTTACGCGGGAGCGACGACGGGTCAGCAGCTTCTTTACGCACTGGACGAGCAGGTGCGCAGATATGAAGTGGCAGGTCTCGTCACAAAATATGAAGGCTGGGAATTCCTCGGCGCCGTTCTTGACGATGAGCGCACGTGCCGCGGTATCGTAGCCCAAAATCTGACCAATATGCAAATCGAGTCATTCCGTTCTGACGCCGTTATTATGGCGACGGGAGGACCCGGAATCGTATTCGGAAAATCAACAAACAGCATGATCAACACGGGATCTGCCGCATCAATCGTTTATCAGCAGGGCGCTTATTATGCAAACGGCGAATTTATCCAAATTCACCCGACAGCAATCCCGGGGGACGATAAACTGCGTCTGATGAGTGAATCGGCGCGCGGCGAGGGCGGAAGAGTCTGGACGTACAAAGACGGAAAACCTTGGTACTTCCTTGAGGAAAAATATCCGGCTTACGGAAACCTCGTGCCGCGGGATATTGCGACACGTGAAATCTTTGACGTGTGCGTGAATCAGAAACTCGGCATCAACGGTGAAAACATGGTGTATCTCGATCTGTCGCACAAAGATCCGAAAGAGCTTGACGTTAAGCTTGGCGGCATTATCGAAATCTATGAAAAATTCATGGGCGATGACCCGCGCAAGCTTCCGATGAAAATTTTCCCTGCCGTTCACTATTCAATGGGCGGACTGTGGGTTGATTATGATCAGATGACAAGCATCCGCGGACTGTTCGCAGCGGGAGAATGTGATTATTCAATGCACGGAGGAAACCGTTTAGGGGCGAACTCTCTGCTTTCCGCCATCTACGGTGGAATGGTGGCCGGACCGAATGCGGTGAAATATGTTTCCGGACTTGAAACATCAGCGGAAGACCTGTCTTCTTCATTATTTGATTCCTATGTGAAAAAAGAAGAAGAAAAATGGGCCGATATTATGAAAATGGACGGCGACGAAAATGCCTACGTGCTTCACCGTGAGCTCGGAGAATGGATGACGGCCAACGTCACGGTGGTCCGCCACAACGACAAGCTTTTGAAAACGGATGACAAAATCCAAGAGCTGATGGAACGCTTTAAGAAAATCAATATCAACGATACGACAAAATGGAGCAACCAAGGGGCGATGTTCACACGCCAGTTCTCCAATATGCTTCAGCTTGCCAGAGTCATCACGCTCGGCGCATATAACCGAAATGAAAGCCGGGGAGCGCACTATAAACCGGATTTCCCTGAAAGAAATGACGATGAGTGGCTCAAAACGACGATGGCTAAACATGCCGGTCCGTTTGAAGCTCCGGAATTTGAATATCAGGATGTCGATGTATCACTGATTGCGCCCCGTAAACGCGACTACTCGAAGAAGAAGGTGGCGAAATAATCATGAGTGAGAAAAAGATACGGTTTATCATTACACGTCAGGATACGCCCGAAAGCGCGCCATACGATGAAGAATTCGAAATCAATTACCGCCCGAATCTGAACGTGATTTCCGCCCTGATGGAAATCCGCAGAAATCCCGTGAATGCAAAAGGAGAGAAAACCACTCCGGTCGCATGGGACATGAACTGTCTTGAAGAAGTATGCGGCGCCTGCTCCATGGTTATCAATGGGAGACCTCGCCAGTCATGCACGGCGCTGATTGATAAGCTGGAACAGCCGATCCGTCTGAAGCCGATGAAAACATTCCCGGTTGTCCGTGACCTTCAGGTTGACCGCAGCAGAATGTTTGATTCACTGAAAAAAGTGAAAGCATGGGTGCCGATTGACGGAACTTACGATTTGGGACCGGGGCCGAGAATGCCGGAAAAACGCCGCCAGTGGGCATATGAATTGTCTAAATGCATGACATGCGGCGTCTGCCTCGAAGCCTGCCCGAACGTCAACAGCAAGTCGAAATTCATGGGGCCTGCCCCGATGTCACAAGTGCGTCTGTTTAACGCCCATCCGACGGGCGCCATGAACAAAGCAGAACGTTTAGAAGCGTTAATGACAGACGGCGGCCTCGGAGATTGCGGGAATTCACAAAACTGTGTTCAATCCTGCCCGAAAGGCATTCCGCTTACGACTTCAATCGCTGCTTTGAACAGAGATACCAATTTACAAGCATTCCGTAATTTCTTCGGAAGCGACAGAGTATAAGAAAGAGAAAAAGAGCCTCTTCCGCACGGGAGAGGTTTTTTTATAAGGAGCTGAAGGTGATGAAACAACCGCAATATATTGATATCCCGTTTGAAGAATGGAGACAGTCGTTTTCTTTCTTTACTGAAGTATCGGTTCGTTTTTCAGAAACGGATATGTTCGGCCATATGAATAATGTAACCCCTTTCATCTATTTTGAAGAAGCCCGGATCGCTTATTTTAAACAGCGAGGCATGACGGCGCAAAACTCGGAAACGATGACGGTCGTCGCAAGCCAGCAGTGCGACTATATGCGTCAGGTGATGCCGTATGAAAATCTGCGGATTTATGTGAAAGCAAGCGCTGCCGGAAATGCGTCCGTCACCCTTCATTACCTTGGAGAAAATGAGTCGGGCCTCCCGTGCTTTACAGGTTCCGTCGTTATGGTTCAAGTGTCGAAGGAAAGCGGCAAAGCGGTCAGCTGGACGGAGCGGGAGAAAGGCATTCTGCTCGCCTGAACGGATAACTATTTCTCTAAGAGACGTCACCTCCGAAGCGCCCTTTACATATGATATCTTGACTATATAAACCCATTCGTTTCAGATTCGCTCTCACCTTAGCAAGGAGGGTTACAATACTTGAAGGAGAAAGATTTTCAATCAAAGCCGCTGCTGACCAAAAGAGAAAGAGAAGTATTCGAATTGCTCGTTCAAGACAAGACAACAAAGGAAATTGCAAGCGAGCTATTTATCAGTGAAAAAACTGTACGGAATCACATTTCAAATGCCATGCAGAAATTAGGTGTGAAAGGGCGTTCGCAAGCTGTTGTCGAGCTTCTTAGAATGGGTGAGCTAGAGCTCTGATTCTTGCCGGTTTTCCTTCTTTTCGAGAAGGAGCCGGTTATTTGCGTTGGCGCCCGGGCTGTTGGGCATGCGGTGAAAATCCCGGTTTTCCTTTTTCTCCGTCAGTCTTGCATTTTCTTAAAAAAAGAAGGAAAATAGACACGGAGCGCATAGCCCAGAAAGATCCTTGAGTGAGGGATGGACAAATGACATCAAAATCTGTAGAGCATGTTGCGGATATCGAAAAATCACTCCGCCATATCGCTGCGATCATTAAACAAAAAGGAAGAGAAATCCTTAACCAATATGCAATTACACCGCCGCAATTCGTGGGGCTTCAATGGCTTTATGAATTGGGGGATATGACAATAGGCGAATTATCAGGCAAAATGTATTTGGCTTGCAGCACGACGACGGATCTGATAGACCGCATGGAAAAAAATAAGCTTGTCGAGCGGGTCAAAGACCCGGCTGACAGACGGGTCGTCAGAATTCATCTTCTCGCTGAAGGAGAGCGCATTATCCAAGAAGTGATTTTGAAAAGACAGGCTTATTTGCGGGATATGTTTGCGACATTTTCCGAAGAAGAAACAGCCGCTTTCGAAAAATCATTATTGAAACTGCAGCATGAAATGAAAAGAAAATGAGGCGATTTTGTTGGAACAGCCGATAGGAGTCATTGATTCCGGGGTTGGCGGGTTAACCGTTGCTAAGGAAATCATGAGACAGCTACCGAAGGAAAATATCATCTATGTGGGAGATACAAAACGCTGCCCGTACGGCCCGCGTCCTGAAGAAGAAGTTCTTCAATACACGTGGGAAATGACCGATTACCTGCTGGAAAACCACCATATCAAAATGCTCGTGATCGCCTGCAATACGGCCACGGCCATTGCCTTGGAGGATATTCAGCGCAAAACGGATATTCCGGTTGTCGGCGTCATTCAGCCGGGTGCAAGAACGGCGATAAAGGTCACGAAAAACCAGCATATCGGCGTCATCGGCACGGTCAATACCATTAAAAGCAGAGCGTATGAGCAGGCGCTGCTCGGATTAAACGCAGAACTTCAAGTTGAGAACACGGCTTGTCCGCTGCTCGTACCGTTTGTGGAAAGCGGACGGTTTCTTCAGGAATCAGCGGAGGAAGCGGTTGAAGCATCGCTTGAGCCTTTAAAAGGTACATCAATTGACACCTTGATTTTAGGATGTACGCATTATCCGATTTTAAAAGATCCGATTCAGAACTATATGGGAGAGCATGTGAAAATCATTTCCTCCGGAGACGAGACGGCGAGAGAAGTGAGCACCATCTTGTCTTATAAAGGTTTGTTAAACCAATCGAAACATGCACCGGAGCATCAATTTCTTACAACGGGAGAGCGGAACGGCTTCGCAAAAATTGCCGAAGACTGGTTCGGCCACGAAATCGGCCATGTCGAGTGCATCTCCCTTCAAGAGCCGGTCAGAAAATAAATAAAAAAACCCGCTGTTTACGGCGGGTTTTTTTGCGCTTCCCGGTCTATTTCCCGGACAGGGCTCGTATACATCATAGTACAAACAGCCTTAGGAGGGAAAAGTATGCTGAAAAAAGGACCTGCAGTCATTGCTGCAACATGTCTTACTTCGGCTTTTGTGTTATCTGGATGCGGTTTGTTTCAATCCGATAAAACAGCCGGGGAAATTGACCCGCCTCAAGACATTTCATATGTAAAGGATGAAGCGGGAATTCAGGCAAAACCAAAGCAGTCAGAGAAAAACGGCACTTCTAAAGCCGACCAGCCGGCCAATACAGTCATGCGAGAGCTGTATCTGATTGATAAAAACGGCTATGTCGCAGCACAGACACTGCCTCTTCCGAACAGTGAGGGAACCGCAAAGCAGGCCCTTGAGTATTTGGTTCAGGGAGGGCCTGTGTCAGAAATCCTGCCGAACGGCTTCAGAGCGGTGCTCCCTGCGGATACGACGGTAAATGTCGATATTAAAAAAGACGGCACTGCCGTCGCTGATTTTTCGAAGGAATTTAAAAACTATAAAAAAGAAGACGAACAAAAAATCCTGCAATCGATTACATGGACGCTTACCCAATTCAGCTCAATAGATAAAGTCAAAATCAGAATCAACGGGCACGAGCTGAAAGAAATGCCTGTGGGCGGCACGCCGATTACGGGCGACTTAAGCAGAAAAGACGGGATTAATATTGAAACGGCCGGAGTGAATGATCTGACAGACACCCACCCGCTGACTGTATATTATCTGGCGGAAACAGAGACGAGCGAATACTACGTGCCTGTCACAAAGCGGATTGACAATTCGGAAACAAATGACATCACCGCTGCCGTTGAACAGCTCGCCGACGGACCGGGCAAAGCAAGCGGGCTTTTGACGGACTTTAATAACGATGTTAAGCTTCTCAGCAAGCCGAAAGTAAAAGACGGCCAGGTTACACTGGACTTTAACAGCTCCATTTACGGAAGCGCCGACGAAAAAACAAAAATGGTGTCATCGGGCGTACTGGACAGCATCGTCCTCACGTTAACCGAACAGCCGTCGATCAAAAGTGTTTCTATAAAAGTAAACGGAAAATCAGAACTGGTGAATGAAAAAGGAGAATCCCTTTCAAAACCTGTTTCGAGGCCGTCACAAGTGAATACGGGTAGTTTTTAATTTGCGATTTTTGATATACTAGTAAAAAAGAGGTTAGCGTTCCGGCTGCCTCTTTCTTTATTCACAATCCGGAACAAAAGGTTTATGTACATATAATCGGAGGTAAAATATGAGACACGACGGAAGACAGCACGATGAGCTGCGCCCTATCACATTTGATTTGGATTTTATCACTCACCCGGAAGGCTCTGTTTTAATTACAGCGGGAAATACGAAGGTCATCTGTAATGCATCTGTGGAAGACCGGGTGCCGCCATTTTTACGCGGCGGAGGAAAAGGCTGGATCACAGCGGAATACAGCATGCTTCCCCGCGCGACGAATCAAAGAACGATAAGAGAATCTTCAAAAGGAAAGGTCTCCGGCAGAACGATGGAAATTCAGCGGCTGATCGGGCGCGCGCTCCGGGCCGTCGTTGATTTGGAGAAGCTCGGCGAACGGACGATCTGGATCGACTGTGACGTCATTCAAGCTGACGGCGGAACAAGAACGGCTTCCATTACCGGCGCCTTCTTGGCAATGGCCATTGCGATCGGCAAACTCGTAAAAAGCGGCGTTATCAAAACCTCTCCTGTGACAGAGTATCTCGCGGCCATTTCTGTCGGGATGGATAAAGAAGAAGGCCTTCTTTTGGATCTGAATTATGAAGAGGATTCGGCGGCTGAAGTCGACATGAATATCATCATGACGGGAAGCGGACGTTTTGTAGAGCTTCAAGGGACGGGCGAAGAAGCCACATTCTCCCGTGAAGATTTAAACGGACTGTTAAGTCTTGCCGAAAAAGGAATCCAGACGCTTATTCAAAAGCAAAAAGAAGTGCTGGGAGAAATATTGCCTGAACTGAAATAAGAAAGAGAGGCCTGATCACCGTGAAAGAAGCCATTATTGCGACACATAATCAGGGAAAAGTGAAAGAATTCAAGGAAATACTCGAACCGAAAGGCTACAGCGTCTCTTCTTTGGCGGAAATCGGATTTACGGAAGAAATTGAAGAAACCGGACATACCTTTGAAGAAAACGCCATCTTAAAAGCGGAAGCCGTGGCAAAAGCCGTAAACAAAATGGTCATTGCAGACGACTCCGGTTTATCGGTGGACAACCTTGGAGGCAGACCGGGCGTTTATTCAGCCCGTTATGCCGGAGAAGCAAAAGATGATAAGGCGAATATGGACAAGGTGCTGTCAGAATTAAAAGGCATCGAAAAAGAGCAGCGCACGGCCCGTTTCCGCTGCGCCCTTGCCGTCAGCATGCCGGGGCAGGAAACAAAAACGGTCGAAGGTCATGTTGAAGGGTATATTGCGGAAGGACCCGAGGGGGATAACGGGTTCGGCTATGATCCCATTTTTATTGTAAAAGATAAAGATAAAACCATGGCCCAGCTGACAAGCGCTGAGAAAAACAAAATCAGCCACAGGGCTGAGGCGCTCAAGAAACTGTCAAAGCTGCTTGATTCATAAGGGGGAGCGTATGCAATGAAAGTGCTGATAATAAGTGACAGTCACGGCCTTGAAGACGAGCTGGAGACGATTGCAAAGCGGCACGAAGACGAAGCGGATCTGATGATTCATTGCGGTGATTCAGAGCTTGACGCCGCACATCCGGCACTCACGCCGTATCACACGGTGAAAGGCAATTGCGACTTTGGCGGCGGATTTCAGGATGAACTCCTTCTGGACGCCGGTTCAAAGAAAATTCTGGCCGTTCACGGGCATCTTCACGGCATTAATCAGTCACTTTTAACTGTTTTTTACCGGGCGGAAGAGCTTGGGGCGGATATCGTCTGCTTCGGCCATTCACATATTGCCGGGAGTGAAGTGCTCCGGGGCAAGCTTTTGATTAATCCGGGCAGCATCCGTCTTCCGAGAGTCCGCAATGTGAAAAGCTATGCCATTCTTACTCTTACAGAAAGAGAAGGCGCCGTGACATTTTACGACGAAACGGGTCGGGAATTGAAGGACTTGGGGAATACAATCAGTTTTTAACAAGTGATGGGGGAGATTTCATTCTTCCCCATCAAAAGTTTTTAAAAAAATATTGACTTATGATTTGAACCTGTATATAATAAATCTTGTCGCTGATACATAAAGCAAAAGCTGTCCCAGTAGCTCAGCTGGATAGAGCAACGGCCTTCTAAGCCGTCGGTCGGGAGTTCGAATCTCTCCTGGGACGTACAGAAAAAGAGCTGGTGACATCAGAGTGAAAACTGATGCCGCTGGCCTTTTTTATCGGATGACTATATTGTCAATTCGCTGATATCATGGTAAAATGATCAGCAGAACAATTTATTTTTCATGTCCCAGTAGCTCAGCCGGATAGAGCAACGGCCTTCTAAGCCGTCGGTCGGGAGTTCGAATCTCTCCTGGGACGTATAAAAAACCTCAAGCCCTGACAATGGGTTTGAGGTTTTTTTGTATTTTATTTTTTATTTTACGAAACAAAAGTTCCGTATTTGATGAAAATTGTAAAGTAATTTTAATATAAATGAAACTTAATGTAATATTTACCGTAATAAATATATGTATAAAGATACTTAAGGCGCCCTTGAGTGATAAATTATCTAATTTATATCATGTGTTTTGTCGATTGATGATAGAAAGACAGCAGGAGGAATTAGCTTTTGAAGTACGCATTTGCATATAAAAATCACAATATAGAAACGATCTTTTGCGGAAAAGACGAGCTGTTTGAGGAACTGAAACAATTTTTAATCACTCAATGCGGTTTAATCATTGTTGAGGTTCAAGGGCTGATTACTATACGGAGCAGGAAATGAATCAATGGAATGACCGTTATACTCTGTGAATATGAAAAGAAACCGGCCGTGTGAGACCGGTTTTTGTATCATCTGAATCCGCTCGGAGCGCTGAAGCCCCCGGCATGGCCGCTGAAACCGCCTCCGAGCGCGCCGGGATGGACCCCTGCGCCGAGGCTTCCGCCGACGTCACTGAAGGTTTGGCCGTAGTACCCGGATGTATAAGGGTACGGAACGAATTGCTGTCCGGCGAATGACAGCGTGCTTTGCGGGGTCTGCTGTCCGTATCCGGATGACGGGAATCCCTGCTGAAAAGAAGGGCCGCCTTGATATGGTGCTGTATGCATCGGGGCCGGAGGATAGTAAGACTGCGGTGGTAAGACCGGTAAAGGCGGAAATCCAGGAGGCAGGCCCTGCATGCCTGATAACATCTTATTCATGACATCACTCATTTCTTACGAGATAAGAACAGTGTATGCGTAAGTCTGTATAAAGAGCCTGTTCAATCGAACGGAATATCTGACAAGCATGCCGGAAGGACAGAGAAAAATCGTGTAATAAAATGTGACATATTCGTATATGAACGGAAAAATTTCATGTAATCTTGAGAGATTAATAAAAAAATGATAAAAACTTTTAATATTTACAGATCCCTTTGTACCAGTAATGAAAGCGTATACAAAGTAGATTGATTAATCTAAATTATCTAATAATTATAAAAATGCTGTTGACACTGTCTGCAAACGGGCGTAATATGAGTTCAAACAAAAATAAATAAATGATTCACGCTAAAAAGAAAAATCATAAAACACTGAAAAAACAAACAAATAAAGGTTCTTTTTTAATAAAAGAGCTGCCATAATAAAAAGCGCAGAAGAGGATAAGTAGCTTTGCTGAAGTTTTTCACAGAGAGCCGGTAACGCTGAGAGCCGGTAAAACAAATCAAAGTGAACTCCCCTCAGAGTGCCGGTCTGAAATATGAAGAGTAGGACTCGGCCGAGTGAACGCAATGTTTACTCGTTATCAAAACGGATATTCATTATCCAAGAGACGGTCTGCATATGACCGTAAACAAGGGTGGTACCGCGGAGAGCAAAGCCTTTTCGCCCCTTTTGGCTATCGCATGAAATGCTTGGCTGAATGTGGGTGGGAAGGCTTTTTTATTTGCGTCAGCCGGCGCTGCGTTTTATGAATTGGATTTTAGAAGGGAACATTGAAAAGGAGGAACTGAAAATGGGCACAAATGTACAGGCGGATTCTTTGTCTGCCGATTGTACAAAAACAATGAACGGGGCTCTGATGCTGATTGAATCATTAAAGAAAGAAAATGTCGAGATGATCTTCGGCTATCCGGGGGGAGCCGTCCTTCCGATTTACGATAAACTGTATCAATCAGGGCTGGTCCACATCCTGCCCCGCCACGAGCAAGGCGCGATTCACGCGGCAGAAGGGTATGCGCGAATCTCCGGAAAGCCGGGGGTTGTGATTGCAACCTCAGGACCCGGCGCGACAAATTTAGTTACCGGTCTTGCGGATGCGATGATTGATTCACTGCCGCTCGTAGTGTTTACCGGGCAGGTGGCCACTTCGGTCATCGGCAGCGACGCTTTCCAGGAAGCCGACATTTTAGGAATTACGATGCCGATTACGAAACACAGCTACCAAGTCCGCCGTCCGGAAGATCTCCCCCGTGTAATTAAAGAGGCGTTCCATATCGCCACGACGGGAAGACCGGGCCCGGTATTAATTGATATACCGAAGGATGTCGCAGCATTTGAAGGAGAGTTCAGATATGATCATGAGATCAGCCTTCCGGGTTATCAGCCGGTAAAAGAGCCTAACTATCTGCAGATTCGAAAGCTCGTAGAAGCTGTCAGCAGTGCGAAAAAGCCGGTTATTTTAGCCGGAGCGGGTGTTTTGCACGGTAAAGCTTCAGAAGATTTAAAAAATTATGTTGAACAGCAGCAAATTCCGGTAGCGCACACGCTTCTCGGTCTGGGCGGTTTCCCGGCAGACCATCCTCTATTTCTGGGAATGGCGGGGATGCACGGCACATACACAGCGAACATGGCGCTTTACCACTGTGATTTGTTGATCAGCATCGGAGCGCGGTTCGATGATCGTGTGACCGGAAATCTGCAGCATTTTGCAAAATCGGCCAAAGTAGCGCATATCGATATTGATCCTGCTGAAATCGGAAAAATTATTGAAACGCAGATTCCGGTGGTCGGCGACAGTAAAATCGTCCTTCAGGAATTATTGAAGCAAAACGGAAAACAGGGACAGACAGAGGAATGGAAACAGCAGCTTTCAGAATGGAAAGAAGAATATCCGCTTTGGTATACAGACAACAGAGAAGAGGGCTTGAAACCCCAAAAGCTGATTGAGTATATTCACCAATTCACAAACGGAGAGGCGATTGTGGCGACGGATGTCGGCCAGCACCAGATGTGGGCGGCTCAGTTTTATCCTTTCCGAAAGGCTGATAAGTGGGTGACCTCGGGGGGGCTCGGCACAATGGGCTTCGGCCTTCCGGCGGCTATCGGAGCACAGCTGGCTGACCGTAACGCCACGGTCGTTGCCATCCTCGGAGACGGCGGTTTTCAGATGACCCTTCAGGAATTAGATGTCATCCGGCAGCTGAATCTTCCTGTCAAAGTGGTTATCTTGAACAACGAATGTCTGGGCATGGTCAGACAGTGGCAGGAAATCTTCTATGAAGAACGCTACTCTGAATCCAAATTCTCGGCGCAGCCTGACTTTGTCAAATTGTCAGAAGCCTACGGCATTAAAGGCATCCGGATTTCATCGGAAGAAGAGGCGGAAGAAGAGCTTAAAAAGGCGCTTTCATCAAAAGAACCGGCCGTTATTGACGTCCGGGTCGCCAAAAGCGAAAAAGTATTCCCGATGATTGCGCCGGGTAAAGGACTTCATGAAATGGTGGGGGTGAAACCTTGAAACGCATTATCACATTAACGGTGGTCAACCGCTCGGGAGTATTAAACCGGATCACCGGCCTGTTTACAAAAAGACACTATAATATCGAAAGCATCACTGTAGGCCACACGGAAACAAGCGGTGTTTCAAGGATTACATTTGTCGTCCATGTGGAAGGCGAAAATGACGTAGAGCAGCTGACAAAGCAGCTTAACAAACAAATTGACGTCCTGAAAGTGACGGATATTACAAACCAATCGATTGTACAGCGTGAGCTGGCATTAATCAGAGTTGTTTCCGCACCGTCGGCCAGAACGGAAATCAATGGAATCATTGAGCCGTTCAGAGCTTCCGTCGTTGATGTCTCAAGAGACAGCATCGTCGTTCAGGTTACCGGCGAATCTAATAAAATCGAAGCGCTCATAGAGCTTCTCAAACCTTACGGCATTAAAGAAATCGCGAGAACGGGCACAACGGCTTTTGCGAGGGGAACCCAGCAGAAGGCGTCATCCAATAAAACAATTTCAATTGTATAACACAAAAAAGGGAGAGATTAAAATGGTAAAAGTATATTATAACGGTGATATCAAAGAGAACGTATTGGCGGGTAAAAAAGTAGCGATTATCGGTTACGGTTCACAAGGTCATGCACACGCGCTGAACTTAAAAGAAAGCGGAATTGATGTCATTGTCGGCGTCAGACAAGGAAAATCATTTACACAGGCCCAAGAAGACGGTCATAAAGTCTTTTCGGTAAGAGAAGCGGCTGCCCAGGCTGATATCATTATGGTTCTTCTTCCGGATGAACAGCAGCAAAAAGTATATGAAGCTGAAATCAAAGATGAATTGACGGCGGGCAAGTCATTGGTATTCGCACACGGATTTAACGTCCATTTCCATCAGATCGTGCCTCCTGCTGATGTGGATGTATTCCTTGTCGCCCCTAAAGGACCGGGACACCTTGTCAGAAGAACATATGAACAAGGCGCGGGCGTACCGGCATTGTTTGCCATCTACCAGGATGTATCAGGCGAAGCGAAAGATACGGCTCTTGCTTATGCAAAAGGAATCGGCGGAGCGCGTGCGGGCGTTCTTGAAACAACATTTAAGGAAGAAACGGAAACGGATTTGTTCGGTGAGCAGGCTGTTCTGTGCGGAGGTTTAACGGCGCTTGTCAAAGCGGGTTTTGAAACGCTGACAGAAGCCGGATACCAGCCTGAACTCGCATACTTCGAGTGTCTGCACGAACTGAAGCTGATCGTAGACTTGATGTATGAAGAAGGATTGGCGGGCATGAGATACTCTATCTCCGATACGGCTCAATGGGGAGATTTTGTATCAGGACCGCGTGTAGTCGATGCGAAGGTAAAAGAATCGATGAAACAAATATTAACAGATATTCAAAACGGTACATTCGCAAAAGAATGGATCGTGGAAAACCAAGTGAACCGTCCTCGTTTCAATGCGATCAATGCAAGTGAAAACGAGCATCAGATTGAAAAGGTCGGCAGACAGCTTCGTGAAATGATGCCGTTTGTCAAACAAGGCAAAAAGAAGGAAGCGGTGGTCTCCGTTGCGCAAAATTAATGTTTTCGACACGACCCTTCGTGACGGTGAACAATCCCCCGGGGTCAACCTCAATTCCCGGGAGAAACTGGCGATAGCCAAGCAGCTTGAAAGACTCGGGGTGGACATTATTGAAGCGGGATTTCCCGCTTCATCCCGAGGTGATTTTTTAGCCGTGCAGGAAATCGCAAGAACGATTAAAAATTGTTCGGTAACAGGGCTTGCCCGATCTGTCAAAGGTGACATCGACGCAGCCTGGGAAGCGCTGAAAGACGGGGCCAGCCCGCGGATTCACATCTTTATCGCCACCTCTGACATTCATCTGAAGCATAAGCTGAAAATGACGCGGGAAGAGGTTAAGGAAAAAGCGGTTGAAATGGTGAAGTATGCAAAAGAACGCTTTCCGATCGTTCAATGGTCAGCAGAAGACGCATGCCGCACAGAACTTCCGTTTCTGGCTGAAATCGTAGAAAAAGTGATTGATGCCGGCGCGAGCGTCATCAACCTGCCGGACACTGTAGGTTACCTGACGCCGGCTGAATACGGAAACATCTTTAAATATATGAAGGAACACGTTCCGAATATCAGCCGGGTAAAGCTCTCAGCCCATTGCCACGATGATCTCGGAATGGCGGTTGCCAACTCACTTTCAGCAATTGAGAACGGCGCTGATCAAATTGAATGCGCCATTAACGGCATAGGAGAAAGAGCCGGGAACGCCGCGCTAGAGGAAATCGCCGTTGCGCTTCATGTCAGAAATGACGCGCATCAAGCCGATTCATCTCTCAATCTTCATGAATTGAAGCGGACGAGTGATCTTGTCAGCAAACTGACGGGTATGGCCGTTCCCCGCAACAAAGCAATCGTCGGAGATAACGCTTTCGCACATGAGTCCGGCATTCACCAAGACGGTTTCCTGAAAGAAAAATCAACATATGAAATCATTTCACCGGAACTTGTCGGCGTGACTGCTGATGCACTTGTACTCGGAAAGCATTCCGGGCGCCACGCGTTCAAAGACCGCCTGAATACGCTTGGATTCCAGTTTGATAGTGATGAAATCAATAAATATTTTACGATGTTTAAAGAACTGACCGAAAAGAAAAAAGAAATCACTGATGATGACTTGATTTCTCTTATTTTAGAAGAAAAAGTGACGGACAAAAAAATCGGCTATGAATTTTTGTCTCTGCAAGTGCATTACGGGACGTCTCAGGTGCCGACTGCAACAGTCTCTTTGAAAAATCAGGAAAACGAACAGCTGATGCAAGAGGCGGCAACGGGGGCGGGCAGCGTAGAAGCCGTTTATAATACGCTCGGGCGCTGCATCGATAAAAATATTGAACTGACAGACTACCGCATCCAATCCAACCGGAAAGGCGAAGACGCGCTGGCTCAGGTTTACGTCAGAGTGACCGTGAACGGAAAAGAATCATCAGGGCGGGGAATCGCGCAGGATGTTCTGGAAGCTTCTGCAAAAGCATATTTGAACGCCGTGAACCGGCAATTGGTGCTGGATTGCAATATAGACGGATTAAAGAGACAGACTGCGGTCGGCTCGTAATAGAAAGGAGAACGTTTGATTTGAAAAAACGCATTGCTTTGCTTCCCGGTGACGGAATCGGACCGGAAGTGGCGGAATCAGCGGCAGATGTATTGAAAAGCGTTGCCGAACAATTCGGACATGAATTTGAATTTGAAAACGGACTGATCGGGGGAGCGGCCATTGACGCCCATCAAAACCCCCTTCCTGAGGAGACGGTGGCTCTTTGTGAAAGATCCGACGCCATCCTGCTCGGGGCAGTCGGCGGACCGAAATGGGACCAAAATCCTCCGGAGCTCAGACCGGAAAAAGGCCTGCTCGGCATCAGAAAAAAACTCGGCCTGTTTGCCAATCTGCGTCCCGTGACCGTATTTGAAAGCCTGTCTGAGGCGTCTCCGCTGAAAAAAGAATATATCAGCGGCGTCGACTTTGTAATCGTCAGGGAACTGACGGGCGGCCTCTATTTCGGAGAACCGAGCAGACAGTATGTCAATGAAGCGGGAGAAAAGGAAGCGGTCGATACCCTTTTTTATAAGAAAGAAGAAATCGAACGCGTTGTCAGAGAAGCCTTTAGGATGGCTGCCGGCAGAAAAGGAAAAGTGACGTCCGTTGATAAGGCGAATGTGCTTTCTTCAAGCAGGCTGTGGCGTGAAACAGCGGATGAAATCGCAAAAGAATTTCCTGATGTGACGCTTGAACATATGCTTGTCGATAATGCCGCGATGCAGCTCATCTACGCTCCGAGCCAATTTGACGTCATCGTAACTGAGAATATGTTCGGCGATATTTTAAGCGATGAAGCCTCCATGCTGACAGGCTCGCTCGGCATGCTGCCGTCAGCCAGTTTATCAAGTTCAGGTCTTCACTTGTTTGAACCCGTGCATGGATCTGCGCCTGACATCGCCGGTAAAGGGATGGCCAATCCGTTTGCGGCGATTTTATCAGCGGCGATGCTTTTGAGAACATCATTCGGGCTTGAAAACGAAGCGCAGGCGGTGGAAAAGGCGGTCGCAAAGGTGCTTGCAGACGGCAGTCGTACACGTGATATCGCCCGGGACGGCCAATATGCCGGAACGCATGACATTACTGAAAAAGTAAAAGCCGCATTAGCCGGCTCGAATACAAAATCTATAGTGTGACGCTTTAAAGAAAGCGGTCTTAGTTCATAGGTAGAGGGAGGAAACAAAGATGATGCCTCGAACAATCATCGAAAAGATTTGGGATCGGCATGTTGTAAAAAGCGGTGAAGGAAAACCCGACCTTCTCTATATTGATCTGCACCTAATTCATGAGGTGACGTCTCCTCAGGCGTTTGAAGGGTTAAGGCAGAAGGGAAGAAAGGTCAGACGGCCGCAGAACACATTCGCGACGATGGACCACAATATTCCGACCGTCAACCGTTTTGACATTAAAGATGAAGTCGCAAAGCGCCAAGTAACCGCGCTTGAACGGAATTGCGAGGAGTTCGGCGTCCGTCTTGCGGATCTTCATAGTGCAGACCAGGGAATCGTTCACGTAGTCGGGCCTGAGCTTGGTCTGACACTTCCGGGGAAAACGATCGTTTGCGGAGACAGCCATACATCGACTCACGGCGCGTTCGGAGCGCTTGCCTTCGGTATCGGCACAAGTGAGGTGGAACATGTTCTCTCCACACAGACATTATGGCAGCAACGGCCGAAAACGCTTGAAATCCGCGTTGACGGAACGCTCCAAAAAGGAGTGACCGCGAAGGATGTCATCTTGTCGGTCATCGGAAAATACGGGGTGAAATTCGGTACTGGATATGTCATTGAATACACCGGGGAAGTATTCAGAAACATGTCTATGGACGAACGCATGACCGTCTGCAATATGTCAATAGAAGCGGGAGCACGGGCGGGACTGATCGCTCCTGATGACACGACGATCGAATATTGTAAAAACCGTAAATACGCGCCAAAAGGCGAGGAATTTGAAAAAGCCGCCGCAGAATGGAAAGCGTTAAAAACCGATCCGGGGGCCGTATACGATCATTCCATCGTGTTAGACGGCAGCGAGATTTCTCCAATGGTAACATGGGGCGTCAATCCCGGCATGGTTCTCCCGGTCGATGCCCAAATACCGGCGCCGGAAACGATTGATTCTGAAGACGGTAAAAAAGAAGCCATCCGCGCGTACGAATACATGGGAATCTCACCGAATCAAAAAATTGAAGATATTAAAGTCGAGCATGTGTTTATCGGCTCCTGTACAAATTCGCGGATGACCGATCTTCGCCAGGCTGCGAATATGATCAAAGGCCGAAAAGTCGCCGACAGCGTCAGAGCCATTGTGGTGCCGGGTTCTCAAAGCGTGAAACAGCAGGCCGAAGAAGAAGGGTTGCACCGCGTGTTTCTCGAGGCCGGCTTTGAATGGAGAGAATCAGGCTGCAGCATGTGCCTCAGTATGAACAATGATGTCGTGCCTGAAGGGGAACGATGCGCTTCCACTTCCAACCGTAACTTCGAAGGCAGACAGGGAAAAGGCGCGAGAACACACCTTGTCAGTCCGGCGATGGCGGCAATGGCGGCCATTCACGGGCATTTCGTCGATGTAAGAAAGTTTTATCAAGAAAAAACAGTTGTGTAAGGAGTGCGCGAAAAGATGGAACCTTTAAAAACGCATACGGGAAAAGCGGCCGTCTTAAACCGGATCAACGTCGATACGGACCAGATTATTCCGAAACAGTTTTTGAAAAGAATTGAAAGAACCGGATACGGCAGATTCGCGTTTTTTGATTGGAGATACCTTGAAAACGGTGAGCCTGATCCTGAATTTGAATTAAACCGCAAAGTCTATGAAGGCGCGTCCATATTAATTGCCGGAGAGAATTTCGGCTGCGGATCATCCCGTGAGCACGCTCCTTGGGCGCTGGATGATTACGGCTTCAAAATCATCATTGCTCCGTCATTTGCCGATATTTTTCATCAAAATTGTTTTAAAAACGGTATGCTTCCCATCCGTATGCCGTATGATCAGTGGAAAAAACTCGCCGGTCAATATGAAAATCAGTCTCTTAACATGACGGTTGATTTGGAAAACCAGCTCATTCACGACAGTGAAGGAAAAGAGATTTCATTTGAAGTCGATCCTCACTGGAAGGAAATGCTGATTAACGGTTATGATGAAATTTCATTAACGCTTCTGCTGGAGGACGACATTCAGCAGTTTGAATCGAAAAGAAGTTCTTGGCTTCAAGCCTGAAAAAAGCCGACCGGCATCTGTCCGGCGGCTTTTTTCACCGTGCGCACCATCCTTTCTTGTGTTTCCTGACGCGTGTTGATACACTTGAAAAAAATAGCGCCTGAAAGGAAATAAAGTATGACGCATGACAAGAAAAAAGCTGATATCATTCCTTTCCCCCGTCTGAAAGAACGCTTGGTTGATAAAGGGATGGCCGCCATGAAGGATAAACAGTATCAGGAGGCCCTCGAACTGTTCTCAGAGGCGGTAAGCCACGGCGATACCGAGTCCGACGTACATTTAGGCATGGCGATTTGTTTTCTGGAACTCGGGGAATTGGAAGAAGCAAAACAAGTTTGTGAGAAAATGCTGAATGAAGGGTACGGCCATTATTTCACCGTACTGCAGGTGTACATGACCATTTTAATTCAGCTGAAACAATATGAAGAAGTCAAAAGCACGATTGAAGCTGTGCTGGAAGAAAACCAGCTGCCCGCAGAAAGTGCGGAGCAATTCTACCGGCTGCTCGAATTCAGCCGCAAAATGACCGATCCCGACCAGCAGGATGAAGCGTGGGAGGAGGAATACGAGGACATTCTTGATGCGGAAAAAGTGCTGAACAGCCCCGCTGAACAAATGAATCTGATTCATTCTCTCAAAGACCGCAATATTGCAAAATACACGGGTCTCTTAAAAACGATTCTTCAAGATCCGGGCGCACATCCGCTTATCAAGACGATGATTTTGACGCTGATGGCGGAGCATGACTACAGCAAGCCGGTTCATATTACAAAATTCGGCGATTCAATGACCGCGGTTCCGAGTGAAACGGTTCAGCCTGATGCGGCTCCGGTTTTGCATCGCGTTCTCCGGGTGCTTGATGAAACGCTCGGCAATGAAAACCCTACATTATACGCTGCCGTCGAGGAGCTGTGGAGAAGGCATCTGTACGTCCTGCACCCTTTTATGCCGAAGTTTTTGAACGCAGATTTATGGGCGGCGGCGCTTCATAAGGTCGGTTACGAGATGCACGGCATTGACATTGAGCCGGAGGAACTTCATATGATGTACGAGTTTGACAGCCGCGAACTTGAAGAAGCCTGCACGATGATTAAGGATATTGAAGAAATTTCTTATTTGTAAATCACACCATATAGTTGAAAGCGGTAGGCGTTATGTTATAATATAGTGGTTGTATTTATGTATAGCGGTTTAACTGAAATGAGAATTACGGTTGGACAGGCTGCCAGTTCATTACATAATGATTCTGATTCAAAGCGGTTTTTTCTTTGACAAAGCCGCGGATTGCTTTAGAATGGAAGACCGACACAACCTGAATAGATTTTTGGAGGGAAACACATGTCTGTAAAATGGGAAAAACAAGAAGGCAACGAAGGCGTATTAACGGTTGAAGTTGATGCGGATACGTTCAAAACAGCTCTTGATGATGCATTTAAAAAAGTAGTAAAACAGGTTTCTATTCCTGGATTCCGCAAAGGGAAAGTTCCCCGCGGTTTATTCGAACAGCGTTTCGGCGTTGAAGCTCTTTACCAGGATGCTTTAGATATTTTACTTCCTGTAGAATACCCTAAAGCGGTTGAAGAAGCCGGCATTGAGCCTGTAGACCGCCCTGAAATCGATGTTGAAAAAATCGAAAAAGGCGAAAGCTTGATTTTCACTGCAAAAGTGACTGTGAAACCGGAAGTGAAACTTGGCGACTACAAAGGCTTAGGAATCGAAAAAGATGACACTGCCGTTACTGACGAAGATGTACAAAACGAACTTAAAGCGCTTCAAGAGCGTCAGGCTGAGCTTGTCGTGAAAGAAGAAGGCGCTGTTGAAAACGGCGATACAGTCGTTCTTGACTTCGAAGGTTTCGTTGACGGCGAAGCGTTTGAAGGCGGAAAAGCTGAGAACTACTCACTTGAAGTAGGATCAGGTTCATTCATCCCGGGCTTCGAAGAGCAGTTAACAGGCCTTGAAGCAGGCGCTGAAAAGGATGTTGAAGTAACATTCCCTGAAGAGTACCACGCTGAAGAGCTTGCTGGAAAACCAGCTGTTTTCAAAGTGAAAATTCATGAAATCAAAGCGAAAGAGCTTCCTGAGCTTAACGACGAATTCGCAAAAGACATTGACGAAGAAGTTGAAACGCTTGCTGAATTAACTGAGAAAACAAAAAAACGCCTTGAAGAAGCAAAAGAAAACGAAGCTGACGCTAAATTGCGTGAAGAGCTTGTTCTGAAAGCATCTGAAAACGCTGAAGCTGATGTTCCTCAAGCGATGATCGACACTGAGCTTGACCGCATGCTGAAAGAATTCGAACAGCGTCTGCAAATGCAAGGCATGAACCTTGAGCTTTACACTCAATTCTCAGGCCAAGACGAAAACGCGTTAAAAGAGCAAATGAAAGAAGATGCCGCAAAACGCGTAAAATCAAACCTGACTCTTGAAGCGATCGCTCAAGCTGAAAACCTTGAAGTAACAGACGAAGAAGTTGAAGCTGAGCTGACTAAAATGGCTGAAGCTTACAACATGCCGGTTGAAAACATCAAGCAGGCAATCGGTTCAACTGACGCGATGAAAGAAGATTTAAAAGTTCGAAAAGCAATTGATTTTCTTGTAGAAAACCGTTAATATGGTTCATAATAATAGACATAATAAAACAGGGCGCGATTAATTCGTGCCTTGTTTTGTACAATTATGATATAACTCTTTTTCTTGGGGCAAGATAGTCATTGCCGGGCTGTTTTTCGTCATACATATAGAATGTGCAAGTGCGAAACACATTGTTACCGTCTTACTGGAAAGTATGGTAAAATGCAATACATACTCGATCGTAGCAAGAACCGTTTTCTTTTGCCCTTCAGGTAAAAGAAAAAGTGAGACAAGATTAAGGGGTGAAAGAATGTTTAAATTCAACGAGGAAAAAGGACAATTGAAATGCTCGTTCTGCGGAAAAACGCAAGATCAGGTTCGTAAGCTGGTTGCAGGACCGGGTGTATATATATGTGACGAATGTATTGAGCTCTGTACAGAAATCGTAGAGGAAGAGCTTGGTACGGAAGAAGAAGTCGAATTTAAAGACGTTCCGAAGCCGCAGGAAATCCGCGAGATTCTGAATGAATATGTCATCGGACAGGATCAGGCGAAGAAATCACTTGCGGTTGCGGTATACAACCATTACAAACGCATCAATTCCAACAGTAAAGTGGATGATGTCGAGCTTTCTAAAAGTAATATTTCTTTAATCGGACCGACTGGAAGCGGGAAAACACTTCTTGCCCAGACGCTTGCCCGTATTCTGAACGTGCCGTTTGCGATCGCGGACGCTACATCTCTGACTGAAGCCGGATATGTCGGTGAGGACGTAGAAAACATCCTCCTCAAGCTGATTCAGGCAGCAGACTATGATGTGGAAAAAGCAGAAAAAGGCATTATTTATATCGATGAAATCGATAAAGTAGCGCGAAAATCTGAAAACCCGTCTATTACACGCGACGTATCAGGCGAAGGTGTTCAGCAGGCGCTGCTGAAAATTCTTGAAGGAACGGTTGCAAGCGTGCCGCCTCAAGGAGGACGCAAACATCCTCATCAGGAGTTCATCCAGATCGATACGACGAACATTCTGTTCATTTGCGGCGGTGCATTTGACGGCATTGAACAAATCATCAAACGCCGTCTCGGACAAAAAGTCATCGGTTTCGGCTCAGATAATAAAGCGGCAGACCTGGAAAAAGAAGAACTGCTTTCTAAAGTTCTTCCGGAAGACTTGCTCCGTTTCGGGCTGATTCCTGAATTCATCGGCCGTCTTCCTGTCATTGCAAGCCTTGAGCAGCTTGACGAAACGGCACTGGTCGAAATTCTGACTAAACCGAAAAACGCACTCGTCAAACAATACCAGAAAATGTTAGAACTTGATGATGTCGAGCTTGAATTTGAAGACGAGGCATTATCTGAAATTGCGAAAAAAGCGATCGAGCGAAAAACAGGCGCACGCGGCCTGCGTTCTATCATTGAAGGCATCATGCTTGACGTCATGTTTGATCTGCCGTCCCGCGATGATATTGAAAAATGTGTCATTACCGGAGCGACAGTCGCAGACGGTGAAGCACCGCGTCTTGTATTAAAAGACGGCACAGTTGTCGGCCAAGATAAAACATCAGCATAACATGACAAAACCTCCTGACTCGAATTGATCAGGAGGTTTTTTTCTTGTCCTGACCCTTCTGAAAATGTTTATTCCGGGCTTTGCTGGGAGATACTAGCGGACAGAGGAATGAATTGGATACATAAATCGTTTTTTCAGGAGGGACCAGCATGAGTTGGACAGGGATCGCATTATTTGTACAGCTGTTTTTCGGGATAGTCATCGGATTATATTTTTGGAATCTGCTCAAAAACCAGCGTACACAAAAAGTGACGATAGATAAAGAATCAAAAAAAGAAATGGAACAGCTGCGCAAAATGCGCGCCATCAGTTTATCAGAACCCTTATCAGAAAAGGTGCGGCCGAAAAGTTTTCAGGACATTGTCGGTCAGGAAGACGGAATTAAAGCGTTAAAAGCAGCGCTTTGCGGACCGAACCCGCAGCACGTCATTATTTACGGTCCTCCGGGAGTCGGAAAAACGGCTGCGGCGCGGCTGGTATTGGAAGAAGCGAAAAAACATAAACAGTCACCGTTTCAAAAGCAGGCTGTTTTTGTTGAACTTGATGCGACGACCGCGCGGTTTGATGAACGGGGGATTGCCGATCCGCTTATCGGTTCAGTGCATGATCCGATTTATCAGGGAGCGGGTGCGATGGGCCAAGCAGGCATTCCGCAGCCGAAACAGGGGGCTGTGACCCATGCTCACGGCGGGGTATTGTTTATTGATGAAATCGGCGAGCTTCATCCGATTCAGATGAATAAAATGCTGAAGGTGCTTGAAGATCGAAAAGTATTTTTAGACAGTGCGTATTACAGTGAAGAAAATACGCAAATACCGAATCACATTCATGATATTTTTCAAAATGGGCTTCCGGCAGATTTCCGTTTGATCGGAGCGACAACGAGAATGCCGAATGAAATTCCGCCGGCCATCCGTTCGCGCTGTCTTGAAGTATTTTTCCGCGAGCTGGAAAAGGATGAACTTAAAATCGTTGCGAAAAAAGCAGCCGACAAAATTCAGAAAGAGATTTCTGACGAAGCTCTCAGTGTGCTGACCACATATACGAGAAACGGACGTGAAGCCGTCAATATGATCCAGATCGCCGCCGGCATGGCGGTGACTGAGGACAGACAAGAAATTACGACAGAAGATATAGAATGGGTTGTTCATTCCAGTCAGCTTACACCTAAAAATGAGCAGAAAATCGCCGATGAACCGCAAGTCGGCATCGTGAACGGACTTGCTGTCTACGGGCCGAACAGCGGCGCATTGCTGGAAATCGAAGTGAATGTCACACCTGCGCAGGACAAAGGAAGCCTGAATATCACGGGAATTGCAGAGGAAGAAAGCATCGGCAGCCAATCGAAGTCGATCCGCCGCAAAAGCATGGCGAAGGGATCTGTGGAAAATGTTCTGACGGTTCTGCGCACAATGGGCATCAAACCTTCAGACTATGACATTCACGTCAATTTTCCTGGCGGAGGCCCGATTGACGGACCTTCAGCAGGTATCGCGATGGCCGCAGGGATTTTTTCTGCGATTCACCGCATCCCGATCGACCATACAGTGGCGATGACGGGAGAAATCAGCCTGACGGGGCTTGTCAAACCGATCGGCGGCGTCATTCCGAAAATTAAAGCCGCAAAACAGGCCGGAGCAAAAACGGTCATTATCCCATATGAAAATCAGCAGTCCATTCTGAAACGAATAGACGGAATCACCATTAAAGCGGTAAAAACGTTCCAGGAAGTGCTGGACGTCATATTGGTTGACCCTCCTTCAGAACAAAAACCGTTTGATATCCAAATGAATAAAGAATCCGTATAAACCCCATTTTTATAATGGGGTTTTTTTATGGAGGACATCTTTTCCTTTTTCAGAACAGAAAGAAAGGGTATACTACGAAGAGACTGTTTTATATACAGGGCAGGCGGATAAGCCGATTTTGCCCGATCCCGGAATTGTACAACGATGAAAAAGTTGTATTATAATGGTTCATACTAAAGTCACGGAGGTGTCAGTCACATGGCAGAAGATACAAAACGCAGCATCCCGCTCCTCCCTTTAAGAGGCTTATTGGTATACCCGACAATGGTTTTACATTTAGATGTAGGCCGTGACAAGTCGGTTCAGGCTCTTGAACAGGCAATGATGCATGATCATATGATTTTTTTAGCCACTCAGCAGGATATTTCGATAGACGAACCGGGTGAAGAGGATATTTTCGCCGTCGGCACTTATACAAAAATTAAACAGATGCTGAAGCTGCCCAACGGTACGATCAGAGTGCTTGTAGAAGGAATTCAGCGGGCGCAGATCCTTGAATACACCGAGCTCGAAGATTATACTTCGGTCGATATACAGCTGATGCATGAGGATGATTCAAAAGACGTGGAAGACGAAGCGCTTATGCGGACGCTGCTGGACCATTTTGACCAGTACATAAAAATTTCTAAAAAAATCTCCGCAGAAACGTATGCGGCTGTGACTGATATTGAAGAGCCCGGCAGAATGGCGGATATCGTCGCTTCTCATCTCCCGCTGAAATTAAAGGACAAGCAGGACATTTTAGAAACGGCGGATATTAAAGAACGTCTGAATAAAGTCATCCGTTCCATTCATAATGAAAAAGAAGTGCTGGAGATTGAGAAAAAAATCGGTCAGCGCGTCAAACGTTCGATGGAACGCACTCAAAAGGAATACTACTTGCGTGAACAGATGAAAGCCATTCAGAAGGAGCTTGGCGACAAAGAAGGAAAAACCGGCGAAGTTCAGTCGCTCACGGAAAAGATAGAAAAAGCAGGCATGCCTGAGCGTGTCAAAGAAACGGCGCTTAAGGAATTAAGCCGTTACGAAAAAGTGCCGTCAAGCTCAGCGGAAAGCTCTGTTATCCGCAACTATATTGACTGGCTCATCGCCCTTCCGTGGTCGGATGAAACAGAAGATAAACTTGATATTAAAAAAGCCGGGGAAATCTTAGATAAAGAGCACCACGGCTTAGAGAAAGTGAAAGAGCGGATTTTGGAGTATTTGGCCGTGAAACAGCTGACGAAAACGCTGAAAGGGCCGATTCTTTGTCTGGCCGGACCTCCGGGAGTCGGTAAAACATCTCTTGCAAAATCAATCAGTACGAGCATGGGGCGCCGTTTTGTGAGAATTTCACTGGGCGGAGTGCGCGATGAGTCTGAAATCCGCGGGCACCGGCGCACATACGTCGGAGCGATGCCGGGCCGTATTATACAGGGGATGAAAAAAGCCGGCAAACAAAATCCGGTCTTTCTCCTGGATGAGATCGACAAAATGTCGTCTGATTTCAGAGGCGATCCGTCTTCGGCGATGCTTGAGGTGCTGGATCCGGAACAAAACAGCACATTCAGCGACCACTATATTGAAGAGACGTTCGATTTATCGAAAGTGCTGTTTATCGCGACTGCGAATAACCTTGCTTCCATACCGGGACCTCTCAGAGACAGAATGGAGATTATCAGCCTGTCAGGCTACACTGAAAACGAAAAGCTGGAGATCGTGAAAGACCACCTGCTTCCGAAACAAATCAAAGAGCACGGGCTCACAAAGAGCAACCTGCAGATTCGGGATCAGGCGATTACGGACATCATCCGCTACTATACGAGGGAAGCCGGCGTGAGAACGCTTGAACGCCAGATTGCCGCCATTTGCCGAAAGGCTGCAAAAGCCATTGTGTCTGAGGAGAGAAAACGCATTACCGTTACAGAGAAAAATCTGGCCGACTATCTCGGAAAACGGATATTCAGATACGGACAGGCGGAAACCGAAGATCAAATCGGGGTTGTCACGGGGCTTGCGTATACGACGGTCGGCGGAGATACGCTGTCAATCGAAGTGTCATTGTCACCGGGAAAAGGAAAGCTGATTCTGACCGGGAAGCTTGGAGATGTCATGCGGGAATCAGCGCAGGCCGCTTTCAGTTATGTCCGCTCGAAAGCGGAACAGTTCGGAATCGACCCGAAATTCCATGAGAAGTATGACATTCATATCCATGTCCCTGAAGGAGCGGTGCCGAAAGACGGCCCTTCTGCCGGAATTACGATGGCCACGGCGCTCGTTTCAGCATTAACGGACCGTGCGGTAAAACGCGAAGTCGGTATGACGGGAGAAATCACGCTGCGGGGCCGCGTGCTTCCGATCGGCGGACTGAAAGAAAAGGCGCTCGGTGCGCACAGAGCGGGCCTGACTACTATTATTGCGCCTAAAGATAACGAAAAAGATATAGAGGATATTCCAGAAAGCGTCAGAGAAGGACTGAAGTTTATATTCGTTTCTCACCTGGATGACGTTTTGGAACATGCCTTAGTAGGAGAGAAGAAATGAAAGTCACAAAGTCAGAAATCGTGATCAGCGCGGTCAAACCCGAACAGTACCCTAATGGGGGGCTTCCGGAAATCGCGCTGGCGGGAAGATCAAATGTAGGAAAGTCATCTTTTATCAATTCATTAATCAATCGGAAAAACTTGGCCAGAACGTCATCAAAACCGGGGAAAACACAGACCCTAAACTTTTACATCATCAATGATGAATTGCATTTTGTCGACGTTCCAGGGTACGGATTTGCGAAAGTTTCCAAAAGTGAGCGGGAAGCATGGGGGAGAATGATTGAAACCTATATGACGACCCGCGAAGAGCTGAAAGCCTGCGTGCAGATTGTCGACCTCAGACACGCGCCGTCTGCTGAAGACGTGAACATGTATGAATTCCTGAAGTATTACGGCATTCCCGTCATCGTTATCGCGACAAAAGCGGATAAAATTCCAAAAGGAAAATGGGACAAGCACTTAAAGGTTGTCAAACAGACGCTTGATATGGATCCTGAAGATGAGCTGATTTTATTTTCCTCTGAAACGAAAAAAGGCAAAGATGAAGCATGGGGAGCCATTAAAAAAATGATCAGCCGGTAATGAAAAACCCAAAACGCAGTGCGTTTTGGGTTTTATCGTATAGTTTTGTTCCGCTTGATAAACAATAATAAAAGGCTGATTCCGATGAAAACATACGGCCAGTATGTTTTGAAGTGTTCCGTCGGAATATGGACGGACTCCAGCCATGCCGTAATTTGTTTAAAGAAGTATAAAAAGAGGGAAAAACCAATCATGGCAACCGCTTCGTATACATATTCTTTTCTGGCTGCCGCAAATAAGGAGAATCCGAAGACGAAGAGAATCATTTCAAAATCTCCCGGCCACCATGAGAGCTCAGGTTTGGCGAAAAAGTGTAAACCTATGCCGAAAAGAAGCATGCCGATCAGGACGTGAGGCCCGGCCGCTTCCTTTTTGCCCTGGTACGAGAGCATGGCGCCCAAGAGCATAAGGAGCACCGGCCATTCCCCCTGATTCGCAAACAGGTGAACCTGTCCGCTCTGAAGCCATGCGAATAATGAAGCGGCAAGCAGAAGTCCCGGTAATAAAATTGATGTTTTTTTCATCCTGTCACCTACCCGCAGTAAAGGATTTTTAGTATGATGATTACAGTGGAAACGAGCTTTTTATACTATAGCACAACATTTTTGAAATCTGTTCACATTTTTTTCGAAGAAACTATGTTATAATCATTCTAAATAATAAATTCTATGTTAGAATGATTATAAATAAATTGCGATGTACGGGGGTGCATGAAAGCGATGCATATTCTTGTTGTGGGAGTAGATTATAAATCCGCCCCTATTGAAATACGCGAAAAAATAAGTTTTCAGCCGGATGAGCTTGCAGAAGCGATGCTCCGTTTAAAAGAAGAAAAAAGCGTTCTTGAAAACATTATCGTGTCAACCTGCAACCGCACCGAAATATATGCGGTGGTCGACCAGCTTCATACCGGCCGTTATTATATAAAGACATTTTTATCCGAATGGTTCTCGCTGCCGAAAGAAGAGCTGTCTCCGTTTCTGAAATTTTATGAGAGCGACGCGGCGATCGAGCATTTATTCCGTGTGGCGTGCGGCTTGGATTCCATGGTCATCGGAGAAACGCAAATACTCGGCCAGGTCCGCTCGAGCTTTAAAACGGCGCAGGCAGAAAAGACGATCGGCACCATTTTCAATGAGCTGTTTAAACAGGCGGTGACCGTCGGCAAACGCACGCATGCCGAAACCGATATCGGCGCCAATGCCGTTTCCGTCAGTTACGCCGCCGTTGAACTCGCGAAAAAAATCTTCGGCTCATTGTCAAATAAGCACATTTTGATTCTCGGTGCGGGAAAAATGGGCGAGCTCGCCGCAGAAAACCTGCACGGTCAGGGCATCGGCAAAGTAACGGTCATCAACAGAACGTTTTTGAAGGCAAAAGCGCTTGCTGACCGTTTCTCCGGAGAAGCGCGCAGCTTAAACCAGCTTGAACATGCACTTGCTGAAGCTGATATTTTAATCAGTTCGACAGGCGCAAGTGATTTCGTCGTGTCTAAAGAAATGATGGAGAGAGCGGGCAGACAGCGGAAAGGCCGTCCGTTATTTATGGTGGATATCGCTGTGCCGAGAGATCTCGATCCGGCGCTGAACGATCTTGAAGGTGTTTTTTTGTATGATATTGATGACCTTGAAGGAATCGTTGAAGCCAACTTACAAGAACGCCGTGAAACCGCTGAAAAAGTCGAGCTGTTTATTGAAGCGGCAATTGTTGAGTTTAAGCAGTGGCTTAATACGCTCGGCGTTGTGCCGGTCATTTCGGCGCTGCGTGAAAAGGCGCTGTCCATCCAGTCCGATACGATGCAGAGCATTGAGCGTAAGCTGCCTCATCTGACGGTAAGAGAGAAAAAACTTCTCAGCAAACATACGAAAAGCATCATTAACCAAATGCTGCGCGACCCGATTCTGAAAGCGAAAGAGCTTGCGGCTGAAGCGGATTCAGATGAAAAGCTGAAGCTGTTTATGCAGATTTTCGATATTGAGGAAGAGGCCGGCCGCCAGCTGGACAAAAGCCTGGATAACCGCCAGACGGTTCATTCGTTTCAAAAGGCAGAAGCAAAAACGGGCTTACGTCCGCTTGTAAGTGAGTGAGGGCTGTATGATTGATACAGCAATGGCAAGACTTAATGAAGCGACAATTGTTATTTATGCAGTAAGCGTCCTTTTTTACTTTATAGATTTTCTTCAACACAACCGGAAGGCTGGGAAAATGGCCTTCTGGTTGCTTTCTATTGTCTGGACTCTGCAAACCGTCTATCTTTCTTATTTCATGTGGCAGACGGGCAGATTTCCGGTCTTGAATATTACAGAGGCCCTTTACTTTTATGCGTGGGTGCTTGTCACGCTCTCACTTGTGGTCACGCAGATTCTGCGGGTTGATTTTATCGTGTTTTTCACGAATGTCATCGGTTTCTCGATGATTGCGATCCATACGTTTTCACCGACGGATCAGCATTCGGCCGCTTTTTCCGGCCAGCTGGTCTCAGAGCTTTTGGTCATTCATATTACAATGGCGATTCTGTCTTACGGCGCTTTTTCCCTTTCTTTTGTTTTTTCGCTTCTTTATCAGTTTCAATATTCTTTATTAAAGAAGAAAAAGTGGGGAAAATGGCTGTTGAGAATTGAAGATTTGTCAAAACTTGATTATATGGCTTACGTTTTAAATGTCATCGGGGTTCCGATGCTGCTGTTGAGCCTGATATTAGGCGTGATCTGGGCGTATGTGTCGCTGGAAACGCTGTACTGGTTTGATTCAAAAGTGCTCGGTTCGTTTATTGTGCTGCTTTTATACAGCTACTATTTATATATCAGAATGATTAAGGAACTGCAGGGAAAAGTGGCGGCGTTATGGAATTCAGCATGTTTTCTCGTGCTGATGATTAATTACTTCCTGCTCGGAAGCCTGTCGCAATTCCATTGGTTCAGTTAACGCACGCGCCCAAACAGATTCGGGAGGAAAGAAAATGAGAACGATTAAGGTAGGTTCCAGACGGAGCAAACTGGCTATGACCCAGACAAAATGGGTGATTAACAAATTGAAGGAATTGAACCCTTCCTATAACTTTGAAATCCGGGAGATTGTCACAAAAGGCGACCGCATCCTCGATGTTACGCTGTCAAAAGTGGGCGGCAAAGGTTTGTTTGTCAAAGAGATTGAACAGGCGCTGCTGCATCAGGAGATTGATATGGCGGTTCACAGCATGAAAGACATGCCCGCCGTTTTGCCTGAGGGTCTTGTCATAGGCTGCATACCGAAACGTGAGGATCCGCGTGATGCGCTGATTTCAAAAGGGCATCAAAAGCTGGACGACATAAAAGAAGGGGGCATCATCGGCACCAGCAGTTTAAGAAGAAGCGCCCAGATTCTTGCTGAACGCCCTGATCTTACAATTAAGTGGATCAGAGGCAATATCGATACGAGACTTCAAAAGCTTGAAACGGAAGATTACGATGCTATTATTTTAGCGGCTGCGGGGCTTTCGAGAATGGGCTGGAAAGATGATGTCGTATCTGAATTTCTCGAACCGGACCGCTGTCTGCCTGCGGTCGGCCAAGGCGCTCTTGCCATTGAATGCAGAGAGTCGGATGAGGAGCTTTTGAAGCTGTTTGCGCAATTTACCGATGAGTATACGCAGCGCACGGTGGCAGCCGAACGGGCTTTCTTACACGCGATGGAAGGCGGCTGCCAAGTGCCGATAGCCGGGTATGCGTCCGTCAATGACCGGGATGAGGTTGAATTGGTCGGTCTTGTCGCGTCTCCGGACGGAAAGACGATTTATAAAGAAACAGCGGCGGGACATGATCCGGAAGAAATCGGAAAACGCTGTGCGGCGATGATGTCTGAAAAAGGAGCCAAAGCATTAATCGACAGTGTAAAACAGGAGCTCGATCAGGATGGCAAATGACCTTCCTTTACAAGGAAAGACCGTGCTTGTCACCCGGAACAAAAGACAGGCCGCACCGTTCCGAAAAAAAGTGGAGGCGCTTGGCGGAACGGCTGTTTCCGCTTCGCTGATCGCTTTTCAGGAAGCGCTCCCGGATGAATGTGCGGACAGTCTCCGGGAAGACCTTTCTGAGCCGGGATGGCTTGTGTTTACAAGCGTAAACGGTGTCCGGTTCTTTTTTTCCTATCTTGATCGGCACGGTCTTGCGCTTTCGGGACGGAAAAAAATCGCAGCCGTCGGTGAAAAGACTGCGCGCGCCCTGAAAGAGCGGGGAGCCCGGACGGATGCGATGCCTGACGAGTATGTGGCGGAATGTCTGGCTGATACTTTAAAACGGCACGCATCAGCTGCCGAACCCATTTCAGTGATAAAGGGCAATTTATCACGCGATGTCATAAAAGCGGAGCTTGAGCCGCTTGGCTATCAAATAAGGGAATGGGTGTTATACAATACCATTCAGGATGAAAAAGGCATGGACGAGCTGAGACGGGCTGCATCCCGCTCTCATTTTGATTTTATTACGTTTACCAGCTCATCGGCGGTCCATACGTTTATGCACGCGGTCGGAGACGGAGAACAAGCGTGGAAAAACAGCGGTGCGAGCTATATCAGCATCGGCCCTTTGACAGAGAAAGCGCTCTTGGAATACGGGATCTCATCCCATGTGCCTGACACTTATACGATTGAAGGCATGCTGGACGTCATGTGCAGCATGTCGGGAAAGGATTGATAATGATGAATCAAACATTTAACAGACACCGCCGTTTGCGCGCGAACGCTGCGATGAGAGATTTAGTAAAAGAAACACGTCTTCACCCCTCAGATTTTATTTACCCGTTATTTGTCGTTGAAGGGCTCGAAGGAAAAAAAGAAGTTCCTTCTATGCCGGGGGTTTATCATGTATCACTCGATTTGTTAAAGGATGAAATGGCTGAGCTGATATCGCTCGGCATTAAGTCGGTCATCGTTTTCGGCGTGCCGGAAGAAAAAGACGCCTGCGGAACCCAGGCTTTTCATGATCACGGCATTGTGCAGAAAGGGATTGCTGAAATTAAAAAGCATTATCCTGAAATGATCGTAATCGCTGATACATGCCTCTGTGAATACACGGATCACGGCCATTGCGGCGTCGTGAGAGACGGAGAAATCTTAAATGACGAGTCGCTTGAGCTGCTGGCGCAGACAGCCGTCAGCCAGGCCAAAGCCGGCGCTGACATCATCGCTCCTTCAAATATGATGGACGGTTTTGTCACAGTGATCAGGGAAGCGCTCGACAAAGAAGGATTCACGAATATTCCGATCATGTCTTATGCCGTGAAATATTCAAGTGAATTTTACGGTCCGTTCCGCGACGCGGCTGACAGCACGCCGCAGTTCGGAGACCGAAAAACATATCAGATGGATCCGGCCAACCGCTTGGAAGCGCTCCGTGAGGCTGAATCAGACGCGGCAGAAGGCGCTGACTTTTTAATTGTCAAACCGTCTATGTCATACTTAGATATTATGCGTGATGTGAAAAACCGCCATCACCTGCCGCTGGTCGCATATAATGTGAGCGGGGAGTATTCCATGGTGAAAGCGGCAGCCCAAAACGGCTGGATTAAAGAAAAAGAAATGGTGCTGGAAATTCTAACGAGCATGAAACGTGCAGGAGCCGATCTGATTATGACGTATCATGCAAAAGACGCAGCAAAATGGCTTGCTGAGTAACGATTTCATTTGACGGGAGCTGAGACAGATGAGAAGCTATGAAAAATCAAAAGCCGCTTTTAAAGAAGCGCAGAAACTGATGCCGGGCGGAGTGAACAGCCCGGTGCGCGCGTTTAAATCAGTTGATATGGACCCGATCTTTATGCAGCGCGGAAAAGGATCGAAAATTTTTGATATTGACGGCAATGAATATATCGACTACGTCCTGAGCTGGGGGCCGCTCATTTTGGGCCACACGAACGACCGGGTCGTTGAAAGCCTGAAAAAAGTAGCCGAGAACGGGACAAGTTTCGGGGCATCTACTGAAGTGGAAAACGAACTGGCCAAATTGGTCATTGACCGTGTGCCGTCTGTTGAAATCGTGCGGATGGTCAGCTCCGGCACAGAGGCGACAATGAGCGCCCTGCGTCTGGCAAGAGGATATACCGGTCGCAACAAAATTTTGAAATTCGAAGGCTGTTACCACGGCCATGGTGATTCGCTGCTGATCAAAGCGGGATCCGGAGTGGCGACACTCGGCCTGCCGGACAGCCCGGGCGTGCCGGAAGGAATAGCAATGAATACGATTACCGTTCCATACAACGACTTGGAAAGCGTTGCACTCGCATTCCGGGAGTACGGTGAAGATATTGCCGGGGTCATTGTTGAACCGGTAGCAGGCAATATGGGCGTTGTTCCGCCGCAGGAAGGCTTTTTACAAGGACTTCGCGACATTACGGAACAGTATGGCGCGCTGCTCATTTTTGACGAGGTCATGACCGGTTTTCGCGTGGATTATAACTGTGCGCAAGGGTATTTCGGCGTGACGCCTGACTTAACGTGTCTCGGTAAAGTCATCGGCGGCGGTCTTCCTGTCGGTGCGTATGGCGGAAAAGCTGACATTATGGAACGAATCGCGCCGAGCGGTCCGATCTACCAGGCGGGAACATTGTCAGGAAATCCGCTTGCCATGACAGCGGGACTTGAGACGTTACAGCAGCTCACACCTGAATCTTACCAAGAATTTGTGAAAAAAGGCGATATGCTTGAAGAAGGCATTTCAAAAGCAGCTGAAGCACATGGCATTCCGCACACGTTTAACCGGGCGGGTTCAATGATCGGCTTCTTTTTCACAAATGAGCCTGTCATTAACTATGAAGCAGCCAAATCTTCTGATTTAAAGCTGTTCGCCAAATATTATAAAGGGATGGCTGACGCAGGCGTATTTCTGCCGCCGTCTCAATTTGAAGGATTGTTTCTCTCCACTGCGCATACAATGGAGGATATTGAAAATACCATTCAAGCCGCTGAGAAAGTGTTCCAGGCGATCAGCCGCTGATACAGAAAAGCCGATGCAAGCAAGACTTGTATCGGCTTTTTTCAATGCCTCCATTATCATATTTCCCCGGATTGCGGCATACACCTTTAGTGACATCTAATTGTATGGATTAGATGAAAGGAGGATATGAACTTGCCGCATAATCACCGATTGCAATTTTCTGTTGAAGAATCAATCTGTTTCCAAAAAGGACAGGAAGTTTCTGAATTACTTTCGATTTCATTAGACCCTGACATCAGGGTGCAGGAAGTAAATGATTATGTCTCAATTAAAGGATCATTAGAACTTACTGGCGAGTACAACATAGATCACAGCAGTCATTTTGAAGAGCTTGATAGGGAACTGAGGCATGTAGAGGAAGTGAGGGCGAGGGAGGATGGCACGGCCGAGCTCATTCATTGTTTCCCGGTGGACATCACGATTCCGAAAAATAAAGTGAGCCACCTCAATGATGTTTTCGTATTTATCGATGCCTTTGATTATCAGCTGACGGATTCAAGGATCTTAACCATTCAAGCTGATTTGGCAATTGAAGGGCTGCTTGAGGAATCCGAGCCAAAAGAGCCGGAGATCCCTTTGTACGTGGCGCCTGAATTTGCCAGAGAAGAAATGATCAATCTTGCCGGACATCATTCTGAGGACGAAAACGAACCAGAACTAATGATACGCCATGAGCCTGAAATACCTTTGACTGTATCAGAAGAAGCAGCACAAGAAACCGAGAAGAACGAGGAAGAAATCCCGCCTTTAATCAGGCTGGAGGAAGAAGAGCAGGAAGCAGCCCCGATTCTGAGGGAACGGGAAGAAGAAGAGCAGGAAGCAGCCCTGATTTTGAGGGAGCGGGAAGAAGAAGAGCAGGAGACTGCCCCGATTCTGAGGGAACGGGAAGAAGAAGAGCAAGAAACTGCCCCGATTTTGAGGGAGCAGGAAGAAGAAGAGCAGGAAGCTGCTCCGATTCTGAGGGAACGGGAAGAAGAAGAGCAGGAAGCAGCCCCGATTCTGAGAGAGCAGGAAGAAGAAGAAGAGGAGACTGCCCCGATTCTGAGGGAGCGGGAAGAAGAAGAGCAGGAAACTGCCCCGATTCTGAGGGAACGGGAAGAAGAAGAGCAAGAAACTGCCCCGATTCTGAGGGAGCAGGAAGAGGTGCCGAAACCTGTTTCCTTTACTGAGCCTCCTCCTCCTGTTTCCTTCCAACACGAAGAAAAGCCGGAAGAAGCTGAGGAGCCTGCAATCATGTCGGCTGTGAGGAATGAACCTGCATTTGAGGATGATTCAGCAGAAGTGCAGGAAGAGCCAAAAGATGATAACGAGCCGGTTTTCCCTGCGTTCACTCTGACTCCGCATGCAGAAAAACCAAAAATTGCGGAACAGCCCTTCCTTCATAAAGAAGAGCAGCCAGAGGCCGAGCCGCTTCTCCGTCAGAGCGATCATGAGGCGTCAGAAGACGAAGATGAGCCTGCGGTTTTTCAAGAAGAGCAGGCGCCCGTTTATCGCGAGTTCGTTCCGGAACAGCAGGAAGAGGAGTTTTACAGCGCTCCTAAGCTGCTTGAAGAAGAGGCTCAGGATGAAGAAGGGTTTGAAATTGAGGTAAGGAAGATGGCGCCGCCGGAGGAGGAAACCGGGAAGCCTCTCGATTTGTCTTTTCAGTTTTCCAAACTGCCGCCTGAGGAGCCGGCGCAAGCTGAACAGCCTGAGCCGCTTAAGCCTGAAAGAAATAATGAAGAAGCGGCACCGGGAACCGAGCAGAAGGAAAATGACAACTCTCATTACTTGACAAAATTATTTACAAGGGAAGAAGAAAAGTTTTCAAGAATGAAAATTTGTATCGTACAGCAGCAAGATACTATCGACCGGGTGTGTGAACGATATGACATAACATCCCAGCAGCTCATCAGAACGAATGCTTTATCGTTTGATGACGAGCTTGAAGAAGGTCAGCTTCTGTATATACCTGAATATAATAACAGCCATGCGTAAGCACAAAGAGGCCGTAAAAATGTGGTGAATGGAATGGAAGCAGTCCAATCAGTGCTTCAGGAATACGGGCTGGCGGCTGAGTATATTGAGCCTGTCAGCCCGCATGTTTGGAAGGTCTACTCAAACTACGGCATTTTTGCTTTGAAACAGCTCAAGCCGGCCCGCAGCAGTGAATTTACGGATCTTATGATTGAGATTGAGGAGAAAGGCTACCGATCATTTGTGCCGATCTGCCGCACGTATGCCGGCGATTTTTTTGCGGGAAGACAGACGGAGAATTCTTATTATTTAATGCCTTGGCTTCAGTACGATCAGGAAGAGGAACGGGATCAAAAACATGTTTACCTTTTTAAAGAGGTCGCGAAGCTCCATTCTGCGACTGTGCGGGACATCCAAATCCGGACTGAAGATATCAGCGGCTTTTATGAAGCAACGAAAAGAGATTGGGAAAATGATAAGCTTGTCTATGAACAATTCGCCGACCGGGCGGAAAAAGAGTGGTATCTTTCACCTTTTGAACTGCAGGCTGTTACGTATCTTACAGAAACGGTTTCCGCCGTCAATTTTGCTCTGGAACGTCTGGAAGAATGGTTTGACGCGGCAAAGGATCATGACAAGACGAGAGCGGTGATCAACCACGGCAGCTTATCGAGCCGCCACTTTCTGTATAATGATGCGGGATCGGGCTTTTTCACGAATTTCGAGAAAGCTGCGCTGGGCCCTCCGCAAAATGACCTGCTCGGCTTTTACTCCAGAATGTTCAGAAGCTATCCGAAAGCATGCCCGGAGTGTCTGGACTGGTTTTATACGTATCACAAATCATTCCCGCTCCGTGAAGCGGAAATCAGCCTGTTTCTCAGCTATATGGCTTATCCGTCCGCCATGTACAAAGTGCTGAAACGGTATCAGACCGGCCAAAGGGGCTCTGAAAAAGAAGAGTGCACGCAATTATTAAGAGCGTTTTGGCAGATGAAAAATGTTGAGCCTTTTCTCATGAAGGTTCATCAGATTGAGCGGGAGAAAAAAATAAAAGCGGAAAACGAGTCCTCTTCATAACGGGACTCGTTTTTTTATATCCATTCCAAATGCAGGGCGCACGCTAAAAACAGCAGGATGGCAAGCAGCAGGACATCAAAAGTCGTCGGAAAGAAAATCGTCCTGATCCCCTGAAAGATCGTAATCGGGATAATGACTTGCACGGATACAAGGCGGACCTGTCTGGCCCACTGGGGGAGCGAATAAGAATTGAATTTTTTTCTCACGGGCAATTCCTCCTCACATTCGCCTTTCTATGTATCGTATGTAAGGGAAAGGGCGGGGTGCATGCCCATTTATGTATGACGGCAGCGGTTTTTGGAAAAGATGATTGACGAATCAAAAACACTTTTACTATAATAAAGAACATAATAAATAAGATCATGAGCTGATATAAATACACCTGCTTTGAACGGGAAGAGTACAAGAAAGACGCATGAAGAGAGAGAAGCTACTGTGCTGAAAGGCTTCTTATGCCGTCTCATTGGAAGGTCGCCCGGGAGCATAATTTCTTGAACATACAGTAGAGAAATTCGGGCCGCACCCGTTATCCGTTTAAGTGCATGAACAAATCTGTTCATGAAAAAAGGTGGTACCGCGAAAGAGCTTTTCGTCCTTTATCAGGATGAAGGCTCTTTTTTAGTTGCTCAGCCATTTCTAAACATGCTGGAGGGTTATCATGGATACAAACGAACAAACAATGCCGACAAAATATGATCCGTCTGCGATTGAAAAAGGCCGCTATGATTTTTGGCTGAAAGGAAAATATTTTGAAGCGGGCGGCGATCAAACGAAACAGCCGTATTCTGTCGTCATTCCGCCGCCGAACGTGACGGGCAGGCTGCACCTAGGACATGCGTGGGATACGACGCTGCAAGATATCGTTACGCGTATGAAACGCATGCAGGGCTATGACGTGCTCTGGCTTCCGGGCATGGACCACGCCGGCATCGCCACTCAGGCAAAAGTCGAAGCGAAACTCCGCGAACAGGGCACAAGCCGTTATGACCTCGGCCGTGAAAAGTTTTTAGAAGAAACGTGGAAGTGGAAAGAAGAGTATGCTGATTTCATCCGCAGCCAATGGGCCAAGATGGGACTCGGACTCGATTATTCGCGCGAACGTTTTACTCTTGATGAAGGGCTGAACAAAGCCGTGCGGGAAGTATTCGTCAAGCTGTACAAAAAAGGCTTGATTTACAGAGGCGAATATATCATCAACTGGGACCCTGCCACAAAAACGGCTTTATCCGATATTGAAGTGATTTACAAAGACGTACAGGGCGCGTTTTATCATTTGCGCTATCCGTTAGCAGACGGTTCAGGCTCAATTGAAATCGCGACCACCCGTCCGGAAACGATGCTTGGCGACACGGCTGTCGCGGTTCATCCTGAAGATGAGCGCTACAAGCACTTAATCGGCAAAACGGTGATTCTGCCGATTACAAACCGCGAAATTCCGATCGTCGGCGATGATTATGTTGATATGGAATTCGGATCAGGCGCCGTTAAAATCACGCCTGCCCATGACCCGAATGACTTTGAACTCGGAAACCGCCACAATTTAGAGCGGATTCTCGTCATGAATGAAGACGGAACAATGAATGAAAAAGCGCTGCAATATAACGGCATGGATCGGTTTGAATGCCGCAAAAAACTCGTCAAAGATCTTCAGGAATCCGGTGTTCTCTTTAAAATCGAAGACCATATGCATTCTGTCGGACATAGTGAGAGAAGCGGCGCCGTTGTTGAGCCGTACCTGTCCACGCAATGGTTTGTCAAAATGCAGCCGCTGGCCGATGCTGCGGTTGACCTTCAGTCAAAAGAAGAGAAAGTTCACTTCGTTCCTGACCGTTTCGAGAAAACGTACCTGCACTGGATGGAAAATATCCGTGATTGGTGTATTTCCCGTCAGCTGTGGTGGGGCCACCGCATCCCGGCTTGGTATCATAAAGAAACAAAAGAAGTGTACGTCGGCCTTGAGGCGCCTGAGGACAGCGAAAATTGGGAACAGGATTCAGACGTGCTTGATACATGGTTCAGCTCCGCGCTTTGGCCGTTTTCTACAATGGGCTGGCCTGATGAAAACGCTGAAGACTTTAAGCGGTATTACTCAACCGATGTTCTTGTGACGGGATATGACATCATTTTCTTCTGGGTATCCCGGATGATTTTCCAAGGTCTTGAGTTTACCGGTGAGCGTCCGTTCAAAGACGTGCTGATTCACGGCTTAATCCGTGACGAGCAGGGCAGAAAAATGAGTAAATCCCTTGGGAACGGCGTGGACCCGATGGATGTCATCGACAAGTACGGAGCGGATTCACTGCGCTATTTCCTGGCAACCGGAAGTTCACCGGGACAGGATCTCCGTTTCAGCTATGAAAAAGTGGAATCCACATGGAACTTCGCAAATAAAATTTGGAACGCCTCCCGTTTTGCATTAATGAACATGGACGGCATGACGTATGACGAGCTTGATCTGTCCGGTGAAAAATCAGTTGCTGATAAGTGGATCCTCACAAGACTGAATGAAACGATAGAAGACGTAACACAGCTTGCGGATCGTTATGAATTCGGCGAAGTCGGACGCCACCTGTACAACTTTATCTGGGACGATGTGTGCGACTGGTATATCGAAATGGCGAAGCTTCCGCTGTACGGGGAAGATGAAGCGGCGAAGAAAACAACCCGTTCTGTTCTGGCATACGTGCTTGACCAGACGATGCGTCTTCTTCACCCGTTTATGCCATTCTTAACGGAAGAAATCTGGCAGCACCTTCCTCATGAAGGCGAGTCAATCACGATCAGCTCTTGGCCGGTTCCGGTGCCGGAGCATACGGATAAAGAGGCAGCGGCGGATATGAAACTGCTCGTTGAATTAATCCGTTCTGTCCGCAATATCCGGAGCGAAGTCAACACGCCGATGAGCAAGCAGGTTGAGCTTTACATTAAAACAGCTACCGAAGACATTGCCGGCCGCCTGGAAAAGAACCGTTCTTACGTTGAACGCTTTACGAATCCGAGCACGCTGAAAATCGGGACGGATATCACTGCGGCAGACAAAGCGATGACAGCGGTCGTCACCGGAGCGGAAGTCATTCTGCCGCTTGAAGGGCTGATTAACATTGATGAGGAGATCGCCCGTCTGCAAAAAGAATTCGACAAGCTGACAAAAGAGGTCGAACGCGTTCAGAAAAAACTCGGCAACGAAGGGTTCATTAAAAAAGCTCCTGAACATGTCATTGAAGAAGAACGCGGAAAAGAGAAAGACTACACGGCAAAACGCGAAGCTGTCCGGCAGCGGATTGCAGAGCTGAAAGGCTGATAAAACAGCGGGGCGGTTTCCTAAGAAACCGCCTTGTCGTATAAAAGAGGGGATTTCATTGTTTAATACGTACAAAGAAGCGATCAGCTGGATTCACGGCAGGCTCAAGTTCGGCGTTAAGCCGGGCCTTCTCCGTATGGAAAAGCTGATGGAAAAACTGGAACACCCGGAAAAGAACATTCGCGCTATTCATGTGGCGGGCACAAATGGCAAAGGATCGACCGTCGCTTTTATCCGTTCCGTGCTTCAAGAAGCCGGTTATACGGTCGGTACGTTCACATCGCCTTACATTATTACGTTTAATGAGCGTATCAGCGTCAACGGCATGCCGATTTCTGATGAGGAATGGAGAACGCTCGTTAATGACATAAAACCGATAGTCGATGAGCTTGATAAGACCGATGCCGGAACGGTGACAGAATTTGAAATCATTACAGCGTGTGCATTTTTATATTTTGCGAAGCGGGCTGATATCGATTTTGTTATTTTTGAAGCGGGGCTCGGCGGCACATTTGATTCAACCAATATTGTGAAACCGCTCCTGTCGGTCATTACAAGTATCGGACATGACCATATGGCGATTTTAGGCAATACCATCGAGGAGATCGCCGGGCAGAAAGCCGGTATCATTAAAAATTCTATTCCGGTTATTACGGGCGTCAATCAGCCGGAAGCACTCGGCGTTATTGAAGCAGAAACCGAAAAAAAGCAGGCTCCGTATCAGTCACTATATAAAACGTGCAGACTGTTTAATGAAGCGGCGCTTCCGTCCGGTGAAAGCTTTTCGCTGGAAACGGAAACGAAATGCTATGAAAACATTCAAACGTCGCTGATCGGCATTCACCAAAGGCAGAATGCGGCATTGGCGATATTGGCCGCTGAATGGATGAATCGTCTGGGTGCCGCAGCCATTTCTGAAGAAGCAATGCGAAACGGCCTGAAAAAAGCATCGTGGCCGGGCCGGTTTGAACGTCTTCAAAGCCGCCCTTTAGTGTTTGCGGACGGCGCACATAACGAAGAAGGCGTTGACACACTGACAGAAACGATCAGGCAGCGCTTTGCTGGTAAAAACGTCCATGTCGTATTCAGCGCATTAAAAGACAAACCGTATCAGGAAATGATTAAAAAGCTTGAAAACGAAGCGGACTCTATTCACTTTGTATCATTTGACTTTCCGCGTGCTTCAAGCGCCGAAGCCCTTTATAACGCAAGCAGTCTAGCGGATAAGAGCTTCGATGAGAACCCGGACAGTGTGAAAGAATGGATAGATCAAAAAGACGGGGCGGATGATGTCATCATCATTACCGGTTCCTTATATTTTATTTCAGAAATGAGAAAGCGGCTTATCTGACAGCCCCTCGGATGCCCGGCAGACCCTTTTCAGGTTTTGCCGGGTGTTTTTATGCTGAAAATATATTTTCAGCCATTTCAGTCATGGTGTTTTTCTTTGCTATAATCTGAGCCAGATTGATAGTAAAGGTGTGGTCTGAGTGCTTTTGATTCTGTTTTTTCTCGGTTTGATTTTCGGTTCTTTTTTTTATACAGCAGCGTGCCGTATCCCGCTTCGAATCTCGGTTATTTCGCCGCGTTCAGCCTGTTCGTTTTGCCGCTTGCCGCTCTCCTGGGGGGAGCTTGTGCCCGTCGTTTCCTATATTCTGCAAAGAGGCAGATGCAGAAACTGCCGTGCAAAGCTGTCGGTTATGTATCCGGCGGCGGAATGCTGGACGGCGTGTTTATTCACGGCTGCAGGCATTCATTTCGGTTTCTCAAAAGAACTGTTAGTCGCGCTGTTATTTCTGTCTCTGCTCATGATTGTTACTATGACGGATCTGCAATATATGCTGATTCCTGACAAAGTTCTGCTGTTTTTTCTTCCGCTTTTCATCGCCGGCCGTATGTTTTCTCCGCTGGACACGTGGTATGCAGGGTTTGCCGGAGCCGTTTGCGGATTTTTTCTGCTTGTTTTTATCATGTTTGTCAGTAAAGGAGGCATCGGCGCAGGTGATGTGAAACTGTTTGGGGTGATCGGCCTGACGCTCGGCGTGAAGCTCGTGCTCATTGCATTCTTTCTTTCCGTTATGATCGGAGCCGTATACGGCATGTGCGCCGCAGCCCGGGGCAGGCTTGGTAAAAAGCAGCCATTTCCGTTTGCGCCGGCCATCTCAGCCGGGAGCGCTTTGAGTTATTTATACGGTGAAGAGCTGTTTTCGTTTTACATCAAGCTCGCTTCAGGCGGGGCTTGAAAAATTTGGCGAACGTTTTTTGGACAAGACGACAAAAGTCTTGTTCTTTTTTTTTACGCCTATGCTAAAGTGTGAACCATGATCAGCTCAAGGTACGGCCAAGACGAATGCAAGGGGGAAGAGACGTTGAAAAAAAGGAAGAGCAAAAAGCACAGCAAAGCCAAAAACAATGCTCTTAAAGTAACCATTAACGGACAAGAAGAAACGATGTATGGACAAGATGATGTGAAAGAAGGCGGGGAGAAAACCGTCACATTTTCAAATTGGGAAGAAACAAAAAAGGCGGAACAGGAGACCGCCGCATCCCATGAAGATCCGAAAGAAGAAGATTTCAATTGGGACCATGAGAAGAATTCTGAGGTATTTGAAGATGACCCGAAAGTCGTTCCGCCATACAAGAAGAAAAAAACCGGCCCTCATTTTCCGAAAAAGAAGCAGCCGTCTTCTCCAGTTAAAAAAGCGGTCACGACAATTGCCGTTGCGGCTGTTTTAGGCACCGGGCTCGGCCTTGTCGCCTTAAATATGTCGGGAAGTAAAGAAGCCGCCGCTCCGGCATCAGCTGACAAAGGTTCACAAGGGCAGACGGCGAAAGCGGGAGATGTTTCTAAAGACAAATCTGAAACAGCCGGCACAGGAGATGCGGAATCTTCAGAGGGAAACTATAAAACATATGCGGTGCAGGCCGGAAAATTTTCATCAGAAAAAGGAGCGCAAACGCTTGTTGACCAGCTGACTGAAAAAGGATACTCGGCCGTCTCTCTGGCAAAAGAAGACGGATACACATACGTGATCGCCGGGCTTGCAGCGGAAAAAACCTTATCACAGCAATTGGGCCAGACGCTGATAGACCATGATTTTGAGGCTTGGGGCGGAAAAGAGCTCAGCTTTGCGGTCGATTCAGGACTGGAAGACTCTTTTAAACAAGCATCCGAGCTCTCCGCCAAAGCGATTACCGGCAAAGATCTTTCAAAAACGGAAGTGGCTGAAGCGGCAAAAGCGGCAGACGGTGCAGACGCCGCTGACAAAAAGCAGAAAGAGGCCGTGCTTCAAGCGCTGAAAGAACTGGAAACGTCGGGTTCAGAATCCGGCTGGAAAGCCCAAAAAGAGCTTTTAAGTGTTGTAAAATAGTATCTTATTTCCCGTCATCCGGCGGGATTTTTTATTTTGTCATCAAAAAGTTATTTTTCTGAAATTGTGGTTGCCCGTTAGATTTGATAGGATAGACAAGTATCTTTTTTTCTTAAGCAAACCCTGAAAGGATGACAACCATGACAAAACGCTTAATACTCGCATCACAATCTCCGCGAAGAAAAGAACTCCTTAATCTTCTTCAGATTCCTTACAGCATTATTGCAAGCCGCACAGAAGAAAAATTAAATCGAAACCTTTCGCCGGAAGAAAACGTCCAATGTTTGGCCGAGCAAAAAGCTGGTGCTGTATTGGCCGAAAATCCCGATGCAGTCGTTATCGGGGCTGACACGATGGTGTGCATAGACGGCGAATGCCTCGGCAAACCGCATGACAGAGAAGAAGCGGCACACATGCTGCGGAGGCTTTCCGGCCGAAGCCATCAAGTCATTACGGCGGTCAGCATTCAGACGCATGACCGGAAAGAAACGTTCTGTGACACGACGGAAGTGACGTTTTGGCCGCTCAGTGAAGACGACATACAGCTCTACATTGAAACAAAAGAACCGATGGATAAAGCAGGTGCATACGGCATCCAAGGAAAAGGCGCGCTTTTAGTGAAAAAAATAGACGGTGATTTTTATTCTGTCGTCGGGCTTCCTGTCGCTAAAACAATGAGAGCCTTGAAAGAATTTAATATAAAAGCTTGATGTTCAAACCGGGAAGGGGAACAAGGAGGGGTTGATCATCCGTGATCTGCCGTTAAAATTAAGAGATTTCCCCGAAAAAGAAAAACCGAGAGAGCGGCTTCTGCACTTCGGAGCCGAACATCTCTCTAACAATGAATTGCTCGCCATCCTGCTGCGGACGGGAACGAAACATGAGTCCGTCATGAACCTCGCTCACCGGCTGCTGCGGACGTTTGACGGGCTGCGACTGTTAAAAGGCGCCTCTGCCCAGGAGCTTTCCAGCATTCCGGGAATCGGCACGGTGAAAGCCGTTCAGATTCTAGCCGCAATTGAGCTGGGGAGCCGCATTCATAAGACATCCGCCGGGGAGCATTGCGTCATCCGCTCTCCGGAAGACGGGGCGAAGTATGTGATGGAGGATATGCGCTTTTTATCCCAGGAGCATTTTGTCTGTTTATATTTAAATACCAAAAATCAAGTCATTCATAAACGCACCGTTTTTATCGGAAGTCTGAATTCATCTATTGTCCACCCGCGGGAGGTGTTTAAAGAAGCTTTCAAACGATCCGCCGCGTCCTTCATTTGTGTTCACAATCATCCTTCAGGAGATCCTACACCGAGCAGGGAAGATATAGAGGTAACCAGGCGGCTTTTTGAGTGCGGAAATTTAATCGGCATCGAGCTGCTGGATCATTTGGTCATTGGTGACAAAAAATTTGTGAGTTTAAAGGAAAAAGGATATTTGTAACACTTTTTTTTTCGTTGATTTAAGATATAATAGATTTTATGAGTTTTTCCCTTTAGGGTATTTTTGCTTTAAGAAAGGAAGATACATACATATGTTCGGAATTGGTACAAGAGACCTTGGTATAGATTTGGGAACCGCGAATACGCTTGTGTTTGTTAAAGGAAAAGGAATTGTAGTGAGAGAGCCGTCTGTCGTTGCTCTGCAAACGGATACGAAGTCCATCGTTGCGGTCGGTAACGATGCGAAAAACATGATCGGAAGAACTCCGGGCAACGTGGTTGCGCTCCGTCCGATGAAAGACGGCGTTATCGCTGACTATGAAACAACTGCGACAATGATGAAATACTACATTAATCAGGCTGTGAAAAATAAAGGATTGTTTGCGAGAAAGCCTTACGTTATGGTGTGTGTGCCGTCAGGTATTACGGCCGTTGAAGAACGGGCGGTCATCGACGCGACAAGACAAGCGGGCGCACGTGACGCTTATCCGATTGAAGAACCGTTTGCGGCAGCAATCGGCGCGAATCTTCCGGTATGGGAGCCGACGGGCAGCATGGTCGTTGATATCGGCGGCGGAACAACTGAAGTGGCGATCATTTCTTTAGGCGGCATTGTTACGTCTCAGTCAATCCGCGTAGCCGGTGACGAAATGGACGACTCAATCATCAGCTATATCAGAAAAACATATAATCTGATGATCGGTGACCGTACGGCGGAAGCTATTAAAATGGAAATCGGTTCAGCAGAAACCGGTGAAGAAAATGCGTCAATGGAAATCCGCGGCCGCGATCTTCTGACAGGTCTGCCGAAAACGATCGAAATCACGGGAACGGAAATTGCAAATGCACTGCGTGATACAGTTCTCTCAATCGTTGACGCGGTGAAGAGCACGCTTGAAAAAACACCGCCTGAGCTGGCCGCTGATATTATGGACAGAGGTATTGTATTAACAGGGGGAGGCGCCCTGCTGCGCAATCTCGACAAAGTCATCAGCGACGAAACGAAAATGCCTGTTCTTATCGCTGAAGATCCGCTGGATTGTGTTGCGATCGGCACTGGAAAAGCACTGGAGCACATCCATCTTTTCAAAGGAAAAACAAGATAATCAGGAGTTAAATAGAAGAGGTGTATCACGATGCCGAACAAACGGTTAATGCTATTACTTCTGTGTATTATCATATTGGTGGCTATGATTGGATTCTCGCTGAAGAACGGCCGTAATACCACCTGGCCTGAAAAGCTGATCGGTGATACGACGGGAGTATTTCAAAACATTTTTCACACGCCTGCCGAATATTTTGCAGGGTTCTTCGGGGACATAAAAGACCTGAAAAACACGTACAAGGAAAACGAACGCTTAAGACAAAAGCTGGACGGACAGACACAATATGAAGCGAAGCTCCAAGAACTCAAAGATGAAAACAAGAAGCTGCGTGATGAACTCGGACATGTCAAATCAATTTCCGACTATGATCCGATTTTAGCGACCGTTATCGCCAGAAACCCTGATCAATGGTACAAGCAGATCATGATCAATAAGGGAACGAAGCAGAAAGTGGCCAAAGACATGGCTGTCACGAACGAAAAGGGTGCGCTGGTCGGGAAGATCAAAAGCAGCGGACTCAACAGTTTCACATCCGCCGTTCAGCTGCTGAGCGATGTTGACCGCAATAACAGAGTGGCCACCAAAATCTCCGGCAAAAAGGGAAGCAAAGGCTACGGTTTAATTGAAGGGTATGATAAAAAGAAACAGACTCTGAAAATGACCATCCTTGAGCCGGATGAAAAACGCGAAGTGAAAAAAGGCGACCTCGTGGAGACATCCGGAACGGGCGGCGTATTTCCTCAAGGGCTGACGGTCGGGGAAGTGACCGATGTAGAATCAGATGCTTACGGCCTGACGAAAATCGCTTACGTGAAACCGGCTGCCGACCTGTACGATCTTGACCATGTCATCGTCGTGAACCGAAGCGTAGCAACAGGGGAGGAAGGATCGTGAAACGTTTCCTTCTCCCTTTGATTATGATTTTGGTCTTTTGTGCGGAAAGCATCTATACCGATCTGGTGCGTTTTCCTTTCGTCTCCGTTGAGCAGCAGGTCGTTCCGCATTTTCTTTTACTTGCGCTGATTTTTATGTCCGCTTATATCAACCAAAAGCATGCGGTGATCTACGGTTTGATTTTCGGATTTCTTTATGACATCAATTATACGGGTGTTTTAGGCGTTTATATGTTTGGTTTTGCCGGTTTATGCTATCTGGCGGCCAAAGCGTTTAAAGTGCTTCAGACAAACGCCCTGATGGTCATTTTGGTCGCGGTGCTGAGCGTATGCGTGCTTGAATTTTACGTTTACGGCATTCAGACGTTAATCCGCAGCGGCACAATGACGTTTAACGATTTTGTCATTCAGCGGTTCTTGCCGACCGCTTTGCTGAATATTGCGGGAGCCGTTATATTAGTCCTGCCCTTCAGGCTGTTTTATATAAGTCTGAAGAAAGAATTAAGAGATGAGTAAAAAGGATTTTATCTTTTTTTGACGAAAAGAGTATGTTGTTGAGGTGAACATTGATGAAGACCAAAAAGCAGCAATATGTAACAATAAAAGGAACAAAAAACGGCTTAACATTGCATCTGGATGATGCGTGTTCTTTTGATGAGCTTCTCGATGGTCTTCAAAACATGCTGTCGATTGAACAATATACTGATGGCAAAGGCCAAAAAATCAGTGTTCATATTAAACTCGGGCATCGGTATCTGTATCAGGAACAGGCAGAGCAGCTGACTGATCTGATCGCGTCAAAGAAAGATTTAGTCGTGCATTCAATTGACAGTGAAGTCATCGCCAAAAAAGAAGCGCAGCGGATGAAAGAGGAGCAGGAAATTGTTTCTGTTTCCAAAATCGTCCGTTCGGGCCAGGTGCTTCACGTGACGGGAGATTTGCTTTTAATCGGAGATGTGAATCCCGGCGGTACGATCAGAGCCGGAGGAAATATATTTGTTCTCGGTTCATTAAAAGGGATTGCCCACGCGGGTTATAACGGAAATAACCGGGCTGTGATCGCCGCATCCGAAATGATGCCGACACAATTGAGGATCAATCACGTGTTAAATCGCTCCCCAGACCACATTCAAAAAGGGAACGACATGGAATGTGCTTATTTAGATACTGACGGAAATATGGTCATTGAACGCCTTCAGCAATTGGCTCATTTAAGACCTGATCTAACAAGGCTTGAGGGAGGAATGTGAAATTGGGTGAGGCTATCGTAATAACTTCGGGAAAAGGCGGAGTAGGTAAAACAACAACATCTGCAAACCTCGGTACCGCCTTAGCCATTTTAGGGAAGCGCGTCTGTTTGGTAGATACAGATATCGGACTGCGCAACCTTGATGTCGTAATGGGTCTTGAAAACAGAATTATTTACGACTTAGTAGATGTAATTGAAGGCAGATGCAAGACGCATCAGGCGCTTGTCAAAGACAAACGTTTTGATGATCTGCTTCATTTAATGCCGGCTGCCCAGACAAGCGACAAGACGGCTGTTGTCCCTGAGCAGATCAAATCGCTTGTACAGGAGCTTAAGCAGGAATTTGATTATGTCATTATTGATTGTCCGGCCGGAATTGAACAAGGCTATAAAAATGCCGTCTCCGGAGCTGATAAGGCGATTGTTGTGACGACGCCGGAAATATCAGCGGTGCGGGACGCTGACCGCATTATCGGACTTTTGGAGCAGGAAGATATCGAACCGCCGCGCCTTATCGTGAACCGCATCAGAAATCACCTGGTGAAAAACGGTGACACGATGGATGTGGATGAAGTTGTTCATCATCTTTCTATTGATCTTCTCGGAATCGTTGCTGACGATGATGAAGTGATCAGGGCTTCAAATATCGGCGAACCGATTGCCATGAATTCCAAAAACCGCGCCAGCATTGCGTACCGCAATATCGCCCGGCGCATTTTAGGAGAATCAGTTCCTTTGCAGGTGCTTGAAGAGCAGCAAAAAGGGATGATGGCGAAAATCAAGTCATTTTTCGGCGTGCGTTCATAATATATACCAGAATACAAAGATCTGATGAAGCCCAGCTTATCAGGTCTTTTTTGTTTTTCAAGAGCGCATATTTGCAATGGACAAGACATAGGATGTACAAACCCAACGATTGCAAAGGATGATGGCGATGAGTCACAGAGCTGATGAAATTAGAAAAAGACTGGCCAAAAGAAGAAAACAGCGGCCTGAATCAAAACGGACTTTCGTTCAAAACGCCCAAACGCAGAATTTTCCCGCGTGGCAGACGGTCAAGGAGCAGGAAAAGCACAAGCTTCTACCGGACTACGAATATCAAACGGAACACCCGCCCGAATTTAACGGACGGCATCCATTGATCAGCGCTCATTCAATTATTTTAAAATGCCTGCTGGCCGCCTGTCTCGTACTGATCTCCGCTATTGCCTATAAAACTGACAAACAGCCGCTGAGTCAGATCAAACCGGCGATCGCACAAACCTTTCAAAAAGAATTTCAGTTTGCTGCCGTAAGCAATTGGTTCGTATCTTCCTTCGGAAACCCGCTCGCTTTTCTTACGCCGGGAACGAAAAAGAAGGACGGTCAGGTGGCGGTCAGTCAGGATATGGCCGTTCCTGCCGCGGGGAAAATCCAGCAGGACTTTCAAAATAACGGAGAAGGCGTCGTCGTCGAAACTGCCAGTGAAGCCATTGACAGCGTAAAAGAAGGCTACATTATGGAAGTGAGCAAAGATAAAAAAACAGGCCTGACGGTGAAGGTGCAGCATGCCGACAATACAAGCAGCATTTACGGCCGGCTAAAAGATGTTAACGTTTCATTGTACGACTTTGTCGATAAAGGGAAAAAGATCGGTTCGATCAAGCTCAACGATAAAAGTAAAGGCCAGTACTATTTCGCGATCCAGGATGGCGATAAATTCATAGATCCGATCCAGGTGATCACTTTTGATGAATAAATGGCTCAGCCTCCTTTTCAAAGTTCATGTCCATCCTTTTCTTTGGATTATCATGGGGCTTGGTCTTATGACGGGGCACATCAAAGCGCTGCTGTGTCTTTTGCTGGTCGTATCCGTTCATGAGCTGGGGCATGCTGCTCTGGCTGTGTTTTTTTCGTGGCGCATTAAACGAATCTTTCTGCTCCCTTTCGGCGGGACGGTTGAGGTGGAGGAGCACGGAAACCGGCCGCTTAAAGAGGAATTTGCGGTCATCCTGGCGGGCCCGCTTCAGCATGTGTGGCTTCAGGCGGCAGCCTGGCTCTTTTTCATGTCAGGTTTTGCAAGTGAGCAGACATTTGAGATGTTTACCTTTTATAATCTCTCCATTCTTTTCATCAATCTTTTGCCGATCTGGCCGCTTGACGGCGGAAAGTTTGTGTTTTTATACTTCTCCAAACAAATGGCTTTTCAAAAAGCGCATCTCCTCAGCCTGCAGACATCGGCCGTTTCCGCGCTTTTGCTCTGCTGCTGGATTGTGCTGGCCGTCCCCCTTCAGGTCAGCGCATGGGTGCTGTTCGTCTTTCTCGCCGCTTCTTTATGGGATGAATACCGGAAGCGGCACTATATTCAGCTGAGGTTTCTTTTGGAGAGATACTACGGCAAAAACCGCGATGTTGCCATGCTGCATCCTTTGACGGTCGCGGCCGATGCCAAAGTAAAGCATGTCATGGCCGAATTCAAACGGGGATGCAAGCACCCCATTATCATTGAAAAAGCCGGCGAAAAGCTCAGCCAACTCGATGAAAATGAAGTGCTTCATGCGTATTTTGCCGATAAACGGACAGATTCCTCTATGGAAGACCTGCTGCTGCCTTACTAGAAATAGATTGACATATCCTTTTGGTTCTGATATATTTTTTAATGTTATGGATGTAGCACCAATGCTACAACCGCTCGGGACAGGTGATAAGAGCTTTAAAGCCCCCTGTTGCTGGCGAGTCTTAGTCTAATAGGAGGTGCAGAGAATGTACGCAATCATTAAAACAGGCGGAAAACAAATCAAAGTTGAAGAAGGTCAAACTGTTTACATCGAAAAACTTGCTGCTGAAGCAGGTGAAACAGTGACGTTTGAAGACGTATTGTTTGTTGGCGGAGACAGCGTGAAAGTCGGCAACCCAACAGTTGCAGGCGCGACAGTTACAGCTAAAGTTGAAAAACAAGGCCGTGCGAAAAAAATCACTGTTTTCCGTTACAAGCCAAAGAAAAATGTTCATAAAAAACAAGGTCATCGTCAGCCTTATACTAAATTGACAATCGAAAAAATCAACGCGTAAGCATGATTGAGGCAACAATTCGAAGATCCCGGAATGACGGGGGCATTTTGTCCTTTGAAATGACGGGACATGCCGATTTTGCTGAACATGGACGAGATCTCGTATGCGCCGGGGTCACAGCTGTCGTTTTCGGAGCGGTCAATGCGGTTATCGCGCTGGCTCCTCTCGAACCGATTCTTGATATAGGCGAGGACGGGGGTTATTTCTACTTTGAATTCCCTGAAGCCGCTGATCAGGAAGCTTTGCAAAAAGCGCAGCTGCTGATTGAAGGCATGATTGTTTCTCTTGAAACGATCGAGCGGGATTACAGTGAACACTTACGGTTGACTGCAAACCAAATATAGGAGGTGAGTTACATGCTTAGATTAGATCTTCAGTTTTTCGCTTCTAAAAAAGGTGTAGGTTCTACAAAGAACGGACGTGACTCTGAATCTAAACGTTTAGGCGCTAAACGTGCAGACGGTCAATTCGTAACAGGCGGATCTATCCTTTACCGTCAACGCGGAACGAAAATCTACCCAGGTGAAAACGTGGGCCGCGGAGGAGATGACACTCTTTTTGCTAAAATCGACGGAACTGTTAAATTCGAACGTTTCGGCCGTGACCGCAAAAAAGTGAGCGTATATCCTGTAGCTCAATAATGACACAAAAAACTCCGGTCGTTGACTGGAGTTTTTTTTGCAGTAAGCGGAGTAACATCAAGAATGAAAAGCAGAGGATGCGTGAGTGAACCCCGCCTTGAATGAGGACATCAGCTTCCCATACCCACTGGATATGTTCCCCAAGCAGTGATACCAAAAATGTTTCTGCCTGGCATCCGCATTGTATGCGATCCGAAAAAGGAACATGATGAACCAGGAAAAACAAGTGTTTTTTTAACAAAGCCTTCTCTGTTATAATTCATAGTACACACTTATCAAGACTCCTAAAAAGAAATTAAACGATTGGGAGTGCGAAAATGAAGGATGTATCGAAGAAACAAGAAGAACCTGTAAGCGATGCGGCTCTGATCAATGAGCTGATCCAATTAATGGGCCATTTCCGTCATGATTGGATGAATAAGCTGCAGCTGATAAAAGGAAACTTAAGTTTGCAGAAGTATGACAGGGTCGTTGAAATTATTGACGAAATGGTCATAGATGCAAAGCACGAATCAAAGCTCTCAAACCTGAAAGCCCCGCACTTGGCGTTTGACTTTCTTACATTTAATTGGAAGTCCCGTTATATGAGACTCGAATACGAAGTGCTCGGAGAAATTAAAGATTTATCGGCATATGATCAAAAGCTGTCGAACCTGATGAGAAAACTGTTTCATCTGTTCGGTCTGGCAGTAAGCAATGAAAGTGAAAATCATCTGACCGTATCGCTGCAGACGGATCACCCTGACAGACAGCTTATTGTATATCTCGATTTTCATGGAACGATTGCAAATGCAGATGTGTTTGATGAATTTCGCAAATCCCGGTATGAGGACTTTGATGTCATGCAATTTGAGCTGACCGGCCATGAATGTGTGGCCGAAATTGGAATGAACTAGCGGTTTTTTACTGTTTAGAACGGAGGATATTATGTTTGTAGATCAGGTGAAAGTATATGTAAAAGGCGGCGACGGCGGTAACGGAATGGTTGCGTTCCGCCGTGAAAAATATGTCCCGAAAGGCGGGCCTGCCGGCGGTGACGGAGGTAATGGAGGCGACGTCGTTTTTGAGGTTGATGAAGGACTGCGCACGCTCATGGACTTCCGGTACCAGCGGCATTTCAAAGCGATACGCGGCGAGCACGGCATGTCTAAAAACCAGCACGGCAGAAATGCGGACGATATGGTTGTTAAAGTTCCGCCCGGCACAGTCGTAACGGATGACGATACAAAACAGGTCATTGCCGATCTGACTGAGCACGGGCAGCGCGCCGTCATCGCAAAAGGCGGACGCGGCGGACGCGGAAATACCCGCTTTGCGACACCGGCCAATCCGGCACCGCAGCTGTCAGAGCACGGAGAGCCCGGAAAAGAGCGCTATATCGTGCTTGAACTGAAAGTGCTTGCAGACGTAGGTCTCGTCGGCTTCCCGAGCGTCGGAAAATCTACGCTTCTGTCTGTCGTTTCATCGGCAAAGCCGAAAATCGCCGATTATCATTTTACAACGCTTGTTCCGAATCTGGGCATGGTGGAAACGGATGACGGAAGAAGCTTCGTCATGGCGGATTTGCCCGGTTTGATTGAAGGAGCGCATGAAGGAGTCGGCTTAGGCCACCAATTTCTCCGCCATATCGAACGGACGCGTGTCATCGTTCACGTCATTGACATGTCAGCGATCGAAGGCCGCGATCCGTATGAGGATTATGTGACCATTAATCAGGAGCTCAGTGAATATAATCTGCGGCTGACGGAGCGTCCGCAAATTATCGTTGCGAATAAAATGGACATGCCCGAAGCGGCTGAAAATCTTAAAGCATTTAAAGAAAAGCTTCAGGATGACCATCCTGTCTTCCCGATCAGCGCGGTGACGAGAGAAGGGCTCCGCGATCTTCTGTTTGAAGTCGCCAACCAGCTGGAAACAACGCCTGAATTCCCGCTGTATGATGAAGAAGAACTGGCGGAAAACCGCGTAATGTACACGATGGAAGACGAAGAAATTCCATTTAACATTACCCGTGATCCGGACGGCGCGTTTGTGCTTTCAGGTGACAGTCTGGAACGGCTCTTTAAAATGACTGACTTCTCCCGTGACGAATCCGTCAAGCGTTTTGCAAGACAGATGCGCGGTATGGGCGTTGATGAAGCGCTCAGAGAACGCGGTGCTAAAGACGGCGATATCATCCGGCTTCTGGAATTTGAATTTGAATTTATTGATTAAAAAAACGGAGAGCTTGCGATGCAGGCTCTCTGATGTAAAAGGGAGGGGTGCAGGTGAAAGAAGAGACATTTTATTTAGTGCGTGAAGACGTTCTGCCTGATGCGATGCGGAAAACCCTTGAAGTCAAAAAGCTGCTGGACAGAAAAAAGGCTGAATCGGTTGCAGATGCCGTGCAGAAAGTTGATTTAAGCAGAAGCGCTTTTTACAAATACCGAGATGCGGTTTTCCCTTTTTACACGATGGTTAAAGAACAAATAATCACACTTTTCTTTCATTTGGAGGATCGGTCAGGCGCGTTATCCCAGCTTTTGCAGGCGGTGGCTGACTCAGGAAGCAACGTGCTTTCCATTCACCAGACGATTCCGCTTCAGGGCAGGGCGAATGTCACGCTCTCAATCAGTACGTCCGCAATGGAAGAAAACATTCATACGTTAATGAATAAACTGAGAAAATTTGATTTTATAGAAAAAGTTGAGATCTTAGGGTCAGGCGCGTAAGGAGAGAAGAGACATGAAAGTCGGTTATTTAGGGCCAGAAGCCACATTTACACATCTAGCAGTCAGTTCCTGCTTTCAAAACAGCGTGACACAAGCACCTTATCAAACAATACCGGCATGCATGGATGCGGCGGTTGCGGGAGAAGTTGATCTTGCATTTGTTCCTTTGGAAAACGCGCTGGAGGGCTCGGTTAACTTAACGATTGACTATTTGATTCATGAGCAGCCTCTTGCGATCGTGGGGGAAATGACGCTGCCGATTCACCAGCATCTGCTCGTTCACCCTTCGAGAGAAAATGAGTGGAAAAAGCTTGAGAAAATTTATTCTCATTCCCATGCGATTGCGCAATGCCACAAATTTCTTCACCGGCATTTTTCGTCCGTTCCTTATGAGTATGCGAAGTCAACAGGTGCGGCTGCCAAGTATGTCAGTGAGCATTCGGACCTTCCGATCGGCGTGATTGCAAATGAAATGGCCGCCGCTACATACGGATTGAGCATCGTGAAGCGGGATATACAGGATTATCAGGACAACCACACGAGATTTGTCATTCTTTCACCTGAAAAAGACGTCTCATTCGAAGTGAATGCGAAACTGTCTTCACGGCCGAAAACGACGATGATGGTAACGCTTCCCCAAGATGACCAATCAGGTGCGCTGCACAGGGTGCTGTCCGCTTTTTCATGGAGAAACCTGAATTTATCAAAGATCGAATCGCGCCCGACAAAAACGGGTCTCGGCAACTATTTCTTTATTATTGATATTGAACAGGCGATGGATCAGGTTCTCATTCCCGGTGCCGTTCAAGAGATGGAAGCCCTCGGCTGCCGGGTCAAGCTTCTGGGAACATATCAATCCTATTCGATATAAAAAAAGCCCTTCAGGGGGCTTTTTTTTAATCTTTTATTAAAATACCCGCGTCGTCCAGCGCTTGGCAGGCTTGGTCAATCCGCTCTTTTGTCGGGGCGCTTAACGTATGGAGGTGCACGCCTTCGGTCAGCTGTGAAAGGTAAGCGGCATTTGTCGAGTTAATGTGATCCATGAATTGTTTGACTTCTTTCCGTGTGCTGACTCTTATGGCGGCGGTTAAATCGCCGTATACGGGGTGTTCAATAATGACGTCCTTTATGGTGACGCCTTCATCGACAATGAGTTCAAGCTCTTCTTCCGTCCGCTCCGGGCCGTGCAGACAGGCGACAATCCGTTCGGCGTTATTTCCGCCGCCGGCATTCATGCTGATGTATAAGTAGCCTTGGCTCGTCGCGATAATCGGCTCGTTTTTTGCTTTCAAGAGTGATATGTCCTGCACGATCACCTGTCTTGAGACATTTGCTTTTTTAGCCAATTCGCCTCCTGTTAATGGCGAGCCGGCTTCTTTCAGCCAATGAAGCAGCATGTCGCGTCTTTTCTCCCCAGTAAGCTTCGTTCCTTCTGTCAAATTGCTGATTCTCCTTTCTTTTGCTCCCATAGCGCCGTAAATGTATGTATCAGCATATCGAGCTGTTCACATGTTGTTTCGTTTCCGAATGAGATCCGGAAAAACTGCCGCGCTTCCCGTTCGGTTTTTCTCAGCGCCTTCATAGCTGAAGAAGGGCCGTGGCTGCCGGCGGAACATGCGCTCCCGGTTGAGATGCAAATATCGTTACGATTACATTCTAACATAATATATTGTCCTTCAAAGGAGTGAAAAAAACACCCGACAATGTGGGGCAGGCATTCACCGCCGGTTTCTTCCTCTGAAAATGAAATGGGGAGGCCTTGACGCCGAATTTGGTCATACAAATAATTCCTCAGCCTGTCAGCATGCTCACGGTGTTCCTCCATATGTTTCACTGCATACTCCGCAGCGGCGGTAAAAGCGCCGATGGCCGGCACATTCACCGTACCGGGCCTGAACCCGTTTTCATGCACGGTATGCGGATAAACCGGGTTCCAGCTGACACCGGGCCGAATGTAAACAGCCCCGGTGCCTTTCGGGCCGTATACTTTATGACCGGAGACGGAAAGGGCGTCGATTCCCGCCTGATCCGCATCAATCGGCAGTTTGCCGAAACTTTGAACACAATCGCAATGAAGCAAAATGTTTCTCTGGTGAAGAAAAGCGGCCAGACGATTCACAGGCTGGATGAGGCCGGTTTCTGAATTGGCGTGCTGTATGGAAACGAGCCCCGTGTCAGGACGGATATGAGCCGCCAGTATGTCCTCGGTTATAAGGCCGTTTTCGTCTGGATATATGATGGTGACATCAATTCCCCGATCAGCTAAAAACGCCGCGGCATTATGGATCGAATGGTGTTCCAATGCGGTCGTAATAAAATGTTTTTTGTAATCGGGGAGACCGTCCAGCAATGATTGGACGGCCAGGATGTTCGCTTCCGTTCCGCCGCTTGTAAAGTAAATGCCGTCTGCCGCTCCGCCGATCAATTTTCCTGCAGAATGTCTGCAATATTCCAGCACGTCCGCCGCTCTTCCTCCGGCGTCATGAAGGCTGCTTGCATTGCCGTATACCTCTGTGCTGAGATGCTGAAAGACTTTCGCGGCTTCTTTGCTTAAAGGCGCTCCCGCCGCGTAATCAAGATAAATCATACAGCCCGTCTCCTATCCGTTTATGTTAAAAAAAAGCTTGAGTTTATTTTATCGTTGTGTAAATATAGGTGTCAAGACAGGTGTAAATAACAGGAGGGTGATGTATGTCTGAAAAAACAATTATCGTCATTGGTTCGGGGACGGCGGCCCTTGCCTGTGCTTCCTCATTTCCTCCGTCATACCAAGTGACCGTCATCACAAAGAGAAGCGTAACGAACAGCAATTCGCATTATGCTCAAGGCGGGATTGCTGTTTCATACGCAAAAGATGACTCTATAGAATCCCATGTGAACGATACACTGTATGCGGGATGCGGACACAATGACGTGACAGCCGTGCGGCATTTGCTGAAAAGCGGGCAGAGCATGATAAACAGGCTGATAGAAGGCCATTTCCCTTTTGATACGAAGTCGGACGGAACGTTTTGTTTCGGCAGGGAAGGCGCTCATTCCAAAAGGAGGATTCTGCACGCCGGGGGAGATGCGACCGGACGGATGTTGGTTGAGTTTCTGGTTCAGCAGCTGAGGGACGGCATACGGATCATTGAACACGAGACGGTTGTTGATCTGCTGATTGAACACGGACGATGCGCAGGCGTTGCTGTAATGGATGCTTCAGGCGCTGTTTCTTACAGAAGAGCGGATTGTGTAGTGCTTGCATCAGGCGGCTGCGGCAGTCTGTACCAATATCACACAAATGATTCCGCCATAACGGGAGACGGCATCGCTCTTGCCTTCCGCGCTGGAGCTGAGATCACGGATATGGAGTTCACCCAGTTCCACCCGACCCTCCTTGTGAAAAACGGGACTGTGTACGGCCTGATTTCTGAAGCAGTGAGAGGAGAAGGCGGATATTTAGCGGATCGCTTCGGACGCAGGATCATGGCTGGCAGACACGCGCTAGAAGATTTGGCGCCCCGGGATGTGGTTTCACGGGCGATTTATGAAGAAATGATGAAAGAAAATCCTGTTTTTATAAATTGCAGCCGAATAGCCGATTTTAAGAAACGTTTTCCGACCATAACAGGTATTTGTCAAACAGCCGGTGTTGATCTTGAAAGCGGGATTCCTGTAGCACCCGGAATGCATTTTTTAATGGGCGGAGTAAAAGCCGATACATGGGGGAAAACGTCCGTGCCTGATTTGTACGCCATAGGCGAGACCGCCTGCACAGGATTGCACGGGGCGAACCGCCTTGCGAGCAACTCACTGCTGGAAGCGCTGGCAAGCGGGCAACGATGTGCTGAACATATCACTCAAACACCGTTAAACGGAAGATATAAAAAAACCCCGAAGAAATCTGACGTCATCTTAGAAGTGCCGGACACAACGCTTCATGTGCTCCAAGCCAAAATGACAACCGGAGCGGGCATCGTCAGGGATAAAGAAAACATGCAGGCGCTGGCATCCTGGCTTAACAACGTATCTGTGCGTCATATAAATGTGAAGGATATCACAATAGAACAAGCCGAGCTATCCTGCTTATGGAAGACTGCGCAACTTGTTGTGACCTCAGCCCTTATTCGGGAAGAAAGCAGGGGCGCTCATTTTCGCGCTGATTTTCCCGGGACGGAGAAAGAGTGGCACGGAAAACAAATCATTCATTCAACATCTGGAACAGTTATCAGTAAAAACGAAAGGATTGGGGAACTATGGACATTCTGCAGCTGAAACAAATGCTGACTCATTTTTTTCAGGAAGATATCGGAACGGGTGATGCGACGTCACAAGCGATTTTTTCTGATCAGCAATGTAAAGCGCGAATCATCGCAAAAACAGACGGCGTGTTTGCCGGAGAAGCCGTTATCGGTGAAGGATGGAAGCTTTTACACGATGACATCCGCATCCGCTCCCTGAAAAAAGACGGAGAACGGATGAAAAAAGGAGACGTGCTCGCTGAAATGGAAGGCCAGGCGGCGGCTCTTCTTACGGGGGAGCGGGTCATTCTGAATCTCATACAAAGAATGTCAGGCATTGCGACAATGACGGATGAGGCCAAAAGGCGTCTTGATGATCCGTCCATTAAGATTTGTGATACGAGAAAAACGACACCCGGGCTCAGAATGCTGGAAAAATACGCCGTTCGGGTCGGAGGCGGCTTTAATCATCGCTTCGGCTTATATGACGGCATCATGATAAAAGATAATCATATTGCCGCCTGCGGATCGATAAAGGCGGCCGTGGAGCGGGCAAGAAAAACGGCGGGGCAGATGCTTGCGGTGGAAGTCGAAATCGAATCCGAACAGCAGCTGCTCGAGGCAATAGAAGCGGGCGCAGACGTTATTATGTTTGACAACTGTCCGCCTGAGTCCGTCCGGCGTTTTGCAGCCATGACACCGGGACATATCAAAACGGAAGCATCCGGAGGCATAACGCTCGACACATTGCCCGCTTATAAAGGAACGGGCGTCCAATATATTTCACTCGGATTTCTGACTCATTCAGTAAAAAGCGCCGACATCAGCATGGATGTTGAGGCTGCGGAACAGGGGGATTTTTAAGATGTCTATTTTTGACGTGCTAACTGCATCAGCCGAAATGATGCCGAGCCATTATAAAGACATGAGCACCGGAGAAATGGAAAAGCGGGTCGCCGCCATTAAACGGGCTTTCGGAAAGCGTCTGTTCATTCCGGGGCATCACTATCAAAAAGACGAAGTAATACAATTCGCCGATACGGCAGGTGACTCCCTGCAGCTTGCTCAAGTGGCAGAAAAAAATAAAGAGGCGGAATATATTGTGTTTTGCGGCGTGCATTTTATGGCGGAAACCGCTGATATGCTGACTGATGATAACCAAACCGTCATTTTGCCCGACATGCGCGCCGGATGCTCGATGGCTGATATGGCAGATATTCAGCAGACGGACAAAGCATGGCAAGAGCTTCAAGAACTGTACGGTAACACCATCATTCCGTTAACATATGTTAACTCGACGGCGGAAATTAAAGCATTCGTCGGACGGCACGGGGGAGCGACCGTCACCTCTTCGAATGCCCGGAGTGTGCTGAAATGGGCTTTTAAACAAAAAGAGAGAATTTTATTTTTGCCGGATCAGCATTTAGGCAGAAATACGGCCTATGACCTCGGCATTCCGCTGACAGAAATGGCTGTATGGGACCCGGTGCAGAACCGATTGCTTACTGACCATCCGGAAAACATTAAGGTTATCCTTTGGAAAGGGCATTGCTCCGTACACGAAAAGTTTACAGCGGAAAATATTTCTCAGCTGCGGCAGCGGGATTCCGGCATCCGCATTATTGTTCATCCGGAATGTTCGCGGGAAGTGGTCTCGCTCAGTGACGACAGCGGGTCTACCAAATACATTATTGATACGATCGAACAGGCTGAACCGGGAAGCAAATGGGCGATCGGCACGGAAATGAATCTTGTTCAGCGCCTCATTCAATCGCATCCGGATAAACAGATTGAATCATTGAATCCCGATATGTGTCCGTGTCTGACAATGAACAGAATCGACCTGCCGCATTTATTGTGGTCGCTTGAGCAGCTTGAAAAAGGCGAGCCGAAGGGTGTCATTAAAGTTCCGGAAGCGGTTCGGGAAGAAGCGCTTCGTGCTTTGAACAGAATGCTGAGTCATACGTAATTATAAAAAATTCCCCTCCTTCCCAAAATTTTTTATCATCATGCCCAGTCCACCGGCATATAGTGTGAAGAAACGTATTGTAATGACAAATGTACCGTTCACGTTTTGTGCATAGGAGGGGAAAACGTTGAAAATTCATATCGTTCAAAAAGGCGATTCGCTCTGGAAAATAGCTGAAAAATACGGAGTTGATCTTGAAGAGCTAAAAAAACTGAATCATCAGCTTAGCAATCCAGACTTAATTATGCCTGGAATGAAGATAAAGGTGCCTTCAGAAGCCGTTCCGGTCAGAAAAGAACCTAAGGCCGGCTTCGGAACGTCTGCGCATAAGCATGAGCATCCATATGCAAAAGAAAAACCGAAATCAGTTGTGGACATTGAAGACACCATACCGGAAGAACCAAAGCCGTCAATTCCGTATGTGCCGCCAATCCCTGAAAAGCATGAAAATGTGCTGCCGGAAGCTGATATGAACCAATATTACCCGTCCAATCAGCTGTTTCAGCCGTGGTCGCCTCCTAAGCCGGAGGAACCGGTGACACATTTTGTCGAGCCGAAAGAAAAAGAGCATGACAATAACATTCCACAACAGGAGGAAATGATCAACATGGAAAACGCGAATTACCCGAATATGCCAAAGGCGCCTGAAGCCGGAAAGATGGAAGAAGAAAACGCCGCTTATCATCTGCCGAACATGCCAAACATTCCGAATGTCCCGTTTCCGAATATGCCGGCCGTTGAACCGCCTTTTATGCATTACCCGATGCCGTGCATGCCTTGTCCTTGTCCGGTTCCGGTGACACCGATGCTGCCGGGTTCGGGACTATGCCACCCTTGCTTCCCGGTAGGCGGAGGTTTCGGCGGTTTTGGAGGAGGTTTCGGAGGCTTTCCGGTAATGCCGATGCCGTTACCGTATGGATTCCATCATCCGGGATTTGGGCCGCAAGCGGGTTACGGTGAATATGAAAACCAGGCCCATGAAAATGCAGAGCATTATGATGGTTCTGCATCTGGTTTCGGCGGTGCTCCTTACGGTCAAATGCCGTATTACGGCGGATATTCGTCACATTACGCAAACGTGCCTCATCATGATGGAAAATATAAGGATGATGATTGCGGCTGCCATGATTCACATCACCACCACCATCATCACCACGGTTCACATCATCATGGTTCACATCATCATCACGCAAATATGCCTGTGCAGCCGTATCCGAATATGGGCGCAAGTGCCGGCTATTTTATGCCTTATGGCGGAGCAAATCCCAATGCCGCGCCGAATCAGCCGAGTCCAAATCAAGTATTCGGACGGCCGGAAGAAGAAGAAGATTAATGTTTCGGGACGATGTATGTCGTTCCTTTTTTTATGTCCAACTGAGGAATGGACATAACTGACAAGCTTAAACCCGCCGTCGGCCGCACATCCTAAACATGAGCGGAAAACGCTCAAACAGCGATGAATCCACGGGGGGTTTTTCCATTGGGTAAAAAACTGATGACGATCGCGGGCGTTTTAGCCGTGACGGCAAGCTTAACGGCATGCGGAGCAAATAATGCCATGAATGACGGACGCTACAATCAGTCAACACGTCCGGTCGGATATTATTCGAATGATAATGGTAACGGCAGAGGCCAGTACGGAATGGACCATCAAGGACCCGTTTCTGAAATGATGGAAAACCGAAACGGCCGTCATAATACGACAAACGTGTCCGACCAGTACGCGCCTAATGACGGGGTTCCGTTAACGACGGACGGCACATATAACGGCCGAAATGTCAATACGCCGCCGGCAGCAATGTCTTATAATGGGTATGACAACGCCGAAAACATCAGGTTGGCGGCAAAAGTTGCAAACCGCGTGAAAAAAGTAAAAGGCGTACAGGATAGTCAGGTCATCGTGACTGACACGAGAGTCGTCATTGCCGTCAGAACAAATCATCCTTTTACGAAAAATGATGATAAACATGTCAAACATGCGGCCAAAAAATTCGCGGACGGCCGTACAATTCAAGTGTTTACCGACAACGCTACTTTTACAAAGCTGCAAGACATGAACAGAAACAGCCGTTAAACGGACTGCCGGATGATTTCATCCGGCAGTATTTTTATGGATAAAGCTTCATCATTTCTTTACATATTCTTAAAACGCTCTTTATATTGCAGTGTTAACATAAAAGTAATAAAACGTAACGGAGGGGCCGGGATGAAAAAAACGGAGCATGACAAAAGCCGCGGAGCAAAAACTGTGTATCTGACCGTAAGGGGATACCGGCTCAAACTGACGCCCGGACAAATGAAACTGATTTCAGCCGGCCGGGCATAATCATCGGGGCAGCCCTCATATAGAGGCTGCTTTTTTTCGGCCTGAAACAGACAAATGAAAGAAAACGATTAAGCACCGGCATCTTTGGTCAAACTAGCATCAAGAGTTTGATTGAATAAAGAGGTGTTATTGGTGAAACGAATTTGCGGTGCGCGTCTATTGTTTATGCTTATCTTATCAGCTGCAGTCCTGATTTGCGGAGGAAAAGGCGCATACGGGGCGGAGGTCGAGCATTACGGGCCGCTTCGGGTGCATGTCCAGCTGGAAAAGGTCTATCTTGACGGTGATGTCGGCATTGAACATACGGATGAAACCGTTTTAGCGATGGAGGATTTTTGGGCCGCATACTCCGGCTGGACGCTCGTTGAGCAGAAAAAAGGCTTCGTCCTTTTCCGTAAGCATGTTGATGACATTTCTCCGCTCAGTAAGGTTAACGGTTATATCGGCGTCACGGACGGAGGCGTCATCTCCACTTTTCACGGCCGTCCCGGATCGCTGGCCGAGCCGATTCAGTCTTTCTTTCAGATTGATATAGAAAGGCTGGAAAGCCGATTGCAAAAGCACTTGGAACACGGCATACCGTACAGGACAAAAGCGGAGTTTGAGAGCGTGATCGATCATATTAAGACTTACAGCGGCTGACTTTGACGCAAGACATGTGACACATGTCTTTTTTTTTCTGAATGGAAGGTGTCAAAGCGAACATACGTTAACTTTTCTATAAGACTTTGGCTGTTTTTGTGTTACAATGATAAGCAGTCAAAGAGGTGAATAGGTGTGATTGAATTCGTGAAGGGGACGATTGATTACGTATCTCCCCAATACATCGTGATTGAAAACGGCGGAATCGGCTATCAGGTCTTCACTCCGAATCCGTTTATTTATAAGGTAAGCAATCAAGAGACCATTTTTACGTATCATCATATAAAAGAAGACGCCTTTTCTTTGTACGGTTTTTCAACCCGGGAAGAAAAAGCGCTTTTCACAAAGCTGCTGAACGTCACCGGCATCGGGCCTAAAGGGGCGCTCGCCATCCTCGGTTCAGGTGATCCCGGAGCTGTCATCGAAGCGATCGAACAGGAAGATGAAGCCTTTTTGGTGAAATTTCCGGGTGTGGGCAAAAAAACGGCGCGGCAGATTATTCTTGATTTGAAAGGCAAACTGGCCGACGTCGTGCCTGAAATGATTGACAACCTGTTCAATCATGAAGCGCGCATTGAAAAACAAGAGGCTGAAACGGCGCTTGACGAGGCGCTTGAAGCGCTCCGGGTTCTCGGCTACGCCGAAAAAGAAATTAAAAAAGTGCTTCCTCACTTAAAAGAGGAAACGGCGCTTTCAACAGATCAATATGTGAAAAAAGCATTGCAAAAATTATTAAAGTAAGGTGATGTTCATGGATGAACGGCTCGTTTCAAGTGAAGCAGACAGCCATGAATCAATAATCGAGCAAAGCCTCAGGCCGCAGAATCTCGCCCAGTATATCGGCCAAAAGAAGGTGAAAGAAAATCTGCGCGTGTTTATCGATGCGGCGAAAATGAGGCAGGAAACGCTGGACCACGTTCTTTTATATGGGCCTCCGGGTCTCGGGAAAACAACGCTTGCGTCTATCGTGGCCAATGAGATGGGTGTGGAGATGCGGACGACGTCAGGTCCCGCCATCGAAAGACCGGGAGATTTGGCAGCCATTTTGACGGCGCTCGAACCAGGGGATGTGCTGTTTATAGACGAAATTCACAGGCTGAACCGCTCAATTGAGGAAGTGCTGTACCCGGCGATGGAGGATTTCTGCCTTGATATCGTCATTGGAAAAGGCCCGTCCGCCCGCTCCGTCCGTCTCGACCTTCCCCCTTTTACGCTTGTAGGAGCTACGACAAGGGTCGGATTATTGACCGCACCGCTCAGAGACCGGTTCGGGGTGCTGTCGCGCCTTGAATACTATACGCAGGAAGAGCTGACAGATATCGTGTCAAGAACGGCTGACGTTTTTGAAGTGGATATCGAAGAAGCTCCGGCTCTGGAAATCGCCAGACGGTCAAGGGGTACGCCGCGGGTTGCAAACCGGCTTCTCAGAAGGGTGAGAGATTTTGCCCAGGTGCTCGGCGACAGCCGCATCACGGAAGAAATCGCTCACGATGCGCTCGAACGTCTTCAAGTCGATGCGCTCGGCCTCGATCATATCGACCATAAGCTGCTGATGGGCATGATCGAAAAATTCAGCGGCGGTCCTGTCGGCCTTGATACGATTTCCGCGACAATCGGCGAAGAACCGCATACAATAGAGGATGTGTACGAACCGTATCTGCTGCAGATCGGATTTCTCCAGAGGACGCCGAGGGGACGGGTCGTGACTCCCGCTGTGTATGAACATTTTCGATTGGAGGCGCCCGCCCGTGACTGACTTTCCGAAGGTTCTCATGGTTCTCGGTGCCGTTTTGCTTATTGCCGGCGCAGTCTGGCACTTTGTCGGAAGGCTGCCCGGAGATATTTTCGTTAAGAAGGGAAATGTTACATTTTTCTTTCCCGTTGTCACTTGTATTGTGATCAGTGTGATACTATCCATTCTGCTTAATTTTTTCGGCAGAATGAAATAACAATAGACAGAATAAAGGTGAAATGATGAAAGTCGATTTATTTGATTTTGAACTGCCTGAACGCCTCATTGCCCAAGTGCCGCTGAAAGAGCGTGACGCATCGCGGCTGATGGTGCTCGACAAACAGACGGGCGGGCTGACGGACAGTTCATTTAAAGAGATTGTAAGCTTTTTTAATGAAGGGGATTGCCTCGTCTTGAACAATACCCGTGTGCTGCCTGCAAGATTATTCGGCACAAAAGAAGATACGGGAGCGAAAGTGGAGCTTCTGTTATTAAAACAGGAAGAAAATGACACATGGGAAACGCTCGTAAAGCCGGCGAAACGCGTAAAAAAAGGAACGGTCCTGACATTTGGCGACGGCCGGCTGACAGCGGTCTGCACGGAGGAGCTTGATCACGGAGGCAGAAAAATAGAATTCCGGTATGAGGGGATTTTTTACGAAGTGCTTGAATCACTCGGTGAAATGCCGCTGCCTCCTTATATTAAAGAGCAGCTTGATGATAAAGAACGGTATCAGACCGTCTTTTCAAAAGAAATCGGATCTGCCGCAGCTCCGACGGCCGGACTTCATTTTACGGAAGAGATTCTGGACGAGCTGAAGCAAAAGGGTGTGCGGATTGAATTTATCACACTTCATGTGGGACTCGGCACATTCCGCCCGGTCAGTGCGGATGATGTGGAAGAGCATAACATGCACGCTGAATTTTATGAAATGACGGAAGAAACCGCCGCCTCTTTAAACGAGGTCAGAAAGGCGGGTGGGCGCATTGTGTCGGTCGGGACGACATCAACGCGCACCCTGGAAACCATTGCCGGCGAGCATGACGGCGTATTTACAGCTTCAAGCGGCTGGACGTCCATCTTCATTTATCCGGGATATGAATTTAAAGCGATTGACGGCATGATCACCAATTTTCATCTGCCGAAATCTTCGCTTATTATGCTCGTTTCTGCGCTTGCCGGCAGAGAGCATGTTCTTTCCGCCTACCGTCATGCGGTAGAAGAGGAATATCGTTTCTTCAGCTTTGGCGACGCCATGCTGATTATCTAATTTGAATGACAGGAGGCCTCATACAAAGTGGCTGAACAACCGATACGTTATGAATTTATAAAGGAATGCAAACAAACGGGAGCGCGCCTGGGCAGAGTCCATACGCCCCACGGCTCCTTTGAGACGCCTGTATTTATGCCGGTCGGCACGCTTGCTACGGTAAAGACGATGTCTCCGGACGAGCTGAAATCTATGGATGCGGGCATTATTTTAAGCAATACGTACCATTTATGGCTCCGTCCGGGACATGACATTGTAAAAGAAGCGGGCGGGCTTCATAAGTTTATGAACTGGGACCGCGCGATTTTAACGGATTCCGGCGGTTTTCAGGTCTTTTCATTGAGCAAGTTTCGTAATATAGAAGAAGAAGGCGTTCATTTCCGCAATCACTTAAACGGAGACAAGCTGTTTTTATCTCCGGAAAAAGCGATGGAAATTCAAAACGCCCTCGGCTCTGATATCATGATGGCGTTTGATGAGTGTCCGCCGTATCCGGCAGAGTATGATTACATGAAACGTTCTGTGGAACGGACCAGCCGCTGGGCGGAACGCTGCCTGGAGGCGCACGGGCGCTCAGATGAGCAGGGGCTGTTCGGAATCGTACAGGGCGGAGAATACGAAGATCTGCGGACACAAAGTGCAAAAGACTTGGTTTCGCTTGATTTTCCGGGTTATGCCATAGGCGGATTATCTGTCGGCGAGCCGAAGCACGTCATGAACCGAGTGCTTGAGTTTACAACTCCGCTTTTACCGAAGGACAAGCCGAGATATTTAATGGGTGTGGGTTCACCGGATGCCTTAATTGACGGCGCCATCCGCGGCGTGGATATGTTTGACTGCGTACTGCCGACCCGGATTGCCCGAAACGGCACGGTGTTTACGAATGAAGGGCGTCTGAATATGAAAAACGCCAAATATGAGCGTGATTTCCGTCCGATTGACGAAGAGTGCAGCTGCCATACATGCCAAAATTACTCCCGCGCTTACATCAGACATTTGATCCGCTGTAATGAAACGTTTGGAATTCGATTAACAACTTACCATAACCTTCATTTTCTGTTACACTTAATGGAGCAGGTCAGACAAGCCATCCGGGAGGATCGTCTTGGTGATTTCCGAGAAGAGTTCTTTGAGCGTTACGGCTATAATAAGCCAAATGCGAAAAGCTTCTAAATAAAACCATTCTTGAAAGGAGGGAAACAGATGGGTACTTTAGGCACAATCGTTCCTATTATTTTAATGTTTGCAGTGCTTTATTTCCTGCTCATCCGTCCGCAGCAAAAGCAGCAGAAGGCCGTACGCCAGATGCAGGAAGAGCTGAAAAAAGGGGATACAGTGGTGACAATCGGAGGATTGCACGGCACTGTTGATTCAATTGATGAAAGCAAGGTCGTCATTAAAACAGGTGATAACACCCGTTTAACATTTGACCGCCGCGCAATCAGAGAAGCTTCCGCTGAATAACAGCGAAGCTCATACATACAAAAAAAAGAGCGGAGAATCCGCTCTTTTTTTATTACGCTGATCTGCTTCCTTTCAAATTCACTCCGAAAATGCCTCCCAGCATGCTGACTCCCAAAAAGCCGAGATGAAACAAAAGCTGACCGGATGTAAACGTTTTTCCGAACCCTAAATATTGAAACAGCAAGATGATTAATGAAAAACAGACGGCGGTTAACGCTCCGATCATCCAGCCTTTTTCCTTCGCTTTGCCGCCCGATATAAAACCGCCCGCAAATAAAGAAAGAAAGGAAAGCGCGGTGATCAGCCAGCTGAAAGATGACTCTTCCATTGAGGTAACCGTCAGTAAAAGCGAAATCGCCAAACTCGTAAGAAGCATCACCGCAAAGATAGCCACTAAGCCGTACAAGACGCCTCTTCCCACTTGTTTCGTTTCTTCCATTTTTATCTCCTCTCCGCCCTGCGGCCTGATATATGACAAGCCGGAGCCCGTCTTTTTCTAAATGTATTCTCTGAATGTTCGAATTAGACGTAAATGCATGATGTTCAGCCCTTTTCTTACATAATTCAGAGCCGGTGGCAAATGCTATGACCGTTGGAGGTGCGATATGGAAGATATTTTCATTATTACGTTTCGTACGATTGTGCTTTATTTTATCATTCTTGTGATTTTCAGACTGATGGGAAAACGGGAAATCGGAGAACTGAGCATTTTAGACCTTGTCGTCTCCATTATGATTGCCGAGATTGCCGTATTGGCAATTGAAAATGTAAAAGATAAGCTTTTGCATACAATTGTGCCGATTGTCGTTTTAATGATTATTCAAGTAAGCCTTGCTTTTATTTCGCTCAAAAGCCAAAAAATACGGCAGCTGCTTGACGGAAAACCCACCATTATTATAAAACAGGGAAAAATTGATGAACGGGCGATGAGATCGCAGCGCTACAATTTTGACGATCTTCTTATGCAGCTGAGGGAGAATAACATCGATAGAATCTCTGACGTGTCATACGCCATTTTGGAGTCTTCGGGCAAACTGTCGATCGTCAAAAAGAAAAACAATAAGGATAAGCAGATGGAAACATCGCTTATCGTTGACGGGGTCATTCAGAACGAGCATCTGGACAGAATCGGGAAAGATAAACACTGGCTCGAAAAAAATTTAGCAAAAAGAGGATATCGCGATCTTTCGGTTATATCATTCTGCACGTTTACGGACGGCGCTTTTTTTATTGATCTTAAAGATGAAAAAGGGGAGCCATAAATGGGTTTTACCGCGTCACGAACTTGCCGATGACCGGAATCCGGATCAGCTCTTCCCTTTTAATCAGCCTGAATAACAGAAGAAGCGCAATGTACAAAATCGCGGTCATTGCAATCCAGCCTGTGAGATTAACAGCCTCTGACCCTGAAAAATGAACGGCGTGCTTGATGATGCGGCTGACATAACCGCAAATGAATATAACGGCAAAACAGAGCGCGTATTCTTTTATTTTAATGCTGATCGGAAGCACCTTGCTTACGGTGGCCGCATGCAGCAGGGTGACAAGGACCATCCCCGTTACAATCGCAAGTGCGGCGCCCATGATGCCCAATGAAGGCCTGGTCGCCAAAACAAAAATCAGGCCAGTTTTGACAGCGGCGCCGATAAAACTGTTCATCATGGCGGCCCCGGCTAAATTGAGAGCCTGCAGCACCGCCTGAAGGGGCCCCTGAAAATAGTAAAGCAGAAAAAACGGCGCCATCACTTTAACAAATACCGCTGCATTAGTTGATCCGTACATGACGGACATCAGTTCATCAGCGAAAGAGAATAAAATAACCACCGAAATGCCTCCGCTTAAAAGACACAGCCTCATCGCCTGTTCCAGACGGTATTCGACAACTTGCAGCTTTTTTTGCTCCATTCCTTCACTGATCGCAGGAACAAGCGCCGTTGACAGAGAATAGGTTATAAAGCTGGGCAGCGTCAAAACCGTCATGGCAAATCCGGTCAGCTCCCCGTACTGGCTGGTAGCGGCAGCGGTGGCCACTCCTGCAATCGCAAGGCTCTGCGCGACGACAATAGGTTCAAAAAACCAAGATAAATTTCCGATGAAGCGGCTTCCGGTTGTCGGGAGCGACACGCTCATCAGCTGGCGGAAGGTTTCTTTTCCATTTGCAATCGACTTGAAAAATTGTTTTCTGATTCTGATTGTTTTATTTGCTTTAAAACAAATGAATAAATAAATAAGAGAGGCAAGCTCCCCGATGACAGACGAAATCATAGCTCCGGCTGCGGCATATTCAATCCCGTACGGCAGAAACACCGTCGTGCAGACCGCGACAAGTGAAATCCGCACGATCTGCTCAAGCACTTGGGAAAACGCCAGCGGATTCATATTCTGCCTGCCCTGAAAGTAACCGCGCAGCACGCTGGAGATCGCAATAATCGGCACGACGGGCGTAATCGCCAGAAGCGGGTAAACCGTGCGCTGATCCGTCAGCATCGTTTCGGACATAATCGGCGCAAAGCATAAAAACAGCGGCGTGAAGATGAGACTTAATATTCCGGTGACGGTAAGCGACATCACTAAAATGTGTTTCATTTTCTGCCGGTCCCCCCGCGCGCTTGCTTCAGCGACAAGTTTGCTGATGGCAACGGGGAGGCCGAATTGAGTCAAAGTGGTGGCCAAGAAAAATGTCGGGGCAGCCATCATGTATAAACCGACCCCTTCTTCACCGATAAACCGGGCGATAACCACCCGGTTGACAAAGCCGAGCATTCTCGTAATCATCCCGGCTGCGATGAGAATAAGAGTGCCCCTTAAAAAAGTCTGTTTTGCCATTTTATAAACCCCTGCCTTCTCAAACTACCTGGAATCATATACAATAAAGATATGCGCCGATGTCGTCCGAGCATGACAAGTCTTCGAGAAAAATGGAAAAAGGAGCGAGCGCCCAGTGGAGAAACATCCCGCCGAAATGTACAAAGATCATTTGCGGCCTTTCTTGTACAGTAAACTTGAAGAGTTCAAAATCCTCGGATACGATGATGTTGAGCACGAGAGTTTATGGTCATACTTAATACATAAAAAGTGGAAACAGAAAAAGGAACTGCCGCTGTATGAATTGGCCGGTCATATTTTATCAGTTAAAATTGGCGATTTTATGAACTATGCAACCGTCGAAGCTTTTAAGTCGTCTAATTGGCTGGAAAGCGATGAGGGTCAGGAAGCTTTAGATGAACTGCTGAGATAATGATTTGACGGCATAGGTTTAAGGAGGAAATACATAATGAAAAAAGGACGCTTGATTGCGTTTTTCCTGATCGTATTATTGATCGGCACAGGGCTGGGGTATTTTACAAAACCGGCTGCCAATAATATTACGTTAGGATTGGATTTACGCGGCGGGTTTGAAGTTCTGTACGATGTGCAGCCCGTCAAAAAAGGCGATAAAATCACAAAAGACGTGCTCGTCAGCACGGTGCAGGCGCTGAACCGCCGGGCTAACGTTCTCGGCGTAAGCGAGCCGAACATTCAGATTGAAGGAAATAACCGCATCCGCGTACAGCTGGCGGGCGTCACGAATCAGAACAGGGCGCGCGAAATTCTGTCAACGGAAGCGCAGCTCTCGTTCAGGGATACGAATGATAAAGAGCTGTTAAACGGCTCTGATCTCGTGGAAAACGGCGCGAAGCAAACCTTTGATCCGACGACGAACGAACCGATTGTCAGCGTTAAGCTGAAGGATGCGGATAAGTTCGGAGAAGTGACGAAAAAAGTCAAGAAAATGGCGCCTAATAATCAGCTTGTGATCTGGCTTGATTACCAAAAAGGCGATTCATTTAAAAAAGAAGTCGGCAAAAAACATCCGAAATATGTATCCGCTCCGAATGTGAGCCAGGAATTAAACACGAAGGATGTCACGATTGAAGGTCAATTCACCGTTCAAAAAGCGAAGGACTTGGCCAATATTTTAAACGCGGGCGCGCTGCCTGTGAAACTGACCGAAAAATACTCTACTTCAGTAGGGGCGCAATTCGGACAGCAGGCTTTGCATGATACGGTAGAGGCCGGCATCATCGGTATTGCAATTGTTTTCTTATTTATGCTGCTTTATTACAGACTGCCTGGACTCATAGCGGTAATTACGCTTTCTGTATACGTGTATATTACGCTTCAAGTGTTCGACTGGATGCAGGCGGTGCTGACGCTTCCGGGTATTGCGGCGCTCATTTTGGGTGTCGGGATGGCGGTTGACGCCAACATCATCACCTATGAACGGATAAAAGAAGAACTGAAACTCGGCAAATCCGTCCGCTCAGCTTTCCGTTCAGGGAACAGACGGTCATTCGCGACGATTTTCGATGCGAACATCACAACGATCATCGCAGCGGTCGTGCTCTTTATTTTCGGGACAAGCTCTGTAAAAGGGTTTGCGACGATGCTGATTCTGTCAATTCTGACAAGCTTTATTACAGCTGTCTTTCTTTCAAGATTCCTGCTCTCCCTTCTTGTGGAAAGCAGATGGCTTGACCGGAAAAAAGGCTGGTTCGGCGTCAAGAAAAAACATATTATGGACATTCAAAAAACGGATGAAAATACTGAACCGCATACGGCATTCCAAAAATGGGATTTCACGAGCAAGCGAAAATATTTCTTTATTTTCTCAAGCGCTGTAACCATTGCGGGAATTATCATCTTACTGGTCTTTAAGCTCAACCTGGGAATCGATTTTGCAAGCGGTGCGCGGATTGACGTGCAGAGCAATCATGCATTGACGGCGCAGCAGGTTGAAAAAGACTTTGACTCTCTCGGCATGGAACCGGAAAACATCGTGCTTTCTGGTAAAGAGAACCATGTTGCCGCGGCCCGGTTTGTCGGAGAGCCATCTAAAGAAAAAATCGCTGAAATCAAAACGTACTTTAAGGACAAATACGGATCTGAGCCGAACGTCAGCACGGTATCGCCGACAGTCGGAAAAGAACTGGCCCGTAATGCCTTATATGCCGTCGCCATTGCATCAATCGGCATTATTATTTACGTGTCAATCCGTTTCGAGTACAGAATGGCTGTCGCCGCAATTGTATCCCTGCTGTATGACGCTTTCTTTATCGTCGCGTTTTTCAGCATTACCAGGCTGGAGGTCGATGTCACCTTTATCGCCGCTATTCTCACCATAATCGGTTACTCGATAAATGATACGATCGTTACATTTGACCGGATACGTGAGCAGATGAAAAAACGTAAGCCGAAGTCATTTGCCGATCTGGAACATATCGTGAATCTGAGCTTGCAGCAAACCTTTACACGTTCGATCAATACGGTCTTGACCGTTGTGATTGTTGTCGTCGTGCTGCTCATTTTGGGCTCATCGTCAATTACAAACTTCTCCGTCGCTTTATTGGTCGGTTTATTGACGGGCGTTTATTCCTCTCTTTACATCGCCGCGCAGCTGTGGCTTGTATGGAAAGGTAAAGAATTTAAAGGGAAAAAATCAATCGAAGAGTAAAATGGGAACAGGCTGTCTTGCAGAAGGCAGCCTGTTTTTTCAGGCCGCATTGAACTTAAAACCTGCATTTGCTATAATGACATACGCTTACATAATCAATCATCATTGTAAAAACATGTAGGAGGGTTCTTATGAACGTTCGTGAGTCGGAGCTTCCGGGCATCGGCCAGAAAGTAGAAGTCATTACGAAAAATCACGATAAAATCAGTATTATTCTTCATGATGACGGCAGAAAAGAGCTCTATTACTTCGATGAGAATGATCATGACGAATGCTTGGCATCCGTTGAATTTAACGACGAAGAGGCGAGGCAGATTTCCGCTATTTTAGGCGGGATGACGTATAAGCCGAAAGCGCTGGAATCTGTGGAAGTCGCGCTTGATGACCTCGTCATTGAGTGGTTTAAAGCCGAATCTCATGCACCGGCTGTCAGCCGTACAATCGGAGATTTGGAGACCAAGAAACATTACAACGTCCAGATTATTGCGATCGTAAAGAAAAACCGGCAAAAACAGCTGAGTCCCGGCATTGATACCGTAATTGAAGCAGGGGACACCCTCGTCATATCGGGAGAAAGAAGCGGACTGAAAAAGCTGATCCGCGAGCAGTTAACGGCCCGGATTTCCTGAGACCGGGGTTTACTCCCGGGAAAATGGGGGAAAAGATAAGAATGAACAATTGGGGGCAGACGCATGAATAAACAATGGACTATTATATTCGCTTTACTATTTACTTTGATTGTCGCCATCTTTGCTGTCATTAACGTGCGGGCGGTTGAGGTTGATTATCTGTTCGGAACCGCTGAATGGCCGCTGATTTTAGTCATTTTAGGCTCTGTGTTAATGGGAGCGCTGATCGTGTTTTCAGCCGGTATCTTTCAAGTGATGAAACTGAAGCGCGAAATTAAAATGCTGCGGAAAGAAAACAGATCCGCAGGTGAATTGACGGCTGATTCGGACGGCCAAAAAACAGCCGCGCCGCCGGAAAAAATGCTTGAAGAGAAAAAAGGATCAGAATAACATTTGAAACCCCTCAGCCCGCTCTAGTATAATAGGGTGGTTGAGGGGTGAATTTATGTTAGCGTCAAAAATGCGCTGGGAAATCCAGCAGCCGGATCAGGAAAAAGTCAAATCACTCACAGAACAATTGGACATAACACCTCTTGTGGCATCACTGCTTGTAAAAAGAGGTTTTGATACTGCCGAAAGCGCAAGGCTGTTTTTACATACAAAGGATGCAGACTTTTATGACCCGTATGAATTAAAGGGAATGCGGGAAGCAGTTGATCGGATAAAACTGGCGGTTTCTCAAGGGGAACCGATTATGATTTACGGAGATTACGATGCGGACGGCGTTACAAGCACGTCGGTGATGCTGACGGCACTCAGACAGCTGTCGGCGGACGTTGACTTTTATATTCCCGACCGTTTTACAGAAGGCTACGGCCCGAATGAACAAGCTTTCCGCTCCATAAAAGAGCGGGGATTTTCGCTGATCATTACAGTGGATACGGGAATCGCCGCCGTCCATGAAGCTGAAGTCGCAAAAGAGCTGGGCTTAGACGTCATTATTACCGACCACCATGAGCCGGGACCCGAGCTTCCTGACGTATTTGCGATCATCCACCCGAAGCAGCCGGGATGCGGCTATCCGTTTAAAGAATTGGCCGGCGTCGGTGTGGCGTTTAAGCTTGCCCACGCGCTTACGGGTTCTTTGCCGGAAGCTATGCTGGACTTGGCGGCAATCGGTACGGTTGCAGATCTGGTGCCTCTTCATGATGAAAACAGATTAATTGCGTCACTCGGGATCGAAAGGCTTCGGACGACAAATCGGCCGGGCCTCAAAGCTCTGATCAAGCTTTCCGGCGGAGATATCGGACAAGCTGATGAGGAAACGATCGGATTTCAGGTCGCGCCGAGGCTCAATGCCGTCGGAAGAATAGAACAGGCCGATCCCGCCGTGCACCTGCTGATGACTGAAGATCAGTTTGAAGCGGAGGAACTGGCTTCGGATATTGACCGGCTGAATAAAGAGCGGCAGAAAATGGTGAAAACCATGACCGAAGAGGCTGTTGAAATGGTTCAGCAGCAAGGCGGAAACCCGTCTGCCATTGTAGTGGCAAAAGCCGGCTGGAATCCGGGAGTCGTCGGTATTGTCGCATCGAAGCTGGCTGAACGTTTTTACCGGCCCGCTGTTGTGCTTGGGATAGATGAGGAGCAGGGAATCGCTAAAGGGTCGGCGCGAAGCATCAGAGGCTTCAACCTGTTTACGAGCCTTTCACAGTGCAGAGACATTCTTCCTCATTTTGGCGGGCATCCGATGGCGGCAGGAATGACGTTGAAGGCTGAAGATGTGGCGGAATTAAGGGACAGGCTGAATCAAATGGCTGAAGAAACCCTTACGGAAGAGGATTTTATTCCCGTTCAGGAGGTTGATCTTGTCTGCGGCGTTGAAGACATAACCGTTGAAAGCATTACAGAATTGAATATGCTGTCGCCGTTCGGCATGCTTAACCCTAAACCGCATGTGATGGTGAAAAATGCCGTGCTTGATGATGTGCGCCTGATCGGAGCGAATAAAAACCACGTGAAAATGACGGTGAAAAGTGACTCCGCCGTCCTTGACTGCGTCGGCTTTAACAAAGGAGAGCTTGAAGCCGGAGTTGTCCCCGGATCAACGATTTCCATTGTCGGCGAGATGTCCATTAATGAATGGAACAACAGAAAGAAGCCCCAGCTGATGATTAAAGATGCTGCGGTGCCGGAATGGCAGCTTTTTGATATCAGGGGCAAGCGGACGTGGGAAGACACGGTCACCGCGCTGCCGAAGGAAAAACGGGTGCTCATCAGCTTTAACGAAAAAACCGCTCAGAAGCTCCGTGAAAAAGAGCTGTCGGGCGAGCTTGCCGGGATCACATCGGAATCCGAGGCGAAAGCTCTCCAGCTTGACGGAAAATATGCCGTTTTTCTGGATGTGCCGCCGTCAGCGGATCGTCTGCAGCATTTGCTTGACGGAAAGAAGCCGGAACGGATTTATTTTGTTTTTATCAATCATGAAGAACATTTCCTGTCCTCATTTCCATCGCGGAATGATTTCAAGTGGTTTTATGCATTTCTCTTGAAAAGGGGCGCTTTTGACTTCGGCAAGCATGGTTCAGAGCTTGCGAGACACAGAGGATGGTCAATTGACACAATCAATTTCATGACAAAGGTGTTTTTTGATCTCGGTTTTGTTAAAATAGAAGATGGTGTGCTGTCTGTCGTGAGCGGCGCGAAAAAACGCGACCTGGCAGATTCGCAAACCTATCAGGTAAAACAGCAGCTGATGGAATTAGACCAGAAGCTCAATTATTCCGCAGCCCATGAGCTGAAGGAATGGCTGAATAAGCTGATGAACCAAGGTTCAGAAGCTTATGAAAGTACGAGGAGGACATAGAACAGATGGATCTTAAAAAATACGTAACAATTGTGCCCGATTACCCGAAAGAAGGCGTACAATTTAAAGATATTACGACATTGATGGACAAAGGCGACGTATACCGTTACGCCACTGACCAAATTGTTGAATATGCAAAAGAAAAAGAAATTGATTTAGTTGTCGGGCCTGAAGCGCGCGGCTTTATTATCGGCTGTCCGGTTGCATACGCTCTCGGAGTCGGCTTTGCGCCGGTTCGGAAAGAAGGAAAACTTCCGCGTGAGGTCATTAAAGTCGATTACGGTTTGGAGTACGGAAAAGACGTACTGACAATTCATAAAGATGCGATTCTGCCGGGACAGCGCGTGCTGATTACTGATGACTTGCTTGCAACAGGCGGCACGATCGAAGCAACGATTAAGCTAGTCGAAGAGCTGGGCGGCGTCGTAGCCGGTATTGCGTTCTTAATCGAGCTTTCTTACCTTGACGGCAGAGACAAGCTTGACGATTACGATATTTTAACATTAATGAAATATTAACCGCATATGGAAAAAAGCACTCGTGTCAGGGTGCTTTTTTCCTATTATTTCATCATCCTGACAGATTCTTTAGGTGTTTTGAACTTCTGCCCTTTACATCTCTCGTTTTTTTCTTGATAATAAACTAATACAGTTTACATTTAAAAAAGGTGATTCCATGGCGAACGAACAAGTATTGACTGCCGAGCAAGTAATAGATAAAGCGCGCACTTATCTGCCGGAGGAGCAGATTGCGTTTGTTGAGAAAGCTTACCTGTATGCGCAAAACGCGCATCGCGAACAGTACCGCAAATCAGGTGAGCCGTACATCATTCATCCGATTCAGGTGGCGGGGATCCTCGTCGATCTGGAAATGGACCCTTCCACAATTGCGGGCGGATTTCTGCATGACGTGGTAGAGGACACGGATGTCACCCTCGACGACCTGAAGGAAGCATTTTCTGAAGAAGTGGCGATGCTTGTCGACGGCGTGACGAAGCTCGGTAAAATTAAGTATAAATCTCAAGAGGAGCAGCAGGCGGAAAACCATCGAAAAATGTTTGTCGCTATGGCTCAGGATATCAGAGTCATATTGATCAAGCTGGCGGATCGCCTTCACAATATGCGGACGTTAAAGCATCTTCCGCAGGAAAAGCAGCGGAGAATTTCAAATGAGACGCTGGAAATTTTCGCTCCGCTGGCCCATCGGCTCGGGATTTCTAAAATCAAATGGGAGCTTGAAGACACCGCTCTCCGTTATTTGAATCCTCAGCAATATTACAGAATCGTCAACCTCATGAAGAAAAAGCGCGCGGAACGCGAACTTTATGTCGAAGAGGTTGTCAATGAAGTGAAAAAACGCGTCGAAGAAGTGAATATCAAAGCGGACTTTTCAGGACGTCCGAAGCACATCTACAGCATTTACCGCAAGATGGCGCTGCAAAATAAACAGTTCAATGAAATATATGATCTGCTCGCCGTCCGTATTCTTGTCGGAAGCATTAAAGACTGCTACGCCGTACTCGGCATTATTCATACGTGCTGGAAGCCGATGCCGGGCAGATTCAAAGATTATATTGCAATGCCTAAGCCGAATATGTATCAGTCGCTGCATACGACCGTAATCGGGCCTAAAGGCGATCCGCTGGAAGTGCAGATCAGAACGTTTGAGATGCATGAGATCGCTGAATACGGGGTGGCCGCACACTGGGCATATAAAGAAGGCAAGGCTGCAAACGAAGAAGCGACATTTGAGAAAAAACTGTCCTGGTTCCGTGAAATTCTGGAATTCCAAAACGAGTCTACCGATGCGGAAGAATTTATGGAATCGCTGAAAATCGATCTGTTTTCTGACATGGTATACGTATTTACGCCAAAAGGCGATGTCATTGAACTGCCGTCAGGCTCTGTGCCGATTGATTTTTCCTACAGAATCCACTCGGAGATCGGCAACAAAACAATCGGGGCGAAAGTGAACGGAAAAATGGTGACGCTTGACCATAAGCTCCGGACGGGCGACATCGTCGAGATTCTGACGTCCAAGCATTCATACGGTCCGAGTCAAGACTGGGTCAAACTGGCGCAGACGTCCCAGGCGAAACATAAAATCCGCCAATTCTTTAAGAAACAGCGCCGTGAAGAAAACGTCGAAAAAGGCCGTGAGCTTGTCGAGAAAGAAATTAAAAATCTTGATTTTGAAGTGAAAGATGTTTTAACACTCGAAAATCTTCAAAAAGTTGCCGACAAGTTCAATTTCTCAAATGAAGAGGATATGTACGCGGCGGTCGGGTATAACGGCATTACCGCTCTTCAGGTGGCCAACAGGCTCACCGAAAAAGAACGGAAGCTGCGTGACCAGGAAGAGCAGGAAAAAATCGTTCAGGAAGTCACTTCCGAGCCGAAACATTATCCGCAAGGGAGAAAACGGGAAGCGGGTGTGCGCGTAAAAGGCATTGACAACCTTCTCGTCCGCTTGTCGAAATGCTGCAACCCGGTGCCTGGCGACCATATTGTCGGTTTTATTACAAAAGGCCGCGGTGTATCCGTTCACCGGGATGACTGTCCGAACGTCAAAACGAATGAAGCGCAGGAACGTCTGATCCCCGTTGAATGGGAGCATGAATCACAGGTTCAAAGACGCAAAGAATATAACGTTGAGATTGAGATTTTGGGGTATGACCGTCTCGGGCTTTTAAATGAGGTGCTCCAAGCCGTAAATGAGACGAAAACCAACATCTCCTCTGTCTCCGGCAAATCCGACCGCAATAAAGTCGCTACGATTCATATGGCGATTTTTATTCAAAACATCAACCATCTGCATAAAGTGGTCGAGCGGATTAAGCAGATCAGAGACATCTATTCAGTCCGGCGGGTAATGAACTAAAAGGAGCTTGCTATGAAATTAGTTGTTCAGCGTGTAACAGAAGCAAGTGTGACGGTTGACGGCGCTGTCGCCGGCCGGATCGGACCCGGCATTATGGCGCTTGTCGGCATCACTCATGAAGATACAGAAGAAGATGCCGTTTACTTGGCGGATAAAATCGTGAATCTCCGGATTTTTGATGATGAAAGCGGCAAGATGAATTTATCGCTTTTGGATACGGGCGGGGAGATTTTATCCGTTTCCCAGTTTACGCTTTACGGCGAAACGAAGAAAGGGAGACGCCCGAATTTTATGAATGCGGCTAAACCGGATCAGGCAGTGCTCCTTTATGAAAAGTGGAACGAACTCCTTCGGGAAAAAGGAGTCAAAGTGGAAACCGGAATATTCGGAGCCATGATGGATGTTCAGCTGACGAATTCCGGGCCGATTACATTGATTATGGATTCTAAACAATAAAAAAGCTGCCGTTCGGCAGCTTTTTTTATGATTGAAAATAATGTTCCAATCCGCTTTCAATTCCGTCTGTCACTTTTTCCTGATAAGAGCCGCTATGTATGATTGTTTCTTCTTGCGGTTGGCTGAGATAGCCGAGCTCATACAGCATGGCAGGCCGTTTATTTTCCCTCAGGACGTAATAATCGCCAAACAGAACGCCGCGATCCGGGATAGGGGAACGCTTCACTACTTCAGAATGGACGTCTGAGGCAAGCTGGCGATCCTTAGACGGACTGTAATAATAAGCCGTGCTTCCCCGCGTTGACGTATCGGCATAGCTGTCATAGTGAATGCTGATAAAGGCATCCGCATTCCGGTAATGAGAGGTTGAAACCCTGGCCTGCAGGCTGATAAAAGTATCATCCTGTCTGGTGATATACACGTTTGCACCGGATGCCCGCAATTTTTGGGCCAGCAGCTTAGCGGTTTTAATGGTTACGTTTTTTTCAAACTTTCCGGAGTAGCCGATCGTTCCGCTGTCTTTTCCTCCGTGTCCGGGATCAACGACGATCGTTTTGTTTTTAAGTGAGCCGCTGCCGCCTGACGTGTTGGGAGAAGGTGCTTCACCTGTTTCCTCACCGCTTTTTGACGTTTGTACGACCCAGTTTGCCACATATGCGGTTTGTCCGTTTTCAAGCCGGACTTCATACCATTTGCCGCTTGAGCCGACAATCGGGTAGGCTGCGCCTTTATCTGCTCTTTTTACGATAGAAGCGGAAGTCGAGGCCGAGCTCCTTAAGTTGGTGCCGCCGTACACAATATACGCTTTTTTCGAGGAGCCTGAGCCCGCAGAACCGTCTCCCGAGCCGGATGCGCTGTCCGATGAGTCAGAATCCTTTATGATGTAGTGGCTTGCTGCCCAGCCTTTTTGCCCGTTTGCTTCAATTTTCAGCCAGCCGTGGTCTTCACTTAAGATGGAAACCTTTGTTCCGCGTGATAATTTAGTCATAATCGCTGAATCATGTGATGCTGCACTTCTGACATTCAATGAAGAAACGCCGACCGTCCCGTTTTTTGACCCGCTCCGGGCCGAAGTTGCTTTCGTATCCGATCCGCCGCTGTTCGCGGTGACGTATTCGGAAGAAACCCATCCGGTTGTGCCTTGATAAGAAATGTTCACCCATCCGCTGTTCTTGTCCAGCGCGGATGCATGTGCGCCTTGCGGAAGTTTGCCGATGACTTCATATGATGTCCCCGGGCCTTTTCTGATGCGGAGGTCAGGATCGGTCGAAGTGACCGTTCCGCTTGTTGCGGATGAATTGTCTGCTCCCCCGGCTGTTTTTGATATCAGCCAGGAAACGACCCATCCGGTTTTACCGGGGCTCAGCTGAAGCTGCACCCAGTCTCCCTCTTCTTTAGCGATCGGGTATCTTTCCCCTTTTTTTACTTCAGCCTTAATTCCATAGCTCAGGCCGGGACCGCCTCTGACATTGATCTTGTCTGTCGCGATGACCGCTTCTCCCTCTGCGGCGATTGCGGTGTGGAATGACGGAAGAAGCGCTGTGATGATGACGCCGCATAAAATAAGAGCAAGAGTTCTCTTCTTCATGGCTGTCCTCCTTTCTGAACTAACTAAAATACATTCTTGTATAATATCGTATTTTCCTTGCTGAATGTTAAATAAAAATAAAATGGTTTGTTTATACTAGTCATAAATACAGCGAAAAGGTGTGCAAATCATGAAATATCAACCAAAAATGGGACGCGCGCTGCACGATGCGGAAGGAAATCTGCATTTCAGTGATCAGAGCGATAGAGAAAAGGCGGGTTTTCTTGAAGAGACGGCGACGGAGTTCGGTCTCTTATCGAAAGAAGCGGTCGCAAGGAAAAACAGACGGAATAAAACTTGACAGGGGAGTGCAATCCCATTATTATAATAGAAATTGATGTACATAAGTCATGATAACGATTTTGAACCGATAATGGAGAAGAGTAGGTCAGAATGCATGGAGAAGAGAGGAACCGCCCCGGGCTGAAAGCGGATCCGCACTGCATCTTTCTCGAAACAACACTCCGGAGGTTCCCTGCTGAACGCTTTTGTAAGTCATTAGGCAGCGGACGTGAACCTGCGTTAAAGGTCAGAGCGGGGATGCTTCGGCATTCCAACTAGGGTGGCACCACGGGTATAACTCTCGTCCCTACTATACATGTATAGTAGGAGCGGGAGTTTTTTTATTTGAAGAAAGACATTAAGGAGGCCTGTAACATGGCATATCACATTCCAAGAGGCACACAGGACATACTGCCGGGTGAATCAGACAGATGGCAGTTCGTCGAACAAATTATGAGGGAGACGTGCCGCACTTATCAATATAAAGAAATCCGCACGCCGATCTTCGAACATACGGAATTGTTCGCAAGAGGCGTCGGTGAGTCTACAGATATCGTGCAGAAAGAAATGTACACGTTTGAAGACCGTAAAGGGAGAAGCCTGACGCTTCGGCCGGAAGGAACAGCCGCCGCAGTCCGCGCGTTCAATGAAAATAAATTATTTGCGAACCCGGTGCAGCCGACGAAGCTTTATTATGTCGGACCGATGTTCCGTTACGAACGTCCGCAGACGGGGCGTTTCCGCCAGTTCTATCAATTCGGAATTGAAGCGATCGGCTCCAAAGATCCGGCCGTGGATGCAGAAGTCATTGCGCTTGCGATGAGTATTTACCGTAAAGCCGGTTTGAAACATGTCAAGCTTGTGCTGAACAGCCTTGGTGACCAGGAGAGCCGCAAATCCTACCGGGAAGCGCTCGTCAAACATTTTGAACCGCGCATCGGAGAATTTTGCTCGGACTGCCAGTCGCGTCTGCACACAAACCCGCTCAGAATTCTTGACTGTAAGAAAGATAGAGAGCATGAACTGATGAAAACGGCTCCGTCCATTCTTGATTACTTAAATGAAGAATCAGCCGCTTATTTTGAGAAAGTAAAACAATACTTAAACCATCTCGGCATCCCGTTCGAAATAGATCCGAACCTTGTCAGAGGGCTTGATTATTATAACCATACCGCTTTTGAAATTATGAGCAATGCCGAAGGATTCGGAGCGATTACAACCCTTGCCGGCGGGGGCCGCTATGACGGGCTTGTTGAACAGATCGGCGGACCTGAAGCGCCGGGTATCGGATTTGCGATGAGCATCGAACGTCTGCTGGCAGCCATTGACGCTGAGAAAACAGAGCTTCCCGTCAATCAGGGGATTGACTGCTACATCGTGACGCTCGGAGAAAAAGCGAAGGATTATTCCGTTTCCCTCGTGTACAAACTGAGAGAAGCGGGCATCTCAAGTGAAATCGATTATGAAAATAAAAAGATGAAGGGCCAATTCAAAACGGCTGACCGTCTCGGCGCACGTTTTATTGCGATTTTAGGGGAAGATGAGCTTGCCCAGAATAAAATCAATGTAAAAGATGCGGAAACAGGAGAGCAGCGTGAAGTGGTGTTAGACGAGCTGATACAAGTGTTAAAGGCAGATCAAAAGCAGTGAAGGAGAGGAACGCTATGTTTGGAAGAACGTATTATTGTGGCGAGATAACTGAAAAAGCGATTGGCGAAACCGTCAAACTGAAAGGGTGGGTGCAGAAGCGGCGCGATCTCGGCGGCTTGATTTTCATTGATTTGCGTGACCGCTCGGGTATTGTGCAAGTCGTGTTCAACCCTGACGTATCGAAGGAAGCCCTTGCCGCAGCGGAAGCAATCAGAAACGAATATGTGCTTGATATCGAAGGCACGGTTTCTGCCCGTGAAGAAGGCACGGTGAATCCCAACCTGAAAACCGGTAAAATTGAAATTAAAGCTGAAGCGGTAACGGTGCTCAGTACGGCGAAAACGCCTCCGTTTCCGATCAGTGACCAGGCGGCTGACGTTTCTGAAGACGTCCGGTTAAAACACCGCTATTTGGATTTGCGCCGCCCGGCGATGTTTCAAACATTGCAAATGCGCCATCAAGTCACAAAATCCATCCGCCATTTCTTGGATGAAAACGGATTTCTTGATATTGAAACACCGATTTTAACAAAAAGCTCTCCCGAAGGCGCCCGTGATTACTTAGTGCCGAGCCGGGTGCATGAAGGAGAATTTTACGCCCTGCCGCAATCGCCGCAGATTTTTAAACAGCTTCTGATGGTGTCTGGCTTTGAACGGTATTATCAAGTGGCCCGCTGCTTCCGCGATGAAGACTTGCGTGCAGACCGCCAGCCGGAATTTACGCAGATTGATATCGAAATGTCCTTTATGAGTCAAGAGGACATCATGGCTCTGGCGGAAGAGATGATGGCGAAAGTCATGCTTGAAACAAAAGGTGTTGAAGTACCGCTGCCGCTTCCGCGAATGACATATGAAGAAGCGATGAACAGCTACGGTTCCGACAAGCCTGACACCCGCTTCGGCATGCTGCTGACGGACGTGTCAGACATAGTGAAAGATACTGAATTTAAGGTGTTCTCATCAGCCGTGGCAAACGGCGGCGTTGTAAAAGCGATCAATGTCAAAGGCGCTGCCGGCGACTATTCCAGAAAAGATATCGATGCGCTCGGCGTTTTTGCCGGAAATTACGGCGCGAAAGGTCTCGCTTGGGTGAAAGTTGAAGCTGACGGCGTAAAAGGCCCGATTGCGAAATTCTTTGATGAAGAGAAGCAGGCAAAACTGGCTGAAGCGCTTGATGCTTCTGAAGGCGATCTGCTCCTGTTCGGCGCTGATAAGTTTGAGGTTGTGGCTCAATCCCTCGGCGCGCTTCGCTTAAAGCTCGGCAAAGAACGCGGCCTGATTGACGAAAGCCTCTTCAACTTCCTGTGGGTTGTGGACTGGCCGTTACTGGAGCATGACGAGGAAGAAGGCCGTTTCTATGCGGCTCACCACCCGTTTACAATGCCTGTCCGTGAAGATCTTGACCTGATTGAAACGGCGCCTGAAGATATGAAAGCGCAGGCTTACGACCTTGTCTTAAACGGCTATGAACTCGGCGGAGGCTCAATCCGTATTTTTGAAAAAGACGTTCAGGAAAAAATGTTCGGGCTTCTCGGCTTTACAAAAGAAGAAGCGGAGGAGGAATTCGGATACCTTCTTGAAGCCTTTGAATACGGCGCCCCTCCGCACGGCGGAATCGCGCTCGGCTTAGACCGTTTGGTTATGCTTCTTGCAGGACGCACAAACTTAAGAGATACGATCGCTTTCCCGAAAACGGCAAGCGCAAGCTGCCTTCTTACGGAAGCGCCCGGCGAAGTGAGCGACGCCCAGCTTGAAGAACTTCACCTTTCTGTCAAAAGAAAAGTGAAACAGTAAAGATCAGCAGTTTGTTTCTTGAAAATCAAAATCTGCTGTGATATGATTTTGACAAGTTAAATAAAGTCCTGATGTGTTAGTTGTACACCTAGTTTTGACCGAACATTTTTTTGATTTGGGAGCCCGTATTTTTAAATGGCGTACATGCCTCTTTTCATTCGTTAAGAGGACTTACAAGATTTAAAAAAGGGCACCCACCTGCTGAGAGCGGGTTCAAAACGAAGGAAAGCTGCAACGGCACAATTGGGACTTTATTTTTTGTGCGCTAAAACCAGCGGCTTTTTGACAAGCCGAGTTTATAAAACCAGAATGTGGAGTGAGGTTCTTGTTACATCAGTTTTCCAGAAATGAGCTAGCGATTGGAAAAGAAGGGCTGGACACGTTAAAAAACAGCACGGTGGCCGTTCTCGGCGTCGGCGGAGTCGGTTCATTCGCAGCCGAAGCATTGGCGAGGTCCGGAGTGGGGCGGATCGTGCTTGTCGATAAAGATGATGTTGACATTACAAACGTAAACCGCCAGCTGCATGCGCTCTTGTCGACGGTGGGACAGCCGAAAACAGACTTGATGAAAGCACGGATCGCGGATATTAATCCGGATTGCGATGTCGTCGCCTTAAAAATGTTTTATACAGAAGAGACATATGAGCAGTTCTTTGAGTATCCGCTTGATTACGTCATTGACGCGTCGGATACGATTCATTATAAAATTCATCTGATGAAAGAATGTCTGAAACGGAATGTTCCGCTGATTTCAAGCATGGGAGCGGCGAATAAAACAGACCCGACACGCTTTCAGATTGCTGATATTTCAAAAACCCATACCGATCCGATTGCCAAAGTCGTCCGCACAAGGCTTCGCAAAGAGGGCATTAAAAAAGGCGTACAGGTCATTTTTTCTGATGAAAGCCCGATCGTCATCCGTGAAGACGTCAGAAAAGAAGTCGGGAATGATGAAGCGAAAATCCGCAAAGCGCAAATGCCGCCGTCTTCCAACGCCTGGGTTCCGTCAGTGGCCGGTCTGATTATGGGCGGACATGTTGTCATGGAGCTCTTAAAGGACATCGACATTAAACGGGTTAAAGATAAATAAAAAGAAAAACAGCCTTCTTCAGGAAAGGCTGTTTTTTATTTGAATCCGCCGTTTACACGAAAGATTTTGGCCGGTATCAAAAAAGACAAGAACACATAGGGTGTCCTTGTCCGGTTATTTTTTCTGCTTCATCAGTTTTTCATACACTTGCTTTATGGCTGCTTCAAATTTCCCCGTTTGTTTCGGTTTATAGTATTGCTTGTTTTTTAACGGATCAGGCAAATATTGCTGTTCGACCCATCCGTTCTCGAAATCGTGAGGATATTGATAGCCGATCCCGCGTCCCAGCTCTTGGGCCCCTTTATAGTGGGCGTCTTTTAAATGTTTCGGCACATCGCCGATTTTACCCGTCCTGATGTCTTTGAGCGCCTCATCAACGGCTGAGATGGCGGAGTTTGATTTTGGCGAGAGGCATAATTCGATTACCGCATTGGCCAGCGGAATTCTCGCTTCCGGAAAGCCGATCCGTTCTGCGGTCTGAATCGCGCTCAGCACCCGGGGGCCTGCCTGCGGGCTTGCGAGGCCGATATCTTCATAGGCGATCACGAGAAGCCTTCTTGATATGCTTTCAAGATCGCCGGCTTCGATCAGACGGGCCAGATAATGAAGGGCGGCGTTTGCGTCCGAGCCTCGGATCGATTTTTGGAAGGCGGATAAGACGTCATAATGCGCATCGCCGTTTTTATCATGAGTATAGCTTTTTTTCTGCAGACATTCTTCCGCTGTTTCCCGTGTAATCCGGACCGTGCCGTCGCTTGATTCCTTTGTGGAGAGCACGGCAAGCTCCAGTGCGTTCAAAGCGGAGCGGACGTCTCCCCCGCACCCTTGTGCGAAATGATCCATCGCGTCGTCGTCCACCGAAACGCTGTAAGAACCGAGTCCTCGGTGTTCATCTGTGAGCGCTCTTTTCAATGCCTGCTTGATCAGATCGGGTGTTAACGGTTCAAGCTCAAATATCTGGGTTCGGCTTCTGATGGCCGGGTTAATGGCATGATAAGGGTTGGCGGTCGTTGCGCCGATTAAAATAATCATGCCGTTTTCTAAATAGGGCAGCAGAAAATCCTGCTTTCCCTTATCAAGCCTGTGCACTTCGTCAAGGATTAAAATGACCTGGCCTGACATTTTCGCTTCCTGTACGACAATCTCCATGTCTTTTTTATTATGAATGACGGCATTCAATTTCCTGAATGCGATGCTTGTCGATCCTGCGATCGCTGTGGCGATGGATGTTTTTCCGATGCCCGGCGGTCCGTACAGGATCATGGATGATAAGTGCTTTGCACGCACCATTCTGCCGATGATTTTATCTTCTTTGACCAAATGTTCCTGGCCGATAATGTCTTCAATATTGGCAGGCCGCATCCGATACGCCAGTGGTTTCATGAACATCTCTCCTTACATATACAGGGTAACGGAAAACGGACGATTAGAAAAGCGAATTGCGGCGGGCCCCGTGTTTCAATGAAAATTAGGATAAGTTATGTTATAATAACAGTTGGTCTATAAGATACTAAACAGATTATTCATATCCATTTACTTGTATAAATTAACAATTAGAATTGACTGGGGTGTTCATATTGAAAATATCGACAAAGGGAAGATACGGGCTCACCATTATGATTGAATTGGCGAAAAAGCACGGAGACGGTCCGACGTCGCTCAAAAGCATCGCCCAAACAAACAGCCTTTCTGAGCATTACTTGGAACAGCTTGTATCACCGCTTAGAAACGCCGGACTCGTAAAAAGCATCAGAGGCGCTTACGGGGGTTACGTGCTCGGGGGCCAGCCTGAAGAGATAACGGCCGGAGATATTATCAGAGTGCTGGAAGGGCCGATCAGCCCGGTAGAAGTGCTTGAGGATGAAGAGCCTGCCAAGCGGGAGTTATGGATCCGCATCCGCGACGCTGTAAAAGACGTGCTGGACAGCACGACGTTAGAAGACCTTGCGAGCTACACGGACGGCGAGCAGGAAGCTTATATGTTCTATATTTAAACCAGAGGTGTACAGACAATGGAACGGATTTATTTAGATCATGCCGCGACTTCCCCGATGGATGAGCGTGTGCTCGAAGAGATGAAGCCCCATTTCTTCGGCAGTTTCGGCAACCCGTCAAGCATTCATTCATTCGGGAGAGAATCCCGGAAATGGGTCGATGAAGCGAGAGCGGACATCGCGCGCGAAATCAGTGCGAAAGAACAGGAAATTATTTTCACAAGCGGCGGCACGGAGGCTGATAATTTAGCGATTTTCGGAACGGCTGCCGCCCGGAAGAATGAAGGAAAGCATATCATTACGACCGCTGTTGAGCATCATGCTGTATTGCACGCCTGCGAAAAGCTGGAAGAAGACGGCTTTGAGGTGACATACCTCATCCCCGGCCCTTCAGGACGGATCAGTGCAAATCAGGTGAAAGAAGCGCTCCGTGATGATACAATCCTTGTTACCGTCATGTATGGCAATAACGAAGTCGGTACCATTCAGCCGATTGACGAAATCGGAGAGCTGTTAAGCGGGCATCAGGCCTATTTTCACACAGATGCCGTCCAGGCATTCGGTTATATGCCGATTGACGTGAAAAAAAGCAGAATTGACATGCTGTCTGTTTCCGGTCACAAGCTTAACGGGCCTAAAGGGACAGGCTTTTTATATGTAAATCAAGAGGTGAAGCTGTCACCGATTCTTCTCGGGGGAGAGCAGGAACGAAAGCGCCGCGCGGGGACGGAAAATGTACCGGGCATCGCCGGCTTAAAAGAAGCGGTCGTCCTTTCAAACCGTGAGAGGGAAGAGAAAACAGCGAAGTATAGGGAGTTTAAGAACATCATCATGAGTACGCTGGAAAAATCCGGCGTCACAGCGGAGGTGAACGGAGATGCCGAGAAATGCCTGCCTCATATTTTAAACCTTTACTTTCCCGGTGTGCCGGTGGAAGCGCTGCTGGTCAATCTTGACATGGAAGGCATTGCCGTCTCCAGCGGATCTGCTTGTACAGCGGGATCCGTTCTTCCGTCCCATGTGCTTACGGCCATGTTCGGAAGTGAGAGCGGCAGGCTGACTTCGTCAATCCGCCTCAGCTTCGGCCTCGGCAATACGGCGGAACAAATCGAAACAGCCGCCGAAAAGCTTGCCGCCGTCGTTAAACGGCTTGCTTAAAACGGCGGACTTACGTTTTTAATGGAGTGAATGCAAATGGAAAAACGGCCGGAGGATACAAGAGTCGTAGTCGGCATGTCCGGCGGCGTGGACTCTTCCGTGGCGGCCCTTCTGCTGAAGGAGCAGGGCTACGATGTAATCGGAATCTTTATGAAAAACTGGGATGATACGGACGAAAACGGTTTTTGCACGGCGACGGAAGATTATGAAGACGTCATCCGGGTCTGCAACCAGATCGGAATTCCGTATTATGCCGTCAATTTTGAAAAGCAATATTGGGAAAAGGTATTTCAATATTTCCTTGATGAATATAAAGCCGGAAGAACCCCCAATCCGGATGTCATGTGCAATAAAGAAATTAAGTTTAAGGCTTTCTTGGATCATGCTCTGTCACTCGGCGCGGATTATCTTGCGACGGGCCATTACGCCCGCGTGGACAGAAGCGCAGGTACAGTGCGCATGCTCCGCGGCCTGGATGAAAACAAGGACCAGACTTATTTTCTGAATCAGCTCAATCAGGAACAGCTCAGCAAAGTCATGTTCCCGATCGGTGATCTGCAAAAAAGCCGCGTGCGGGAAATCGCCAAAGAAGCGGAACTTGCGACAGCTGCGAAAAAAGACAGCACGGGAATCTGCTTTATCGGCGAACGCAACTTCAAAACGTTTCTCAGCCAATATCTCCCCGCTCAGCCGGGCGATATGATGACAATGGACGGAGAAGTAAAAGGGCGTCATGACGGTCTGATGTATTATACAATCGGACAGCGCCACGGTCTTGGAATTGGCGGAAGCGGCGAGCCGTGGTTCGCCGTCGGTAAAGATCTTGAAAAAAACATTCTGTATGTTGATCAAGGATTCCATAATCCGCTTCTGTATTCCGATAAGATCACGGCGACAAATGTCAGCTGGACGCGTCCCGGTCTGATGGGCGGCGGCGAAATGACATGCACGGCGAAATTCCGCTACCGTCAGGAAGATCACAAAGTAACGGTGAAAATGACGGGTGATGATGAAGCGGTAGTCATTTTTGACGGGCAGGTACGCGCAGTTACGCCGGGACAAGCCGTCGTTTTTTATGACGGAGAAGAGTGCCTCGGCGGCGGAACGATAGATGACGTCTATAAAGACGAAACAAAATTGTGGTACGTATAATACATGTAAAAAACCTCAACTCGCATGTTGGGGTTTTTTAGCGAAAGGAAGTTAAAAATGGATTATAATAAAATCGGGATTGACGCCATGCAAGAGGGCGATTTTGAAAAAGCGGCAGAGGCTTTTACGAAAGCGATTGAGGAAAACGGGCAAGATCCGGTGCCGTATATCAACTTCGCAAATCTGCTTTCTTCTGTGAACGAACTCGAACGGGCGCTTGCATTCTATAACAGAGCGCTCGAATTGGACAATTCGGCGGCAGCCGCTTATTACGGTGCGGGAAACGTATATGTGATGAAAGAATCGTTTTCCGAAGCGAAGGATATGTTTGAAAAAGCGCTTCGCTCCGGAATGGAAAACGGAGATTTGTTTTATATGCTGGGGACCGTTCTCGTTAAATTAGAGCGGCCGAAGCTTGCACTGCCGTATTTGCAGCGTGCCGTTGAATTAAACGAAAATGACACGGAAGCACGCTTCCAGTTCGGAATGTGTCTCGCAAACGAAGAAATGCTGGATGAAGCTCTGGCGCAGTTTGAGACGGTGATCGAGCAGGACCCAAGCCACGCGGACGCATTTTATAATGCTGGGGTCGCTTACGCGTACAAAGAAAATCGTGAAAAGGCGCTTGAGATGCTGGAAGGCGCAATCGGCATACAGCCTGATCATATGCTTGCGCTTCATGCGAAACAGCTTATCACCCAGTCATAACAAAAGGAGGGAAGGCTCGTGGATCAGCTGAACATCGAAGAACAGCCGTATGTAAAAGGCGTCATTCATACGGTCATTTATCACAATGACACCAACCTGTATACAGTGCTGAAAGTCAAAGTTGCAGAAACGTCTGAGGCGATCGAAGACAAGGTCGTATCCGTAACGGGCTACTTCCCTCTGCTGCAAGAAGATGAGACCTACACATTTTACGGAAAAACCGCCACGCATCCTAAGTTCGGCCTGCAATTTCAGGCTGAACACTTTAAAAAAGAAATTCCGACCACAAAAGAAGGGATCATTCATTACTTATCAAGTGATCTGTTTGAAGGAATCGGAAAAAAAACGGCGGAAGAAATCGTCAAAAAGCTCGGAGACGGCGCGCTCAATAAAATTCTGACGGATGCGTCGGTGCTTTACGATGTGCCGAAAATGTCGAAAAAGAAAGCGGATAAGCTTGCCGGAGAGCTGCAGCGGCATCAGGGGCTTGAGCAGATTATGATCTCTCTGAACCAATACGGTTTCGGGCCCCAGCTATCAATGAAAATATATCAGGCCTACGAAACGGAAACCCTGGAGAAAATTCAGGAAAATCCTTATCAGCTTGTAAAAGACGTTGAAGGCATAGGCTTTGTGAAAGCTGACGAGCTGGGCGGAAAAATGGGTCTGTCAGGAAACCACCCGGAGCGGATCAAAGCGGCAATCTTATATACGATTGAATCGACCTGTCTTTCAGAAGGCCATACGTACATAGAGACAAAGCAGCTGATTATCAATACGCAAACGCTCCTGAATCAGTCAGCTGAAGGCGGCCGCGTCACGGAAATGGATGCGGCTGACGGCATCATCGCCCTCGGGGAGAGTAAGGATATAGTCATTGAAGGAGAGCGCTGCTATTTTCCGTCCTTGTTTTACGCCGAACAAAATGTCGCAAAACGCGTGCTCGACATTGCGGCTCAGACGGAGTATGCCGATCAATTTCCTGAATCGGAATTTCTGCTTGCACTCGGTGAACTGGAAGAACGGATGAATGTTCAATACGCACCAAGCCAAAAGGATGCCATTCAAAAAGCGCTGTCTTCACCGATGCTTTTACTGACCGGAGGACCTGGGACGGGGAAAACGACCGTTATTAAAGGAATCGTGGAATTATACAGTGAACTGCACGGAGTATCGCTTGACCCCGGTGATTATAAAAAAGACGAGGCGTTTCCGGTGCTGCTTGCCGCGCCGACGGGAAGAGCCGCAAAACGGATGAGCGAATCTACGGGTCTGCCGGCTGTTACGATTCACAGGCTGCTCGGCTGGAATGGCGCTGAAGGCTTTACCTACAATGAAGATCAGCCGATTGAAGGGAAACTGATCATTATAGACGAAGCGAGCATGCTCGATATCTGGCTCGCCAGCCATTTGTTTAAGGCGCTTCCTAAGCACATTCAGCTCATTGTCGTCGGTGATGAAGACCAGCTTCCTTCAGTAGGACCGGGGCAGGTGCTCAGAGACCTTTTAGCTTCTGAGGTGCTGCCGACCGTGCGCCTGACAGATATTTACCGTCAGGCTGAAGGATCATCCATTGTGGAACTTGCGCATGATATGAAAAAAGGACTGCTTCCAAAGGGGCTGACCGCGCCGACAAAGGACCGCTCATTTATCCGCTGTAATTCTTCACAGATTAAAGAAGTCGTGGATCAGGTCGTCTCGAACGCTTTAAAAAAGGGGTATACCTCCAGGGATATTCAAGTGCTTGCCCCGATGTACAGGGGAAAAGCGGGAATTAACGAGCTGAATATGCTTCTTCAAGACATCATGAATCCGCCGAAAGAAAAAAGGCGGGAGCTGAAATTCGGTGATGTCGTCTACAGGACGGGCGATAAAATATTACAGCTTGTCAACCAGCCGGAAAACAATGTGTTTAACGGCGATATCGGCGAAATCGTGTCCATTTTTTATGCCAAAGAAAATACGGAAAAAGAAGACATGGTCGTCGTCTCGTTTGACGGCAACGAAATCACCTTTACGAAAAAGGATTTCAGCCAGTTTACCCACGCTTACTGCTGTTCCATTCATAAGTCGCAGGGAAGCGAATTCCCTATTGTCGTCCTGCCTATCGTCAAAGGCTACTATCGAATGCTCAGGAGAAATCTGCTTTATACCGCCATAACAAGGGCGAAAAAATTTCTGATTCTTTGCGGAGAAGAAGAAGCGCTTGAATGGGGCGTCAAAAACAATGATGCCACCGTCAGACAGACGTCGCTTAAAAACAGGCTCACAGAGCAGACTGAAGAGATGGATGCAGAACTGGCCGCCCTGCAAAAAGAGCTGCCGTTCAGTGTATATGATGCAAACATCGGAATGGAAGGCATCACGCCGTTTGACTTTATGGAAGAAAAAGCGTAAATAAAACCCGGAGCATAAACATGCGCCGGGTTTTCGCCTGTGGAAGTCATTTCAAAGTATGCTGCCCGGCTTCTTGGCAAAACCTATACGTGTTCAACAAAAGGTGGTTGATCACACTTTGAGAACATGCCATGCAGCTGAAGGACGAACAGTATATGACGAAAACGGGCGCAGTCTCGGGATGATATCGGATGTATGTTTCTCTCTGGACGGCCGGTTTCTCGGTTTCGTGTTGGAGCAGAAACGCCTGTTTCACAACCGCCATCTTTTTTTAGAGGCAAGTGATATAAAAGAGATGGAACAAGAAGCCGTAGCTGCCGGTCATGCTCATTTGCAGCCTTTGCCGAAGAGCTGTTTCACCTTTGAACAGATTAAGATGCAGCCGGTGAAATCGCCCGATGGTGAAATGTTCGGTTTGCTGGAAGATGTATACTTTTGTTTGGACAAGGGCATAATCGTAGCATATGAACTCTCGGACGGCTTCTTTTCAGATCTGGCTGGCAGACGCCAAGTGCGCCGCGCCGCCGATACGCTTATTGAAGCGGGGAAAGAAGGCATCGTCCTGAACGGATAAGAGGTGTAGTCTGTGCTTGTATGTCCGAACTGCAAAAGTAAAGATATCGGCAAAATCGGCGTAAACCAATACTATTGCTGGGGCTGCTTCATTGAGCTGACGGTGGCCAAAGGCAAAATTGCGACACATCAAGTAGAGGAAGACGGCACATTAAGCAGTCTTGATGATTTGTTTTCTGAAGACGAACGCAGTATCAATTTTTAAAGTTGAAAGGAGATACGCGCGATGGGCAGAACAATGACCTCTCTGTTGGCTTTAGGAGCTGGAGCCGTTATGTATCGTATGGCTTCTCAGTCCGATATGCTGAATAAAAAAGGTATGAAACGGATGAGAAGACGAGTCATGAAAATGTTTTAAGCAGAAAAAAGGATACTTCTCCGGAAGTATCCTTTTTACGTTTGTCTCGTTTCCAGCCGTCTGGCCGCGATAGACAGGCTGTAATTGACCGCGAAATACATCAGGGCCGCCAGCAGAAAGATCGGGAAAAAATATCCCCCGTCAGCGCTTTGTCCGTTTAAAATCTGCGCGTTATGAATCAGTTCGGGCAGAGCGATGACGACCGCAAGTGACGTATCCTTTAATAAAGAAATAAACTGGCTCACAATCGGAGGAACCATACGCCTGAGCGCCTGCGGCATGACGACGAGAAAAAGAGTTTGCGTGTACGTCAGTCCTGAAGAACGCGCAGCTTCAATCTGTCCTTTGTCAACGGATTGCAAACCGCTTCTGATGATTTCTGACAGCATGGCAGATTCAAAAATCGTAAGCGCCGTGATGGCGGCCGCGGTAATTTCCAGTTTGATCCCGATTTCCGGAAGGGCAAAAAACGTAAAGAAAATGATTAATAACAGCGGCAGGTTGCGGATGGTTTCCACAATGGCCGCTATACTGCCCGAGACGATAGGGATTTTCGCATAGCGCAAAGTGCCGGCGGCAAGCCCGAAAATAAAACTCAGGACAATGGAGATCAGCGCAACATAAAGTGTGACCAAAAAGCCGTCCCATAAAAACAGCAGATGGTCAGGTGTATAGGCGCCGCTAAAATCCATGTTTTTCACTCTCCTTTTCTAATAACTCTTTCCGAGACGTCTTTCCAAATAGTGAACCCCGATGCTGAGCGGGATCGTTAATATCAAATAAAAAAGCGCGACGAAAATATAGACATCAAACACGACAAGAGTGCTTGAGGAAACGAGATCCGCCTGATACATCAAATCGAGTCCCGCCACCACTCCGAGTATTGATGAGTTTTTGACAAGGTTGAGAAATTGGTTTCCGAGCGGCGGAATCACGATTTTTACGGCCTGAGGAAGAATGACGTATCTCATCGCCTGACTGTAGGTGAAGCCTGACGATCTGGCCGCTTCCATCTGCCCTTTGGAGACAGTCTGAATTCCGGCTCTGATGGCTTCTGCGATAAAGGCGGACGTATAAATCGTAAGCGCAATCGTTCCCGCCTGAAAGCCGTCCAGTCTCAGCCCGGCGTTCGGAAGTCCGAAATAAAAAACGAATGTGATGAGGAGAAGCGGGATGTTCCGGATAAATTCCACATACGCAGTGCCGATCCATTGAAGGGGTTTGAAAGCCGTGATTCTCATGACTGCGATCAGAACGCCCAGCGCAAAACTGCCTGCCAGCGCGACGAAGCTCGCAAGCAATGTGTGCAGGAAACCGTCCATATACATATCGAAGTTTTCCGTTAAAATTGAAAAGTTCATCTATGTCACTCCTTATAAAACGGGGATGAGCATAGCTGCTCATCCCGCGGTCCTTTCTATTTTGCCGGTTCTTCTTTAATCCATTTTTTATAGATTTTTTCGTACCTGCCGTCGGCTTTCATTTTTTTCAAAGAGGCGTTGATTTCCTTGATGAGTCCGGATTGGCCTTTTTTGACGGCGATTCCGTAAGGTTCATCGGTGAAGGTTTCGCCTGTCAGCTGATATTGTTTATTTTCATCTGCCATGCCGTATAAAATCGCATTATCGGTTGTGAGCGCATCTCCCTGTCCCGCTTTTAGCGCAGTGAACGCTTCGGCGTAATTTTCAAATTCCAGCACTGAGGCGTCAGGCGCTTTTTCTCTGATGTTTTGTGAGGAAGTAGAGCCTTTTACCGCCAATACTTTTGAGCCTTTTCCCAGGTCTTCGGTGCTTTTGATGCTGCTTCCTTTTTTGACGAGCAGGGATTGCCCGGCTTCAAAATAAACATCTGAGAAATCAACTTCTTTTTTCCGCTCATCCGTTATCGTCATCGTGGCGGTGATGGCATCGATATCGCCGTTTTGCAGCATCGGAATTCTCGTTTTTGACGTCACTTCTTTAAATTCCGCTTTCTTCTCATCCCCCAGAATATCTTTTGCGAGCTGTTTTGAGATATCAATATCGAAGCCTTCAATATCACCAGAGCTTGGGTTTTTCAGCCCGAATAACCTCGTGTCGGTTTTGACGCCGAAGATGATTTTGTCTCTGTCTTTAATAGAGGCTAACGTGTCTTTTCCCGTTCCTTTTGAATCCCCGGACGTTTCTTTCCCTCCGCAGGCTGCCAGCATAAAGATGGCCAGCAGTGATATCAATCCGAATGACAACCATTTTGTTACGCGTGACATAAGCGCTCCTCCGTTTCTTTTCAGTGATTTAAAATACGGCTTAAGAATAAACGCGCCCTCTCTTCACGGGGGCTTTCGTAAAATTCAGCCGGTGCAGCTTCTTCTAAGATGGCTCCGCCGTCGATAAACACGATGCGGTCCGCCACTTCTTTTGCGAATCCCATTTCATGTGTGACGACTGCCATGGTCATGCCTTCCTTTGCGAGTGTTTTCATGACATCCAGCACTTCCCCGATCATTTCCGGATCAAGCGCGGATGTGGGTTCATCAAACAGCATAATTTCGGGCTTCATCGCAAGCCCCCTGGCGATGGCGACACGCTGCTGCTGGCCGCCCGAAAGCTGTGAAGGATAAGCGTCCGCTTTTTCCGGTATACCGACTTTTTTCAAATAGTATAAGGCCGTTTCTTTTGCTTCTTCTTTTGATTGCTTAAGCACTTTGATCGGTGCGAGCATGATGTTTTGCAGAACGGTTTTGTGCGGGTACAGATGAAAATGCTGAAACACCATGCCGATATTGCGGCGGACCTTATTTATATCCGTTTTCTTGTCATGGATGGAGACGCCGTTTACCGTTAAGGCGCCTCCATCAACTGTTTCCAGCTGATTAATGCAGCGGAGAAGCGTGCTTTTTCCCGATCCTGAAGGTCCGATGATAACGACGACTTCCCCTTTTTTAATGTGCAGATTAATGTTTTTCAGCACGTGGAAATGTCCGTAGTGCTTATTTACATCCTGAAATGAAATCATGGCCATCCTCCTTAAAAAAACATGAGTCATATTGACTGGACAGTTTTTGAAATCCTTTAACACATTACGATGGTTATACAGATTTTTATGAATATTATTTAGATTATTTCGTAATTTCTGATAATTATTTCCGTCAAGAGGTCTGCGTCATAAGGCGGAGTTTATGAAACGGGAATAATTCCGGCTTTCTGTCAAAAGATAAAGCAAGAGGTGAAACGTCATGCTTCAAAAACCGCTGCAGCTCTTAATGTGGACGGCTGTATGTCTGCTCGTTTTGTTAACAGTGTATGTCTTTTGCATGCTCGATATGTTATGGTCTCCCATTTGGCTTGTTATAAAATCTCTCTTTATTCCTATATTCATCGCAGTATTTATTGCTTATCTTTTACTTCCGATTACTGAATGGCTTCATAGAAAAGGGATGCCTAGAACTTTAAGCCTGCTTCTGATTTATTGCCTGTTTTTCGGCGGAATCGGCTGGGGGGTTTATAAAGGGGTTCCTGTTTTAATTGAACAGCTGCAGGATCTGTCTGAGAGCATTCCCGGTCTTGCCAAAAACTACAACAGTATGCTGAAGCATCTGCATAATCACACGGATCATTGGCCTGACGGCATGCACCATCGGATGGACAAAATGATTCAGCAGACAGAAACGTTTCTTGCCGGCACGATTGAAAGCACGATCAGAAGCATCCGTTTCGTGCTTGATTATATCCTGATCGCGGCGACGATTCCTTTTCTCGTGTTCTATATGGTGAAGGATATAGACGTCATGAAAAAGACAGTCTGGTATTTGACGCCGAAGTCCTGGAGAAAAAGGGGGAGTGAATTTCTGCGGGATGTGGACGACTCTCTCGGTGATTACATCCGCGGTCAGCTTCTCGTTTGTTTTTTGCTCGGGTTAATAGCCGGCGTTTCATTTTGGCTGTTCGGGCTTCCTTACCCGCTGATTTTGGGTCTTGCCATCGGGATTACGAATGTCATCCCGTATTTCGGTCCGTTTATCGGCGCTGTACCGGCGCTGCTCCTTTCGCTGGCGATTTCTGCTAAAGCTGTGATCATCGTAATCGTCACCATTTTTATTCTGCAATTTATAGAAGGAAACATTTTGAGCCCGCTTATTGTCGGGCGCAGTCTCAGAATGCACCCCGTCGTGATCATGCTGGCGCTCCTTGCCGGGGGAGAGCTCGCGGGCATTCCCGGCATGATTCTCGCTGTACCGGCGGCAGCCGTTTTAAAAGTGACGGCCATACACTTTTTGCGGATCAGGACGGAACATTGACATTCGGGTTCTGCTTGTCTATAATTTCGAGTAGAATACATACGAATCTCGAGTGACGGATATGAGTACGCCGAAGCCCTGTTTAAGAGAGAAGCTCCGATACGCTGAAAGGAGCTTCAGCAGAAGATCGGCGGAAGCTAATCCTGAGTGCAGTTAAAGGCTGCCGCAGTCCTGCGTTACGGGATGAAAGGTGACAGGCCTTTTTCGGCCTGTAATCAGGGTGGTACCGCGAGACAGCTCTCGTCCCTGTGTGAACGCATGGTTTGCATAGGGAGAGAGCTTTTTTGCTGTCGCAAAAGAGAATTTCGGGTAGTGATAAGGAGGAATATAGATGAAACACTTAACTTCTGCTGAAGTGCGTCAAATGTTTTTAGATTTTTTTAAAGAAAAAGGCCATGCCGTTGAACCGAGCGCCTCATTGGTTCCGCATGAAGATCCGTCTTTATTATGGATCAACAGCGGCGTTGCGACGCTGAAAAAATACTTTGACGGCCGCGTTGTGCCGGAGAATCCGAGAATTGTAAACGCGCAAAAATCAATCCGAACAAATGATATTGAAAATGTGGGGAAAACGGCGCGCCACCACACGTTCTTTGAGATGCTCGGAAACTTTTCCATCGGTGATTATTTTAAAGAAGAAGCCATCACGTGGGCATGGGAGTTTTTAACGAGCGAAAAGTGGATCGGCTTTGATCCGGAGCTGCTGTCTGTAACGGTTCACCCTGAGGATGAAGAAGCTTATACGCTATGGGCGGAAAAAATCGGCGTTCCGGAAGAAAGAATCATTCGTCTGGAAGGGAACTTCTGGGATATCGGCGAAGGCCCGAGCGGACCGAATACGGAAATTTTCTATGACCGCGGCGAGAAATACGGCAATGACCCGTCAGATTCTGAATTGTATCCGGGCGGCGAAAATGATCGTTATCTTGAAGTATGGAACCTGGTATTCTCAGAGTTCAACCACAACCCGGACGGCACGTACACACCGCTTCCGAAGAAAAACATTGATACGGGCATGGGGCTTGAACGGATGGTCTCCGTGATTCAGGACGTCCCGACAAACTTTGACACTGATTTGTTTATGCCGATTATTGAAGCAACAGAGCGCATTTCCGGAGATGCTTACGGAAAGGATGCAGTGAAGGATACGGCCTTTAAAGTGATCGCCGATCATATCAGAACGGTCGCATTTGCGGTAAGCGACGGAGCTCTGCCGTCAAATGAAGGGCGCGGGTATGTACTGAGACGCCTCTTGCGCCGGGCAGTGCGATACGCGAAAACCATCGGTATCAGCCGTCCGTTTATGTACGAGCTGGTACCGACTGTTGCAGGAATTATGGACGCTTTCTATCCGGAGGTGAAAGAAAAGCAAGAGTTTATCGCCAAAGTCATCAAAACGGAGGAAGAGCGATTCCACGAAACATTAAACGAAGGTCTGGCCATTTTATCCGACGTGATAAAGAAAGAGAAGGAAAAAGGCAGCGGCATCATCTCCGGAAAAGACGTATTCAAACTGTACGATACGTACGGATTCCCGGTTGAATTAACGGAGGAATACGCGGAAGATGAGCAAATGAAAGTTGACCATAAAGGCTTTGAAGCCGAAATGGAAAAACAGCGTGAACGGGCGAGAAATGCGCGCCAAGATGTAGGAAGCATGCAGGTTCAGGGCGGGGCATTGCGCGACATTACCGCAGAAAGCACATTTGTCGGCTACAGTGCCGTAAAAGCTGAAGCGAAGGTGATCGAGCTCCTTCAAGACGGGCAATTAATCAGTGAGGCGCATGAAGGGGATACCGTCCAAATCCTTCTTGACAAAACGCCTTTCTATGCTGAAAGCGGCGGACAGATCGGTGACAGAGGAGTGCTGAGAAGCGAGCAGGCTGTCGTAACCATTAAAGACGTGAAAAAAGCTCCGAACGGTCAGCATGTACACGAAGGCACGGTGGCTAGCGGCACGATTCAAAAAGGCGCAAGCGTGACGGCTGAAGTTGAAGATCAAATGAGAAGCGGCGTGGTGAAAAACCATACGGCAACCCATCTTCTGCACCAGGCGCTGAAAGACGTTCTCGGCACACATGTCAACCAAGCGGGTTCACTCGTTACCGAAAATCGCCTGCGTTTTGACTTCTCTCATTTCGGTCAAGTGACGAAAGAAGAACTTGAACGCATTGAAGGAATCGTCAACGAAAAAATCTGGGAGAGCATTCCGGTAGCGATTGATTTGAAACCGATCAATGAAGCGAAAGAAATGGGCGCAATGGCCCTATTCGGCGAGAAATACGGCGATATCGTCCGCGTCGTACAAGTCGGAGATTACAGCCTTGAGCTTTGCGGCGGATGCCATGTCACGAATACGGCAGAAATCGGTCTGTTTAAAATCGTATCCGAATCAGGGATCGGCGCAGGGACGCGAAGAATCGAAGCCGTAACAGGAAAAGGCGCTTATCAGGAAATGAACAGCCAGCTCAGCCTTCTGCAGCATGCTGCGGACGAGCTGAAATCAAACGTAAAAGACGTACCGAAGCGAATTCAGTCTCTTCAAGCGGAGCTGAAGGAAGCGCAAAGAGAAAATGAATCATTGCTCAGCAAACTTGGCAATGTGGAAGCCGGAGCCATTCTGTCTAAAGTAAAAGACATCGGCGGCGTAAAAGTGCTGGCTGAAAAAGTAAATGCGAAAGACATGAACCACCTTCGCACTATGGTGGATGATCTGAAAGCGAAGCTCGGTTCTGCAGTCATCATTCTCGGCGCCGTGCAAAATGAGAAAGTCAACCTTTCAGCAGGCGTGACGAAAGACCTGATCGAAAAAGGCCTTCATGCCGGCAAAATGGTCAAACAAGCGGCTGAAGTCTGCGGAGGAGGAGGCGGAGGCCGTCCGGACATGGCGCAGGCCGGCGGAAAGCAGCCTGAAAAATTGGAAGAGGCGCTGGCATCTGCGGAAGATTGGATAAAATCCGTTTTATAATCCTTTCAACTAGTGTAGAATGATGATAAGATGAGGACCTCAGGCTGAACTTTGCCTGCGAATTTGGGAAAGAGGTGCAAAACGGTGAGCTCGTTTGATAAAACGATGAAATTTAATTTCTCCGATGATTCTGCTGAAACAAACGTCGAAGAAGTGCTGAATACGGTATATGATGCGCTTCAGGAAAAGGGGTACAATCCTATCAACCAGATTGTCGGATACTTGCTGTCTGGAGATCCTGCATACATTCCTAGGCATCGCGACGCCCGGAACTTAATTCGCAAACTGGAACGTGACGAATTAATTGAGGAATTGGTAAAATCCTATCTAGAACAGCATAAAGAGGCGTAAATACATTCATGAGAATATTGGGACTTGATCTTGGAACGAAAACACTCGGCGTAGCTTTAAGCGATGAAATGGGCTGGACCGCTCAGGGCATTGAGACGATAAAAATAAACGAGGCTGAAGGAGATTACGGTCTGGACCGTTTATCCGAGCTGATGAAAGACTATAATGTAGAGAAGATCGTGCTCGGTTTTCCGAAAAACATGAACGGGACGATCGGTCCGAGAGGCGAAGCCAGCCAAACATTTGCGAAACTGCTTGAAACAGCGTACAATGTCCCTGTTGTGCTGTGGGACGAGCGTCTGACGACGATGGCGGCTGAAAAAATGCTGATCGCGGCTGACGTCAGCAGGCAAAAACGAAAAAAAGTCATTGATAAAATGGCGGCTGTCATGATCCTTCAAGGATATCTGGACAGTTTAAACTAAGAGGTGAAAAGAAATGGAACACGGCGAAAAACACATTACAATTGTCGATGATCAAGGCAACGAACAGCTTTGCGAAGTGCTGTTCACATTTGAAAACGACACATTTAACAAATCTTACGTACTTTATTATCCGATTGATGCTCAAGACGATGATGAAATCGAAATTCACGCTTCAAGTTTCGAACCGAACGAAAACGGTGAAGACGGCGAACTGATGCCGATTGAAACCGATGAAGAGTGGGAAATGATCGAAGAAACGCTGAACACGTTTTTAGCGGAAGAAGACGAAGAATAAAATGAACGGAAAAAGCCGGAGCGCATATGCGCTTCGGCTTTTTTTTGTAATAAATTGCCGAATGCACATGAATCATGTAGTATAAGAGCTGTTGGGAGGAAAATACTTGTATGAATATCAATCAGACTAAAAATTCATTTCCGCGTAAAAACAAAAAAACGACGATAATACTGTCCTCCGTGATCGCTCTGCTTATCATCATTTGCGGTGCTTTTTTCTATGGGAAATCTCTGCTGTCCCCGGTTGACAAAGGCAGCAAAACGGCAGTCAATATTAATATTCCGAGCGGTTCTTCCGTTTCGGCAATCGCTGAAATTCTTGAGGATCAGCATGTCATCAAAAGCAAAAAAGCATTTCAGCTGTATGTGAAGTATAAAGGCGCTTCCGGGTTTCAGGCGGGATTTTACCACCTGAATAAAGGAATGGATGCGGATGCGATTATCAAAAAACTGACCGCGGGATCAACGGGATATGCCTTTCAGATCTCCGTTCCTGAAGGAAAACAGCTTACACAGATTGCGGATGCGATCGCAAAAGAAACATCATATTCAAAAGAAGAGATCATGGCGAAACTGGATGACAAAACATTCATCGGCAAACTGAAAAAACAGTTTCCTGATACGATAACGGACGCGCTTTCAAACAAGAAGCTCAAGCATCCGCTCGAAGGCTATCTGTATCCGGCCACATATCCGTTTAATGATCCGGATGCATCGCTTGACACGATTTTGACGGCAATGGTTCAGGAAACAAACAACCGTATCGAAACGTATAAATCTGAACTTGAAAAAAAGAAACTTTCCGTCCATAACGCTCTGACGATGGCATCGCTTATTGAAGAAGAAGCCACCGCCAAAGCCGACCGTCACAAAATCGCCAGCGTTTTTTACAATAGGCTCGAAGAAAAAATGCCGCTGCAGACTGACCCGACGGTATTATATGCGGCCGGTAAGCATAAAAGCCGGGTCTACTACAAAGACCTGAAAATTGATTCTCCGTTTAATACGTATAAACATAAGGGGCTGCCGCCGGGACCGATTGCAAATGCCGGTGATTCATCATGGGAAGCGGCTCTCCGCCCTGACAAAACGGATTATCTTTATTTCCTTGCAAAATCAAACGGCGAGGTCGTTTTCACCAAAACATTAAAAGACCATAATAAAGCGAAGGAAAAGTATATTTCCAAAAAAGACAGCGAATAAAAGGAGGGCAAAAGCTCTCCTTTTATTCCATTCTGAAAGGTTTTATGATAAAATATATCGGGTTGTTTACTTATGGATAAAGAAGTGTCTTAAGAGAGTGTCCCCGCGGATTCGTCAGGGGCACTCCTTTTTAGAACGGAGGCTGTTTGCCGTGAATGATCGGTATGAACAAATAAACGAGTATATAAACGCGATGCTGAAGCCTCGGCCTGATAAAGTGAAAAAGCTTGAAGCCTATGCAAAGGAGCACCATGTTCCGATTATGGAAGAAGCGGGCATTGAAGTGCTGCTTCAAATGCTGTCGATTCAACAGGCGAAAAACATTTTGGAAATCGGCGCGGCAATCGGATATTCCGCCATACGGATGGCGCTTGAGCTTCCGGATGCGAATATTTACACGATTGAACGGGACGACAAACGCTATGAAGAAGCTGTGAACAATATAAAAGACTTTGAAATGGAAAACCGGATTCACGTAATGCACGGGGATGCGCTGGAACTTTCTGAGTCTGTCCGTGTCACGGCTCCTTATGATGCCATTTTTATCGACGCGGCCAAAGGCCAGTACACGAACTTTTTTGAGCTCTATGAACCGATGCTTGCGCCGGATGGAGTCATTTTTACGGACAATGTTCTGTTTAAAGGGCTGGTGGCACAAAATCACTCGGACATTGAGCCGAAAAGAAGACGGAAGCTTGTTGAAAAAATTGATCAATATAACCAATGGCTGATGGACCGGCCTGACTATCAAACGGTCATACTGCCGGTCGGAGACGGCATCGCCATCAGTAAAAAGAAGAGGTGAAGGATCATGAAAAAACCTGAACTTTTGGTGACTCCGACTTCTGTACAGGATATTCTTCCGCTCATTCAAGCGGGCGCAACGGCCCTGTTAGTCGGAGAACAGAGATACGGCCTGAGACTGGCCGGTGAATTTTCAAGAGAAGATATAAAAGAAGCCGTAAAAACAGCTCATCAGGAAGGCGCGAAAGTGTACGCCGCCGTCAATGCTATTTTTCACAACGAAAAAGTGGACGAGCTGAACGGCTATCTTGCCTTTTTGCAGGAGGCCGGCGTTGATGCGGCTGTTTTCGGTGATCCGGCCGTTTTAATGGCGGCGCGTGAAGCGGCTCCCGAGCTTAAACTGCACTGGAGCACGGAAACAACGGGAACCAACTACTATTCCTGCAATTACTGGGGACGCAAAGGGGCACGGCGGGCAGTGCTGGCTAAGGAATTAAATATGGACAGCATCATTGACATAAAAGAAAACGCCGAAGTGGAAATTGAAATTCAAATCCACGGCATGACGTGCATGTTCCAATCGAAGCGTTCTTTAGTGGGCCATTACTTCGAATACCAGGGTAAAGTCATGGACATCGAACAGAAGAAAAAAGAAGCGGGGATGTTTCTGCATGACAAGGAACGGGGCAATAAATACCCGATTTTTGAAGATGAAAACGGCACGCACATCATGAGCCCGAACGATGTGTGCATGATTGATGAATTAGAGGACCTGATGGACGCCGGCATCGATTCTTTTAAAATCGACGGAGTTTTGAAGTCTCCTGAATACTTAACTGAAGTGACCCGCATGTACAGAGAAGCAATCGATTTGTGCTTCGAGAGCCGAGAGACATACGAAGAGAAAAAAGAGAGCTGGATAGAGCGGATTGAAAGCATTCAGCCTGTGAACAGAAGCATCGACACAGGATTCTTCTTTAAAGAAACGGTCTATTAAAAAGGAGGGTGCAACGGATGACAGCCGTAAATCAAACCATTTCCAAAGTCGTAAACGGAAAACGCGTCATTACGAAAAAACCTGAACTCCTTGCTCCGGCAGGAAACCTTGAAAAATTAAAAATTGCCGTTCATTACGGAGCGGACGCGGTTTTTATCGGAGGACAGGAATACGGACTCCGCTCAAATGCGGATAACTTCTCAATAGAAGAAATCGCAGAGGGCGTAGAATTTGCCAAAAAATACGGGGCGAAAATATATGTGACAACAAACATTTTCGCCCATAATGAAAATATGGACGGTCTGGAAGAATACTTAAAAGCGTTGGGAGACGCAAAAGTTGCCGGAATTATCGTCGCTGATCCGCTGATTATTGAAACATGCCGGAGAGTGGCCCCGGACGTAGAAATTCACCTCAGCACACAGCAGTCCCTTTCCAACTGGAAAGCGGTGCAGTTCTGGAAAGAAGAAGGGCTTGACCGCGTGGTGCTTGCCCGTGAAACGAGCGGACTGGAAATTAAAGAAATGAAGGAAAAGGTGGATATTGAAATTGAAACCTTTATCCACGGCGCCATGTGTATTGCTTATTCAGGCCGATGCGTGCTGAGCAATCACATGACAGCCCGGGATTCCAACCGCGGCGGCTGCTGTCAGTCCTGCCGCTGGGATTATGACCTGTATCAGACAGACGGTGCAAACGCGGTCGCGCTCTATGGCGAAGAAGACGCTCCGTTTGCGATGAGCCCGAAAGATTTAAAATTGATTGAATCCATTCCGCAAATGATCGAGATGGGCATCGACAGCCTGAAAATTGAAGGCCGGATGAAATCAATTCATTACGTTGCGACGGTTGTCAGCGTGTATCGCAAAGTCATCGACGCATACTGCGCTGATCCTGAGAACTTTGTCATTCAAAAAGAATGGCTGGATGAGCTGGACAAATGTGCAAACCGGGATACCGCGCCTGCTTTCTTTGAAGGCACGCCCGGGTATGAAGAGCAGATGTTCGGTGAACACGGAAAGAAAACAACATTTGATTTTGCCGGTCTCGTGCTCGCGTATAACGAGGAAACTCAAATGGTGACGCTCCAGCAGCGCAATTTCTTTAAACAAGGTGACGAAGTGGAATTTTTCGGTCCTGAAATCGACAATTTCACATTCACAATCGGCACTATTTGGGACGAAGACGGAAACGAGCTTGATGCTGCCCGCCATCCCCTGCAAATCGTTACATTTAAAGTAGACAAAAAGATTTATCCGAGCAACATGATGAGAAAGGGGAAGTAATCACCAATGGGTAAGAGTCCTGTAGTTATAGGCATCGCAGGAGGTTCCGGATCAGGAAAAACAAGCGTCACCCGTTCCATCTATGAACAGTTTAAAGGACACTCGATTTTAATGATCCAGCAAGACCTTTATTATAAAGACCAAAGCCATCTTCCGTTTGAAGAAAGGCTGAACACAAACTATGATCACCCGCTCGCATTTGATAATGACTATTTAATCGAGCATATTCAAGAGCTTTTGAATTACCGGCCGATAGAAAAGCCGATTTATGATTATAAACTGCATACGCGATCTGAGGAAACCATTCCGGTTGAGCCGAAGGATGTCATTATTCTGGAAGGCATTCTCGTTCTCGAAGATAAAAGGCTTCGCGACCTCATGGATATGAAACTTTATGTCGACACGGACGCGGATCTCCGTATCATCAGACGGATTATGAGAGATATTAACGAAAGAGGCCGTTCAATCGATTCTGTCATTGAGCAGTATGTGTCCGTCGTCAGACCGATGCACAATCAGTTTGTTGAACCGACGAAACGCTACGCGGACATCATTATTCCGGAAGGCGGGCAAAACCACGTCGCGATTGATCTGATGGTCACGAAGATTCAAACGATCCTTGAACAAAATGCAATTTTGTAATACCATAGCATAGACATAAATAACTCAGACCATATTATGTATAGGCTGGAAGGGAATGAGACAGTTCCCTTCTTTCCCTGTTTATAAACCGAAACATTTGCAGAAAACACATATTCAGTTTAAGATAAACAGTACCTATATGGGAGAGAAGAACGAGGACTGCCCTGTGTTCTCATTCTTGATTTTTTCGTTTATGCTCTCATACATAATCACACGTTATTGTTGAGGGACAACCACCAAGGAGTGAAGGAACATGGCACAAGAAAAAGTTTTTCCGATGACTCACGAAGGAAAACAAAAACTTGAACAAGAATTAGAGCAATTGAAAACGGTTAAACGTAAAGAAGTAGTAGAACGCATTAAAATCGCAAGAAGCTTCGGAGATCTGTCAGAGAACTCTGAGTATGATTCCGCAAAAGAAGAACAGGCATTTGTGGAAGGGCGCATCACGACGCTTGAAAACATGATCCGCAATGCGAAGATCATCGAGGACGACGGCGGTTCAAATGTAGTCGGTTTGGGAAAAACCGTATCATTCATCGAATTGCCGGACGGTGAAGAAGAATCTTACACGATTGTCGGAAGCGCTGAAGCTGATCCGTTTGAAGGGAAAATTTCAAACGACTCGCCAATCGCCAAAAGCCTGCTCGGCAGAAAAGTGGACGAAGAAGTGACAGTTCAGACGCCGGGCGGAGAAATGCTCGTGAAAATTGTGAAAATTTCATAAGATCCGTTTAACAATGAAACACCTCGTCCAAAATGTGGATGAGGTGTTTTTATGATCGTATCAAAAAGGCTGAAAGCGGCCGTGATTTGTTTTCTGCTCGTGTTTTTCTTTCTGCTTGCGAGGCTGGCTGAAATTCAGCTGTTTTTCACAGAATCTTTTTCAAAATCCAATATTAATCTGATTCAGGAGAGCGTCAAGCAGCGGACGGAAGAAGTCCTTATTTCAGACGGACGCGGCTCTTTTCTTGATCGGAACGGCAAAGAACTGACCGGAAAAAAGCAGCCTGCCGTCATACTGTTTCCCTTTCTCGTGACGCAGGATTGGCCGGTTGACCGGGTATCAGACATTCTCGGAATGAAACAGGGGGAGCTCAGGCAGCTGCTCACGGAAGCAAAAAAACCGGTGATCCTGAACAGCAGAAAAATAAAACATTTGACGAAACAATCCGTGTCAAATATCAATTCTTTGAAATATCCCGGCATTTACGGCGTATATATGAAAGACAGCAAAGAAACAAACATAGCCGCTCATTTGTTTGGCGCGACAAACCAGGACCCTGAGCTTTTGAAAAAGAAATACCCCGGCAGGAAGGAACTGCCGATCACGGCAAAAATCGGGACAAGCGGGATGGAGCGGACGTTTGATGAGTTTTTACTTGCGGATCAGGACACAAAACTTTTGTATCATGTCGACGGAAGGGGAAACCCTTTATTCGGAATGGACGTCAAATATACGGCTGAAGCAAACGCGTTTTATCCGCTGCAAGTCAAAACCTCCATCGACCGCAATATTCAAAAAGCAATGGAAGATGTATTGAAAGACCGCGGGTTAAAAAAGGGGGGAGCCGTCCTTTTAGACATTGAAAAAAGCAGTGTGCTCGGAATGGTCTCTAAGCCTGACGCCGACATGTCAAAGCAGCAGACATTGCAAAATTACATGCTGACGCCGATTTATCCGGGATCAGTATTTAAAACGGTGATCGCCGCAGCCGCAATAGAACAAAACGAAGTGAAGCCGGGCACATCCTTTAACTGCAATCTCAACCTGTACGGAGAGCCGGGGGATGACAAAGGCACGCTCAGTTTTGGAGAAAGCTTTGCCCAAAGCTGCAATTATACGTTTACAAGTCTTGCGGAAAAATTGATCAAAAAAGATGATTCCGTTATTGAAAACATGGCGGAAAAACTCGGTCTCACCCAGCGGGCGGGCTGGGAAGGCAAGCTGTACCGGGAAGACCGATTCAGGCAGCTGTATAATGAAAAAAGCGGGGTCATTTGGGGAGATGACAAAGACAAAACCGTAAAAAAAGCCGTCGCACAGACGGCGATCGGGCAAAAAAACGTGAAAGTCACGCCTCTTGAAGTCGCCAATATGATGGCGGCGATCGCGCGCGGCGGTGAAAAAAAACAAGTCAAAATCGCGGACAAAATTGAATACAAAAACAAAACGACGATGGCGTCATTCAAAGATCAGCCGTTAAAAGGGGAAAACATCGACAAATATACGGCGCAGCAGCTTCAAAAAATTCTCAGAGAAGTCGTCACCTCACCGAAAGGAACCGGCCGAAGGTTTCAGGATCTGCCGTATGAGATAGCAGGCAAATCGGGAACGGCCCAGACGGGAATGTTCACAAAAGAAAAACAGACGCTTTACCACAAATGGTTTGCGGGATACTTTCCCGCGGACAAGCCGAAATACGCTCTCGTGGTGCTGCACATGGACACGCCGGGGGATAAGGCTCTGACAAATACAGTGTTTTATGATATTGTTAAAAAGGTACATGAAAATGAAATAAATCAGACATAGAACAACCGCTCAGCCCATGTTAAAATATATGCTGAGCAAGAGGGATAAAGGAGTGCAGAATGATTGAGCAATAAACAATCTCGTTTTGAAAACCGTGATAAGCGCAGAAAAGCAAATATGGTGCTTAACATTTTAATTGCTATCGTATCTATTCTTATTGTCGTCGTTGCCGTCAGCCTCTTCATCAACAGTCCGTCGGGCGACGTGAGCGAAAAAGCGGACACGAGCCAGAAGCAGGAAACACCTGCATCAGGCAAGACGAAGCAGACATCGGATGAAGACATAAAAGACAGCAAAAAAGATACGGCATCAGACGATGACAAAAAAGATAAACAGGATAAGGACACATCTGATTCATCTTCAGACTCTGACAGCAAAAAAGACGATGATTCATCGAAAAGTGATGACAGCAGCAAAAAAGACTCTGATTCAAGCGATCCTTTTAAAGGCGCAAAAATAACAGAGGGCGGTTCATCAAGCGATGTCGAGAAAACAATTGTTAACCCAAAATGGAAAGCGGTCGGCACAAAGCAGACGGGAGAACATGCGGCGACGTATGACTCAAGCTCTGAAGACTGGGCCGAAATGCTTGACGCCATCTCTTACGCAACGGGCGTGTCAAAAGATCACATGACAGTGCTATGGCTCGGAAACAATGGAAGTCCGCAAGATGCGAAGGGTAAAGTTTTAGACAAAACGAACGGCAAAAAGTATCAGGTCACCATCACTTGGAAAGACAAAAAAGGCTGGAAGCCGACAAAAGTAGAAACCTTAAAATAACCGCAAAAAAGCAGCTGATTATTCAGCTGCTTTTTTCTGTCATACGTCAGCTGAAAAATGCACCGACGCGCTGTAAAGGATTCTGCCGTCAACGGCCGTCACCTGATGGGATACGGAACGGACGCGAAGCATAATCGCCTGGTTGTTTTCAATCTGAACGTTTATTTTCTTTTCAAGCTCCTGCAAAGATGCCGCTTCGAAAAATTCTACTTTATCTTTGATTAAATCCAATTGAAAATTCATCAGTATAGATCCTCCTGATTTTTCTTCTGAGTCAATGAAAGTATAAGCCTTTCTGCCGTAATTGCGCAATAATCCCAGAGTATTTTAGTACCCTTCCATTCTTTTTTGTGATAGGATAGGAACTGTTCCACGATTAATCCATACTATACTCATAGGAATTATAAAATATGGAGAGTGAAAAATATGGGCCGTGAATTTATTCCTTTATTTGAAGATTGGGCAGCGACTTATGACGCCACAGTGCACGGGGCTGACAAACAATATGCTGCTGTTTTTAAAGGATATGATAATATTCTTGACAGCATTGTCGCACTTTCAGGTTCAAACGTTTTAGAGTTCGGACCGGGAACGGGGAACTTAACGGCGAAATTAGCCGCCGCGGACAAAAAGGTGTTTGGTGTAGAACCGTCTCCGTCAATGAGAAAACTGGCGGCTGACAAGCTTTCTGACAAAGCCGTGTTCAGTGACGGAGATTTTCTGGAGTTTCCCGCTCCGCCTTTTCAAATAGATACCATCGTCAGCTCGTACGCCTTTCATCATTTAACCGATGAAGAAAAGCGAACGGCTGTAAAGCAGTATGGCGCAATCCTTCAGAAGCATGATAAAATAGTGTTTGCCGATACTGTCTTTAAAGATCATGAAGCTTATGATGAAGCCATTCAAAAAGCAAGCCGAAACGGCTATCATCAATTAGCGGACGATTTAAAGACGGAACATTATCCGACACTCGCGACAATGAAAAACATCTTTTCAGAAGAGGGATTTGCCGCGCGGTTTACGCAGCAAAATGACTTTGTCTGGATAATGGAGGCGATTAAACGGTAAATCGAAGGGATTGTGTATAAATGAAACTGGCAGTCATCGGAGCAATGGAAGAGGAAGTTACGATTTTAAGAAGCAAACTGAAAGACGCAAAACAAGAGATGATCGCTCACTGTGAGTTTACAACTGGCAGCTATGAAGGCGTCGAAGTCATCTTGCTGAAATCAGGTATCGGGAAAGTCAACGCGGCGATCAGCACGACGCTTCTGCTTGACCGTTTCAAACCTGATTATGTGATTAACACAGGCTCAGCGGGCGGTTTTCATCATACATTGAATGTAGGCGACGTCGTCATCTCAACAGATGTCCGCCATCATGACGTGGATGTGACGGCGTTTGACTATGAATACGGACAGGTGCCGGGTCTTCCGGCAGCATACAAAGCTGATGAAAAGCTGATCAGCATTACTGAGGAAGCGGTTTCTGAACTGAACGGCATTCAAGTCGCCAAAGGCACAATCGCAACGGGAGATTCTTTTATGAATGATCCGAAGCGGGTTGAAGACGTACGCGCCAAATTTGCGGATTTGTACGCGGTTGAGATGGAAGCTGCGGCTGTCGCACAGGTGTGCCACCAGTTCAAAACGCCTTTTGTTGTCATCAGAGCTTTATCTGATATTGCCGGAAAAGAATCTGACGTTTCATTTGATAAATTTTTAGAACAGGCTGCCGTTCATTCAACTGAGCTTGTCCTGAATGTCATCAAACGAATTCACTAAGCGGGGGATTCTCGTTCTCCTCCGCTTTTCCAGGAGGAGGACTAATATTGAACGTGATAACAGATATTACAGAACTGATCGGAAATACACCGCTGCTCCGTCTCAAGCATTTTGATATACCGGAGGGAACAGCGGTTTATGCTAAGCTTGAGATGATGAATCCGGGCGGAAGCATTAAAGACAGGCTGGGCGGGATGCTCATTGAAGATGCGCTTCGCACTGGAAAGGTGAAACCGGGCGGCGTTATCATTGAGGCGACTGCCGGAAACACCGGGATCGGACTCGCTCTGTGCGCCAGAAAGCATCAGCTTCGCGCCGTTTTTTGCGTCCCGGAGCATTTCAGCAGAGAAAAGCAGCAAATTATGAAAGCTCTAGGGGCGGACATCGTGCATACGCCGAGAGAAGAAGGCATGCAGGGAGCCATTCGAAAAGCGATTGAACTGGAGAGAGAGATTAATAATTCTTATGCCGTTCTGCAATTTAAAAACCGAGTAAATCCATTGACTTACTATAAAACGATCGGGCCCGAAATATGGAACGCGCTCGGCGGGGATATCCACGCTTTTGTCGCAGGAGCTGGTTCCGGCGGCACTTTTGCCGGTACGGCAGCTTATTTAAAAGAGAAAAATCCTGCCGTCAAAACGGTGATCGTTGAACCGGAAGGCTCGATCCTGAATGGCGGAGAGCCGCATGCCCATAAAACGGAAGGCATCGGCATGGAGTTTATCCCGGATTATATGGATGAGAACCATTTTGACGCCATTTACACGGTGGAAGACGATACGGCGTTTTTGCTTGTCAGAGAAGCGGCCGAGAAAGAAGGCCTCTTAATCGGAAGCTCTTCAGGGGCGGCTCTTTATGCAGCGCTTGAAGAAGCGAAAAAAGCGCCCGCCGGATCAAATATTGTCACTATTTTCCCTGACGGCAGCGATCGATATATAAGCAAAAACATTTTTCAAGGAGGTCAGTAAGATGAAGAAAAAAACGCTGATGGTGCACGGAGGAATTACGGGAGATGAAAAAACAGGAGCGGTTTCCGTACCGATTTATCAAGTAAGCACGTACCGGCAGCCGAAAGCGGGCGAGCACACGGGTTATGAATATTCAAGAACGGCCAATCCGACGCGGACGGCGCTTGAAAGCTTAATTGCGGAGCTTGAAGGCGGCGCGGCGGGATATGCGTTCGGCTCAGGCATGGCTGCGATTACTGCCGTCATGATGCTGTTTGACAGCGGCGATCATGTTATTTTGACGGATGATGTATACGGCGGCACTTACAGGGTGATGACAGGTGTGCTGAACCGCTTCGGCATTGAAGCGGACTTTGTCGATACGAGCAGCAAAGAAAAAGTCCAAAAAGCCATCCGCCCGAATACGAAAGCCATTTATATCGAAACACCGACAAACCCGCTATTGAAAGTGACTGACCTCAAACTGATGTCTGACATCGCAAAAGAAGCGGGCGTATTGCTTATCGTCGATAATACGTTTTACACGCCGTATTTCCAGCAGCCGCTCAGCTTCGGCGCGGACATCGTGCTGCACAGCGCGACAAAATATCTCGGCGGCCACAGCGATGTCGTCGGCGGCTTAGTCGTCACGGCTGATAAAGAGCTCGGTGAAAAGCTTCATTACGTGCAAAACTCAACAGGCGGCGTTTTAGGACCGCAGGATTCATGGCTCTTAATGAGAGGCATTAAAACACTGGGACTCAGAATGGATGCCATCAATCACAGCGCCGGGAAAATCGCCGAGCTGCTTGAAGCGCATGATGCCGTTCAAACGCTCTATTATCCGGGATCAGCGAAACATCCGGGCCATGAGCTGACAAAAGCGCAAAGCTCCGGTTTCGGCGGAATGATTTCCTTTGATGTCGGCAGCAGCGAACGCGTCGACGCGTTTTTAGAAAAATTGAACCTGTTTACGATCGCGGAAAGTTTAGGAGCGGTTGAAAGCTTAATCTCCGTGCCGTCCAGAATGACGCACGCTTCGATCCCGCGCGACCGCCGGCTTGCGCTTGGCATTACCGACGGGCTCGTGCGGATCTCAGTCGGTATTGAGGATACTGAAGATTTAACGGCGGATGTGAAACAGGCGCTTGATTCACTTTTATAAAGAATGGATAGATTTACATTCTCTGTCGGCTGTCAGCTTGTATTATAATGTTGGTAGACTATAAAACTGGCAGGTGACCTTATATGGAGAAGAAAAGACTGAAATCACTACTAGAAGATTTTAAGCATTACGCATTTATTCTGCTTGCAGTCAGCACCTTCATTTATATCGGCGCGGTTCTTCCCGGACAAGGGCTGACTGCGGGCCAGAAAATGCTGATGTTTGTAACGGATTGTGTATTTTTAGCGGGCGCTTATTTCTGCGTTGACCGTTCACTTATTTATAAAAAGAGGCTGGAAGAGGCCGATGAATAAAAAAAGCCATTGTCTTTTGACAATGGCTTTTTCATTTCTTATTCAGACGGGGTTTCACGTAATTCTTTTCCCATTCCTTTTAAAAACTGCAGCCCGAAGCCGAGCGCGCGGTTAATATCAGGATCACTGACGGCTTTCATCAGTTCAAACATACTGACTTTCCTGTCCTCTTTTAAAAATCTTTGCGCCTGATCCGTCCCGGCCATGGCGCTTTCTAAAAGTCTGCCCATAAATTCGGGATCAGCTTTTGACAGCGCGCCTCCCGCGGCCATCATCGTATTCAGGAGATTGGTGACAGGTTCCCGGGAAATCTGTCCGAGTGCGATTTTGGCAATCTCCTCTTTTGCCTGGAGCATATAGCCGGCGGCATCAAAAATGCCCAAGCTATTCAGCTCTGCCATGATGGACATCGTTTTCGCGACGGCTTCTTCATTTTCTGCGAGAAGCGTCTTCAGCTCTTCCAGTTTTTCAGCTTTCAGCTGTTCCTCTGTTTTCGTTTCTTTTTGAATTTCAGTAATTGGGCTTGCCATAATGTTTCCTCCTTTCCTTAATCAGTTAAGTGCACATAGCCCGGACGGTTCCATTTTCGCTGAGCTTCCACACCGTTTTGCGGATGACGTTTTTTGTTCCGCGGATTCGTTTTCGGAAGCGGCGGAGTATCACAGGAACCGAGCACTTCCATGCGGACTTTTGTCTGCTTGTAGGCAGGTGTATGTGTCCGTGAATCATACGCAGGCCCGGTCAGGAAATTAATCGCAGAATCTTTATCTGTAGAGTTCATCGGCAGATAAAGCTCATTTGCGCGGACGCGGTCTGTCACAAGCGCGTTCAATTTAACCGCTCCAAAAGGAGAGACGAGCCGGATCATTGTCCCGTCGCAAATTCCGCGTTCAGCCGCGAGCTCCGGCGATACTTCAACAAATACATCCGGAACTTTAGACTGAATGCCTTTTGACTTGTTTGTCATGTTTCCTTCGTGGAAATGTTCAAGCATCCGTCCGTTGTTAATATGCAGGTCATATTCTTCAGGGAATACAGCAGGCTCCACCCAATCGCTCAGCGCAAAACGGGCTTTTTTGTCCGGGAAGTTAAAGCCGTCTTCATAAAGAAGCGGAGTGCTTTCTCCCGTAAAGCTTCCCCACAGGAAGCTGTTCCAGCCGCTAAGGACGTCGTAGCTTGCTTTTCCGAACAGCGGAGAAAGGCTCGCCATTTCTGAGAAAATGTCGCTAGGATGCGTGTAATTCCAATCAGCGCCTAAACGTTTGGCGACTTCCTGAATAATCCACCAGTCGGGTTTTGCATCGCCGAGTGTCGGAAGCGCCTGATACAATCTTTGCACACGCCGCTCTGTGTTTGTAAATGTTCCGTCTTTTTCAAGAGATGGAACCGCAGGCAGGATGACATCCGCGTATTGCGCCGTTCTTGAAAGGAAAATATCCTGCACAACAAAGAAATCAAGGCTGGATAAAATGTCATGAACATGGTTGGCGTTTGAATCGACGAGCGCCATATCTTCACCGACGAGATACATGGCTTTCATGTTTCCTTCTTCAATCGCATGGAGCATTTCAATATTATCAAGACCCGGCTTGCCGTCAATTTCAACACCGTAAGCTTTTTCGAATTTAGCGCGTGCCGCATCATCGGTAATATGCTGATATCCCGGAAGCCAGCCTGGAAGAGTTCCCATATCGCAAGCGCCTTGAACGTTGTTATGTCCCCGCAGCGGATAGGCTCCGGCGCCCGGACGGCGGTAGTTTCCTGTGGCAAGCAGCAGGTTGGAAATCGCCGCTGATGTATCAGAGCCGCCTGTATTCTGGGTTACGCCCATGCCCCAAAGAACACAAGTGCCGTCAGCATCACGAATCATTTCGGCAATACGGATGATCGTATCCTGAGAAAGTCCGGTGATGCGCTCCGCATATTCCAATGTGTATTTTTCCAGCGTTTCTTTATAATCATCAAAGTAGTTGACATTTTCATCAATAAACGCTTGATCGTGCCAGCCTTGGTCAATCATATATTTCGTTACTGCCATGAGCCAGACCTGGTCAGTCCCTTGTTTCGGGCTGATAAAGAGGTCGGACCGTTCAGCCATTTCATTTCTGCGCAGATCGGCCACAATCAGTTTTTGGCCGTGCAGTTTATGGGCGCGTTTCACGCGTGTGGCCAGAACCGGATGTCCTTCCGCCGGATTGGCGCCGACGATGAGCACGAGGCCCGCTTTTGCGATATCTTTAATTGTGCCGGCGTCTCCGCCCATACCGACGGTGCGGAATAAGCCGTCCGTTGCCGGTGACTGGCAGTAGCGTGAGCAGTTATCCACGTTGTTGGTTTCAAATACTTGGCGCGCTAATTTTTGGATGACATAGTTGTCTTCATTCGTAATTTTAGAAGAAGAAATAAAGCCGACAGAACCATTTCCGTGTTCGGCCTTGATCGAACCGAGTCTTGAAGCGACAAGATCAAGAGCTTCTTCCCATGACGATTCAACAAATGCGCCGTTTTTCCGGATGAGCGGTTTTGTAATCCGTTCTTCCGAATTCACGAAGTCCCAGCCGAATTTCCCTTTCACACAAGTGGAAATCGCGTTAACCGGAGCATCGGAAACAGGCTGAATTTTAAGGATGTCACGGCCTTTTGTCCATACTTCAAAAGAGCATCCGACGCCGCAGAACGTGCAGACTGTTTTTGTTTTTTTCGTCCGTTTATCGCGCATAGCCGCTTCCACTTCTGACACGGCGAAGATGCTTGTATAGTCGGGTTCAACATTTTTTACTAAATCAATCATCGGTTCCATGACATCTTCTTTTATTCCTGTCATAAATCCGGCTTGGCCGAGCATTGATTTTTCCATCAGTGCGTTACAAGGGCAGACAGTGACACACTGGCCGCAGCTGACGCAGGATGATTCATTAATGGCGACGCCTTCATCCCAAATGACCCGCGGGCGGTCGCGCTCCCAATCAATTGAAAGGGTCTCATTCACCTGAAGGTTTTGACACACTTCCACACACTGGCCGCAGGCGATGCATTGGTTCGGATCATAGCGGTAAAACGGGTGAGACATATCAACCGCGCACTTTGAATCATCTTTCGGCGTATACGGATATTTCTGATGCTCAATTCCCATCATTTCCGCTGTATTATGCAATGTGCAGTTGCCGTTGTTGTTATCGCATACCGTACAGTAAAGCAGGTGATTCTCGAGCAGGCGGTCCATGGCCTCTGTCTGAGCCTCTTTTACCCTTCCCGACGTAAGCGAGATGGACATCCCGTTTTCTGCAGCCGTGGAACAAGAGCGCTGCAATTTCCCGTCTACTTCAACAATACAGGTGTCACATGTTTGAATCGGATCCACTTCCGGTACATGGCATATTTGCGGAATCTCAATTCCGTTTTGGTTTAAAATATCTAAAATCTTAGACCCCTCTGGTGCTTCATACTCCGTGCCGTCAATTTTGACACGGATAGACTGAACGTCTGTCACTTCCAATTCCCCTCCATCTTGTAAACTCGAAAAAAAGCCATGCACATAGATACCGGCCTCCTGTCCGGAGAACGGTATAAATACGCATGGCGGAATAGTTCACTAGCAAGTCTTACTAACAGACCAATCCTATTTGTATAAAACGATAGACTCATAACACGTTTCCTATTACAAATCCATCTTCACTGCTTTTATTATAAGGTGATATTTATTATAATACAATACGAAAGGAAAACTTTAACCAGGTGAAATGTCACAAAGGGGAACCGGGAATGTCTTTCATAGGCTAAAATCGGAGGGGACAATATGTCTAAAAAAATTCATGAATTTAACGATATTATCCGGAAATTGCGCAAAGAATTATTTGGAAAGGGGCCTGAACGAATTCACACCGTTTTTGTGGATAACATGGCGGTATCTACACTTTACGGCAATCTAAGCGCAAGTGAGCAGTTTATCGCACGCACGCCTGAAGGAAGAGAAATGGTTCATGCGGCGCGAACCAGCTTAATTCAGGAGCTGTATTCAAAACAAACGCCTGACGGAATGGAAGAGCTCATCGGAGCAAAGCTTGTGCATCTGTTTTCTGATATAAAAATAGAGGAAAATATTGCCGTATCGGTGTTTGTCTTTGACCGCTCAATTGAAGAGCATAAAGAAGAAATCAAAAGCTGACAATATTCAATTGACACGAAATTGTCACATTTGATATGATATGAACTGCCAGCAGTGGCCTAAGGACGATTTTTTATGGAATTTGTGCATGATCTGTACATATTCTATACCGCATATTTTCATTCTGCTTGATATTGTTGTATGGGTATGCATACAAGTTAGGCAGCATTCAAACCCCGTTTTTTCAGACGGGTTAGTTGAATGCTGCCTTTTTTGTTAGGCGTCTTTGGAAACTGCGGGCTGAAATGATAAATGGAGGGGTTATTATGGCTTTTCGTAAACCGGACGAAATAGCGGAGCTTGCGGTCGAATCAGGGGTAAAAAAGGTGCATTCACCGCTTTCAGCACTGATTGTATTAGGATTTTTGGGAGGAGCGTTTATCGCACTCGGTTATTTGCTTGATATCCGTGTCATCGGCGACCTTCCGAAAGAATGGGGAAGCCTGTCGAGTTTAATCGGGGCGTCCGTGTTTCCTATCGGATTGGTGCTCGTCGTTCTTGCCGGCGCGGAGCTGATTACGGGAAATATGATGTCGGTATCCATGGCGCTGTTTTCCAGAAGAATATCCGCCGGTGCATTAGTGAAAAATTGGGTGATCGTGACGTTGATGAATCTTGTCGGCGCACTGTTTGTCGCTTACTTTTTCGGACATGTTGTCGGATTAACCGAAACAGGACCGTATTTGGAAAAAACGATTGCGGTCGCACAAGGCAAATTGGATATGCCGTTTGGAAAAGTCATTGTTTCGGCGATCGGCTGTAACTGGCTTGTCTGTTTGGCCGTCTGGCTTTCTTTCGGCGCAGAAGACGGAGCCGGAAAAATCGCGGGTATATGGTTTCCGATTATGGCGTTTGTCGCAATTGGTTTTCAGCACGTTGTAGCCAATATGTTTATCATCCCGGCTGCGATTTTTGCAGGTTCTTTTTCGTGGGGTGATCTGATTGGCAATCTCATTCCGGCCTTTATCGGGAATGTCATCGGCGGGGCAGTGTTTGTCGGCCTTATTTATTTTATTGCATATTCAAAAAAAGATCAGAAAAAGCAAGGGATGAAAAGAGTTTCCTGAGGTAAGAAAGATGCCGGAAAACACGGACAATTGAAGCGGAATGCCAGCACATTTTCCGTCCAAATCTTGAAAAAAATGTTTACAAAATGGAAGTTGGTGGATATACTTACAAAGTAAGAAAAAAGCAAAGGGAGGTTGAATCACATGACGACGTTAAACGGCAATCAAAATCTACAATTGAACCGATTCAGCCTGTGGAAGAGTTCGTGTCCTTCCTTAACCTCTGCCCGTCAAGCACGTTAATTTCGGAGTATCAGGACATTCGCAGCTCCCCGCAGGGAAAGAAGCACCGTCTTCTTTTGTCTGCGGATTTAGTCTGCCCGCAGCGCATATGAACTTTGCTGCGGGTTATTTTCGCTTGTGCGGATATTGAAAGGGGGTGAGCGATAATGACCATTAATCTTTTCTTTTTAACACTGACCATTTCAAAGCGTTTTAAAAGTGCGGAAGAGTATGAACGAGAACAGCAGGTCGAAGAGTTTTATAATGAAGCGAAAGAACGCCAGCTGAAACATTTTTATATGAACTAACGGACACGAAGGGCCAAAACGGAGGAGAAGGAGGAGATTATCATGTTCAGAATTGAACTGCTGAATCATTACACAATGGAGAAGGACCAGGTTTAGCGAGGATGTTGCTGTCACGTCGCAGACGGCCTGCATACCATGGTAAAGAAAGAAAAATTGGTAAGCGGGTGATAGCATGCAAGGCGGTCAGAACAGAATTCCATCCATCGGGCACGGGTATGCGTCAATGCCCCATTCATTTAAACACGGCTACGGCAACCCGTACCGCCGGCAGAGAATGGCGGCGCTTTCCCGGCAGACAAGATATATAGCACCGTATTATTGGTACTAGAGCAGGCGGAAAACCTACGTTTTCCGTCTTTTTTTTATGAAAACAAATATAAATTTCAAATAAATCGAAACGTTCATGAAGAGAAGTGCGTCTAGTTAGTACCTCATACTAATACGAGGTAATATTATTTCTGAATAATAAATCACAGGAATGGAAAAGCGGGTGTTATACAATGTTGCAACATACATCTTCAGCATTAAAACGAATGCGCGCGAAATACTTTGCTGCATCAGAACCGGCAGAGTCAGTCATTCAGCAAATCTTGATGGACATACAGGAATACGACCGCATTTTGGAAATCGGGACCGGAAACGGCTCAATGTTTAAACAAATCATCGGACAGCTTGAAAAGGGCAGTCTTAAAAGCATAGAAGCATCGAAACGTAAAATACGGAAAACACAGCGCGCAAACCGTTCGGTTATAAAAGCCGGGCTCGGAAACATTCAGCAGGGAAGGCCGGAAAGCATACCGTTCCGCGACCGCAGCTTTCATAAAGTCTTCTCATTACATACTGCTGAAACAGTCAGCGATTACCGGACAGCATGTAAAGAAGTGTACCGCGTTCTTCAAATTGACGGGTGTTTCTATATGGTTTTGAAACCTTCGCGGATGAGTGAGAAGGATGTGATTGGGGTGCTCTATGATCAGCATTTCAGAGACATTTCAGTTGTCAGCAGAGATTCATTCCATTTTATTACTGCCATTAAATAGAATATTTCTTGGGAAATAAAAAGAGCTGCTTAAGTCACTGCAGCTCTTTTTGTGAAATTGGGCATATTTCCTTATTTTTGGTTATTTCACATATATTTTATATTAAAAAAAGTTTTTTTCTTATACAATGGTAATCAGATGACCGTACATTTTAAATATTTTGAACAAACGGAATGAATATTCATTCCGCATTTAGAAAGGGGGATGAAATGACAGCTTCAAACAAGGTTGAACTCATTATGAAAGCGTCGCTTACTTTGTTTACAGATAGAGGATTTGACGCCACGACGATTCCGATGATTGCCGCTCAGGCCGATGTCGGAACCGGCACAATTTACCGTTACTTTGACAGTAAAGAGACACTTGTGAACGTACTGTATCAGGAAAGTGCGCAGCGTTTTATGAAAAAAGTCAAAACAGACTTTCAGGGGATATCTGTAAGAGAAGGGTTTCATCACCTGTTTTATTGTCTGATTGATTTTACGAAGGAAAGTGAGTATGCATTGTTTTTTCTTGAAACGAATAAGGACGCCTACTTTCTGAATGAAACGAGCCGTAAGCTTCTTGATGAAATAACACAGATGCTTGACGTCTTTTTTCAGCGCGGCAAGTCTGAAGGCGTGCTCCGCAATCTGCCGTCCAATGTGCTGATGGCGCTGCTGCTCGGGGCATATCTCAAACTCTATCAGCTTGTCCGGACGGGAAGCGTCGAAATAACAAAACCGTTTCTGAAAGAATTGGAACAATGTTCTTGGGATGCCATCAGAACTCATTAATTATACGCCGAAGGAAGGAAGATCGATATGAAACAGCTAAGCGCTATACCGCAGCCGAAAACATACGGGCCTCTGAAAAATCTCCCTCACTTGGAAAAAGAAAAACTGTCACAATCGCTTTGGAAAATTGCCGAAGAATACGGCCCGATCTTTCGTTTTGAATTTCCGAGCTCTGTCGGGGTCTTCGTATCAGGCCGCGAGCTCGCGGCAGAAGTCTGTGATGAAAAGCGATTTGACAAAAATCTCAGCAAAGCCTTGCTGAAAGTCCGTGAGTTTGGCGGTGACGGACTATTTACGAGCTGGACTCACGAAAAGAACTGGCAGAAAGCGCATCGGATTTTATTGCCGAGCTTCAGCCAGAAGGCGATGAAAGGCTATCATTCAATGATGCTGGATATTGCCATGCAGCTCGTGCAGAAGTGGAGCAGATTAAATCCGAATGAAGAAATTGACGTTGCCGAAGATATGACGCGCCTGACGCTGGATACAATCGGCCTGTGCGGATTTCATTACCGCTTTAACAGCTTTTACCGCGACACACAGCATCCTTTTATCACAAGTATGCTTCGTGCGCTGCAGGAGGCAATGCGCCAATCGCAGAGACACAGCCTGCAGGACAAGCTGATGATCAAAACGCGACATCAGTTCCAGCAGGATATTGAAGAGATGAATTCGCTTGTAGACCGGATCATCGCTGAGCGGAGGGAAAATCCGGATGAGAATCTGTCTGACCTTTTAGCATTGATGCTTGAAGCGAAAGACCCTGTAACGGGGGAAAGGCTGGATGATGAAAATATCCGTTATCAAATCATTACCTTTTTGATCGCTGGGCATGAAACCACAAGCGGGCTGCTTTCTTTTGCGATATACTGCCTGCTGAAAAATAAAGATAAATTGAAAAAAGCTGTTCAGGAAGCCGAGCGGGTGCTGACGGGAGAGACCCCTGAATATAAGCAGATTCAGCAGCTGACATATATCCGCATGGTGCTAAACGAGACTTTGCGGCTGTATCCGACTGCCCCGGCATTTTCTCTGTACGCGAAGGAAGATACGGTTCTCGGCGGGAAATATCCGATTGCGAAGGGACAGCCGGTGACGATTCTGACTCCGCAGCTGCACCGGGATAAAAGCGCGTGGGGAGAAGATGCCGAGTCATTCCGCCCGGAAAGGTTCAGTGATCCCGCGGCAATTCCGGCTGATGCATATAAGCCGTTCGGAAACGGACAGCGAGCATGCATCGGGATGCAGTTTGCCCTTCAGGAAGCGACAATGGTGCTCGGCCTTGTCCTGAAACACTTTGAACTGATTGATCATACCGATTATGAGCTTACGATTAAAGAAGCTCTAACCATTAAGCCCGGTGATTTTAAAATCCGTGTGAAAAACAAGGACGTGTCCAATCATCAGCCCGTACAAAACCATAAAGCTGAAGGAAGCGGTCACAAAGAAGAAACGAAAGAAATCCCGTCCCACGGAACGCCGCTTCTCATTCTTTACGGATCAAATTTAGGAACTGCGGAAGGAATCGCGGAAGAGCTGGCTGATATCGGAAGAAGCAAAGGATTTTCAACTGAAACCGGCCCGCTCGATGATTATGCCGGGAAACTGCCTGTAAAAGGCGCGGTCGTTATTGTTACGGCTTCTTATAACGGGGCGCCGCCTGATAATGCGGCGGGTTTTGTGAAATGGATGGAAACCCTTGAAGATCAGGAATTAAAGGGTGTTTCTTACGCCGTTTTCGGCTGCGGAGACCGCAACTGGGCCGCCACTTACCAGAGGATCCCCCGCCTGATAGACAAAGTGCTTGAAGAAAAAGGGGCAAAACGGCTGACCTCTATCGGGGAGGGCGACAATGCCGATGATTTTGAGTACAGTCAGGAAGCCTGGGAAGACTCATTCTGGAAGGACATCATGAAGGCTTTTCATATAGAGGCCGCTCCAAAACAGACAAACAAATCACAGTTATCAATCGAATACGTAAGTGAAGCAGCCGAGACGCCGATTGCCAAAACGTACAAAGCATTTGAGGCGGAAGTCATCACAAACAAAGAGCTTCATACCGAAAGCAGCAAGCGCTCAGTCCGGCATATTGAGCTGCGTCTCCCCGAAACAGAAACGTATCAGGAAGGAGATCATCTCGGGGTGCTTCCGCAAAACAGCGGGGAACTGATCAGCCGTGTCATTCGCCGATTCGGTCTTGATCCGAACCAGCACTTTAAGATCAAGGGCCGGCAGCTGCCTCATCTGCCGATGGACCGGCCGGTTAATGCGCCGGAGCTTTTGGCGACCTATGTAGAGCTGCAGGAGCCGGCAACGAGAGCCCAGCTTCGCGAACTTGCCGCACATACCGTATGCCCGCCGCACCAAAAAGAATTGGAGCATCTTTATTCTGATGATGCGGCATATAAAGAAAACGTGCTGAAAAAACGAATGACCATGCTGGATCTGCTGGAAGATTATCCTGCATGTGAACTGCCGTTTGAGCGCTTTTTAGAACTTCTGCCGTCCTTAAAGGCGCGCTATTATTCAATCTCAAGCTCACCGAAGGCAACCAGCGGGGAGCTCAGTATCACGGTCGGCGTTGTGACGGCTCCGGCATGGAGCGGCCGTGGGGAATACCGGGGCGTGGCTTCGAACTATTTAGCCGGATTACAAAAAGGCGATTCTGCCGTCTGTTTCATTCGCTCGCCGCAGTCGGGTTTTGCATTGCCTGAAAATCCGAAAACGCCTCTCATTATGGTCGGAGCAGGCACAGGAATTGCGCCGTTCAGGGGATTTATCCAGGCACGCGCTGCCGAAAAAATGTCCGGTAACATCCTGGGCGAAGCTCATTTATACTTCGGCTGCCGGCATCCTGAAGAAGACGATCTGTACAAAAATGAATTCGACCATGCGGAGAAAAACGGCCTTGTCACCGTGCACCGGGCGTATTCCAGATTAGATCAGGACTGTAAAGTTTACGTACAGGATGTTCTGCTTCGCGAGGCTGAACAAATTATTGCTCTTCTTGACCAAGGCGGCCATCTCTATATATGCGGTGACGGAAGCAAAATGGCTCCGGCCGTGGAAAATGTACTGCTTCAGGCGTATGAAAAGGTGCATAACACTGATTCAAAAGTTTCCTTGGAGTGGCTTGAACAGCTGCAGGCGGAAGGAAGATATGCGAAAGATGTTTGGGCAGGTATGTAATAGAAGAGTGAGACAACTGAAGAATGTTTTTTAATTGAAGAAAGCCGGCACGATATTTGAAATCTACTGAATCAAAAGGAATAGTTATAGGGAGTATCGTGCCGGCCTTATCTTTAGTATCGGACAAAAGGCACAAATCTTTAATGTTTTTATTGATTTACATGCAGGCGGCTATGTCCCTTTTTTCTGAATTCCGCCAGAAATAAAACCGGATAAGACAGCAAAAGCAAAACCGAAATAAATGAAATGATACCGATCCAATGAAAATGCGTCCAAAAGAAACCGCCGCAAGACCCGGCCACACTTGAACCGATATAGTATGCAAGCAGATATAATGAAGAGGCTTGCGCGCGATGATCACCGGCTGCGCGGCCGACCCAGGCGCTTGCGATCGAATGCGCGCCGAAAAAGCCGAAGGTAAAGACGGCAATCCCCGCGATTTTAAGCGCAAGCTGGGGCAAAAGTGTCACCGCTGCGCCGGCAAGCATAACAAAAATCGCAATCTTAATCATTTTCGCGCTTCCGAAAAGATCTGCTTTTTTCCCCATATAGACCGAGCTGAACGTTCCCGCGAGATAGACAATAAAAATAAAACCGATCACAGTCTGCGACAAATGATAAGGAGCCGCCATTAAATGAAAGCCGATATAATTATATAATGTCACAAAACTCCCCATTAATATAAATCCCAGAGATATTAACAAAAGCAGCCGTTTGCGGTGCAGGACCGCTCCGTATTCCTTACATGCCGCTTTTACGCCCGCATGCCGCTCAGATGAATGGCGCGGAGCCGGAAGAAAACGCCAAAACAAATAGCTTAATACAATAGAAAGAATGCCGATGATGGCAAGCGCCGGCCGCCAGCCGAATACATCGGTCAGAAGCCCCGTTAACAGCCTGCCGCTCATTCCCCCGATGCTTGTGCCGCTGATATACAAGCCCATCATTTTCCCCAGGCCCTTCGGATCAAACTCCTCGCCTACATATGTCATAGCGACAGCCGGAACGCCTGCCAGGAAAATACCGAGCAGCCCCCTCATCGCCAAAAGCGCCGGAAAAGCCGGACTGAACGCTGTTAATAAACCTAAAACAGAAGTAGCTGTTAACGACAGCACCATTAATTTTTTTCTGCCGAATCCGTCAGACAACGAAGCGGCGGCCAATAATGAAAATGCCAAAACGGCTGTTGAGATGGATAAAGTTAAGCTGGCAGCCGCAGCGGAAATATGAAACTCTTCCGAAAACAAAGGCATAAGCGGCTGTGTCGTGTAAAGCGTGGCGAATGTCACAAAGCCGCTGATAAACAGAGCCAAGCTGGCCTTTCTGTAAGCCTTTGTATGAGGCTGGATAAACGTCATGAATGTCCCTCTTTTCTCACTGTTGGTTATATATGTATCGTACGCTTTTCATTTCAATGTGTCTAATTTATAATAACTATAGAATTAATGCGTGTAGATTATGAAGAAAGGGGAGAAGGAGAAAATGGAGCTTCATCAAATTGACAACTTCATTGCGGCGGCAGCTCATCAGCATTTCACAAATGCGGCAAAAGAAAGAATGATTTCTCAGCCGGCATTAAGCCGATCGATTATCAGGCTCGAAGAAGAATTAGGCGCGCCGTTATTTTACAGAGAGACAAAAGCGGTCCGGCTGACAAGGCACGGAGAGCAGTTCTTAATAAAAGCAAAACAAGCGAGACGAGCTCTAAATGAAGGCGTTGAACAAGTGAAAAAGAATATGAGCCTGGAACACGGCGAAATATCTGTATCATTTCTTCATACGCTCGGGCTGCGCTTAATGCCTCAGCTGATTGCCGAATTTAAAAAGCTATACCCAAACGTGACCTTCCGGCTTTATCAAGGCGCAAATGAAACGCTTCGCAAAATGGTGGAAACGGGAGATGCGGATATCTGTCTCAGCTCCCCGCCGCTTCCCAGCGAGCTTTTACAATGGACGGTGCTGGAGAAAGAGCCTCTTTACGCGGTGCTTCCCGAGAACCACCCGCTTGCAGGAAATAAAAGCATTCAAATGAAAGAGATGCAGGACGAGGATTTTGTGGGTTTTAAACCGGGATACGGGCTGAGATATATGTTTGATCTGATGTGCCGGGATTTGAATATACACCCGCATCTCGCATTTGAAGGAGAGGAAGTGTCAACCATATTAGGACTGACCGCCGCGGGTCTGGGGGCTGCAGTGCTGCCGAAAACCGCGGAGCATTCATACTTTCCGGTCGTTTTTCTTCCGGTTGCAGATTACCAATGCGAACGCACCATAGCGTTAGCCCAGCTGAAAAACCATGCTCTCTCTCCCGCTGCTGAGCGTTTTAAACAGTTTGCACTTGAGTATTACAAAGCACGCAACTGAGCGGTCATTTTATTAAAATCGAAGTTGAAAATAAAGCAGAAAGAAATACAGAAAACGGAGGAAAACCATGGCGAAAAAAACAGTGAAAACAAATGCTGTCCGTATCATTGAGCAGCAAAACATTCCCTATGAGCTATTAGGTTACAAAACAGAAGGGGGACAGCCCGCAGACGGTCTTTCCGTTTCACAAAAAATCGGATACGCTGCCGAATATGTTTATAAAACCTTAGTGGCATCTGCAGGAACTGACCGTTATTACGTCTTTGTCGTTCCCGTTGCAAAAGAACTGAATCTGAAAAAGGCTGCGAAGGCGGCAGGTGAGAAGAAAATAGAAATGATTGCCATGAAGGACCTTTTGGGAGTAACCGGCTATATGCGCGGCGGCTGCTCTCCGATCGGCATGAAAAAAAGGTTTCCGACTTTTATTGATAGATCCGCTGAAACACTGGAGTTTATGATTGTCAGTGCGGGGAAAATCGGAATGCAGCTGAAAGCAGCGCCTCAAGATTTAGCCGAAGCAAGCGGGGCGGTATTTACAGACATTGTATAAATGTCCGATGAATCTAATGGAATACACGTGTCAAGGGAGAATGATAATGAAAAATAGATATGAAAACTTGAATGGCGTGAAGAATGAACATGGATTCAGGGACATGTGGAAATGGATGAAAGAACGAAGAGAGAAAAGCAAAGACTTAAGCGAGAACATTCCGAAAGCGGTCACTAGGGATGTCCGTGATGTTGCCGTCAATCGGACGGAAACCGCCGTAACATGGATCGGCCATTCTTCATTTCTGATCCAAATACAGGGGCTTAACATAATGACCGACCCTGTATGGGCGCGGCGGATGGGTTTTCAAAAACGGCTGACAGAGCCGGGATATGAATTGAGCGAACTGCCCGACATTGATGCCGTGCTCATTTCACACGGGCATTATGACCATCTTGATTTTCCGAGTATAAAAAAACTGAGAGGAAACCCGGATTTTTACGTGCCTGCGGGATTGAAAAAGCTGTTCAACAAAAAAGGCCGCAAAAAGGTCCATGAAATGAATTGGTGGGATCGTTTTGAGATGCGGGGGGTGAATATATCATTTGTTCCGGCCCAGCACTGGACACGGAGAACGCTTTGGGATACCGATACCTCTCATTGGGGAGGCTGGGTCATAGAAAGCGAAAACGGCGAGTCCATCTATTTTGCAGGAGATACAGGCTATTTTGAAGGCTTTAAAGAAATCGGAGAGAGGTTTCGTATTAAGGCGGCCCTGATGCCGATCGGGGCATACGAACCGGAATGGTTTATGCAAGTGTCACATATCAATCCGGAAGACGCCGTGAAAGCGTTTTTGGAGCTGAAGGCTGACAGCTTCATTCCCATGCATTACGGGGCATTCCGGCTTGCTGATGATACAGGACCGGAAGCATTAAGCAGACTGCACGGCGAGTGGGATCGGCTTGCATTACCTCCTGAAAACCTGAAAGCATTAGCGCTTGGCGAAACATTTTGGCTGTAACAGCAGGGTTTCGCTGCCGACACCAATCGTTTAAAGACGATTGGTGTTTTATTGTCAATCAAAGGTGAATTGTCTCTGTATAAAACATGATTTTTCCGGAACCTGCGGTAAAAAACAAAACTTTTTACTCATTTGTTTCACTATAAAATGAAAACGGTTTCGTATGCGCAGTATATTTAACCTATCACAATTGCTCCAGCAGAAACGGACAGGAAGGATAGAAAAACAGATGAAATACATGAATTCAAGGCAGAAAAAGATTTTGTATCTGTTGTTATCTGAACCTGATGACTACTTAGTTGTGCAAGATTTTGCAGACAGGGTCCGCTGTTCTGAAAAAACGATCAGGAATGATTTGAAAACGATTGAAGATTTCCTGAATGAACATGCTCAAGCTCAGCTGATCCGCAAACCGGGATTAGGCGTCTATTTACATATATCTGAACAGGAAAGGTCACGGTTAAGCCGGCAAATTTATAATGAGCACTTTACATGCAGGCACAAGACCGATGAAGAAAGAATACTTCACATCGCTTATGATTTATTAATGAATTCAAAACCCGTTTCTGCAAAAGAAATTGCCGCACAGCATTTTGTAAACAGAGCTTCCATTAAAAAGGATGTAAGTGCGGTTGAAGAGTGGCTGAAGCGATTTGATCTCACGCTGGTTTCTAAACAGCGGCTCGGCTTAAAGATTGAAGGGGACGAAAAAAACAAAAGAAAAGCATTGGCGCGAATTTCAGATTTGATTGATAATACGGAGTTTACAAGCCAATTTATAAAAAGTAAGTTTTTAAGTCATGAAGCGGACTTTGTGAGAAAAGAAATCAAGTTATTACAAAAAAACCATTCTATCTATTTTACGGATGAAACATTTGAAAGTTTGCTGCTGCATACATTGCTGACTATCCGCCGTATCAAAATGAAACAGCCGGTCGCCATTTCTGCAAGACAGCTGGACGCGGTAAAAAAGAAGAAAGAATATGAATGGACACTGGCTTGTTTAAAACGGCTTGAGCCGGTATTTGCCATACGGTTTCCTGAGGAAGAAGCCGTCTATTTAACTTTACATATAATAGGCGGGAAAGTCCGCTATCCATCACAGCAAGAAAAGAAGCTTGATCTTGAAGATTCTGAGCTTTCCAAAGTCGTCAGGCATTTGATCAATCGTGTTTCAGAACTGCAAAAGCTGGATTTTCATAAAGACCAGGAACTGATCAACGGATTGAACATTCATCTCGATCCGGTGTTGAAGCGGCTGAGCTATGATCTCTCTGTTTCAAACCCCATGCTTCACGACATCAAAAAAATGTACCCTTATTTGTTTCATCTTATCATTGACGTTTTAGAAGACATCAATCAAACATTTGATCTCTGTATTCCTGAAGAAGAGGCGGCATATTTGACGCTGCATTTTCAGGCAGCGATCGAACGGCTGCGCCGAAGCAGTCATAACCCTAAAAGGACGATCATCGTCTGCCATATGGGCATTGGCATGTCGCAATTGCTGCGGACTAAAATTGAACGCAAATTTCATCACATTACGGTAAAAGACTGTATCGCAAAAGCGGAGCTGACAGAGTATATCAAAAAGCATAAAGATATAGATTTCGTCATTTCTACGATAGGGCTTGGAAATGTAACGATCCCTCATATTGTCGTATCACCGCTTTTGGAGTCTGCTGATGAAAAGAAGCTCAGCGCATTTATGCAACAGCTTGATACATCACACCGCCGGGAGCAAAAAACGTTTAAAATGCTGAACGACACGACTCCGTTTCTCGTTTTTTTACAGCAAGAGACAGAGCACCGTTATCAGGTTATTGAAAAGCTGGCGCAGGCTTTGTATGAAAAAGGCTATGTAGAAAAAGAGTATGGCATTCATGCAGTAATGAGAGAAAAAATGTCGGCGACAAATATCGGGGCGGGTATTGCTATCCCTCACGCGAACTCTAAATATATCAAACAATCAGCCATTGCAATCGCCACCTTAAAAGAGCCGATTGAGTGGGGGACGGAAAAGGTGTCGCTCGTTTTTATGCTTGCCGTCAAACACGAAGATCAAAACAAGGTAAAGCAATTATTCAGTGAGCTTTCCTATCTTAGCGAGCAGCCGGCATTTATTCAAAAACTGACGGAAGAAAAAAATGTAATGACGTTTTTATCGTATTTAAACTATTAAAAGCAGGGAATGGCTCCCTGCTTTTTTTCTGTTTATAGGGAAAAATGCCGTTATTTCCGGAACTTATGGTAAAAAAACGCGCTTATCACAGGCTGATTTCAGTATAAAGTTGAGACAAGATCTTGAAATTCAGACTGCAAAGGAGGATTTATATGAAACTGTTAGCGATTACATCATGTCCGAACGGCATTGCCCATACGTATATGGCTGCTGAAAATTTACAAAAAGCAGCCGGCAGATTAGGCGTTGAGATCAAAGTGGAAACCCAGGGCGGAATCGGGGTGGAAAATAGGCTGACCGAAGAGGAAATCCGGGAAGCAGACGCAATCATTATCGCGGCGGACCGTTCGGTGAACAAAGACCGATTCGCGGGAAAAAAGCTGCTGGCCGTCGGGGTTCAGGAAGGCATCCGCAAACCGGAAGAATTAATTCAAAAAGCGCTTAGCGGTGAAGTGCCGGTCTATCAATCTGCTTCAAAAGCTGAATCCGCAAGTCAGCAGGGCAAAAAACAAAACCCGATTTACCGTCATTTAATGAACGGCGTTTCTTTTATGGTTCCTTTCATTGTCGTCGGCGGATTATTGATTGCGGTTGCATTGACGCTTGGAGGAGAAAAAACACCAAAGGGCTTAGTCATTCCGGACGAGTCTTTTTGGAAAACGATTGAACAGATCGGCAGTGCTTCTTTTTCATTCATGATCCCGATTTTAGCCGGGTACATCGCGTTCAGCATCGCTGATAAGCCGGGTCTTGTCCCCGGAATGATCGGCGGATATATTGCGGCATCCGGCAGCTTTTACGACAGTGCAAGCGGCGCAGGATTCCTCGGAGGAATCATTGCGGGATTTTTGGCGGGATATGCGGCGCTTGGAATCAAAAAATGTAAAGTTCCTAAAGCAATACAGCCGATTATGCCGATCATTATTATTCCGGTGTTTGCCTCACTGATCGTCGGTTTGGCGTTTGTATTTCTGATCGGCGCCCCCGTAGCTCATATTTTCGCATCATTAACAGTTTGGCTTGCGGGAATGAAAGGTTCGAGCTCAATTCTTCTGGCATTGATTTTAGGAGCGATGATCTCCTTTGATATGGGAGGACCCGTAAACAAGGTGGCCTTTCTTTTCGGATCGGCAATGATCGGAGAAGGAAATTATGAAATTATGGGCCCGATTGCCGTTTCCATTTGTATACCGCCGATAGGGCTTGGGATTGCAACGTTTTTAGGAAAAAGAAAATTCGCCGCCGCAGAAAGAGAAATGGGAAAAGCTTCATTTACGATGGGCCTATTCGGTATCACGGAAGGGGCCATTCCATTTGCGGCCCAAGACCCCCTTCGAGTGATCCCGAGTATTATGGCGGGTTCTATGACCGGCTCGGTGATAGCGATGATCGGCCATGTGGGGGACAGAGTGGCACACGGCGGCCCCATCGTTGCTGTACTTGGAGCAGTAGATCATGTACTGATGTTTTTTATCGCTGTAACAGCAGGCTCTCTTGTCACCGCTCTGTTGGTTAATGTACTGAAGAAAGATATGGCGAAATCCCCCGCGCCCGGCGAGGTGCTGCCGTCTGCCGCACCAAATGAAGCTGCAGCGGCAAAAGAAACAAAGGAACCATCTCAGGCTGACAGCCGAAAAGCCGGGATGACCGAAATCAAAAAACTGACTGACATTATCAGTACGGACTTGATTGAACCGCATTTATCCGGCGAAACGAGGGATGACATTATCGATGAAATGATCGAGAAAATGTCCCGTAAAGGTATGCTGCTGTCTGACAGCGGATTTAAGCAGGCCATTTTGAGCCGGGAACAGCAGGGAACCACGGCGATAGGTATGAATATCGCCATTCCGCACGGAAAGTCTGAAGCCGTCAAAACGCCGGGTGTCGCATTCGGAATAAGACGTTCGGGTGTTGACTGGAACAGCCTTGATGGTTCTGATGCAAAACTGATTTTTATGATTGCCGTACCGAAGGAAAGCGGCGGAAATCAGCATCTGAAAATATTGCAGATGTTATCCCGAAAACTGATGGATGACAGCTATCGGGAAAGGCTGCTCGCCGTTCAGACAAAAGAAGAGGCGTATGAGCTTCTGGAAGAAATCGAATAAAGCGGGGGATGATCATGTCTACTGAACCGATATTTTTCAATCCGGTTTTCAAAGAAAGAATTTGGGGAGGCGCCGCCCTGCGTGATTTTCACTATAATATTCCGTCCGAGCGGACAGGGGAGTGCTGGGCCTTCGCCGCTCATCAAAATGGACAGAGCACAGTTCGAAACGGCATGTATAAAGGATGTACGCTCGGTGAATTGTGGGAGCATCACAGAGATTTATTCGGAAACCTAGAAGGAGACCGTTTTCCTCTTCTTACAAAAATTTTGGACGCGGACCAAGACCTTTCCGTTCAGGTGCATCCGAATGATGACTTTGCCAAAATGCATGAAAACGGGGAACTTGGAAAAACCGAATGCTGGTATATCATTGATTGTGCAAAAGAGGCGGAGATCATTTTCGGCCACAACGCAACAACAAAAGAAGAACTGATATCCATGATTGAGGGCGGAGAATGGGACGGGCTCCTGAACAGAGTTAAGGTAAAGCCGGGAGATTTCTTCTTTGTCCCAAGCGGCACCGTTCACGCGATTGGAAAGGGCACACTTATTTTAGAGACGCAGCAAAATTCAGATACGACTTACAGATTGTATGATTACGGAAGAAAAGATGCGGAAGGCAGGATGCGCGAGCTCCATCTGGAAAAAAGTATAGACGTGATAGACATTCCATCTGTCCGTGAACGGCCGACCGTTCAATATAAACAAACAGATGATCTGCTGGCAGCTGTTTTAATAGAATGTCCTTATTTTTCAGTCGAAAAGTGGGTTGTAAAAGGTGAAGCAAATCTATTCCAGCATCATCCCTTCCTTCTTGTCAGCGTGATCGAAGGAGACGGAATAATGATTGCAGGCGGGCATGAATATCCCTTTAGAAAAGGAGATCATATTCTCCTGCCTTCCGGTTTGGGAGAATATAAACTGGCAGGCCATGCAAATTGTATTGTGTCTCATCTGTGATCCTCAAAACCCTTCTCTTGCATCAGAGAAGGGTTTCTCATCACTTTTGCAAAAATACCGAAATTTCCTGCGTATCAGTGGTTCGTTCCTGAATTTATTCTCTCAATTTGTATATCTCCCGAGCCATCGATTCAAGTATGTACATAGCGGGGATTTGGGTGGTGACATTCGCATTTTCAACCCATTCTTCCGTCACGTAATATGAAATATTCACATCGGACATTTTGGCAATGGTTGAATGTTTATGATTTGTAATACTGATGACCCGGCTGCCTTCTTGTTTTAGCTGATTCAGATGAGTCACCGTAGAATCTCCTTCACCTGAAACCGATAATGCGATCGTGATGCTGTTATGACGGAAATGGGAATGGGCCGGAAAGTAAGGATCTTTAATATACATTGAAAGTTTCCCTAAGCACGAAAAATATCTGGCTCCGTATTCGGCGAGAATTCCCGAACTTCCCACTCCGATAAAAATGACGCTTTCTGCATCGGCCGCAAGGGCTGCTGCTTCCTTCAGCTTTTCTTCCATCCCTCCGCTTACTGTTCTTTCAAAAAACTCGGCAACGGAATGGTGGGGACTCTTTAAAATCGTTTTTTTATTTGCCTCCGTATACATTTTCAGCTTCACCTTAAACTCCGAAAACCCTTCACAGTTTATTTTTTTGCAGAAACGTAAAATAGAAGCCGTAGATACATGGGTTTCATTTGCCAATTCACGGATTCGCATATAGACGACTTTCTCGCTGTTTTGGGAGATGTAGTTGTATAAAGAAGTTTCAAGCTCGTTAAATGAAGCAATCATTTCGTGTGTGAACATGCAGGGGGATTCTCCTTTTTATGAGAATGGTGAATGTACATCTAATCGTAACATATCATTTTTAAAAGAAACATAGTGTTATATTTATGTGACAAATCACTTTTTGTGTCATTCAAAACAAGACGTCAGCCAATGATTTACGGCGCAAAACAACTGCGGATATAATTCGTTCATACGCTTTATGCGTGATCTCTTCAAGGGTCTCTGACAAAAGCGGCCGAAAAAAGGAGGACAATATGAGTATCAAACTGATAGCGGTTGATATGGACGGAACGTTTTTGAATGATGAAATGGCATATAACAAAGAGCGTTTTATGAATCAGTATCGTGAATTAAAAGCGCAGGGAATTAAATTTGCCGTAGCAAGCGGAAACCAATATGCGCAGCTTACATCCTTTTTTCCGGAGATCGAAAGTGAAATCGCTTTCGTTGCCGAGAATGGCGCTTTCGTCGTGAATGCCGGAGAAGAATTATTCGCGGGTAACATGTCTGAAGACACTATAAAAGCAGTGATCTGTGCTTTAGAGCAGTATGAGGTGAAAAACGTCATTGTCTGCGGAAAAAAAAGCGCGTATATTCATGAAAATGCCAGTGAAGATGAATATCTGCATGCCAGTAAGTATTATTATGTGTTAAAAAGGGTGCCGCATTTTGAAAACATCGATGATCACATTTTGAAATTTTCCATCAGCTTTCCCGCCGAACATTGTTCCGCACTTCTGAGCCATTTAAAAAACGCAATCGGGTCTTTCGTTACGCCTGTATCAAGCGGGCACGGTGACATAGATCTGATCATACCGGGGCTTCATAAAGCAAGCGGGATTAAGCTTCTCCAGAAACAATGGGGGATAAATGATGAAGAATGCGCGGCCTTCGGAGACAGCGGCAATGATTTGGAGATGGTGTCTGCCGTGAAATACGGAGTCGCTATGGATAATGCGCAGGAAAGCATTAAACAGGCTGCCGCGTATATCACGCAATCAAACAATGAAGAAGGGGTCTTAAATGCGATTGATTCCATTCTCAAATGTGAAAAACCCTTTGTCTGAAAAAGACATTTTAACTGCGGAGGTGCTGAACGATGATTAAATTAGTGATTACGGATTTAGACGGCACATTTTTAAATAATCAAGGCGATTTTGACAGAACGTTATTTGAAAAGACAAAACGAGTAATGGAGGAACAGCATGTCGCTTTCGCCATCTGCACCGGGAAGCAGTGTGAAAGGGTGGAAGCTTTATTCGGAGAAGACGCGAAAGATTTTTGGATTTTAGGAGACAGTGCCACACGTATAAAAAAGAACGGCAAATTCGTATATGAATCTTTGATCAGCAATGATGCGGGACTGTCAATTATAGGCGCTTTAGAAAAAATCAGCTGCGGGCATAGCATTATCGCATGCACAAAAAATGGCGCGATCGTAAAAGAAAATCTGTCTGAAAGTGAGATGAAATATGTAAATGCCTCTTATGCACATGTAACGAAAATAACTGATTTTACTGAGATAAAAGACGATTTTATCAAGATTACGGTTCATGATCCCGACGCCAACTGTCCGGAAACGAGAGAAAAGCTGCATGAATTTTTTCACCAATTATATATCGTAGCATCAGAGGATACCTGGATGGACATATCAAATATCGGAATACATAAAGGAACAACAGTACAAGAACTGCAGCGATTATTAGGGGTTTCGGCTGATGAAACAATGGCGTTCGGAGACGGCCGCAATGACAAAGAATTGATGGAAGCGGCATCCTACAGCTTTGCGGTTAAGAATGCCATTGACGAAATAAAAGATGCGGCGCACTTTGTCATCAAATCAAATGAGGATAGCAGCGTCATGCATACGATTATGAGAATATTAGCGCTGCAAAAACAATGATGGGCTAAAATCAATGCGGCAGGACTTACTAGGGAAAGAAAAAGCGGGCTATTCTCAGACTTTAATTCACTCCTGATTTACCTAAAATATGTTAAAAATGAATAAATATCTATATTTGACTCGATGACATTGGTATAATATGTATAAAATGAATGAAACGGCATAATATCAAGATGAAAAAAATCACTTCATATCAGACAAAAAGTAGGAACTTCCTCGTTTTTAAATAAATTGTGAGGTGTTTGTATTAGCCCGCTGTTGAGTCCCGCGTATATCATTCTTATTTTTCTTCCGGCAGCTTCTTTTCTGTTAGGGATATTAGGGTATTTCATCTTTAAAAAAGTATGGATGATGGTTGTTATTGTCTTCATTTTGTCCTTGATATTCATGTTTATTGTAATAGGTGCCGAGCCGACATTTTTTATTTGGGTGGCTATGATGACGGGGAGCTGTTTTGTCTCCGGTTCAATCACTAAGACGATATGGACTTTTGCAAAGAGAAAATATTAGACAGAAGAATCCTGCTTGAACAGCTATCCTTTTTTTGTCGATTGAAGAAAAAGAAGTATAGAGTTATCTGTTATGCTTCTGTTGAGAATGTCTGTCTTCGTTTTGTTCTTTTTTAACTAAACGGAGCACTATAATTGAACTGTAGATACATAGAAAAACAAAAAAAGATAAGGAGGATTTTTATGTTTCAAACCTTAGACCATTTTTTGAAATCTTGGGAGTTCGAAGCCGATGCGACACAGAAACTGCTGAATCATCTGACTGATGAATCGCTTAAACAAGAAATCACTTCACAACATTGGACTTTAGGCCGTATTGCATGGCATACTGTCGCGGCCATTCACATCATTACCTCAAACACAGATTTAACGTTTCACGCTCCGGCTGAAGATTATCCTGTTCCTGCATCGGCGCGGTTTATTGCTGAGAGTTATCATCAAGCCAGTAATGCATTTGTACAGGCGTTAAAAACGCAATGGACTGACGATACACTTCAAGAATGTGTCAACTTTATTGGTCAGCAATTGCCGAATGGTTCACTTTTGCTGTTTTTAATTCAACATCAAAATCATCATCGAGGACAAATGACTGTCCTTATGAGACAAGCAGGTTTACCTGTTCCGGGTATTTATGGTCCGGCAAAAGAGGAATGGACAACATTTGGTTTGGAAGCTCCGAAATAGGATGTTGTTGTAAGGGCTCGGATGAATAGATGATACCAATCGATGTTGGTATCTTTTTTGTTTTTTAGCGTTATTAAACCGGTATCCATGACATGCCGCCGAATCAACAGTTCAAAAGATGTAAATTAAAAGGTCAATAAATGCAGAAAGGTGATTATGATGATAACTAAAATGACGCGATTCAATATGAAAGACTTCAATAAACCAAACGAACCTTTCGTTGTTTCAGGGAGAATCATCCCTTCATTTGAGGACAATGTTTGGACATATACAGAGGAGAAATTTGCTGAACCTTATGTCAAAAAATATGACGATGAAGACATTGATGTCAGTTATATTGAAGAAGAGGATAAAGCTGTCTTTTTTTATTACGCAGAGACCGACTGTGTCGGCCGGAGTAAGCTTCGTTCTAATTGGAATGGATACGCACTGATTGAAGACATTGCCGTTGCAAAAGATTATAGAAAAACTGGTGTCGGGACGGCTTTATTACATAAAGCGATTGAGTGGGCAAAGGAGAATCATTTATGCGGTCTTATGCTTGAAACACAAGATATTAATGTTTCAGCTTGTCATTTTTATGCCAAAAATAACTTTGTCATAGGAGCGGTCGATACAATGCTTTATTCCAATTTTTCAACAGCAAATGAAATTGCGGTTTTTTGGTACTGTAAATTTTAAAGATAACAGTATTTGATGTTTCGTCATTTAGCGGGTGTGTGTCGCGAAGTATTCAAAACATCGGCTTGAGGATTTATAATAAGGTATATCAATCAATGCAGGGGGAGTTATGGATGAAGTGCAAAAAAATGAACAGGGTCCAATTAAAAGAGGGAAGCGTATCAATGGCCCTATAAACTGCGTCTGCCCTCATTAATGGAGGGAAAGTTGTGAATACGCCTTATTCACAGTCAGCTTTACGGCACAACCAAGTGTTCATTTGGCTTTGTGTTCTGTCATTTTTCAGCGTATTCAATGAAATGGTTTTGAACGTCTCGCTGCCTGATATCGCCAACGATTTTCATAAACTGCCAGCGAGTGCAAACTGGGTGAACACGGCCTTTATGTTAACCTTTTCCATCGGAACTGCTCTGTATGGGAAGTTATCAGATCAACTGGGCATCAAAAAGCTGCTCCTATTTGGAATTATGGTAAATGGCTTCGGATCGATCATTGGATTTGTCGGACACTCTTTCTTTCCTGTACTCATTCTGGCCCGATTTATTCAAGGGGCTGGTGCAGCCGCATTCCCGGCTCTTGTGATGGTTGCAGTAATACGCTATATTCCGAAAGAAAACAGGGGTAAAGCATTTGGTCTGATCGGGTCGCTGGTGGCAATGGGGGAAGGCGCCGGACCAGCTATTGGCGGAATGATCGCTCATTATATTCACTGGTCATATTTGCTGCTTATTCCGACAGCAACAGTTATCACCGTTCCATTCCTGATGAAATTGCTGGAAAAGGAAGAAAGAATCAGCGGGCGCTTTGATATGACGGGGATTATATTAATGTCTGCAGGCATCGTATTTTTGCTGCTGTTTACAACGTCATATAGAATGTCTTTTCTGATCATCAGTATTCTAGCTTTCCTGATATTTGTGAAACATATTAGGAAAACTCAAAATCCCTTTGTTGACCCTGCACTGGGGAAAAATGTCTTGTTTATGATGGGCGCCCTTTGCGGAGGCCTGATATTCGGCACTGCAGCAGGATTTGTGTCTATGGTTCCTTATATGATGAAAGATGTTCACCATTTAAGTACTGCGGCAATTGGAAGCGGGATTATGTTCCCCGGGACAATGAGCGTCATCATCTTCGGTTACATTGGAGGATGGCTTGTTGATCGGAAAGGTTCTTTATATGTGCTGACCATTGGGATTGCATTGATGTCTTCCAGTTTTTTAATCGCTGCCTTTTTCATAGATGCGGCACCTTGGCTCATGACCGTTATAATCGTTTTTGTTTTTGGGGGGCTCTCCTTCACAAAAACGGTTATATCTACAATTGTGTCTGGCAGTTTGAAACAAAAGGAAGCCGGCGCCGGAATGAGTCTGCTTAATTTTACAAGCTTTTTATCAGAAGGGACGGGTATTTCGATTGCAGGCGGTTTATTATCGATCCGCTTGCTGAATCAAAGGCTGCTGCCTGTTAACGCTGATCATTCCGCTTATTTGTACAGTAATATGCTCATTCTTTTTGCAGGAATCGTTGTTATGAGCTGGCTGGTAACCGTGAATGTCTATAAACGTTCGCGAAGAAATGACTAAAAGGGAAAAGGATCAAACTTGATAGAAGTTTTGATCCTTTTTTTGAGGAGCTTCCTTATTCCGAAACCTTTTGGCGATCAATGAAAGGGGAGTTAAAGTGAATTACATTTATAAGAAAAAGGAAAAGAAAACTGGAAATTGTATCATTTCAATCAGAGATAAATGGGAGAATGCACTTATTGAGTTTGAACAAAAAAATAATCAAATTGAGATTATGATCAATTATCGTAACGAGAAAACAACCAAGTTTTCACTGCCAATCGAGACTTTTGAGAAAGTGTACGAGGATATTAAAATAGGCCGGAGAGAAAAGTTAATTATTCTGTTTGAAAATGACCATGAAGTTCGTAAGCAGTATGGTTTTAACACGCATTTGGATTCCCTTGGCATAGTAAAGGTTTTTGGGGATTTATATTAAAATAATAGTAAGAACCTTGTGCAGCGGACAGGGAGTTTCGTTGCTTTATAAGGAGAGGGAACTATGAAAAAAAATATTCACATACTGGGAGCCTCCGGAGTCGGAACTTCAACATTGGGTGTTGCATTATCAAAGCATTTGCCTCATACGCATCTTGATACTGATGATTACTATTGGACAGATAAATTCACTAAGAAAAGAGAAATTCCTGAAAGAAGAAAGTTGCTTGAAAAAGACTTGACAATAAATGAGAAATGGATTCTTTCTGGCGCAGTTTGCGGCTGGGGCGATGATCTAAAAAGTTATTTTGACCTTGTCATCTTCTTATGGATTCCGCAAGATATACGGCTTGAGAGATTAAGGCAGAGGGAATTTCAGCGTTATGGAAACGAAGTGTTAGCCGGCGGCAGTAAATATGAACAATCAAAAACATTTTTAGAGTGGGCTTCTTTATATGATAATGCCGGAATGGAAGTTAGAAGCAAAGCTTTACACGAACATTGGATGGCAGATTTATCTTGTCCATTGCTAAAAATTGAAGGAGATTACTCAGTCAATGAAAGAGTTGATCGTGTCTTGGATTATCTGAATTCAAACTAACGGATGGAGATAACTGCAAAATCCAAAAGTCAAAGGCAGTTCCGGCCATTTTAACGGAGCTGTTTTTTTATACCGCTTTCAGTTTCTCTGTTGTGAAGTGATTTATTTTCGGCAGCATCCCACAATAGAGAAGTGATTTGTTCTTCGTTAAGTTCTCCATTTCATTTTCAGACCAAATTCAAGCCCTCTCATAACGAGAAGGGCTTTCCGCCTTTTAATACTTTCTCCTCAAAAAGAAGGGGAAGGCTTTATCCGTTTATCCCTCGTATCGTTTATTAATCAACTCTGTAAACATAGGGAATTATTGGTTAACTTAGAATTTTTTCGATCCAAACAAATATCTTTAAAAAAGTTACCGGCAACTTTCTGCGGCATATCGCAGTGTTCAATTGTTTAGTCCTTTTTTTTCATAATCTTTACAAATCTGAAAAAGTCATCATCATCCGGCAGGGGCTTGTCATCTTCGCGTCCATTGCGATGCATATGCGGATCAGAGTGATGTTCATTGTAGAACTCTACGATATGGAATCCGCACTTATTCACATAGAAGTTGATATTTCGCTTTTCAAAATAAGGTGTCACGGTTTCCCAAAGCACAGTATCCGGATACTGTGCTTCTATGGCTTTCCAAGCAGAAAGACCAATCCCCTGGCTGTGATGTTCTGGAGATACATAGAATAAATCTAGCGAATTATGATGTGTTTCGCTGTTGATACGTACTACTGCACCACCTACCTTCTCACCATCCCGAAGAATATGATATACGACTGCTCCGGGAGCGTCGAAAGACTCCTGAACATCATTGTCCGATGGAATCGGTCCATCTTCGCAATCACCGAACGTTTCAATCACGGCGATCGCAAAGGCTTCTTGTAATTTTTTTTGGAATTCTGGCAGATCAGATTCCTTTGCTGGTTTCAGAATAACTTTTGGTTCCTTTTTTGTTTTCATGATTGCTCACTCCCTCAGTTGCTGAAATAACGAGCCCAGTCGTTCAGTAAAACATTCCAGCTGCTCTGCCGCTTTTTCTTCCGCGGTAAATTTGGCGTTAAAATACTTCAAAAGCTTTCTCCTGTCTTTTTGTATGATGTCTTTTTCTTTGTTTCCTTGGAAAACAAGCTGCATGTAACTCTTATTTACTATCGTTCACTGCCGTATTAAGTGTGGTACGCGGGATTTGCAATCATTCTCAAACTTTACCTGCGAAAAGTTGCAAAAATAGTCGAATGTGGCGCCTTTGCCTATGAACATGCGTAAAAGATTCAAATTCGATCATGAGCAATGCACATTGAGTAAACTCCGGTGAATTTATTAGCCCAAAGAAACCTAAATGATATGAAAATAACTAGTATATATATCAAATCTGTCCGTTTAATGCCCACTCTCTCAACAACTAATTTGAAGTCATGCAATCTGTGCAAAGGGGTTATTTCGGAATTGATTTTTCCGAATGCAGCGGAGTCGCTTTGGGACTTCCGTTTACATTGCCGTACGTCAGCTTGCGCCATATCAATTCCATCGGACCGTACTTAAACCGTTTCAACCACAATGTACTAAAGCTCATAAGCACGAAGTACACGGCCAGACTGAACATGAACGTGCCGGCGGATTGAATATGATCGGCAAGCCCGAATCCGTACCTGAGGAACAGAACTGTTCCAATGATAGAGTGAAGCAGATAACAGGTCAATGACATCCGTCCGACTTTGGTGAATATCATCATAGGGCCTCGCAGCTGAGGAACGTATAGAAACAGCATTGCAAAAGTGCTCATATAAAACATACTTCCGGTTAAGCCGCCATTTTGACCCAAGACAGAGGAAATGTCCTTCCACAGCATATTCTCAGAAAGATTAAACATGTCTAGTAATATACTGCTTTGTGTTATTAGAAAAGCGATTGTGCTGATGATCCAGATACGCTTCCATATGAACTTTTTTGCTTCCATGTCTTTGAAAAATTCCATCTTAACAAAGTACACGCCCAGCAGAAACATGAGAAACATGGAATAGATCATAGAGAAAGAGCCAGCCGCCATCGTGACCATATCTGTCCACCGAGTGCTGATGGATTCCATGTAGGTAAGGCTTGTGTGGCTAAACAAAGTAAACTCTGAAAAATTCGGGTTTTTTGACCCTGCAGTATTGATGACATTGTACAACATTGTGAAAACAGGAGTCAGGAATTGAAACACGATAAGTGCGATAATCCATCTAAGTACCGTTTTGGCCGTGCGTTGATAGAAGGCGAGTAACAGGAAGCCGCTTACGGCGTAAAAGGTCAATATGTCACCGACCCAAACAAATGTGATGTGCAAAATGCCAAATCCCAACAGGATAGATAACCTACGGGCAAACAGCTTGTTGGGACTATCTACCTTCTGCGCGGCTCGATCCATAAAGATCATAAACCCAACTCCGAACAAGAAGGAGAATAATGTAACGAATTTCCCTTCGGCAAACCAGGAAACCAGATTGTGCAGGACGTCATCGGAGGCCATTTCGAATCCCTTTACTGAATCTACGATCAGAAAATAGTTGACAATAATAATGCCAAGCAAGGCAAATCCACGTACGATATCCAGAAAATGAACCCGTTCCCGCAGACTCACTGGTTGCCCGCGTTCTTCTTTTTGTACAATCATATCAATACTCCTTTCCCATTTACCATTGCAATGTGCAGTGCGGATCTGAAAAACTCGAGCCTTACAATGGATAAATATAAAGACAGAATCTTAACAATTTATGAAGGTTCATCATTTTTTTAAAAATGTGACAAAATTGTGGCGGACATCAGCTTTCATAAACTGTTAAGATTTACGTAGTATCTTATAACGTACGTTACTTATGAATGATATATAGTAAGGTCACACGAGAAATAACATCAAGAATCATGAGGTGAAAGAGGCATGACCCATCGAATATTAGTCGTAGAGGATGATCATGATATTGGTGATCTTTTGGAGGAATCCCTTATGCGAGCAGGCTACGAGGTGCTAAGAGCCAAGGATGGAAAGCGAGCATTGCAACTTGTGAATGATTCGCTTGATTTGGTTATTTTGGATATTATGATGCCAGGCATTTCGGGAATCGAAACCTGTCAGCACATCAGGGAAACCTCTAACGTCCCAATTCTGTTTCTGACGGCCAGATCGAGTACACTCGATAAAACTGAGGGATTACTCGCCGGCGGCGATGATTATATGACTAAACCCTTCTCGGAAGAGGAACTTCACGCTAGAGTGATTGCCCAATTACGCAGATATACAATCTATCAGGAAAAGAAGGAACAGGAAGAAACATTTCTTATCGGGGGCAAACTGAGAGTGAGCGAAGAATTTAATGAGGTTTGGAAAGAGGAGCAGCAAATCAAGCTGTCAGATCTGGAATATCGTATCCTGAAACTTTTGATGAGCAAACGCAACAAAATATTTTCTGCTCAAAATATATATGAGAGTGTGTGGGGACAGCCTTACTTTTACTGTTCTAACAATACGGTGATGGTGCATATTCGGAAACTGCGCTCCAAAATTGAGGATGATCCGGCACGTCCGGTTTATATAAAAACTGAATGGGGAAGAGGATATCGATTTGGCACATCGTAAATTCACGCTAACCAAAAAACTGGCTTTGCTGATCATGGTTGCTGCGATTGTGAGCGGTGTGATCTTTCTGACGTTGCAAAAGATTACAGATGATCTGATCGAGGGATATCTGAGTTCGGATGAGTATTATCACAAGGAGTCAGCGAGATACATTCAAAAATTCAGTCAGTACGTTTCAGAAAATGGGTTGTCTACATCGGATAGAAAAGCGTTTGGCGAGTGGGTCAAAAAAGAAAATTACATTAACCTCACCATATTCAAGGATCAGGAGCTGCAATATGATTCCGTTTATTCCGAATCCGATTATGGAAAAGAAAAGCTGACTCAGTATGCTCAAAATCATTCACATCCTGTCAAGTTCAGCGATGGTGAAGGACGAGTCATTATCGACGGTTTCTACTCTTCCCGATATTATGATCTGGCCTTTACATTGGATTTGCTCGGTGCAACCCTCATCTTTTTAATCATTGTTCTCTTGGGCATTCGCCAAAGTCTTCGCTACCTTAAAACGCTTCACCAAGAGATTCATATTCTTGAAGGGGGCCAGCTGGACTACGAGATGACGATAAAAGGGCATGATGAATTAGCGATGATTGCAAAGAGCATTGAGGATCTGCGGAAAGCTTTCTTGGACAAACTTAAAGCGATCGAGGAATTGCAAGCAGAGAGCCGCAGCCTGGTTACCGAAATGTCGCACGATATGCGCACACCGCTGACGTCGCTGATCATGAATCTGGAGTTTGCCAAAAAAGAAGGGGGCGAAGCGGGTGCCAGCAAAGATAGTTATGTAGCCAATGCTTATGGTAAAGCACTGCAATTAAAAAACTTGTCTGACAATCTGTTTGCATACTTCCTGCTGAATAAGGAACATGGGGCCGACCTGGAGACCGTTGCAGTGAAAGAAGTGATCTACGATCTAATATCAGATCAGATTGCTATCCTTCATCAGGAGCATTTCCGGGTCCATATTTCAGGCGAGTTTCCGGAAACCTATATTAACGTGAATTTGGAGGAGCTTGGTCGTGTATTTGATAATGTGATGTCAAACTTATTTAAATACGCAGATCCGGAAGAAGAAATCAGCATCACGTTTGTATCGGATCAAGAAATATTTGAGATTCATATTAGCAATACGATTAAACTTGCGGATGTAACGCCGGAAAGCAACGGACTCGGTGAAAGAAGCATTGCGCGAATGATGTCGCGCATGCAGGGGCAGTTTCACAGTATACAAAAGAATTCCAAGTACTGCATCGTGCTGCGATTTTGGAACAGAAAGATGTAGGCTGCGGATCAAAACGACGAAAATATTGAAATAGGAGACAACAAGATGAGATTTTCCAACAATTTTAAAAAGGCGCCTTACCTGTTACAAGCGCTTCTCAATGTCTGCCTGTTCTTCCTGGCGATAGCCTTAAGCGGACTTCTGATCAGCGAGACATGGTACATTGTGCAATTCGTATACAAGTCACTGTTCAACAAAGTGGACAGCTATTATGAGATGCTTGGGGAACTGCTTATATTCTTCATGTATTTTGAGTTCATTGCTTTGATTATCAAATACTTCAAATCAGACTTTCATTTCCCGCTTCGCTACTTTATTTATATTGGCATCACGGCTGTCATTCGTTTGATAATCATCGATCATGATCAGGCGATCTCAACGTTCTGGTGGGCGATGGCCATTCTTGCAATGATTTGTGCATTCTTTATTGTCAATAGACGAAATTCTGTTGTTGAACATTAATAAATTAGTTCACTTTATACCGATACGCCACTGAAATGTCCTATGACTTACTTGAATACTGAATAGGTGTAAAAAGCGGTTATTCATACGGATTGAAAAAGAAGAACACGCAGCAGATTCACTTGCTCTTGTTGGGGGCAAGTGTTGACAACCCTATTACTGGTTTAATTAAAGAAGGAGTATAAAACCTGTATCAATGGTGTTACTAGATATCTGCGACACAGGTTTTATATGTAGGTAACTAATATTCTTATATATGTAACATTGCATTTTTTATTATGCAATAGTTCACTCTATTTCTGCTTTCAATTTCTCGAACCACTCTAAATTAACCAAGTGATGTGAACGGGAATTTTCGTTCATACGGCGAAAGTAATTGATTGTGCCGGGAATTTCTTGAGTGATGGACAGGTATTCGTCAAGGAGCTCGATTCGAGTTTTAGTCTGATCGATTTGTGATTGGATCAGATCCAGTAATTTACTTTTGTCGAATTCATCGGCAAAGAGTAACGCCCCATAAAATTGCAGGTTCACATATTCCGATTTGGTGCCGTATTTGATCATTAATTTTTCAAATTCTGCCCTTCCCGAATCTGTGACGTTAAAGTGACGGATTTCACGCCCGCTGGTTGAGGGTTTCTGCTGAATCTGTTCAATCAAACACTTTTCTTCAAGTTGCTGCAGATTGTAATAAAATGAACCTTTCGTGAAGTTAACAATGTATTTGTAATGACGTTTTTCCATTAAAGCCAGAAGTTCATAGCCGTGAGCTCCGGGGTTTTGGATGAGTAAGCCAAGGATAAGTAAGGGAATCATGGTTTCATCACCTTCGCCATCCGCGCCTCAAATTCCGCGTACGTGATTTTACCCGAAGCCAAATCCATACTATGAAGGTAAATCTGTTCTGTTTTAGAATAGTCACCATTCACTTTCAGTGATTGCTCCTCTCCCGAAATGGGTTTCAGGATATGGTGCTTTTCCGAAAAAGCCTCGAAATAGCGGTAACCGAATTTGCGTTGTGAAACTGCGTCAAAATGAATGCCATCAGGATTCGCAGTCAGACCTGCCGCAGTAACAAAATAACAATTCTGTTGTTCATTAGCAAAATGCAGCAATTGTTCATTAACCTGTCGAAATTCAGTCGCGTGCTGTCCAAAACCAGTCTTCCCAAGAAAGTCACCAAGCCCTCCAATAATCAACGGTACCTCATCAAGTTTCAACTCGTTTCTTAGCGTCTCGATGATAAGAGTTAATTTCTCGTAATAAGTTTCATGCAGCGAACGATAACTGTCACTCTCACCTTGGTGCCAAAGGATTCCGCAAATTTGACTGGACTGGAGGGCGAAGCGGGCTTCGGACAAAGCATGCTGAAAAAGGATGCCTTCCGGATGCCAGTCATTCAATGAACTGCCGCCTTCCGCACAAGGGATCAAGCCAATTTCTTCATCGGGATGAGCTTTCGACCAAGCATCTGCAAAAGATGCCGCCAAGCCAACGCCGGAAACCGGACGGTCGTAATTAATCGGCTCTGTCATCATCTGCCACTGTCCATTGCGCAGCATTTTTATTTTTTCATTATAGATAGGGTCTACTTCATTCAAAAATCCACGGCCCGCCATATTCGACTGCCCCAACATTAAAAAAGACTTTATCATTTAATTTTTCACTTCTTTACATCAATATTTTAGTCTAATTAGACTATAGTCAATTCAGCTTGTCTTGTAAAGTTTCAACTAGGTTTTATTTTTATTATTAGTATGTATGAAAAACAAACTAACATTGAAAATTTGGTGGATGTATTTGAGAATTAGCAAGTTCTTTTGCTTTAGGTCTTGATAAACAATGAAAAAACAACAAAAACCCTGTCATGTAAGGGTTCCTATGAGGTTCAAAATCATTTTTCGTAGGAAATACATTCAATGATAGGGGGAGCCCAAATGAAATGGATTGTTAAAAAGGGAGGGCTATGTTGAAGGGATTAAATATCAATAAAAAATTATTAAAAAGGTTAACGATTGTACTAATTCTATTCATTTGTTATGTTTTATTTTTAAATCCTGAAGTTATACTTGAGGAGCAATGTCCTAAAATGCAGAAAAAGCCGGGATGTCAGATCCGGCTTTTCGCTCACTTTCCCTTCTTCTTCCGCTTCTCCTTTTCCGCTCGATAAAACTCATGGAACATCTTCATCAATGCGCGTTTTTCAATCCGCGACACATAACTCCTTGAAATGCCGAGCTCCTTTGCGATCTCGCGCTGCGTTTTTTCTTTTTTTAAATCAAGCCCGAAGCGGCCGACGATGACTTCTTTTTCGCGGTCGTCTAAAATGTCGATATATTTTTTGACCTTTTCAAGTTCCATGTTGAGCTGAATAGTGTCGATCACATCTTCGCTTTCCGACTTGAGGACATCGATCAGGCTTATTTCATTCCCTTCTTTATCCTGGCCGATCGGATCATGAAGGGAGACGTCTTTTTTCGTTTTTTTCAATGCGCGCAGATGCATTAAAATCTCATTTTCAATACATCGTGCGGCATATGTGGCAAGCTTCGTGCCTTTTCCGGCTGAGTAGCTTTCAATTCCTTTGATCAGCCCGATTGTACCGATGGAGATCAGATCTTCTGCGTCCTCTCCCGTGTTTTCGAATTTTTTCACAATATGGGCGACTAAACGGAGATTATGTTCGATCAGCATGTTCCGGGCGTGTTCATCTCCTTCAGCCATAAGGTCTAAGTATTTTTTCTCCTCATTACTTGAGAGCGGTTGTGGAAAGGCATTATTTTTCACGTATGATACTAAAAACACAAGTTCTTTCACAATAAACCCGAGCGCTGCAAAAACACCTGTCACCGTCCTCACCTCCACAAAGTTATGTAGGCAATCGCCTATATGTAACTGTATGTGTCGGTAGGGCTGTTTGTGTCTGTACAGGGAAATTAATCAAAATCGGGTTTTATTTCTTACAGCCTCTTGATTTTTGCTGATTGAGCCTGTATATTGTTAAAAAAAGTAAGGGTGAAAACAATATAACCGAAAAGCGCTGAAGAGACGAGTAGACAGATATCATTCATGACAGAGAGCTCCGGGAGCTGTGAAGGAGTATGAATGGATGTGTTGAAACAAACCTCTTAGCTTCGCATCGGAATCATGCAACACGAGGATGATGCGGCGGATACTCCTGTTACCGAGTAAGCTTTGTACCCGGCAAGGCCGGCACCAAACCGAATTGAGGTGGCATAGCGGGCTGTTTCCCGTCCTCAAGACTTTATTGTCTTGAGGGCGTTTTTTATTTCTAAGGGAGGGATAAGATGAAAAACCTGAAGTCTTGGCGGTACCCGATGCTTCTGTTAACCGGAATCGGGATAGCAAATATTGGTGAATGGATTTATTTTTTGTCTCTTAATCTTATTGTCTTAAAAGAAACGGGGTCTGCTTTTGCGGTTTCCATCCTTTATTTAATCAGGCCTGCGGCTGTTTTGATGACAAATGGGTGGGCGGGGAGCATCATCGACCGGTGCAACAAACGGAATATGATGATGTCGCTTGATTTCATCCGGGCTGCATTCATTGCCGTTCTGCCGCTGATGTTTACTGCACGGTCTTTATTTTCCGTTTATTGTATCGTATTTTTGATTCAAATGGCCAATGCGATGTTTCGTCCGTGTTCCATGGCGTATGTGACGATGCTTATCCCGGCTGAAAGGAGAAAACGATTCAATTCACTAAGGGCTTTGTCGGAATCAGGGGCTTTTCTCCTCGGACCGGCTGCGGCCGGGCTGCTTTTTATTGCCGGCACGCCGATTTTTGCGATTTGGGTGAATGCGGCGGCTTTAGTGCTGTCCGGTTTCATTACGATGATGCTGCCGAACCTTGAAAATGGGCCTCACGTACATTCTCCCGCACAGAAGCTTTCTTTGGCAATATACAAAGAAGATTGGAAGCTCGTCTATCGCTTCAGCCGAACAGCGCGTAACGTCATGATCATTTATTTTTTATTCAGTCTGGTCATGACCGTTATGCCATCAGCGCTTGATTCGCTTGAAGCCGCTTTTGCAAAAGAGGTTCTTCAGCTGACTGATGCCGATTACGGTTTTCTCGTCAGTGTCTCAGGGGCAGGCATTATTGCGGGAGCGCTTGTCAATGTGTTCTTTAATAAAAAAATGCCGGCTTCTTTATTGATGGGAATGGGCTCTTTATTCACAGCGGCCGGATATATGATTTATGCGTTTTCTGACGTTTTTTGGACGGCTGCTTTCGGATTTTTCCTTCTCGCTTTTTTTCTGGCGTTTGCCAATACAGGCTTTCTGACGTTTTATCAAAAGAATGTTCCGGTGGACATCATGGGAAGAGTGGGGAGCTTTTATTCATTAGTCGAAGCTATCTTCATTATAGTGGTAACGGCGTTTTTCGGAGCGGCTTCTGTCAGTTCTTCCGTCCGCGGCATTGTCATCGCAGGCGCTGCTGTTATGCTGGCGTTGGCAGCCGTTTTATGCTCGTTCTTATTTGCGGCCGCAAAAAGGAGGACTTCTGATGTATTTCAAGCGGATCAATTTAAACAAACATAAAGAGACGGCCGTTTCATTTCGTGAGGATTCGTTTTTCGTCAGCTTTGGCACGGCGGATCATTTTAATAAGGATGAATATCTCAGGTGGCTGTCATCCCAAATCAAATGCTTTCCCGACGGTTTTATGCTGCTTTTTCATAACGGGCAGCCGATCGGACAGCTTTAAGCTTCCATCAAATTTTACCGCAGCCAAAAAATCGGTTATGTGCACCTTTACTATATTGCTGAGCAGCAGAGGGGAAGGGGGTGCGGAACGAAACTGCATCAATACGTGAGTCAGTTTTTCAGAGCGGCTTTGTCATTTTATAGAAAGAAAAATATGGTAGTGGTCGGTTCAGAATGAGAGGAGCCGTACCGCCGGAATAGGGGGCGGTACGCGCTTCATTTTTTCGTTGTTTTTAAAAGTCCGGGAAACTTCTTATAAATGACCGCCATTAAGACGAGCATATACATTCCGTAAATCCCGAAAGACAGCAGTTTGTTGCTTGTAAATGAAGCGCCTGCGACCGTCACGATCACAATGTTCGGAATTTTGCCGAGCACCGACGCAGAAAAAAAGATCGGCCATCGGATATTACTCAGCCCGCAGACGGTATTCATGGCAAGCGACGGTATAATCGGAATCAGCCGCCCGAAAAGCACCGCCGTAAACGCGTGCTGATGAAATGAATCTTCATATTGGGCCGCGGCCGGGTAAGCCAGCAGCTTTTTTCTGGCCCAGTCTCTGAATCCGTACCGGACGAGAAAAAACAATGCCATTGTTCCGAGCATCGCGCCTGACAATGTAATCCACACCCCGTTTACAATCCCGAAAACCGCTCCGTTTAAGGCCGCGATAATGGCGAATGGAACGATCGGAAAAAATACGTCAGCTGCGACCAGAAGGATACTCATAAGCACGGCGTACATGCCGCCCGCGCGAATCATGCTGAGCCAGACGTCTTTTTGCATAAAGCCGATCATCACGACAGCAATGATGACGGCAAGACTGAATCCCTTTTTTATCATCTGCACGTTCACCTCTTTTTCAAATAGTATACAGCACAAATCTATCTCCTTCTATTAAAATAAGCTGTCCGATAAGCGTATTTGATTTATCAGCATTTGCCGTTTGATGAGAAACGGCTGGCACCCGGGTTTGGACAAAAACAAGCGGGAAGCGGGTGATGTGCATCATTTGATGCAGAGAATGATTTTTTATAAAAGGGGACACGTTAACAGTAGTGTTTACTGGAGGTGTAAACGTTGAGATGCTTTCATCTGATCATCATGATATGCGTCCTCACGAGTCTCACTGCCGTGTCCGCCGATGCGAAATCTTTAAAAAGAAGTGACATGGAGAAAACGGGAAACGTGTACTGGGATATAAGGTCTGAAAAAAAGAAACTATCTTTAACCTTCGATGACGGCCCCCATCCTGTCTATACGGAGGCTGTGTTAGACGTGCTGAAACAGCACAATGTTAAAGCAACCTTTTTTTGTGTCGGGAGCCGTATAGACAAATACCCCATAACGGCAAAACGCATCGTTGAAGAAGGGCATGAAATCGGCAACCATACGATGAACCATGTTTATTTTCACCGACTGAAACGCAAAGACATTTTACAAGAGCTTCACAGCTCAGCGCATCATATCACATCGCTGCAGCCGGAAGGGGACAAGTTATTCCGCCCGCCGGGAGGGTCGCTGAATCATACGGCTTTCAAAAGCATCTTAAAAGAGGGCTATCATATCATCATGTGGTCATGGAACCAAGATCCGAGGGACTGGAAAAGGCCCGGGAAAGGAAAAATCGTCAGGCACGTTGTTTCACATGCCAGAGATGGAGATATCGTTCTTCTGCATGATGGCGGAGGAAACCGGCGCCAGACGGTTGAGGCTTTGAAAGAAATCATTCCCAAGCTGAAAAAGCAGGGCTACACGTTTGTTAAGGTTTCGGATTTGATCGGACAGGATTCCGGTCCTTTTCATATCCAGTAAAGAGAGCGCCGCGTTGAAAGCCGCCAAAGAGATGTGTACCATAGGAGGTAAGGTTTGGGGGGGAGAGAAAATGAAGTTTGCTGTTCTTTTTATTACGATAATCTGTCTGTTATCAGGATGCGCCGCGGGCAAAGAAAAAAGTGTTGTCGCATTCGGCGACAGCAATACGCGCGGTTCCAACTGGGATTATCGTGATTATCCGAAGGCGCAGCAGTGGGTAAACATATTAAAGACAGCGGAACGCGGCCGTCTTACGGTTATAAATGCGGGAATAGGCGGCCAGACGACTGAGGATGCGCGCCTGCGCTTTCAAAGCGACGTGCTGGAGCGTAAGCCCCAATATTTATTTATCATGTTCGGGACAAATGATGCGGGCATTTTGACGGGCGATCAGCCGCGGGTATCAAAGAAACGGTTTAAAGAAAACCTGACTTATTTCATAAACGAAAGCAGAAATCACGGCATAAAGCCGATTTTAATGACGTGCATCCCGGTTATAGAAGGAAACGGAACGCATCATCTCTATTACTATTCGAGATATAAAGCCTCAGCCTTTAAAGAAAAAGGCGGTGCGAGAAAATGGCATAATTCCTATAACAGCGTTACGAGGCAGGTTGCAGCTGAGTTGAAAGTGCCGCTGGTGGATAACTGGAAACACTTTATACGCGCGGACGGCGGCAAAGATACAGACCGGGCGCTGATCCAATCCGGACTGATAGATCCTTCCGGAAATCATATGACGCCAAAAGGCGCCAGAATCTTAATTGAAGGCATAAAAAATGGGCGGGTTTTGGAACGCTGACGCCGTCAGCTGCCTAAACCGTTTTGCTTCTGCTTCATAGGCTGTAGAAAAAACATCTTTTTGGAGGCGATTGCTATGAACCGCGGTTTCCCTCCGCAACATCCTGTATGCCCGCCTCCTCGGGTGAATGCGGGGTACTGGTACGCATTTTTTGTTGTGCTGCTCGTCGTCATTCTCGTCCTGGGCGGTCTGTATTGGTTCAATATATAGCAGCCGTCCTCTTAAACACCTCTATTTTAGGGGTGTTTTTTGTTGAAAGTGGTAGTAATGCGCATAACCGAAGTGATATAATATCAGTCATCTGAGTAAAAAAAGGAAATTCGCCCGGGAACTTTTTTCTGTTTAAGAAGAAACGGAAATAATGTGTCCGAGCGATCTTCTTTTGATTTCGTTTTCAATTAACTCGATAAATTCACGGCTCAAATTCATTTCATTGGCTTTGAAATAAGATTCTATTAGTAATTCATCAGAAAGCTTTCTCATGCCGGGGACCCAATTAATGGGAGTGGCACCTCCTTACAATTGTAATCAATCATCAGACGCAAGCATATGATGGAAGGTTGCGTTTCAATCATGGTGAGGTTATCTTTAATCTACCATGAAATACAAATAAGAACAATCGTTCTGTTATCCACACTCGTAAGTGGATAACTTGTTAGTATCTTGTTTATAATCTGGATAAATCCGGATGTAATAAGAGTGGATAATGTGTGTAATTTTATCCACAACTGGTGAAGAAACCCAATTTTTGTCGAAATTTTTTTACTGTGTCCGACTTTGTTTTTAAATCTGACAGGTTTCGACATATAGATGATAGAAAGAAAAGGAAGGGTGCGGGTTTTGTTAAAAAAGTTTTTTTTACCTGACGAATTTGTGAAAAATATATTTCATATCACACCGGAAAAGCTCAAAGAACGCAATGTGAAAGGGATTATTACAGACCTTGACAACACGCTTGTGGAGTGGGACAGACCGAGTGCGACACCTCGATTAATCGAGTGGTTTGAAGAAATGAAGGAGCACGGCATTAAAGTCACGATCGTCTCCAATAATAATGAACGAAGAGTGAAATTATTCTCGGAGCCGCTTGGCATACCGTTTATTTATAAGGCAAGAAAACCGATGGGGCGCGCCTTTAAAAGAGCCGTCAGCAGCATGGATCTGAAAAAAGAAGACTGTGTGGTCATCGGCGATCAGCTGCTTACTGATGTTCTCGGCGGAAACAGAAACGGGTATCATACGATCCTCGTCGTGCCTGTCGCTTCCTCTGACGGAGTCATGACGCGCTTTAACCGCCGGATTGAACGGAGAATATTGAGTTCTTTGAAACGTAAAGGCCATATTCAGTGGGAGGATTAGAAATGGAAAAGGTTGTTTGCATCGGCTGCGGAGTAACGATCCAAACCGAGGATAAACAAGGTCTCGGATACGCGCCAAAGGCATCTCTCACAAAGGAGAATGTCATCTGCCAGCGCTGCTTCAGACTGAAAAATTACAATGAAATTCAAGATGTTTCATTAACGGATGATGACTTTTTAAATATCTTGCACACAATCGGCGATACTGACTCTCTTATTGTCAAAGTCGTTGATATTTTTGATTTTAACGGAAGCTGGATAAACGGGCTGAACCGCTTTGTCGGCGGTAATCCGATCATTCTTGTCGGTAATAAGGCCGATATCCTGCCGAAATCCGTAAAACGGGAACGGCTCGTTCAATGGATGAAACGCGAAGCGAAAGAATACGGCTTAAAACCCCTTGATGTCTTTTTAATCAGCGCTTCCCGCGGACAAGGGATGAAAGAAGTCATTGACGCCATTGAACATTACCGCGAAGGCCGCGATGTGTATGTGGTGGGCTGTACCAATGTCGGCAAATCCACATTTATCAACCGGATTATTAAAGAGGTCTCAGGGGAAGAGAATATTATTACTACCTCTCAATTTCCGGGCACGACGCTTGATGCGATTGAAATCCCGCTTGATGACGGATCTGCGCTTTATGATACGCCGGGAATCATTAACCATCACCAGATGGCGCATTACGTGGACAAGCGTGACTTAAAGGTGCTGACACCGAAAAAAGAACTGAAGCCGCGCACTTTTCAGCTGAATGAAAAACAAACGCTTTATTTCGGCGGGCTTGCCCGGTTTGACTATGTATCAGGCGATAAAACGGCGTTTGTCTGCTATATGCCGAATGAATTGATGATTCACAGAACAAAGCTTGAAAATGCTGATGCCTTATACGAAAAGCATGCGGGAGAACTGCTTACCCCGCCCGGAAAAGATCATTTGGATGAATTTCCGGAGCTTACACCCCATACGTTTTCGATTAAAGAAGGAAAGACGGATATCGTTTTTTCCGGTCTCGGCTGGGTCACGGTGCAGCAAGCAGATAAAAAAATAACGGCATACGCTCCGAAAGGCGTACACGTATTTGTCCGCCGTTCATTAATATAGAGAGAAGGGGAGAGGGAGCATGAAACAATTGTACGGAGTAATCGGAAATCCGATCGGGCATTCAATGTCACCCGATATTCATAACGCGGCTTTGCAAGATAAGAACATCAACGGGCAGTATTTTGCGTTTCAGGTGGAACCTCATCATCTCAAGGACGCCGTTAACGGAATCAAGGCGCTTGGCATCTGCGGAGTGAACGTCACAGTCCCGCATAAAGTCGCGATCATGGAGCATCTGGATGAAATACATGAAAGCGCGAAAGTACTCGGGGCCGTAAATACCGTCAAAAGAGAGGGAGACAGGCTCATCGGGTATAATACTGACGGAGATGGGTTTTATAAATCCTTAGTCAAAGTATTGGACAAACCGATATCAGAGCTCTCCATCCTTATGATTGGGGCGGGAGGAGCGGCAAGAGCGATTTTTACGACGATCGTCCGCAGAGAGCCGAAACAATTTGACGTTTGCAACCGCACGCCGGAAAAAGCAGAAAGTCTGATTGCGGCTGCTCCCTCTTTTCAGCAGAAACGCGTCCTTACTTTAAAAGAAGCTGAAAATCAGCTTGAACAATATGACGTCATTATTCATACAACATCTGTCGGCATGTATCCGAAAACGGATGCCGTGCCGCTCTCATTGGAACGGGCCAAAACGGGCGCCATCGTTTGTGATATCGTATACAACCCGATTCAAACGGCGTTCTTAAAAGAAGCTGAAAAAAGAGGTTTAACAACCCTTGACGGTGTCGGCATGTTTGTGGAACAGGCCGCACTGTCTTTCAAGCTGTGGACGGAACAAGAGCCTGACAGCGGCTTAATGAGAGCAATTGTTGAAGGAAAACTAGGAGGAACACAATGTTAACAGGAAAACAAAAACGGTTTTTGCGTTCACAAGCGCATCATTTAACGCCTATTTTTCAAGTGGGAAAAGGCGGAGTCAACGAAAACATGGTGAAACAGATTGCCGAGGCTTTAGAAGCAAGAGAGCTGATTAAAGTCAGCGTGCTTCAAAACTGCGAAGACGATAAAAATGATGTCGCAGAAGCCCTTGTGAAAGGCACCCGCTCACAATTGGTGCAGACGATCGGAAATACGATCGTATTGTATAAGGAGTCAAAGGAAAATAAACAAATCGAGCTTCCGTAAGGTGGTTGACATGAAGAAAATCGGAATATTCGGGGGCACATTTGACCCTCCGCACAACGGACATCTTCTGATGGCTAATGAAGTCCTTCATCAGGCGGAGCTCGATGAGATTTGGTTTATGCCCAATAAAATCCCTCCGCATAAGCAGAATGAAGACTTTACAGACAGCCGGCACCGGGTGGAGATGCTGAAGCTTGCCATCAGCTCGAATTCCGGCTTTAAGCTTGAGCTTGCGGAAATGGATCGGAAAGGCCCTTCTTATACCTATGATACTGTCCGTTTACTGAAGGAGCGGCACCCGAACGACAAGCTTTTCTTTATTATCGGGGCGGATATGATTGAATATCTGCCGAAATGGTACAAACTGGACGAACTGCTCACGCTCATTCAATTTATCGGAGTGCGGCGCCCGGGGTATCATATTGAGACCCCGTACCCGCTGCTTTTTGCCGACGTTCCGGAATTTGACGTTTCGTCAACGATGCTGAGAGAACGTCTCAAAGCAAAAAAGCCGACGCAATACTTAATGCCGGATAAAGTGAGGCAGTATATAGAGGAGAATGATTTATATGAATCGTGAGGAAGCACTTGCCTGCGTCAAAGAACAGCTGACCGAGCATCGCTACATCCACACAATCGGCGTGACAGATACGGCGGTTATTCTCGCAGGCCGGTTCGGAGCAGACCCGAAAAAAGCGGAAATGGCGGCCATTTTTCATGATTATGCGAAATTCCGGCCGAAAGAAGAAATGAAGCAGATCATCGTGCGGGAAAAAATGCCGGCTGAGCTCTTGGATTACAACGCCGAGCTGTGGCATGCCCCTGTGGGAGCGTATCTGGCTGAGAAAGAAGCGGGGATCACTGATCCTGAGATCTTGGATGCAATCCGCTATCACACGTCAGGGCGTCCCGGAATGACCCTTTTAGACAAAGTCATTTACGTTGCGGATTACATTGAACCCGGCCGCCATTTTCCCGGAGTGGAAGAGGTGCGTCGTCTGGCGGAAACAGATCTGAACGAAGCGCTCATACAAGCAATGAAAAATACAATGATATTTCTGATGAAAAAAAACCAGCCGGTCTTTCCGGAGACGTTTGCAACCTATAATTGGCTGGTGTCTCAAAATTGACAGGAGGAATTTGAAGAATGAATCAAGCTTCCGTATTAAAAATCGCGGCAAAAGCATGCGACGATAAACGTGCAGAAGATATTTTAGCGCTGGACATGGAAGGAATCTCACTTATAGCGGATTACTTTTTAATCTGCCACGGGAATTCTGATAAGCAGGTTCAGGCAATTGCGCGTGAAATTAAAGATCAGGCAGAAGAAAACGGCATTGATGTCAAAAAGATGGAAGGGTTTGATGAGGCCCGCTGGATTTTAGTTGATCTCGGCGACGTCATTGTCCACGTTTTCCATAAAGATGAAAGAAGCTACTACAATCTTGAAAAGCTATGGGGCGACGCGCCGCTCGCAGAGCTTGAGCTCGGCTTGAACTCATGATTTACCAAGGCTTCGCCGGCGTATATGACGAGTTAATGTCACATGCGCCGTATGATGAATGGGCGGGCTGGATCGAAGCATCTCTTCCGGAAAAGGGAAGGGTGCTTGATCTTGCCTGCGGAACCGGAGAAATATCCATCAGGCTTGCTGAAAAAGGCTGCGAAGTCACGGGGATTGATTTGAGTGAAGATATGCTGAGCTGTGCCCAGCAGAAAAAAACGGGAAAGCCGATTCTTTTTCTCCAGCAGGATATGAGAGAGCTTTCCGGTTTTGAAGAACAGTTTGATGCCGTTGTCATCTGCTGTGATTCCCTTAATTACTTAAAAACGAAAAATGATGTCTTAAGCACCTTCAAAAGTGTTTTTCAAGTTTTGAAGGAGGGCGGCCTGCTTCTGTTTGACGTCCATTCCCCATTTAAAATGACGGAGCTTTTTCCGGACAGCACCCATGCGGATCAGGATGAGCAGATTAGCTATATTTGGCAAAGCTTTGCCGGCGATGAAGAGCTTTCTGTCATCCATGATATGTCCTTTTTCGTATGGAACGGACAATCTTATGACCGTTATGACGAGACGCATGAGCAAAAAACATTTTACATTGAAGAATATGAACAAATGCTTGCAGAGACCGGATTTGAACTGAAGAAGGTGACGGCTGATTTTACAGACCGGCCTCCTTCAACAGAGTCTGAACGTCTTTTCTTCACGGCAGGCAAACCAAAAACCATCGTTTAAACGGAACGATGGTTTTTAAAATGCATTTTTTGCGATTGGTGCGCTAAAGTACTTTATGGCATACTCAGTTACACGTGAAATTGCTTCTTCACTAACGATATATCTTCATCGTATTTGTCATGTGTACGCTGAAAGACACGGTTGAACATATCCTGAACACCGCTTTCGAGAGCCTTCAGTCCTTCCCCGGTGACGCCGCCTTTTACGCATACTTTTTCCTGCAAGGCGGGAAGCGTGTAATGCCCTGTTTCCAGAAGCTTTCCGAGACCGACAAGCATTTCCGTCGACATAATTACGGCTTCTTCTTTGGTGATGTCCGTTTCTTCCACTGCCGCGTCAATAAAGCGCTGAACGAGATAACTCATAAAAGCGGGCCCACAGCTGACAATGTCTGACGCCGCTCTTGTAATGCCGCTGCTGATTTCCACAGGTTTTGAAATATGAGTGAACAGCGTTTGAATATCCGCTTTTGCAGACTCGCTGCAGCTTTTGCCGAACGTAACAAGCGAGACGCCGGCCAAGGCGCGGTTCGTAATGCTCGGAATGACGCGGGCCGTCTGACACGGAACCGTATGTTCAATCTGATCCGTCTGAACGGGACTGGTAATGGAGATTAAAATGTGATCTTTCCGTAAATGCGGTGTGAGTTTCTTCAGCAAAGGATATATATCCAGCGGTTTTACACAAATGAATATTATTTCATTTTCCTGTACGAGCTTTTCCTGATCCTCGGTGACATGGATGCCGCTGAAACGTTCTTTTAGTTTTAATGCTTTTTCGATTGTTCTGTTTGTGATGGTGATATGTGAGGGATCGGCAGCGTTTGATTCGATAAACGATTCAATCAGGATCGTTCCCATGTTTCCGGTGCCGATAAAGCCTATTTTCAATGAATTCCCCTCCTTTTTCCCTTAATCCTCTAAACCTTATGCGGGGAGGCAATGCAATATGACGAAAGCGATGATGACGGAGCGGCTGCGGCGGAACCTGAAAATTCTGGGCGCTTGTCTTGTAGCAGGGGCGGTTTTTATCTGCATTTGGCTGTTTCGTTCTGAAAAGGAAGAGCCGGTCAAACAGCAGTCCGTGCTCGGCCAAACAGCCTCAGCATCCGTCGCGGACAAAAAAGACACCACAGACGACAAGATTATGATTGATGTGAAAGGCGCGGTCCGAAATCCCGGCGTGTATGAAATGAAAGCGGGAGACAGAGTGACGCAAGCCATTGAAAAAGCCGGCGGTCTGAAGAAAAAGGCGGATGAATTGAAAGTTAATTTAGCAGAGCAGCTGCAGGACGGGACGATTGTTTATATTCCGAGTGAAGGCGAAGAGGAGAATCGCCCGAAAACAGCAGCGGGTGAAAAGGAGAATGCAGCTGTCAATATCAATACGGCATCTCTGGACGAACTTCAGGTGATTTCCGGGGTGGGGCAGAAAAAAGCGGAAGCGATTATCGCCTACCGAGAAGAAAAAGGACGGTTTCAGACTGCTGAAGATTTGATGAATGTATCAGGCTTTGGAGAAAAGTCATTTGAGCGGATAAAAACTTCCATTACGGTAAAGTGAATTGACGGTTCTGCTTAAATCTATGTAAACTTAGAAAAGCAACAAGACTTTTTGGAGGGAACACTTGTGGAACGAATCTCATGGAATCAATATTTTATGGCGCAAAGCCATTTGCTGGCGCTGAGAAGCACATGTCCGAGACTGTCAGTCGGGGCAACCGTAGTCAGAGATAAGCGGATGATTGCCGGCGGATACAACGGCTCAATCGCCGGCGGCGTCCATTGCGCTGATGAAGGATGTCTTTTAATAGATAATCATTGCCAGCGGACCATACATGCAGAGATGAATGCGATTCTGCAATGTTCTAAGTTCGGTGTTCCGACGGAGGGCGCCGAAATTTATGTGACGCATTATCCTTGTATTCAATGCTGCAAATCAATTATCCAGGCAGGCATCAAAACGGTTTATTATGCCGAAGATTACAAAACACAGCCTTATGCAAAAGAGCTGTTCAGCCAAGCCGGAGTCAAGGTGGAGCAGGTCGAACTTGATGAAATGATCATCGATCTGAAAAACCGCGAAAAATTGTCTTTTGTAGCAGGTCTGATTCAGCAATTATCTGATGCGGGGGTTAAGGCAGATGAACTGAAAAAAATTCATGAACAGGCCAATGAGCTGTTTACCAGTTACGTATAAATGAAATATAAATACCTTCTTCTGCCTCTGGCGGCGGTTTCTGCAACTGCGGGAATTGCCGCCGCTCATGTCTTCTGGGTTCTGCTCCTTTTTCTTCTGTATCTTCTCTTTATTATTGTAAAAACAAAGCAGCATGCTCCGGTTATCGTCTGCCTCGTTTCTTTTTGTCTTTATTTCTTTCTTTATACGGTTTGTGACGCTGCGAATGTAACGCGTTATCAGGCCGGCAGTTATACTGAACAGGCCGTCATCACTAATATTCCGAAAGTTGACGGAGCGAAAATATCAGCTGTTATCCGTACACATGACAAGGAAAAATGGGCGGCTTCGTACAAAATCCGGTCACTTGAGGAAAAGAGACTCATTGAACAGCTCGAACCGGGGATGCGCTGCACGTTTACAGGCTCTCTGGAACAGCCTGCACATGCGACGGTTCCCGGAGGTTTTGATTATAAGGAATATCTTTACACTCAGCAAATTCACTGGTTATTTTCCGTGACTTCCATTCAGCAGTGTGAAAAATCCAAACAGCCGCTGTTTAAACTGCTGAACATCAGAAAAAATTTGATTTCGATCATTCGGAATCATGTGCCTGAATCTTCCGCCGGAATTGTTGAAGCGCTGACCTTAGGTGAAAGATTTTCTATAGGGGACGATATACTGAGTGCATATCAAAATTTGGGAGTCGTTCATTTAATGGCGATTTCCGGAATGCATGTCGGTCTTATTACGGCGGGATTATTTTATGCTCTGATCAGAATCGGGCTGACAAGAGAAAAAGCGGGAATTTTGCTGCTGCTGTTTTTGCCGGTGTATACGCTGCTGAGCGGTGCCGCCCCATCCGTATTGCGCGCATCCCTCATGCTGGGATTTTATATCGCCGGAACTCTTGTTAAACGCGGCATTCATTCCTCTGCTGCATTGTCCCTGTCTTATCTGCTGCTCCTGCTGTTTAATCCTTACTTCCTTTGGCAGGCGGGCTTCCAGCTTTCCTTTGCGGTAAGCGCTTCTTTAATTCTGTCATCCTCCATTTTAAAGAAAGCGGGGAAAAGCAGACTTGCCGGGCTTGCGATGGCTTCATTTATTGCAGAACTCAGCTCACTTCCGTTTCTTCTCTATCATTTTCAGCAGATTTCACTTGTCAGTTTTCCGATGAATATGGTGATGGTGCCATTTTATACGTTATTTGTCATTCCGGTTTCTGTCATCGGTTTCCTTCTTCTTTTACTTTCGAGGCAGATGGGAGAATGTTTGTTTGATATGTTCAACCTTGTGATGAAGCCTGTGCATGATTTCATTACATATGCGGCATCCGTTGATTTATTTACTATGATTGTGTCAAAGCCTGACTTTGTTTCCCTTCTTCTGCTTGCGGTTTCCGTTTTTACGCTTTTTGCGGCTTTGGAAAAGGGAGGTTTTTTAAAACTCAGGAAATCGGCTCTTTTTTTCTGCGCGGTTTTGGCTTATTTAATATGCCGTCCGTATTTCAGTCCATGGGGAGAAGCGGATATGCTTGATATCGGGCAGGGAGACTCACTGTTTATAAGCGCGCCGCACCGCAAAGGGACTGTAATGGTTGATACAGGGGGAGTGATTGCTTATCCCGGAGAATCATGGAAAGAAAAACGCCACCCGTATTCTATCGGCGAGAAGGTTTTGATTCCGTTTTTAAACGGAAAAGGGGTGAAAAAGCTGGATGCGCTGATTTTAACCCATGCGGATCAAGATCACATCGGAGAAGCCGGAGTGTTAATCAAAAATCATAGAGTCAAACGGTTAATTGTCCCCGTGGGATTCGTAAAAGAACCGAAAGATCAGAACATATTAAATATGGCGAAAGAAAACAACATTCCCGTTGCCGAAGCAAAGCGGGGCGACACCATTACAGCCGGTGATCTTCAGTTTCAGGTGCTGTCTCCGGAGTCGTCTGACGGAAGGAGTAAAAATGATTCGTCACTGGTGCTTTGGACGGTTTTAGGCGGAGTGAGCTGGCTTTTGACGGGAGATTTAGAATCGGACGGCGAAACGGAAGTGCTGAAAACGTATCCGAAACTGAAGGCTGATATATTGAAGGCGGGTCATCACGGCAGCAAAAGCTCTACGAGTGAAGCCTTTTTGAAACAGCTTCAGCCGGAAGCAGCGCTGATTTCAGCAGGAAAAGAGAATCGATACCATCATCCGCATGAAGAAGTGCTGGATCGTTTGAAGGCGTACTCTGTCAATGTGCTTCGCACCGATGTCAGCGGAACGATTCAATACAGATTTAAAAAAGGCGCCGGAACGTTTTCCGTCTTCCCTCCATATGATATAGAAGAAACCAGGGCGCAAGAAGTAAAAAAGACTGCCGATTGACAGCAGCCCGGAATGCGGCTAAGAGCCGATAAGATGGATGGCTGTTGCCATCACGAACAAAAAGGCGAAAAATCCGAAGGACACGACAAAACCGACAGCTGAGTCAACAGCATCATTTCGTTTGCTTTGAACGTTTTTTTCAAAATCATTCAATTTCATCCCTCCTGACTTCCCTAAGTATACTGGAATTGTTTTGAAAAATCTAGAAGTGATGGTAACGTTTTCTGTTCTTGTGATTATCGCCTTTTTACAAGCAGACCCGGGAGCTTGTGAATCAGGCGTTTATTATAAATGAGGAAGCTGTCCTTAAAGCTTCCTCTTTACTATTTGCCGAACTCAATTTAGGATAGAAGGGGATCAAGAAAGAGAGGAAGTCATACGATCATGGTATTTGATGTTTGGAAAGCCCTGAAAAAAGGGGATGTCCGCTCCGTTTATTGCTTATACGGAAAAGAAACGTATCTGCTCCAAGAGACTGTCAGCCGGATCAGACAAGCTGTCGTTGATGAGGAGACAAAGGATTTTAACCTGTCTGTTTTTGATCTTGAAGAAGATCCGCTTGACCAGGCCGTAACCGATGCGGAAACGTTTCCGTTTATGGGGGAGAAGCGGCTGGTCATCGTAAAAAATCCGTCTTTTTTAACAGGGGAAAAAAAGAAAGAAAAAATAGAGCATAATACAGCCGCTCTGGAGACTTATCTGAAGGAGCCTGCACCTTACACTGTCTTTGTGATTGTGGCTCCGTATGAGAAACTGGACGAACGGAAAAAGCTGACGAAAGCGCTGAAGCAAAAAGCCCTTATGATTGAAGCTAAGGAGCTGAATGCAAAGGAGACGACTGATTTTACGATTAATCTGGCGAAATCCGAAAATAAAACGATCGATACAGAAGCTGCCGAGCATTTGGTTCTGCTTGCAAACGGCCATCTGTCTTCCATATATCAGGAAATACAAAAACTCTCCGCCTACACCGGTGACAGACATGAGATCACGCTTGAAGATGTCCGGGAGCTCGTCGCAAGAAGTTTGGAGCAGAATATTTTTGAGCTGATCAACAAAATCGTGAACCGAAAACGGACGGAAAGTCTTCAAATATTTTATGATCTTTTAAAACAAAACGAAGAACCGATCAAAATTATGGCGCTGATCGCTAACCAATTCCGTCTGATTATGCAGACGAAGTATTTTGCAGGACAAGGATACGGCCAAAAGCAAATCGCTTCCAACTTAAAGGTGCACCCCTTCCGGGTAAAGCTGGCGATGGATCAGGCGAGGCTTTTTTCTGAAGAAGAGCTGCGGCGTATTATAGAAAGACTCGCAGTGATGGATTATGAAATGAAAACGGGGAAAAAGGACAAGCAGCTCTTGCTGGAGCTCTTTCTCCTTGAGCTTCTCCGGACTGAATGAAAAAAACGATCCCCGTTAAAGGGATCGTTTTTGTATTATGCAGAAAGTCCGTTCACTTGTTTCGCAAGTCTAGATTTGTATCGAGCTGCGGCATTTTTGTGTACAAGACCTGTTTTCACTGCTTTATCAATGCGTTTCGCTGCTTCAGAAAGAGCAGTTTTCGCTTTATCCGCTTCGTTATTAGCAACAGAAGCTTCAACTTGTTTGATTGCAGTACGCATAGCAGATTTGATTGTCGCGTTATGAGCGCGGCGTTCGTTGTTTGTTTTTGTACGTTTAATCGCTGATTTAATGTTTGGCATGTGTTTCACCTCCTAAGATACAACCTGTAGCACAGTGTCTTAAGGTTAAATCTTCTTCACAATAGAACAAATTGTATTCTATCAAACAGAACTTTAGATTGCAATATAAATGTAAAGTATTTTTCGTTGATGGGTAAATTCGCATGATTCGTTTTGTAAATGGCCACACTATGTACCACGATGATTGAAGGAGGTCTTCCCTGTGAAAAACAACGAACTGGATGTCAATCAATTTCTGATACGGACGGATTTAGCGGTAGAAACGAAACAGGCGGTAAAAGACGGACAAGCCGGTCAGAAAAAAGAAATAAACGGGTTTATTGAAAAAGAACGCGACAAGGGCGGCATTAAAGTCAGAACCGTCGATATTACCAAAGAAGGCGCCGAGCTATCGGGGAAAAAGCAGGGGCGCTATGTCACGATCGAGGCTCAAGGGGTTCGGGAACACGACTCTGAGATGCAGGAAAAAGTAACGGAAGTGTTTGCCGAGGAATTTTCCGCCTATCTGTCGGCATTAAAGATTCCAAAGGATGCAAGCTGTTTGATCGTCGGTCTGGGCAACTGGAATGTGACGCCGGATGCGCTCGGCCCTCTCGTGACCGAAAACCTTCTTGTGACAAGGCATTTGTTCAGGCTTCAGCCAGAAAACGTACAGGAAGGGTACAGGCCGGTCAGCGCGCTTGCTCCCGGTGTGATGGGATTAACGGGAATTGAAACGAGCGATATTATTCAAGGGGTGATCAAAGAATCAAAGCCGGATTTTGTGATTGCGGTAGACGCTCTTGCGGCAAGAGCCGTTGAAAGGGTGAACACGACCATCCAATTTTCTGATACGGGCATTCACCCGGGATCAGGCGTCGGCAATAAGAGAAAAGAATTAAGCAAGGAAACGCTCGGCATTCCCGTCATCGCAATCGGGGTACCGACTGTTGTTGATGCGGTTACGATCGCAAGCGATACGGTGGATTATATATTAAAACATTTCGGCAGAGAGATGAAAGATGACAGCCCGTCAAGATCTCTGGTGCCCGCCGGAATGAACTTCGGCAAAAAGAAGGTGCTGACAGACGAAGACCTTCCCGGAGAAAAAGAACGCCAATCCTTTCTCGGTATTGTCGGCACGCTGGACGAAAACGAAAAACGCCAGCTGATTCACGAAGTGCTTTCTCCGCTCGGCCATAATCTGATGGTCACGCCGAAGGAGATTGACACCTTTATTGATGATATGGCGAACGTACTTGCAAACGGGTTAAACACCGCCCTTCATGAAAAAGTGTCACAAGATAACAAAGGTTCTTATAATCATTAAAATGGTTCTACCTCTTCTAGCTTGTTCATAGAGTAATTACTAGACAAGCGCTGGAGGGATTCAAATCATGAGAAAAAAACGCAGAAACCGTCAAATTGTCGTTGCAGTAAACGGTGGAAATGCGCTCAAGGGCATGTTTTTGTTTATGACAAGCCTTATCGTTATTTTCGTATTATCGGGTGTGCTCACATCGCTTCGCCCTGAACTGAGGCTTTCTTCGGATTCTCTTCACGGAATTGCCGGAGAACTTCCGGGTGACGCATTTGCACACCTCCTCGGCATGGAAAATCATTATTTCGCCTCAGAGCTTCCTGAAAAAGACTCTTTTCAGCTGTCCCGGCTTTCCTTGAAACTGGCGACAAGCATTAATATGGAAGACCCGCGGAGTTTCTTGGGACGTGAGCTGCCGGGATTTGCCCAATACGATACGGAGATCCTTCTGGCGGGGCAGGGGACGGATTATACGAATATGCCGGCTGAATCTCCGCCGCCGTCAAAGGTGATGGAAAAAGAAAAAGAAGTGAACCTGGCAGAAATCGAAAACAAAACGAAAAAAGAAGAAACGGCGCCGCCGAAACATTCAACAGGCAGCAAAAAAGTCGTTTTTATTTACCACACTCATAATACCGAATCCTATCTCCCTCTGTTAAAAGGAGAAACAAATCCGGATAACGCCCGCCATTCGAAGGCCAATGTCACGCTTGTCGGAGAAATGTTCGGAAAAGCGCTGGAAGCGCAAGGCGTAGGAGCGGACGTAGATAAAACCGACATTCAGGGCCGCCTGAACAAAGACGGTTTAAATTATGCGCGAAGCTATGATGAATCAAGGCCGGTCGTAAAAAGCGCGCTCGCCAAAAATAAAAACCTGCAATATACCATAGACATTCACCGGGATTCCCGCCGCAAAAAAAATACGACAGCCGACATCAAAGGAAAAAGCTATGCCAGAGTCGCCATCGTCGTCGGCAAAAAAAGCGCTAATTTTGAAGAAAACTATAAACTCGCAAGTGAACTTCATAAGCTCATGGAGAAAAAATACCCCGGCTTAAGCGTCGGTGTTTTATCAAAAGGCTCTCCGGGAGATAATGGAGTATACAACCAAGATTTAAACGACCGGTCGCTTCTGTTGGAATTCGGGGGCGTGGATAACAATCTTGAAGAACTGAGGCGCGCATCAGATGCCGTGGCCGATGTGTTCAGCGAACTGTACTGGGATGCAGAAAAGGTCAGCTCGCAATCAGGAGAGAAGAAAAAACAATAGAAATCAGGTGATTCGAATGATCCGTTTTACCGGCAAATGCCTGCTGATCGCCATTGTCATGTTTTTCGGCGTTTTGTTCGGCATGCAGCAGGCAAACAGCGGAATGCTTGATATGAAAGGATACAAAGATCCCTCCTTAAAAGGAGCGTTCACGCTCGGCGGAGGAGAAGGACAGGAAAAAGAAGCTTCCATTTTGGGGCAAACCGTTACGGCGAAAGATCTGGAAGAAAAACAAAAACAGCTGGAACAGGCGGAAACCTTCAACTTGTTTTCAAAAGCCGGGGAAACCCTTTCAAATACCGTGACGGACTCGGCGCAGGCGATGTATGAGTGGGTTTCGAAACTGAACCGTTAGCATTGATGAAGAGAAAAGCGGATGATTCCTTAAAGGAAGCTTTTCTCTTTCTTGTTTTAATTGAATGTTTACAATCCTATTGATATAATCTAAGCTAGTGTATTTTGCGTTTAATAGTAGGAGTGATAGATTGTGACAGATAAAGAAAAGCGTTTAGAGAGGCAGTCAAGAATCCGGAATTTCTCCATCATCGCCCACATAGACCACGGCAAATCGACCTTGGCGGATCGGATTTTAGAAAAAACATCGGCGATCACCCAGCGGGAAATGAAAGAACAATTGCTTGATTCAATGGACCTTGAACGCGAACGGGGAATTACCATCAAATTAAATTCCGTTCAGCTGAAATATAAAGCAAAAGACGGAGAAGAATATATATTCCATCTCATCGACACGCCCGGACACGTCGACTTTACATATGAAGTATCGCGAAGCCTGGCTGCCTGTGAAGGCGCGATTCTCGTTGTTGATGCGGCTCAGGGAATAGAAGCGCAGACATTGGCGAACGTCTATCTGGCGCTTGATAATGATCTTGAGATTCTTCCTGTCATTAATAAAATCGATCTCCCGAGCGCAGAGCCAGAACGTGTGCGTCAAGAGGTTGAGGACGTTATCGGCCTTGACGCTTCAGACGCCGTCCTCGCTTCAGCGAAAGCGGGCATCGGCATCGAAGACATTTTAGAACAGATCGTAGAAAAAGTGCCGGCTCCCGCGGGAGACCCGGAAGCTCCGCTGAAAGCGCTCATCTTTGACTCGCTTTATGACGCGTACCGCGGAGTCGTCGCGTATATCAGAGTCGTAGAAGGAACGGTCAAACCGGGCCAGAAAATTAAAATGATGGCAACCGGAAAAGAGTTTGAAGTGACAGAAGTCGGTGTGTTCACGCCGAAAGCAACTCTGACAGATGAACTGACTGTCGGCGATGTAGGCTTTTTAACTGCTGCGATCAAAAATGTCGGTGACACACGCGTCGGTGATACGATAACAAGCGCGGCCAATCAGGCTGCCGAAGCATTGCCTGGATATCGCAAGCTGAACCCGATGGTGTATTGCGGTTTGTATCCGATCGATACGGCCAAATACAATGATTTAAGGGAAGCTCTTGAAAAACTTGAGTTGAATGACTCATCGCTTCAATATGAAGCAGAGACATCCCAAGCGCTCGGATTCGGTTTCCGCTGCGGCTTTTTAGGAATGCTTCACATGGAGATCATTCAAGAGCGGATTGAACGGGAATTTAAAATTGATCTTATTACGACCGCGCCGAGCGTTATTTATGACGTATATATGACGGACGGCGAAAAGGTCATCGTGGATAACCCGTCAAACATGCCTGATCCCCAAAAAATAGAGCGGGTGGAAGAACCTTATGTCAAAGCGACAATGATGGTGCCGAACGATTATGTCGGTGCGGTGATGGAGCTTTGCCAAGGAAAACGCGGCAATTTTATCGACATGCAATATTTAGACGCAAATCGTGTCAGCATTGTCTATGACATGCCATTAGCGGAAATCGTATATGAATTTTTTGATCAGCTGAAATCAAGCACAAAAGGCTACGCGTCCTTTGATTACGAACTGATCGGCTACAAACCGTCTAAACTTGTCAAGATGGACATTATGCTGAACGGAGAAAAAATCGACGCCCTTTCATTTATCGTGCATCGCGATTACGCGTACGAACGCGGAAAAGTAATTGTGGAAAAACTGAAAGAGCTTATTCCGCGCCAGCACTTTGAAGTACCGATTCAAGCAGCGATCGGCCAGAAAATCGTGGCCCGCTCTACCATTAAAGCGATGCGTAAAAACGTATTGGCTAAATGTTACGGCGGAGACATCTCGAGGAAACGGAAGCTTCTTGAAAAACAAAAAGAAGGAAAACGCCGGATGAAGCAGGTCGGCTCAGTAGAAGTGCCGCAGGAAGCGTTTATGGCCGTTCTTAAAATGGATGACAGCCCGAAAAAATAACGGAAGCCGCCGCAGTCCCGCACTGCGGCTTCTTTCTGTAAAGAAGAAGGTGTTTCAAAATGAAATCAGCTTATATTCATATCCCGTTTTGTGAGCATATCTGCCACTATTGCGATTTCAATAAATATTTTATTCAGAGCCAGCCTGTCGATGAGTACTTAAACTCACTCGAAAAGGAAATGATAAATACAATAGAACGGACGGGACGCCCTGATCTCCGTACGATTTTTATCGGGGGAGGCACGCCGACATCGCTCTCACCCGTCCAGCTGGAAAAATTGATGGATTCCATTCACCGCGTGCTGAAGCCTTCTGACGGACTCATAGAATTTGCCGCGGAAGCGAATCCGGATGATTTGTCCCCGGAAAAATTAAAAATTATGAAAAATGCCGGTGTCAACCGGCTGAGCTTCGGTGTTCAAACCTTTGAAGATGAGCTTTTACAAAAAATCGGCAGAGTGCATAAACAAAAGGACGTATTCACTTCCTTTGAACGTGCGAGGGCTCTCGGCTTTGACAACATCAGTCTCGATTTGATGTTCGGCCTGCCGGGTCAGACGCTGGCCGATCTTGACAATTCCGTCAAAACGGCTTTGTCTCTTGATGCGGAGCACTATTCCGTTTACTCGCTGATCGTAGAGCCGAAAACGGTGTTTTATAATTTAATGCAAAAAGGCCGCCTGCATCTCCCGGCGCAAGAACAAGAGGCCGAGATGTATGAAACGGTCATGAGGCAGATGAGTGAAGCGGGCATCCGTCAATACGAGATCAGTAACTTTGCAAAGCCCGGATACGAGTCGCAGCATAATCTGACGTATTGGAGCAATGAAGAGTATTTCGGTTTTGGCGCAGGCGCTCACGGATATATCAGCGGCACGCGCACCGTCAACGCCGGGCCTGTGAAACATTACATGCAGCTCATCGAAGAAAAGGGGCTGCCTTACCGTGACACGCACAAGGTGACACGTGAGGAGCAGATTGAAGAAGAAATGTTCCTCGGTCTCAGAAAAATGTCCGGCGTACAAAAGCAAGCTTTTCTCGATAAATTCGGACGCTCGGTCGACGAACTGTTTCCCGATGTTCTCAAAGATTTAACCGAAAAAGGCCTGATCTGTGACGCGGAAGAATCGGTTGCATTAACGCATGAGGGCAAATTATTAGGAAATGAGGTTTTTGGCGCTTTTTTGGGTGAGTTATAATTGACATTTTTCTTTTGGTTTGTTACTTTTGATATAGAATTAGCACTCGCTGACCTTGAGTGCTAACAGGGGTGATGATGATGTTAACAAATCGTCAGCTGTTGATCCTGCAAGTGATCATTAATGATTTTATACAATCAGCGCAGCCTGTAGGATCAAGAACTCTTTCAAAAAAAGACGAGATTACATTCAGCTCTGCAACGATCAGAAACGAGATGGCTGACTTGGAGGAATTGGGCTTTATTGAAAAAACCCATTCATCCTCAGGACGGATTCCGTCGGAAAAAGGGTACAGGTATTATGTCGATCATTTGCTGTCACCCGTCAAGCTGACAAAAACCGATCTGGATTTAATTCACTCGATATTTAAAGAAAAAATCTTCGAGCTGGAAAAAACAGTCCAAAAATCAGCGCAAATCCTGTCCGATCTGACAAACTACACATCGATTGTCCTCGGGCCGACGCTGAGCGAGAACTATCTTAAACAGATTCAAATCGTTCCGATCCAGCCGGATAAGGCGGTCGCCATCCTCGTCACGAACACGGGGCATGTCGAAAACCGCACCATCAATTTCCCGGCTAAAGTAGATTTGGCCGATATTGAAAAACTGGTCAATATATTAAACGATCGATTAGCGGGCGTGCCAATGGACGAACTGAATGAGCGCATTTTCAAAGAGGTTGTCACCTATTTAAGGCAGCATATCGCCAACTATGACAGCATACTTGAATCGCTTCGCTCCACATTCCATCCGGCGGCCCACGTTGAGAAATTGTTTTTCGGCGGAAAGATCAACATGCTGAATCAGCCGGAATTCCATGATATTGAAAGGGTCCGCTCGCTCTTATCTTTAATTGAAAAAGAGCAGGATGTTCTGAAGCTATTTCAGTCATCAAAAGCCGGGATTTCAATCAAAATCGGGAAAGAAAACGACTACGAAGAAATGGAAAACTGCAGTTTAATCACGGCCACCTATACAGTTGATACGAAACAGATCGGATCAATCGCGATTATCGGGCCGACGCGCATGAATTATTCAAGAGTCGTCAGCCTGCTGCAGCACGTGACTTCGGACTTGTCAAAAGCATTCACAAGTTTGTATGATGAATAAGGGAATTTTGGCAATCATTTTCAGTCATCTTTTTACAGCATTTGAGGGAGGTGAACACAATGTCAGAAGAAAAACAAACCGCAGAACAGGTTGAAGCAGCAGAACAAGAAGAAGTGACAGAACAGGCAGAACAAGCCGCTTCACAAGAGCAGCATGAAGAAACGGCAGGTCAGGAAAAAGCCCTTCAGCACCAAATTGATGAATTGCAGGGTTTGCTTGATGAAAAAGAAAACAAGCTTTTGCGTGTTCAAGCAGACTTTGAAAACTATAAACGACGCAGCCGCCTTGAAATGGAAGCTGCTCAGAAATACCGTTCTCAAAACGTCGTAACGGAAATCCTTCCGGCTCTCGACAACTTTGAACGGGCGTTACAGGTAGAAGCTGAAAGCGAGCAGACAAAAAGCTTGCTGCAAGGTATGGAAATGGTCCGCCGCCAGCTGATGGACGCACTTGAAAAAGAAGGCGTAGAAGCCATCGAAGCTGTCGGTCAGGAATTTGATCCGAACCTTCACCAAGCTGTCATGCAGGTGGAAGATGAAAACTTCGGCAGCAATATTGTTATCGAAGAACTGCAAAAAGGCTACAAACTGAAGGATCGCGTCATCCGTCCTTCAATGGTAAAAGTGAATCAATAACTACATAGCAGGAGGTAATTCAAAGTGAGTAAAGTAATCGGAATTGACTTGGGTACGACAAACTCATGTGTGGCAGTGCTTGAAGGCGGAGAGCCTACAGTCATCGCCAACGCTGAAGGAAACCGTACGACTCCGTCAGTCGTTGCATTTAAAAACGGCGAGCGCCAAGTAGGGGAAGTGGCGAAACGCCAATCAATCACAAATCCTAACACAATCATGTCTGTTAAACGCCATATGGGTACTGACTATAAAGTGGAAATTGAAGGAAAAGACTACACGCCTCAAGAAGTGTCAGCTATTATCCTTCAGCATCTGAAAGCATATGCTGAAAGCTACCTCGGCGAAACAGTTTCAAAAGCCGTTATCACGGTTCCTGCATACTTCAACGATGCTGAGCGCCAAGCGACAAAAGATGCCGGTAAAATCGCCGGTCTTGAAGTAGAGCGTATTATCAACGAGCCGACTGCAGCAGCGCTTGCATACGGACTTGATAAAACGGACGAAGACCAAACAATTCTTGTTTACGACCTTGGCGGCGGTACGTTTGACGTATCTGTTCTTGAACTTGGCGACGGCGTGTTTGAAGTCCGTTCAACTGCCGGTGACAACCGTCTTGGCGGGGACGACTTTGACCAAGTCATCATCGATCATCTCGTAGCAGAATTCAAAAAAGAAAACGGCATTGATCTTTCAAAAGACAAAATGGCGCTTCAGCGTTTGAAAGATGCGGCTGAGAAAGCGAAAAAAGATCTTTCCGGCGTATCATCCACACAAATTTCTTTACCATTTATCACGGCGGGAGAAGCAGGTCCTCTTCACCTTGAGCTGACACTGACCCGCGCTAAATTCGAAGAGCTTTCCGCTCACCTTGTTGAGCGCACAATGGCTCCTGTCCGTCAGGCTCTTCAAGATGCGGATCTTTCTGCAAGCGAAATCGATAAAGTTATCCTTGTCGGCGGATCAACACGTATTCCTGCCGTACAGGAAGCAATCAAAAAAGAAACGGGTAAAGAAGCGCATAAAGGCGTAAACCCTGATGAAGTTGTAGCGCTGGGTGCAGCGATTCAAGGCGGCGTCATCACGGGAGACGTAAAAGACGTTGTACTTCTTGACGTTACACCGCTTTCTCTCGGTATTGAAACAATGGGCGGCGTGTTCACAAAACTGATCGACCGCAACACGACAATTCCGACGAGCAAGTCTCAAGTATTCTCAACTGCAGCTGACAACCAAACGGCTGTTGACATTCACGTGCTTCAAGGTGAGCGCCCGATGTCTGCCGACAACAAAACGCTCGGCCGCTTCCAGCTTACTGATATCCCGCCTGCACCGCGCGGCGTACCGCAAATCGAAGTTTCTTTCGATATTGACAAAAACGGTATCGTAAACGTAAGAGCGAAAGATTTAGGCACAGGAAAAGAACAAAACATTACAATCAAATCTTCTTCAGGTCTTTCTGATGATGAGATCGAACGCATGGTAAAAGAAGCGGAAGAAAACGCTGACGCTGATGCGAAGAGAAAAGAAGAAATCGAAGTCCGCAACGAAGCTGACCAGCTTGTGTTCCAAACGGAAAAAACATTAAAAGATCTGGAAGGCAAAGTGGACGAAGAGCAAGTGAAAAAAGCAAACGACGCGAAAGACGCGCTGAAAGCCGCTATCGAGAAAAACGAAATTGAAGACATCAAAGCGAAAAAAGATGAACTTCAAACAATCGTTCAAGAGCTTTCTATGAAGCTTTACGAAGAAGCGGCGAAAGCGCAGCAGGCTGAAGGCGGAGCAAACGCTGAAGGCAAAAAAGCGGACGACAACGTTGTCGATGCGGAATACGAAGAAGTAAAAGACGACGAAACGAAAAAATAAGTTCTTTCCCGCATAGGCTATAGGCGGAAGAACACACAGCATATTCTGATTCAACAGACAGAAAGTCAAAGTCAGGCATCTCTTGGCTTTGACTTTTTTTCTTGCCCGGGATAAAAGGAATTGAAAAAACATAATTCAAAATGATACAATCTAATTTATGTGAGAAATTCGGGAGAGTGAAGCGAGATGAGTAAGCGTGATTACTATGAAGTGCTTGGGGTAAGTAAGAGCGCTTCAAAGGATGAAATCAAAAAAGCCTATCGGAAGCTTTCAAAAAAATATCATCCTGATATCAATAAAGAATCCGGAGCAGATGAAAAATTCAAAGAGGTAAAAGAAGCGTACGAAGCGCTCTCAGACGACCAAAAACGCGCTCAATATGACCAATTCGGCCATACAGACCCTAACCAGGGATTCGGCGGCGGTTTCGGAGGCGGCGGAGACTTCGGCGGCTTCGGTTTCGATGACATTTTCTCAAGCATCTTCGGAGGCGGCACGAGACGCCGTGACCCGAATGCGCCGCGGCAAGGCGCGGATCTGCAGTATACAATGACCCTGTCATTTGAAGACGCGGCTTTCGGAAAAGAAACGATCATTGAAATTCCGCGCGAAGAGAATTGCGAAACATGTAAAGGGTCTGGCGCGAAGCCGGGAACAAAGCCGGATACGTGCTCGCACTGTGGAGGTTCAGGTCAGCTGAACGTCGAACAGAACACGCCGTTTGGCAAAGTGGTTAACCGAAGAGTCTGCCACCACTGTGAAGGAACAGGAAAAATCATCAAAAACAAGTGTTCTGACTGCGGCGGCACGGGCAAAGTGAAAAAACGGAAAAAAATCAATGTCACGATTCCTGCCGGTGTGGATGACGGACAGCAGCTGCGCGTTCCGGGCCAAGGTGAACCGGGCGTAAACGGAGGGCCTGCGGGAGATCTGTTTGTCGTATTCCATGTGCGCGCCCACGAGTTCTTTGAGCGCGACGGAGACGATATTTATTGCGAAATGCCGTTAACGTTTGCCCAAGCGGCACTCGGAGACGAAGTGGAAGTGCCGACGCTTCACGGAAAAGTGAAATTGAAAATACCTGCCGGCACACAAACAGGCACGAAATTCAGATTAAGAGGCAAAGGCGTTCAGAACGTCCGGGGCTACGGACAAGGCGACCAGCACATTGTCGTCCGCGTCGTCACACCGACGAATCTGACAGACAAACAAAAAGACATCATCCGCGAGTTCGCTGAAGTCAGCGGAAACCTGCCGGATGAACAAGAAATGAGTTTCTTTGACAAAGTAAAACGCGCATTTAAAGGCGAGTAATGATTGGATAGGAGTTGGTAGTTTTGAAATGGTCCGAAATCAGCATTCACACAACACATGAAGCGGTCGAACCCATCTCAAATATTTTGCATGAAGCTGGTGCGAGCGGGGTTGTCATCGAAGATCCGCTTGATTTAATGAAAGAGCGTGAGAATGTTTACGGGGAAATCTACCAGCTCGACCCCAATGATTACCCCGATGAGGGTGTCATTGTCAAAGCGTATCTGCCGATCAACAGTTTCCTCGGCGAAACGGTGGACGGCATTAAAGAGACGATTAATAATCTGCTTTTGTACGACATTGATTTGGGCAGAAACAAAATCACCATTTCTGAAGTGAATGAAGAAGAATGGGCGACAGCTTGGAAAAAGTATTATCATCCTGTGAAAATTTCTGAAAAGTTCACGATCGTTCCCACATGGGAAACGTATACACCTGTTCATACAGATGAACTGATTATCGAAATGGATCCGGGTATGGCATTCGGTACGGGAACGCATCCGACAACAGTTCTGTGCATTCAGGCGCTTGAGCGTATCGTTCAAAAAGGCGACCGTATCATTGATGTCGGCACCGGTTCAGGAATTTTAAGCATCGCGGCCGCCATGCTTGAGGCCGAATCGGTTCATGCGTATGACCTTGATCCGGTCGCTGTTGAAAGCGCGCGTCTGAATGTGAAATTGAACAAAGTGAGTGATACGGCCGAAGTGAAGCAGAACAATTTGTTAGACGGCATCACGGGCGAACATGATGTCATTGTCGCAAATATTTTGGCGGAAGTGATTCTCCGCTTTACATCACAGGCGTACGACCTGCTCAAAGACGGAGGCCATTTTATTACTTCAGGCATTATCGGCCAGAAAAAACAGGAAGTAAAAGAAGCGTTGGAAAAAGCCGGCTTTACCATCATAGAAATTCTGTCTATGGAAGATTGGGTCAGCATCATCGCAAAAAAATAACAGTTAGTAGGTGTCACAGCGTATGCAACGATATTTTATCGAGCTCACGAAGCAGGAGATGGACGAAACTCCTGATTTTCAAATCACGGGGGAAGACGTCCACCACATAGCGAACGTCATGAGAATGAGTGCGGGAGACCGGATTATCTGCTGTTCGAAAGACGGCCATGAAGCGTTATGCCTGCTTAAAGAGGTTTCTAAAGATCATATATCATGCAGCATTGCTGAGTGGACGGGTGAAAACCGTGAACTGCCTTTGAAGATCAGGATCGCAAGCGGCCTCCCGAAAGGCGATAAGCTTGAATGGATTATCCAAAAAGGGACCGAGCTGGGGGCAAGTATGTTCATCCCTTTTCAAGGCGCCAGATCCGTCGTTAAGTTAGACGACAAAAAGGCAAAGAAAAAACGGGAGAGATGGGCGAAAATCGCGAAGGAAGCGGCGGAGCAATCGTACCGCAATGAAATTCCCGAAGTGAAAACCGTTCATACGTTCCGGCAGCTGCTTGAAATGGCGGAGAATGTCGATAAATGTGTCGTTGCATACGAGGAGTCATCAAAGCAGGGAGAAACGGGCGCTTTCGCCGCGGAGCTCAAAAGCCTTCCGCAAGGTTCGTCTCTTTTAATCGTATTCGGCCCTGAAGGCGGTCTGACCGAGTCTGAAGTTCATCAGCTTTCAGAAAAAGGCGCCGTCTTATGCGGCCTCGGACCGAGAATTTTACGGACTGAAACTGCGCCTCTTTACGCGTTAAGCGCAGTTTCCTATCATACAGAGTTATTAAGAGGTGATCAGTAATGGCAACTGTTGCTTTTCATACCCTTGGCTGCAAGGTCAACCATTATGAAACAGAAGCAATCTGGCAGCTGTTTAAAGATGCGGGTTATGAACGAAAAGAATTCGAACAGACAGCAGATGTATATGTCATTAATACATGTACGGTAACAAACACGGGAGATAAAAAAAGCCGTCAAGTCATCAGACGGGCGATCCGCCAAAATCCTGACGGCGTCATCTGCGTAACAGGGTGCTATGCGCAAACCTCTCCGGCAGAAATTATGGCCATCCCGGGTGTTGACATCGTCGTCGGCACGCAGGATCGTGAAAAAATGCTCGGTTACATTGAGCAGTATAGGGAAGAGCGTCAGCCGATCAACGGCGTCGGCAATATTATGAAAGCACGCGTGTTTGAAGAGCTGGATGTTCCCGCTTTTACTGACCGCACAAGAGCGTCGTTAAAAATCCAAGAGGGCTGCAACAACTTCTGTACGTTCTGCATTATCCCTTGGGCGCGCGGCCTGCTTCGTTCCCGCGATCCGGAAGAAGTCATTAAACAGGCACAGCAGCTGGTGGATGCCGGCTATAAAGAAATCGTCCTGACGGGGATTCATACGGGCGGCTACGGCGAAGATATGAAAGATTATAATTTCGCCAAGCTTCTCCGCGAGCTGGATACGCGTGTAGAAGGACTGAAGCGGATCAGAATTTCATCTATTGAAGCAAGCCAAATCACTGATGAAGTAATTGAAGTGCTGGATGCGTCTGATAAAATCGTCCGTCACCTTCATATCCCGATTCAGTCAGGATCAAACACCGTTCTGAAACGGATGAGACGCAAATATACGATGGAATTTTTCGCGGACCGTTTAAATAAGCTGAAAGAAGCGCTGCCGGGTCTTGCCGTCACATCTGATGTCATCGTCGGTTTCCCGGGTGAAACGGAAGAAGAATTTATGGAAACATATCGATTCATTAAGGAACATAAGTTTTCAGAGCTTCACGTATTCCCTTACAGCAAACGCACCGGAACACCTGCGGCCAGAATGGAAGACCAGGTTGACGAGAACGTGAAAAACGAACGGGTGCATAAGCTGATCGCGCTGTCAGACCAGCTTGCCAAAGAATACGCCTCCGATTATGAAGGAGAGGTTCTGGAAATCATTCCGGAAGAGGCGTTTAAAGAGTCTGATGAAGACGGCATGTTCGTCGGCTATACGGACAATTACATGAAAGTCGTCTTCAAAGGCACGGAAGATCTAATCGGCAAACTTGTCAAAGTCAAAATTCAAAAAGCGGGCTATCCGTATAACGAAGGACAATTCGTCCGTGTCGTTGAGGATGAAATGACCCGAAACATGCGCATGTCTTCATAACATATTTAAAAAAACCGGTGCCTTCCCGCATCGGTTTTTTTACGGTTTCGGAGGAATCAGCCTGTCAATCAGCCGGTAAAACAAATGTGTGAACGGCAGAAACAATAGGGCGGTGACTACGTTAAATAACAGGCTGAAATGCGCAATCATCTGCGCGGGATCATCAGACAGGCGCTCCGTAAAACCTGCTGATGCGGACAGGAAGGGAAATACGAGCAGCACGCCGAGAATATTAAACACAACGTGAGCACCGGCGGTCTGTCTGGCGGCATAACCGCCTGAAACAGCAGCCATGACGGCCGTGACGCATGTCCCGATATTAGATCCCAGAACGACGCTGACCGCTTGTTCAATGCCGATCACCCCTTCGTTCATAAAACTCATCAAAATGCCGATGCAGACGGAGCTTGAATGAATGATTGCCGTCAATATCATACCGATAAAAAGAGCGGACCAGCTCGAATCATTCACATGTCGCAAAACCTCCGCCCCCGCCTTCATTTCTGTCAGCGGAACGGCGAGCCGGCTGAAGCATGTGATGCAAAAAAAGATGATGCCGAGACCGAGGAAGCTTATGCCGATCTGCCTGAACGGATATTTACGGAGGAGGATAAACACAAGGCCTCCGATAAAAAGCACCCAAATGAGCACATCCATCTTTATGGCTAAAAACTCCGTCGTAAACGTGGAGCCGACATTCGTGCCGAGAATCATCGGAATGGTCCGTTTAAAAGATAAAGCGCCTGCGCTGACAAAGCCGATGACAATGACCATGAAGGCTGAGCTGCTCTGAAGAAAACCAGTGAACACGATGCTTATGAGAAAAGCTTTCAAAGGGTGGTCGGTAAATAAGAGCAGGCTTTTCTCAATTTTTGAATACGTTAATGCGATCAGCCCCTGCCTGAGCAGGCTCATTCCGAGTAAAAAAACCAGGATAAGTGCGGTAAAGAGAATCAGTATCATCAAACGAAACACCCCTTTCCATCATTATATAGACAAGCAGCCTTATTCATGACGGAAAAGTGAGCTCGCTTAGTTGACCTGACTGATGGCTTATATTATAATGTCAAAGTACATGTTTATATATGTATCTTTTTAAAGGTAGTCGATTGGTGTATTCGGAGGGAGGGAAAGAGAATGTCAAAAACGGTCGTTAGAAAAAACGAATCGCTTGAAGATGCTCTTCGTCGCTTCAAACGCAGTGTATCAAAGACAGGTACTTTGCAAGAAGCAAGAAAGCGCGAATTTTATGAAAAACCTAGCGTAAAGCGCAAGAAAAAGTCAGAAGCTGCTAGAAAACGCAAATTCTAAAAGAGGGTGGATTTATGAGTCTTCTTGAGCGACTTAACCAAGATATGAAGCTGTATATGAAAAGCCGTGAGAAAGACAAACTGACTGTCGTTCGAATGGTGAAAGCTTCACTTCAAAACGAAGCAATTAAGCTTAAGAAAGACAGTTTGACCGAGGATGAGGAACTTACTGTCCTATCTCGTGAACTTAAGCAACGTAAAGACTCCCTCCATGAATTTTCAAACGCTAATCGTTTAGATTTAGTAGATAAAGTTCAAAAAGAGCTGGACATTTTAGAAGTTTATTTACCGAAGCAGCTCTCTGAAGAAGAGCTGCAGACAATCGTAAATGAAACCATCGCTGAAGTCGGTGCGAGCTCCAAAGCGGACATGGGCAAAGTGATGAGTGCTATTATGCCTAAAGTAAAAGGTAAAGCTGACGGAAGCGTAATTAACAGACTTGTCAGCAGTCAATTATCTTAATTGACAAGAAAAAAGACATCTTTCCTTGAGAGATGTCTTTTTTTATACATAAAAAAATGAAACTAAAGTACATTTGTTACGTATATAAAGAAGAACGAAACGGGAAGGAGGGTATATTTGCCTTGTTCCGAAAAAAAACCGGAATTGCTGTTGCTCTATTGGGCTTATTTGTATTATCTTTATTAGGGGTTCAATTGAACGCGAAAGCTGATCACCCATCGGTTTATGTCATCCCGGTTGAGAAAAATGTCGAACAGGGGCTCGCCTCGTTTTTATCGCGTTCTTTCAAAGAAGCGAAGGAGTCCGGCGCGTCACACATTATTCTTGACATCAATACACCGGGAGGCGCCGTTCAATCAGCCTTGGATATTGCGGATATCATCGGCCGCGCGGATGTGCCTGTTACCGCTTACGTTAATAAACGGGCGCTTTCTGCCGGAGCGTATATAGCGCTTCAGGCAGATGAAATCTATATGGCGCCGGGCGGAAAAATGGGTGCCGCAGCCATCATCGACGGAAAAGGAAACGCGGCAGACAAAAAGGCCCAATCACTGTGGCATGCAGAAATGGAGGACGCAGCGGTTAAAAACAATCGAAATCCGAAATACGCCCTAGCCATGGCAGATCCCGCCATCAATGCAAAGGAAGCGGGCGCCCCAAAGGGAAAACTGCTGACACTGACAGCTGAAAAAGCCAAGGAAGTCGGATATTCGGAGGGCACGGTTTCAGACCTTGATGCTCTATATACAAAGCTCGGTTTTGACAAAGCGGATGTTCACCATGCAGAAGAAGGTTTCGTCGGCAAACTGGGCCGATGGCTGACAAATCCGTTTGTTGTCCCCGTCTTATTAACGCTTGCTTTGCTTGGTTTGACCATTGAATTGTTCTCGCCGGGCCTCGGGATACCGGGTGCCGTCGGACTGACGGCCATGCTGCTGTTTTTCACCGGGCATATCGCTGCCGGATTCGCCGGCTATGACAGCGTATTCTTATTTTGCGCGGGCTTGGTTTTTATCCTTTTAGAGATATTCCTGCCCGGAGGCATAATCGGTCTTATCGGTATTGCAGGCGTCATCGCGAGCCTCTTTCTCGCTGCGGGCAGCTTTACCGTAATGGCGGTTTCTCTCTTGATCGCCATTGCTGTGTCTATTACAGCCTTTATCATATTAACAAGGGTGTTGGGGAAACGAATGAAATTCTTTAAAAAATTAATATTAACTGATTCAACAAGCACGGAGAGCGGTTATGTTTCAAATCAGAACCGGACGGAGCTGTTGGGAAAAGTCGGCATTACCGCTACAGCCCTCAGACCGTCAGGCACCGTCATTATTGATGATGAACGTCTGGATGTCGTCTCGGAAGGATCATTCACTGAAAAAGACAGACAGGTGAAAGTAGTGAAAGCGGAAGGCTCACGCATTGTCGTGAGAGAAATATAGATGATAACCTTGAGGAGGAATTAGATGGAACTGTCAAGTTTGGCGATTTTAGCATTAGTTGCTGCTGCCATTATTGTGTTAGCCATATTCTTCACCTTTGTACCGGTGATGCTATGGATTTCCGCGCTTGCGGCAGGAGTCAGAATCAGCATTTTCACTTTGGTCGGGATGAGGCTGCGGCGCGTCATACCAAGCCGCGTTGTCAATCCGTTAATTAAAGCGCACAAAGCCGGCCTTGCCGCAACAACAAATCAGCTCGAAAGCCATTATCTGGCCGGAGGTAATGTCGACAGGGTGGTCAATGCCCTGATTGCGGCACAGCGCGCCAATATTGAGCTGACATTTGAACGCTGTGCAGCCATTGACCTGGCCGGGCGTGACGTATTGGAAGCCGTACAGATGAGCGTCAACCCGAAGGTCATTGAAACACCGTTTATCGCGGGTGTCGCCATGGACGGAATTGAAGTAAAAGCAAAAGCCAGAATCACGGTAAGAGCCAATATTGAGCGCCTTGTCGGAGGAGCGGGAGAAGAGACGATTGTCGCCCGTGTCGGAGAAGGGATTGTCTCGACAATCGGTTCTTCACACAATCATAAAAAAGTACTTGAAAACCCTGATATGATTTCGCAGACCGTACTTGGCAAAGGGCTGGATTCAGGCACCGCATTTGAAATTCTTTCGATTGACATCGCCGACGTTGATATCGGCAAAAACATCGGAGCGATTCTTCAGACGGATCAGGCAGAAGCAGATAAAAACATTGCGCAGGCCAAAGCCGAAGAGCGCCGCGCCATGGCGGTCGCCCAAGAGCAGGAAATGCGCGCTCGCGTAGAAGAAATGCGTGCGAAAGTCGTGGAAGCAGAAGCCGAAGTGCCGCTTGCGATGGCAGAAGCGTTGCGTGAAGGAAACATCGGCGTCATGGACTATATGAACATAAAAAATATCGACGCGGATACGGACATGAGGGATTCTATCGGCAAGCTGACGAATGACCAGCAAGATGAAGACCAACAATAACCTCTCTATTAAGGAGGGAGCCGCTATATGCACGAGATTCTGACAAATCCGCTCGTCATTGCCGCCGTCATCGGCATTATATCGGCAATATTCGGCAAGAAAAACAAAGATGAAAAACGGCCGCCGGGTACACGTCCCGAAAATCAGGCAAAAAAGCAGGATCAAAAACAGCCGCAGAAAGAGCATAAGCCGGAAGCGGAAGAATTGCCTGCCGTTTCAGAAGAGAACCCTTTTGAGCAAAAAAGAAGGGAAGCTGAAAAGCGCCTAGCGGAGACGGAGCAGATGTTTAACGGGCTTGAACATAAGCTGGCATCCCCACGCGCACGAAACGCGTCTCTGAAGAAGTCAGCCCTCAAAATAAATAAAGAAACTGCGGTCCAAGGCATTATATTCAGTGAGGTTTTGGGGCCGCCCCGTGCAAAAAAACCGCACCGGACCATGCGGAACATCGGTAAAAAATAAAGTGTTAGAACCCCTTTTCAAATCATACATATGAGATGAAAGGGGGTTCTTTTTTTATGGGGCAAAGAAAGAATCGTGTAAAGGCATGGCTGACAAGAGCATTGGAAATTCCCCCGGACGTTATGATGGATCTGCCTCGTATTACGATGGTCGGCAGACTTCATATCTACATAGAGAATCACAGAGGCCTCCTGCTGTTCAGCGAAGAAGAAGTCAGGCTGATGCTCAAGCAGGGGCAGTGTATCATATCAGGAAAAAACTTGGTCATTAAGGCAATCCTTCCTGAGGAAATCCTTTTGGAAGGCACGATAGATCACGTACGATATGTCGATTCATAAAGCCGGGGGGAAATAATGTGAAAAACAAATGGCTGTCATTTTTTTCGGGTAAAGTCCAAATGGAAGTCAAAGGAAAAGGAATTGAACGGCTGCTGAATGAATGCACGAGAAACGGAATCGCCATCTTTGCGGTGAAAAAAAAGCAAGACTGTGTTCTGCTGATGATTCAGCTTCAAGATGTACATGCTTTCAGAAGAGTCATCAGAAAACATGAATGCAAAGCAAGCTTTACAAAAAGAAAGGGTCTTCCCTTTCTGCTTCTCAAATCAAAATTAAACCTGGGCTTCACTGCGGGATTTGTGATATTTTTTGTTATATTGTTTCTTTTGTCCAACATGATTTGGGAAATTGATATTAAAGGGGCCAAGCCAGAAACCGAGCATCAGATGGTAAAACACCTTGAAGAAATCGGTGTGAAAAAAGGCCGTTTGCAATTTTTAATGATGACGCCGGAGAAAATTCAAAAATCATTAACAAACGGTATCGATAATATTACGTGGGTCGGTGTGGAATTGAACGGGACAGCCCTTCATATGAAAGTGGTCGAAAAAAACGAACCGACAAAAGAAAAGTACGTGAGCCCCCGCCATATCGTTGCCAAAAAGAAGGCGGTCATCAAAAGGATGTTCGTGCAAAAGGGGCAGCCGATGGCTTTTGTGAACGATCATGTTGACAAAGGACAGCTCCTTGTCTCAGGACTGATCGGAAATGAAGACCGGAAAGTCGCCTCAAAAGCGGAAATTTACGGAGAAACATGGTACAAGTCAGAAGTAACCGTGCCTCTTGAAACATCATTTACGCTATATACGGGTAAAGTAAGGACGAAGCACAAGCTGTCTTTCGGATCATGGGGCGTGCCTTTTTGGGGCTTTGAATTTAATGAGAAGCCGTTGAAACATCCGAAAACAGAGGAAGAAAAGCATCCGTTTCAATTTCTGGGGATGAAGCTTCCGGTTTCTTACGTTCAAGAACAGACAAGAGAAAGTGAAACATCCGTGCGGACTTATACGAAAGGCGAAGCGGTTCAGGCCGGTATCAAAATGGGAAGACAAGATGTAGAAAAGCGATTAAACGGCAGCGGAGAGGTGGAAAGTGAAAAAGTTTTGCACCAATCCGTTGAGAATGGTAAAGTAAAGTTGATTATTCTCTACCAAGTTATAGAAGATATCGTTCAAACCACACCTATTGTTCAGGGAGACTAAAGAATGGCAGAACATTTACTTGCGATTAATCACAAACTGAAAAGCCCGGACGAAGCACTTTCTTTGTTCGGCAGCCAAGATGCTTTTTTACATTTAATGGAGAAGGATCTGGGCATTAGCCTCATCACACGCGGTGAAACCATTTACGTTTCTGGGAATGATGAAACATTTGAGATCGCTGACAGATTATTGGGCTCGCTCCTTACTTTAATTCGCAAGGGGATCGAGATTTCGGAACGTGATGTGCTGTATGCCGTGAAAATGGCAAAAAAAGATGAACTGGACTATTTTGAAAGCATGTATGAAGAGGAAATAACGAAAACGGCAAAAGGCAAACCGATCCGTGTCAAAACCATCGGCCAAAGAGAGTATGTGGCGGCGATGAAGAAAAACGACATGGTGTTCGGCATCGGGCCGGCGGGAACCGGTAAAACTTATTTGGCGGTCGTAAAAGCGGTGCATGCTTTAAAAAACGGCCACATTAAAAAAATCATTTTAACAAGACCCGCTGTGGAAGCCGGCGAGAGCCTCGGCTTTCTGCCCGGAGATTTAAAGGAAAAAGTAGATCCTTATCTGCGCCCGCTGTATGACGCGCTCCATGATGTGCTCGGAAGCGACCATACGGAGCGTCTTTTGGAAAGAGGGGTTATCGAAATCGCCCCGCTTGCCTATATGAGAGGGCGGACGCTTGACGACGCGTATGTGATTCTTGATGAAGCCCAGAATACCACTCCCGCTCAAATGAAAATGTTTTTGACGAGATTGGGTTTTGGCTCTAAAATGATCATTACGGGCGACGTAAGCCAAATTGACCTGCCGAAAGGCGTCACATCGGGACTTGCAGTAGCGAAGGACATGCTGAAGGACGTAAACGGCATCTCCGTGATTGAACTTGACCAGACAGATGTGGTCAGGCATCCGCTTGTTGCAAAAATTATTGAAGCTTATGATAAGCAAAAGTAATGCAAAAATGACCCGATCTCCCGTTATCGGGTCATTTTTATATGATGTGTTCCTGATGTTTCAGGGAGGAGGTTCTTGTTTTGAAAAAGAAGGGAAAGGGCAAAAGCGCCCGGGAACGGTTCCGCAGTTTCAGACATGCCCGCTCAGCCCATGTGCTGCTGTACCTGCTGCTTTCAGCGATCATGTTTGGTTTGCTCTTTATTCATGTAAAACCTGAATCACTTAATTTGGATTTGTTTGCAGTCAGTGATAAGACGATTTACGCGCCCGCCACAGTGGAAGATCAGCAGGCGACGGAATCGAAAAAGCAGGCGGCCGAAGATGCGGTGGAAGATCAATACACTCTGAAAAAAGGCTATACCGACAACCGGCTTGACCTGATCACTTCCATTTTTGACAGCATCGGCGAAGTGAAAAAAGATGCGGAAAAAGACAAAAAGTCACCTTCGGAAAAATCACTGGTAAAATCGGTGAAAAACAAGCTGACACAGGATGTCAATGAATCCGTCTCGGAAGATGCCATTAAATCGCTTCTCCATGCAAACAATGAAGATTTCTCATTTGTGAGGGATTCCGTCATTACCGCGGTGAATACGGTGATGAGCAGTGAAATTCCTTCTGAAAAGCTTGCTGAAGCGAAGGATAAGGTCGCAAAAGAGCTGAAAAGCGCTTCTGTGCCGTCAAAATATTTAGCGGCTGCGACTGAAATCGGAAAATACGCGGTCATCCCGAATTACGTATTTGATCCGAAAGCGACCGATGAAAAACGCCAGGAAGCGTCAGACAGCGTCCAGCCGGTACAGATCAAACAGGGACAGGTTCTCGTGGAAGAGAATGATCTGATCGACCGGGAAGTATACAGGAAGCTTGAACTGACGGGTCTTTTGAATAATTCCAACCTGTTAAAACCGATCAGCGGTCTGCTTCTGATGATCGGTCTGTTTATCGCCACGCTTGTCTACTATTTTGAGAAACAGCAGCAGGAGCTTAAGCTGAAAAATAAATCTCTTTTGCTGTTTTCTATCATTACAACGCTTATTCTCGTCATTATGGAAGTCGTCAGTCTCTTTCAGAAGATTGAATACACCAATATCGGTTATCTTGTGCCGATCGCCGCCGGCGCGATTTTAATCAGGCTGCTGCTCAATGAAAGGCTCGCCATTTTAGGAAGCATCATTCTGGCGATCTGCGGCAGTATGATGTTTAATCAGGGTGTGACGGGAACATTTAATTACGTCATCGGCATTTACTATTTAATCAGCAGCATTTCAGGCATTCTGTTTTTGGGAAAACATAATGCGAGATCAAAAATATTGCAGACGGGACTGTTCGTCTCATTTATTAATATGATTATCGTGCTGTCGCTATTATTAATACAAAATACGGCGCTGTCACCGGTTGAAATCGGAACGCTGATGCTGATGGGGGTCGTCTCGGGACTTGCTTCATCCGTTTTGATTATCGGTCTGATGCCGTTTTTTGAGACGGGATTCGGCATTCTTTCAACAATGAGGCTGATTGAACTGTCTAATCCGAATCATCCCCTGCTTCGAAAGATTTTAACGGAAACACCCGGTACATATCATCACAGCGTCATGGTGGCAAATCTGTCGGAAGCGGCTTGTGAAGCCGTAGGGGCAAACGGTCTTTTAGCACGGGTCGGAGCGTATTATCACGATCTCGGCAAAACGAAACGTCCGCAATATTTTATTGAAAATCAGATGAATATGGATAATCCGCATGACAAGCTGTCTCCGCAGCTCAGCAAAAATATCATAATCGCACATACGACAGACGGTGCGAATATGCTCAGAAGCTATAAGTTTCCGAAAGAGCTTGTGGATATCGCGGAGCAGCATCACGGAACGTCCCTTTTGAAATTCTTTTATTATAAAGCGAAAGAAAAGGGCGACCAGATTACAGAGAAAGAGTTCCGCTACCCGGGGCCGAAGCCTCAATCGAAAGAAGCGGCTATTATCTCAGTGGCCGACAGCGTTGAAGCCGCCGTCCGTTCCATGCATAATCCCAATCCCGAGCGGATCGAAAAACTGGTGCGGGGAATTATATCCGATAAGCTTCAGGACGGACAATTCTCAGAATGTGATCTCACGTTCCGAGAACTGGATACGATCGCAAAAACACTATGTGCGACTTTAAAAGGAATTTTCCACTCCCGGATTGAATATCCGGAGGCTACGAAGAAGGTGAAATAAATGGGTTTACTCATAGATATTGTTGATGAAACGAACAGCGTCTCAGCTGATGCGCTCCAAGAAGTGGAGAAGCTGCTCCAATTCGCGGCGGAAAAAGAAGGCGTTCAGGATCAGGCTGAAGTATCGGTCACGATTGTGACAAATGAGGAAATCAGAGAAATCAACAGAGACTACCGGGGAAAAGACACTCCGACTGATGTCATTTCGTTTGCGCTTGAGGAAGAAGGCGAAGACGAGGTTGAAATCGTAGGCGCCGACATGCCGCCTGTTTTAGGAGATATTATCATCAGCGCAGACAGAACGAAAGAGCAAGCGGAAGAGTACGGCCATTCATTTATGAGAGAGCTCGGTTTTCTGGCCGTCCACGGCTTTTTGCATTTGCTTGGCTATGATCACATGACAAAAGAAGAAGAGGAAGAAATGTTTTCAAAGCAAAAGGATTTGCTGGATGAGTATGGACTCACGAGATCATAAAAACGAGTGGAGCAGGTTCCTGAAGAGCTTTGTCCATGCATGGAGGGGAATCTGGAAAACGGCGCGGTCAGAGCGGAATTTTCAATTTCATATTACCGCGGCCTGCGCCGTTATCGTTTGCGGTTTTCTCACTGGGCTGAGCACAGCCGAATGGGCCGTTGTTTTGGTGCTGATCGGAGGGATGCTTGCTTTGGAGCTTTTAAATACGGCGATAGAGCATGTTGTGGATTTAGTTACCGATCAGTATCACCCGCTCGCAAAAGCGGCAAAGGACGCGGCCGCCGGAGCCGTTTGCGTCTTTGCCGTGATATCGTGTATCATTGGTTTACTCATCTTCTTGCCGAAGATATGTTAGCAGAAGATTCTTACAATTATTTTACATTGCCAAAAATGGGCGTGAAAAACCAATCATAATTATGTAAAATAAAAGTGACAGCGGTATCATACAGGATAAAGGTAAGAGAGGAATTAAGTACACATGAACAGACAAGAATTGATTGCAGAAGCATTAAAAGCGCGGGACACAGCGTATGTGCCGTATTCAAATTTCAGAGTGGGAGCCGCTCTTCTTACCAAAGACGGAAAAGTGTACAGAGGCTGCAACATTGAAAATGCGGCATACAGCATGTGCAACTGTGCTGAACGCACGGCGATATTCAAAGCTGTTTCCGAGGGGGATACGGAATTTGCGATGCTCGCCGTGGCTGCGGATACTCCGGGACCGGTTTCGCCGTGCGGAGCCTGCAGGCAAGTAATTTCCGAGCTGTGCTCAAAGGATATGCTTGTTATTCTGACCAACTTACAAGGACAAATAAAAGAAATGACTGCGGAAGAATTATTGCCGGGCGCATTTTCATCGGAGGATTTACATGACGAACGAAAGCTTTAAATCAGGATTTGTATCTATCATCGGAAGACCGAACGTAGGAAAGTCTACCTTTTTAAACAGGGTCATCGGTCAAAAGATCGCCATCATGAGCGACAAACCCCAGACGACAAGAAATAAAGTCCAAGGGGTGCTGACAACCGGCACGTCGCAGACCATTTTCATTGATACACCGGGCATTCACAAACCAAAGCACAAGCTTGGCGACTTTATGATGAAAGTGGCCCAGAATACGCTGAAAGAAGTTGACTTGGTGTTATTTATGATTAACGCCGAAGAAGGGTACGGAAAAGGCGACGAGTTTATCATTGAAAAGCTCGGACAGACGTCCACGCCGGTCTTTCTGATCGTAAACAAAATTGATAAGATCCACCCTGACCAGCTGCTTCTTTTAATTGATGAGTACCGTACGCGCTATCCGTTTAAGGAAATCGTGCCGATCTCAGCTTTGGAAGGGAACAACGTCGAAACCCTTCTCGCGCAGATTGAAGCGTATTTACCGGAAGGGCCTCAGTTCTATCCGAGCGATCAGGTGACTGACCATCCCGAGCGGTTCATTATTTCTGAACTGATCAGGGAAAAGGTGCTCCATCTGACAAGGGAAGAAGTGCCGCACAGCATCGCTGTCGCCATCGAGTCCATTAAAGGGCAGGAAAACGGCTCCGTCCATGTCGCCGCCACCATTGTGGTCGAGCGGGATTCTCAAAAAGGCATTGTCATCGGCAAAAAAGGAGCGCTTCTGAAAGAAGTCGGCAAAAGAGCGCGGGCTGATATTGAAGCTCTTTTGGGCTCACGCGTTTACCTGGAATTATGGGTGAAGGTGCAGAAGGACTGGCGGAATAAAATGTCTCAGCTGCGTGATTTTGGCTTTAAAGAGGATGAATATTAATTCATCTAAGGCGCATGCCTGAGGTGTGAGATTACCTCACAGAAGCAGGGATTCGTTAGCAAAATTTGTTTAACATGAAAAGGAGGACATCAGGTCAAGATAAGGGTAAGAATTTGGATTGCAAAGCTAGTTTAATGATGAAAGGTGGGTTTTTTGTGTTGAATTTTACCTGGAACGTATTTTCTCAAACAGGAAGTGTTGATACGTACCTTCTTTTTAAAGAACTGGAAAAAGAGAACCTGGAAAGACCCGAAGAACCGGAAGATGAGCTAGCCCGAATTGATTTTCCAATTTTGTAAACCTCTTGGCCCCTCCCGTTGTTGGAAGGTGCGGAAATGCTGACTAAATGTGAAGGAATCGTGCTCCGTACGAATGACTACGGGGAGACGAATAAAATCGTGACATTGCTGACGAGGGAACACGGCAAAATCGGCGTCATGGCAAGGGGCGCCAGGAAGTCAGCCAGCCGGCTGTCAGCAGTCAGCCAGCCGTTTTTGTACGGGTCATTTTTAATGCAAAGAACATCCGGACTCGGCACGCTCCAGCAGGGTGAAATGATTCTCAGCATGAGAACGATCAGAGAAGATTTATTTTTGACGGCGTATGCCGCTTTTATCGCTGAACTCACTGACAAAGGAACGGAAGAGAAGAAACCGAACCCCTATTTATTCGAATTGATTCTCGAATCCTTTAAGAGGCTGAATGACGGGACTGACCCGGACGTGATCACCTTCATCGTGCAGATGAAAATGCTCGGCGTCATGGGGCTGTATCCGGAGCTGAATCATTGTGTCCACTGCAAAAGCGGGGAAGGGACGTTTCATTTTTCGATAAGAGATAACGGGTTTATCTGCCACCGCTGCTTTGAAAAGGATCCGTACAGAGTTCCGATTTCGCCGCAAACGGCAAGGCTGCTAAGGCTTTTTTATTACTTTGATATCGGAAGGCTCGGCAGCGTCTCGTTAAAACAGGAAACCAAAAACGAACTTAAACGGGTCATTGATCTGTATTACGAGGAATATTCAGGACTTTATTTAAAGTCAAAACGGTTTTTAGATCAGATGGAAAGCATGAAGAACCTTTTGGATGAAAACAAAAGTTGACATTCTGCCCATCTTTTTATATGATCATTTATTATAAAATATGTTGCAGTGACAGAAAGAAGTACTTGCGTCCAACTCATACAAGCGACCTTAGGGCAGTGTAAGCTAAGGATGAGCGCGCAACGAAAGGCATTCTCGAGCAACCCTTTAAAAAGAGGCTGAGTGATTCACATCCTCAGCAACTAGGGTGGAACCGCGGGAGAACTCTCGTCCCTATGTTTGCGGCCGGCAAGCATAGAGACGGGAGTTTTTTGGTTGCCGCCGCACTTGTAAAAGAATGGAGAAAGTGGAGGTGCTTGAAATGAACATTCAAGATATGATTTTAACCTTGCAGAAGCACTGGTCGAATGAAGGCTGTGTGCTCATGCAGTCGTATGATGTGGAGAAAGGCGCAGGCACAATGAGCCCGTATACATTTTTACGAAGCATCGGGCCGGAACCGTGGAGAGTGGCTTACGTTGAGCCGTCCAGACGACCTGCGGACGGACGGTACGGTGAAAACCCGAACAGGCTCTATCAGCATCACCAATTCCAAGTCATTATCAAGCCGTCGCCTGATAACATTCAAGAGCTTTACCTTGATTCATTGCGTGCGCTCGGCATTGACCCGCTTGAACATGATATCCGTTTCGTAGAAGACAACTGGGAAAACCCGTCTTTAGGCTGTGCAGGTCTCGGCTGGGAAGTATGGCTTGACGGGATGGAAATTACTCAGTTTACATACTTCCAGCAGGTGGGCGGAATTGAATGTAAACCGGTATCCGTTGAAATCACATATGGTATTGAACGTCTCGCGTCATATATTCAGGATAAAGAAAACGTCTTTGATCTTGAATGGACGTCAGGATTTACTGTGAAAGATTTATTTATGATGGCTGAATATGAGCATTCCGTTTATACTTTTGAAACATCTGACGTGGATATGCTTTTCCATTTGTTCAGCACCTATGAAAAAGAAGCGATCAGACAAATGGATAACGGGCTCGTGCATCCGGCCTATGATTATGTGCTGAAATGCTCTCACACATTTAATCTGCTCGATGCAAAAGGCGCGATCTCGGTGACAGAGCGGACGGGTTATATCGGCCGTGTCCGCAACTTAGCGAGAAAAGTGGCAAAAACGTATTATGAAGAACGGGAAAAATTAGGGTTCCCAATGCTTAAAGAGGAGGGCTCTTCCCATGAGTAAACAAGACTTGCTTTTAGAGATCGGACTCGAGGAAATGCCGGCGCGGTTTTTACATGACAGCATGGTGCAGCTCGGTGAAAAGCTGACCGGCTGGCTGGCTGAAAAAAATATCGCCCACGGCGAAGTGAAACTTTTTAATACGCCGAGACGTCTGGCAGTATATATAAAAGACGTAGCAGAAAAACAGGCTGATATTCAGGAAGAAGCAAAAGGCCCGGCGAAAAAAATCGCTCAGGATGCTGACGGAAACTGGACAAAAGCCGCTATCGGATTTTCAAAAGGCCAAGGCGCCGGAGTGAATGACCTTTATATAAAAGATGTAAACGGCACGGAATATGTCTTCGTTCAAAAATTCCAGGCAGGACAAGAGACGAAGACACTTTTACCGCAGCTGGAAAATTTGATTGCCGGATTGCATTTTCCGAAAAACATGCGCTGGGGCACGCAGGATCTGCGCTATATCCGTCCGATCAAATGGATTGCCGCCCTCTTTGGAAAAGACGTCATTCCGTTTGAAATCACAAATGTCGAGACGGGCCGGAACACGCAGGGACACCGCTTTCTCGGCCAAGAAGTATCCGTTGATGCACCGGCATCATACGAAAAGCTGCTGAAAGAACAAAGCGTCATTGCTGACCCGAAAGAACGCAAACAAATGATCCAAACCCAGCTGGACGCGCTTGCGGCCGAGAAGAAATGGAATATTCCGATCGATGAGGACCTGCTGAACGAAGTCAACCATCTGGTGGAATACCCGACAGCGCTTTACGGATCTTTTGAATCCGAATTTCTTTCTATCCCTGAAGAAGTGCTTGTAACAACAATGAAAGAGCATCAGCGCTACTTCCCGGTAAAAGATGAAAACGGGAATCTGCTGCCTCATTTTATTACGGTAAGAAACGGGAACAGCCATGCAATTGAAAATGTTGCCCGCGGAAACGAGAAAGTGCTGAGAGCAAGGCTTTCAGATGCTGCGTTCTTCTACAAAGAAGACCAAAAGCTGAACATTGATGAAAACGTGAAGAAACTGGAAAATATCGTTTTCCATGAAGAGCTCGGCTCCCTTGGAGATAAAGTAAGAAGAGTGGCCGCCATTGCGGGCAAACTTGCCGTCCGCCTGAAAGCGGATGAACAGACGCAAAAACTTGTGAAGCGCGCCGCAGAAATTTCTAAATTTGACCTGGTTACACATATGATCTATGAGTTCCCTGAGCTTCAAGGCGTAATGGGAGAAAAATATGCGCGCATGCTCGGTGAAGATGATGCCGTCGCTGCCGCTGTCAATGAGCACTATATGCCGAGAGCGGCCGGGGGAGAAGTGCCTTCAACCTTTACCGGCGCGGTCGTGGCGTTAGCTGATAAACTGGACACGATTGCTTCCTTCTTCAGCATTGACGTAATTCCGACAGGTTCTCAAGATCCGTACGGATTGCGCCGTCAGGCAAGCGGCATCGTTTCCATTCTGATCGATCGCAATTGGGGCATTTCGTTTAAAGAGCTGCTGTCATTGACAGAAACGGAAAAAGAAAATGAGCTCCTCGATTTCTTTACACAGCGCCTGAAATACGTCTTAAACGCTGAAGACATCCGTCATGACGTTATTGAAGCCGTTCTGGACAGCACAGAGCTTGAGCCGTATGCAGCCGTTCATAAGGCAAGAGTGCTTGAGAAGCACCTTGGCACACCCGGCTTTAAAGAAACGGCTGAATCACTCGGCCGGGTCATCTCCATCAGCAAAAAAGGCGAGAGCCGCGATGTCAAGCCGGATCTGTTTGAAAATGAACAGGAGAAAAAGCTGTTTGACGCTTATCAAAAAACAAAAGACAGTGTCGCGGAAAGCTTTGCCTCCAAAAACTATGAACAGGCGCTTGCCGTGCTCAGCGGATTAAAGGAGCCGATCGAAGACTACTTTAATCACACGATGGTAAATGCGGACGATGAAACATTAAAAACCAACCGTTTAGCGCAAATGACCGCTCTTGCAGATGTGATCAAGTCTTTTGCTAATATGAATCATCTTATTGTAAAATAAAGAAAAAGACGGTTGCTGTGTGATCGGCAATCGTCTTTTCCCCTTTTACATAAACATCACAGAATGAAAACATAGATAAAGAAACCCTTCCATAAAGGTGGTGAGTACGATCGAATTAAATAAACGGCAAGAACAAATTTTACAGATTGTAAAGGAAAACGGCCCGATTACCGGAGAGCATATCGCAGAACAGCTCAATTTAACGAGGGCTACGCTGCGGCCGGACTTGGCCATACTCACCATGTCAGGCTTCTTAGAGGCCCGTCCGCGGGTCGGTTATTTTTATACGGGGAAAACGGGAAATCAGCTGCTTGCGGATAAACTGAAAAAGCTGCAAGTGAAAGATTTTCAATCGATCCCTGTTGTCATCAATGAGAATGTCTCGGTATACGATGCCATCTGCACCATGTTTTTAGAAGATGTCGGCACGTTATTTGTCGTAGATCGTGATGCTGTCTTAGTCGGTGTGCTGTCACGCAAAGATTTGCTGCGGGCGAGCATCGGCCAGCAGGAACTTGCCTCAATACCGGTTCATATTATCATGACAAGAATGCCGAATATCGCCGTCTGCCGGCGTGACGATTATGTGATGGACATCGCCAAGTATTTAATTGAAAAACAGATCGATGCCCTTCCCGTTATTAAAGATACGGATAAAGGCTTTGAGGTCATCGGCCGGTTTACCAAAACGAATATGACTAAGATACTTGTCAGTTTATCAGAAAATGAAATCATATAAGCTTGAAAACTAACGGGGGGATAACATGGACAATCGCATCATTTATGTAGTATCAGACTCAGTCGGAGAAACCGCCGAACTCGTTGTAAAAGCCTCGCTCAGCCAGTTTAACGGCTCAGCCGATGATACGCATATCAGAAGAATACCTTATGTGGAAGATATCGGCACCATTAATGAAGTCGTGTCTCTCGCCAAAGCGGACGGCGGCATTATTTGTTTTACGCTCGTTGTTCCTGAAATGCGCAAATACCTGGTTGAACAAGCGGAAAAAGCGAATGTGCTGTATTACGATATTATCGGTCCGCTCATCGATAAAATGGAATCAGCTTACGGTCTGACCGCCAAATATGAACCGGGCCGCGTCCGCCAGCTTGATGAAGATTATTTCAAAAAGGTCGAGGCGATCGAGTTTGCCGTCAAATATGACGATGGCAGGGATCCAAGAGGCATTTTAAAAGCCGATATCATCCTGCTCGGAGTATCCAGAACGTCTAAAACCCCATTATCACAATATCTTGCCCATAAGCGTCTGAAAGTGGCCAATGTGCCGATCGTTCCTGAGGTCGATCCGCCGGAAGAACTGTTCAGCGTTGATCCGAAAAAATGCATCGGCTTAAAAATCAGCCCTGATAAACTGAACCATATACGAAAAGAACGGTTAAAATCTCTCGGCTTAAATGACAAAGCCATTTACGCCAATATCAACAGAATTAAAGAAGAGCTGGAGTATTTTGAGAAAATCGTGGACCGGATCGGCTGCCAAGTCGTTGACGTTTCGAATAAAGCGGTCGAGGAAACAGCGAACATCATTCATCATCTCAAAACAAAGGGCCGATAACTCAGGACGCTTTATCCTGGGTTTTTGGGTATGCAAATAGGGAATAAACAAAAAGGATGGCATCTTCACGAAGTTTGTATTATAATAAAAAATTGTGATAAAATGTTTATTTTTAGGTTTAAGCTTCGTGTGATACGAATAAACTATTATGGGTAAGATGTCAAGAATAACTCCCGGAAATTTTTCGACAAAGCTCAAAATAGATCCGCAGTCATGGAGCATATGCGATTTCGCTTGTTTTTATGCAGGAGATTGATGGAGGGATGGAGAATTAGTCTTCTAAATGAAAAAGAAAAGACGATTTTTGTCGATGCAGACGCATGCCCCGTAAAAGAGGAAATAATGCTCATTGCATCGCAATACAGCGTTCGGGTTATTTTCGTCGCATCATTTGAACACTACCAGCTTTCCAGAAGCAAAGACGAGAACTGGGTATACGTTGATCCTCATAAAGAAGCGGCAGATTTATATATCGCAAACCATGTGAGATCGGGAGACGTCGTAGTCACGCAGGATATCGGTTTAGCCTCTCTTTTGCTGAACAGAAATATTGCCGTCTTATCGGAAAGGGGCCGTTCTTATACTGAAGACACGATTGACTTCGCTCTGATGAGCCGTCATATGTCAGGCAAAATGAGAAGAAGCGGCATTCATTCCAAAGGACCTAAAAAATTAAATAAAGAAGATCGGAATCGATTTGTTACCCTGCTTAAAAAAATCCTGTCGAATGATGAAGGGATTTCAAATCAAAGCATCGAATAATGTACGACGGAGTGTTATAAGATGGGAAACCGCATACCAGATGAAGTAGTTAATCAGGTGCAGCAGTCAGCAGACATTGTTGAAGTCATAGGTGATTATGTCCAATTGAAAAAGCAAGGCCGCAACTACTTTGGGCTCTGTCCGTTTCACGGGGAAAACACGCCCTCGTTTTCCGTCTCCAGCGATAAGCAGATCTTTCATTGCTTCGGATGCGGTGCGGGCGGGAACGTTTTCTCTTTCTTACGGCAGATGGAAGGCTATTCATTTACGGAAGCTGTTTCTCACCTTGCGGATAAATATCAGATTGATTTCCCTGATGATATAACGATTCACTCTGCATCCAGGCCTGAATCTTCCGGAGAGCAGAAGATGGCGGAAGCCCACGAGCTTCTGAAGAAATTTTACCATCATTTGCTAATAAATACAAAGGAAGGCCAGGAAGCGTTAGATTACCTTTTATCAAGGGGTTTTACGAAAGAGCTCATAGATGAGTTTGAAATCGGCTACGCGCTGGATTCCTGGGATTTCATGACGAAATTCTTGAAAAAGCGCGGTTTTGAGGAAGAACTGATGGAAAAAGCGGGTCTGCTGATCAGAAGGGAAGACGGCAGCGGGTATTTTGACCGTTTCAGAAACAGAATTATGTTTCCCATTCATGATCACCACGGAGCCGTGGCGGCTTTTTCAGGAAGGGCGCTCGGAAGCCAGCAGCCGAAATATATGAACAGCCCGGAAACGCCGCTGTTTCATAAATCTAAGCTGCTGTATAACTTTCATAAGGCGCGCCTGCCGATCAGGAAAGAGGAGAGAGCCGTTCTGTTTGAAGGATTCGCTGACGTCATATCCGCCGTCAGCTCAGGCGTAAAAGAAAGTATCGCCACAATGGGGACGTCGCTCACCGAAGAACATGTGAAAATCCTCAGAAGAAATGTTCAGGAGGTCATTCTCTGCTACGATTCAGATAAAGCCGGGTACGAAGCTACGCTGAAAGCGGCCGGCCTGCTCCAGAAAGCCGATTGTAAGGTAAGAGTAAGCATGCTGCCTGACGGGCTTGATCCTGATGATTATATCAGAACCCGGGGCGGAGAAAAATTCCGGACCGATATCATTGATGCAAGCGTTACGGTCATGGCTTTTAAAATGCAGTATTTCCGCAAAGGGAAAAACTTATCTGACGAAGGAGACCGGCTCGCTTACATGAAAGAGGTGCTGAAAGAAATCAGCGCTCTTTCCGGGTCGCTTGAGCAGGAAATGTATGTGAAGCAGCTCGCCTCGGAATTTTCTCTTTCGGTAGAGTCTTTGACGGAACAGCTTTCCATCTACGCCAGACAAAACGCCCCCGGCGACAAAAACGCCGAACCGCAGACAAGACGGGCCAGGGTGACGACAAAAGCGAAACGGCGCCGTCTCCGTCCCGCCTATGAGAACGCGGAAAGACTTCTGCTCGCTCATATGCTGAGAGACCGAAACGTCATAAAGAAAGTGATTGAGCGTGTCGGCTTTGAATTTAACATTGACGGACATCGTGCGCTGGCAGCATACCTGTACGCTGTATATGAAGAGGGGGCTGACATGACGCCGCAGCATCTTATGGCGAGAATGCAGGATGAGGAAATCAGCCAGCTGCTTTCAGATATAGGGATGCTCCAAGTAAACGAGGAGCTCTCAGAGGCCGAGTTATCCGATTACGTAAAAAAAGTGTTGGATCACCGAAAATGGTCAATGATAAAGGAAAAAGAAGCAGAAAGAGCGGATGCGGAGAGGCAGAAAGACTTCGTGAAAGCTGCGTCTCTGGCTCAAGAAATTGTTGCATTGAACCGATCATTAAAGTAACACCAAAAAGAGGCTTGCGTTCTGATTGGCAATGATTCCTTGCGGAGGAGCAAATAGATCGCTTAACCTCATCATGAATTGTCATTTATTATCCGCAGCCCTGCATGCTGAAAAAGAGAGAAGGCTTCCGGGGCGGATAAGAAACATACCGCTTTTAGAATTCGTTGCAAGCTTTGGAAGGAGGGATCCATAATGGCTGATAAACAAACCCACGAAACAGAAACAGAACTTACATTAGACCAGGTAAAAGAGCAGCTTACTGAAACTGGAAAAAAACGTGGCGTTTTAACATATGAAGAAATTGCTGAACGCATGTCCAGCTTTGAAATTGAATCAGACCAAATGGATGAGTATTATGAATTTTTAGGAGAACAAGGTGTTGAATTAATTAGTGAAAATGAAGAAACGGAAGATCCTAATATTCAACAGCTTGCCAAAGCCGAAGAAGAATTTGACCTTAATGACCTCAGCGTACCGCCTGGTGTAAAGATCAATGATCCAGTCCGCATGTACCTTAAGGAAATCGGACGGGTAAATCTTCTTTCTGCTAAAGAAGAAATCACCTACGCTCAAAAAATTGAAGAGGGTGACGAGGAATCTAAACGCAGACTGGCTGAAGCAAACCTTCGTTTAGTTGTCAGCATTGCTAAACGGTATGTCGGCCGCGGCATGCTTTTCTTAGACTTGATCCAAGAAGGAAACATGGGTCTCATGAAAGCAGTCGAGAAGTTTGACTACCGTAAAGGATATAAATTCAGTACGTATGCGACTTGGTGGATCAGACAGGCGATTACACGCGCCATCGCTGACCAGGCGAGAACAATCCGTATCCCGGTTCACATGGTGGAAACCATCAACAAATTAATCCGGGTGCAGCGTCAGCTTCTTCAGGATCTTGGCAGAGAGCCGACACCGGAAGAGATTGCTGAAGACATGGATCTGACGCCTGAAAAAGTCCGTGAAATATTAAAAATTGCTCAAGAGCCTGTTTCTTTAGAAACGCCGATCGGTGAAGAAGACGACTCACATCTCGGTGACTTCATCGAAGACCAGGAAGCGACATCTCCGTCGGATCATGCGGCATATGAGCTTTTAAAAGAACAGCTGGAAGATGTGCTGGATACGTTGACAGATCGTGAAGAAAACGTGCTGCGTCTCCGTTTCGGTCTGGATGACGGGCGCACAAGAACTTTGGAAGAAGTCGGCAAAGTGTTTGGAGTAACGAGAGAGCGTATTCGCCAAATTGAAGCAAAAGCGCTTCGCAAATTGAGACATCCGAGCAGAAGCAAACGTCTGAAGGATTTTCTCGAATAGAATGGAACGGGTCTTTTTGATCCGTTCTTTTTTATGTATAAGATATATGGATAATATACCTTTATTTTACTGGATAAGCATATGTTTTGCAAATGAGTTCGGAAAAAATGCGGCATGTCCTGAAAGGGGGAAAATGAGATAAGTTTATTTATATTCTTTATTGTAAGCGTATACAATTCATTATACAATAGAATAAAGATAATTTTGTGATAAACAAAACAGTTATTTTGCTTTTTGTATAAATTGTGAAATCAATGAAATTGCTGAGCAAGACCATTTACTTTTTGTAAAAATAAGTTAGAATTAGAAGTGTTTACATAGGGGGAGAATGAAAAAGGGGGATGGAGATATGAAGTGGAATCCGCTGATTCCTTTTTTGCTCATTGCAGTGCTGGGAATAGGGCTGACTTTCTTTTTAGCTGTAAAAGGCAATGGAGATGCGCATCAGATCGCAAGCGGCGGTGAAAGCAAAAATGCCGAGAAGGAAACTGCAAACGCTTCACCTGAAGAGATTTATAAAGCGAACTGCATCACCTGTCACGGGGAAAACTATGAAGGTGTGTCAGGGCCGAACTTAAAAGGCGTCGGCAAAAGAAAAGATGTCGCTGAGATTAAAACAAAAATTGAAAAAGGCGGCAACGGGATGCCCGCGGGCCTTGTGCCGGCCGAAAAGCTGGATGGCATGGCAAAATGGGTTTCTGACATTAAATAAAGCTTTACCGGTCCCTATATAAAAGACATATGAAAAACTCTATCCGCCGCTTGGATTCCGGGCGGTTTTTTTATATGATAGTAAAGGAAAAAGAACCTGAGAAAAGTTGTGATATTGTGAATGAAATGAAGTTATCTAAAAGATTGCAGTCTGTGGCGGAATATATCCCTCCGGGTGCCCTGGTTGCTGATATCGGGTCAGACCACGCGTATCTTCCTTGCTATGCCGTTTTGAATCATTTGGCAAGCCGGGCAATCGCCGGTGAAATTACAGACGGACCGTTTCTATCCGCCAAACAGCAGGTGGAAAAACTGGACTTAAGCACTCTTATCTCCGTAAGGAAAGGTGACGGGCTGAGCGTCCTTGAAAAAGGAGAAGCCGGCGCCATTACAATCGCCGGCATGGGCGGAGCGCTGATCGCTCATATTTTGGAGTCCGGAAAAACGAAATTGACGGGGCGTGAACGGCTGATTCTGCAGCCGAATATTCATGCCGTTCATATAAGAGAGTGGCTGTATCAGGAAGGCTATGAACTGCTTGATGAAGTGATTCTCGAAGAAGACGGAAAGTGTTATGAAATCCTCGTTGCGGAAACTGGCGACCGTGATGCGCCGTATCGGAACGTGCCGATGGCTGCCGGAATGCTTGCGGGTCCGTTTTTATTAAAAGAGAGGAATGAAGTGTTTCTTCGGAAATGGAGCCAGGAACTTAAGCATACTGAACAAATTTATGAACAGATCAGCCGCAGCGCAAAGCATGAAAACCATGAAAAATTAGCTGAATTGAAAGAGCGGATTTCTCTGCTGAAGGAGGTAATCGGACATGCCTAAACATGTAAACGGACAGGAAATCATCCAGCTGTTTGAACAATTTTCACCGAAGGCTTTTGCGGTGGAAGGAGATAAAATCGGCCTGCAGATCGGTACATTGAATAAGCCGGTGAAAAATGTCATGGTGACATTGGATGTTCTTGAACAAACGGTAGATGAAGCCATTGAGAAAAAAGTTGACTTAATTATCGCCCACCACCCGCCGATTTTTCGGCCGCTTAAACAGATCACCACTGATCAGCCTGGCGGAAGACTGATTGAGAAATGTATAAAGCATGATATTGCCGTATATGCGGCTCATACGAATCTTGATGTAGCGGACGGCGGTGTGAACGATCTCCTTGCCGAAGCTCTGGGCCTGACAGACACAGAGGTGCTCGTCCCGACATATTCGGATCCGCTGAAAAAGCTTGCCGTATATGTTCCGAAAGACTATGAAGAAGCTGTAAGAACTGCACTTGGCAACGCCGGAGCGGGACATATCGGCAATTACAGCCATTGCGCGTTCTCCTCTGAGGGAATCGGCAGCTTTAAGCCGCTGGATGGGGCAGAACCGTTTATCGGACAGACGGGAGAACTGGAGCTCGTCCATGAAGTGAGACTTGAGACCGTTTTTCCGGCAAGTATGGAGAGAACCGTCGTAAAAGCGCTGAAAAAAAGCCATCCGTATGAAGAGGTGGCATATGATATTTATCCGGTGGAGCAGTCTCCGCTTGAAAAAGGGCTCGGCCGCATCGGAAAACTTCAGCAAGACATGACGCTTGAAGAGTTTGCGCTGTTTGTGAAAGAAAAGTTTGACGTTAACGGAGTCCGGATGGTCGGAGAGCGAAACAGCAAGGTGAAAAAAGTCGCGGTTCTTGGCGGTGACGGAAATAAATATATTTATCAGGCAAAGCGGAAGGGTGCAGATGTTTACGTGACGGGCGATCTTTATTTCCATGTAGCGCATGATGCGATGATGATGGGATTAAACGTCGTAGACCCGGGGCATTATGCTGAAAAGATCATGAGAAAAGGCACGGCTGAGAAGCTTACGGCAATGGCCGGAGAGAAAAACTATGATGTGCGCATTTTCGCTTCCGAAACAGATACAAACCCATTTACCTTCTTATAAAAAAACTGAGGCCCCGGGCCTCAGTTTTTTATTTTTACTTTCGGAAGGATTTTTTTAAGTGGCACACTGTGTTCAAGCTGCCATGTCGATTCATCGTTGTGGTCAAACTGCTCTAAAAAGCGGATGACTTCCTTTGTAATCGGTGTCGGTGTTGATGCGCCTGCGGTAACGGCGACGGTATTGACGTCTTTCAGCCATTCGAGCTTCAGTTCACTGATGTCTCCGATTCGGTAGGCTTTTGTTCCGGCGATTTCTTCTGACACTTGAGCCAGTCTGTTGGAGTTATTGCTTTTCGGATCACCGACAACAATGGTTAAGTCCGCTTTTTTTGCCTGCTCTGATACAGCTTCTTGACGAACCTGTGTGGCCAGGCAGATTTCCTGATGGTATTCCACGTACGGGTACTTTTCTTTGACTGATTCCATAATATCGTGGACGTCCCACTGGGACATTGTCGTTTGGTTTGTAACGATTAATTTCTCAGCCTGAATATCGAGATTTCTCACGTCTTCCTCTGTTTCAACGAGATGAACGATTTCAGGAGCGACGCCGACGGCTCCTTCAGGCTCGGGGTGGCCTTTTTTACCGATGTATATGACGTGATAACCTTCAGCTTTTACTTTTCGGATTAAGTCATGTGTTTTCGTGACGTCCGGGCATGTGGCGTCAATCGTAACAAGCCCTTTTTCCTCAGCGGCTTTTCTTACTTCCGGAGATACCCCGTGAGCCGTGAAAATAACGGTTCCTTTTTCCACCTGCTTTAAAATCTCCAGACGGTTTGTGCCGTCAAGCGTGTAAATGCCGTCTTCCTCAAACGCATCTGTGACATGCTTATTATGAACAATCATTCCCAGTATATATATAGGTCTTGGCAGTGTTTTATCGAGTGACGCGTTTTTGGCTATGACCATGGCATCAACAACGCCGTAACAGTAGCCGCGCGGCGATATTTTGATAACGTCCAATGTAGATGTCCTCCTATCAAAAGTGAGTGTAGAGGCAATATAAAAAGCCGTAGTTAAACGGCTCAAATCTTGCATTCTTCTGATCTCATTATAGCTAATCTTTCGTGAGATATCAAAGAATGTTAAATATATAATTTCGGCTTTGATCTGCCCGATGTTCTTTTTGGACGCGGCTGTTCCGCTGAGTCTGCCTGTGCGGCGTCTTTTTCTTTTGAAGCGGATGCTTTTTCAGACGTCTTCTTTGATGTTTTGGATGAGGCGTCTGATTTGTTTTCATCTTCTGTTTCATCTGTTTCATCTGTTTTTTCAGCTTCATCCTTTTTGTTCTGTTCGTCTGTTTCTTTCGTCTCGTCAGATTCATTCTCGTCATCACTGCTGCTTAATTGGCTGTAAAGCTTCATCATGGCGGGCAGACTCCGTACTAAAGGACCGTACTGCTGAATCATCGGCGTAACCTGCTGCGCCACGCCGAGCACCTTCTGAACGTTGCCGAGCATGCTCGACAGGGATGCCGGACTTGCCAGGTTCTGTATTCCCTGCAGTCCTGCACCTGCTCCTCCGCTGGCCGCCGCCGGTGCCGACGCGGCAGCGCTTCCTCCTCCTGAACCGGGTAAAAAACGGGAAAGCATCCCTTTTAAGCCCCCTCCGCCGCCCGTGCCTGCGTTTCTCAGGCCCGCTCCGGCAATCTGCTGCTGAGGGAAAAGCTGCCGTCCCTGCTGCATTAGCTGCCGTCCCGGCAATGACGGTCTTCCTCCCATCATCATACGCGGATTCATAAACGGCCGTCCCTGCTGCGCCATATTTCTCATCGGCTGCTGTGGAAACATACTTGTACCTCCTTTCTGTCTCTCTGCTATTACAATATGCATCGGAGGGGGCATTTGCTTTTCTGTCTCGAAAACAGGATTCCCCCAAGACATGGTGTTTTTAAGTAAAATCGGTTATAATGTGATGATGGACACAGAATGTGCCGCTTTAAGGAGCTGGGAAAAATGAAAGAAACTAAATTTGATGGATACAACTTAAAACCGTTTATTATAGATGCAGTTCACCGCCTTGGTTTTTATGAACCGACAGATATTCAAAAGCGTCTGATACCTGCCGTACTGAAAAACGAAAGCGTGATCGGGCAGTCCCAGACGGGGACGGGGAAAACCCACGCCTATTTATTGCCAATTTTGAATCGGATTGATCCGGGTTCTGATACGGTACAGGCCGTTATCACGGCGCCGACGAGAGAGCTTGCCAATCAGATTCATCAGGAAGCGCTCAAAATCACACAGGGTGCGGAAGATGAGCCGATCCGGACAAAATGCTTCATCGGCGGGACGGACAAGCAAAAATCAATTGATAAGCTGAAAACACAGCCTCATCTCGTCGTCGGAACGCCGGGCCGGATCGCGGATCTGATTAAGGCGCAGGCATTGAACGTCTATAAAGCGCAGTCTCTCGTCATTGACGAAGCTGATCTGATGCTTGATATGGGCTTTTTAGAAGACGTTGATTATATCGGATCGCGTATGCCGGAAGAACTGCAGATGCTTGTGTTCTCAGCTACGATTCCGGAAAAGCTGAAGCCGTTTTTGAAAAAGTATATGGAAAATCCGAAGTACGCGCATGTTGAGCCGAAAAGAATCACAGCCGAAAAGATTGAACATGTGTTGGTTCCTTCTAAACAGCGTGATAAAGACAAACTGCTTTTTGATATGATGTCTCATCTGAATCCTTATCTGGGCATTGTGTTTGCAAATACGAAAAACACGGCTGACCATATTGCGAAATACCTGACTGAAAAAGGAATGAGGGTCGGTCTTCTGCACGGGGGATTAACGCCGCGTGAGCGCAAAAAGGTAATGAAGCAGATTAATGATCTGGAATTCACTTATGTCATTGCGACAGACCTTGCGGCTAGAGGAATTGACATTAAAGGCGTAAGCCACGTCATCAACTACGAGCTTCCGGACGATTTGGATTTTTATGTTCACCGTGTCGGAAGAACTGCACGCGCCGGTTCATCAGGCCAAGCACTGACCATTTATGAGCTTTCTGACGAAGATGCGCTCGCAAGACTTGAAAAGATGGGCATTGTGTTTGACTATGCGGAGCTTGTAAACGGGGAATGGAAGAAAGGCGATGACCGCCACCGCCGTAAAAATCGCAAAAAGACGGCAAATGAGGCTGACCAAATTGCGAAACGCCTCGTAAAAAAGCCGAAAAAAGTAAAGCCGGGCTATAAAAAGAAAATGAGCTACGAAATGGAAAAAATTAAAAAGAAGCAGAGAAGAAACCAATCTAACAGAGGAAAGTAGGGGGAATCGGGTTGCTGAAAATAGGTTCACACGTCTCAATGAGCGGAAAACATATGCTCCTTGCCGCAAGCAAGGAAGCTGTTTCGTACGGGGCGAATACATTTATGATCTATACGGGCGCTCCCCAAAACACGCGCCGCAAAAAAATTGAAGACTTGAATATTGAAGCGGGCCGCGCCCATATGAAGGAAAACGGTATCGACGAGATTGTCGTGCATGCGCCGTACATCATTAACATCGGAAATACGACAAATCCGGCAACATTTGAGCTGGGCGTTGATTTTCTGCGTTCTGAAATTGAAAGAACGGCAGCGATCGGCGCGAGACAGATCGTGCTTCATCCAGGGGCGCATGTCGGAGCCGGAGCTGAAACGGGCATCAAAAAAATCATTGAAGGTTTAAACGAAGTGATTGTTCCCGGGCAAAACGTGCAGATTGCGCTGGAGACAATGGCGGGCAAAGGATCAGAATGCGGGAGAAGCTTTGAAGAGCTGGCCGAGATCATTGCGGGAGTCACGCATAATGAACATCTATCCGTCTGCTTTGACACTTGCCACACCCATGACGCCGGGTATGATGTCGCTAATGATTTTGACGGTGTTCTTAACGAGTTTGATAAAATCGTCGGCATCGATCGGATAAAAGTCCTTCATGTGAACGACAGTAAAAATATTAAAGGCGCCCGGAAAGACCGCCATGAAAATATCGGGTTCGGAGAGATCGGTTTTGACGCTCTGCAGTACATCGTTCATCACGAGCAGCTTGCCGATATTCCGAAAATCCTCGAAACACCGTATGTAGGCGAAGACAAGAAAAATAAGAAGCCGCCGTACCGTTTTGAAATCGAAATGCTGAAAGAAAAACAGTTTGATAAGGAGCTTCTTGAAAAAATATCAGCTCAATAAGAAAGAAAGGAGGGGCGGGTGTCCCTCCTTTCTTACCCTGAGAATTGATTGAAAAGTTCGTCAACTTTCCGCGCCGTTTCTTTTGAGGTTATCGTTTCCACTTTTTTCAGCAGGCGCAGCCGCTCCTGTTCATCAAAAATATTGATGTTTTTTCCGTGCATCAGAGCCGCTACCTCAGCCGCTTGACTTCTTGTAATGCTGATCCCGTATTGCTTGGAATATTTCAGCAGATCGTCCGCAGTGACTTGATTGAGCCGCTGCAAAATAATTCTTTGTATTAAAATCATCGATACTTTCACCTCTTTAGACATAATGTATTGAGCAGATCATTAAAATGTTACAGCTTTTAATGGTAAAATAAAGTTGCTTACTGTTTAAAATAGTTATTATAGGAAAGGAGATTTTATGACCCCAAATAAACAGCATAAAAGAGAATCATTTTTACACTTTATCTTCAGGGTCATTATGATTCTGATCGGGGCGGGTTCAGCCGCCGTAAGTATTGAATTGTTTCTGGTCCCTAATAATTTTATCGACGGAGGCATTATCGGTGTTTCATTAATTTTAGACCACCTCTTTATGTCCAATCCCCTCCTCAATTTTGCCTTATTCGTTGTGTTACTCAACATTCCATTTATGATTTTCGGATATAAATATATCGGAAAAACATTTCTCATCTCTACTGTTATCGGAATCGTCGGTTTAGCGCTGATTGAATCCTCATTGCACCATGTGGAGGCCATTACGACCCAGCCTATTTTGGCGACGGTATTCGGGGGGCTTTTGCTCGGTTTCGGGGTAGGCCTTGTCATCCGAAACGGAGGCTCGATGGACGGTACTGAAATCCTCGGTATCCTTCTCACGAAAAAGCTGCCCTTTTCAGTCGGGGAATTCGTTATGCTCATCAATGTGTTTATTTTCATTTGGGCCGGTTTTGTGTTCGGTCCGGAGCAGGCAATGTATTCTTTCATGACTTATTATATTGCCATGAAAACGATTGACGCCGTCATCCAGGGGCTTGATGAAACAAAAGCGGTCATTATTGTTGCAGAGCAATATGCTGAGATCTCAGATGCTATATTGCACCGGCTTGGGCGGGGAACCACCAAACTTCAGGGTAAAGGCGGATATACGGATGAAACCAAAGAAGTCATTTACGCGGTCGTGACAAGGCTTGAAGTGACTAAATTGAAATCCATTGTGTTTGAAATTGATAAAAACGCCTTTATTACGATCATGAATACCCATGAAACGAGGGGCGGTAAGTTCAAAACCGCGATTCACTAGGCTTTCATTTACTTTTCATCATTTTATAGGTATAATTTGATACATCATAAGAAAATGGCCTGCTGTTCAGACAGCTGCCATTTTCTTTTTGGAGCGATACCGTGTTGTAAAGGGGAGGTCCTCATGAACGTACAAGAAGCGTTGAACCTGCTGAAAGAAAAAGGGTATAAATATACGAGTAAGCGAGAAGACATGCTGCAGCTTTTTGCTGATTCTGATAAATATCTGACCGCCAAAAACGTGCTTGCCGCATTAAATGACGACTATCCGGGTCTGAGCTTTGATACCATATACAGAAATCTTTCGTTATATGAAGAACTCGGCATTTTGGAAACGACGGAGCTTTCCGGAGAAAAACTGTTCCGTTTTACATGCTCTTATACCCATCATCATCACCATTTTATCTGTTTAACCTGCGGGAAAACGAAGGAAATTGAGTCCTGTCCGATGGATAAGCTGCACGATGATTTGGAAGGGTATGAAATCAGCGGCCATAAGTTTGAAATTTACGGCACCTGTCCGGCGTGCCGATAAAAAACCTCCTGCTTATACAGGAGGTTTTTTTCAGCTTTTGACATGCTGAAAGCTATGTTTGTTTTTATTAATCCAGGCGACGGCTTCAAGCCAATTCTGCACCCTGATAATATTGGAATCGATGGGGAGCTGATTATATGGGGAGTTAAAAAGGATAACCGGAATGCCTGCTTCTTTTGCGATCATTGTCGCATTGCCGTGGTGATCTTCGAAAAATAAATCAATGCCGTGTTTTTTGACGGCTTCCACTTTGTGATGGCCTCCGACAAGCTCAATGTGATCGTAATGAATGTCCCGGTTTGCAAACCAGTCCAGCGTAACATCTTCTAAGTGGCCGCGTCTTGCCGTAATGTAGATCAGACGGTGCTCTTCTTTCAGTCCGTCCAGTGCCTGCTTGGCAAATTCCGCGAGCTTCGCTTCTTTATATATGGCTGCTTCATGAACGTTCATCCATTCCCAAAATTCCTCGTCTGTAATGTTCAAAAGCTTCGTCAGATCATAATCAGTCATATCATCCAAGGTAATGGAAAGATGAAATGAGCGGTTTAAATAAGGGACAAATGTATCCTGTGCCGTAACTGTGCCGTCAATATCTATACCTAACCGTAACATGTCCACACTCCTATAAATTCATCCCTTCAAGTGTAACATAAACAATTAACAATACCAGAAAAGTTTAGCAAACATGAATCCGTAAAAAACGCGGAAACTAAAAAAGCTCCTTTCATAAAAGAAAAAGGGGGAATTGAAGGTGGCATACGATTACGAAAATCGAAAAGGCAACGACTACTATGTGGATCATGGATCGGAAGGAACCGATATCACGCGTGATGTTTATTCAGAAGAAACAGCGGCCGAAATTTCAGAGCCATATCGTGCTTCTGACCGGGCAGCAGACCGTGATGATAACCGGGACGGAGTAAGTGAAGGCCGGGGGATAGGGTATGCAGCATTGGCTATTTCTATCATTTCCCTGTTTGTGCTCCCTGTTTTATTAGGGGCATGCGGCATTATCGTCGGCTATATCGCCAGAAGAAGAGGAGCAGGCGCTTTAGGCGGATGGGCGATGGGAATCGGTATTGTTTCCCTTGTCCTCGGCATCTTCATTACACCGTTTTTTTAACACAACGCAAAAAAAAGCTTGGCGGAATATCCGTCAAGCTTTTTGTGTTTCTTGTTCTGCTTTTGCTTTTTCCGCTTCAAGCTTTGCGTAGTGTTCTTCTGCCAGCTTGTCGATTTCTTTTTTCAGCTCTTCGACCATGGTTTCTTCAGGGACTTTGCGGACGATTTGGCCTTTGCGGAAAAGAAGTCCTTCGCCGCGCGCGCCGGCAATCCCGATATCAGCTTCTCTTGCTTCGCCCGGTCCGTTAACGGCACATCCGAGAACGGCTACTTTAATCGGCGCTTTGACTTTAGAAATGTATTCTTCCACTTCATTTGCGATGCTGATGAGATCAATTTCGATCCGTCCGCATGTCGGGCATGAAATAAGCGTAGCCGCGTTTGAAGCAAGACCGAATGATTTCAGCAGTTCTCTGGCTACTTTTACTTCTTCAACCGGGTCGGCGCTCAGAGAGATCCGGAGCGTGTTTCCGATTCCTTTGCTTAAAATCGCTCCGAGTCCGGCCGCGCTTTTTACCGTTCCGGCAAACAGCGTGCCCGATTCTGTAATTCCGAGGTGGAGCGGATAATCAAATGCTTTTGATGCTTTTTCGTATGCTTCTATGGCTAGATTGACGTCAGACGCTTTCATGCTGACGATGATGTCGTGAAAGTCAAGGTCTTCCAGGATTTTGATATGATGAAGCGCACTCTCAACCATCCCGTCAGCAGTCGGATAGCCGTATTTTTCTAAAATGCGTTTTTCCAAAGAACCCGCGTTTACGCCGATCCGGATCGGAATTCCTTTTTCCTTCGCTGCTTTTACGACGGCTTCCACTTTTTCGCGGCGGCCGATGTTTCCCGGGTTGATTCTGATTTTGTCGGCCCCGCCCTCAATTGCTTTTAATGCAAGCTTGTAGTCAAAATGAATATCGACAACGAGAGGGATGGAAATTTGTTTTTTGATGTCGGCAATCGCGTTAGCGGCGCGTTCGTCCGGACATGCCACCCGGACAATTTGGCAGCCGGCTTCGGCTAAACGGTTGATTTCCGCAACTGTTGCTTCTACGTCGTGTGTTTTGGTCGTCGTCATACTCTGAATGACGACTTCGTTATTTCCGCCTATTGTTAAAGGTCCCACTTTGACGGGACGCGTTTTTGTACGATGTGTGATTTCACTCACTTGTCAATCGCTCCTTAATTGTAGTTACCGCTTTTGCAGGCTGAGCCTTTTACATGTCAGGCAACTTCTATTTACATGTTATATTGTAACAGTGTATTTGCCGAACTGACAAGAAATTAACGTTTAATTGCGGTAGACGGGGAATTTATAAGCGGTGCCTGCCTGAATTGCGTTTGCTTTTACATTCGGATTCAGCGCTTCAAAATCTTGCGCAATATCATCTGGCGCTTTATGTGCGCCGACTATCGACATCACCGTATCGCCTTTTTTGACCGTAACCGTTCTGTATGAAGATTCCTGTCGGGCTGGCTGTGCCGCCGCTGCGTATGCTGGAAGGTCTTGAGAAGGGATCGTGCCGATTTTAAGATCGTAAAAGATAATGAATATCACAAATAAACTGCCGAATACAAAAGTAAGCCGCTTCATTCCAACCGCCTCCCGCATACATTTTTACTTCATTGTATGCTTGTCCCATTTTGTTCATGACAAAAAAGAAGACCGCCGGGGGCAGTCTTTGTTACACAGCTGTTTTTCTTGGCGGTATCTCTTTTAAGACGAGGAAAAGGATGATAAAGTTTACAAACCAATTCACTAAAAATTCACTCGGCACTGTAATAACAAGCGCTCGCATGATCGTAAAGAATATGGTCGAAAGTGTAATGGAATAAGCCGAAAGCTTCCAGAGCTGCTGGTAATTCAATGTCTTTCTTTGCGCATTTTTCAATATCAGGCCGATGACGGCGAGAAATGATACTTCAATGAATTTTCCGGCCGCTGTCATGATGAACAGCAAAACGGACAGGACGGTGACGATCATTGTTTTATTTTGGTTTAATGCTGATATGATTTCTTTTTTTGTGATATCAGCAGGCATCAGCGAATAATTCATTTCTGTCGCCTGTCCGTCTACAGCAAGCACCATTTTATTTTTCAAAATGCCGATCGCATTTTGTTTCGCCGCTATTTGTTTCGCGCCGTAAGCATCTGTCGGATCAAACACGATGACAAAGCCGTTCGCTTCCGTTTCCTTAGAGGCGGACGCTTTCGTTTGCAATTCTCCGTTTGAAATGCTGAAATCAGGGAAATCTTTCTTTAACACGGTTTTGAAACCGTTCATTGAGTTTACGGTGCCGGAGCAAAGGTAATAAGCGCTTGGCAGCGTAAAAAGGACAGACAGCAAAAATACATAAAGGATCGCTTTTCCTATCCCCTGAAACCGTGTTTTTGCAATATCCGCCGGAGAGTATGTACTTTTCAATAAAGCCGTAAATATGTTCAACATCTTCACTTCCTAGCCTAAACTGGTATATGTTGCTTATTGTATCGTTCACAGGGGATGAACACAAGTGAGAGTATTTAAAGCGGTGATAAGGAATCATACATAATAAGATAAAGCGGGAAGCTGTGATCGCCCGCAAAACAAAGGAGGGTGTTTTTGTCATGAGTGTTTTGTATTGGCTGATTATCATTGCGGTCTTCGTCATTGCTTTTATCGGGCTTGTATATCCGGTGATTCCAAGCGTTATTTTTATTGTGGCCGGTTTTCTTCTCTACGGATTTTTGTTTTCCTTCAGTCCTTATTCTTACCTGTTTTGGCTCATTGAGGCGGTATTTGCGGCCGTTTTATTCGCAGCTGACTATGTGTCAAATTTACTTGGCGTTAAAAGGTACGGAGGAAGCAGGGCGGCAATCTGGGGAAGCACGATCGGATTATTGATCGGGCCCTTCGTTATTCCCGTGGCGGGCATTATATTAGGACCGTTTATCGGTGCTCTCTGCGCTGAGGTGTTTGTTCATCAAAAGGATATCAAGTCCGCGGCAAAAGTGGGGCTCGGCTCGTTAATCGGCTTTTTAACAAGCGTCGCGGCAAAAGGCGTCATTCAGCTCTTTATGATCGGATATTTCTTATGGACGGTGCTTTAGAAAGGTTTAATTTCGGCCGTGAACGGATAAAGTGTAATATGTCTGCTGGAATCGCCGGATTGTGAGCTTTTTCATTGATTACCACGCTTTCTTTTGTTACATTGAGATTAGAAAAGTTCGCGTTAAGCGGCATTTCAGTACATATATTTAAAGGAGGAAAAAATTATGGCTTACAAACTTCCAGAATTGCCTTACGCTTATGATGCTTTAGAACCTCATATCGATAAGGAAACAATGACGATTCACCATACGAAGCACCATAACACATACGTGACAAACCTCAACAAAGCGATCGAAGGATCAGCGCTTGCAGAGAAATCTGTAGATGAGCTTGTTGCTGATTTGAACGCAGTGCCGGAGGACATCCGCACGGCAGTCCGCAACAATGGCGGCGGACATGCAAACCACTCTTTATTCTGGACTCTTTTATCTCCGAACGGCGGAGGCGAACCGACTGGTGAGCTTGCTGAAGAGATCAAAAGCACGTTCGGAAGCTTCGATCAATTCAAAGAAAAATTCGCGGCAGCAGCTGCAGGCCGTTTCGGTTCAGGCTGGGCTTGGCTCGTTGTAAACAACGGCAAACTTGAAATTACAAGCACGCCAAACCAAGATTCACCGCTTTCAGAGGGTAAAACACCTGTTCTCGGTCTTGATGTTTGGGAGCACGCTTACTACCTGAACTACCAAAACCGCCGTCCTGATTACATTTCAGCTTTCTGGAATGTTGTGAACTGGGATGAAGTTGCCCGTCTTTACAGCGAAGCAAAATAATTGAGTTGAATGATCACAAGGTCTCCCGCGGGAGGCCTTGTTTTTTTATTGACTTTGATTCCTTTTACATATCTCAGTTTGAGTGAGACAAACTAATGTGTAGTAAAGGGGAGTCAATGATGAGCAAAATAAAAAAAATTATCGGCGACATCGAAATAAATAAAGGGCTGCTGCTGCTATTGACGATTGGCGGCCTTTACTCATTGGGCATCGCGCTGTCAAATACATTTGTCAACGTGTATTTGTGGAAGCAGTCGGGAAAATTTATTGATTTGGCCATATACAATTTGTCGGTCGTAACGATGCAGCCGATTACCTTTCTGCTGGCTGGCCGGCTGGCTAAAAAAATTGACAGGGTGTTTATTCTCAGGTTCGGCGTTATCTTTTTGGCCGCTTTTTATTTAAGTGTGCTGCTTGCCGGAGAAACTGCGGCTTCCCGTCTCGTTTTGATAGGGGCCGTGCTCGGAGTTGGATACGGCTTTTACTGGCTGGCTTTTAATGTGCTGACTTTCGAAATCACGGAACCGGAAACGAGAGATTTTTTTAACGGGTTTTTAGGCATTTTGTCTTCATCGGCGGGCATGATCGGTCCGATTGTGGCCGGATATGTCATTTCAAGACTTGAAAACAATACGGGTTATACAATCATTTTCAGCCTGTCGCTCGGCTTATTTGCCCTTGCCGTGGTCATGAGCTTTTTTCTGAAGCGGAGGGAGTCGAAAGGCCGGTTTATGCTGAAAAAAGTTTTTGATGAGCGCCACACGAATCTGAATTGGCGCCGGATTACCAACGCGCACTTTTTTCAAGGCTTGAGAGAAGGGATTTTTGTTTTTTTAATCAGCGTATTTGTATTCATTGCGACAAACAGTGAGCTGGCGCTCGGAACATTCGGCCTCGTCAATTCCGCGGTTTCTTTTTTTGCTTATTATTTTGCATCAAGGCTCATCAAAAAAAGAGCGCGGAAAAAGGCGATTCTTATCGGCGGATTGATCTTGTACGGCGCCCTGTTTCTCATCATTTTTAAAATGAGCTTCACGACGCTCCTTTTGTACGGAGTGTTTATTGCGATCGGCTATCCAGTTCTGCTCGTGCCGTATGTCTCGCTTACATATGATGTGATAGGCCGGGCGCGGCTTGCCAGAAAAGCCAGAATTGAATACATCGTGCTCAGGGAGTTATTTTTAAATGCGGGCCGGATCGTTTCCATCCTTTGTTTCCTTGTAATCGTTACATTGTTCAAGGAAAAAGTGGGAATACCGGCGGCGCTCGTGCTGCTCGGAGCCGGCCATCCGCTGATTTATTACTTTATAAAAGACATCAAACTGGATACGGAAACTTCTGATGAAACAGTAGAAGAAGACCGACAAAAACAGGCGGCGGAACCGAATTTTATAAAAGGAGAAAGATAAAAGGGTTATCTGTAGAAAAATATCGAAAAAACCTTTAGAATGAAAAATGGCACCTGAACAGAAGGTGTCATTTCTTTCTGTAAATAAGAAAAGGTGATGTCATGAGGAGAAATAAAAAGAAAATAGCTGTAAACAAAGAAAAGAAAAAATCACTGCCGATCCGGCTTAATTTTTTGTTTTTGGCCGCGTTTCTTATTTTCACTTGGATTATCGTCGAGCTTGGCATCAAGCAGATCGTTCAGGGTGATGATTATAAAAACGCCGCCAATAAGCAAGAGGAGTCTGATGTCAGCACGGCGGTTCCGAGAGGGAAAATATACGACCGGAACCTAAATCCCATCGTAACGAATAAAGCATTAAATGCGATTACATATACACGTTCAGCCTCAACCACCCAGGCACAGCGTTTAAAAATCGCAAAAAAACTGTCGGGTATGATTAAGGTAAGCACCAAAAAGGTGACTGAGCGGGATAAAAAAGACTATTGGATGTTAACGAGGCCTGATGAAGCGAAAAAACTGATTACGGCCGAAGAAAAGCAAAAAGCTGAAGACAAAAAACTGTCTGACGATGATTTATATCAGCTTCAGCTGAAACGCATCACAGACAAACAGCTGAATGAGCTCACTTCAAAAGACATGCAGATCCTTGCGATTAAAAGGCAGATGGATTCAGGCTACTCACTGACGCCTCAATACATCAAAAATGAAGGGGTGTCGGCAAAAGAAATGGCCGTCGTCAGCGAACATTTAGATGAACTGCCGGGAGTTGACGTGACGTCTGACTGGGAACGGTCTTATCCTTATAAAAGCCTGATCCGGACATTGCTCGGCAGTGTATCCAGTTCGAACGAAGGTCTTCCGTCCAACCTGCTGGATCACTATCTGTCACTCGGCTACAGCCGGAATGACAGGGTCGGAAAAAGCTATTTAGAATATCAATATGAAAGCCTGCTGCAGGGCCAAAAAGAGAAAGTGCAGAACTTAACCGACTCATCCGGAAATGTCACGGGCAGCAAAGTGATTTCAAAAGGACAGGCCGGCAAAGACCTTGTTTTATCCATTGATATGGACCTGCAGAAATCCGTTGAAAAAATCATTGAGAAAAATTTAAAATCGGCAAAAGCGAGACCGAGCACGAAGCTTCTTGATCGGGCCTTCGTCGTCATGATGAACCCGAAAAACGGAGAAGTGCTGACGATGGCCGGCAAACAGATTACGAATGACCATGGAAAGTACAAAATTAATGATTATGCCCTCGGCGCAATGACTTCCTCCTACGCAATGGGATCGGCGGTCAAAGGAGCGACGGTGTTGACCGGACTGCAGACGGGCGCGATTAATTTGAACACCGTTTTTCAGGATGAACCTATGTATTTCAAGGGAAGTAAAAACCCGAAAAAATCATGGACGAATTTAGGTCCCGTAGATATCGAAAAAGCGCTTCAGGAATCATCAAACGTGTTCATGTTCAAAACGGCGATTGCTGTCGGTAAAGGGGAGTACAAAAAAGGCCAGTCCCTGCCGCTTGATATGAAGGCATTCGATACTTTCAGATACTACTTCAATCAGTTCGGACTCGGAGTTAAGACGGGAATTGATCTCCCGAATGAAGCGACCGGGTACCAAGGATCACAGCGAATTTCCGGTCTTCTGTTAGACTTTGCCATCGGACAGTATGATACGTTTACACCGCTGCAAATGGCGCAGTATGTATCTACAATCGCCAATGGAGGCTATCGTTTGAAGCCTCAGCTTGTAAAAGAGGTCAGGCAGCCTGATTCGAAAAAAGGAATCGGAGCCGTTGTAGAGTCTGTTCAGCCCCAAGTACTGAACAAGATTGATATGAATAATGCAGATATTAAAGAAGTGCAGGCGGGTTTCAGACGCGTCATGACAAAAGGGACAGCCGCAACTGATTTTGCGACGGCGACATACAGTCCTGCCGGTAAAACGGGTACGGCGCAATCTTTCTATGACGGTCCGGACAAATCAGAGACGGGTGAAGGAACGTATAATACGACTCTTGTCGCTTATGCACCTGCGGATAACCCGGAAGTGGCTATTTCTGTAGTCGTTCCTTGGGCCTATATTGATTACAGCGATCGATATTCGATTACGAATGATATAGGGAGAGCAGCTCTGGACAAATACTTTGAGCTGAAAAAGAAACAAGAAGATAATAATACGAAGCAGAAAAACGAAGATAAAATTCAGGAAGACGCTGAAAACGGCAATACAAACAACTAATAGAAAAACGCTCACAATCTGTGAGCGTTTTTTTTTTATACAAAAAAACATCCGGATTTACAAAACCTTAACACTTGATTTATACGCATTTTACAAGAACCCTTTACTCTAGACCTGTAGGACAAATTACACATTAAATGCAGGGGGAATTCAGGAAATGAAAAAAAACAAATGGATGCTTATGCTTCTGATGGCTGCTGTTATGATTGTTGCTGCAGCATGCGGAAATGCAAAGGAAAGCGGCAAGACAGACAGTCAATCTGCAAGTGAGGATAAAAAAGCATCAGGTTCTTTAACCATTTCTGGTTCATCAGCCATGCAGCCGTTAGTACTGGCAGCGGCGGAAAAGTTTATGGAAAAACATCCGGATGCTGATGTGCAGGTGCAAGCGGGAGGTTCAGGAACAGGTCTTTCGCAAGTGTCTGAAGGGGCAGTGCAAATCGGCAACTCAGATGTCTTTGCTGAAGAAAAGGAAGGCATTGATGCAAAAGCCCTAAAAGACCACCGAGTAGCGGTAGTGGCGATGGCGGCTGCGGTCAACCCCGGTGCGGGCGTAAAGGATATAACCAAAAAACAGCTGACAGACGTCTTTACAGGAAAAATTAAAAACTGGAAAGAGCTTGGCGGTAAAGATCAAAAAATTACACTTGTGAACCGTCCTGATTCATCAGGAACACGCGCTACGTTCGTCAAATACGCGCTTGACGGAGCAGATCCTGCTGAGGGCATTACAGAGGATTCCTCCAATACAGTCAAAAAAATCATTGCGGAAACGCCGGGAGCTATCGGTTATCTGGCATTCTCTTATATAAACGATGACAAAGTAACGCCTTTATCGATCGGAGGCATCAAACCGGAAGAGAAAAACGTCGTCACAGGCGAGTATCCGATTTGGGCTTACGAGCACTCTTATACGAAAGGTGAAGCGTCAGGCCTTACAAAAACGTTTCTTGACTATATGAACAGCGATGAAGTACAGAAAAGTATCGTAAAAGATCAAGGCTACATTCCGATCTCTGATATGAAAGTCACACGTGACGCAAACGGCAAGCAAAGCTGAGGGGAGGGCGGGCTCCCCGCCTCTTCTTCTTTATAGGAGTGTAAACAAATGATAAATCACAGAGAAAAAGAGTCTGTAAGCGAACGCTTAATAAGCTCAAAACAAAACAGGCAAATGGATGAAGTCCGCGGAAGGGTGATTGTGTCTGTGTGTGCCGCGATTATCATTGCGGCATCAGCGGCGATCACAATTTTTCTCGGCATTAAGGGGCTGCAATCTTTTTTTGTAAATGGTGTAAGCCCGATTGAGTTCTTAACAGGTCTGAATTGGAATCCAACCCAGGCAAAACCTGAGTTCGGCGCGCTGCCTTTTATTTTCGGATCATTTGCGGTCACGGTTCTGTCGGCTCTGATCGCAGCGCCCCTCGGTATTGCGGGTGCCGTGTTTATGACGGAAATTGCGCCGACTTGGGGAAAAAAGGTGCTGCAGCCGGTAATTGAGCTGCTTGTCGGCATTCCGTCCGTCGTTTATGGATTCATAGGTCTTACAGTATTGGTTCCGTTTATCGGCTCTTTTAAATCAAGCGGAACGGGTCACAGCCTTCTGGCGGGGACGATCGTACTCTCGGTAATGATTCTGCCGACTGTTACATCGATTTCCGCTGATGCGCTTGCGTCACTTCCGAAACATCTTCGCGACGGTTCATACGCGCTTGGTGCGACGAGGTGGCAGACAATCAGAAAGGTGCTTATCCCGGCGGCGTTTCCGACATTGCTGACCGCCGTCGTGCTCGGGATGGCAAGAGCGTTCGGAGAAGCACTCGCCGTACAGATGGTTATCGGAAATACAAAGCTTCTGCCGGAAAGCCTGCTTGATACGGCGGGAACATTAACGACGATTATTACGTTAAACATGGGCCATACCACATACGGCAGTATTGAAAATAATACGTTATGGTCTATGGGGCTTGTTCTTCTTATCATGTCGTTTCTGTTTATATTGCTCATACGCTACTTGTCATCTAGGAGGAAAGTGTAATGAACCGGAAAATAACGGATAAATTGGCCACCGGTGTATTCGGGTTATGCGCCGCTGTAATCGCGGCGATTTTGGCAGGATTGTTTTTGTACATTCTTATTCACGGCGTCTCTGAAATCTCCTTGCATTTTCTTACGTCAAAATCGAGCGCCATTGCCTCAGGCGGCGGAATACGGGATCAGCTTTTTAACTCCTTTTACATTCTGTTTATCACCATGCTGATCACGATACCGCTTGGTGTGGGGGGCGGCGTCTTTATGGCTGAATATGCGCCCAAAAATAAAATCACTGATTTTATCAGAACGTGTATTGAGGTGCTGTCTTCGCTTCCGTCCATTGTCATCGGGATGTTCGGCATGCTGATGTTTGTAAACCTGACCGGATGGGGCTACACGATTATCGGAGGCGCGCTCGCATTAACGGTCTTTAACCTTCCCGTTATGGTCCGGGTGACAGAAGGCGCGCTCACTGCAGTTCCTAAGGAGCTGAAAGAAGCTTCTCTCGCTTTAGGTGTATCGAGATGGCATACCGTCAAAACGGTGCTGATTCCGAGTGCGATTCCTTCGATTTTAACCGGAGCCATTCTCGCATCAGGAAGAGTATTCGGAGAAGCGGCCGCATTGTTATTTACAGCAGGATTGACAACGCCGCGGCTGAATTTTACGGATTTGAACCCGTTTTCTGAAGCATCTCCTTTCAACATTTTCAGGCCGGCTGAGACGCTGGCGGTTCATATATGGAGTGTCAATACGCAGGGAATCATCCCTGACGCCGAAGCGATTGCAAACGGCGGCTCGGCGGTGCTGGTGATTTCGGTGCTCTTGTTTAACCTTTGTGCAAGATGGCTCGGATCTGTCATTTATAAAAAGCTTACGGCAAATTAATCGGAAAGAGGCGAAAACATGATTGACCACATCATCAGGGAACATGCGGAACAGACAAAGTGTTCGCCGGAGTCTTCAATTTTGGAAGTGAAGCATTTATCAATTTATTATGGTGACAAACAAGCGGTTAAAGATGTAAACATGAATATTGAAAAACATGCGGTGACGGCTCTGATCGGTCCGTCCGGCTGCGGGAAATCAACATTTTTGAGACAGATTAACAGAATGAACGATGCCATTCCTTCGGCAAGAAGCGAGGGAGAGATCCTTTATGAAGGGCTGAATATTTTGGGGGAAGCGATTAATATCGTGTCTCTCAGACGGGAGATCGGTATGGTGTTTCAAAAACCGAATCCGTTTCCGAAATCCATTTACAATAACATCACACATGCGCTGAAGTATGCGGGTGAACGCAGGAAAGCCGTTTTGGATGATGCGGTCGAAGAAAGCTTAACGAAGGCGGCGCTTTGGGATGAAGTCAAAGACCGGCTTCATTCATCGGCTCTGTCGTTATCAGGCGGCCAGCAGCAGCGCCTTTGCATCGCCCGTACGCTTGCGATGAAACCTGCCGTACTTCTTTTAGATGAACCCGCTTCAGCTCTGGACCCTATTTCAAACGCCAGAATCGAGACGCTTTTGACAGAACTGAAAAAAGATTATTCGATTATTATCGTTACGCATAACATGCAGCAGGCGCTGAGGGTGTCTGACCGAACGGCTTTCTTTTTAAACGGGGAAGTGGTGGAATACGGGCAGACAGAACAAATTTTTACGAGTCCTAAAGCGCAAAAGACAGATGATTACATTAACGGAAAGTTCGGATAGGGGGAAGGACTGTGAGCCTTGTGAAGGAAGCGGTGCACACACAGAATTTATTTGATATTCACGGCATGAACGTATGGTACGGAGCCCATCAGGCTTTAAAAGACATTACGATCGGTTTTGAGGAGCGGAAGGTAACTGCGATCATCGGTCCGTCCGGCTGCGGGAAATCCACTTTTATTAAAACATTAAACTTAATGCTGCAAATGGCCCCGAATGTCAAAGTGACAGGCGACATGATCTATAACGGGCGCAATCTGCTGAAAGAAAAGACGGATGCGGCAGAATTAAGAAAACAGATCGGTATGGTGTTTCAAAAAGGCAATCCGTTTCCCCAGTCGATATTTGAGAATGTCGTGTACGGTCCGAGAATTCACGGCGAAAAAAATAAAAAGAAACTGCTTGAAATCGCCGAGGAATCTTTAAAGGCAGCTGCGCTCTGGGATGAAGTGAAAGACCGCCTTCACCAGCAGGCGCTTTCACTGTCAGGCGGTCAGCAGCAGCGGCTGTGCATCGCAAGGGCGCTCGCCACAAAACCGGACGTCCTTCTGATGGATGAACCGACGTCTGCTCTTGATCCCGTGTCCACGCGGAAAATAGAAGAGCTGATTTTGACATTGAAAGAAAAGTATACAATTGTCATTGTGACGCACAACATGCAGCAGGCTGCGAGGGTCTCTGATCAAACCGCGTTTTTCTATATGGGCGAACTGGTAGAGTGGGGGGATACGGGCAAAATATTTTCTCAGCCGGATCATCAAAAAACACATGATTATATCACCGGAAAATTCGGATGAAAAAAACGGGCCCGGCCATTGACCGGGTCCGTTTTATACTGTCTATTAAAAAAGCCTGCCGGCCGTATCCATCTGAATGGACGATGCCTGCAAGCTTTTTTAGCGGGTTAATGTTTTGACGATTTTTTTAAAGCTCATATCTGAGTCGACTTTGAAATGGCCGGCGCGGATTTCTTTATGGTAGCCTGCGTCAATGACGTAATCATTAAAGTCCTTCGCTGAAGGAATAATCCCTTCTTTTTCAAGAATGGATGACACATCAGCAGTGCTCATTCCGTCTTTAATCGTCAGTTTGTATGTTACTTTTTTCTTTTTGGCGTCTGTGTTTTGGTCGTTGTTTAACGATTTTTCTTTAGAATCAAGCAGTTTTTGATAGTCATCCCGGTTGACGGAGACTTTTTGCTGATCGTCGAGGTAGCTGTTTACTTCTTTTTCTGTCAATGCTGTTTTTTCGGTTTTAACGGCGGCTGCCTGGTCATGGTCAGTCAAGTAGAAGACAGCGGCGAGGACGGCCGTCGCTAAAATCATGCCTGCTGCAAAAGCCTGAATGCCCCGTTTTGTCATACGAGCACCTTCTCATTATCTTTAATAATGGTATTGACGTCCTCGACAGACACGTGCTCCGCTTTTGCGATGGCTTCCGCAGACATTCCGTTGTTATATTTTGAAATGATTTGTTTGGCGATTTTTTGATTAATGCCGCTGCTTTTGGCTTTGCGGATCACGAGGTTGGTTTCCAGCAATTCTTCTTCAAGCACCGTCATTTTCTTTTTCAGCTTGTAAATTTCCTGCATAGCGGAAAGCTGAAGCGTTTCAAGCTCCTGTTCTACATCTTTCATCGGATCTCTTTGAGAATATGAGAATGCAATAAGCGCTATACTGACGATAAACAACGCAATAATAGCAATTTCCACGTTTCATCACCTTCTATTATTAATTTGCCCTTCTTTTTTATACCATAAAACGCCGCCATTCTAAAGGAAATAGAGAAAAAAACGGAATTTTGTCGGGAAATCTTTTTTATTCGGGGAGCAAACGGTTATTTCTCTATAGATTTCGCATCAGAAAGCCCTTTTTTGTCCTGTTTCGTCATATTTTCCCTTCATCTGACGCAAGCTCATTCAGAGGATCAGAAGCGTAAACTGATGTTTTCTGCACTTAAACAACATTTCATGTAAATCACTCTAGCATTCCGTCCATTATAGTGGTATTATATATAAGTCTGAATAAGTAAATGATATTTAGTTTGGAGGGAAAATAATGCGCGTTAATATTACTTTGGCTTGCACTGAATGTGGTGAGCGTAACTATATTTCTAAAAAGAACAAACGCAACAATCCGGACCGCGTTGAATTTAAAAAATATTGCCCACGTGATAAAAAATCTACGTTACACCGTGAAACAAAATAAGCTGTTTAAAACAGCGGAAAAAGCTGGAGCTTTCAATAAAGTTCTGGCTTTTTTGTCTTTCAGGGAGGTTTGAGAAACGTGAAAGCGCAAATCAGAACCGATATAAAAGCAAAGCTTTCTGACATGACAGAAAGTGAATGGGAGAAAAAATGCCGCAGCATGCGTGAAACGCTGTTTTCTTTAAAAGAATGGAAACAGGCCCGCGTGATCGCCGTTACCATCTCGACACGCCTGGAAATTCCGACACGGCCGATTATTGAACAGGCCTGGAAAGAGAAAAAACAAGTCTGTATCCCAAAATGCTTTCCGCAGACGGGAGCGATGGAGTTCCGTACATTTTCTGCGTATGATCAGCTGGAAACCGTATATGCGGGCCTCAGTGAACCGATCGAGAGCCTGACGGAAAAAGCCGCCCAAAATGACATTGACCTTGTGATTGTGCCAGGCGTGGCTTTTGACCGGGAAGGCTTCAGAATCGGATACGGCGGAGGATATTATGATCGGTACCTGTCCGGTTATAAAGGCCGTACCGTGTCGCTTCTCTTTGACTGCCAGCTGACAGACCGCATTCCCCGCATGCCCCACGATATTCCGGTCGATATGATCGTGACTGAATCTGAAACCATCGCTTAATCGCATAAAAAACTTCTTGCACCGGAATAATTCTCGCTGTTTGACAAACGATAGGGGCAGGAGGGATAAGATGAAAAAATTGTTGATCTACTCATTATGCGCCGTATCTGTTTTAGCCGTTTACCAAAACCGCTACCGTCTGATGAACAGCGTGCTCAGCCAGCCGGGGATCAGACGGTCATTCATTCATTTCTTTTTAAAAATACCGTTTATCAGAAACAAATTCATTCAGCAGGCATTTTAAACAAATCCCGTTTTTCAGCGGGATTTTTTGCATAAGAAAACCTGCCGGTAAAAAACGGCAGGTTTTCTCGTATTGTCAGCTTTTTTTCAGGAAACCGAGCAGAATTGAGATCATAGGAGAAATGTACAGAAAAAAGGTAAACGGCAGGTAGTCGATGACGGAAACCCCTAATGCGCTTGCCATAAAAGCGCCGCTTACTCCCCAGGGAATCAGCGGGTTGATCAATGTTCCGCCGTCCTCAAGCGACCGCGCAAGGTGAATCCGCTTAATGCTGAGCTTGTCATATAAAGGTTTATAAGATTGACCCGGAATTAAAATCGACAAATACTGCTCACCTGTCGCAAGGTTTACGCCTATACTTGAGAAGACGGTCGCCATGACAAGACGTCCTTTCGTATGCACGCCTTTTATCAATCCTTGAAGCAGCGCCGCGATCAGGCCCGTTTTTTCCATCAGGCCGCCGAGCGCAAAGGCGATCATGATCAGAGAGACTGAACCCATCATCGATTGGAGCCCGCCTCTGTTGATAATGCTGGCCACAGCCTGGTCGCCGGTTTTAAACGCTGTCCCGCTTTGCAGGGCGGATATAAATCCTTGAATGCTGCTGTCAGGAATAAAAACAGCAGTCAGAAGCCCTGCGGAAATAATACCGGCGGTAAGCACCGGAATCACGGAAACCCGTCTCACAGCTAAAATGATCACCAACAGAGGTGAAAGAAGCGACCAAGGCGTAACGTGCACGGCCTCTTTCATTCCGGAAATGACAGCCTCAATATTTTGCGTTGAAGCGGCATTTATTGAAACCGATGAACCGAGAATATAAAAAAGAACAATCGTGATCAGCAGTGCCGGAACGGTAGTGCCCATCATATGGCGAATATGCTTAAAAATCGGAATTTCGCCGATTCCGGCGGCAAAATTCGTCGTGTCGGACATCGGTGACATTTTATCACCGAAACAAGCCCCGCAAATGACTGCTCCCGCCGTCCATTCGAGCGGAACTCCCGCCGCGCTTGCTACCCCTAACAGCGCGACGCCGATTGTACTGACAGTTGTCAGACTTGAGCCGACAAGCGTGCTGATGATCATGCAGGAAAATAATGCGGTCAAAAGCAGTTGACTCGGCTGTATAATTGACAAAGCGTAAACGGTGACGGTGGGAATGGCGCCGCTGTACATCCAGGCGCCGATCAGCACACCGATCAAAGCCAGCACGATAATCGGCTGCACACCGTTTTTCAATCCGCTGACAATTCCTTTTTCAAGACTGTCCCACGAGAAACCGAGCCACAAACCTGCCAGAGACAGAATAATGACGCAAAAGAACAGCGGCATATGCGGCTCTGTATGAAAGAAAAACAGGCAGGAAATAATGACTGCTAACATCAAGACAAATAAACTGATGGCTGAGATGAACGTCAGCCTTTTTTCTTGTTTCAAAACAACACCCCATCAAACTTTAATCCTTTTGTGCTTTTGGGCACGAAAGTATTGTAACAGAAAAACGCATAAATGAGTGTTTTTTTACAATTATGAATATACAATTTATGAAAATGACACAAGGATATTTTCTCCAATCGTTTTTTGCTTGACGCCCGGATCAGTGATGAAATACGCTTATATTAAGAAGAATAGAAATGGTGAAGCAGATGAATTCATTTTATGACGTGCAGCAGCTGTTTAAGTCATTCGGACATATCGTTTATTTCGGTGACAGACAAGCCGAAATTGACTTTATGAAAGATGAATTAAAGGAAATGTACTTGTCAAACGTGATTGAAAGAGAATTATGGCAAAAAGCCGCCGGAGTTCTTCAGAGAGAATCGGAGCGGATCAAAGGCAGATAACACAGCAGGATTTTAATAAGAAAAGGAGATTATTATGGAAGATACATGGTTTGCGGGGATTGATCTTGGCGGAACAACCATCAAGCTGGCCTTTATCAACATGTACGGTGAAATTCAGCATAAATGGGAAGTTCCGACCGATAAATCAGGAAACACAATTACGGTCACGATCGCCAAAGCGCTTGACCAGAAGCTGGAAGAACTGAACAAGCCGAAACGGATCGTAAAATGGATCGGAATGGGAGCGCCCGGACCCGTGGAAATGACGACGGGGATGGTCTATGAGACGACAAATATGGGGTGGAAAAACTATCCGCTGAAAGACCATCTCGAGGCGGAAACGGGTATTCCGGCCGTCATTGAAAACGATGCCAATATCGCAGCGCTCGGAGAAATGTGGAAGGGTGCAGGTGACGGGGCTAAAGATGTCATTTTAGTGACGCTCGGAACCGGAGTCGGCGGAGGCATCATCGTCAACGGAGAAATCGTTCACGGCAAAAACGGGGCCGGCGGAGAAATCGGTCATATTTGCAGTATTCCGGAAGGAGGAGCTCCGTGCAACTGCGGAAAATCCGGCTGCATCGAAACGATTGCGTCCGCAACCGGCATCGTCCGCATCGCGAAAGAAAAGCTTGCGGCGGTTTCCGACTCTTCGCTCTTACAAGTGCGCGATCTGACAGCACGTGACGTGTTCGAAGCGGCTAAACAGCAGGATAAGACAGCGCTTGAAGTCGTCGATTATGTCGCAAAACATTTAGGCCTCGTGCTCGGAAATCTGGCAAGCGCCATGAATCCGACGAAAATCGTGCTCGGCGGAGGCGTCTCCAAAGCGGGTGAAATCCTGCGGTCAAAAGTGGAAGAGACTTTCAAAATCACCGCGTTCCCGCGTTCTGCGGAAGCGGCCGATATTTCGATTGCGGCACTTGGAAATGACGCCGGAGTCATCGGCGGGGCGTGGATTGCCAAAAATGAATGGCTCAAACATCAAAACTGCTGAAGAAAGTCAGCCTGCCCATATCGCGGGCGGCTTTCTTTTTTTATCTCCCCAGTCATATAGTTTTTAAAAAAGGGGGATGAACATGGCGGGAATTCGTGTCAAACCTGAATTGAAACAGCATATGAAAGATATTGCAAAGGTGCTTTCAATTGATGAAAAACTGTTGAAAGCCGCTGATAAAACGGCGGAAAACGATGAATTATTTTGTCCCGGCTTTGCCGTGAGCGGGCAGTCAGAGGGTCCGCCGCTTGAGACGCTGAGCGGGCTTTCGCGATACATCCGGCACTGTGAAAGGATTCTTTCCGCTGATCAATGGGTGAAGGAAGAAAAGGTGTACGGCTCCGAATCGGTTTATGAAGAAATTGAGAAAATAACGGATGTCTTTCCGTTTGTCACGTGCCGTAAAATCGGCAGTTCCGTATTGGGAAAGCCGCTTTATGAGCTGAAAATAGGTGCGGATACGGCTGAAAGAAAAGTCCATGTAAACGCCTCATTTCATGCCAATGAATGGATCACCACCTCGGTCGCGCTTAAATGGTGTAAAGAATATTGCGCGGCATTATGCGAAAATAAAACCGTTTTCGGGCACTCTGCGCTTGATATATTCAGCCTGACATCATTGTCATTCGTTCCGCTCGTAAATCCCGACGGTGTTGATCTCGTACTTTACGGATGTGAAGATTTATCAGAAAAAAATGAATTTCTTAATCGATTAAATGAACACCGCCCGGATTTCCGCGAATGGAAGGCAAATATAAACGGTGTGGATTTAAATAAACATTTCCCATCCAATTGGGATATTGAACAGAGGCGCAAACCGAAAGCCCCTTCATACCGTGATTTTCCGGGGACGGCGCCGCTCACTGAACCGGAGGCGCAGGCGATGCACCGGCTGATAACGGAGCAGCCGCCTGACCGGCTGATCGCTCTTCATACGCAAGGAGAAGAGATTTATTGGGGATACGAAGAATGTGAACCGGAGCAATCATCCCGGATGATTCGGGAGTTTGAAGCGATAAGCGGAAACCGCTATCAAGGCGTTAAAACCATTGACAGCCATGCGGGTTTTAGGGATTGGTTTATACAGCAGTATGGAAAAGAGGGCTATACCATTGAGCTCGGGAAGGGAAAAAACCCTTTGCCTTTTCATCAGTTTGCTGATATTTATCAAGCGACGGAAGGTATTTTGTGGAGGTCGCTTGTTTTTTGAGACATCTGTGAAATTTCTCATTTGTTTACATAAACAAATATGGGACAATAGAAAAGAATGGAGGGAAGGCTGGTGAGATACTTGGTTTGTGTTCTGCTGTCCGCATTCGTTCTGTGTTTAGCGGCCTGTGAACCATCTCATCAGCAGCAAGACACAGGCGTTTCGGCAAAATCGGCAGAACAGAAAATCGTTCCGCTCAGTAAAAAGGAAGCGGAGAAAACGGAAGGATGGCTGGATAACAGAACGATCCTGTATACAGCACATCATCAGCTGATGAAATATGATCTTTTCAGCGGAAAATCCGAACGGCTCTATGAAACAAAGGGCAATATTGTCAATGTAAAGATCAGCCGGAAAAAACAGCTGATTCTCGTACAGGTGACAAGCAGCGGTCAGACTGAGCTTGTGCTTATGAACAAGCAGGGGAAAAGACTTTATCACAAAGCCTTTAACTCTTATGAACTGGAGACGGCTTGGAATCCGTATGACCCGTATCAAATGATGATTACCGTTTTTACTGAAACATGGGATTTCACTGCCTATACGGCCGATATGAACAACGGCATTTTAAAAAAGAGTCCCGTTCAGGCTCCTTTTGTCCATTGGACCTCCACTGATGAATTCCAATATATCAAGCAAGGAAAAACGGAGGAAGAGGGTCCTTTATATTCTTATGACTTGCAGACAAAAAAAGAAAAAAGAGTGCTTCATCACGTCATCTGGGCCGATTCCCGCCCGGGCATGACGATTGCCGTCAGACAAACGGATCAATCGGACGGAGACGGCGAGTTCCTTTTCCAAAAGCCGGCATCCGTGACGCACCGCTTTCCTCTCCAAAAAAAGTATCAGAGCTTTGCGCCGATGGAATATGATTACGATCAGACACACAAGCGGTTTTACATATTTAAGCCTGAAGGCCGCTCTTACAATCTGATCAGCTTTGACTTAGGAGACGAACGGGAGCGGACGGTGCTCAAAAACACGGAAATGGAGCCGATTCAGATCTCTCCGAACGGGGAATACGCTTTATACGGCTTTACGTATGACCGTCTGATTTCACTGAAAACAGGCATGACAGAACCAATCATAACAAATGAAAAAGGAGTTTGAACCAAATGGCAATTGCAGATGTGACAATCATTCCGATCGGAACAAAAACACCGAGCGTCAGTGAGTATGTAGCGGATGTGCAAAACATTTTGGAGGGTTACAAAGCTGCCGGCAAGATCAAATTTCAGCTCACGCCGATGAACACTTTGATTGAAGGTGAGCTGAGCGACTTATTCGCAGTCATTCAGGACATTCACGAAGCCCCGTTCCAAAAAGGGCTGCACAGAGTGGCGACAAATATCCGCATTGATGACAGACGTGATAAAGAAACGACACTGGAGAGCAAAATCAAAAGTGTCAGCAAACATTTGCAGCAATAAAAAATAAGCCTGTATCCATTGGATACAGGCTTTTAATGTGCAGTCGGATAGCCGCTGGTTACAACGGTCATTACGGTAAACCAGCCAAACACGCCCAGCGTGGCGGCGGCTAACAAAAATCCCAGGATATTTCTCTGTCTGACAGCCCGCAGGACTCCTAATACAGCTAATAATGCGACAAGGCCGAAGATTACAACAAGTAACATCATGCTCCTCCTTTGTCATTGGAACCTGAAAATCTTTCCATTTCATTTTAACCGTTTTCATTTTGTTTGTCGATAGCGTTTTCCCGGCCGCATTCATTGAATCTTCCGCAGAAAACCTTCATAATAAGGGCATATACATAAAGAGGTGATGAAAGTGAAATGGAGACGAATGCCGGCCGGTCCGATTCAGGCAAACGCGTATTTTCTTGTCAGTGAGGATCAGTCCTGTCTTATTTTTGATCCGGGCGGAGAAGCGGACAAAATCAACAATTACATAAAAGAAAACAATCTGAAGCCGCTGGCCATCTTACTGACGCACGCCCATTTTGACCATATCGGCGCGCTTGACGAAGTAAGAGACAGATGGGATGTTCCCGTATATCTTCACAAAAATGAAGAAAAGTGGCTGGAGGACTCTTCCTTAAACGGATCAGGCATATTGCGGGGCATCGCCGTAACGGCACGGCCCGCCGAACGGCTGATTGAAGGCGACGGCATATTGGACATCGGGCCTTTCCATTTGGAGACATTGTTTACGCCGGGACATTCACCGGGAAGCGTTTCTTATTATGTGAAGGACGCGGATCTGGTGATTTCAGGTGATGTGCTCTTTCAGGGAGGCATCGGCCGCACTGATTTACACGGCGGAAGTCAGGACGTATTGCTTGATTCCATTCATCAAAAACTGCTCACGCTTCCCGGATATACACTTGTGTTAAGCGGGCACGGGCCGGAAACGGATATTCAGACAGAGCAGGAGCGAAACCCGTTTATCAATGGTTTTTCACTGTAAATGAAAAAAGACAGACCATAATCGGTCTGTCTTTTTCTGTCAGTGGGTTCCGCCGCCCGGTGTCATAATAAAAATAGAGTAATATGTAAATCCGGCGAAAAATACGGTTAAGTAAGCTCCGAAAATATAAATATACATCCGCTCAGTCAGATTCAAATAAGAAAGAAATACGAAAAAGATCGTCTGTCCAAAAAACAAAAGTGAAGCGTCTTTCATGCCCCCTAAAAAAAACATGACTGCAAATATCCCCGTCCAAAATCCTAACACCCGGAACATGCGATTCATTCCTTATCCCCTCCCGAGAGTCTATCTGAAGTTTATTATAATAGATCGGCACTCGAAATGTAAACATTTTCATGATTATATTTATTGTGGAATTTATGTCTTTCCCTGTGTTTTATATCTTATGCCGCCCTCTGAAAAAGATCCGAAAAATCTTTTTGAAATATGTTTAATGAAAAAAAGTTCAGGGTACTTATGTTAACAAAGAGACGGATTATCCGAGGGAGGAATTTTTAAAAATGAAAGAACTTATTTTTTATTCATACCCGAGCTGCACATCATGCCGAAAAACGAAACATTGGTTAAAAGCCCACAATGTTGACTTTCAAGAGCGCCATCTATTCAGGGAGACACCGACAATTGATGAATTGAAGCAGATCTTATCATTAACGACTGAAGGAATTGATGAAATATTGGCGACGAGAAGTCAAACATTTAAAAATCTCAACCTGAACATTGAAGAAATGACTGTAAATGAAGTGCTGAAGCTTTTGACTGAGAAGCCGAAACTGCTGCGGCGTCCGATTCTGATCGATCGAAATAAGCTCGTTATCGGATACAATCCAGGAGAACTGATGAAGCTGACGAAGAAAAAAACGGTACATCAATCTGTATCATAAGAGAAAAACGAAGATCCGCTGATCAAAATTTATCAGCTAATCTTCGTTTTTTGCGGTTGCGGGACTGGGCTAGCTGGATTCGAACCAACGATCACGGAGTCAAAGTCCATTGCCTTACCGCTTGGCTATAGCCCATCGGATGTAATTACAGTATGTGCGTCCGGCGCCGATTTATACATACAAAGGAATTTGAATGGAGGAGACCCGTGAAACATTTGAGTGAAACATTATCTCGAACCTTAATTGAAGAATCAGGTGAAATCACACGCCAGTGGCTGCTCATACCAAAATCGGGGCGGCCTACAGATGATCAGAAAGCGGAAATGCAGCACCGTCTGTTAATTGAAATCGTTGCCGGCATTTTATCGGAAAAAGACGGCGGGGAAGAGGAGCTGACAAAATGGGCGCTTCAGTTCGCAAGGGACCGGGCCGTCCATGAAGTACCGGTCTATGAAAGCGTCACGAGCTTTAAAGAATTCCGGAGATTGGTCTGGAACCGCATACAGACGTGCTGTGAAACAATGTCTGAGAAGCCTGGGGCGAATGCGGTATTCCATTGGGGAGAGAAGCTGAACAAAGCAATTGACCATATGATTGAAGTATTTACAGAGGAATATTATAAAGTGACGGTTACACAATTAAACGCCCAAAAAGAAATGATTAACGAACTAAGTGCGCCGATTATGCCGATTGCCGACGGTATTGGAATTTTGCCGCTCGTCGGCGAAATTGACACCTACCGGGCAAAAATGATTTTGGAATCGGTGCTTGACCAATGTTCTTCACTCCGTCTTTCTTATTTATTTTTAGATATATCAGGTGTGCCGATTGTGGATACGATGGTCGCTTATCAGATTTTTAAAGTGATTGACAGCACAAAACTTCTTGGCATAGAAACGACAATCTCAGGCATCAGGCCGGAAATCGCGCAGACCGTCGTGAAGCTCGGCATCGATTTTTCTCAGGTGAAAACGGAGCAGAGTCTGGCGAAAGCGCTGGCAAAAAACGGATTTATCGTAAAAGAATCATTAAGATGATAAAAAGCTGAATGGCCGGGAGGGATTTCTCCCTCAGCTATTCAGCTTTGTCAGCTTCAATCGTAATGATATGATGGCTGTCGATTTCTTTTACCGTAAATGTGTAGCCTTCAAAATCAATGGTGCTTCCGGGCTTCGCGTCAATATGCTGAGTAAGAAACCAGCCTCCGAGTGTATCGACTTGATCAGCCGTAATCTCTGTTCCGAGTAAATCATTGACGTCACTGATCAGCAATTTGGCGTTCAGGAGATAGCGGTTCTTCCCAAGCTTTTGAACGGAAGGTGTTTCGTCCGTATCAAATTCGTCGCGGATTTCGCCGACGATCTCTTCAATGATATCTTCCGCCGTTACTAATCCCGCGGTTCCGCCGTACTCATCAATGAGAATGGCCATATGGGCGTGTTCCCGCTGCATTTTAACGAATAATTGATAAATCGGAATCGTCTCAATCACATGGATCGCCGGCTGGATGTAAGGGCTGAGTTCGTGTTTTGTAAACGCCGCTCCTTCTGACAGGAATCTGAATAAAACTTCTTTAATATTGATGATGCCGACTACATGATCTTTATCTCCTTTTACTACGGGATACCGGGTATATTTATTTGTTTTGATAATGTCCCGGAGCATATGTCCCGATCCGCTGTCTAACGGCAGGCTCACCATTTCATTCCGGGGCACCATAATTTCTTTGGCAGTGCGCTTATCAAATGTAAAAATGTTATTTACGTAATGCAGCTCGCTTTTTTTGATCATGCCGCTTCGATAGCTTTCGGCAAGGAGCACCCGCAATTCCTCTTCCGTATAAGCCATTTCATGTTCGGAAGCAGGCTTCAAGCCGAACATGGCTGTAATCAGGCGTGCGGAATGATTGAGCAGCCAGATGAACGGAAACATTAACTTATAAAACAAAATCATCGGTCTGGCAGATAAAAGTGTAATCCGCTCGGCTTTTTGGATAGCAAAACTTTTCGGGGCGAGTTCGCCGATGACGACATTCACATATGTAACCAGCAGAAAGGCGATGATTAATGACAGGACTTGGGCAACCGCTTCGTGAACTCCGGTTTTTAAAAATAACGGCTGAAGCATTGCTTTGACTGTCGGTTCACCCAGCCAGCCGATCCCCAAAGCGGTGACGGTGATGCCCAATTGGCACGCCGATAAATATTCATCGAGGTGTGTAATGACATGCTTGGCTGCTTTTGCTCCTTTTACATTTTCCTCAATGAGCTGATTAATGCGGGAGCGCCTTGCTTTAACGATTGAAAACTCTATGGCGACAAAACACGCCGTTAATAAAATAAATAGTACGATGGCAGATAGTTTGATGATATACAATGTAACGCCTTCCGCGAAGGAAGGCTTGCACCTCCCTTTTTTCGGAATAATACCACTGTAGAAAGCTGCTCAAACATCGAGCCTGGTTTAGCCCGCCTCATTTACGGTAATAAAACAAGAAAGCGATACTGGAGGATGACAAGAGATGAAGGTACATTCGGGAGCGGACTGGCTGTGGTACCAGCTCGGTCCGCATGAAAAAACGGAAGCGAAAAAAATGATCCATCACAATCACTGGCCGCAATGCGAAAAGTGGTTTGAACATGAAAATCATATAAACTTTCTGCGCTCAGATACAAATGATCAGAATAATGAAGCGGTTTTCGGTTCTTTAATCTATCATCAAGGATTAGATGATGAAAAAAACCATACCGTATTTCACTTTTATATTACGAGAGACTTCTTTTTTACAATTAATTTTGATTTTTCGCTGCTGCGCGGTGTAAAAGAAAAGCATGCCACACAGCAGATTCAAACCTGTGAAAATCCGATTGAAGGCTTTTTTGTTCTGCTGGGAGAGCTGATGAATTCCTATCTGATCGGACTGGATGAATTTGAAGTCAAGCAGCGGACGCTGAAATGGCAGATTCATGATGACAACAGCAAAGGAATCTTGGAAAATGTGCATAAACTGCGCCATGAGCTGTTCATTTGGAAAGGCCTTACACTGGGGGCTAAAAAAGTGGAAATGGCTTTAAAAGAAGCTTTTCTCCCGAAAAATGACAGGCAGAAAGATTACCTGAGAGCTCATCAAAAGATGGAAAGAGGAATTACATATATCAATGAGTTTGATCAGGAATTGAGCAATCTGCTGCACGCCGAGGAAGTCATTACCTCCCAAAGAGGAAATGAAATTGTGAAAGCCTTGACGATCTTTACAACTCTCTTTACACCGATGACGGCGCTTGGAGCTCTCTGGGGGATGAACTTTGATAACATGCCGGAGCTTCATTGGAAATATGCGTATATTTGTTCCATCGTGCTCATTATTGTATCAACCCTGCTGATTTATATTTATCTGCGGCAGAAAGGCTGGACTGGGGACATTTTGAGGGAGCATCAAAAAAAATATTTGCGGAAAGAAAAGAAACGCTAAGAAGAGCAGGCAAACGCCTGCTTTTTTTGATGGCTGGATGAAAATGGCCGAATGGTTCCCGATTTCATTCGGTAAATCAAAGTCAGGGGGCTTATTTTTTATTTTTTTACGTTTTACACACTGTAAAACGCATAATCTCTCCTTTGCCGGCTTTTGTGTATCTGATTTACAATACGTGCGGAAGGAGGGAAGTCTTGTGAAAAATATTGAAACATACAGCAGGAACATCATAAACGAGGCCTATACGGCAAGGGCTTCAGATATACACATTGTGCCGAGAGAAAAGGATGCTTTCATTCATTTTCGCATCGGCCATGCTCTTGTGAAAAAAAGAGTCTTAAAAAAAGAGGAATGCGTAAGGCTTATTTCTCATTTTAAGTTTTTATCGGCCATGGATATAGGAGAAAGACGTAAGCCGCAAAACGGGTCATTGTCTCTGCCGCTTCCGACGGAAACCGTTCATTTGAGAATGTCAACCTTGCCGACAATGAATGATGAAAGTCTTGTCATCAGGCTTTTGCCTAAGCGGCAGATTCCCCCTCTGGATAAATTGTCCTTATTTCGGGGAGCGGGCGCCGCATTATTGTCCTTTCTGAAGCATTCGCACGGCCTGCTTCTGTTTACCGGCCCCACCGGATCTGGAAAAACGACCACTCTTTACTCTCTTGTCAACTATGCAAAAAGGCATTTCAACCGGCGTATTGTCACGCTTGAAGACCCCGTAGAAACAAGAGATGAGGATGTGTTGCAAGTTCAGGTGAATGAAAAAGCCGGAGTCACATATTCCGCCGGTTTAAAAGCGATTTTAAGACATGATCCCGATATGATCATCTTAGGGGAAATCAGGGATGCCGAGACGGCTGAAATCGCAGTCCGCGCGGCCATGACGGGACACCTCGTTCTTTCAAGCCTGCATACAAGAGATGCTAAGGGCGCCATATACAGGCTGCTGGAGTTTGGCGTGAACATGACAGAAATTGAACAAACCGTCATTGCTATTGCCGCTCAGCGTCTGGTTGATTTAACATGTCCGTTCTGCAAAGAGCAAAACTGTTCCGTGTACTGCCGGATGTACAGGCAGACACGCCGTGCGGGCATTTATGAATTGCTCTACGGGAAAAACCTCACCCAATGCTTTCAGGAAGCAAAGGGAGAGCACGCCAATTTTCAATATCAGACGCTCCGCAGGCTGATCAGAAAAGGAATCGCGCTCGGCTATGTCACGACCGACAATTACGATCGGTGGGTGTATCATGAAGCGGATTAAACGAACCTGGCCGTTGAAGGATCAAGCGGCTTTTTTGAAAAGGCTCGGTGAAATGACGGAAAAAGGATACAGTCTGATTGAAGGGCTAAGACTGCTGAAACTCCAGCTGCATAAACGTCAGCTTGCAGAGCTGACGGACGGAATCCGCCGGCTGAGGGAAGGTGATGCGTTTTACCAAGTGCTTGAGGCACTGTCTTTTCACAAAGAAGCCGTCTCTATCTGCTATTTCGCTGAGAAACACGGGGAATTGCCGGGGGCGATGAAACAAAGCGGCGACTTGTTACAGAGAAAGCTCATGCAGACGAATCAAATCAAAAAAATGCTCCGGTATCCGATGTTTTTAATATCTTCCGTCTGTGTCATGTTTTATATCCTGCAAAGTTTAATCATTCCGCAGTTTTCTGGGATTTATCAATCAATGAATATGAATACATCCGGTGCGACTGCTTTGATCTTTGCGTTTTTTCGGCATTTTCATGAAGCCTGCGCACTGGCGCTGTCCGCCGCTTTCTGCTTGTTTTTGTACGTTTGGTTCTTATGTAAGAAAAAATCCCCGCAAGATAAAATGCTGATTGTTGTGAAAATACCACTATTAGGAAAAGCGGCCGTTCTTTTTAACAGCTACTTTTTCTCTTTACAGCTCAGCAGTCTTCTGAAATCCGGCCTTTCTATCTATGACAGCTTAACAGTTTTTAAAGAACAATCTTTTCTGCCTTTTTATCGTGAAGAAGCAGAGATGCTCATTACACGTCTGAAAGCCGGAGAAACCATAGAATCCGTTCTTTCCGGGCATCCGTGTTATGAAAAAGATCTTGCGGCTGCAGTCAGCCACGGACAGGCAAACGGCCTGCTTCACCGCGAACTTTATACGTACAGCCAGTTTATGATGGAGCGTCTTGAACAAAACGCGGCGAAGTATACCGGCATTCTCCAGCCTGTCATTTACGGTGTTGTGGCCGGTATGATTTTAATTGTCTACATGTCAATGCTGATGCCGATGTACCAGATGATGAACCAAATGTAAGGGAGTGCTTCGTCTGAAAAATCAAGATGGATTTACTTTAATTGAAATGCTGATCGTTTTATTTATCGTTTCCATTCTGCTTTTAATTACCATTCCTAACGTTACAAAACATAATCAAAGCATTCAGCATAAAGGCTGTGAAGGACTGCAGAATATGGTGAAAGCCCAAGTGACGGCGTACGAAATCGATCATGAAGGTAAAATGCCGGATATGAACGATTTACAATCAGAGGGGTATATCAAAAAGAATACAGCCTGCCCGAATGGTAAACAGATCTTAATTAGTGGCGGAGAAGTTACTGTTGAACAATAACAGGCGGACAGAAAATGGGTTTACCCTTCTTGAAAGCCTGATTGTGTTAAGCCTGGCGTCCGTCCTGCTGACGGTTTTGTTCACGACGGTTCCGCCGGTCTGCACCCACCTTGCCGTGCGGCAAAAAACAGAACAGCTCCAAAAAGATATTCAGCTTGCTCAGGAAACGGCTATCGCAGAACATAAAAGAACAAAAATCACTTTTCTTCCAAAAGAGCATAAATACAAACTGCAGTCAGGCGGAAGGATTGTCGAGCGTTCTTTTGATTCGCTTCATATTACACTTGTGACTTTACCGGAGAGCCTTGAATTTAACGAAAAAGGCCATCCGAATTCGGGAGGAAAGATTCAATTGAAGAGCGCCGGGTTCACCTATGAGATAACAGTTTACTTAGGGAGCGGAAATGTCCATGCTAAACGGAAATAAGGGGTTCTCTACTATTGAAACACTATCAGCAATGGCCATTTGGCTGTGCCTTATGACGTCTATCATTCCGGTCTGGACGGACATGCTGACAGATGGTCTGAAAATAGAAGATCGCCAGGAAGCGTACCAGCTTCTTCAGAAACATATCAGCACTTATATGATGACCGGAAAAAAGCCGCCGTCTCCCGATGTGAAGTGGAAGGAGGATGGTGAGTATTACAAAGTGTGTGCGGCTGACCGCAGCGAAAAAGAAATGTGCCTCAGTATTCTCAAAACAGACTGGCTTTACGCTTCTTAATGTTTTGTTCTCCTTAGCAGTCTGTCTTTTCCTATCAGGAACCCTGGGCCCGATTTTACATCTGTTTTTATCAAACCGGGCCAATAACGGCGGATTAGACAGCAGGGAGCATCAAATTGCCGTTCAGCAGATCATGAACGAATGTAAACAGGCCGAGACTGTGAAGCCGGCGGACGGCGGACGGGCGTTAGCATGCCGGAAAACAGGAGGCGAAGAAGTGCGTTTTGAAATTTATCATAAGATGATAAGGAAAAGAGTAAACGGAAAAGGCCACGTGCCGATCCTGCAAAACGCGGCATCATTAACGGCTGATGTGAAAAACGGCCTGATCTTATTAGAGATCTCAAGCGTTGCAGGTAAAAAGAATCAGGCGGTCATTCCGGTTTACAGCTCTTTTAAAGGTGATTAAATGTACAAATCTGACGGTTTTATATATCCCGCGGTTCTGTTTGTTTCTGCCGCAGTTTTACTTGTCATCAGCTATACTTCATCTGATTTCATCACCCGAAAAACATTTGCAAAAGAGGCAGGGGAGTACTGGATCGGAGAGAACCTGCTCCAAAACGGCGCGCTGCTGTCAAGCCGTCATATGGCACAGGGACAAAAGGCCCGAACTGGTACACAGCGTTTTCCGTATGGCACCGTTTCTTTTCACATCACGGGGAGTGATCGCCGGGAAACGGTTCAGGTTATAATTCAGACGGAAACCACGACAGGTACGAGACGGGAGGCTCACCTTTTGTTCGATCAGAAGAAGAAACAGCTGATTCAATGGACGGAAGTATAAAAAAGAGGCGGCGGGACAACACTTCATAGTAAAGACAGCACTATGAGGTGAGAGCCGTGAAAACAAATGATTATGTAAAATATATGACTGAGCAATTCGTTAAATATTTCGATACGCCGAAACAGGAACGGAGAGAGCGAAAAGAAGTGCGGAAAGAAAAGAAAGTGCCGGCTTCTCAGCACTGGTTCGGAATATTGCCGTACAGTTTTAAGCTGTGGATGCAGCGGAAAAAATAAAGTTGAATCACACGAAAGGTCCTCCTGATACAGGAGGGCCTTATTGGTATTCCTCAATGACGGCAATTTTATTTACCTTTTGGCTGTAGGGATTAAAAGAAATCGTAACAAACACGCCAAATTCTTTTGCGCCATCCCGCAATGTCAAGTGGTATTGCTTGACTGCTTCGTCCGTTCTTTTCCGATCCCACACCTTTTGAATAAATAACGTTTGGGCGAGCGGATATCTTTTTTTAGCTTCTTTTTCTGCTAACTTTTCCCATTTTGATTGATGGTGAACAGCATAATAAGGCACCGTTTCCGCCTGAGCTGTTCCTGAAACCCCGAAAACAAGAAGAGAAAGGCAAATCAGACTTTGTTTGATCATCATTCTTCGTCCTTTCGCTGTATATACTTTCCATTTTGTTCTAAGCACCTCGTTATTTTCTCACGTTTTATTAGAAAAAATTCCAAAAAGGTGTGTAATTTGAAGCAAAACGATGTTTTTGAAAGATACCATTCTTAAAAACGAACAATTTGACCGATTTTGACATTTTTCAAGACGATAATCCTTGATTATACTTTGTTCATACAGTTCTTTAAAGAGAACGGTTGTCATATTTATTAACAGTTTTACAGGGGGTAAGGCATGTTCCGATTGTTGCGAATGGAAAAAAAGGGCAAGGTGAGATGGCGGATGATGCTATTTTTACGGCTTTCGTTCATTTTTTGCCTGTCTGTGACGATATGTGCTCACTTCACAGGTGATACAAGTTCCTCCTTCAATGATGTGAAAAGCTTCAGTCTCCCGGTTCAAACGTGCGGAGATTTTCAATATACGGATGACGATTGCCGTTATGACGAACGCTGGGATCAAAGTGATTTACATATAACAAATCAAACTGATACGTCAGGCACCGTGTGTGCGCCGCTTCAACTCTATGCCGAGCTGGAGAATAAGGGAAAAGAGCGGACTGTTTCTGACTGGAAATGGGAGCTCCATAAAATCGCTTCTCAGCAGCAGCCTTTACGAAACGGCAATGTTGTGGATAAAGGGCTTATTACTGATAAAAAAAGCAAAACGATTTATAAAATTGAGTCAAAGCGGTCTTTGAAGCCGGGCATATACGCATTCAAGGTTTACAAGCCTGAAGGGTATCCGGCGGACGAAGAAAAATTTGAGTGGTCAAAACCGATGAAACTCGTCAAATGCCGGGAACAGGCGACCGTTTCCGATCTAAATAAAACGGAGAAAGAGCCGGCAGAGCCGGTAAAAGAAAGCGGGGAAGAACATGAAAAAAACGCTGAAACTGATCAGTAATATTTTGTATGCCGTCATCTTCAGCTTGATTATTGTGCTGACGTTAACGGTGATTTCGACCCGGGCTTCCGGGGGTGAGCCGGCCATCTTCGGCTACACGCTGAAATCCGTGCTGTCGGGTTCAATGGACCCGGAATTTAAGACGGGTTCGCTCATAGCGGTAAAGAAAATTTCTGACGTGAATGACTTAGAAAAAGGGGATGTGATCACCTTTACGCAAGATGACGGAACAGCCGTCACACACAGAATAATCGGGATCACAAAAAAGGACGGGAACCTGCTGTTTGAGACAAAAGGGGATCATAATGCCGCCCCGGATGCCGCACCCGTTCAAGCTGAAAAAGTGGCGGCCCAGTATACGGGATATCAGCTTCCGTATGCCGGATATGTCATCCATTTGGCAAGCCAGCCGATCGGAACGGCGATTCTGTTAATCGTTCCCGGCGTCATGCTTTTGATTTACTCCATAACAGTCATTGTCAGCGCCCTTCGCGATATTGAGCGGAAAACGAAAGCGCTGGAAGAACATGCGAAAAAGGGAACCATCTCTACATGAATACGGTTGCAACCTGGCGACAGGATTTGATAACAAAACTAAAAAGTAAGGGGAGAGTACAAACATGGGTATGAAAAAGAAATTAAGCTTGGGCGTTGCCTCAGCCGCACTCGGTTTAGCATTAGTAGGAGGAGGCACATGGGCCGCATTTAATGATGTGAAGTCGACAGACGCTACATTTGCATCAGGAACACTTGATTTATCGGCCAAAGAACAATCAGCCAATGTCAATTTGTCAAACTTAAAACCAGGCGATAAATTGACGAAAGATTTCGAATTCAGAAACAACGGTTCACTTGCCATTAAAGAAGTGCTGATGGCTTTGAATTTTACTGACTTTAAAGGAGCAAAGAAAGGAAATGAATCTGCGGAGGATTTCCTCAGTCAGTTTGAAATTACGGTTCTGACAGTCGGTAAAGAAGGGGGCAACGGCTATCCTAAAAATATCATTTTGAAGGCGGCCAGCCTGAAAGACTTATACTTAATGTCAACAAAACAGGATAAAGCAGCTGCCGAAGCGATCAGCAAGCACATTGATCCGAAATTCTTGAGTGAGAGCGGAAAAGTCAATGTAGCAACCATTAACGGCAAAACAGCTCCTGAGTACGACGGAGTTCCGAAAACGCCTGCTGATTATGATCAGGTGAGAATGGAAATCAAATTTAAAAATGACACCGCTAAAACTGCGGACGGATTAAGTGTGCAAAACAAGTTCCAAGGCAATGCGATTTCTCTTCAATTCTCTTTTGAAGCAACGCAATGGAACGGCTTGACCATTACGAAAGATCATACGGATAAAGACGGTTACGTCAAGGAAAATGAAAAGGCTCACAGTGAGGATAAAAACTAATCCGAAAGTCGGACAGTTAAAAGAGGAGTTGTGCACATATGGCGGCACTACTCCTCTTTTTGCGCTTTTCTCCATTTTTGATAATCTAAAAATTCACGAAATTGTTTTTTTGATACCCCGGATGTCATTGCATCGCGAACTAATTTCTCCCATTCACTATCTAATTGACCATCGTATTCGGTTTCATGTTTTTCATCAAGTAAAGTATGAACCGAGACGTCCAGAACAGCGGAGACTTTTTCGAGAAATTGAATGGAGGGGTTCGTCTGTAAATTTCGTTCTATTGAGCTTAAATAAGACTTCGCTACCCCAGCTTTTTCAGCTAGTTCTGATAGTGAGTAGCCTTTTTCTTTTCGGTATTGTTTAATACGCTGGCCAATCAATGTCATCACCTTCCTTGTGATATTATAGCACATTCAGAAAGGATTTACGGTATGACTTCTGGCTGCCTGGATATGTTGAGAAGACTTTTTATTCGAAAGCAGGTATTTGCGTATTTCTTCTAGGCTGATATTTGCTTTTTGGGCTTCTAATATCAGCTCAACCCATTCCTTATCTAATTGCGAAAATTCCATTTTTGCATTTTTCATGCATTTTCTCCTCCTAAAATACTTGTTTATGTATTTCAGCCAATCCGCCCATGACCTTTTCTTTACATGTCTGGAAGTGATTCATCGCATGCGAAACGCCAGAAATTTTTTCTATATACTTTTATTATAATATAGAATTTCCAGAAAAAACGGGAAAGGTGTCGAATGGATAACGCTTATCCAGAAAAATTACTTTGCAGGAAAAATAAACCGCCGTTTTCGATCTGAATGTGAATTTTCGGCTGATATAAGGCTTTCAGCGCTTGTTTTTCCAAATGGTATTCCTCAGGTTTTTCCTCTGTCTGCTCATAAAACTGATCGAGCAGCCTGAGGTCCTTTTTCCATCTGGCGATCGCGCTGTCAGCCCAGGCTGACGGCTCTTTGGCGGCAGCGTCTTTTAAGTAATGCTCCATCCTTTTAATCCCGCTTTCCGGCTTAATCATCGGCGATATGGTAAAGCAATAGTCTGATATTTGCGAGGTCAGCGGAAGCGGTGCAAGCTTCTGCTGAAACCCTTCTATAATGGTTCCAGAAACAAGATGCAGGCCTAAAGACAAAAGTCTGTCTTTTTTCATGTCGGATTGGTATGAAATCACTACATTTAATCCAAGCCAGGGCTGAAGCGGAACTCTGGCTCCGGCTGATACAATTTTCTCATATATTCTTGTAAATCTCCCATTTTGTTTAACTGCTTGAAAGATTTGAAAGAGGCGCGGGGCTCCAAAGTAAATAAATTCGCCGTCCATATCCTCCGGAGCCGTTTCTTTATCAGTGATGAACGTAATCTTCATCGGGTTCGGTTCGCCGCCCGTTTTTTCACGCCAATGCCAATAAAACGGGCGGTTCATAATTTGTTTGTCCATCTCGACCGTCAACTGAACCGTCATAAAACCCGGCCCGTGTTCTGTAATCGGACAGTGGTTCGCTTCAAAAAAGCGCAGTAAAAATTCGTGAACCCCCTGCTGTCTCATGTCGCGCTTCCTCCTTTTAGATTAAGATCCTTTTTTTCTGGCGGGCTTTTCCGTACCGTACGACAGAAAAGAGGTGAGATTGTCCATTTTGATTCTCATTTCTTCCTCTGTCAGCGAATGGCATAAAATATCATGCAAATGGTCTTCGAAATTGCTCACTTTGATTTTTGTTAAGATGTCATCTAATTCTCCGACGACATTTTCAAATAAATGAATTTTGTCATACAGAAGTTTTAAGATATGCTCTTCCACCGTATGTTTTGTCGCCATATTGTAGATATGGACATCTCTTTCCTGACCGAGTCTGTGAATCCTTCCGATTCTTTGTTCAAGCCGCATCGGGTTCCACGGGAGGTCATAATTGATAATATGGTTGCAGAATTGCAGGTTGATCCCTTCGCCTCCGGCTTCTGTAGCGATCAGCACTTGCACTTTGCCGCGGAAGAGGTCCTTCATCCAGTCTTTTTTTCCGCGTTTAAATCCGCCTCTGAACGGAACGGAGCTTATGCCGTTCTGCTGAAGGAACCATTGCAGGTAAATCTGTGTCGCCCTGTATTCAGTGAAAATAATGACTTTATCATTAATCTTTTGGATCAAGTCAACAACTTGAATCGCTTTTGAGTTTTGCGTGACTTGATTAATGCGGTCCATTAAATTAGCGATCGTCTGATCATCGAATGCGGGCGCTTGTTTGTCTTTTTGGTCAAGCATTTTTTTGAGCGTCATATACACGGCTTCCCTGCTTGAACAGCACTCTCTTTGCAGCGTCATAATGGAAAATGCGCTGGCGGGCTTTTCCGTGCCGTTTTTCAGTGCGACGATGTCATCGTAAAGCGCCTGTTCCGTCGGTGAAAAGGTGATCGGCACTGTTTCCACATGGCGCTTCGTCCATGTAAGGCCGGTGTCGCTCCGCGTGTTGCGGATCATTACCTTATTGACGAGCTCTTTCAAATGCTCATGAGCGTCAATCCCGTCCTTCCGATTGAAGGTTTCTTGAAATCCGCTTTCGTTTCCTAAATGGCCGGGTTTTAACAGTGACACTAAATTGAAGATTTCTTCGATTCGGTTTTGAATCGGCGTCGCCGTCAGAAGCAGGCAGTATTTCTTCACAAGACTTCTCGCAAATTCATAATTTTTCGTTTTGCTGTTTTTGAGCTTGTGCGCCTCGTCAATAATGACGAGATCATACGGAATAGAAAGCACAATGTCTTTGTGAGGGGAGCGTTTGGCCGTATCAATAGAAGAAACGACGATATCGCACTGTTCCCACACATAGCTTTTTTTCTGTTCAACAGCGGGTATTAAAAACTTCTCCTGAAGCTCTTTCACCCACTGGGAAACGAGTGATGCCGGCACAAGAATCAGGATTTTTTTGGCCAGCCCGCGAATCATATATTCTTTTAAAATCAGGCCCGCTTCCACCGTTTTTCCGAGCCCCACTTCATCAGCCAAAATCGCCTTGCCGTTCATTTTTTCAACGACTTTCTGCGCGACCTCAAGCTGATGGGGAAGCGGAGTGAAATCGGGAAGGTATAAAGGAGCCCTCAATCCTTCAAATTCAGGAATGGCAAGGGTCTGCTGGACTTCGGCCGACAATTTGTACATCTCCCAATTTGACCAGGGACCGTCCGTTTTCAGCCGCTCAGAAAACTCTCCCGGCCAGTTTGCATCAAATATGATCTCTGCTGTCATATGTAACAAAACCGCCTTTCTTTTAAAAAACTGATTTATCATAATTTTTGTTGCCGGACGTAAGTGAGGGTGGTAGGATATAAGTAATGATTTCACTAAAAGATATTGCTTTAGTATGTCCATAAAATTGGTAAATATGAGCGAATGACAGCAAGGGGAGAGACTCGGACGAAAGATGGGCGTCCGGGCGCCGAAGGAGCAAACTGCGGAGTGAATCTCTCAGGCAAAAGAACTCTTGCTCGACGCAACTCTGGAGAGTGTCTGCGTTTAGAAGAAGCAGGCCACCAAAGGGGACGTCTTTATGATATGTTCATAAAGTAAACTTTCAGGTGCCGGGACAGAGAAACCTTCATTTTCATGAGGTGTTTCTCTGTCCTTTTTTATATGTTTTTACAATGCGCCAATGACTGAAGGGGGAAGATGATGCTGAAACGAACACCGCTTTATGACGTGTATAAAGAATACGGCGGAAAAACAATTGATTTTGGAGGATGGGAGCTGCCGGTTCAATTTTCTTCTATTAAAGAGGAGCATGAAGCCGTCCGCACAAAAGCGGGCCTGTTTGATGTGTCCCATATGGGGGAAGTCGAAGTATCCGGTAAAGACGCCCTGTCTTTTCTCCAAAAAATGATGACAAATGACGTTGCCGATTTAAAGCCGGGAAACGCGCTCTATACCGCCATGTGTTATCCTGACGGCGGTACGGTCGATGACTTGCTGATCTATCAGAAAAGCGAGAGCTGTTATCTGCTCGTGATTAACGCGTCTAATATTGAAAAAGACATCGCTTGGCTGACGGAACATACGGAAGGCGATGTCACGCTGACGAATCAGTCTGACGGGATTTCACTGCTTGCCGTTCAGGGGCCGAATGCTCAGTCGGTTCTTGCGAAGCTGACTGAATGTGATTTGTCCTCCTTAAAGCCGTTTACGTTTATTGATGGGGCGGACGTTGCCGGACGACAAGTCCTGCTTTCAAGAACAGGCTATACCGGTGAAGACGGGTTTGAGTTATATTGCCGCAATGAAGATGCAGTTCATCTATTTAAGGAGATACTTGCAGCGGGAGAGCATGAAGGCCTCGTTCCGTGCGGCCTCGGCGCCCGTGATACGCTGAGATTTGAAGCGAAGCTTGCTTTATACGGTCAGGAATTGACGAAAGATATTACACCGATTGAAGCCGGAATCGGATTTGCCGTGAAACACAAGAAAGATTCCGATTTTTTCGGGAAATCAGTATTGCGCGAACAGAAAGAAAAAGGAGCCCCGCGAAAGCTGGTCGGACTTGAGATGATTGAAAAAGGGATTCCGAGACACGGGTACGCCGTGAAAAAAGACGGTGTTCCGATCGGTGAAGTCACGACAGGCACGCAATCTCCGACTTTAAAGAAAAATATCGGCCTTGCCTTAATCAAAACGGAATTCAGTGAAGTCGGAACGGAAGTAGAAGTGGAAATCCGTAAAAAAACGGTAAAAGCGAAGATTGTCCGCACACCGTTTTATAAACGTCCAAAACAGAGCTGAAAAAGGAGAGTCATATGAAGCATCGATATTTGCCCGCGACAGAACAGGATAAAAAAGAAATGCTGAAAGCCATCGGCGCAGAAACAATTGATGAACTGTTTGCCGATATTCCGGAAAATGTACGGTTTCAAAAAGACTACCAAATTAAACAAGCAAAGTCAGAAACTGAGCTGACGAGAGAGCTGACGAAGCTTGCGGCGAAAAATAAAGACGCTGTTACATATGCATCTTTTCTGGGGGCAGGAGTGTACGATCACTACCAGCCGATTATCGTCGATCATGTGATATCCCGATCAGAGTTTTACACGGCATATACACCTTACCAGCCTGAAATCTCACAAGGAGAGCTGCAGGCGATTTTTGAATTTCAAACGATGATCTGTGAATTAACGGGAATGGATATCGCAAACTCCTCTATGTACGACGGGGGAACGGCGCTGGCGGAAGCGGCGATGCTTGCGTCAGGCCATACGAAAAAGAAAAAAATCGTCATTTCCGCAGCCGTTCATCCGGAATCGCGGGATGTTTTGAAAACATACGCAAAGGGCCAATATATTGAGGTTGTAGAGGTGCCTGCGAAAAACGGCGCCACAGATCTTGAAGCATTGGAACATGCCGTTTGTGATGAAACGGCCGCCGTGATCGTCCAGTATCCGAACTTCTTCGGACAAATCGAGCCGTTAAAGGACATTGAGCCGCTCGCACATAAAGGAAACAGCCAGCTGATTGTTTCTTCAAACCCGCTCGCGCTCGGTATTTTGACACCGCCCGGGGCATACGGAGCTGATATCGTCGTCGGGGACGCGCAGCCTTTCGGCATACCTGCGGCGTTCGGCGGCCCGCACTGCGGCTATTTTGCAGTAACGAAAAAACTGATGAGAAAGGTGCCGGGCCGGCTTGTCGGCCAAACGGAGGATGAAAACGGGCGAAGAGGTTTTGTTCTCACTCTTCAGGCGCGCGAGCAGCATATCAGAAGAGACAAAGCCACGTCTAACATTTGTTCAAATCAGGCGCTGAATGCTTTAGCGGCTTCAGTCGCGATGACGGCGCTCGGAAAAAACGGCGTCAAAGACATGGCCCGCCAAAATATATTGAAAGCTGATTACGCGAGACGCCAAGCGGAAAAAGCCGGCTTACACGTAGCATTTGACGGCCCGATATTTAATGAATTTGCCGTCAGGCTGAATCTTCCCGTCAAGGAAGCAAACCGGCGGCTCCTGCAAGACGGCATCATCGGCGGATATGACTTAGGCCTTGCGTTTCCGGAACTGAATCAGCATATGCTCATTGCCGTCACAGAGCTGAGAACAAAAGAAGAGATCGATTCGCTTATTGCGGGATTGGGGGATCAACATGAATAATCAAGATCAGGCGCTTATTTTTGAAATGTCCCGCGAAGGGCGTGTCGGTTACAGCCTTCCGGAGCTTGATGTGCCGGAAACAGAGCTTGAAAGCCTTCTTCCCGGTGACTATATCCGCGATGAAGACGCAAAGCTGCCGGAAGTATCAGAGCTCGATATTATGCGGCATTATACCGCTCTTTCTAGGAGAAACCACGGAGTTGATTCAGGCTTTTATCCGCTCGGCTCCTGTACGATGAAATACAATCCGAAATTAAATGAAAAAATTGCCCGGTTCGCAGGTTTTTCCGCTATTCATCCGCTTCAGGACGAGGATACTGTTCAGGGGGCGCTTGAGCTTTTATACGATTTAAGCGGACACTTGGAGGAGATTACGGGCATGGACGAGGTAACGCTGCAGCCTGCGGCGGGCGCTCACGGCGAATGGACCGGCCTGATGATGATCCGCGCCTATCACGAAGCGCGGGGAGACTTCGGACGGACGAAGGTGATTGTCCCTGATTCAGCCCACGGTACGAATCCGGCATCCGCCACGGTCGCCGGTTTTGAAACGATTACCGTCAAGTCAAATGAGCACGGGCTGGTTGACATTGAAGATTTGAAAAGAGCGGTAAATGAAGAAACAGCGGCGCTGATGCTGACGAATCCGAACACCCTCGGGTTATTTGAGGAAAACATTACGGAAATGGCTGAAATCGTCCATCAGGCCGGCGGAAAGCTTTATTATGACGGAGCGAATTTAAATGCCGTGTTAAGTAAAGCAAGACCGGGAGATATGGGATTTGACGTCGTTCACCTTAATCTGCATAAAACATTTACCGGGCCGCACGGCGGGGGAGGACCTGGCTCAGGGCCGGTCGGAGTGAAAAAAGAATTCATTCCGTATCTGCCGAAACCCGTTCTCACGAAAAAAGAGGGCCGTTTGACTTTTGACTATGACCGGCCGCAGTCGATCGGGCGCGTAAAACCTTATTACGGCAACTTCGGCATTAATGTCAGAGCCTACACGTATATCCGTTCCATGGGGCCTGACGGCTTAAAAGCCGTGACCGAACACGCGGTTTTAAATGCAAATTATATGATGAGAAGACTCGCGCCTTATTATGATCTCCCGTATGACCGTCATTGCAAGCATGAATTTGTGTTATCGGGAAGAAGGCAGAAAAAGCTTGGCGTACGAACGCTTGATATTGCCAAACGGCTTTTGGATTTCGGCTATCATCCGCCGACTGTATATTTTCCTCTCAATGTTGAAGAAAGCATCATGATCGAACCGACGGAAACGGAATCAAAGGAAACGCTTGATGCGTTTATAGATGCCATGATTCAAATTGCGCGGGAAGCGGAGGAATCGCCTGAAATCGTTCAGGAGGCGCCGCATACAACAGTTGTCAAAAGAATGGATGAAACCAAGGCGGCAAGAAAGCCGGTTTTAAAGTACGAACATACACCTGACATCAGCCGCTGACACGGTGTAAAAAAAGAGCTTCCGTATAAAACGGACAGCTCTTTTTTATGATTAGTTTTTTGCTTTAATTTTTCCGCCCCATTTTTTAAATCCGCCTTTCAGGTTGTAAATGTCTTTACAGCCGTGTTTGCGGAGCGTCTGTGCCGCGCGTCCGCTGCGGACATTGTTTTGGCAGTACAGATAAACGGGTTTATCAGGACGGATTTCACTTTTGCGCTGTTTCAGCTGTGACAGCGGAATGTTGCGCGCGCCGAGAATATGGCCGCCTTCAAATTCATTCGGTTCACGGACGTCAATCAGCTGCGCTTTTCTGTAGCCCGCGCGGAATTCCTCTTCCGTAAGTGTTTTCATTAAACGCTGCTGGTAAAAATACGACACGATCATATAAACGATAAACGCCGCAACAATAATTAAAGCAATCATATTAGACAATGCGATTCTACTCCTTTAGCTTATAAAATAAAACCCTGCTTCCTGAAAACAAGGCTTACCGGACGTTTTGGGACAAATACTATTATAGTAAAGCATGAAGCGATTGTCATCCTTAATGAAACGAAATATTTTTCATTTTCAAGGCAGTTTGTTAAACTGATTTTATTAAAACGATAAAGAAGGGTTCAGTGTATGGAAAAAGAAACATGGCGGTTTATTGACTCAGGGAATGAAAGCCCGGCATTTAACATGGCGCTGGATGAAGCGCTTTTATATTGGCACAGCCAAAAAAAAATTCCTCCGGTGATCCGTTTTTACGGCTGGAATCCGGCAACTTTGTCTGTCGGGTATTTTCAAAATATTAAGAAGGAAATTAACTTTGACGCAGTACATAAACACGGCCTCGGGTTTGTCAGAAGACCGACAGGCGGACGGGGTGTTCTGCATGATAAAGAATTGACATACAGCGTAATCGTTTCAGAGGATCACCCGGAAATGCCGGCCACGGTGACAGAGGCGTACCGGGTGATTTCAGAAGGTATTCTGCAGGGATTCAGAAACCTTGGACTTGATGCCTGCTTTGCGATTCCGCGAACGGAGAAAGAAAAAGAAAGCTTGAAAAATCCGCGCTCGTCCGTCTGCTTTGATGCGCCTTCGTGGTATGAACTGGTCGTCGAAGGACGGAAAGTTGCCGGAAGCGCACAGACACGCCAAAAAGGCGTCATTCTTCAGCACGGTTCCATCCTGCTTGACATTGATGAGGATAAGCTGTTTGATCTGTTTTTATATCCGAGCGACAGAGTCCGTGAACGCATGCAGCGGAATTTCAAAAACAAAGCGGTAGCCATCAACGCCTTAGCGCCGAAACGGGTAACGATGGATGAGGCCAGAATCGCTTTTAAAGCCGGTTTTGAGGAAGGGCTGAACATTCATCTTGAGCCTTACACACTCACGTCTGAAGAGCTTGCATTTGTCAATGAGCTGGCTGAGACGAAATACGCGTCTGATGAATGGAATTATAAGCGCTGATAAGGCTTGACAGACCGGAAGCATCCTTGTTTTTTCATGACCGTTAGTGTAAACTTGTAATGGTTTATAAAGTTAAGGTGCTTTTTGGGAGGGTTACTTATGACAACACCAAGTATGGAAGATTATATTGAACAGATTTATATGCTGATAGAAGAAAAAGGATATGCACGGGTTTCTGATATCGCGGAAGCTTTGGCAGTCCACCCCTCCTCTGTAACGAAAATGGTTCAAAAACTAGATAAAGACGAGTATTTGATTTATGAAAAATATCGCGGGCTCGTATTGACGTCAAAAGGCAAAAAGATCGGCAAACGGCTCGTATACAGACACGAATTGCTTGAGCAGTTTTTAAGAATCATTGGTGTTGATGAAGAGAAGATTTACAATGATGTTGAAGGAATCGAACATCATCTGAGCTGGAACAGCATTGACCGTATCGGCGACCTCGTTCAGTATTTCGAAGATGACGAAAGCCGGAAAAAAGAATTGAAATCCGTACAGAAAAAAACCGAAAATCCCGGTGAATAAAGGGCAGCCCGAAATGGGGCGCCCTTTTTTTAATGTCTTCATTCTTTGGTCTATTTCGCCCAGCCGTTTCTTAAAATAATAATACACCTTGAGATGGAAGGGAGAGGGCGCGCTATGCAGATTGACGGCGTATTTTCGGGCGGGGGGATAAAAGGGGTGGCGCTTGCCGGCGCTTATGAAGCGCTGGAAGAAAAGGGCTTTCGCTTTGAAAGGCTCGCCGGAACAAGCGCCGGCGCAATTATTGCTGCATTTATCGCTGCGGGCTATACGAGCAGAGAGGTTCATTCCATCATAGACGAGGTGGACGGAAGGCAATTGCTTGATCAGAGATACTCATTCCTCCCGCTGAAAATCCTGCGGTGGGTATCGATATATTGGCGCCTCGGACTATACAGAGGCGATATGCTGGAAAAATGGATTGCGGATAAATTAAAAGCGAAGGGCATCATCGCGTTCGGCGATTTGAAAAAAGGCTCGCTCCGTCTCATCGCTTCAGATCTGACGAACGGAACGATGATCGTGCTTCCTGACGATCTTCCCCGCTACGGATTAAATCCGGAGATGTTCCCGGTTGCCAGAGCCGTCAGAATGAGCTGCAGCATTCCTTATTTTTTTGAACCGATAAAACTGAAGACCGAAAAAGGCACCTCGACGGTCGTTGACGGCGGCGTGTTAAGCAATTTCCCGATTTGGCTGTATTCAAAAGAACGCAAACGGCCGGTCATCGGAATTTCGCTTTCGCCCAACGAAAAAGAGCGCCCGAAAAAATCAATCCGCAACGCTTTTGAGCTGTTCGGGGCTTTGTTTGAAACGATGAAAGACGCTCATGATGCCAGGCATATCGCGACAAAGTACGAACAGAATATTATTTTTATTCCGGTGGAACATGTGATGGCGACGGAGTTTCATCTCACACCGCAAAAAAAACTAGCTCTCATTGAGCTAGGAAAAAGCAGAACAGAGCAATTTTTGAAGCAATGGAGCTATTAAAAAAGCGCTCTGTTTTTCTTTTTATTCTTTTTACCTTCTATGACGGTAAGCTGGGTCTGGCTTTTTTTCTTAAGAATCATCGGCTTCGGTCTGCTGCTGCTCGGCACGCTCCGCAAATGGCTGACCCGGCCTCTGTGTCCGGCGCGGTGCTTCGCTTTTTGCTCCTTCATTCGGAGCCGCGATTGTCTGGCCGCTTTTGTGAAAGCGGTTCCATCACGGCCGGTGCGGCGGTTCAGGACCGTCCTCACGATAAAATAAATAATGATGCCTGCGATAATAACGGTGATCGCTCTTGAAATCATCTGCCCGGGGTTGGTTACCGCCGCATAAATGAAACCGAATGCGCCAAGCGCTATCAATACAGCAAAAAAAGGTTGTACACGATGATTCATAACTGCCCACCTCCAAAATAATAACGGTAACGGTTCAGATTACGTTGTGAGACGGCTTTTCGCTCTGTTCTGAAATGTCTTCCAGTCTGAGAAGCTCGTTAAAGCTTTCTATGGCAACCTCGACCTGGTCATCCGCCGGTTCCTTTGTCGTTAAAAGCTGCAGCCACAGGCCGGGATAACCGAGCACTTTCAAAACGGGGATATTCCGCACTTTGTTCGTCAGCTGGAGCACTTCAAAGGAGATGCCGAGAACGACCGGTATAAGCGCAATCCTGTCTAAAATCCGCACCCAAAGCGGATCTGTCGGAACGAGTAAATAGATGAACATGCCGACAATGATCGTAAATAAAATAAAGCTTGAACCGCAACGGTAATGAAGCCGTGACTGTTTCTGAACATTTTCTATTGTAATTGGCAAATTCTGTTCATAACAGTTTATGACCTTATGTTCGGCTCCATGATATTGAAACACTCTTTTAATTAACGGCGTCATTGATAAAAAATAAATGTAGCCGAGAAGCAGAATAAGCTTAAACAGACTTTCGATTCCGATCTGCGCGGCGTCTGAGGAAAATACGGGCCTTACAAGCTCCGCTAAGAAGACCGGGACGAGCGTAAAAACGAATTTGCTGAACAAAAACGACAGAACGCCGATCACCGCCAGGCTGAAAAACATCGATAAGCCCGAACCCTTCTTATCTTCCTGCTCCAGCTTGGCGTCATCTTGAGGATCAAGCCCGTAACGTTCGCTGGAAAAGTTTAAATGCTTTGTGCCGTTGGCGCTCGCCTCAATGATGGCGACGATTCCCCGCAAAAAAGGAATCTTTTTTAAAGCCGAAAGCTTGGCGTTCGGCACTCTCGGAAGCTTGAAAAAATCAATGCTTCCGTCATTCCTCCGGATGGCGGTAACATAATTTTTTCTGCCGCCGAACATGACTCCTTCAACGACAGCCTGCCCGCCGTATGCAGGGGGCGTTTTTTGTTTGGACATTGTTTATCAACCTGCCTGTTTTCTTAGGATTTACTAACCATTTCCTTTCACTCTATTGTACAGGAAACCTCGGTAAACCTCTAGTTAGACAGCCGGAAAATCAATGCTTTTTCTACATGCAGTATACCCCGTTTTTTTAGAATTTACTCATTGAATGAAAATATGGCGCAGCTTTTTATGACTTTTCAATTTTGGGGCAGTCTATGACTGGAGGTGCCATGATGACAAGCGAAAAACATTCAGAACAGGAAGAAAAAAAGAAGCAGGATGATGATCAGCAGCCTGTTTCATTTACCGGCAGAATTTGCGGTATAGGATTTGCCGGCGGTGTATTTTGGAGTTTGATCGGCTATCTCGGGTATGTCTTTCATTTTTCAGAGATCAGCCCCAACATGATTCTTCAGCCGTTTATGATCGGAGAATGGAAAAAACAATGGCTCGGCACGATGGTCAGCATCGTTGTCATCGGGTTGATTTCAATTGCCGGAGCGTTCATTTATTTCGTGTGCCTGAAGCGTTTTAAAACCATGTGGCCGGGGATGGTGTACGGCATCATTTTATGGTGTGCGGTTTTTTTCTTATTCAATCCGATTTTCGAAGATGTGAAATCCGTCACTGAATTGAAATCAGATACAATCGTGACGACGCTTTGCCTTTACATTCTGTACGGTTTGTTTGTCGGCTACTCAATTTCCTTCAACTACAATGAACTTACGTCAGACAAGCTTGCAAGGGCGCTTGGCAACAAGTGAATAAGTGTATAATCCCTGTCCGGTATGGTAAAATGTTCACGAGAAGTGAACATTTTTTATGCTGAAAACCGAGCGGGGATGCTCCCGCGTTGTCAGGCGGCAGTCAAGAATCGGCGAGGAGGAGAAAGGGAATGAAACTTGAGAAATTGCGAAATCTTTTCGGTCAGCTGGATATAGACGGAATGCTTGTGACAAGCTCCGCCAATCTGCAGTATATGACGGGATTTACGGGTTCGTCAGGCCTTGCGGTCATATCGAAAGAACGTGCGGCATTTATCACGGATTTCCGTTACACCGAGCAGGCGAAGACGCAAGTGAAGGGTTTTGACATTATCGAGCACGGCGGAAGCTTAATCCAAACGGCTGCGGATACGATTCTTGAGTACGGCATTAAAAAACTCGGCTTCGAGCAAAACAGCATGACGTACGGAACATATGCATCCTACCAAGCTGTGCTGCAGGAAGCGGAGATGGTTCCCGTCGCGGATTCCGTTGAAAAGTTGCGCTTGATTAAGTCAAGTGAAGAGATTAAGATATTAGAGGAAGCTGCGAAGATTGCGGATGATGCGTTTGAACATATTCTGACGTTTATCAAACCGGGCATCTCAGAGATTTCAGTTGCAAACGAGCTTGAATTTTATATGAGACGTCAAGGAGCAGACGGCTCTTCCTTTGATATGATCGTCGCCTCGGGAGTCAGATCCAGCCTTCCCCACGGAGTGGCAAGCGGCAAATTGATTGAAAAGGGAGACTTGGTCACGCTCGATTTCGGCGCTTATTATAAAGGCTATTGTTCTGATATCACACGCACCGTCGCGGTCGGAGAGCCAAGTGATAAACTGAAAGAGATTTATCAGGTCGTATACGATGCCCAAGCGCTTGGTGTCTTGCATATTAAACCCGGCATGACGGGAAAAGAAGCGGACGCCCTGACGAGGGATCACATCACCGCAAAAGGCTACGGACAGTATTTCGGCCATTCGACAGGACACGGGTTCGGAATGGAAGTCCATGAATCACCGGGGCTGTCTTTCAGGTCATCGGCCGTTCTTGAGCCGGGCATGGCGGTAACGGTCGAGCCGGGCATATACATACCGGATGTTGGGGGCGCAAGAATCGAAGATGATATCATCATCACTGAGGACGGCAACCGGACAATTACGCATTCCCCTAAAGAATTAATTATTTTGTGATCGGAATATAGGAGGACATCAAACATGATTTCAGTTAACGATTTTCGTACAGGACTAACGATTGAAGTAGACGGCGGCATTTGGCGCGTCGTTGACTTCCAGCACGTAAAGCCGGGAAAAGGAGCGGCATTTGTCCGTTCTAAATTGCGTAACCTGCGCACGGGCGCTATTCAGGAGAAAACATTCCGTGCAGGTGAAAAAGTCGCGAAAGCGCAAATCGAAACAAAAACGATGCAGTATCTTTATGCCAACGGCGATCAGCACGTGTTCATGGATACAAGCTCATATGAACAGCTTGAATTGAACGAAAACCAAATCGAAGAAGAATTAAAATATCTTCTGGAAAATATGTCTGTGCACATCATGATGTATCAGTCTGAAACGCTCGGTATTGAACTGCCGAACACAGTTGAACTGAAAGTTGTTGAAACAGAGCCGGGAATTAAAGGCGACACGGCGTCAGGCGGCACAAAACCTGCCAAAACGGAAACAGGTCTTGTCGTAAACGTACCGTTCTTCGTGAACGAAGGCGATACGCTAGTTGTAAATACATCAGACGGCTCTTACGTGTCAAGAGCGTAGTCAAAGAAATTCGGAGTCTGCTCCTTTTACGGGGCAGGCTTTTTTTGCGTTCTGCCTCAGAATCTTTCTTCTATATGAAAATAGTGAGACTACTTCCGTCAGCTAGAGCATATAGTGTAACAAAATGCTTGAAGTTGGGGGATTGCAATGAAATTTTTGTTTGGTTCAATCAATTCTACTGTTTTAACGATGGCCGGTTTACGAGTTTTGTCCTCGCTCATTGAATTATCGGCCGCTATTATCATGCTTTTGACAAACGACATCAGAAAAGCGGTTGTGGTGAATAGTATTTTGGCAATCGTCGGGCCGCTGATCTTTATCATCACGATGACGATCGGCATTTATCAGATTGCCGGACAGCTCTCATATGCAAAATTAATATTGATTTTTGCGGGAGTGGTGCTGATTTTGGCCGGTGTGCATAAATAGAGGGCGGGGTGTCATAAAGTCTGTCCCGGATCATACATTTTAAAGAAGCCAATCGGTAAAAAAGGAGGAGACTCTATTGAATGAAATTACAGAGGTTCTCCCTGAATTATTGAGAGATGCCATCTCCGCCGTGCCCGAAGAAGCGAGGCGGGATACAGAAGAAATCAGAATCCGCGTCGACAGGCCGGTTGAATTGATCCGAAAAGGACAACCTTTGTATTTGTCATATGTGTGCACGGCCGGCGACGCACAGCTGATCCTCAGCCGGCTCAGCAATTACAGTATGTACACGCTGGAAGAAGAGCTGAAAAAAGGATACATCACAATCAGAGGAGGCCACCGTGTGGGGCTGGCCGGAAGAGTCATCGTCGAAAACGGAGCTGTCAAAGGACTCCGGGATATTACTTCTTTTAATATCCGAATCGCCCGGGAGAAGCTGGGAATCGCAGAACCGCTCATTCCTTTCTTATGGAAAGAAAACTGGCTGAACACGCTGATCATCGGTCCTCCGCAAACGGGGAAAACGACCTTGCTTCGTGATTTGGCCCGGCTTTCCAGCACCGGATCAAAACGCATTCCGGCGAAAAAGACAGGTATCGTAGATGAACGGTCGGAAATTGCCGGCTGCCTGCGGGGCATTCCCCAGCACAGTTTCGGCCGCAGAATCGATGTCCTTGATGCTTGTCCGAAGGCGGAAGGGCTGATGATGATGATTCGCTCTATGAGTCCTGATGTCATAATTGTGGATGAAATCGGGAGAATGGAAGACTCACAAGCGCTGCTGGAGGCGCTCCATGCGGGCGTATCTGTTATCGTATCTGCGCACGGGTGGGACATGAAAGACTTGGTAAAGAGGCCGTCGCTGAAAATGCTTTGGGAGGAAAACGTGTTTGACCGGTATGTTGAACTGTCAAGGCGCCGCGGTCCGGGAACGATCAGCAGGATGTACGGAAAGGACGGGGAACCTGTTCCGCATGCTGAAAGCGTGATGACATGCTGAAGCTTTTGGGTGCCGTGTTTATTCTGACAGCGACGACATGGACGGGATTTGAGATCGCCAAAATGTATATTGAAAGGCCGAGGCAGATCCGCCAGCTGCGCGCGGCGCTCCAATCGCTTGAAGCGGAAATCATGTTCGGGCATACACCGCTGCATACCGCCTCGGGACAAATTGCCGCACAGCTTTCCAAACCTGTATCGTTACTGTTTCAAGCTTTCAGCAGAAGGCTTGAGCAGGGAAGTGATTCCGCCAAAACGGCTTGGGAACAGAGCTTGAAACATAACTGGCCTTCCATGGCGATGAAAAAAAGCGAATATGATGTGCTGAAGCAATTCGGAGAGACGCTCGGGCTCCATGACCGTGTTTCTCAGCAGAAACATATCAAGCTTGCGCTTACACATTTGGAAGCGGCGGAAGCGGATGCCGGACGGGCGCAGGCGAAAAATGAAAAAATGGTGAAAAGCTTAGGATTTTTAGCCGGACTGTTACTCATTCTTCTATTGATGTAAACATGAGGGGAGCAAACATAAAATGGGAGTCGACGTAAATGTCATTTTTCAAATCGCCGGAGTCGGTATCGTGGTTGCGTTTCTGCACACCATACTTGATCAAATGGGAAAAAAAGAATACGCCCAGTGGGTGACGCTGCTTGGCTTTATCTATATTTTATTTATGGTGGCGACGATTGTCGATGACCTGTTCAAAAAGATCAAAGCTGTGTTTCTATTCCAAGGATAGGGGGGCTTACAGATTGAGATTGTTCAAATTGTAGGTTTAGGCCTGATCGCCACATTTCTCTCCCTGATCGTAAAAGAACAGAAACCGACTTTCGCGTTTATGATTGTCGTCTTCAGCGGCTGCGTGATCTTTCTTTATCTCATCGACCAGATTTACGACATTATCAGAATGATAGAAAAAATAGCCGTCAATGCAAATGTCAATATGGTCTATGTGGAAACCATTTTAAAAATTATCGGCATCGCCTACATCGCTGAATTCGGAGCGCAGCTTACAAAGGATGCGGGCCAGGGAGCAATTGCTTCGAAAATAGAGCTGGCCGGAAAAATTTTGATACTGGTAATGGCCGTGCCGATACTCACCGTCATTATTGAAACGATTCTCGGACTTATTCCTTCATGATCATAATAAAATGGAAAGGGGGGCACAAAAAATGAAGCGCTTTCGGTGGGCGGGAGCTTTTTTGTTCATCCTCTTATTTTTTCAGACTGAATGTGTACAAGCTGCCGGAACAGACGGTGCGTCGCAGGAAACCGCAGTTCACCAAGAATCCGCTGATGAAGTGGCGAAAAAGCAGGCCGAAGCGCTGAAAACAGAAGGCATCGGAAAGTTTTGGGACGACATCATGACAGAATACGGCGGTCTTCTGCCTGAAAGCCAAAAGGGAAGCATCATCGACTTTATTAACGGTGAAAAAACGTTCTCACCGGAGGCATGGCTGAAGGCTTTATTTTCATACTTGTTTCATGAAGTGCTCGCAAACGGAAAGCTTCTGGGAACTTTGATTCTTCTTACCATTTTTTGTGTCATTCTGCAGCTCCTGCAAAATGCGTTCCAGCAGAGCACCGTCAGCAAAGTGGCTTATGCAATCGTCTACATGGTGCTGATTATTCTCGCTTTAAACAGCTTTCATGTTGCCGTCAATTATGCCAGTGAAGCGATCCAGACGATGACAAGCTTCATTCTCGCGCTCATCCCGCTTTTACTCGCGCTTTTGGCGTCTTCCGGGGGAGCCGTCTCCGCAGCTTTTTTTCACCCCGTTATTTTATTTCTGATGAATACGAGCGGCCTTCTCATTCAAAACATCGTCATGCCGCTTATCTTCCTGTCAGCGATTTTAAGCATCGTCAGCACGATGACGGATCAATATAAAGTCACGCAGCTTGCCAATCTGCTCAGAAATATCGCGATCGGCGCGCTTGCCGTATTCCTCACCGTGTTTCTCGGCGTCATCTCCGTACAGGGGGCTTCGGCTGCCGTGACGGACGGGATTACGCTCAGGACTGCAAAATTTATAACAGGCAATTTTATTCCCGTGCTCGGCCGGATGTTTACGGATGCGACGGATACGGTCATCAGCGCCTCGCTCCTATTAAAAAACACTGTGGGAATCCTCGGAGTCGGAATTTTGATCTGCATCTCCGCGTTTCCGGCGATCAAAGTGCTCTCGCTCGCTTTTATTTATAAGCTCGCGGCCGCTATTTTGCAGCCGCTCGGAGGCGGGCCCGTCATTACGTGTCTCGGTGTCATCAGCAGAAGCGTACTGTATATTTTCGCGGCGCTCGCCATTGTCTCTCTCATGTTTTTCCTCAGCATCACAGTCATTATTACAGCAGGCAACCTCACCATGATGATGAAATAAAGGAGGCCCATTGGATATGAGCTTTTTAACAGAATGGCTGACAAGCATTATTTTATTTATCTTATTCGCCATCGTCATCGACATGCTGCTGCCCAGCTCCAGTATGCAAAAATACGCAAAGATGGTTGTCAGTCTGCTGTTAATCATTGTCATGCTCAACCCGATATTCAAACTTTTCAAAACAGACCCGGAAATCATCTTCGATTATTTGACAAAACAAGAGCAATCTCAATCCGCTGATATAAAAAATCAAATCAAATCAGAAAAAAAAGAAATACAAGCATCAAACCGCGCATATGTTTTAGAAGAAATGGCTGTCCAACTAAAAAAGAAAGCGGAGGAGATGTTCAGTCATGACGAATACAAAATAGACGACATCCGCCTTAAAGCGGAAGAACAGGTTCGTTCAGAAGAAGATGTAAAAACGATCAGCGTGTATATGGCCCCATCTTCTGAAAAAACCGTGCAAACCGTCGCACCGATCGACATCCGCACAGACCGCAAATACGAACCGGAAGGCGCAGCCGACAAAAAAGAGGCCGCAGACATCAAAGAAAAACTTGCGGATATATGGGAAATCGGCAGTGAGAAAATTACGGTTTATATGGAAGGCGGGGAGAAAAACGGCCATGAATAAAAACGGACTATGGACCATACTCAAAAAACAGCTGATGATCGGACAGGCGAAAGACGGAGAAAAACCAAAACTGACAAAATATCATTACTTTCTGTTCGTATTTGTGCTCGGGGTATCTTTTATGCTGGTCAGCCAGCTGTTCTCTTCACCGGAGAAAACCGGGAAGGACCAAACGGCGCAGACCGTCATGTCCGGCCGAACGGAAGACAAAAGCGGGCAAAAAAGCGCACCCGTTTTTAAGGCATCGAAAGACGGCAGCGCCAAAACCACGATCGATGATTACGAAAGAGACTATGAAAACCAGCTGAAAGAAATCCTTGAAACAATTATCGGCGTGGAGGATGTCTCAATTGTCGTAAACGTAGACGCAACATCTTTGAAAGTGTTTGAGAAAAATAAAACGAAAAAAGACACCACCACTGAAGAAACCGATAAAGAAGGCGGCAAAAGAAGCGTAACCGATCAAACCTCTGAAGAACAAATTGTCATGATTCGAAACGGGGACCAGGAAACCCCGGTCGTCGTCCAGACGAAAAAGCCCGATATCCGCGGTGTACTCGTTGTCGCTCAGGGAGTGGACAACGTTCAAATAAAAAAAACCATCATTGATGCCGTCACAAGGGTGCTTGATGTTCCGAGCTACCGTGTAGCGGTTGCCCCTAAAAAAATCAAGGAGGATTCATAAATCATGCTGAAAAAACAAACGGTTTGGCTTTTAACAATGCTCAGTCTCGTCGTGGTATTAAGTGTTTATTATATTATGTCGCCGGAAAGCAAAAATGCCGTGCAGATGAAAAGCGAAAAAAGCAGCGGAGAAGTCGCCGCTGAAAAAACGCCGGCTCCTGAAACGAAAGATAAGAGCGGAAGCGGTACGGAAAAAGAAGACGGAACAAAAGGAACGAAAGATTCTAAAGGCACAAAAGAGGATAAAGAAACATCAGCCGAAGCATCGGACAAAGACGGATCGGTCGCCACAGAAACAGCTGATGAAAACTTATTTACCGCATACCGTATGGAACTTGAAGACGCAAGAAGCAAAGAAAGGGAACAGTTAAACAGCATTGTTTCAAGCGATGATGCGACCGCAAAGGAAAAAAGCGAAGCCTACGATAAAATGACGGCGCTGAGCAATGCTGAAGGGACGGAAAAACAGCTGGAAACGCTGATTAAAACACAAGGCTACAAAGATGCGCTCGTGGATGCTGAAGGAGACAAAATCAACATTACCGTCATGTCTGACAAACATTCAAACGCAAAAGCTTCCGCTATCATTGACCTGGTGGAAAAAGAAATCAAGACGATGAAAGACGTCGCCGTCACGTTTGAACCGACAAAGTAAGAGACCTGAACCGCCCGCACCCGCTGCGGGCTTTTCTGATGTCATTTTAGATCAGTGTTGAATTTACACAAGCGCTCCTGTAAGATAAACATAGTATGTACTTTTAGTAGCAACCCATAAATTTCTATTTTTTATACATAGGAGTGGAAACTGATGTTAAAAATCAACGAAATTCACGAACTGATAAAAAGAATCGATGAATCTTCCATCGACGAATTTGTTTACGAAATTGAAGGCGTAAGCCTCAAACTGAAAAAAAATGAAGCGCCGGCAGTGAATGTAACGGGACAAGCCCAAGCCGTTCCCGCCGCTTACGCACCTGCTCCGCAGGCTGCAAAACCGGAAGCGCGTGAAGCCGCTCCTGCTCAGGAAGCGCCGAAACAAGACGAAAACCTGCACAAAATTACGTCTCCGATGGTCGGAACGTTTTATGCTTCTTCATCGCCGGAAGCCGGCCCTTACGTAAACCAAGGTTCAAAAGTGAGCGAAAATACAGTTGTTTGTATCGTAGAAGCAATGAAACTCTTTAACGAGATTGAAGCCGAAGTAAAAGGAGAAATCGTTGAAGTGTTAGTTGAAAACGGCCAGCTGGTCGAATACGGACAACCTCTATTTCTTGTAAAAGCTGAGTAAGGAGACCTGCTATTATGATTAAAAAGCTATTGATCGCCAACCGAGGAGAAATCGCCGTCAGAATCATCCGGGCCTGCAAAGAGATGGGCATTGAAACTGTAGCCGTTTATTCTGAGGCAGATAAAGACGCCCTGCATGTCCAAATGGCCGATGAGGCTTTTTGTATCGGGCCGAAAACATCGAAAGAAAGCTATTTAAATGTAACGAACATCGTCAGCGTCGCAAAGCTGACCGGCACGGATGCGATTCATCCGGGATACGGATTTTTAGCTGAAAACGCCGACTTTGCCGAGCTGTGCGAGGAATTAAACGTAACGTTTGTCGGCCCTACGGCTGACGCCATTTCAAAAATGGGAACAAAAGATATCGCGCGCGACACGATGCAGCTGGCGGGCGTGCCGATTGTGCCCGGTTCAAAAGGAATCATAAAAAATACAGAAGAAGCGGTTTCGCTTGCAGGTGAAATTGGGTATCCTGTCATTATAAAAGCCACTGCGGGCGGAGGCGGAAAAGGCATCCGGGTCGCACGCACAGAAGAAGAACTGATCAAAGGCATTGAGATTACCCAGCAGGAAGCCGCTACGGCATTCGGAAATCCGGGTGTGTACATCGAGAAGTACATAGAAGATTTCCGCCATGTTGAAATTCAGGTGCTTGCGGATAATTACGGAAACACGATCCATCTCGGAGAGCGTGACTGTTCTATCCAAAGACGTCTGCAAAAACTTCTTGAAGAGTCACCGTCACCTGCGCTTGATTCTGAAATCAGGGAGCAGATGGGTGAAGCAGCGGTAAAAGCAGCGAAGGCCGTCGGTTACACGGGAGCCGGCACAGTAGAATTCATTTATGACTACAGAGAACAGCGCTACTACTTCATGGAAATGAACACGCGTATTCAAGTAGAGCACCCTGTCACAGAAATGGTGACGGGAACGGATCTGATCAAAGAACAGATCAAAGTGGCATCCGGACAGGAGCTTTCGCTCAGACAGGAAGACGTTGAATTTAACGGCTGGGCGATTGAATGCCGCATCAACGCTGAAAATCCTGCGAAAAACTTCATGCCTTCACCCGGTAAAATTAACATGTACCTGCCGCCGGGCGGACTCGGTGTACGCGTGGATTCAGCCGCATATCCCGGCTACTCGATCCCGCCGTACTATGACAGTATGATTGCTAAAGTCATCACATACGGAACAACGCGTGATGAGGCAGTCGCACGGATGAAACGCGCGCTGAGCGAATTCGTGATTGAAGGTATTGAAACGACGATTCCGTTCCATTTGAAACTGCTTGAACACGAAACATTTGTCAGCGGAGAGTTTAATACAAAGTTTTTAGAAACATATGATGTAATGGGCTCATAATTTTTGCGGGAGGTGAATTGAATGGAAGACAACAGTGTGCTTAAAATGGATCATGATGAGGCTCATTTAGGCAAGGTTGAAATTGCTCCTGAAGTCATTGAAGTCATTGCCGGCATCGCCTCTTCCGAAGTTGAAGGAGTTGCTGAAATGCGCGGCAATTTCGCCACGGGCGTCGTAGAACGCTTCGGCAAAATCAATCACGGCAAAGGCGTAAAGGTCGATTTAGCCGATGACGGGATTACCATCGACGTCTATTGCGTCGTTCAATTCGGGATCTCGATCCCGAAAGTGGCGGCAAGCGTTCAGGAGAATATCCGCCAAACCTTATTAAACATGACGTCTCTGACCATTAATGAAATCAATATTCATATCGTCGGCATTCAATTTGACACGAAAGCCCAAGAAGTCGAAATCGACGAAGAAATGTAATGAGCGTATAAAAACCAAGGGGATGGGCAGCCCTTTGGTTTTTTATACGTTTCCCGTCATTTCAGGCATGAAGAAAGCCGGCTTACAAACGGCAGCCGAGTTTCTTCATGCTGTGAAATCCGAATGAAATTAATAAGGTTTGTGAAAATATTCGGCATTAGGGTGAAAAAACCTAAATTTCGACATGCGATTGAGAAAAAAATATGTTATGATCTCTTTAAGCTTAACGACAAGCGGATAAAGCGGATCTGAAGGAGAAAGAAAATGAAAAGAAGAACAGCTAGAGAAAAAGCTTTGCAGGCACTTTTTCAGATTGATGTCAGCGATATTGCACCGAACGATGCCATTGAGCACGCGCTTGATGGTGAAAAAACAGATGCCTTCTTTGAACAGCTGGTGTACGGAGTGATCGAACATCAGGTTCAGCTTGATGAAATGATTTCCGGCCATCTCGTCAATTGGAAGCTTGACCGGATTGCAAACGTAGACCGCGCGATCCTGCGTCTGGCGGTGTATGAAATGGTTTATTCTGACGACATTCCTGCTAACGTGTCATTAAACGAAGCGATCGAGCTGGCAAAACGGTTCGGCGACGATAAAGCTGCAAAATTCGTAAACGGGGTTCTTTCTAACATTAAAACTGATATCGAATCATAGGAGGAAAGAAAATGACTGCAACAATCATCGACGGAAAAGAAACGGCTAAAGAAAAACGCGAACAATTGGCAAAAGAAGTAGAAGAGCTGAAAGCACAAGGCGTAGTGCCTGGATTGGCGGTCATTTTAATCGGAGACGATCCCGCTTCTGTTTCATATGTGACAGGCAAGAAAAAAGCCGCTGAAACAATGGGAATGAAATTTAAGCTTGACCGCTTTGACTCAAGCTTAACCGAGGCGGAGCTTTTAACAGTGATTGATCAGTATAATCAAAATCCGGAATTCCACGGCATTCTCGTCCAGCTGCCGCTCCCGGATCATATTTCTGAAAAAGCCGTAATCGAGCGGATCTCCCCTGATAAGGATGTTGACGGTTTCCACCCTCTCAACGTCGGGAAAATGCTGCTTGGCGAAGATACATTTCTTCCATGCACGCCGCACGGAATTGTCGAGTTATTAAAAAAGACGAACGTAGATCTTTCCGGCAAAGAAGTTGTTGTAGTCGGACGAAGCAATATTGTCGGTAAACCGGTCGGCCAGCTGCTGCTGAACGAAAACGCGACCGTCACATATTGCCATTCCCGCACGAAAAATATGTCTGAGCATACGAAAAAAGCAGATATTCTTGTGGTAGCGGTCGGTAAAGCGAACTTCATCAAAGCTGATCAAATCAAAGAGGGCGCCATTGTCATTGATGTCGGCGTCAACCGTCTCGAAAGCGGAAAACTCTGCGGAGACGTTCAGTTTGATGAAGCGAAAGAAAAAGCATCTTTCATTACGCCGGTGCCGGGCGGAGTAGGTCCGATGACCATCACAATGCTTGCGCATAATACTGTTAAATCTGCCAGACGTACGTTATCATAGATAACCGGAGACAGTCACAAAAAGTGTGACAATGAGCACGATACCCGCTTCTTAAGGCTCCTTTCAGCCAGAGCGGGTTTTCTTAGTTTAGGGCAAAAAGCCTTTATGAAAGGAGTGCAGGATGTGAGTGAAGCGGCATATGTCACGGTTTCCGCGCTTACCAAATACATTAAACGAAAATTCGATGTGGACCCTCATCTTGAAGACATTTGGATTAAGGGTGAGCTCTCCAATGTTAAAATCCATACGAGAGGCCACATCTATTTTACATTAAAAGATGAGCATGCCCGCATGCAGGCCGTCATGTTTCAGAGGCAAAGTTCGAGGCTTGCGTTTAAGCCCGAAGACGGAATGAAGGTCATCGTAAGAGGCGGCATCTCCGTCTATGAACCGAGCGGAAGCTATCAGCTGTACGCGAAAGAAATGCAGCCGGACGGTGTGGGGGCGCTCTACTTAGCATATGAAGAATTAAAGAAAAAACTTGCCGGCGAAGGGTTGTTTGATGACCGGCATAAGCAGGCCATCCCCGCTTTTCCGGCCACGATCGGGGTCGTCACGTCACCGACGGGAGCAGCCGTCAGAGACGTCATTACCACACTCAAAAGAAGATACCCCCTTGTGAAAGTCATTGTGCTTCCCGCGCTCGTTCAAGGTGAAAATGCCAGCAGATCGATTGTGAAGCGCATTGAAGAAGCCAATGCACAAAAAATGTGTGACGTCCTGATCGTCGGAAGGGGAGGGGGTTCGATCGAAGAATTGTGGGCATTTAACGAAGAAATCGTGGCCCGGGCGATTTTTGCTTCCGCCATTCCGATTATATCAGCCGTCGGACATGAAACAGATTTTACAATCAGTGATTTCGTCGCGGATATCCGGGCGGCAACGCCGACAGGAGCGGCAGAAATCGCCGTCCCCCACACGACGGACTTAATGGAACGGACAAAAACGGCGGAAGTCCGCCTGACAAGAGCGATGCAGCAGCATATCAGCAAGAAAAAAGAACGGGTTCAATCGCTCCAGTCATCCTACGCGTTCCGTTTTCCGAAACGATTGTATACCCAAAAAGAACAGCAGTTTGACCTTTTGTATCAGCAGTTCCAATCACAGCTCACAGGGCTTACGGACATGAAACAAAGGCAGCTGGAGCGGAATACGTACAGATTAACGGCGCTCCACCCTGAAACCCAGCTGAAACAGGCGAAAAAACGGTACGAGGAGCGCTCAAATCAGCTCGCCCGAAGCATGAATGTCCAGCTGAAGCAGCTTCATTCGCAGTTTCAGACGGTTCTTGGTAAACTGAATGCATTAAGTCCCCTTCAGGTGATGGAGAGAGGATACAGTCTGGCCTATAAAGACAAAGAGCTGATCAAAAGCGTTGATCAAGTGGAACAAAATGATACGCTAGAAGTAAAGATGACAGACGGCGTTCTGACGTGTGAAGTATTGCAAAAGAGAGGCGAACGAAAATGACAGAAACCAAAAAAAGTGAAGAGCTGACATTTGAAGAGGCGATGAAAGGCCTTGAAGGCATTGTGGCAAAGCTTGAAGAAGGAGACGTGCCGCTGGAGCAGGCGATTAATTATTTTCAGGAAGGGATGGCCCTTTCAAAAATGTGCCATGAAAAGCTTCAGCATGTCGAAAAGCAAATGGACTTTATTTTAAAAGATAACGGAGAACTTGCACCTTTCAGCGTTCAGGAGGAAGACGAAGGTGACAAATAAACTGGACGCATTTTTAGCATCGCGCAAACAACTGATTGAACAGCAGCTTTCTTTGTATACAGAACGGCTTGCGATGCCGGAAACCCTCAAAAAATCTATGCTGTATTCTTTGGAAGCGGGCGGTAAGAGGCTGCGCCCCCTCGTCGTCTTAGCCGTTCTGAATGCTTACGGAAAAGATGAAAAGGACGGGATTCCGGTCGGATGCGCTGTCGAAATGATTCATACGTATTCCTTAATCCATGATGATCTTCCTTGCATGGACGATGATGATCTGCGCCGGGGAAAGCCCACAAACCATAAAGTCTTCGGAGAAGCGGCGGCCGTATTGGCCGGAGACGGGCTTCTGACAGAAAGCTTTAAATTGATCACATCTCATGTGTCTGAGGCGGTTTCAGCAGAAAAACGGCTTCGTCTCGTCGATGAGCTGATCAGTGCAGCGGGAACGGAAGGAATGGTCGGCGGGCAGGCTGCCGACATGGAAGCGGAACAAAAGCAGGTAACGCTTGAGGAGCTGGAATCCATCCACGAGCGGAAAACGGCCAAGCTCCTCGGTTTTTCCGTGATGGCGGGCGCCATTTTGGCAGATGCGCCGGAGGATGAAGTCGAAAAGCTCCGTCTGTTCAGCAGCCATATCGGCATCGGGTTTCAAATCAGAGACGACATCCTTGATATTGAAGGTCATGAGGAGAAGATCGGCAAACCGGTCGGCTCAGACACGTCGAACGAAAAATCAACGTATCCGTCGCTTTTAACACTTGAAGGCGCGAAAGAGAAGCTTGCGTATCATATCAGTGAGGCGAAACAGATCATCAGCGGCCTTTCTCTTCAGAAGGAATTGCTGCATGACCTCTGTGATTTAATCGCGGCGAGAGATCATTAAAAACGGTCCTGATTTGAAGGGGCTGCCGCTCCTATGGTAAAATGTAAGCAGTTTCGATGAAAATACAAAGGGAGTCTTTTTCTTTTTTCAAAAAGACACTGTTTAATTTGCAGAAATTCATGCTGAAAGTGAGTTGATCCGCTTTGGATCTTTTATCAATACAGGACCCGTCATTTCTTAAAAAGATGTCAATTGAACAGCTGGAAGAGCTGAGTGAGGAGATCCGCAATTTCCTCATCACATCGCTGTCTGCCTCTGGCGGCCATATTGGGCCGAACCTCGGGGTTGTCGAGCTGACAATTGCGCTTCACAAAGAATTTGACAGTCCGAAAGATAAATTTTTATGGGATGTCGGACATCAGTCCTATGTTCATAAACTGTTAACCGGACGCGGCAAGGAGTTTGAAACCTTGCGCCAATATAAAGGGCTTTGCGGTTTCCCGAAACGCAGCGAAAGCGAACATGACGTATGGGAAACAGGCCACAGCTCAACCTCGCTCTCAGGCGCGATGGGAATGGCTGCCGCCCGTGATATTAAAGGATCGAAAGAATATATCATCCCGATTATCGGAGACGGCGCTTTAACCGGAGGAATGGCGCTTGAAGCGCTGAACCATATCGGTGATGAGAAAAAAGACATGATCGTCATCCTGAATGATAATGAGATGAGCATTGCGCCGAACGTCGGGGCGATTCATTCTATGCTGGGACGGCTTCGCACGGCTGGCAAATATCAATGGGTAAAAGACGAGCTTGAATATTTATTTAAGCGCATCCCGGCCGTCGGCGGAAAATTGGCCGCCACAGCTGAACGTATAAAAGACAGCTTAAAATATATGCTGGTGTCAGGCATGTTTTTTGAAGAGCTGGGCTTTACGTATTTAGGCCCGGTTGACGGTCATTCTTACCACGAACTGTTTGAAAACCTGCAATACGCCAAAAAAACGAAAGGCCCTGTCCTTTTACATGTCATTACGAAAAAGGGCAAAGGCTATAAACCGGCTGAGACCGACACAATCGGCACATGGCACGGAACGGGGCCGTACAAAATCAATACGGGTGATTTCGTCAAGCCGAAAGCCGCGGCGCCTTCATGGAGCGGACTTGTCAGCGGCACCGTGCAGGAGCTGGCGCGTGAGGATGACAGAATTGTCGCGATTACACCGGCTATGCCGGTCGGCTCTAAACTGGAAGGATTTGCGAAAGAATTCCCTGAACGCATGTTTGATGTCGGAATCGCAGAACAGCATGCGGCGACGATGGCGGCTGGAATGGCGCTCCAAGGCATGAAGCCGTTTCTTGCGATTTATTCGACCTTTTTGCAGCGGGCGTACGATCAGGTCGTCCATGACATCTGCCGTCAAAACGCGAATGTATTTATCGGCATTGACCGCGCCGGTTTGGTCGGCGCTGACGGGGAAACGCATCAAGGCGTTTTTGACATCGCCTTTTTGCGGCATATACCGAACCTCGTTTTAATGATGCCGAAGGATGAAAATGAAGGCCGCCATATGGTCAATACAGCCCTTTCCTACGAGGAAGGTCCGATTGCGATGCGCTTCCCGCGCGGAAACGGACTCGGCGTAAAGATGGATAAAGAGCTGAAAACCATTCCGATCGGAACATGGGAAGTGCTCCGTCCCGGAAAAGACGCGGTCATTTTAACATTCGGTACGACCATTGAAATGGCGCTGGAAGCGGCTGAAGAACTGCAAAAAGAAGGCCTGTCCGTGCGTGTCGTGAATGCGCGGTTCATAAAACCGATTGATCAACAAATGATGAAGGCCATTCTTAATGATGGTCTGCCGATTTTAACGATAGAAGAAGCCGTGCTTGAAGGCGGATTCGGCAGCACGATTCTCGAATTCGCTCATGACCTCGGCATGTATCATACACCGATTGACAGAATGGGCATCCCAGACCGGTTTATTGAGCACGGCAGCGTAACCGCCCTGCTTGAAGAAATCGGTCTCACGAAGGCTGAGGTTATGAACCGGATAAAACTGCTGATGCCCCCGAAGACACATAAAGGAATTGGATCATGACAGCAAAAAAAGAACGATTAGATGTACTTCTTGTAGAAAAAGGCCTTGCGGAAACGCGGGAAAAAGCGAAACGCGCCATTATGGCGGGCATCGTATACTCAAATGAAAACCGATTGGACAAACCGGGTGAAAAAATCGCCCGGGATCTTCCGTTAACGGTAAAAGGAAACCCTCTTAAATACGTCAGCAGAGGCGGATTAAAGCTTGAAAAAGCCTTGGAAGTGTTTCCTGTCTCGGTAAAAGGCAAAACGATGATTGACATCGGCTCGTCTACAGGGGGATTCACGGATTGCGCCCTCCAAAACGGAGCCGAGCGGTCCTACGCAGTGGATGTCGGCTATAATCAGCTTGCTTGGAAGCTCAGACAGGACGAGAGGGTCGTCGTCATGGAACGGACGAATTTCCGCTATTCCGAGCCTTCCGATTTCACAGAGGGTTTGCCGGAATTTGCGACAATCGATGTTTCTTTCATCTCACTCCGCCTCATTCTGCCGGTTTTAAAAACGCTGCTTGTACCGGGGAGCGATTGTATTGCACTGGTAAAGCCGCAATTTGAAGCCGGACGGGAATCCGTCGGAAAAAAAGGCATTGTCAGAGATCCCGGCGTTCATACTGACGTTCTCCGCCGCATGAATCAATTTGCCGCTTCTGAAGGATATACAGTGAAAGGACTGTCCTTCTCACCGATTACAGGGGGAGACGGCAATATTGAGTTTCTGCTTCATTTGGAATGGGGCGGAGAAGACGGAAACGGCGCTGAACTGCCGGAAGAAGACATTCTCCGTACCGTCCGCGAAGCACATGAAACATTAAAAGCCAAAAAGACAGATGTACCGGAATAATAGGGGGCTATTATTCCTTTTTTCTGCCATCATGTACTTTTTATCAAGAAGCGGTTAACATAATGACAAGAACAGCTTGAAAACAGAGGTGCTTACATGACAAAAGGCCAAAGGCATATAAAAATCAGAGAGCTTATTACAAGCCATGAGATTGAAACGCAGGATGACTTAGTTGACATGCTGAGAGAAGAAGGATATAAGGTAACTCAGGCGACTGTCTCCAGAGACATTAAAGAGCTGCATCTCGTAAAGGTGCCGACGAACAACGGCTCCTACAAATACAGCCTGCCGGCGGATCAGCGGTTCAATCCGCTGTCAAAACTGAAGCGTTCATTAATGGATGCGTTCGTAAAAATTGACTCAGCAAGCCATATGATCGTATTAAAAACGATGCCGGGGAATGCTCAGGCAATCGGCGCTCTGATGGATAATCTCGAATGGGAAGAAATCATGGGCACGATCTGCGGAGATGACACGATCTTAATCATCTGCAGGACGCCTGAAGATACGGAGGGCGTTCAAAGCCGTCTTTTGGAGCTGCTGTAGCGTAATTATCAGATAAAAGGTGGAATGCTGTTTGTTAGCTGAACTATCAATAAAAAACTTTGCCATTATAGAGGAACTGACGATTTCGTTTGAACGGGGGCTCACCGTCCTGACGGGAGAAACAGGGGCCGGCAAGTCAATTATTATAGACGCCGTTTCCTTATTAGTCGGCGGCCGCGGCTCGTCTGAATTTGTCCGTTACGGTGAAACAAAGGCCGAGCTTGAAGGACTGTTTCTTTTGGACAGCGGTCATCCCGTTTTTGATGTATGCCGTGAGCAGGGAATAGACGCATCTGATGACATGATTGTCATGAGAAGGGACATCAATGCCGGAGGAAAAAGCGTCTGCCGTGTCAACGGAAAATTAGTGACGATTGCGGCTTTAAGGGAAATCGGCAGACTTTTATTAGATATTCACGGACAGCATGATAACCAGCTGTTAATGGAAGATGACAAACACTTGGAGCTTTTGGACAGGTTTGCGGGCGCTGAGGCCGAATCCGCGCTTCAGGCTTACCATGAAGGCTATGAGCGTTATATGAAGCTGCTCAAAAAAGTGAAGAAGCTGTCAGAAAGCGAGCAGGAAATGGCGCATCGGTTAGACCTGATTCAATTTCAGCTTGAAGAAATCGAGTCGGCGAAGCTTGAATTGAATGAAGACGACCTTCTTCAGGAAGAGCGGAAGCAGATATCCAACTTTGAAAAAATTTATGAATCATTGCAAAACGCCTATAATGCGCTCCGCAGCGAGCAGGGGGGGCTTGACTGGGTCGGAATGGCCTCTGCCCAGCTTGAAGATATTTCGGATATCAATGAACCGCTGCAAAAGCTGTCAGAAAGTGTGTCAAGTTCTTATTATCTGCTGGAGGATGCAACCTTTCAGATGCGCAATCTGTTAGATGATCTGGAATATGACCCGGAACGGCTGAATTTTATTGAAACCCGTTTAAATGAGATCAAACAGCTGAAGCGCAAATACGGAGCGACGGTAGAAGACATTTTGGAATACGGCTCCAAAATAGAAGAGGAAATCGATCAAATCGAGAACCGCGACAGCCACCTTGAAGCGCTGAAGAGGGAATTGGAGTCGGTCGGCAAAGATGTGGCCGTAGAAGCCGCCAATTTATCAAAAATCAGAAAAGCTTGGGCTAAGAAACTGGCAGAAGCGATTCATCAGGAATTAAAAAGTCTGTATATGGGCAAATCAACGTTTGATACGGAATTTCTCGTGAAAACTGATCCGTCAGCCAGTGAAGCACCGGTTGTTAACGGGCAGCCTGTGCAGCTTACCCAAAAGGGGATTGACCTTGTGAAGTTTTTAATTTCAACAAACACCGGTGAGCCTTTAAAACCGCTGTCAAAGGTCGCTTCCGGAGGCGAGCTTTCAAGGGTGATGCTGGCGATGAAGAGTATTTTTTCTTCCCAGCAGGATGTCACCTCCATCATCTTTGACGAAGTGGACACCGGTGTAAGCGGGCGGGTTGCCCAAGCCATCGCGGAAAAAATCCATAAAGTATCGACCGGTTCACAGGTGCTCTGCATTACACACCTGCCGCAGGTTGCCGCCATGGCGGATACGCACCTTCTGATCGCAAAAGAATTCAAAGACGGCCGGACGACAACGCATGTCACGCCGCTTTCCAAACAGGACAAGGTAGCGGAAATCGGCCGCATGATTGCGGGCGTTGAAGTGACCGATCTGACAAAACGGCATGCACAAGAGCTTCTAAAACAGGCCGGACAGGTAAAAACGACAGGATAAGCTGCTGATACAGGCAGCTTATTTTTTTGTTCCATTTCTCTAACAGTGTATCCAATGTTTTTCTTCGTATGCCGGTTATAAATCAAGCGCAGGAAGGCAAAAGTATAGATGTAGCAGAAAAAGAAAGTGGTGTGGGATAGGAGCGAGGAGAGTGAAGGAATGAATGCACGATAACATGAGGAAAGCAATAGGTGTAATTCTCCTTGTTTCTTTACTAAGTGTAGGCTTTTTTAAGCCATTTAAAGAATATTTACTGATACCGTCAGAAATGAGCGTCTTTGAAAACCAGACACAGGCCGTTCCGGTCAATGCATCAATAAGCGCTGAAAAGGGCGAATTATCAGAAGCCTTTACGCTGAAAGAAGAGTACGGCCATGCAAACATAACAGGGCAAACACAAGGCCGGTCAGAAGTAGTATATGATCTTGCCGGGTTTCCCATTAAAAAAACAAAAGTGCGTGTCCTTCCAGAATTGAAGGTCATTCCGGGCGGACAGTCCATCGGTGTAAAACTGCATTCAGTCGGTGTTTTGGTCGTCGGCTTTCACCAGGTGATGACAAAGGATGGGAAAAAGTCTCCGGGAGAACAAGCGGGAATTGAATCTGGCGACATCATTATTAAAATGAACGGACATAAAATTGAAAAAATGAGCGACATCGCCCCGTTTATTCAAAAAGCGGGCAAAACCGGTGAATCTTTGGATTTATTGGTGAAACGCGATAAGCAAAAAATCAAAACAAAGCTGATTCCGACAAAGGACGAAGCCGAGGGGAAATATCGAATCGGCCTTTATATCCGCGATTCGGCAGCCGGCATCGGCACCATGACATTTTTTGAACCAAAAACAAAAAAATACGGCGCATTGGGCCACGTCATCTCTGATATGGATACAAAAAAACCGATTGTTGTAGAAGACGGAGAAATCGTCCGTTCAACTGTAACATCGATTGAAAAAGGAAAAGGCGGCAATCCCGGCGAAAAACTGGCAAGGTTTTCGTCAGAACGGAAAACGATCGGCGATATTAACCGCAACAGCCCGTTCGGCATTTTCGGGACACTGCATCAGTCGATTAAAAACAACATTTCCGACAAAGCGCTTCCGATTGCTTTGTCAAATGAAGTAAAAAAAGGACCTGCGCAAATGCTGACGGTTATTGAAAACGATAAAGTAGAGAAATTTGATATTGAAATCGTCAGCACCACACCGCAAAAATTCCCGGCGACAAAGGGAATGGTGTTGAAAGTGACAGATCCGAAACTGCTGAAAAGAACCGGCGGAATCGTTCAGGGGATGAGCGGAAGCCCGATCATCCAGAACGGAAAGGTCGTCGGAGCCGTAACCCACGTATTTGTCAATGATCCGACAAGCGGCTACGGCGTTCATATCGAATGGATGCTGTCTGAAGCGGGTGTTGATGTTTACGGGAAAGACAAAGCAAGCTGACTGCCGGATGATCCGGCAGTTTTTTTATGTGATGCGTTCTTCACTTCTTTCCGGGATTCATGTAAAATAAGACATGAAGATTTTTCGACAAATTCACGTTTCCTGATTTGTCAAACTTAATTTTTAGTCGAAAAACCTAGAAAATGCTAGAAAAACAAAGATATACCACTATTATTGGTAAATATGGATTTTTTAAAAGGGGAAGTAGTGGTTTTGTCGAATGTAACATATAGCAGTCAAATGGGTTGCGTCCTGTTAATACATTGGGGGAGGAAGAAACGTGGAGAAAATTAAAGTTTGTGTTGCTGATGATAATCGAGAGCTTGTAAGCCTGTTGAGTGAATATATAGAGGGACAGGATGATATGGAAGTGATCGGCGTTGCTTATAACGGACAGGAATGTCTTTCGTTGTTTAAAGATAAGAATCCCGATGTGCTCGTTTTAGACATTATCATGCCGCATCTGGACGGACTTGCGGTTTTGGAGCGTCTGCGGGAATCAGAGCTCGAGAAGCAGCCGAACGTCATCATGCTGACGGCATTCGGTCAGGAAGACGTAACGAAAAAAGCCGTCGATTTAGGCGCGTCCTATTTTATCCTGAAGCCGTTTGATATGGAAAACCTTGTCGGCCATATCCGCCAGGTAAGCGGAAATGTCAGCAGTGTCACACACCGTGCGCCGTCTGCGCAAAGCAGCATTATCCGCAGCCAGCCGGAGCCGAAGCGGAAAAATCTCGATGCCAGCATTACAAGCATTATCCATGAGATCGGTGTGCCTGCCCATATCAAAGGCTATCTTTATTTGCGTGAAGCCATTTCCATGGTGTATAACGATATTGAACTCCTCGGCAGCATCACAAAAGTCCTTTATCCCGACATCGCCAAAAAATTCAACACGACCGCAAGCCGTGTAGAACGGGCCATCCGCCACGCCATTGAAGTCGCATGGAGCAGGGGAAATATTGATTCCATTTCCTCACTGTTCGGATATACGGTAAGCATGACAAAAGCAAAACCAACCAACTCGGAATTCATCGCGATGGTTGCTGACAAGCTGAGATTGGAGCATAAAGCAAGTTAACCGTTAATAAACCTTTGGTATTACTAGGGTTAAAGCGTTATACATTTATTGTGAAATGAAGTATCTTGACCGAAAAAACTGCTTTTTTAACCGAAAAATATTCCGCTTGTTTACCGAAAGACATTTTCCTTTATTGGTATGTAAATTTACTGATAAGAGGGGGTGTCTTTTTTTGTAACTTTCAGATATGGAACTTCATATGGATCACTTCATGTTGTATTGTTCCACCAAAATTGATTCATGAACAAACATTGCGGCTATTAGTTTCGTACATGTTAGAAGAATTTCAGATTGAGGAAGTTGTCAAAGTTAAGCCCACACATATTAGACAGAAAGCGAAAAATATACGTAGTTTCTAGTGAGATATCGAAAAAAGTCAATCATCCCGACCAGATAGAAACGATTATAATAAGCCTGTAAGCGACACTCCTGTGGCAAATTACTTGCGGAATAAAAGTATTCTTTAACTATTTGTACAACGTAGGCTACTTGCGTGTGTAGGCTTGTATAAAAGGAATTCTAGCGATTCAATAGGGGCGATACAAAACGGAAACCTTAGCTTGATATACAATCAAGTGTTTATTTAGAATTGTCTATTTCTTATGATTGATGTTATTTTTTTATCGTCTCTCGTAAGATGAACGATTTTTTGTTCAAGCCGTTGTCCTCCTTTCAACCAATCAAGCAAAAATCAAAACCTAAAATCAAGTGCTTGAAACCATAAATACAAGAAAAAGACTAACACATAATTACAACAATTATTCATAATGAGAGTTGTGCTATAATTGAGGATAGATTTTTTTCTTGTAGGGGGATAATATGAAGAACGTTGTAGAAAATGCAGTAAGAAAACTGGCTGAAACATATGCAGAAAAACTAAATAAACAAGTGTTAAAACGCGTAAAGGATATGGAAAAAGATAATAAGTCACACTACTTAATTTATCAAGTCTTAAAAGTCACCTTAGAAGAAGGGGAATTGATTGACATTTACCAAAATAAGGGGCGTTTCCTTTACAAGTATGCTGGTTCATTTTTAGAGGAAGCTGCGATACTTTGTTTTGAATATAAGTTCGGTGAAGATACATTGAAAAAGGTGAAAATACCCAACACAATTGGGCAACGACCTAAAACATTTGAAATAGATTGCCTTGTTGGTGAAAATGCGTATGAGATAAAATGGAGAGACGCTACGACAGATGGAGACCATATTACTAAAGAACATACCCGTATGCAAGTTATCAAAGAGGCAGGATATACGCCAAATCGAATTATGTTTTATTATCCAAATAGAACGCAAGCTATTCGTATTCAACAAACATTAGAAACCTTATATCAAGGTGCAGAAGGACATTACTATTATGGTGACTCTGCATGGGATTACATTTATAAAGTAACAGACATTGATTTAAAAGGAATACTAACTAAAATAGCGGAGGAAAATCTAGCAAGTAAGGAGTAATAATTATATGTCAATTTTCTTAGGGGACTGCTTAGAACAACTGAAGAATATACCTGATGAAACGGTAGACCTAATTTATTTAGACCCGCCATTTTATACTCAAAAGACTCAAAAACTAAGGGCTAGAGACAACTTAAAAGAATACTCTTTCGACGATAGTTGGGAATCAATACAAGAATACTTCAACTTTATTAAAGATAGGTTATTAGAGTGTCATAGAGTTCTAAAGAAGTCAGGTAGCATATTCTTACATTGTGATAAATCAGCTTCGCACTATTTAAGAGTAGCGTTAGATGAAGTTTTTGGAATGGATAAATTTCGAAGTGAAATAATTTGGGCTTATAAACGTTGGTCAAACTCTAAGGTTGGATTATTAAATAATCATCAAACTATTTATTTTTATAGCAAATCCAAGAAGTTTAAGTTTAATACGATATATACTGATTATTCAGCGACAACTAATATTGACCAAATACTGCAAGACAGGGTGCGAAACGAAAACGCAAAGTCAGTCTATAAACTAGACGAGAATGGTAAACCTATTATAGGAAAAGAGAAAAAAGGTGTTCCACTATCAGACGTTTGGAATATTCCGTTCTTGAACCCTAAAGCAAAAGAAAGAACGGGTTATCCCACTCAAAAACCAATCCTATTACTTGAACAAATATTGAAGGTTGCAACTGATGAAGGAGACGTTGTATTGGACCCGTTTTGTGGAAGTGGTACAACTCTTGTAACGGCAGACATTATGAATCGACAATATATAGGGATAGATATTTCAGAGGATGCAATTGAATTAACGAAACAACGGCTAGATAATCCTATTAAAACTAATTCTCACTTACTTAAAAAGGGAGAACAAGAGTACCTTACCAAGACAGAGGAAGAACTAGCAATATTAAATAGCGTTGGTGCAAGACCGGTTCAAAGGAATAAAGGAATAGATGGTTTCCTTAAAGAGTATTACGAGGAAAAGCCAGTACCTATAAAAATCCAAAAGGCAGGAGAAACCCTAGAGGAAGCTATTGATAAACTAATAACCGCAAGTAAAAAAAGAGATTGTGTTTTAAAAATTTTAATTAGAACCAATAGGGATTCAAATCAACTTATTCAATTGAATGATTTTCAAAACGAAAATCTTCTAATTATTGATAGTTATGATTTTGTGATTAAAAGCAAATTGGAGAATGGACTATTTAGTGAAAACTTAATATAGTTCTTTTCGTATTATAGAGAACCAAGTGTGTAATTGCTTCGGTTCTTCTTTTTTGTTTTAAATGAAGTAGCCGGTTAATCAAAGTCCATTCCAGTACATAATTATTCCTCCTTTATCTCACGTAATTCCATATGCAGATTGAACATAACGGAAAGTGACGCTGTGTTTTTCGGCTACCTTTGACCAATTACTGTGTTTTGAATGTTCTTTAAAATCTTTTGGCAAACCTTTATTACTTAAATCGACCTTGTTAGGATTCTTTTACTTATTCCGTTAACTCCTATAATTTGTTTTGTTGTTTACAATAGTTGCGGAACTGGAAGGCGATTCGTGACACGGTTAAAAACCTTGTCTTTTTTCGTTTAAATACCGAATATTTTCGTTAGGACAATAAAAAAACCTTTTTATTGACATTTTTACGTTTGAATTATTTAAATAAGAATTGTTAGTGATTAAAACGCTATAAACTTCAAAAATTCATACCTTAAATAAACGAAACGTAAAAAAACCTTAATATAACAATGGAGACACTGTCTGCATGACAAAAGCAAAACCAACCAATTCAGAATTCATCGCGATGGTTGCTGACAAGCTGAGATTGGAGCATAAAGCTTCGTAACAAAGCTTTTGGCTAAATGCCTTTTTCGCGCCTTCTTTTCCGTGCATGAACGCGGAAGAGAAGGCGTTTTGAAATTTTGCTGACGAAAACAATGGGAATCACTCACGCCGTTACTTGTTCTATACATAAATGCGGGATCTATGACGTCTACACGTATAATACCGGAGCTGATATTTTAATGATTTTGCCGTCTCTGAAATAAAAGCGGGGGACGCGGCGGCTTAACACAGATAAGACTTCGTAGCTGATCGTACCGAGCATTTCGGCAATTTCATCAACGGAAATCTCGGCTCCTTGTTGTTTACCGTAGATGACGACTTCTTCTCCTTGTTTGCCCTCATTCTCACCTAAACTGACCATGATCATATCCATTGTCACTCTCCCCGCCACCGGCACCCGTCTGCCGCGGTGCAGAATAAACCCGCGGTTGGACAGGGCGCGGGAGTAACCGTCAGCATAGCCGATCGGAATCGTCGCGATGATTTCACCCGGTTCGGCGATATATGTGGCACCATAACTGACGGTCCGGGGCTCTGTCGCCATGGCCTTCACATAAGCAATACGCGCCTTTAAACTTAGTGCGGGTGTGAGATCCACGAGGTTCAGTTCCTTTATCGAGGCGGACGGATATAAACCATATAACCCAATGCCTAAACGGATCATGTCGGCGCTGAATTCCGGGAATGCGATAGCGGCGGCTGTATTGCACATATGCACGGTAGGCAGCGTAATGTCTTGATTTTTTAAAAAGCTGAGAAAGCTGATAAACTTTTCGTGTTGCAGCATCGTCAGCTCAGTGTCCGGTTCATCCGCTGTTGAAAAATGTGTAAAGATGCCATCCCATGACAGGTATGTACTCGACTTGAGCGCTTTCACCACTGCTAAAAGATCTTCTTCCGTACGCACACCCAGCCGGCCCATTCCGGTATCCACATTGATATGAATGGACAGCCGTTTCGAATCTGCTTCTTTTTCCAATATCCGATTCGCTTTTTTGATCCAGCTGACCTGAAACGCTGATAATGTTATGTTCCAAACGGCAGATTTTTTCACACAGCTGAGAGCTGTGAAGCCGAGCACAAGAATAGGTGCCGTAATTCCCGCTCTCCGTAACACAATTCCCTCTTCGACACTGGCGACAGCGAGTTCGCTCGCCCCGCTTTCCAGTGCCTGCCGCGCTACTTCCACAGAGCCGTGGCCATAAGCGTTCGCTTTTACGACGGCCATAATTTTAGACGTATTCGGAATATGGCGGCGGATCGCCCGTACGTTCTTTTTTATCGCATCAAGGTCGACTTCAATCCAAACTTCCCGGCAAAGTTTTTTCATCACGATTCCTTCTTTCCTTAATGAGTTTCAGTACTCATGCTTTCAATCTGCATTCTATTCACCTTGAACTGAAATCATTCAAAACAAGGGAAGGTGATCGCTGATGTTTAAAGATCAAGGTTTCAGGAAATCAGTGCGCCTGCTTTATTTATGCTGAAAGGGCTGCATGGCAGCCCTTAAATTGACTTTACAATATTCTGATCTGAAAATTGATGTTCAAACATTTTGGAGTGGCTCACAGCATTGTTTTGAATGACAATGCCGATATTTCCCCCTCCGGCACCGAAAACGGTTTTTGATGCAGTCAGCGGACTGATGGATATGGCGCCGCCAACATTGACAACTCCGTTTCCTGATACGTTGTTTATCGTAATCGGGCAACCGCTCATTCTATTTTTTCTCCTTTCTCTCACAGTCTACTAACTATATGTACGCTGTGATATGGAATAAGATTAAACAAAACGGCAAAAAGAATCCGGCTGCTGCCAGCCGGAAAGGGAGGGGAATGGAGATGTCATAGTGTTTTCGTTACATTTTGATCAGAGTATTGAGAGCTTGAAGATTGAGATGTACTGGATTGATTCATTTGCAGGACCATCCCTGTATTTCCCCCACCTGAGCCGTAGACGGTTTTTGATACGGTTAAAGGACTTATCGAAAACGCACCGCCGACATTGACAACCCCGTTTCCGGAAAGACTGTTAATCGTAATAGGAAAACCAGCCATCATATACGGTCTCCTTTCTATTAATCTATTTACTATATGTACGCTGTGTGTTAGAAATAGGAGTAAACAAAGCGGTAAAAACTTGTGAATCAAAAAAACTGCCGGACATCCGGCAGTTTTTTTAGTCTACTTTTCAAACGGCACCCAGCCGCCTGTATTCTGAATCATTTCCCATAACGGTTCAGGAAGTCGGTATTTCTCAATTTCAGATGCTTGAATGGCTTTTTCGATTTCCTGTTCGCGGCCTTCTTTGACCAGCACCGCCCATTCGGGGTTAATCAAAATGACACGTCCCAGAGCCACCAGCGGAATTCCGCTTTCTAATACAGCAAGCGCTTCCTCCGCGGTATAGATGGAACCGACGGCCATCAGCGGCACTTTATGGCCGACGCGTTCGTTTAATAAATCCATCCGGGTCCGTGAAGTATCCGCTCCGCGGCGGGCTTTGGAATTGACATCCATCAGTGAAATATGCAGATAATCCAAGTTCTCTTCTGCAAGCGCGCCGGCGAGCATGAATGTTTCTTTCATTGTAAGCCCCGGTGTTTCCGGCTCTTCCGGTGACAGGCGGTAGCCGAGAACGAATGGATTTTCAGCGTGTGTATCAATTGCCCGTTTGACAGCGTCAACGACTGCAAGCGGGAACGCAAGGCGCTTTTCATCGCTTCCGCCCCAGCGGTCTGTGCGCCGGTTTGTTTTCGGTGAATAAAATTGGTGAATCAGGTACCCGTTTGCCCCGTGAATTTCAACACCGTCAAAGCCGGCTTCAATCGCTCTGCGTGTCGCCTCGCCGAATGCTTTCACGATGTGCTCAATTTCTTGTTCGGTGAGAGCCCGGGACGTTTGTCTCCCATCTTCTTCTGAGCCGCTCGGACTGACGACGTCGTTGTTTGGCACGAGTTCAGGAGGGCATTCCAATCCTCCGTGGTGAATCTGCACAACGGCTTTCGCTCCTTGAGACTGGATCGCCCGAGCGAGTTTTTTCAAGCCGGGAATGTGAGAATCATCATAGATGCCGGGCTGGCCTGGAAACGCTTTGCCGTCCGGCGTTACGTTTGCACATGCCGTAATGACCATGCCCATTTCTTTTGAACGGGGAGTAATGTAGCTTAATTCACGGTCGGAAATCGTTCCGTCATCATTTGATGAATAGTGTGTCATCGGCGCGACTGAAATACGGTTTGGTATGGTGACGCCGCTTTCGAACGTAAAAGGTTCAAACAGCGGTTTATAAGTTTGCTTCATCATTTCGCCTTCTTCCTTAGGAGTTTAACTCGTCCGTATTCTAGCTTATGTTTTAATTGTGTGCAATTATTTTGCTTGTTCTTCTTCCAGAGATTATGACCGGCTGAACCATTTAAACGAATGAAACGGTTTTCTCCGTTCCTTTTCAGGATCTTTATATCCTCCTGAAATTTGATGGCCGATCGAGCTGAATATGACAGCGGCGGCGAAGAGGAGAATGATTTTTTTCATATGCATATCTTCTTTCTTATCTTTCACAAGGTTATTTATAAGCATACGCTTGTGCGAAAAAACCGTCAATTTGTTTTTATTTATTCTTTTTTCCACTTTCCTGCGGCGAATATCGTTCCGATCTGAATCACAACACTTAACAGAGCGCACACTGCCACAACTGTGTTGCTGTCCATAGAAGACACCCTCCTTTTTGTTAGGTTGATGTATCATATGACAGCTGTCTCTGTTTTGACAAAACCGTAATGCGGTGTTTCATATTTTTCAACACAAAAAGGGCGCTTTTTTAAGCGCCTTTACTTTTTTTTCAGCCGGTTCAAAGCGATTTGAACGGCGATGGCGTCATCCAGGTAGCCGATCGGAAACATGTAATCCGGAATGACGTCGGTCGCTAAAATATAATACAGCAGCGCGCTCCCGAGAATCGCGCGGTCTTCAGCCGGTGTTGATTCATCCATATACTGATGATGCATGTTTTTCAAATGATCAATAAAAGGGCCGACGCTTTCTTCATTGTCCATTTTCTTTTGAAACTCATCGCAAATCAGGCGATGGCCCTGCTGGGTTTTGGCATATTGTTCATATCTGGTCAGTTCGCGCTCAATTTGCTCCCGGGAAAAAGGCTGATCAAACATCTCGGCCATATTCAGCATATCCTGAATCGCGTGCATCGGGTCTTGCGGCGCAGCTTCTTTTTCATGGCCGATGTCTATGCCTGACGCCTCAAGCAATTCCTCCAGCGGAGTGCGGAGATGTTTTGAAAATTCCTGAAGATGCTTTAAATTGGCCTTCTGCTTGCCGTTTATAATCCGGGAGATGGTGGCCGTATCAATGTTTGTTAAGGCGCCGAGTTTTCTCATGGAGAGCGAGTGCTTATCAAGCAGTGATTTTAAAAGGGGCCCCAGTGTTTTATTTTTATTTTCTGTCAAGGGTGTCACCTCGTTTCCGCCGGAATGATGATCATTAATCAATAATTTTTGCAGAAAAGGTACCTTTTCTGTGCTGCTGAATAGGATAGTGTAGATTCAACGGCACAACATGTTGAAAAGACATCAAAGAATGGAGAGAAACGAACATGGCTTGGTTATTGATTTTAGGTTTGGCAGTGTCCTCGAGCATTGATAATTTAGGAGTGGGGATGTCATACGGCATCAGAAAAATCAAAATATCGCATGCGTCGAATATGATGATCGCTTTTATCTGTTTTGTATTCAGTTATATCGGAATTTATTTCGGCAAATGGATTTCAGCCGTTTTACCGGGCTTTCTTCCTGTATTGCTGGCGGCGTTTATTTTATCTGTCATCGGTATCCGCATCATTCTGCTGGCTGTGCCGAGAAAAACAGCGCGTGTTGGCGCGTCAGGAAAAAAAGGCCGTTTTGCCGGTCTGCTGCAAAATCCGGAGGCAGCGGATGCCGACGGTTCGGGAGAAATCGGTATATTGGAATCCATGGTTCTCGGGGTGGCCGTATCCGCAAATGCGCTGACCAACGGATTAAGCGCGGGTTTGATCGGGCTTTCTCCCGCTGCCATTTCCATTACTGCGGCGGTCGGAAGCTTTTTGACCATATGGATCGGCTGCTCGCTTGGAAAAAAAGCCGCGTCATTGCGCATCGGTTCTTTTCACGTCGGACAGTTCAGCACGGTGCTGAGCGGAGTGATTATTCTCATCATTGCCGCCAATACGCTGCTCTTTTAAGTTGTCCCGTTCATTTTATGAAAAGCTCAAAATAAATATGAATGTTTCTATTCGGGAGAGCGCATGATGCGGCTCTTTTTTTTGCCGATCTGATATTTTTTCAAAATGAACAGAAAGTCGTCCGTTTCCGTTAAATTCTGCATATTCGGCCTTCAGACAGAACCTTTTTCATAGACTGATCAGCTTGTTTTCTTTCTAAGTTCAGGTAAACAGCAGGTCAGATAGCCTTCATTCCAAATATGGAAAAGCGCTGGAGGAATGGAGGCTCCCTTTACAAATCGGCCATTCTGTTCAAAGATAAAGCCGAATGAGAAAACGTGAGGTGATCTGTGTGAAGTCTGTCATACTTCTGATCTTCACCGCATGGCTGCTATCAGGCTGCGAGTATACCGCGGAGGCTGATGCGGCGCCGTCATTTACACAGGAAGGAACATTTATAAAAGCGGCCGGAAACGATACGATCGCGGTCGAAATTGACGGAGAAAGGCAAGAGGTGAAGGTGCCGTTCGCTAAGCGGTTTGAATGTCAGTCCCTGCCTGAACATACGGCGGTGCAAATCACCTATAAAAAAGAGAGCAACGGACAATTACGGCTTGAGGAACTGAAAAAAGAAACAGATATGTGAAAACGGGGAGGAAAAAACGTGGGTTTACTGACAAAAAGCGCTGCTGCCTTCGGTGCCGCTCTGCTTCTGCTTGCGCCGTCTGCTTATGCAGCTGAACCTTTGCAAGGGAAAACCATTTATATCGATGCCGGACATGGCGGAGAAGACAGCGGGGCCGGCGGAAATGGACTGCTTGAGAAAAACATCAATTTAGCGGTGTCAAACAAGGTGATCGCCAAATTGGAGACAGAAGGCGCAAAACCTGTTGCTTCAAGGACTGACGATACTTTTTTACGTTTGGACGAGCGGGTGGCGAAAGCAAGCGCCAGCCAATCCGATTTATTCGTCAGCCTCCATACGAATTCAGCCGTCTCAACGGCATCGGGCACGGAAACGTATTTTAATTCGACATATGAAGGAGCAGACAGCGAAAGGCTTGCTTCCGACATCCAGCAGCAGCTTGTCACGTCTTTAGGGATGAGGGACAGAGGCGTAAAAGAAGCTCCTTTTTATGTCATTACATATTCAAAGATGCCGAGTGTGCTGGCTGAATTAGGTTTTATCACAAATCCTCAAGATGCGGACAAGCTGAAAAGCGATAACGGCCAAGAGCACGCCGCGGACGCCGTTGTAAACGGAATCGAAACCTATTACAGCGGACGGTAATTATAAAATATGTGTAAATAGCGCCCTCCTTATGTGCATAACGATTATAATAGAGAAAACCGATGACAAACACCTGAGGTGACACATATGACGAATATTTTTGCCCACCGGGGGGCGTCGGGCGACTGCCCTGAAAATACAATGCCCGCATTCAAAAAAGCGATTGAGGACGGGGCTGACGGAATTGAACTTGATGTACAGATGACAAAAGACGGCCGGATCGTGGTCATTCACGATGAAACCCTCGACCGCACGACGTCTTTGAAAGGATTTGTGAAAGATACGGCGTATGACAAAATCAGAACCGCCGATGCCGCCGGAAAATGGAAAGATTCTTTTAAAGGAGTCAGAATTCCGCTTTTGTCAGATGTGCTGCGTTTTGCGGAACGTGCTGATTTTCTGATAAACATTGAGCTGAAAAACAGTGTATTCCGTTACGAAGGAATGGAAGAAGAAGTGATTAAAAAAGTCAGATATTACGGACTGGAAAAGCGCGTTATTTTTTCTTCATTTAATCATGAGAGTCTCGCGGTTTGCCACGCCCTGGCGCCTGAAATTGAACGGGCGGTGCTGACAATGGATGTGCTGTACCGGCCTGAACGGTATCTTGCCGCCATTCCCGCTTCGGGTTATCATCCGAAGCTCGGTACGCCTGCGGTCAGCGCTGAAGTGATCAAACATCTTGCAAAACACCAAGCGGCGCTCCGTCCGTTCACCGTCAATCGTCCTGAGGATATGAAGCAGCTGATGAAAGCGGGAGCAGACGCAATTTTTACCGATTATCCAAAGCTGGCTGTTTCTATAAAAGAAGAATGCCGCAGCTGAGAAGACTGTTCAGACAGTCTTCTTTTTTTTATGGGCGGGAAAAGGCGGTGCACTCATAACTCGGTCAGCCGGTTCATATATTGTAACAGGGCGTTTTGTGTAAGCGTTATCTTTTATCTTATTGAAAGTGAGGCAAAATTGTGGGAAAAACGGTTATCGTCAGTGCGGCAAGAACGCCGTTCGGAAAATTTGGCGGCGCATTAAAAGAGGTAAAGGCAGCCGAGCTTGGCGGCATTGCCATAAAAGAAGCAATCAAGCGCGCCGCTATCAGTGAAAGCGAAGCGGAAGGAGCGGTGATGGGAATGGTCGTCCAGGCGGGTGCCGGGCAGATTCCGGCACGGCAGGCTGCAAGATATGCCGGGCTTCCGTGGTCCGTTCCGGCTGAAACCATTAATAAGGTCTGTGCATCAGGGCTCAGGGCCGTTACCATCTGTGATCAAATGATCCGGGCGAAAGATGCGAACGTGCTGATTGCAGGCGGAATGGAAAGCATGAGCAACATTCCGTACGCCATTCCGGCCGGCCGCTGGGGTGTGAGGATGGGGGACGGGGTGTTTCAGGATTTAATGGTTCATGACGGGCTGACCTGTGCGTTCGACCAGGTGCATATGGCTGTCCACGGAAGCACTGCGGCCAAAAAGTACGGCATTTCCCGGGATGAACAGGATCATTACGCTCTTTTGAGCCAGAAACGTGCGGCAGAGGCGGCTGAAGCGGGCAACTTGCGTGAAGAAATTGTCCCCGTCACCTGGACCGGCAAAAAAGGCAAACAGCATACTGTTGAAGCGGATGAGGGGCTGCGTCCTGATACGAGCCTTAAGCAGCTTGCAGCGCTCAAGCCAATTTTTACAGCCGACGGAACGGTTACAGCCGGAAACGCTCCCGGTGTAAATGACGGGGCCGGAGCATTTGTGCTGATGTCAGAGGAAAAAGCCGCAAAGCAGCATGTCAGGCCGCTCGCAGCGATACTTGGCTTTGCGTCAGTCGGACTGGAAGCGTCCGAGCTGGCAAGCGCGCCGGGAGAGGCCATCAGCCGGCTCTTGACAAAAACCGGACTGTCCGTTGACGATATTGATTTGTTTGAAGTAAATGAAGCATTTGCGTCCGTCGTGCTGGTGAGTGAAAAAATAGCCGGGTTCAGCCGGGAAAAAGTGAATGTAAACGGAGGGGCAATCGCGTTCGGCCACCCGATCGGCGCAAGCGGAGCGAGAATCATCATGAGTTTAATATACGAATTAAAGCGTCGCGGAGGGGGTTTAGGCGTAGCTGCTATATGCAGCGGAGCGGCTCAAGGAGATGCCGTCCTGCTTGAGGTGTACTGATCAAAGGAGGGAGCGCCGGATGAAGATGAAAACAATCATGGTCGCAGGTGCGGGTCAGATGGGAGCAGGCATCGCGCAGACGGCTGCAGAAGCCGGGTTTGCCGTCAAGTTATACGATTGGGAGCCGGAAACGGTAACAAAAGGTCTTCATCGCATAAAGACAAACCTGGAGAAAGAGCAGGCAAAAGGACGGAAGTCACAGCAGGAGACAGATGCCGTTTTCAGCCGTATTTCCCCGGCAGAACTCACAGAAGCGGAAGATGCTGATTTTATAATTGAAGCCATTGCCGAAAACAAAAAAGCAAAAGCAGAATTGTTTGACACACTAGATAAAATCTGTCCCCCTCATGCCGTATTGGCAAGCAATACGTCTTCTCTTCCCATTACGGAGCTTGCCGCGGCCACAAAAAGGCCTGAAAAAGTAATCGGCATGCATTTTATGAATCCGGTTCCTGTCATGGAGCTTGTCGAAGTCATCAGAGGACTCGCCACATCGGAAGAAACGGCGGAAACAGTAAAGAAGCTTGCCGTCCGGATGAATAAAACCCCTGTCGAAGTCAATGACTTCCCGGGCTTTATATCTAATCGCATATTAATGCCGATGATTAACGAAGCCGTTTATTGCCTTTACGAAGGAGCAGCTTCAAAGGAAGCGATTGATGCGGTGATGAAGCTCGGCATGCGGCACCCGATGGGTCCTTTAACATTAGCTGACTTCATCGGGCTGGATACGTGCCTTTCCATTATGGAGGTTCTCTATGCGGGGCTCGGAGATCCGAAATACCGCCCATGCCCTCTGCTCAGAAAATATGTCAGCGCCGGCTGGCTCGGCAAAAAAAGCGGGCGCGGTTTTTATGAGTACGGCAGATGACGTAAAGATCATGAGGGGAGACGGCAGCTATGCATTTTACAGAAGAGCACATCATGATGAGAAAAATGGTGCGTGATTTTGCCCGCAAGGAAATCGCGCCGGTGGTTGAGCTCATGGAATCAACAGATGAATTTCCGGAGCGGCTGATTAAAAAAATGGGCGAAGCGGGATTGATGGGCATTCCTGTCCCGGAAACTTACGGCGGGGCGGGTGCTGATACAACATCTTACATTTTAGCGATTCATGAAATATCAAAAGTCAGCGCGGCCGTCGGCGTCATTTTGTCCGTCCACACATCAGTAGGGACAATCCCGATTTTGCATTTCGGGACAGAAGCCCAAAAACAAGCGTATATTCCGAAGCTGGCAGCGGCCGAATATATTGGGGCATTTGCGCTTACTGAGCCTCAATCCGGATCTGATGCGGGAAGCCTGAAAACAACGGCCGTGCGAAAAGGCGGTTCATATATTCTGAACGGTTCAAAAATCTTTATTACAAACGGCGGAGCGGCAGATCTGTATCTGACATTCGCCATAACCGATCCGGGTAAGGGGAGAAAGGGAATTTCAGCGTTTATCGTTGAGAAAAACACACCCGGTTTTTCTATCGGAAAAAAAGAAAAAAAGCTCGGATTGTTAGGTTCCAATACTGTCGAATTGCAGTTTGACCAAGCGGAAATTCCGATTGAAAACCGGCTCGGCGAAGAGGGCGAGGGCTTTTCAATCGCCATGAAAAACCTTGACGTCGGACGGATCGGTATAGCGGCTCAGGCGCTCGGGATTATCGAAGCGGCGCTCGGCTGCTCGGTGGAGTACGCCAAAACCCGCAGCCAGTTCGGCAGACCCATCGCTTCGAATCAGGCCGTTTCATTTAAATTATCTGACATGGCGACGAATGCGGAAGCTGCCAAATTATTGGTCTATCATGCTGCTGATCTGTATCAGCGAGGGCTTCCGTGCGGAAAAGAAGCATCTATGGCGAAGCAATTCGCGTCCGATGCGGCGATGAAAGCGGCGGTGGAGGCTGTGCAGATTCACGGCGGTTACGGCTATATGAAAGAGTATCCCGCGGAGCGTTTATTTCGGGATGCGAAAGTTACGCAAATTTATGAAGGAACCAATGAGATTCAAAGGCTGATTATTTCTAAGTATCTTCTTCAATAAAAAGTGCGCAAAGGAGCGAAACCATGGAATCTTATTCTCCCGGTTTAGATGGCGTCATTGCGGTGGAAACGGGGATTTCTTTCCTGGATACACAGCAGGGCAGTATTTTAATCAAAGGCCACGATCTGATTGAGCTTTCTAAAACGGCCGGCTATATGGACATTGTTCATCTCTTATTGGAAGACAGACTTCCTGATGCGAAAGAGAAGGCAACGCTTGAAGAAGACGTTCGGCGCGGCGGACACCTTCCCGAGGAAATCTTGCACATATGCCGTCTGCTGCCCGAACATACTCACCCGATGGACGGACTGAGGACGGGTTTGTCCGCGCTTGGAGGCTTTGACAAGGACATCGATGACCGTTCATCTTCCGTAAATCAGCACCGTGTACGCGGACTGATAGGCAAAATGCCGAATCTGACGGTCAACAGCTATCGAGTCATCAACGGGCTGGAGCCTTTGGCGCCGGTCGGAACCTTATCATACAGCGCAAACTTTTTATATATGATTACCGGAAAAACGCCGTCATCTTTGGAAGAAGAAATCTTCGACCGGTCGCTTCTTTTATACAGTGAGCATGAATTGCCGAACTCAACGTTTACGGCCCGTGTCATCGCTTCGACGCAATCGGATATTTACGGCGCTCTGACCGGAGCCGTCGCCTCGCTTAAGGGAAATCTTCACGGCGGCGCGAACGAAGCGGTTATGTACATGCTTGAGGAAGCGAAGGATACAGACGGGTTTACACAATTATTAACTCAAAAACTCGCAAACAAAGAAAAAATCATGGGTTTCGGCCACCGTGTCTACATGAAAAAAATGGACCCGAGGGCGCTCATGATGAAAGAAGCGTTAAAAAAGCTGTCTGATCTTTCAGGTGATTTCCGTCTTTATAATATGTGTGAAGCCGGCGAAACCGTCATGAGGGAGAAAAAAGGCCTTTATCCGAATTTAGATTACTACGCAGCGCCGGTCTATTACATGCTCGGCATCCCAATACCGCTGTACACGCCTATATTCTTCAGCGCACGCACGGTCGGCCTGTGTGCCCACGTCATTGAACAGCACAGCCGAAACCGGCTTTTCCGCCCGCGTGTCCGCTATACCGGAGCGCGCCTGTAAACAGATGAGAAAGGAAGATGAAAACATGACAGAACCCCGCCGAATGGACGCTGTAATCGAAGAGATTTCTGACTACGTGCTCCATCAGGAGATTGACAGTTCAGAAGCTTTCGCTACGGCAGGACATGTGCTTCTTGATACGATAGGCTGCGGAATTTTGGCGCTCAGCTATCCCGAATGTACAAAGCTGCTCGGCCCGATTGTCCCGGGAACCTCCGTGCCCAACGGCAGCAGAGTCCCGGGCACGCCTTTTGTTTTAGACCCGGTCACGGCTGCTTTTAATATCGGCTGTATCAACAGGTGGCTCGATTATAATGATACGTGGCTTGCGGCGGAATGGGGTCATCCGTCTGATAATCTCGGGGGCATATTGGCTTGTGCGGATTATATATCCAGAGTGCGGATTTCAGAAGGGAAAGAACCGCTTACCGTGCGCGATGTGCTTTGCGCAATGATCAAAGCGCACGAAATTCAAGGGATTCTCGCTTTGGAAAACAGCTTAAACAGAGTGGGGCTTGACCATGTGCTGTTTGTGAAAGTGGCGACTGCGGCTGTTTGCGCGCAAATGCTGGGCGGCTCAAAAGAGGAAATCAATAACGCCGTATCTCATGCCTGGATTGATAATTCAAGCCTCAGAACGTACCGTCATGCGCCGAATACCGGATCACGCAAATCATGGGCGGCCGGAGACGCGACGAGCAGAGGGGTATATTTGGCCCTTATGGCGCACAAAGGTGAAATGGGGTACCCGACGGCTCTGACCGCATCTGGGTGGGGATTTCAAGACGTATTGTTTAACCGGCAGGAAATAAAGCTTGCCCGCCCGCTTGGGTCTTATGTGATGGAGAATGTTCTGTTTAAAGTATCCTACCCGGCTGAATTCCATGCCCAGACAGCGGCGGAATGCGCGGTCCGGCTTCATCCGGAGGTGAAAGACCGCATCGAAGACATTGATAGGATCACGATTATGACGCATGAGTCGGCAATCCGGATTATCGATAAAAAAGGGCCGCTTCACAATCCGGCTGACCGGGATCACTGCCTCCAGTACATTACGGCAATCGGGCTGCTTTTCGGAGATATCACGGCGGATCATTATGAAGAGGAAACGGCGTCTGACCCGCGAATTGATACATTGCGGAGCAAAATGGAGGTGACGGAACACAAAGCGTACTCAAAAGATTACTTAGACCCGAATAAGCGATCCATATCAAATGCCGTACAGGTGCATTTTACAGACGGCACGGCTACGGGACGGATTGAATGTGAATACCCGCTCGGGCACCGGTTCCGCAGAAAAGAAGCCGTTCCGAAGATTCTTGCCAAGTTTTCAGCAAACATCAGCACTCATTTTTCATTGAAGCAGCAGCGTAAAATCGAAGAGGCCTGCGAACATAGCGGCCGAATGCAGAAGCTCAGCGTCAGTGAATTTATGGACTTATTTCTCGTATAAAATAGGAGGGTGACAAACATGACGTGGATCGTCAGCAAGCAGTCGTCTCAAGAGGAGCTTGCAGAGCGGTTCCGTACGCTGATGGCAGCGCCGGATCTATTGCAGATCCCCGGCGCTCACGATGCGATGGCCGCTCTTATCGCCAAAAAAACGGGGTTTTCGGCTCTTTATTTATCAGGCGCGGCTTACACGGCGAGCAGAGGGCTGCCCGATTTAGGGATCATCACGTCGGCGGAAATGGCTGAACGGGTTAAAGATCTGGTCCGCTCGTCTGATCTGCCCGTCCTTGTCGATATTGACACGGGTTTCGGAGGAGTGCTGAATGCCGCCCGGACGGCGAAAGAAATGTATGAAGCGCGCGCGGCCGCCGTCCAGATGGAGGATCAGCGCCTGCCGAAAAAATGCGGACATCTGAATGGGAAGCAGCTCGTGCCGATTGAAGAAATGGCGCAAAAAATCCAAGCGGTCAAGCGGGCCGCGCCGACTCTTCTTGTTGTTGCGAGAACAGACGCCAGACAGCAGGAAGGACTGGAGGGGGCATTAAAAAGGGCGTCCGCTTATATAAAAGCGGGTGCTGACGCTGTTTTTCCGGAAGCGCTCCAATCCGAAAGTGAATTCAGAGCGTTTTCCAAACAAATCAGTGTGCCGATTCTCGCAAACATGACTGAATTCGGAAAAACGCCGTATTACAGTGCTGATGAATTTTCCGATATGGGCTGTCAGATGGTCATTTACCCGGTCACGTCACTCAGAACGGCGGCCAAGGCTTTTGAGCGTATTTTCCGCCTTCTGAAAGAAGAAGGCTCGCAAAAAGAGGGGCTTTCGGATATGCAGACGAGAAAAGAATTATATGAAACGATCGCTTACGATGACTATGAAGAACTGGATCAATCCATTGCCAAAACAATACTGCCGGACGACTGAAAAAGCCCTTTTTTTGCAAGGGCTTTTTTTACAGCTTTTTTTTCCTGAACCGCGGGCTGACTTGATTGCGTTTCCGATCTCTGTACAGAATAAACCCGGCCAGAACATAAAGGCCGAACAAAAAAAACGCCAATCCGGCCGCCCCCTGAAGAAAAAGGGACGGAAACGGGGAAAACGCATGCCCAAACAATGCATCTCTCATCAGCTTAATGCCGAGCGCCGCGACAGCGCCGGGGAGGACCAGAATCAAAAGCGCAACAAGCCGGCTCATATTCAGAAAACCCCTTTACGATATGTTTTCCTTTATTGTCCAATCGAAAAAATATTTTGTCAAGAGATCAAAACGTGGTAACATAGGGGTTGTGCAAATTATTGCAACGGGAAATACAGGTGTGCAAATTTTTTCATATAAAGGGGTATCGGGATGCAGAAGGTGCTGATTATAGGTGCTGGTAAAGGAGGCACGGCGCTCCTACAGATTTTGATGAAAACAAAGCTGATCCGGATTATTGCGGTGGTTGATCAAGATCCGGAGGCGCAAGGGCTGCAAGAAGCCCGGAAATATGGAATTGCAACCTCATCAGATTGGAAACCCTACATAACTGAAGATATAGATATTATCATCCATACAACAGGCGATAAAGCGGTCATGGATGAGCTGCTCCATGAAAAAAAAGAACAAACCATCGTCATGCCGGGAAAATTGGCGTACATGGTGTTTCAGCTGATGGAGGAAAAACAGCAGCTTATCCAAATGCTGAAGTCGCAGACGTATAAGCATGACCGGATTTTTAATTCAACGCACGACGGCATGATTTTTATAGACGTCAACGAAACGATCATTTTATTTAATCAGATGGCAGAAAAAATGGTCGGCCAAAAACGGGAGGATGTCATCGGCCGCCAAATTAAAGATGTAGTGCCGAACACAAAGCTGCCGCGGATTCTGGAAACGAGAGAGCCGGAATATAACCAGAAGCAGCTTCTCGGAAAGCACCTGCAGATTGTCACGACAAGACTGCCGATCATTGATGAAGGCGGAAAACTTCTCGGCGCGTTATGCGTGTTTAAAGACATCACCGACGCAGTTGAACTGGCGGAAGAGGTCACGAACTTAAAACAAATCCGCACCATGCTTGAAGCGATTATACAATCATCAGACGAGGCCATTTCTGTCGTTGATGAAAACGGCATCGGAATGTTAATCAACAAAGCGTATACAAAAATGACCGGGCTGTCAGAAAGCGAAGTCATCGGAAAACCCGCTTCCACCGATATCTCAGAAGGGGAAAGCATGCACCTGAAAGTATTGGGGACAAGGCGGCCCGTGCGGGGTGTGAGAATGAAGGTCGGCCCCAATAAAAAGGATGTTATCGTAAATGTTGCCCCCGTTATTGTGGACGGTATTTTAAAAGGCAGCGTCGGCGTCATTCACGATGTGTCAGAAATTAAAACGCTGACTGCTGAGCTGAATCGGGCGCGCCAGATCATCCGCACGCTTGAAGCGAAATACACGTTTGACGACATTATCGGCAAGAGTGAACAAATGCTCGTCGCCCTTGAACAGGCGAAGCTCGGGGCGAAAACGCCGGCGACGATTCTGCTGCGGGGAGAATCCGGCACAGGAAAAGAACTTTTCGCCCACGCCATCCATAATGAAAGCGACCGAAAATACAATAAGTTCATTCGGGTCAATTGTGCGGCCCTGTCTGAATCCCTGCTAGAATCCGAGCTTTTCGGCTATGAGGAAGGCGCGTTTACGGGCGCGAGGCGCGGGGGCAAAAAAGGACTTTTTGAGGAAGCGAATAACGGCAGCATTTTCTTAGATGAAATCGGAGAGCTGACCCAAAGCACCCAGGCAAAGCTGCTCAGAGTTCTGCAAGAAAAAGAAATTATCAGAGTCGGCGGCGCTAAAGCGATTTCTGTCAATGTCAGAATTATCGCAGCGACAAACGTCAATATCGAAAAGGCCATGGCGGAAGGCGCGTTCCGTGAAGATCTGTATTACCGGATTAACCGCTATCCGATCTCAATCCCGCCGCTTCGGCAGCGCAAAGAAGATATTGAAGCGCTGAGCATTCGGCTCATTGAAAAAATCAATCAGGATTACGGCCGCAATGTAAAGGGGCTCACGCCGAACGCGCTGCGAGCTTTATCAGCCTACAGCTGGCCGGGAAACGTCCGGGAGCTTGAAAATGTTCTCGGACGGGCAATGATATTTTTAGAGCCGCACATGGAACGGATCGAACAGCAGCATCTGCCTGTTTTTGAATCAGAACTGAATGAAAAAAACGGCACCCAAAGTGATTTTCCGGATGTGGAAGGGGAAAAGCTGTCTCAGGCTGTTGAAAAATTTGAAGCGCATGTCATTCAAAAAACGCTTGAAAAGCATAAATTCAACCGAACCAAAACGGCAAAAGCGCTTGGTGTCAGCATTCGGAATCTGTACTACAAAATGGACAAGTACGGCCTTGCAAATGACGGCATGCAATAAATTGCAGAGAAAGCGCAAACAGCTGCATGTTTTCTTGGGAAAAAGCCGGAATAAACCCTCCCGCATATTTGGCACGGAACTTGCATTGTTAAAAGCGGATTCGCACAAGGAAGGTGGTACAAAATGAAGCTGAGAGACCTAGTTGAAAAAGCCGCGGCAAAAAACGCAAAAACCATTGCAGTGGCCCACGCAGCAGATAAAGAAGTGATCCAGGCCGTCAAAATGGCGGCAGAACACTTGTCGGCACGATTTTTACTGACGGGTGACAGCGGAAAGCTGAAAGAGCTCCTGGCAAATGAGCCGAAGTTCAATGCTGAAATCATCCACGCCGATTCACCCGAAGAATCTGCGGCAAAAGCAGTGCGCGCAGTGCGTGAACAAGAGGCGGACGTTTTAATGAAAGGGAATCTCCCGAGCTCAACTCTTCTGAAATCGGTTTTAAACCGCCATGAAGGGCTTCGTTCAAAAAGGGTGTTGTCACATGTAGCCGTTTTTGAGGTGCCGGACTATGACCGGCTGATGTATGTGACTGATTCAGCGCTGAACATTGCCCCGTCTCTTGAAGAGCTCGGGCATATTCTGCAAAATGCGGTTCACGTTGCACATTCAGTAGGGAACCCTATGCCGAAAGCCGCAGTCCTTGCCGCTATTGAAACGGTTAATCCGAAAATGGAGGCGACCCTGAACGCGGCTGCGATCGTCCAGATGTGCAACAGAGGACAGATTACCGGCTGCATTGCGGACGGACCGCTTGCTTTGGATAATGCCGTATCCCAAGCGGCTGCGCTGCAAAAAGGGATTTCCGGAAGCGTAGCGGGCCAGGCGGATATTCTCTTGGTTCCTTCAATCGAGGCCGGAAATATGCTTTATAAGTCAATGATTTATTTTGCGAAAGCAAATGTTGCTGCCGTCATCGCCGGTGCAAAAGCGCCGATCGCATTAACGAGCAGAGCGGATACCGCAGAAAATAAACTGTATTCAATTGCGCTTGCGATTTGCGCATCACAAGAACAGTAGGAGGAACGAACCTATGGAAATTTTTAAATATATGGAGACTTATGATTACGAACAATTGGTATTCTGCCAAGATGAACAATCCGGATTAAAAGCGATCATCGCGATTCATGATACGACGCTCGGCCCAGCACTCGGCGGAACAAGAATGTGGACATATGACAGTGAAGAAGCGGCGATTGAAGATGCACTAAGACTCGCAAAAGGCATGACTTATAAAAATGCGGCTGCCGGTTTAAACTTAGGCGGCGGGAAAACCGTTATTATCGGAGACCCGCGCAAAGATAAAAATGAAGAAATGTTCCGCGCGTTCGGGCGCTACATCCAAGGCTTAAACGGAAGGTATATTACGGCGGAAGACGTCGGCACAACCGTTGAAGATATGGACATCATTCATGATGAAACAGACTATGTAACCGGAATTTCTCCGGCATTCGGTTCATCAGGAAATCCGTCCCCGGTTACGGCATACGGCGTCTACAAAGGGATGAAAGCCGCAGCGAAAGCGGCGTTTGGCACTGATTCACTGGAAGGTAAAACAATTGCCGTGCAAGGCGTGGGAAATGTGGCTTACAATCTATGCCGCCACCTTCACGAAGAAGGCGCTTCTTTAATCGTAACGGATATCAATAAAGAATCTGTTAAACGTGCCGTTGAGGACTTCGGCGCCCGCGCAGTTGATCCCGACGACATTTACTCACAGGCGTGCGATATTTATGCCCCATGTGCTCTCGGCGCCGTCATTAACGATGACACGATTAAACAGCTGAAGGCGAAAGTCATTGCGGGAGCGGCCAATAACCAGCTGAAAGAAACACGTCACGGCGATACCATTCATGAAATGGGAATCGTATACGCTCCGGATTATGTCATCAATGCAGGCGGCGTCATCAATGTGGCCGATGAGCTTTACGGCTACAATGCTGAGCGGGCTTTGAAAAAGGTTGAAGGCATCTATGCAAACATTGAGCGGGTGCTCGATATTTCCGCGCGTGACGGCATTCCGACATACTTAGCGGCTGACCGTCTGGCTGAGGAACGAATTGAGCGCATGCGCCGTTCAAGAAGCCAGTTTCTGCAAAACGGCCAAAGTATATTAAGCAGACGATAGGAATTTGATCTGGAGGTATGAAAATGTTCGAAAAGGAAAAACGCATTCTCATTCTGAATCCAGGCTCAACATCAACGAAAATCGGTGTCTTTCACAATGAACGCTGTATCTTTGAAAAGACGCTGCGGCATCCCGAAGAAGAGCTGAAAACATTTAACAGCATTATCGACCAATACGAATTTCGAAAAATAAGCATTCTTGAGTCTTTGCACGAACAGGGCATCAACATTTCAAAGTTCGATGCCGTTTGTGCCAGGGGCGGCCTGCTCAGACCGATTGAGGGCGGCACATATGAAGTAAATGACGCCATGATCACTGATTTGAAAAACGGCTACAACGGCCAGCATGCTTCTAATCTGGGCGGAATTATTGCCAGGGAAATAGCTGACGGATTAAATATCCCCGCGTATATCGTCGATCCGGTCGTGGTGGATGAGATGACTCCGCTCGCTAAAGTATCAGGAATGCCTGAAATCAAGCGGAAAAGCATTTTCCATGCTTTGAATCAAAAAGCTGTTGCCCGTCAGGCGGCGGCGTCCCTCGGCAAACGGTATGAACAGATGAAGATGATCGTCACTCATATGGGCGGCGGCACCACAGTCGGTGTCCATGATTGCGGACGGGTGACGGATGTCAACAACGGGCTTCACGGAGAAGGACCCTTCAGCCCGGAGCGCGCGGGAACCGTTCCGGCGGGTGATTTGGTGGAAATGTGTTTTTCCGGCAAGTATTCAAAAGCCGATATGATGAAAAAACTTGTCGGCACGGGCGGACTCTCCGGCTACCTGGGAACAACGGACGCAGTGAAGGTGGAAAAACGCATTCAGGCCGGAGATGAAAACGCGCGTCTCATTTATGACGCAATGGCTTATCAAGTAGCAAAAGAAATCGGGGCGGCAAGCGCCGTTTTAAAAGGAAAAGTAGACATTATCGTCCTGACGGGCGGATTGGCGTACGGGAAAAGTTTCGTATCCGCCATCAGATCGTACATAGATTGGATTTCGGATGTACTGGTGTACCCGGGAGAAAATGAACTGCAATCTCTCGCGCAAGGCGCGCTTCGGGTTTTAGCCGGTGAGGAGCAGTCAAAGCAATATCAGATCGGCGAAGGAGTGAAAACAAATGGCGACTGAGTATGATGTGGTCATTCTGGGCGGCGGCACGGGCGGTTATGTAGCCGCCATCAGAGCGGCCCAGCTCGGCTTAAAAACGGCCGTTGTAGAAAAAGAAAAGCTCGGCGGAACATGCCTGCATAAAGGATGTATCCCGAGTAAGGCGCTGTTAAGAAGCGCGGAAGTGTACCGAACCGCAAAGGAAGCGGCAGCATTCGGCATTGAAACGGAAGGTGTCTCCCTCCGCTTTGACAGCGTGCAAAAACGAAAGCAGGGAATCGTTGACCGGCTGGCCGGCGGTGTCGCCCACTTGATGAAAAAGGGGAAGATTGATGTATTCAACGGGTACGGACGTATGCTCGGCCCTTCCATCTTCTCACCTCTTCCCGGTACGGTTTCCGTCGAATACGCAAATGGTGAAGAAAACGACATGCTGATACCGAAACAATTGATTATCGCAACCGGTTCAAGGCCGAAAATGCTGCCGGGTTTAGAAGCAGACGGTACATATATTCTGACATCAGATGAAGCGTTAGAGCTTGAACGTCTGCCCCAATCCATGATGATCGTCGGCGGCGGTGTCATCGGAATTGAATGGGCATCCATGCTGAACGATTTCGGCGTCAATATCACTGTGATTGAATATGCGGACCGCATTTTGCCGACGGAAGACCGTGATATTTCAAGCGAGATGGAAAAACTGTTAACGAAAAAAGGAATTAAGATCGTGACGGGTGCGAAAGTGCTTTCGGATACATTGGAAAAAGCGGACGGCGTTTCAATTGCCGCTGAAAAGAATGGAAAAAAAGAAACGTATCACGCGGAACAAATGCTTGTTTCCATCGGCCGCCAGCCGAACATTGAAGGGATCGGGCTTGAAAACACGGATATTGAAGCGGAAAACGGTTCTATCATCGTGAACGAAGCCGGGCAGACGAAGGAATCACACATTTATGCGATCGGTGATGTTGTCGGCGGGCTACAGCTTGCGCATGTGGCCTCCCGTGAGGGCATCATTGCCGTTGAGCATATGGCGGGTCTTAATCCGGCTCCGCTTGATGCCGCTCTTGTGCCGAAATGTATTTATTCAAATCCGGAAGCGGCGAGCGTCGGTCTGACAGAAGAGGAAGCTCTTCGAAAAGGGCATGACCTGAAGATCGGGAAGTTTCCGTTCATGGCGATCGGAAAGGCTCTTGTATACGGAGAAAGCGACGGCTTTGTCAAAATCGTCGCCGATCGGAATACAGATGATATTCTCGGTGTTCATATGATCGGCCCGCACGTCACCGATATGATCTCTGAAGCAGGGCTTGCCAAGGTGCTCGACGCGACGCCTTGGGAAATCGGCCAATCCATACATCCGCATCCGTCGCTGTCAGAAGCGATTGGAGAAGCTGCGCTAGCCGCAGACGGAAACGCGATTCATTTTTAAAAGGAAAGAAGGAGGGGTTTGAATGACTACAAACCGCCATCAAGCATTAGGGCTCTCTGACGAAGAAGCCGTTGAAATGTATAGAACCATGCTGTTAGCCAGAAAAATCGACGAAAGAATGTGGCTCTTAAACCGCTCGGGCAAAATTCCGTTCGTTGTTTCATGTCAAGGACAGGAAGCGGCACAAGTAGGCGCGGCCTATGCCTTAAACCGTGATACCGACTATGTGCTTCCGTACTATAGAGATATAGGGGTTGTGCTTGCATTCGGTATGACTGCAAAGGATTTGATGATGTCGGGTTTTGCGAAAGCAGCTGACCCGAACTCAGGCGGAAGGCAGATGCCGGGCCACTTCGGGCAAAAGGAAAACAGAATCGTAACGGGCTCATCCCCTGTTACGACGCAGGTTCCTCATGCAGTCGGAATCGCGCTTGCGGGACGCATGGATAAAAAGGATATCGTCTCTTTTGTTACCTTTGGAGAAGGATCTTCCAACCAGGGGGATTTTCACGAAGGGGCAAACTTTGCCGCCGTGTATAAACTGCCGGTCATTTTCATGTGTGAAAACAATAAGTATGCCATTTCTGTCCCGTATGACAAACAGGTGGCGTGCGAGAAAATATCCGACCGGGCGGCAGGCTACGGCATGCCGGGAGTCACTGTTGACGGAAACGACCTGCTGGAAGTTTACCGGGTCGTAAAAGAAGCGCGCGAACGGGCGTCTAAAGGCGAAGGCCCTACATTAATAGAAACGGTTTCCTACCGTTTGACGCCGCATTCCAGCGATGACGACGACAGCAGCTACAGAGAACGCGAAGAAGTAGAAGAAGCGAAGAAACAAGATCCGCTTCTTTTATACAAAGCATACTTGCAAGAAGCCGGGCTTCTGGGTGAAGAAGAAGAAAAGACCATGCTGGATGACATCATGGCTATCGTAAACGAAGCGACAGACGAAGCGGAGAAAGCGCCATACGCATCTCCTGAATCAACGCTTGATCACGTTTATGCGAAGTAGGGAGGAATACTTATGTCTGTAATGTCTTATATTGACAGTATTAATGCAGCAATGAAAGAAGAAATGGAAAGAGATCCGCGCGTGTTTGTTCTTGGGGAAGACGTCGGGAGAAAAGGCGGCGTGTTTAAAGCCACGGCGGGTCTCTATGAACAGTTCGGAGAAGAGCGGGTGATGGATACGCCGCTTGCTGAATCAGCGATTGCCGGTGTCGGGATCGGCGCCGCGATGTACGGCATGCGCCCGATTGCCGAGATGCAGTTTGCCGATTTCATTCTGCCTGCGGTCAACCAAATCATTTCAGAAGCGGCAAAAATACGCTACCGTTCAAACAATGATTGGAGCTGTCCGATGGTCATCAGAGCGCCTTACGGCGGCGGCGTGCACGGCGCGTTGTATCATTCCCAATCTGTGGAGGCCATTTTTGCCAACCAGCCGGGCCTTAAAATTGTCATGCCTTCAACTCCTTATGACGCAAAAGGGCTGTTGAAAGCTGCAGTCCGTGACGAAGATCCGGTGCTGTTTTTCGAACATAAGAGGGCGTACCGTCTGATTAAAGGCGAAGTCCCTGCGGATGATTACGTCCTTCCGATCGGAAAGGCGGATGTAAAACGCGAAGGCAGCGACATTACTGTTATTACGTACGGATTATGCGTCCATTTTGCTCTGCAGGCTGCCGAGCGTCTTGAAAAAGACGGAATTTCCGCGCACGTATTAGACTTGCGTACGGTTTATCCGTTAGATAAAGAAGCCATCATTGAAGCCGCGTCTAAAACGGGAAAAGTATTGCTGATCACAGAAGATACGAAAGAAGGCGGCATTATGAGCGAAGTCGCCGCCATTATTTCTGAAAACTGCTTATTTGATTTAGACGCGCCGATCAAGCGGCTTGCAGGTCCTGATGTTCCGGCAATGCCTTATGCGCCGGCAATGGAAAAATACTTCATGATGAATCCTGACAAAGCAGAAGCCGCGATGAGAGAATTAGCGGAGTTTTAAAGACGTAAGGAGGTTTTTGACATGGCGATTGAAAAAATGGCTATGCCTCAGCTCGGAGAGAGCGTGACGGAAGGGACGATCAGCAAGTGGCTGGTATCTCCCGGTGATCAAGTGAATAAATATGACCCCATCGCGGAGGTCATGACAGATAAAGTGAATGCGGAGGTGCCGTCTTCTTTTACCGGTACGATTACAGAACTTGTAGGAGAAGAAGGCCAGACTCTTGCAGTCGGCGAGATCATCTGCAAAATTGAAACAGAAGAAACGGAAACGGAAGAGGCGCCGAAGCGGGAAGAAGAGCAGAATACCCCTTCAGACACTGATGCAAACCGTCAAGGTAAAGACCAGTCAAATAAAGCGCGTTATTCGCCGGCCGTGCTCAGATTAGCGGGAGAACACGGCATTCAGCTTGAAGAAGTTGAAGGAACGGGTGCAGGCGGAAGAATTACGCGAAAAGACATTCAAAAAATCATTGATTCGGGAATGCAGCAGAAGTCGGAAGCACCGGCGCCGGCTGCCGTTCAAACAACGCAACAAGCGCCGAAACAACAGCAAAAACAAGCACCGGCACCAGCTCTGTCAGCCGGTGATATTGAAATTCCGGTTACAGGCGTCAGAAAAGCCATCGCCGCCAATATGCATAAAAGCAAAACAGAAATTCCGCATGCCTGGACGATGATGGAAGTCGACGTCACGAACATGACGGCGTACAGAAACAGCATTAAAGACTCATTTAAACAGAAAGAAGGCTTTAATTTAACATTTTTCGCTTTCTTTGTAAAAGCGGCGGCGCAGGCTCTCAAGGAGTTCCCGCAGATGAACAGCATGTGGGCGGGAGACAAAATCGTCCAAAAGAAAGACATCAACATCTCCATTGCCGTTGCCACGGAAGATTCGCTGTTTGTTCCGGTTATTAAGCATGCTGATGAAAAAACGATTAAAGGCATAGCCAGAGAAATAACGGATCTTGCGAAAAAAGTGAGAAACGGAAAACTTACTGCGGAAGATATGCAGGGCGGCACATTTACCGTCAATAACACGGGATCTTTCGGCTCAGTTCAATCTATGGGCATTATCAACCATCCGCAGGCGGCGATTCTTCAGGTAGAATCTATCGTCAAACGTCCGGTTGTCATGAATAACGGGATGATCGCCGTTCGTGATATGGTTAATCTTTGCCTGTCTTTAGATCACAGGGTGCTCGACGGGCTCGTGTGCGGCCGATTCCTAGGACGCGTCAAAGAGATCTTAGAAAACATTGATGAACATACTTCCGTCTATTAAAAAAACTCCTTTTGCCCGGGCGGCAAAAGGAGCTTTTTTTATTTTTATTGTGAATTCTCGGGAACAAGCATAGTGAGATGATGTTTTTTCACTTCGATCGTACAAGGTGTTGTTCCGTATACCTCGCCATCTGTATCCGCGTCCATTTCACGTCCGGTTTCGATTTCAATTCTGGAGGCCTGAATATAGGACAGCTCCCCTTTGAAATCATCAAATGAACCCTGCTCCATCGTCATCAGCTCCCGCAACGCGGCAAGGCTTGTGTTGCGGCAGATTAACACATCGGCTAAGCCGTCCCGGAGGCTGGCATCAGGCAGGGGAACTCTGTTTGTCCCGATATAATGCCCGTTCATGACAAGCACCATTACGGCTTCGTCTTCTTTCACCTCGCCGTCAATCGTCAATTTGACAGGAAACGGGTTCGCGCTTGTCATCGTCCGCAAGGCGCTCGTGAAGTAGCTGATTTTACCAAGCCATGCTTTTTCAGTTTCATTGATATGGCTTGATGCTTCGGTGATCAGTCCGATGCCCCAGAAGTTCAGAAAATAGCCGTCATCCGTTTTACAGACGTCAATCATCCGTTTATGTCCGGCCGCGAGCGCTTCAGCGGCCTTTTGAAGGTTTTGCGGGATGCCGAGCGCCCGGGAGAAATCGTTGCACGTTCCTCCCGGCAAAATGCCGACAGCGGGTCTGTGATCAAGCTTGCTGATGCTGTTGATGCATTGATGCACAGTGCCGTCTCCGCCTAAAATATATAAATGGTCAACTGAACTGTCGAGATTTTCACAATACTGACGGGCATCCTCCTGATGTTTGGTCGGTTTAATCAAAAGTTCATCAGCTGATTGGGCCAAAATGGGGACGACCGTGCCGAGCGTTTTATCAATCTGTTTTTGACCGGCGTTTCCGTTATAAATTAAAACTGCTTTCCGTTGGCTCATATGACTGCTCCTTTATTTCAGACAATCTCCTTACCAAGTTTCCCGTTTTTAAAGGGTCATAAACTTACATCGAGAACATAAAAGGGACAAAAAACAATTGGATATGAGCGGTGTCATTTGCCGATAGGGAGGTTCCTTGCTATCATAAGAAGAGATGATCAAAAAGGAGAGGTCCCAGTTGAATATGGATTTTAATTTATTTATGAATGATGTCGTGCGTCAAGCCCGCCAGGAAATCACGGCCGCCGGGTATACAGAGCTGAAAACCGCTGAGGAAGTGGACAAAGCGCTTTCGAAAAAAGGAACGACACTCGTCATGGTCAACTCTGTGTGCGGATGCGCAGGCGGTATTGCACGGCCTGCCGCGTACCATTCCGTACATTACGATAAACGCCCGGATCAGCTTGTGACAGTATTTGCCGGACAGGATAAAGAAGCGACAGCCAAAGCGAGAGAATACTTTGAAGGCTATCCGCCGTCCTCCCCGTCATTTGCCATTTTAAAAGACGGTAAAATCATGAAAATGGTGGAACGCCATGAAATTGAAGGCCATGAGCCGATGGCCGTCGTCACAAAACTGCAGGAAGCATTTGAAGAATATTGTGAAGAAGTATAAGTGAAAGAAAAACCCCGGAGCCAAGCGCTTGCGGGGTTTTTTTATATGGAATCTGTATAAATATAAATATTTATACATCGGCGTTCAGCTGTCACTAATCTGAAAAACAATGACTATAATAAACACAGAAAGGAAAATATATTTTTCAAAAATAGTATTGCATCACAATTAAAAAGTGTTTAAAATACAAGTTAACGAATAAATATTCAAATTTAAGAGATCAGTAGATATGGGGGAAATGAATCATGAAGAAATGGCTGTTGGTATTAGCTGCCGCATGTATCACCTTTGCGCTGTCCGCCTGCGGATCAGGCAATTCAGGCTCAGAAGGCGGAAAGATCAAGCTGATTATGGGTACATCGGCTGACTATAAACCATTTGAATATAAAGACGGCGATCAGATCACCGGGTTTGACGTTGATCTGGCAAAAGCTCTGGGCAAAAAGACCGGCTATGACGTTGAGGTGCAGGACATGGACTTCAACAGCCTGATTACAGCCTTGAAGTCCAAGCAGGTAGATATGATTTTATCTGGAATGACACCTACGCCGGAACGGAAAAAGCAAGTTGATTTTTCTGATATTTATTATACTGCTAACAATATGATCGTTACGAAAAAGGGAAGCAGCATTAAATCCCTGAATGATCTGAAAGGCAAAACCGTCGGTGTTCAGCTCGGCTCCATTCAAGAGGAAAAAGGCAAGAAGCTCGCTTCGAAATACGGTTTTCAGCTCGAAGACCGCAACCGGATCTCAGACTTAACCGAAGAGATCAAATCCGGGCGTTTTGATGCCGCGATTATCGAAGACATCGTAGCACAAGGCTATTTCAGTTCAAATAACGATCTGCAGGGCTTTGCGTCAGCAGATGCGAAATCAGACGAATCGGGCTCCGCGATTGCGTTCCGCAAAGACAGTGATCTGACAGCGAAGTTCAACAAAGCGCTGAAAGAAATGGAGAAAAACGGAGAAATCGAAAAACTGAAGAAAAAATGGTTCACCAACGAGAAATAAAAGAAAGCTCAACTTTTCGTTGAGCTTTTTATCTTGAATAAAGACAAAGGAGATCACACGTATGAATTTGGATTTCTCAGCGACAATCCCCCAAATTCCTTTTATATTGGAAGGCCTTGCGGTCACATTGAAAATTGTGCTCGTTTCAGCGGTCATCGGTCTTGTATTAGGCATCGTGCTCAGCTTATTTAAAATCAGCACGATCAGTCCGCTGAAATGGATTGCAGATTTTTATACTTCGATATTCCGCGGCACGCCGCTCGTGCTGCAGCTGATGATCATCTATTTCGGTATGCCGCAGCTCCTTGGCTTTCAGATCGATCAATTTTGGGCGGCGGTCACCGCATTATCGCTCAATTCAGCCGCTTACGTCTCTGAAATTATCAGAGCGGGAATCAACGCAATTGACAAAGGACAAAAAGAGGCTGCCGTCGCTCTCGGCGTGCCGTACGGAAAAATGATGAAAGATCTGCTGCTGCCGCAGGCGTTTAAAAACATTTCTCCGGCTATTATTAACGAATTAATCACCTTAACGAAAGAATCGGCGATCGTCACAGTTATCGGTCTTGGCGACATTATGAGACGGGCCTACCAGTCTGGCGCCGCAACATACAACTATTTAGAACCTCTTATTGTGGCGGGCTTAATCTATTACGTGCTCGTTTTGATCTTAGCATTCATCGGAAAAGGCGTAGAAAGGAAGCTGAAAGCTAATGATTAAGGTCGACAACCTGTCAAAATCATTCGGGAAACATGAAGTACTGAAAAACATTTCAACACAGATCGAAGAAGGGGAAGTCGTCGCTGTCATCGGCCCTTCCGGTTCCGGCAAATCAACGTTTCTGCGCTGCTTAAATCTTCTGGAAACCCCGAGCGGCGGAACGATTGCCATTAAAGAAAACGAAATTACCGCCTCTAAAACGAATAAACTGAAAGTGCGGGAAAATATCGGCATGGTATTTCAGCATTTTCATTTGTTTCCTCATAAAACGGTGCTTGAAAATATCACATACGCGCCGGTCAGTGTGAAGAAAGAGTCTAAACAGGAGGCGGAGGAAAAGGCGTGCGCTCTCCTTGAAAAAGTCGGACTGCTTGACAAACGGAACGACTATCCGAACCGTTTGTCAGGCGGACAGAAGCAGCGGGTCGCCATCGCGCGGGCGCTTGCCATGAATCCTGACATCATGCTGTTTGATGAACCGACCTCGGCTCTTGACCCGGAAATGGTCAAAGAAGTTCTTGAGGTGATGAAAGAGCTTGCGCAGACGGGCATGACGATGGTGATCGTAACGCACGAAATGGGGTTTGCCAAAGAAGTCGCAGACCGCGTATTATTTATGGATGAAGGGACGATCGTGGAAGACGGGCAGCCGGAAGAATTTTTTCTTTCTCCGAAGTCAAAAAGAGCACAGGACTTTTTAGAAAAAATATTATAAAATATAACTGGAAGAAAAGAAGAAGGGTGCTCTTCTTCTTTTTTTTGAGAAAGAAACAAACAGAATGGAGCAAGCAATGTTTAAAATCGGTTACCGCACACTAAAGACCGCACTTGGAACGGCGCTGGCCATTTATTTAGCCCAGCTGTTGCATCTGCAAAACTTCGCATCCGCAGGAATCATCACCATATTGTGCATCCAGATTACGCAAAAGCGGTCGCTTCAGGCCTCGTGGGCCCGATTTGCCGCCTGTTTATTGGCAATCGTCTTCTCATATGTCTTTTTCGGGCTGATCGGCTATTACCCGTTTGCGATCGGAATATTGCTGGTGCTGTTCATTCCGACTACAGTCGTTTTAAGAATAAACGAAGGGATCGTCACCAGCTCAGTAATCATTCTTCATTTATATATGTCCGGCGGCATTACGATGGCGTTTATCTGGAATGAGTTCCAGCTGATTACCGTAGGTATCGGCGTCGCGCTGTTAATGAATCTGTATATGCCGAGCCTCGACAGAAAACTCGCGGCGTACCGGAAAAAAATCGAGGACAACTTTTCCGTCATCTTCGCCGAAATCGAACGGTATTTGTTAACTGGTGAGCAAGATTGGTCGGGGAAGGAAATACCGGAGACGCATCAGATGATTCAAGAGGCGAAAAACCTCGCCTATCGGGACGTGCAGAATCATATTTTGCGCCATGAAAATCTCTACTATCATTATTTTAAGATGAGACAGAAACAATTTGAAATCATTGAACGGCTGCTGCCGAAGATTACCTCTATTTCAATAACGGTGGAGCAGGGCAAAATAATCGCCCATTTCATCCATGAATTAAGGGAAGCCATTCATCCCGGCAATACTGCTCATAAATTTTTAAAAAGACTTGCAGAAATGAGAACGGAATTTGAAGAAATGCCGCTCCCGGCAACGCGCGAGGAGTTTGAAGCGCGGGCGGCTTTGTTCCACCTCCTCGGTGAGATGGAACAATATCTCGTGATTAAAAGTTATTTCAAAGGCATCAAGCTGTAAAAAACATATGGATCAATCGCATGAGTCCTCCTTTCATTGGTCATTCTAATGAAAAAAGGAGGGGAGCCCATGCGATTTTTTTTATTGTCAGCCGCCCTGCTGCTGTCTCCGCTTTGGCCGCTTGGCGCAAACCCTTTGCCGGGTGACCCTTATATTATCGTCAATAAAGCCACAAATGCGCTTGCTGTTGTGAAGGATAACCGAATAGAAGGCATTTATCAGGTGGCGACGGGAAAAACGGATGATTTGACGCCTGAAGGAGAATTTACGGTAACGGTCAAAGCCGTCAATCCGTATTACCGAAAGAAAAATGTAGAGGGAGGCGCGCCGGAAAACCCGCTCGGCGTCCGCTGGATCGGCTTTGACGCGAAAGGAACCGACGGCAGGATATACGGCATTCACGGAACAAACAGAGAAGAGCTGATCGGGGGGTTTGTGTCAAACGGCTGCATCCGTATGAAAAACCGGGATGTCATCCGTATTTTCCGGATTATCCCTCCCGGAACGAAAGTATTGATTACAAAAGAAAACCGCTCATTCGAGGACATTGCAATAGAGCGGAAAGCCCTCATAAAAAAGCAGGAAACCCCCTTGCAATGAGGCGCCTGCTTTTTTACCGCAAATACATCATAATGCCTGAGAGGAGGGTTGAAAGTATAAATACGCCCAAAATGACGATGACGGCGCTTTTCATAAATTTTTGAGACATTGTTTCACTCCTTAAGATTACTGTCTATCATTTTAACGTGTTTCGCTTGTATGAACAAGCCATATCCTATGATGGAAAGCAGGTGGCCGCGCTATGAAAAAACTTGATCATGTCGGCATTGCCGTCAGCTCTATTGAAGCTGCGAGAGGATTTTACGAACGGATGCTCGGGCTTACGTATATGGGAGACGAGCTGGTAAGCGGCCAAAATGTGAGAGTTGCTTTTTTAGAAGCGGGATGCACAAAGCTTGAGCTGATTGAGCCGCTGTCGGACGCGTCTCCCGTCAGCTCTTTTTTACAGAAAAGAGGCGAAGGGCTGCATCATTTGGCATTCCGCTGCGCCGATATGAAGGAAACGATCAAGGAGCTTGAAGCATGCCGCATGACTTTGATCCATCATGAACTGCAAAACGGAGCGGGCGGGAAGAAGATCGCATTTCTCTCTCCAAAAGAGGCGAACGGGGTCCTGATTGAGCTTTGTGAAACAATTGAAAAAGGAGAAACTCAAGATGAGCATGAGTGATCATATCAGACACTTAAACGAAAGACGTTCCTTTTTAACAAACGGCGGCGGAGCGGAAAAAAATGAAAAACAGCACAAAAAAGGCAAGCTAACGGCAAGAGAAAGAATTGATTATTTATTGGACGAAGACAGTTTTTCAGAGCTGCAGCCGTTTGCCAAAAGCCGCATGCCCGGGTGCCGGAATGCTCCGGGAGACGGCGTCGTTACCGGATACGGCACAATTGACGGACGGCCCGTGTATTTGTTTGCCCATGACTTTACCGTACTCGGCGGGACGCTCGGCGAGACGCATGCGGAAAAAATCGCGGCGGTAATGGATCTGGCGGCGAAAAATAAAACTCCGATCATCGGGCTGAACGACTCAGGTGGTGCGAGAATTCAAGAGGGTGTGGTATCATTAAATGGATACGGTCATATCTTTAGGCGCAACGTCCTTTACTCGGGAGTGATTCCGCAAATTTCTGTCATCCTTGGGCCGTGTGCCGGCGGTGCTGTTTATTCACCCGCATTGACGGATTTTGTGATTATGGCGGAACATACGTCGCACATGTTTATTACAGGCCCGAAAGTCATTGAACAGGTTACGGGTGAACAGATTGACGCGGAAAGTTTAGGCGGTGCGGGAATACATAATGTGATAAGCGGTAATGCCCACTATTCCGCACGAACGGAAAAAGAGGCTCTTTCCGCTGTGAAAACCCTGCTTTCTTATCTCCCGCACGGCGGACAGACGGCATTGCCCGTTAAAAAGGAAGACGCCAGACCGTTATTAAACACCCTCGTTCCCGCGGACAGTTCGAAACCTTACGATGTGTTACAGGTAATAAAAGAACTGGCGGATGACGGAACGTTTTTTGACATTCAGCCGTATTTTTCCAAAAACATTGCTGTCGGTTTTCTGAAACTCGGACGGCGTACAGTCGGTGTTGTCGCAAACCAGCCGAAACACTTGGCGGGGAGCCTCACGATTGATGCCGCTGACAAAGCGTCGAGATTCATCCGTTTTTGCGACGCGTTTCATATTCCGTTATTGACGATCGCTGATGTTCCTGGATTTCTTCCGGGCCTTCAGCAGGAGCATGCGGGAATCATCCGTCACGGAGCAAAATTGCTGTATGCTTTTGCCGAAGCGACGGTGCCGAAAGTGACGCTCATCATCAGAAAAGCCTACGGAGGCGCCTATGTCGCCATGAATTCGAAAGGGCTCGGGGCAGATCTTGTATTCGCCTGGCCCAATGCGGAAATCGCCGTGATGGGAGCGGAAGGCGCGGCGTCAATTTTATACAGCAGAGACATACAGGCTTCTGACGACCCGGAGAAAACGAAGCGCGAAAAAAAAGCCATATACGAAAAGGAAAACGCCGGTCCGTATAAAGCGGCGGCCTGCGGAATGGTGGATGATATCATCCGGCCGGAAGACTCGAGGAAAAAATTGATTCAGGCATTTGACATGCTTGCGCATAAGGAAGAGGAAAGACCGAAAAAAAAGCACGGTAATATACCGCTTTAAACGGAGGGAACTGAAAATGGTAAACGAAAAACGTCTGCTTGAAGAATTTCTTGAACTCGTTCAAATTGATTCAGAGACAAAACATGAAGCGGAAATCAGCAAGGTGCTCAAACAAAAATTCACTGATTTAGGATTGAGCGTAAAAGAAGATGATACAAAAGAAGTGACGGGGCATGGCGCCGGCAACTTAATCTGTACGTTAAAGGGCACAAAAGATGCGGATACGATTTATTTCACATCGCACATGGACACGGTTGTCCCCGGCAAAGGCGTTAAGCCGATTGTGGAAGACGGCTATGTAAAATCCGACGGCACGACGATTCTCGGCGCTGATGATAAGACGGGTCTTGCCGCAATGTTTGAAGCCATTAAAGTGCTGAAAGAACAAAACATCGAGCACGGCACCATTGAATTCATTATCACGGCCGGAGAAGAATCGGGATTAGTCGGGGCAAAAGCAATGGATCGTTCAGACATTACCGCGAAATACGGTTTTGCGCTTGATTCAGACGGAAAAGTCGGCAACATTATTGTAGCCGCGCCGACACAAGCGAAAGTGAGAGCAACCATTTTCGGGAAAACGGCTCATGCGGGGGTAGAACCGGAAAAAGGCATCTCCGCGATTACAATCGCGTCAAAAGCAATCTCAAAAATGCCGCTCGGCCGTATTGATAAAGAAACAACGGCTAATATCGGACGTTTCGAAGGCGGAACGCAAACCAATATCGTCTGCGACCAGGTTGATATTCTGGCTGAAGCGCGTTCATTAGTGCCTGAAAAAATGGAAGCGCAAGTGCAGAAAATGAAAGAAGCTTTCGAATCTGCTGCAGCTGAGATGGGGGGCCGCGCGGAAGTGGACATCGCGGTCATGTATCCGGGTTTCAAATATCAGGACGGCGATCAGGTTGTGGAAGTCGCAAAAAAAGCGGCGGCAAAAATCGGCCGGCCGAGCGAACTTCAGACAAGCGGCGGCGGAAGTGACGCAAACGTCATTGCCGGCCACGGCATTCCGACAGTCAACCTGTCAGTAGGCTATGAACAAATCCATACGAAAAATGAGAAAATGCCGATTGAAGAGCTCGTCAAAACGGCGGAAATGGTCGTTGCCATTATCGAAACAGCGGCCAACTAAAAACGAAGCACCCAATTTGGGTGCTTTTTTCATTCTTCATGATAATTGGCTTAAAGCCTTGCAGATACAAGAAAAAAACCCTGCCGGATAGGTTTCGGGCAGGGTTTCAGTATTATGATTTGGCGGGCTCCGCCTGAGCCGCAGCTTGTTTCTTTTTATGATGCGTCTGCTGTAAAAGTACATTCTGCACTGTCAAAAACAGTCCGCTTGTAAACCAGTAAAGCGGCAGCGCAGCCGGTACGTTAAGTGAAAAAATGGTCATCATGACAGGGAAAATAAAGACCATGATTTTTGCTGACTGCATCGCGGCCGGATTTTGAGCAGCCGGTGAATATTTCTCGTTTAATTTTTGGGAAATATAAGCCTGTAAGAAATACATGGCCCCCGCGCACAGTGATACAAGAATATCAGAATGCCCTAAGCTGAACCACAGAAATGAGTGTGAAGCGATTTCCGGCGTTGAGCGGATGGCGTAATAAAAACCGATCAAAATCGGGAATTGCACCAGCATTGGAAGACATCCCATTGCCATCGGATTCAGATTGTGCTCACGGTAAAGCTTCATCATTTCCATTTGCAGTTCTTTTTGTTTTTCCGCATCTTTCGTTTTTTTTATTTTAGCCTGAATGCTGTCGACCTGCGGTTTGATCACAGCCATTTTTTCCTGGAACACCCGCTGTTTCTTAAATTGGTTCACAAACAAAGGCAATACAACGATCCGGACGATAATCGTCACCAGAATAATCGACAGTCCGTACTCACCGTGGAACAGGCCCGCCACACCTTTTAAAAGTGCCGAAAACGGCTCGATCAGGTAATCGTGGAAAAAACCGATATTCCCAAGGCCTCCCGTCTGAGTCTGAGATGTCGCCGCAAAAGCCGAGCGGCCTGTGCACAGTACGATAAAAAACAATCCGAATGCGATCCATTTTTGATATGTTTTAGACAATTATGTCTCCTCCTTTTTATCTTCACTTGCCGTTATAAAAGGAGGAAGCTGACATCTTCATCATCATTCGCCGGTGAATTCATGCGGATGACTTTACGTATCCAAGTTGTAATGCGATGATATATAATAATAAGAAAGTCTGTTCGGTTCAGCTGAACGACTGCTTGATGTTCATCTATTCGTTTCGTTCTCCAATGCTCTCCTGCGCGGCGCTCACGCAAAAGAAAAGCGATGCCGATCGCGGTCAGAGCGGGAAGAATAATTGTGAAAAAATCGACTAAAAATAAAAAGTCATTCATTGACTCAAGAATCATTTTATCACATCCATTCAGCTCTTATTTTACTACATATATATAAGGTTGTCTATGAAAGGAAAGGAGGCGCCGGGAGTGGCCGGAAAAGGGAGAATTATATTTCATATCGATATGAACAGTTTTTATGCCTCCGTAGAAATGGCGTATGATCCGTCTTTAAGAGGAAAACCTATCGCCGTTGCCGGAAACGTGAAGGAACGGAAAGGAATCATCGTCACCTGCAGCTACGAAGCGAGAGCGCGGGGCGTAAAGACCACCATGCCGGTGTGGCGGGCAAAACGCCTCTGTCCGGAACTCATCGTCGTGCCTCCGAATTTTGACCGCTACCGGAGTTCATCAAAAGAAATGTTCAGCATTCTGAGGGAGTATACGGATTTAGTCGAGCCTGTTTCTATTGATGAAGGATACATGGATATTACGGACACACCGCACAGACACAGGGCGTATGAGACAGCAGAAGACATTCAGGCGAGACTGCAAAAAGAGCTTTTGCTTCCGTCAAGCATCGGCATCGCCCCGAATAAATTTCTCGCCAAAATGGCGTCTGACATGAAAAAACCGCTCGGCATCACCATTTTAAGAAAAAGAGAGCTGCCGGACGTCTTATGGCCTCTTCCGATTGAAGAGATGCACGGTATAGGAACGAAAACTGCGGAAAAAATAAAAACGCTCGGCATCAAAACGATCGGTGATTTGGCAAAAGGAGATGAACATGCGCTGAAAACGCTTCTCGGCATAAACGGCCCGAGGCTGAAGGATAAAGCGAACGGCATCCATCCTGCAGAAGTCAATCCCGAGCGGATTTATGAATTTAAAAGCGTCGGCAACTCATCCACCCTGTCGCATGATTCGGCTGACTGGGATGAATTAACGGGCGTGTTTGACCGGCTCGCGCTGTCTGTGAGCGAACGGCTCCAGCGTAAGGAGGTCATGGCCTGCCGGCTGTTCATCATGATTCGGTATGCGGATTGGAAAACAGTCACAAGAAGCATGACCCTCAGCAATCCGGCTGATCAGAAAAAAGACATCATGGAAGCGGCGATGGAACTGTTTGACAAGCACTGGAACCAAAACCCGGTAAGGCTTCTCGGCATCACCGGAACGGAACTGGTCGAAAAACAGCAGGCGTATAAACAGCTTGATCTGTTTTCATTCAAGGAGGACGCAAAGGATGAGCCGATTTTTCAGATGATGAACGAGCTGAATGAAAAATACGGCCAAAACCTGATCAGAAAAGGCGCCGTTATAAAAAAAGAAGAAAGCAAAACAAGGGGAACGAGCTTTAACAGAGACTTTTTCCAGGATGAAAAGAAAAGGTGAATAACTTGAAAAAAGGGGTTATGTATGATAATTTCTTTAGTATAAATATCATTTTATTTTAATTTAAATTTTAAAATGGTTAAACGTTTGAAGAAGGGACGTTAGAATATGTCAAAACAACAAATCGGAGTTATCGGTCTTGCGGTAATGGGTAAAAATCTGGCTCTTAACATCGAAAGCCGGGGATTTTCTGTGTCTGTATACAACAGATCAAGCAGCAAAACGGAAGAGTTTTTAGAAGAGGCAAAAGGCAAAAATGTTGTCGGTACATACAGCATTGAGGAGTTTGTCCAGTCTCTTGAAACACCCCGTAAAATTTTATTAATGGTTAAAGCGGGAACTGCAACGGATGCGACGATTCAATCTCTTCTTCCTCATCTGGAAAAAGACGATATTTTGATTGACGGCGGAAATACATACTATAAAGATACACAGCGCCGGAACAAAGAGCTTGCCGAAAGCGGCATTCACTTTATCGGAACGGGTGTATCAGGCGGTGAAGAGGGAGCGCTGAAAGGGCCTTCTATTATGCCGGGCGGCCAAAAGGAAGCGCATGAACTCGTGAAACCGATTCTAGAAGCCATTTCTGCTAAAGTGGACGGAGAAGCTTGTACGACATACATCGGCCCGGACGGAGCGGGGCACTATGTTAAAATGGTGCACAACGGTATCGAATACGGTGACATGCAGCTGATCTCTGAGTCATATTTCATTTTGAAACAGGTGCTCGGATTGTCTGCCGAAGAGCTTCACGAAGTATTCGCTGAGTGGAACAAAGGAGAGCTTGACAGCTATCTGATCGAAATCACGGCTGACATTTTCACTAAAAAAGATGAAGAAACGGGCAAACCGCTTGTTGACGTCATCCTTGATAAAGCAGGCCAAAAAGGAACGGGTAAATGGACAAGCCAAAGTGCTCTTGACTTAGGCGTGCCGCTGCCGATTATCACTGAATCTGTTTTTGCGCGTTTCATTTCCGCAATGAAAGAAGAGCGTGTGAAAGCAAGCAGCCTTCTGTCCGGGCCAGACGTTAAGCCGGTCACTGAAAATAAAGAAGAGCTGATTGAAGCGGTCAGAAAAGCGCTCTTCATGAGTAAAATCTGTTCTTACGCACAAGGCTTCGCCCAAATGAAAGCCGCGTCTGAAGAATATAACTGGGATCTGAAATACGGTGAAATCGCGATGATTTTCCGCGGCGGCTGTATCATCCGCGCGGCGTTCCTGCAAAAGATCAAAGACGCATATGACCGTGAACCGGAGCTTGACAACCTGCTGTTAGACAGCTACTTCAAAAACATTGCAGAAAGCTACCAAGGCGCCCTTCGCCAAGTGATTTCACTTGCCGTAGCCCAAGGCGTGCCGGTACCTTCGTTCTCAAGCGCACTTGCGTATTACGACAGCTACCGTACGGCAGTGCTTCCTGCAAACTTGATTCAAGCGCAGCGTGATTACTTCGGCGCGCATACGTATGAACGCACAGATAAAGAAGGCATTTTCCATACTGAATGGATGAAGTAATGAAGAAGCCCCCGCAGTTATTGCGGGGGCTTTTCTGATATCAAAAACCGCGGGCCGTCATGAACGGCGCCGCGGTTTTTTGATGTTTTCTTATATATTCCACCAGTGGAGACCGTCTTTTTCAAGAAGATCGTCCGAAGCTTTCGGTCCCATTGACCCGGCTTCATAATTCGGAGAAAGGGTTTTGTCGGCTGCCCACGTTTCGGAAATCGCATCGACGAAATTCCATGAAAGCGCCACTTCGTCCCAATGGGCAAAGTTTGTCGCATCACCGAGCAGACAGTCATGGATTAATTTTTCATAGGCTTCCGGTGTGTTCATTTCATCACTGCAGTTGCTGCAGTAATCCAGCTTAATCGGCTGAGCATGAGCGGCTCCGCCTAATTTTTTAGCGTTCAGATATAAAGTGATGCCTTCATCCGGCTGAATATGGATGACAAGCAGGTTCGGATTTACATTCGTTTCATTGCCGTAATAAAGGTTCATCGGAATGTCTTTAAATTGAACGACGATTTTCGTTGATTTTTCTTTCATCCGTTTCCCTGTGCGGATATAAAACGGAACGCCGGCCCAGCGGAAGTTATCGATTAACAGCTTTCCGGACACGAATGTTTCCGTATTGGAATCCGGTGCTACATTTTGCTCATCTGTATAGCTCGGTACAGCGTTTCCGTCAATCGTTCCCGCTTGGTATTGTCCGCGGACGAAGTAGTCGCTCACTTCGTTTGGAGCGACAGGGCGGAGAGCTCTCAGCACCTTCACTTTTTCGCTGCGGATTTCTTCCGTGTTCAGTTTAATCGGCGGTTCCATCGCCAAGAGGGCGACCATTTGTAAAATATGGTTTTGAACCATATCACGGAGTGCGCCTGATTTCTCGTAATATCTCGCACGATCCTCAACGCCGAGATCCTCACTTGACGTAATCTGGATGTTTGAGATGTAGCGGTTATTCCACAGCGGCTCAAACAGCGCATTCGCAAACCGGATGACTTCGATATTTTGAACCATTTGTTTGCCTAAGTAATGGTCGATCCGGTAAATTTGATCTTCCGTGAAAGCTTCGCGTATTTCTTTGTTAAGCTCTTTCGCACTCGGCAGGTCATGGCCGAACGGTTTTTCAATTACGAGACGGGACCAGCCATTTGTCGCTGTGACACCTTCGTTTTTAAGTGATTTTGCGATAGTGCCGAAAAACTCAGGAGCCATCGCCAAGTAAAACATTCTGTTGTTCGGGATTTCATATGTATGTTCAAGCTGATCAAGCAGGACATTCAGCTCCTGATAGGAACCCGGATTCGTTACATCAAACGGATGGTAATAAAAATGAGATGTGAAATCGTCTATGTCTTTTTGCCCGGCAGAAGAAACAGACGTTTTAACGGTTTCCCGGAGGTCCTCGTTTGACCAAGGTCTTCTTCCAACACCTACAACTGCAAACTCTTCACCAATTTGACCATTTTTATATAAACGGTGAATGGAAGGGTAAAGTTTTCGTTTTGCCAAATCCCCTGTGGCACCAAATATTACAATTACTGCTTTTGGTTTGTCGTTTGTTTTCACTTAGAGTACCTCACTTTATCTGAAGCATGGTTTAAAACCCCGCATATTTCCTTCATTTTAAATCTAAAATTCGTTGAAAGCAAACATTTCAGCCTGTTTTTTGCGGTTTGCGGAAAAAAATTAATCAGGCCGGAGAAGGCCCGGGTGAATTCACATTTTCAGCCTGATCCTGTATCCTTAGTAGTACAAAGATCTAGGAGGAAGCATTGTGGAATTATTATTTTTAGGGACGGGGGCCGGCATGCCGGCCAAGGCGAGAAACGTAACGTCCGTCGCGCTGAAGCTTCTTGAAGAAAGGCGTTCCGTATGGCTGTTTGATTGCGGAGAAGCCACTCAGCATCAGATATTACATACAACAATCAAACCGAGGAAAATTGAGAAGATTTTCATCACCCACCTTCACGGCGACCATGTTTACGGTCTTCCGGGTCTGTTGGGGAGCCGTTCATTTCAGGGCGGTGAAGAAGAGCTGACGATTTACGGGCCAAAAGGCATTAAAGCCTTTATCGAAACAAGCCTGAACGTGACGGCGACTCATCTGACGTATCCTCTTACCGTACATGAAATCGAAGAGGGGACGGTTTTTGAAGATGAGCAATTCATTGTTACCGCAGCATCCGTCATTCACGGCGTGGAAGCGTTCGGCTACCGGGTTCAGGAAAAGGATATTCCCGGCGCATTGCAGGCCGGCAGATTAAAAGAAATGAATATCCCGCCCGGACCCGTCTATCAGAAAATCAAAAAAGGCGAAACGGTCACACTTGACGATGGCAGAATCATTAACGGGCGGGATTTTTTGGAACCCCCGAAAAAAGGGAGAATCGTCGCTTTTTCCGGGGATACGAGGGCATCAGAGCGGGTAACGGAGCTGGCGCGCAATGCGGATGTGCTTGTTCATGAAGCGACGTTTGCCAAGGAAGATGCAAAGCTCGCACATAATTATTATCACGCGACGACAGAACAGGCTGCGCAAACGGCAAAAAAAGCAGGCGCCAAACAGCTGATCTTAACTCATATCAGCGCAAGGTATCAGGGTGAATCGCCGATAGAGCGTCTCGAACATGAGGCGAAAGCGGTATTTGAAAACAGTAAGATCGGATTTGACTTCATGGAGGTCACTGTGGAGCGGTCTTAAAAAATGAACGCTTGACATTTTTTTCTGGTGAGATATAATAAAACGTAATAATTACGATTTGTATAAGGGGTGAAAATGAAGCGTGTAAATGTTACATTGGCCTGTACAGAGACAGGGGACAGAAATTATATTACGACGAAGAACAAACGGACGAATCCGGACCGGTTAGAAATGAAAAAGTATTCCCCCCGGTTGAAAAAGTATACGTTGCATCGTGAGACAAAATAGATCACGATAACAAAAGCCATTGTGCCGTTGCACAATGGCTTTTGTTTTATCAGTTTACCGCCTGATAGGCAGGGGCATTCATTTGCTGGCGCACCGCGCACCAAACATCATAAATGGCAAGGTGGACGATGTGCGGTTCATCGTGGTGAATGGCATGAGAACTGTTTTTGGCCTGAATCCATCCGCTTTGATAAGAGACATCAAGCATGCTTCTGTGCAGTTTCACCCATTGTTCATGAGCGTGCTTTAAGCGCTCATCCCGCTCTCCCGATGATAAAATCAACAGCGGCATATCGCCAAAATGAATCTGCTGATGCTTGATCTGACGAAGGCTCGTCAAAAATTCCGCGTGTGATCCTTCCAATATGAACTGTTTCAAATAGGCGGCTTTCATTTCTTCGGGAAGAAGCGGAAGCACTTTCGTCTCCTGATCCTCAGAAACCGGATCAAGCATCACCATCCCGAGAATATCCCGGCGGTTCCGGCTCGCCCAAAGTCTGCTGATAATCGCGCCGTATGAATGCGAGACGACAAGATAAGGAGGCTTGACGCCGGCCTTCAGAAGAAGAGTGTTTAATTCCTGTACCATGTGGTCCGCCGTTCTCTTGTTTCGGCTTTGTCCGCTTTTGCCGATTCCGGCTCTGTCATATGTGAAAACCCCAAATTCTTCATCTATGTCAGCGAGTAATGATGTCCATGTTTCAGAAGAAGTGCCGTAGCCGGCTTCAAAGACGATCGTCACTTCGCCGGCGCCTTTACGGTGTTTCGTATAAAACGGACACCCGTCAATCAGATATGTCCTTTCCATCCATGCTGCTTTCATTGGAGTCATCCCCTCTAATTGGTTCTATAGGGAAGACGGAGAAGCTTCGGCAATCGTTTCTCAAAAAATAAAAAAAGAGACAGCCGGATCGAAAAACTCCGGCTGTCACTTCATCACCAAGCTCTGTCGTATTGAACCGGTGACGGTATTTCAGTATTCAGCTGCTTCGCTGCACTCCTTGCAAAGTGCGGATCGCGCAGAAGTTCTCTCGCGACAAAAATAAGGTCAGCGCGGTTGTTTTGCAGAATTTCTTCCGCCATTGTTCCCGTCGTTATCAAACCGACGGCGCCTGTTGCAATTTCGGCCTGTTCACGGATTTTCTCCGCGAAGCTCACTTGGTAGCCTGGGAAGACGTTAATATCAGCTTGAACGAGTGCGCCTGAGCTGCAATCAATGAGGTCGACTCCCTGTTCTTTCATCCACTTCGCAAAACCGATATGATCCGCAATGTCCAGCCCTTTGTCTGTATAATCCGATGCAGAAATACGGACAAATAACGGGCCGTCCCAGACTTCCTTGACGGCTTCAATGGTCTCGCCTAAGAAGCGGTAGCGATTTTCATGTGAGCCTCCGTATTCGTCTGTACGGTGATTGGACAGAGGGGACAAAAATTCGTGCATTAAGTAGCCGTGTGCGGCATGAAGTTCAATAATGTCAAAGCCGGCTTCTTTCGCGCGCGCCGCTGCCTGTTTGAATTCCTGAATGGTTTCTTTAATTTGTTCTGTCGTCATTTCAGCCGGTGTTTTGGACTGCTCGTCGAACGGAATAGCTGACGGAGCGTAAATGTCTCCCTCAAGCTCAGCTTTACGTCCGGCGTGCGCAAGCTGAATGCCGATTTTAGATCCTTGCGCTTTCACTTGTTCCGTCAGTTTGGCAAAACCTTCGATATGATCATCGCTCCAAATGCCTAAATCCTGATCGGAAATGCGCCCCTGCGGATTAACGGCTGTCGCTTCAACGATAATCAGGCCGACCTGGCCGATTGCACGCGATATATAGTGCGCCATATGAAAAGGCTGCAGTTTTCCGTCCTTCTCATGTGAGGAATACATGCACATCGGTGCCATAACAATACGGTTTTTGATCGTTACATCTTTAACGGTCCATGGTGTAAATAATTTTCTGGCCATTTATTTCGCCTCCCGGAATGTTTGTAGACATTAATTATAACAACTCATGATCATTCAGTCATATAAACTGCTCACGACTGAGCGCATTGTTATTATTGTTCTGGAAGGGCATTTTTTTATACACATCGGTGCCGTATCTTCATAACAGGTATTTACAGCCGATCATATAGCAAATATAGATGAGAAACGCACCGATGACTGCGTGGCCACCTTTGAACCAGTTTGTCAGGATGAAAATACTGCTGATGAAGATCACTGCGCCGAAGGCACCGAATATTCCGTTTTTTTGAGCGGCTCTGAAATCGTCGGGGCTCATATTTTTCAGCTGCAAGTGAATATTCAGTAGCGTCATGATTGGCAGCAATGTGATAACGCCTGATAAAAATAAGTATTTCGACTTGCTTAAATACGCGGCGGCCACCATAACGGTGCCGCCGATAAAAAACTGAATGAGAAAACTCATGCTGAAACGCTCACCTTCTGTTTGTTATCAAGTATAATGATGGAGACATTGCCATTTTATTTTTGATTGATGTATAAGTAAACTAAATATAACTAATGCATTGGATAATAAAGAATGATATCTGGGAGATGAAGCCGGTTGGATTTAAAGAAGCATTTAGCCTTTATTAAAACGGTTGAAAGCGGCAGCCTGACCCAAGCCGCTGCCATATTGAATTACACACAGCCGAACATCAGCCAAATGATCAGTAAATTAGAGGAAGAGTACGGTTTTCCGCTTTTGATCAGACAGCGGCATGGGGTGAGACCCACCGCAAATGGCTTGAAAGTGTTACATATTATGAAGGAAATTCAAAAAAACTATGAAAAACTGTCTGAAACCGTTGATAATATTAATGGGTTAGAAAGAGGGGAAGTCCGGCTCGGCACTGTTACGAGCGTGGCGGTAAAATGGCTGCCGAAAATTTTGAGGGAATTTCATGAGCTGTATCCTTCCATTAAGGTGCATTTGTTTGAAGGAAATTCTACTGAACTGGAAGAATGGCTGAAAGATGACCGGATTGATGCGGCGATCGGGACATCCCACAGCGAGAAGTGGCATTTTTACCCGTTGGCCGAGGATCCGATTGTAGCGGTGATGAGCCCGCAGCATGAATTGGCGCAATGTGAAACGGTTCCGTTACATGTCATGGAGTCCGTCAAATGTATCGTGCCTTATCCGGAGACACATTTTGATGTGCTGAAAGTGCTGAAGGAAGAAAAGATTACGCCGCGGGTCGCTTATCAAATCAGAGGGGATGAAGCGATTATTGCAATGGTGCGGAACAATCTGGGGATCAGCATCTTGCCGCAGCTTTTGGTGAATGATTGTGATGTGCTCATCAAACGGTTCGACCGGTATGTCTCCAGGCAGCTCGGCATTTTGACAGCTCATGCAAAGGAGACGCAGACACCTTCTGTCCAGAAACTGATTCAATGCATACAAGAATGGGTTGCGGTCCATCAGGCTTCTGTCTGAAGAAGCCTGATGTGCGTTTAAGCCGGTTCAGGATAATAGACCAGCATAAAATATGTCACCGATTCATCCGAGGAATTAAAATAACTGTGCGGCATCGCCCGAAGTCAGCACATATTTTTCGTCATGAAGCTCAACCGTCAATTCACCGCTCTTGATTAGAATGTATCTTCCCCTAAATGTGATTTTTGCCTCTTGGGCGCAGCACGGCTTCAGGTCAACTATGCCTTGAAAACAAAAAGTCTGGGGTTATTTTGGTGTCGGGCTTTCGTCTGTTTATATAAAAAGGGCATCAACGGCACATGCTGTTGATGCTTTTTTTTGAAATGCTAGGGTTTGGAGAGCACTTCAATTCCGACGTTGACCATTTTGTCCAGTCCCATAAAAGACAGGCAGATTTTGGCGCGTCTTTTTCTTTTATCGATCTTTTTAATAATGCCTTCCATTCCTTTAAGAGGCCCTGAGGCAACGGTTACTTTTGAATTTTCAATATAGACTTTTGAATAATCTACAATGTCTCCTTCTCCGATCAGCCTGATAATAGGGAGGATTTCTTCATCCTTAATTGTCGTGAAATAGGTTTTACGCTCTTTGGAATAATATGCGCCGTTATTCACGATTCTGCATGAAATGGGGAGTTCTTTGATTTTATGAAATGTCCGCTCTGTCATCTTCGTTTTAAACAGAACATATCCCGGAAACATCTTTTTGAGTGCCTCGTATTTGATTCCGGCTTTTCGTTCTGTGACTTTTTTCTTGGGTATGATTGAGTAGAGAGCCTGCTCATCAAACTGCAGACGCAGAAATTTTTGCACTGCTTCTTCTTTTCCCGACTCTACAAAAAGTGCGTACCATTTCATGACTGGATCCTCCTTAGAATAATAAGAAATTATTATACAAAGAAAGTATTTAATGGATAGTATTTAAAGTGATTAAAAATTTTTCTAATTCGTCTTTTTTTTACATAATATATGAAAATGAAAAATAAGTATAGACCCAATTGACAGAGAAGCGATGAAATTTTCTTTGACATGAAAAGGGTTCAGGGAATTATCTGACATTTATCCCGAAACAATTATGCCGACTGTCCACCGAATATAAAACTGTGGAATAAATGTCAGAAAATAACGAAATAAAGCCTTGACATTATTATCTATAAATTGATATTATTCTCTTTAAATAGCAACTATTTGTTAAATTTATTAAATTGATGTAAAGCACCTATTAAATTTCAATCGCTGTTTCGGCACGTTGAAGAGGAAATAGGGATTATAAAAATGATTGTAGTGTATATATCTACATATACATGATAAGGGAGAAGTGTGCCGTCATGGCTGTTTTCGGGCATATTGGCACTGCAGCTTGTCATGCGAAACATTCAGTAAACAAGCAATATGTTTTAATATAAATTATGTTAGAAAAGGAAAACACAATGCGTTTGCGATTTTTAAACCTGTGCTGAATCGCAAACGCGTTTGTGTTTTTATTTTTATGCCGGTGTTTACACCAGTCAATATATGAAATAAGAGACGTTTTTGTATGGAGATCCACATGTGATGTACAAAATTGGCGATGCGGAAAGGATGAGGATAAGATGCTTACGTTTGTGTTCCCGGGGCAGGGTTCTCAATTTAAAGGAATGGGAGCCGGACTGTTTGATGAATTTCAAGATCTGACACGTCAGGCTGATGACATATTAGGCTACTCTATAGAAGAATTGTGTCTGGAGGATCCGAATCACCAGCTGGGGAAAACGCAATTTACCCAGCCGGCGTTATATACGGTGAGTGCACTCAGTTATTTAAAGAAAATGAAAGAGTCGGGGAGAGAGCCTGATTACGCCGCAGGGCACAGTTTAGGAGAATATAATGCGTTATTTGCGGCCGGCTGCTTTGATTTTGAGACCGGTTTGCAGCTTGTAAAAAAAAGAGGAGAGCTCATGAGCAAGGCAGCTCCCGGAGGCATGGCGGCGGTTTTGGGGTTTACGGCTGAACAAGTAAAAGAGGTTCTATCCGATTATCATCTGACCGGCATTGATATCGCTAACCACAATTCACCTTCGCAAATTGTGATCGCCGGAACGAAACAAGACATTGAAAAAGCGGGCCCCGTCTTTGAAAAAGCCGGCGTGAGAATGTACCTTCCTTTAAATGTGAGCGGCGCCTTCCATTCCCGCTATATGAAAGATGCTGAAAAAGAGTTCGCGGATTATTTAGAAAGAACGGCGTTTTTGCCTCTTCGTTTTCCGGTGATCTCAAATCTTCATGCCGCACCTTATAAGAATGATGAAATCAAAACAAATCTGACTTTGCAAATGACCAATCAGGTAAAGTGGACGGACACGATACGCCGTCTGATGGGACTTGAAAATAATGAAATTGCAGAAGTTGGGCCCGGGGAAGTGCTGACAAAACTGACGCGTCAGATTAAAAAAGATGCCGTCCCATTACCTATGCCGAAAGAAGAGTCTGATACTGCTGATGTTAAAGCATCGGCAGCTGATCCGCAAAAAACGGCGGGAATGAGATTAGGGAACGAAGATTTTAAAAAAGATTATAACATCCAATATGCTTACATGACGGGCTCCATGTACAGGGGAATTGCTTCGGAACAGATGGTCATTAAAGCGGCAAAAGCGGGAATGCTGGGCTTTTTCGGAACGGGCGGATTGAGTATCGAACGGATCGGACAGGCCATCGGAACCATCCGGTCTGCACTGCGGCAAGGGGAAACATTCGGAATGAATCTTCTTCATCATATGATGTCACCTGACAAGGAAGTCAGAATGATAGATTTATATTTGAAAAACGGCATTCATCTTATTGAAGCATCGGCATTTATGGGCATAACCCCCGCTCTCGTTATATACAGGGCAAAGGGATTAAGCAGGAATCATGACGGATCGGTGTCAGTTCAAAATAGAATCATCGCGAAAGTATCCCGGCCTGAAGTCGCTGAGGCATTTCTGAATCCGGCTCCGGCTCATGTGCTGGAAAGACTTGTGTCTGATAATCGGCTGACAGCCGGGGAAGCGGCGCTTGCAAAAGAAATTCCGATGGCTGATGACATTTGCGTTGAAGCGGATTCAGGAGGGCATACCGACCAAGGGATTCCGTATACATTAATGCCTGCCATGATCAGACTCAGAGACCGCATGATGGAGAAGCACGGTTATGCGAAAAAAGTAAGAATCGGCGCAGCCGGCGGCATCGGCACTCCGGAAGCGGCTGCTGCGGCGTTTCTGCTCGGCGCCGAATTTATCGGAACCGGTTCTATTAATCAATGCACGGTCGAAGCCGGGACAAGTGATTCAGTGAAAGATCTGCTTCAGGAAGCGAACGTGCAGGATACGTCATACGCTCCCGCGGGAGATATGTTTGAAGCGGGAGCAAGGGTGCAGGTGCTGAAAAAAGGACTGTTTTTCCCGGCAAGAGCCAATAAACTCTTTGACTTGTACAGACAATACAATTCTTTAGATGAAATAGATGAAAAAACGAAAACATTAATTGAAGAAAAGTATTTCCAGCGCGGTTTTGAAGAAGTGTATGAGCAGCTGAAACGTGATAAATCTCCTGAACAGATCGCCAAAGCCGAACAGAATCCGAAACACAAAATGGCGATGGTATTTAAATGGTATTTTTCTCATACGACGAGGCTCGCTCTGGAAGGAAAAAGCGAAAGTAAAATAGATTACCAAATTCATTGCGGCCCTGCGCTCGGCGCGTTTAATCAGTGGGTGAAAGGAACCCCGCTTGAAAATTGGAGAAACAGGCATGTCGATCTGATCGGCAAACAGCTCATGGAAGAAACAGCCGGCCTTCTTGCGCAAAGGCTGGTATCGATTACAGGCTGAGTATGACCAGCCATTACATTTTTTCTGCGGAGGACAGACCATGCTGATTGAAAATCATGAATTAACGATGAGCCATGTCGGGTTAGGGAATTTGAATGAGTACGCGCTGCTGCTGTTATTCGGCAACGCACACAGTCACCATTTAACGGACGGAACGGGATTCCGGCCTGATCAGATGGCCGATCACCAAGGGCTGATTTTGTATCCGGCTTATTTTATGACACATCTCAAAGTTCCTTCAGATAAGCCTCTTGATCAGTACCGATTATGGGACGAGGTTTCCGTCGGAGTCGATATCTCCCGGTTTGGAGAAACCATATTAGAATCTGATTATTTGTTCGGGCCGAAAGGAGCGGTCAGCTCTGATAAAAGCGAGTGGGACCGGGGACGGTTTCCTTCTATGAAAGCCAATAGTTTAATTGTCGTCGACGTCACACAAACAGAAGGTTCGACCCGCAAAGTCTCAGCGCCTAAGGCTGAATGCATTGCGGAACTTTCTAAGCTAGCCAAGCCGCCTTACGCGCTGATGCGGTCAAAGAAAATCAGAACGGACGCCTTCGGTATGAAGCCGGGCAATATCAAAACAGCAGACCCCGTTTCATATCGGGTTCCTGTTGATCAGGATGCTGCGCCCGGGCATGCCATGGTGTTTGCGAAATTCAGCAAGATAATGGATGCGGCGGAATTTGAATGGATGACGCGCCGGTCGAAGCCGGGTTTTCCGGTTTCAATCGCGCGGCATTTATTTTTGCTTGAAAGAGAGACGTATTATTACGGAAATTGTTTTGCAGATGAAGAGCTTGATATTTATATGACGGGACACATTGAAGAATGCGATCCCGACTTTCACGGTGAGTCCCTCGGTATGATCTCAGTGGCGAAAATCAGCTATCAGATTGAAGTCTATATGAAAAGAAATCATACATTGCTGGCCATTTCCAAGGTGGATAAGCTGCTGGCGGTGCCGACCTCTTCACAAGATCATATTCCGGATTATAAACGGGTCATCAGAAGTTTATAAAATGAAGAATGGAGCTGAAAGCAAATGGAACAAACCAAGGAAATGAAGCAGATCATCGCTCAAATCATTCAGGACATTCAAGAACAGCAGTCATATCGGGCCGTCGAAGCGGGAGATGATGTGAGAGTCATAGAGGATCTGGGCTTCTCATCACTGGATATCGCTCAATTAGTCGCACAGATGGAGATGGAAACCGGAGTAGATCCTTTTTCCCAAGGAGAAACGATTTCCAGCATTACAACCGTCGGCAGCATTTGTGATATTTATCAAAAATATATGGACAGTGCACAATCATGAAAACAGAAAGCGGGGGAGATATCAGCTGGGTGACTGATAAGCTTAGGGAAACGCAAGACAGTGAGTTTCTCATTTTTAAAGGGCAGACTTTTACGTATGATGATTTGCTGACACGAATCAGCTTTTTTCAGAAAGAACTTAAACAAAACGGAATACGTGAAGGAGAATGTGTGGCGCTTATCGGGGATTATTCCCCGAACGCCATTTTTTTGCTGATGGCGCTTTTGTTAAACCGAAATATCGTTGTCCCTCTCAGCAATGAATCAAGGGAAAAGCATCTCGATATGTTTGAAGACGCGAAAGTGAATCAAATCATTGAAATAAATGAAAATGACAGCTGGACGCTTCGTGAAGGTTCTGAAAGCGCCTCTCACCCTCTGCTTGATGACCTGCGCGAGAGAGGGGAATCAGGCATTATTATTTTCACATCGGGAACCTCCGGCAAAAGCAAAGCATCCGTGTTAAGCGCCGGCCGGCTGCTTGAAAAATACAAAACGGCGAAGAGAAAACCGCTGCGTACGCTCATTTTTCTGAAATTAGATCATATCGGCGGCATTAATACGCTGTTTGCGATTCTGTTTAACGGGGGAACGATCGTCACATCAGACAGCAGAACGCCGGAGTCCGTTTATCAGGCGGTCGACAAACATGCTGTCCAAGTGCTCCCCGCCACCCCGACCTTTTTAAACATGCTGCTGATGTCCAAGGCGGATGCCGGCTATAACCTCTCTTCACTCCGGCTGATCACTTACGGCACAGAACCGATGCCGCAATCAACGCTGCGCGGCATCCACCGGATGTTTCCGGATGTACGGCTGAAACAAACATACGGATTAACTGAACTGGGTATATTCTCAACGAAATCAAAAGACAGCCAATCCACTTGGATGAAAGTAGGCGGCGCCGGAACAGAGACCAAAATTACCGGAGGCACGCTTTGGGTCCGTTCTGAGTCGGCGATGCTCGGCTATTTAAACGCACCGTCACCTTTCGATGAAGACGGCTGGTATGACACCGGTGACCAGGTGGAAACAGACGGCGAATATATAAGAATCCTTGGAAGAAAGAGTGAAATCATTAATGTGGGCGGAGAGAAAGTGTTTCCGGCAGAGGTGGAAAGCGTCTTTCTAGAGATACCGAATGTCCGGGATGTTCTCATAACGGGCAGAAAAAATCCGATTACGGGCGAGATTGTCGCGGCAGAGGCCGTGCTTGAAAAAGAGGAAGATATCAAATCTTTCAGAAAGCGGGCCGTAGCTCATTGCAAACAGAAGCTGCAGCCATATCAGATACCGCAAATCATCTCTGTTACAGATCGGAAACTGTCTAATGATCGATTTAAAAAAATAAGAAACGTGTAAAACAGGAGGCAAATATGAATAACGGAAAAGTAGCGGTCGTCAGCGGAGGAAGCCGGGGGCTGGGAAAAGCGATTGTACAGACGCTTTTGGATGAGGATTACAAAGTAGCCGCTTTCAGCCGCAGTGAATCTGATTTTATTAACACATTGAGAGAGTGTGAAAAGTACCGCGGCCGCTTTTATTGGGAAGCGGCGGATGCGGCGGATGATGCCGCCATGAAACAGTTTGTTCTTCAAGTATACCGCAAGTTTTCCAGAATAGACGGCTTGGTCAATAACGCCGGTTTGAACCTTGATCAGCTGTTGCCCCTGACCAATGATGAAGACATTGACCGCATACTCAATCTGAATATCGGTTCAGTCATCAAGCTGACCCGAAACGTTTCCCGTGTCATGCTGAAACAAAATTCCGGTTCAATCGTTAACATAAGCTCCATTATCGGCTCAAGAGGATTTAAAGGCACTTCAGTCTACAGCGCATCCAAAGCGGCTCTTGACGGCTTGACGCGAAGCCTGGCCAGGGAGCTCGGGTCTAAAGGAATCCGTGTCAATTCACTTGCGCCCGGTTTTGTGGACACCGATATGACGAAAAATATGCCGGAAAAACAAAAATCGCAGATTATCAGAAGGACGCCGATGGGACGTTTAGGCGAAACAGACGATATGACCGGACTCGTTCGTTTCCTGCTTTCTCCTGAATCGTCCTTTATGACCGGACAGACAATGGCCATAGACGGCGGATTAACTTGTTAAAGCACAGAAAAATTCTTTTGTACAAGGGATGGTATCCTCATGAAATGTATTAACGAATTTTTAAGAACGGTAATAGCGCAAAAGCTGGGTGCCGAGGTGACCGAAGCGGAAGATAAAACCGCTTTTTTTACTCTTGGCGTGACGTCTCTCATCAGTGAAGAAATCATGACCATATTGCATAAAGAATTTACCGGCCTTTCTGAAACGCTGCTTTTTGAATATCCGAACATTGAGAAATTGAGTGAGTTTTTAAGTGCGCAGAAACGAAATCCCGAAAGCGTTCTTGAATTCACAGAAACGGAGCCTGATACGGGAAGCCGGCAGGAAGAAGAATTGCTTCCTGTACAGGCGGCTGAAAAGGTACCTGAACCGGGAACAGGCGGGAGCTCTGATATTGCGGTTATCGGAATGAGCGGGATGTTTCCGAAAGCGGAAAACCAGCATGATTTTTGGGACAATTTAATGGAAAATAAAGATTGTGTCTCCGAAATCCCAGAGGACAGATGGGACAGCTCTTATTACTCGGAAGAGAAAACGGCAGAATACGCGTCATACAGTAAATGGGGAGGTTTTATTGATCATCCGGATCAATTTGACCCGCTGTTTTTTTCTGTTTCCCCGTGGGAAGCTGATTTAATGGACCCTCAGCAAAAATTGTATGTCACGTGCTGCTGGGAAGCGATGGAGGATGCCGGTTACGGGAACCCGGCGGCGAGGCCGACGGATCAAATCGGGGTATTCGCCGGAGTGACCTGGAATGAATATTCATTAATTGCACACGAAGAAGGTTTCCTCAAAGATCAGTACAAAGGCCCCGGCTCCTTATATTGGGGCATTCCGAACCGGGTTTCTTATTTCCTTGATCTCCATGGCCCGAGCATTGCTGTTGATACGGCGTGTTCTTCATCGCTTGTCGCCGTCCATCAGGCTTGTCAGGCCATTATGTCGGGCGACTGTGAAATGGCGCTTGCCGGAGGCGTCAACCTCAGCTTACATCCGCAAAAATACATGTTTTTAAGCCAATCGCATTTTCTGTCTTCTGAAGGAAAATGCCGCAGTTTCGGTGAAGGCGGAGACGGTTACGTGCCCGGCGAAGGCGCGGGAGCCGTTTTGTTAAAACCATTGAAAAAAGCGATTGCGGACAAAGACCACATCTACGGTGTCATTAAGGGGTCCGCCACTAATCACGGCGGCAAAACGACCGGGTATACGGTGCCGAATCCGGAAGCGCACCGGGACCTGATTTTATCCGCTATAAACAGAGCCGCGGTAAGTCCGGCGGATATCAGCTACATTGAAGCTCACGGAACCGGCACGGCGCTCGGCGATCCGATTGAGATACGCGGACTGTCTATGGCATTTGATAAACAGACCGATGAGAAAAATGACTGCGGAATCGGCTCGGTGAAATCCAATATCGGACATTTGGAAGCGGCTGCAGGGATCGCCGGTTTAATCAAGGTGCTTTTAAGCATGAAACATGAAACGCTTCCCGCCAGTCTGCACTCCGAGGAACTGAACCGCAAGATTTCTTTTTCTGATTCGCCATTTTATGTCGTCCGAAACAACCGGCCGTGGCCGGCTGAAGGAGATAAACCGAGAATCGCCGCAATCAGTTCATTCGGCGCAGGAGGCTCTAATGCCCATCTGATCGTAGGTGCTTATCAGCCAAAACGGCAAGCGGACGGGAATACTGAGCAAAAACCGCATGCCGTCGTATTAAGCGCACATTCCGAACAGCAGCTGAAAGAATATGCCGGGAAATTGAGCTCCTTTCTTGCCCGATTGGAAAACTCGCCTTCTGCCGGCGGATATAGTCTGGAAAATATCGCTGCCACCTTATTGTCAGGCAGAGAGCCTTTCTCCTTCCGGCTTGCTGTCATTGCATCATCCCTTTCTGAGCTGAAACAGCGATTGGACGGATTTGTAAGCGGTCACAGCGACGGCAGGCATATGTACTTCGGAAAAGCGTCACCCGGGCGGCCGGACGTTTCAGGCCAGTCCGTATCAGATCCTGAGAAATTTGCCGCGCTGTGGGTGAAAGGCCTTCAAGGTTGCAAAAAGCCGAAAACGCCGTATCAGAAAGTTCCGCTTCCTACGTATCCGTTTTTAAAGGAAACGTCCTGGCTGACTGATCAAAAAAAGCGGTATACAAAAAAGCCCCAAAATACCAAAAGGCGTGAAGCGCTGCATCCTCTGCTTGATGAGAATGTTTCATCCGCCCGGAAAGGGACGTTTCAAAAGATATTTTCCAAGGATGAATATTTCTTTAAAGATCATTTAGTGAACGAAAAATATGTGCTTCCCGGAGTCTGTCATCTGGAAATGGCGGCATACGGCGCGGCATTGTGGGGAGAACGCCCGGTCGTCTCTCTTCAAAGTGTGTGGTACATGGAGCCGATTGTGACAGGGACAGACCCAAGATCCGTCATGATAGAGTTTGAAGCAGAAAAAGAGCGTATAAGCTATGTCATTAAAGAAAAAGGAGCGGACGGCGCTCTCTTTTCGCAAGGAGAAGTGATTTGTAAAGAAAAAGGAGTGTCTTTTGAGGCCCCGGTCTTTCAGCTCCCGGCGCCATTTGCGCAGAGAACGGAGCCGAAAGACATCTATCACTCGTTCTCTGAGGCGGGAATCGTGCAAAAGGACAGTTTTCAGGTCATCCGCGAATTCTCTTATACAGAAAGGAAAGCACTGGCCAAATTAACGCTCCCGTCACACTTGGAAGCCGATTTTAAACAGTACATCCTACATCCGTCCTTAATGGATGGCGCTGTTCAAACCGCAATGGCGCATGTGCTGCAATTTCAAAAAGAGCCTGCGCTTATCGTACCGTTTTCCTTCGGAGAAATACTGCTGCTTGAACCGTTAGCGAAAACCGTATTTGTGCATGCGGAGGTAAAAGCGGCCTCCGTTCACCAATTTGATCTGCATATTTGTGATGAGCGCGGCGTGCTGTTGGCGGCAGTGAAAGATTTTATCATAAAAGAGGTGCAGGAAAGCGCCGGCTTTAACCAAAAAGCCGGCCTCACGCCGAAGAAAAGCCGTGAAACGGAATTGCTTATGACACCGGTTTGGAACACCGTCACCATTCCGGAAACCGGCATGCCTTTCATGCGTGAAGAAAAAATAATCGTCATCGGGGCCGGGCTGGATTTTCAGCAGGCTTTGAAAGAGATGTATTCCGATGTCCGTTTTCCGGACATCACTTCTTTGGACAGCGCGGAACAAATGGCTGAAACACTGAAAGCGCAAGGTTCTTTTCAACACATGATATGGGCGGCGCCGGATCATCCCGTTCCATCCGTTTATGATGCGGATACGGCCGACGGACAGGAGCACGGGGTCATGCAGCTTTTCCGGCTGATAAAAGCGCTTCTGCTTCTGAATTTTGACACGGCACAACTATCATTGACAATCTGCACGTTTCAAGCACAGCCGATTCATGAACATGATGAGGTCAATCCCAGTCATGCAAGCATACACGGATTAGCGGGGTCGCTCGCAAAAGAATACAGCAATTGGAGCATCCGGCTTCTTGATTTGGAATCTCAAAGGGGATACCGGCATCTTCCCGATGTCTTCTCTTTACCGGCGGACCCCGAGGGAAACCCGTGGGTCTTTCGTGCAGGTCAGTGGCACCGCCAGCAATTGGCCGTCTGCCGGCCTCATACAGATGAGCCTTCATTATACCGGCACGGCGGGGTTTATGTGATTATCGGCGGGGCAGGCGGAATAGGAGAAGTATGGACTGAATATATGATTCAGACCTATCGGGCAAAAATTGTCTGGATCGGGAGAAGGAAAAAAGATACACAGATTGAAAGAAAGCTGAAAAGACTTGCGGCTTTAGGTCCCGCACCGCAATATTTCAGCGCGGATGCTGCGGATTATGACTCTCTCAAACGGGCGTATGACACCATTGTGAAGGAAAATGGAAAGGTCCGCGGAATCATTCATTCCGCCATCGTGTTATCAGACCGAAGTTTTGCCAATATGGAAGAGGAGCAGTTCCGCGCTTCACTTTCTGCAAAAACTGATGTCAGCTTGCAGATTGCCCGGGTAGCTGAAGGGGAACCACTGGATTTCTTGTTGTTTTTCTCTTCGATGATGTCGTTTCAAAAAGCGCCGGGACAGAGCAATTATGCCGCCGGGTGCACGTTTAAAGACGCTTTTGCTAAGCGGATCTCACAGAAAGCGCCGTATGCTGTAAAAGTTGTCAATTGGGGCTTTTGGGGAAGTGTCGGCGTCGTCGCTTCAGAACAATACCGGAAACGGATGGAGCGGGACGGAATCGCTTCTATTGAGGCGCCCGAAGCGATGAAAACGCTGGAAACCCTGCTTTCCGGACCTCATGACCAGCTGGCGCTGATCAAAACGACAGATCCGGTTTTTATGAAAGACGATCTGAAAGAACAAGTAACGGTTTATCCGGAAAAGATTCCTTCCGCACTCGGACAATTAGCGGTTAACATCACGCACAATGACGAAGCTGAGCAGTTAAAAGCATCAAGTTTCATGAGCTGCATGAGAGAGATGGAATCCCTTATTGAAAAAATGCTTGTATCAACCCTTTATGAGATGGGAGCCGGTCTTGATCAGGCTTTGCCGTTATTTCAATCGGCTGCCGGCATAACGGAACAATACAGCAGATGGCTGAAAGAGAGCTTTGTCCTCCTGAATAAATTAGCGCTTGCTCCGGAAAAAACGGATTTAGGGCAGGTGTGGGAGGAATGGGAGCGGAAAAAAGAGACTTGGCTGCGCCAGAAAGACATGAGGGCGCATGTCAGATTGGCAGAAGAGACATTGCGTGTGCTTCCAGACATTTTAACCGGTAAGCTTCCGGCAACGGAAGTGATGTTCCCTGACTCCTCCTTCCGTCTTGTGGAAGGCATTTACCGCAATAATATCATTTCTGATTTTTTCAATGACAAGCTTGCTGACACATTGATTGCAGTTCTGCGGGAACGTCTGGAAAAAGACCCGCAGGCGAAAATCCGCATTTTAGAAATCGGAGCCGGAACGGGCGGGACGAGCGCCGCGGTCATGAGAAAATTGAAACCGTATGAAGCGCATATTGCCGAATATTGTTTCACGGATATTTCTAAAGCATTTCTTTTACATGCAGAAGACATATTCGGTCCGGAATATCCTTATGTCACTTATAAAATATTCAACGCTGAGCAGCCGGTATCAACAGAAGCGCCGGACATCGGCACATATGACGCAGTGATCGCGACCAATGTGCTTCATGCGACAAAAAATATCCGCTCTGCGCTGCGCCATGCGAAAGCAATGCTGCAAAAAAACGGCCAGCTGTTTTTAAATGAGATCAACAGCCGCACCATATTCAACCATGTGACGTTCGGCCTTCTTGAAGGCTGGTGGCTGTATGAGGATCATGATTTACGGATTCCGGGCTGTCCGGGGGTTGAGCCGGCCGGCTGGGCGGAAGCGCTTTCGCTTGAAGGATTCGTCCATCCTCTGTTTCCGGCTGAAGCCGCACACGACTTAGGCCAGCAGATTATAGCGGCTGAAAGTGACGGAACGGTCAGGCTTGCCCTCCCGCAGGCGTCAGAAGAGAAGCCGGAGCGCCGTCCGTATGACGCAGATGGTCTTTCGGATGATACTTTGCATTTCAGCCTGAGAGAAAAAAGCGTTGAACTGATGAAGAAGGTCATCGGTGAAGCGCTTAAAGTGCCGGCGCATCGTCTTTTATCCCATGAACCTTTAACCGCATACGGATTGGATTCCATACTGGTCGTCAGACTGACCAACGCGTTAAAAGACGTCTTCGGTTCTGTCAGCAGCACTTTGTTTTTTGAATATCAAACCATTGATGAGCTTGCTGATTACTTTCTGTCTTCCCGTAAAGAAGCGCTCGAGCGGCAATTCGGGAATGGACGGGCTCATCCCGAAAACGCCGGACGGGTGCAGGCTCCCGCAGAAAGCGCCGCGCCGATGCCAAACGTAAGGGAACGGGGCATCACATATCTGACGGAATTAATAGGAAAAACGCTGAAGATTCCGAGCGGGAGAATGGATCCGTCGGTTTCCTTAACCGCATACGGTTTGGATTCTATTCTGGTCGTCAGGCTCACGAATGCTTTTCGTAACGTGTTTGACCAAATGACCAGCACCCTCTTTTTTGAATATCAGACGATAGAAGAAATCGCGGATTACCTGCTTCTTTCTCAGCGGGGAGCATTTATGAAAGCGATGGGTGTGCGTGAGGAGCAGCTGTCTGATCACACAGATAACCTGAATGTAAAACAAAACAAGATTCCTCAAAACGAGGAAGGCAGCAGGACGAACGGAGATCCCTATATCCGGGATATCGCTGTCATCGGTCTGTCAGGCCGGTATCCGGGCGCCGATCACGTTGATGAGCTGTGGGAAAATGTAAAAGCCGGCAGGCATTCTATTACTGAAGTGCCGAAAGATCGCTGGGACTGGAAAACGTTTTATAACGAGGAACGCGGAAAATGGGGGTCCATTTATTCAAAATGGGGCGGTTTTCTTGATGACATTGATAAATTTGATCCGCTGTTTTTCCGTATATCTCCCGCGGAAGCTGAAAGGATGGATCCGCAGGAAAGGTTGTTTCTGCAGACTGCTTATTCAAGCATTGAAGATGCGGGGTACACCCCGGCCACGCTTTGTGACAGCCGGAAAATCGGAGTCTTTGTCGGTGTGATGAACAGCAATTATCCGACAGTCCCCAGCGACTGGTCTATCGCAAACAGAGTATCGTTTTTGTTCAATTTCCAAGGGCCGAGTATGGCTGTGGATACAGCATGCTCTTCTTCTTTAACAGCTATCCATCTCGCCGCAGAAAGCCTGCGGAGCGGAATGAGTGAAACAGCGATTGCCGGCGGAGTCAATCTTATCGTTGATCCGGCCCACTATGAGCGGCTGTCCGCTTTTTCAATGCTGTCTCCCGGTGATAAATGCAAATCTTTCGGAGACAGTGCGGACGGTTTTGTTGACGGTGAAGGAGTAGGGGCGATTGTGTTAAAGCCGCTTGCTCAAGCGGAGAAAGACGGCGATCATATTTACGGCGTTATTAAAGGAAGCATGCTGAACGCAGCAGGCAGGACAAACGCTTATATGGTGCCGAATCCGAAAGCGCAGTTTGATCTGATCGCAGAGACGTTGAAACGGACAGACATTCACCCGAGAACGGTCAGTTACTTGGAAGCCCACGGAACGGGCACTGCGCTCGGTGATCCGATTGAAATCGACGGTTTAACGAAAGCTTTTCGCCTGACAACAGAAGACAGGCAGTTTTGTTCCATCGGTTCCATTAAATCAAATATCGGACATTTAGAAAGCGCTGCCGGGATTGCGGGAATCACCAAACTGCTTCTGCAATTGAAACATAAGAGGATTGCCCCTTCATTGCATGCGGCGGAATTGAATCCGAATATTGAGTTTGAGCACACTCCGTTTTTCGTACAGCAAAAAGAAACGGAATGGAAACGACCTGTCTTGAATATCACGGGTGAAATGAAGGAATATCCGAGAATTGCCGGCATTTCTTCGTTTGGAGCAGGAGGTTCAAACGCACATGTCATCATTCAGGAATATGTGCCGTCTGAGAGCCTGAAACCAATGGAAAACGTGCTCGTTTCTCCGCAAAAACCGGCTGTTATTATTTTATCAGCGCGAAATGAGCAGCAATTGTCAGAGCGCGCCCGCCAGCTTCTGGATGATGTCATAAGAAAAAAACGTTCTGACGGGGATTTGGCCAAGATCGCTTACACGCTTCAGGAGGGAAGAGAACCGATGGCTGAGCGGCTTGCATTTACGGCCGAGTCGATAGAAGAACTGAAAATGAAGCTTATGAGTTTCTCAAACGATCATAATATCGAACATGCTCATATCTGGCGGGGCAGGACAGCCAAACATCATTCATTGGCGGCTTCGCTCACTTCTGATGAAGATATGGCGCTTACTATAAATGCCTGGCTGAAAAAAGGGAAATACGGAAAGCTGCTTGACCTTTGGGTTAAAGGACTTGACGTCGATTGGTCAGCTCTTTATCAGCGCAACCCGGGCCGGATCAGTCTCCCGGCCTACCCTTTTGCCAAAGACCGATATTGGGTGACAAAAGCTGATGTGTCACTTGACAAAACAGGCTCAGCGGAAAGTGAGAAAGCAGCCAGACTTCACCCGCTGCTTCACGCGAATACATCGACTTTTACCGCCCAGCGCTTTACTTCTCTTTTTTCAGGGCATGAACCGTTTTTTGCCGATCATATCGTCAATGGAAAACCGGTGCTTCCGGGCGCGGCTGCTTTAGAAATGGCCCGGGCCGCCGTTACGCTTGCCGCTGAAGACTTGCCGGGCGGGAAAGAGGTTGTCCGACTCAAACAGATCGTTTGGCTCCGTCCGGTGACGGCGCTTTCTGAAGGAGTGACGCTTCATGTGAAGCTTCAGCCGGAAGAAAACGAAGACATCGCTTTTGAAGCGTATGCCGAAGGGGAAGAGCCGCTTGTCTTTTTCCAGGGGAAGGCCGTGCTCGAAGAGACGGAGCGTGCTCCTGTACTCGATGTGGAAGCGGTTCAGGCGCGCTGCGGCGGTCGTCACTTGTCAAAGGCTGAGTGCTATGAAGCATTCGACAGCCTCGGCATCACCTACGGACCGTCGCATCAGGCGCTTGACGCCGTCTATGCCGGAAGCGGAGAAGTGCTCGCGAAGCTCATTCTTCCGCCGTCCGCCCGCGAGGAAAAGGAGCCGTTCATTCTGCATCCAAGCATGCTGGACGCCGCCCTTCAGGCTTCTATCGGTCTCGTGCTCTCAGACGGTTCCGCGTCCGGACGGCCGTTTCTGCCGTTTGCCCTCCAGGATATGCAGGTGTTTTCTGCGTGCCGTGAGACGATGTGGGCGGTGCTTTCCTCAGCGGAAGGCGCCTATCATATTGAGCTGTGTGATGAAAACGGCGAGGTATGTGTCCGATTGACGGGGCTCACCGCCCGTTTTCTGAAAGAGGAAACGGAGGAAAAACCGCTCTTGCTTCAGCCAAAGTGGCAGGAATCACCGCCGGGTGAAGGCGGCGGACAAGAAGAGTCTTTCAGATACGTGACGCTGTATGGCGGAATGAACGCTGAGGACTTAAGCGGCGCCGTATGTGCGGCTGACGGCGAAGGTCCGATTGAAGACCGTTATGACGCCTGCGCGGCGGAGCTGTCAGCGATCGTCACGCGTCTTATCAAAGAAAAACAGAAGAAAAAAACGCTGATCCAGCTTCTTGTCCCCGACAGGGGGGAAGACAATGTATTGGCGGGGCTGGCCGCTTTCCTGAAAACGGCTCACCTTGAACATCCGAAGCTGTACGGCCAAGTCATCCAAGCCGATCCGGACGAGTCAGCATCATCGCTTCTTGCCAAGCTGAAAGAAAACCGGGCGCATCCTGAACAAGCGGAAATCCGTTATGAAGACGGCAAACGTCTCGTCAGAAACTGGCGTCATCTGCCGGCCTCTCAAAGCGGCGCCGTTCCGTGGAAAGACGAAGGGGTCTACCTCCTCACCGGGGGAGCGGGCGGCATCGGCCTGATTTTCGCTGAAGAAATAGCCTCTCGCGTCAAAAACGCCGTCCTCGTATTAACGGGGAGGGCAGAAGTGCTTGATGAAGAGCGCTCCGCCCGCTTACGGCGCTTGGAAGCGTCAGGCGCCCGCGTATTGTATCAACCGGTTGACGTGACAGACAGGGCGGCGGTCATCGCCCTCGTCCGCGGCATACAGGAGGAGCACGGAACACTCGACGGGATCATTCACGGCGCAGGCGTGATCGCTGACAACTACATTCTGAACCAGACAGAAAACGAACGGAAGACCGTCATGGCGCCGAAGGTGAAAGGGCTTATCAATCTTGATGAAGCAGCGAAAGATGTGCGGCTGGACTTTTTCATCCTGTTTTCTTCCTTGGCGGGAGGCATGGGAAATCCGGGGCAGGCCGGTTATGCGGCAGCCAACGCATTTATGGATGTTTATGCAGCCCGCCGGAACCGTCTCGTGCGGGACAACAAGCGGAGCGGGCAGACCCTGTCCGTCAACTGGCCGCTTTGGGAAGAAGGAGGTATGCGCGTGGACAAAGAGACCGAACGGCTGATGTACGAACAGACCGGAATGAAAGCCATGCGATCGGCGTCAGGCATCCAAGCGCTTTACGCCGCTTTTGCCTCCGGAGAACACCAGGTCATGGTGGCAGAGGGCGACGAAAAACGGATTCGAAAAAACCTGATGCCTGAAACGCCGGAACCGTCCAATAGCATTCATGTGTCAAGGAAGACGCCCGTCCATATGCCGAATAAAGTACAAGCGGAACTCAAACATATGATATCAGGCATTCTGAAGGTGAAAGAAGACGAGATAGATGCTGAATCAGAGATGAGAGATTATGGCTTTGATTCGGTTTCATTCACGCAGTTTGCAAATGAACTAAATAAAACGTATGGGCTTGAACTGACACCGGCCGTATTTTTTGAATACCCGACAGTCTTTAGTTTTGCCCAATACTTGCTGACGGAACATCCGGATACATTCGGCTCACAGGCAGAAACAGAAACGGAGAAACCGGTTGTGCGTAAAAAAATGAAGACGGAGCCATTCTCGATTCAGTCCCGCCTTCCTAAAACAAAAACCGCAGCTGCACCTGAGCCCGTGGCGATAATCGGAATCAGCTGTGCATTTCCAATGGCTGAAAATCCGGAAATGTTTTGGGAGAATTTAGCCGGAGAAAAGGACTGCATTTCTGAAATACCGCCGGAGCGCTGGGACTGGAGACAGTATTACGGAGATCCGCAGAAAGATAAAAATGCGAGCAATGTAAAGTGGGGCGGCTTCATTGATGAAACCGCTCAATTTGATCCGTTATTTTTCGGTATTTCTCCGCATGAAGCCGAAATGATGGATCCTCAGCAAAGGCTTTTAATGATGCATGTATGGAAAGCGATTGAAGATGCCGGCTGCTCTGCCAAAAGCCTGTCAGGTACAAATACAGGCATCTTTGCAGGCACGACAAACAGCGGTTACGCCCAGGAAGCTTCAAAGTTCCATATAGAGATTGAGGGTTCTTCCGCCGCCGGAACGGTTCCGTCAATCGGTCCGAACCGCATGAGCTATTTTCTGAATATACATGGGCCGAGCGAACCGATAGAAACCGCCTGTTCAAGCTCATTGGTCGCTGTTCACCGTGCGGTCAGGGCAATTCAGGCCGGAGACTGCGGCATCGCGATTGCAGGAGGCGTCAATGCTATTGTGTCGCCGGATATGCATATCAGCTTTAATAAAGCGGGAATGCTCAGTGAAGACGGGCGCTGCAAAACATTTTCCGATCAAGCGGACGGGTATGTCAGAGCTGAAGGTGCCGGCATGATTGTTTTGAAAACATTATCCGATGCGGAACGTGACGGCGACCGTATTTATGCCGTTATTCGCGGAACGGCGGAAAATCATGGCGGAAGGGCGGCTTCCCTTACATCGCCGAATCCGAAAGCACAGACAGAAGTCATGATAAAAGCGTATCAGCAAGCGAACATCGACCCCCGTACAGTGAGTTATATTGAAGCCCACGGCACGGGAACGGCGCTCGGAGATCCGATAGAAATCAACGGACTCAAAGCGGCTTTTGCAGCGCTTTATCAGAAAGCCGGAGTAACGGCACCCGATCAGCCTCATTGCGGCCTCGGTTCCGTCAAAACGAATATCGGCCACACAGAGCTTGCCGCCGGCATGGCCGGGCTTTTAAAAATTATTTTGCAGATGCAGCACAAAACGCTTGTTAAAAGTCTGCATTGTGAAACCGTTAATCCGTATATCAGCCTCGACGGCAGCCCGTTTTATTTCGTCCGCGACACTCAGCCGTGGAAAGCGGCGACTGATGATAGCGGAAATGAACTGCCGCGGAGAGCGGGTGTCAGCTCGTTCGGATTTGGCGGTGTCAACGCTCATGTCGTGCTCGAAGAATATGTTTCTCCTGTTGAAGAGAAACAATGGACGTCCGGTGAACTTCAGCCGTCCTTATTCATTCTCTCGGCAAAGACGGCGGAACAGCTGAAGGAACGTGCGGAACAGCTGAGCAGATATTTGGAAAAGACACATTCAGCTGACGGAACTTTTGAGGGTATCGCTTATACGCTTCAGCTTGGCCGGGATGAAATGGAAGAGCGCCTTGCCGTCATTGCTGAAACAAAAGAAGAGCTTACGAACGCGCTGAATGATTTCCTCAGCGGCAAGGAGGCGGGGCAGAATTTCTTTACAGGCCGGAACAAAGCGATGAAACAGCTGTTTACAGAGATGACGGACAATACAGAAATGAGCGGGACCATAGATCAATGGATTGAAGCAGGAAAGTATGCAATGCTTGCAAAATTATGGGTGCAAGGCTTGCATGTCGACTGGAATAAATTATATCCGGACGAAAGGCCAAAAAAAGTCAGCCTGCCCGTCTATCCTTTTGCGAAAACACATTGCTGGATACCGCACAGAGCGCAGCATATAAGGCACCGGGAGACTTATGAGACTGATATGTCCCCGCTTGAGACTTATGAACACCTGCTTGATGAATTGGAGAGAAACGAAATAAGCATAGAAGCCGCTGTAAAAAGAACGATCGGTTTTTACAGGGATTAGCGTAATGGAGGAAACCATATGAAAGAGTTTCTGCACCGGGTTTTTTCTGACGTCAAAAATAAAAAAATGACAAAACAGGATGCGATCGGCATTTTGCGCGATTATGATATGCGGATGGGACTTCGCCAAGCGGATTCCCTTCATCCGCTTGCTCAGCAGCATATTTCCGATGAAACGGGACTGGGATTCTCGGCAGCTTTCAGCGGCCGGGAATTTTTTCTCGCTGATGTTTCTTTACAGCGTAAAAAGCTTATGCCCGGAGAACTTCTTTTGGAAATGGCGAGAGCTGCGGCTGTTTTGACAGTAAAGGAGACTGAGGCTGTCCGGCTGACACATATCGTGTGGTCAAAGCCCATTCTGACTGAGGCTGAACCGTTCCATATCGAAATCAGGCTGATACCCGCAGAGGGTGAAGCCAAAAGGTTCGAGATTTACAATCCATTTTCTGCCGATTTCAGTCCTCATGATGTGTACAGCCAAGGGGCGATTCAGCCAGTTGATGCTGCGCCTGGCATGCTGGATATCAGCCGCTTGAAGGAAAACAGCGGCTTCCTGATGGATCAGCAGCAAATTGAAGCCATCACTCAGAACGATACCGTTCAATATAGTGAGCACATGAAAGGAATTGAGCGTATTTACGCCTCAGCAGGGCGGATGCTGGCAGACATATCAATTCCATTGACAAACCAAAAAGAATCCGCCCGATTCGGCCTCCCTCCCTGTGTGATGCAAAGTGTGACAGAGGCATGCGCGCTGCTTGGCGGCAAAGAATATAAAACGCTCGCCCCGGTTTCATTGGACGAGCTTTTGTTTTATGAACCTTGTCCTGACAAGGTATGGGCCGAGATACAAGAGAAGGCGGGGAGCTTTTATATTGATTTATGTGACGAAGAAGGAAAAATATGGGCTTCCCTGTCGGGGTTGAAGCTGCAGCCTGTCATCAAGACGGGCGCTCCCGGAAAAACCAATGCCGAACACCGCAGTGAACGTTTGTATGAACAAACGCTTCTTCAGCTCAAAACGCTTTTTGGCCTGACTACAAAAATTGCTGTTTCCAACATCGATACTGAAGAGCCGCTGGAAACCTACGGAATCGACTCAGTCACTGTGACGAAATTGAACCGCGAATTGTCTCTGCTTTTCGGTGACCTTTCCAAAACAGTTTTTTACGAATATAAGACACTGGGCTCCCTGGCAGCTCACTTTGTCACGGATTACCCAAAAGAATGCCGAAAGTGGACAAATGATGATGACCACCGTTCAGGCATATCAGAACAGGTTTTGGTAAATGAAGATTTTCCGGTGCTTCCGTCGTTTATCAAGCGAAAGAAACGGCCTTTTTTATCCAATGAGAACCAGACAAAAGAAGGGATTGCGATTATCGGAGTCAGCGGACGTTATCCGCAAGCTGAAACACTTGAAGCGTACTGGGATAACTTAGCTGCCGGAAAAGACTGTGTGACGGAAATTCCCGAAGAGCGCTGGGAAAAGGACAAATACTACAATCCTGATCCCGAAACGGCCGTGAAAGAAGGGAAAAGTTACAGTAAGCGGGGCGGGTTTCTGAAAGATGCCGCTTTCTTTGATCCGCTGTTTTTTCAAATTTCACCCCGTGATGCTTTGAATATGGACCCGCAGGAGCGTCTCTTTATTGAAATGTGCTGGCAGGTGCTGGAGGATGCCGGTTATACGAAGGAACAGCTTGAGAATCTGTATAACGGCCGGGTCGGCGTTTTTGCGGGCATTACGAAAAACGGGTACGGAATGTACTGGAAAAACGGCGGCACCCTGCAGCCGAAAACGTCGTTCAGTTCAGCGGCCAACAGAGTTTCCTATTTTCTTAATCTGAAAGGGCCGAGCATGCCGGTCGACACGATGTGCTCATCTTCGCTGACTGCAATCCATGAAGCGTGTGAAAACATCCTTCGCGGCGAATGCGACATGGCGATTGCCGGCGGTGTGAATGTGTATACGCATCCTTCGGCTTATGCGGAGCTCAGCGCCTATCGAATGCTTTCAAAAGACGGATCGTGCAAAAGTTTCGGTGAAGGCGGGGACGGATTTGTTCCCGGTGAAGGCGTCGGGGCCGTGCTGTTAAAGCCGCTGTCAAAAGCGATGGCTGATAAGGACCATATTTACGGTGTGATTCGCGGCACTCATATTAATCACGGAGGCAGAACAAACGGGTATACAGTGCCGAGTCCGAGCGCCCAGGCTGACGTGATTTCCGGTGCGCTTGATAAATCAGGAATACATCCGCGGATGATCAGCTGTATCGAAGCCCACGGCACGGGCACTGAACTCGGAGATCCGATCGAGATTGACGGTTTGACCCGCGCATTTCAAACGAAAACGTCAGATAAAGGTTTTTGCGCCATCAGCTCAGTTAAATCCAATATCGGGCATTTGGAAGCCGCGGCAGGCATTGCCGGTGTAACGAAACTGCTGCTTCAGTTTCAAAAACGCAAGCTGGCTCCCTCATTACATTGCCGGAAATTGAATCCGAATATTGCATTCGACCGGACGCCGTTTGTGGTGCAGCGTGAATTGGCAGACTGGAAACGGCCGGTCATTGAGGAAAACGGAGCGCAGAAAGAGATTCCGAGAATCGCGGGCATCTCTTCTTTTGGCGCGGGCGGGGCAAATGCCCACATATTGATAGAAGAATATATTGAATCTGATAGGGAGATTTCCGAGCCATTCACAGATGAAGATCCCGCAGTCATTTTATTATCCGCCAAACAGGAGGCCAGCCTGAAGCAGCGGGCGCAGCAGCTTCTTCAAGCGATCAGAAAAAATGACGTCACAGACCGCAGTCTCCGGGATGCGGCTTACACCCTTCAAACCGGAAGAGAAGCGATGGAAGAACGTGCGGCGTTTATCGTGACGTCGACAGAGCAGTTAGCGGAAAAACTGCAGCGTTTTATTGACGGCGGGACAGACGGCTGCTTCAGGGGAAAAAGCAAACAGTATAAAGACATTCTAGCCGTTTTTAAGGATGAAGATATGCAGGAAGCCGTCCGTAAATGGATGAAAAGAAAAAAATTCGCGAAGCTTCTGGAACTTTGGGTAAAAGGGCTGAAGATTGATTGGTCAGAGCTTTATAACGGCAGCCTGCCGCACCGCATCAGCCTTCCCGGTTATCCATTTATAAAGGATCGGTATTGGCCGGACGATGCAGCGCCGGACAATGTTCGTGATGCTGAAACACATTCTGAAACATTGCGTGAAACCCGCTTTTTACAGAAAAGCTGGGCAGAAAGCAGCAGTGTTCAGGTTAAGGAAGTGCGGGGCGTCATCGGAATAGCCGCCGATCCCCAGACAGGAAATTTGGCCGTTGAGCTGTCCCGTTATTTCCCCGAGTCTGAAATCATTGAAGCTGCATCACCGGAAATATCCGGGGACGCGGCCCGGTTTGGCGGTCTGATTGATGTGACCGGATGCGGGACGGAAATCAATCATGATGATGACGGCTGGATTCATCGTCTGCAGTCTCTCATTGACAACAGAAACCGCGGCCGAAAGCTTCAGCTGCTTTGTGTGACAAAGGGGCTTGAACCTTTTGCAAATGAAACGATAAATCTCTCAGGTGCAAAAAAGGCCGGATTGTACCGGATGCTCCAAAGTGAGTATAAGGATATCCGCTCGCGGCATATGGATGCAGAACGGACTGCCGAAGATCCTGAGCTGGCAAACCAGATCGCAGAGGAGTTTTTTCGCGATTCTGAAGAAATCGAAGTGTGTTACAGAAACGGTGTGCGCTATCACGCGCGGTTAAAAGAAACAAACAGCTTAGCAGAAAAAGAATTTTCATTTCCGAAAGACCATGTGCTCTGGATCACCGGAGGGACCCGGGGACTCGGATATTTATTCGCCCGGCATTTTGCCGAACGATACGGAGTCACGAAACTCGTGCTTACAGGAAAAGAAACCATGCCGCCGAAAGCGGAGTGGGATGATCATATCAAACGGAATTCCCCGTTTTCTGAAAAAGTGAGAAGAATCAGAGAGCTCGAACAAAAAGGTGTCCGAACGGAAGTGCTGTCTGTATCTTCCGGCCCTGAATATGAGCAGGCCGTCAGCCGGGTGAAAGAGGAGATGGGACCGATAGGAGGCGTGATACACGCAGCGGGAGCCGTAGATCTCGATCATCCGGCCTTTATCCGTAAAACCAGAGAACAGATGATGCCCGTGGTTGAGCCTAAAACAGACGGACTGGACCTGTTGTATCAAGCGCTGCACAAGGAGCCTCTCCGGTTTTTTGCGCTGTTTTCTTCAGTGTCCGGCGTGATGCCGGAATTAGGAGCGGGACAAAGCGATTATGCCATGGCTAACGCCTATATGGATTATTTTGCGGCCGCAAAAGGTTTCCCGGTGCTGAGCATTCAATGGCCGAGCTGGAAAGAAACGGGTATGGGCGAATCAAAAAGCCGGGCCTATCTGAAAAGCGGTTTAAAGAGCATCACTGACAGAGAAGGGCTGAGCCTGTTTGATGCCATCATGGCAGGCGATTGCGGATCTGTTATTATGCCGGCCGTCATTCACCCGGAAAAATGGGAGCCTGACCGTCTGCTGCTTTCATCCGGCCTTACTGAAACAAAGCAACAGGAACAGGCCGATACAGAAAGTGTTGAGGAGTGGCTGACGGGCATTTGCTGCCGGGAATTAAGACTGGAGCCGTCAAGATTTGAATCTGATACACCGTTTCAAGATTACGGAGCCGATTCCATCATGCTTGCCCAAGTGTCCAGAGCGATCGGAAAGAGGATCAAAGCTGACCTTGACCCGGCGGTGCTGTATGAATACCCTACGGTTGCTGCGCTGGCCGGATGGCTTGAAACAGCATATCCGGAAATCAAAGCTGCCGTTTCAAAACCGGTTCAGCCTGTAATCCCAGACGTTCCGAAACAAACAGCAGCCGCTGTTATTCAGCCTTCTGGTGCTAGAGCGGCGCAAGACATCGCTGTTGTCGGAATGTCCTGCCGTTTTCCGGGAGCTGAATCAATTGAAGCTTATTGGAAACTGCTGTCTGAAGGAACGTCGGCCATTCAAAGGGTGCCGAAAGAGCGCTGGAAAACGGAGAAGGCGGATTATGCGGGCCTTTTAAAAAATGTAACGCATTTTGACCCGGAGTTTTTCCTTATTCCCGAAGAAGACATCAGGGCAATGGATATCCAGTCCTTTCTTATATTAGAAGAGGCGCTTCATCTGTTCAGAGACAGCGGTTACTCTTTACAAGAAATGAAAGGCAGGTCAGCCGGTGTCTATTTAGGAGGACGCGGCGGCAGTATGCCTGACGAAAACCGTCTGAAGCATGCAAAAAATCCGATAGTCGCTGCCGGCCCGAATTACTTAGCGGCCAATCTTTCTCAGTTCTTTGATTTGAAGGGGCCGAGTCTTGTTTTGGATACGGCCTGTTCTTCAGCGCTTGTCGGTATGAATATGGCGATACAGGCGCTTTCTTGCGGTGAAATCGACTCAGCGGTGGTCGGGGGAGTCAGTCTGCTGGAATCCGGTCAAACCCACCGGATGTTCGAACTTCGCAATCTGTTAAGCGAAGAGCCTGCGTTTCATATTTTTGACCGCCGCGCCGGCGGCATCGTATTGGGAGAAGGCGTCGGAATGGTGTATTTAAAAACAGCGGCCCAGGCTGTAAAAGACGGGGACCGGATTCATGCGGTCATTAAAGGCATTTCCGTAAACAATGACGGCAGAACCGCGGGGCCTGCCACACCGAATATACAGGCGCAGAAAGAAGTGATGGCCAAGGCGCTTGCCAAAAGCGGCAGAAAAGCGGAGGATATCAGCTACATTGAAGCAAACGGTTCAGGCTCTGAAGTAACCGATCTTTTGGAACTGAGGGCGATTGAAGCGGTCTACCGTATGCAAAACAGCGCGCCTTGCGAATTGGGGTCGATGAAGCCGAATATCGGACACCCGTTATGCGCTGAAGGGATTGCCGGATTTATTAAAACAGTGCTTATGCTCTCGCGCCGAATGCGTGTGCCTTTCCTTTCGGGCAAAGAGCCGATGACGCATTACGATCTGTCCGCCTCGCCGTTTTATTTTTCGCACGCTCTGCGTGAATGGACGGATTCACAGCGGATTGCCGCCGTCAGCAGTTTCGCTGACGGAGGGACGAATGCCCATGTCATAGTGGAAGCCTGGGAGCAAGAGGCGTATACCCCGGTCAGAAAGCCTTTGCCGAGACAGGAATTAAAACGCCGGCCTATTCGTCCGGACAAAGCCGAAAGCCTGCATGAAAACGCACATAAGTCCCGTCCGAATACGTTTTGGAAACAAATGAAGACTTACTGATTGCGCTGAAAATTGAACGTCGATATGGAGGAAGTTCATATGCAAGAGCAGCTTCTTATTAACAATCAGCATCCCGTCCTGAAACATCATAAAGCCTATGGAAAGGAACTGCTGCCGGGTCTGGCTTATATTGACCTGATCTATCAGACTTTCAGAGAAAACGGTTTTTTTCATGCCGGCCTTGAACTCAGGCACTTATCGATTTTTCACCCTTTAGCTCCTGAACAGGGAGAATCAATCCTGCTTTCCGTTGATTGTACAGAGAACGTCGAAGGGCAGTGGAAGGTAGAGGTGAAAGGGCGAAAACAAGGTGACGAAGCAGCAGAGACAAAGGTATATGCCGCGGCGCAAATGCATTCCGTCAAGCCCGCCGGCTTCCAAGAAAGCGTCCGGATGGATGCCGTAAAACAAACGGCGGCAGAAATACCGCTTGAGGACATTTACGCGGAATGCAGGGATCAAGAACTGGTTCATTCAGGAATGATGAAAGGCTGCGGAAGCGTCTACCAAACTGAAAAAGAGATTTATATTGATCTGTCGGTGCAAAAGGATCAGCTGGAACATGCAGAAGAGACGATGTTTCATCCCGCATTGATAGATGCGAGCAGCATCGGCTCCAATGTATATCTCGCTCCTTTGACGAGGGAGGAGGGGCAATTATTTCTGCCGCTGTTTTATGAATCGTTTTATTGCGCCGAATTGCTGCAGACAACATGTATCACCAAGATAAAAAAAGAATCCGTCACCCGTAAGAAAGATCTCGTTTACGTGACAATGGAGTTTTTCAATGAGGAAGGCAGAAAAGTCGGCGAACTGAAAAACTTCGCCAATAAACTGGTGAGGGACCCGGAACTGATCAATCAGAAACGGCAAAAGAAAGAACCTGACGGGCGGAATGCCGTCCCGGCTCCGCAAGCGGAACCGGCGCCTTCTGAGCCCCGCCGTGCGGAGGCTTCCGCCGGCCTTACTGAACAGTGCATCCTTTATTTAAAAGAATTGCTTGCCGCCCGATTGAACAAACCTGTGAAAGAGATTGACCCGGATATCGGCTACTATGAAATGGGGCTGGATTCTCCGGGGCTGTTGGACATGGTAAAGGAAATTGAACAAAAAATCGGAACGCAGCTTCTGCCGACACTGTTATTTGAATACACGACAATCGCGGAATTGGCGGGATATTTGTGCGAACATTACGGAGCCGGTTTCGGCCATGCTCAAAGCGGGCCTTCAAGTGCTGAGCCTTTGCACCGGGAAAAAAAGAGGACGACCCAAAACCGCGTGAAAAAATCGGCGTCAGCCGGAACGCAGAATGGAGATATTGCGATTGTCGGGATGGCGGGACGGTACCCCGGCGCCAAAAATCTTCGTGAATTTTGGACAAATTTAAAAAATGGAGAAAACAGCGTAACGGAAGTGCCTCGTTCCCGCTGGGATACGAGGACATATGAGCATTTGCGATCGCCGTCCGGCAAGCCGATTTCCAAATGGGGCGGTTTTATAGACGATCCGGATTGTTTTGACGCGAAATTTTTCCGGATTTCTCCGCGAGAGGCAGAAGCTAAAGATCCGCAAGAACGATTGTTTTTAGAAACATGCTGGGAAACGATTGAGGATGCGGGCTACACCCCGGAAACAATCGTTCAGCCGAAAGGGCCGAATAAGAGAATGAACGTCGGTGTGTTTGCCGGGGTGATGCATATGGATTATTCTCTCGCCGGCGCTGAAGCTGCGGCCAAAGGGCTGGTCTTTCCTTATCCCTTGAACTATGCGCCGATCGCAAACCGGGTTTCATATTTTTGCAATTTTCACGGGCCGAGCATGGCGGTTGACACGGTGTGTTCGTCATCTCTGACGGCCGTCCATATGGCGGCGGAAAGTCTGAGACGCGGTGAATGTGAAGCAGCTCTTGCCGGAGGCGTCAATTTATCATTGCACCCGACAAAATATATCACATACGGCTTGATGGATATGCATTCGAGTGACGGACTGTGCCGCACGTTCGGCGAAGGAGGCACGGGCTATGTCTCAGCTGACGGCATCGGAGCCGTGCTGCTGAAGCCGCTTCACAAAGCCGAAGAAGATAAGGATCATATTTATGCGGTGATAAAAGGCAGCGCCGTCAATCACGTGGGGACCGTCAGCGGGATTACCGTGCCGAGCCCCGTGGCGCAGGGGGATATGATAGCTGAATGCCTTGAAAAGACGGAGATCGATCCCCGGACGATTTCTTATGTGGAAGCGCACGGAACCGGAACTTCTTTAGGAGATCCGATTGAAATACAAGGTCTTGTTAAAGCTTACCGCACGTTTACGGAGGATCGGCAATTTTGTGCGATCGGTTCCGTTAAATCGAATATCGGACATGCGGAATCAGCCGCCGGGATCAGCGGGCTTCATAAAACGGTTTTGCAGCTGTTTCACAAAACGCTTGTCCCTTCTTTGCACTCAGAGACGATTAATCCGTATCTCCGTTTAGAGGACTCGCCATTTTACGTGCAGCAAAAAACCGAGCCATGGAAAAAGCCGGCGTATACAGAGAACGGCATTGAACATTCCTGTCCGAGACGCGCAGGCATCAGTTCATTCGGGGCGACGGGGTCAAACGTTCATCTCATTTTAGAAGAGTACAGGCCTAAAAACCCCGGTATTACGGAGAATCAAGAGAAACCGTATATCGTGCCTCTGTCAGCGAAAAATCCGGAGCGGCTGAAGGAATACGCTGCCCGCCTGCTGATGTTTCTCAAAGATAAAGCGCTTGAAGGAAGCGGGCCGCTTCCTGACAAAAGAGATACAATGCAAAATCAGCTGGAAAATGCGTTACGCAGCGTTCTGGCGGATGTTCTGCATGTAGAGGCCGGCACGGTAGATGATGAACAGGATTGGAAGGAATTCGGCTTGGATGTCATGCAGCTGACACAGTTTTCTGAGCTGATGACGGATCAATACGGGCTGGCAATAGACATGACTGATCTCATACAGCATACTTCCGTCCGGACTTTAGCAGAATGTCTTACAAACGATGAGAAACATAAGAATATTCTTTCCGGTCTTTTCGGTCAGTCGGGCTTAGATAAGCAGCCTGATGAATCTTTTTCCATGCGGTCACTGGCGTATACGCTGCAAACGGGACGGATGGCAATGGAAGAACGGCTTGTTTTTTTAGTGAACGATCAAGCAGACCTGATCAGGAAATTAACTGAATTTACAGAACAAAAACGGCAGATTGACGGCTGCTTTCAAGGGCGGTCTGATAGCGGAACGGAAATCAGGGGTTTCCTGAATGATGATCAGGATACGGAGGAGCTGATCCGAAAATGGATGGACAGCGGCACTTACAAAAAACTTGCGGAGCTGTGGTCAAAAGGATTTGAGATAGACTGGACGCGGCTGTATCAGGAGGAGAAACCGCGCAGGATGAGTCTGCCGACGTACCCGTTTGCAAAGGAACGATATTGGATACCGGAGCCCGATCATCCCGTCACTTCCGTAAATACAGAAAGCAGGCTTCACCCGCTGCTTCACCGCAATACATCAGATTTGCTAGAACAAAAATTCAGTACGATACTGAACGGAGATGAATTCTTCTTAGCCGATCATATCGTCCGAAACAAGCGTGTTCTCCCCGGGGCGGCTTATCTTGAAATGGCGAGAGCTGCGGCTGAACTGGCTGCCGCGCCGTTAGCCGCTGGATACACGGCTAAAACCGGCATTTCGCTGCGGTATATCAGCTGGATACGCCAGGCCGTTCATAAAAAAGAGCCGCTGCGTATGACGACAGGGCTTTCTTTGGAGGATAACGGCAATGTGTCATTTCAAGTGTACAGCAATGAAAACGATTCAGACATTTATTGTGAAGGCAGTGCTGTGATTGAGCCGCTGTCTGAGGCGCCGGTTTTGCATATTGAACAGCTGAAAGCGCGATGCCGCAAAAAAGTGCTGTCAAAAGAAGACTGCTATGCGGCGTTTGCAAAGGCGGAAATTGTATACGGACCTTCACATCAAGGAATTGATCATATTTATTGCGGGGAGAAAGAAGCCTTGGCTAAATTGGTGCTCCCTGCTTCCGTTTCTGATGAGGCTGAACAGTTTGTGCTCCATCCGAGTCTGATTGATTCTGCTTTTCAGGCGGCCATCGGCGTTATGAATGAAGATCAAGCGGGTTATCCTGAGCAGCCGTTAATGCCTTTTGAATTGCATGAACTGACCGTTTTTCATCCGTGCAGTCCAAACATGTGGGCGGCCGTATTTGTGACGCATGAAACACCGGCCGTACGAAGAATGGACATTGATATATGTGATGAGCGCGGCAATGTGTGTGTAAGGATAAAAGGATTTTCTGCCCGAATGGCCGAAAGTGCGCCGGCCGTAACCGATAATAAGCAATACGATCTGCCGGGTAACCTTACCGGAGCCGTCAAACTGATGCAGGTATGGGACGCGGAACCGATAGACAACCAAACCGGCTTCCACATTTCTGAAGCAAAAGCTGTCATCATAGGCGGTACAGACGGGCAGGCGGACGCGGTTTTACGATTGTTTCCTAAAGCTGTGCGATTTGATATCGGCCAAAGTGCTTCCGTTGAAGTGATATCTGATCGGCTCCGCCGTCTCGGTGAGGTTCAGCATATGATCTGGTTTGCCCCTCAGCCGGCTGATTCTGACAGCCATGATCAAAAAAGCGGGGTGCTGCAAATTTTCAGAGCGGCCAAAGCTCTTATCGGTCTCGGGTATGGAAAAGAGCAGCTCGGGATGACGGTGATTACGCACCAAGCACAGCCTATCACCCAATATGATGAGGTGCGTCCCGCTCATTCCGGTGTGCACGGTTTTGTCGGGTCTCTCGCTAAAGAACATCCGAGCTGGCACATCCGTCTGGCCGATCTTGAAGACGGGGGGGATTTCCCCGCAGAAGACATATTCAGCCTGCCCCGCGACCGTACGGGTAAAGCGTGGGTGCACAGACATCAGGAATGGTACAGGCCTCAATTGCTTCCGGTCCAAAGCGGGCCGTCTGAAAGTGTTCCTTACCGCTATGGAGGCGTATATGTCATCATCGGCGGTGCGGGAGGCATCGGCGAGGTTTGGACAGATTATATGGTGACGACGTATAAAGCCCGAGTCGTCTGGATCGGGAGGCGGCCGCTGGACAGCCGGATACGCCAAAAAATAGACCGGTACCGGTCATCAGGCCCGGCTCCCGAATATATAGCCGCAGATGCTTCTGATCTTCCATCGCTTCAGCGCGCCTATGAACAGATTAAAAACACATACGGCACCATCAGCGGCGTCGTTCATTCAGCGATGGTATTTGCGAATGAAAGCGTAAAAGATATGGAAGAATCACAGTTTCACGCCGGCCTTGCGGCGAAAGTGGATATTTCCGTCAACATTGCCGAAGTATTTGCGAAAGAGTCTTTAGACTTTATTCTCTTTTTCTCTTCGGTTATTTCATATATTAAGAATCCGAATCAAAGTCATTATGCGGCGGGGTGCGCATTTAAAGACGCATTTGCCCATGAGCTTTCCGGACGGCTGTCATGCCGGGTCAAAGTGATGAACTGGGGTTATTGGGAGCGGGCTGACAATCACATTTCTGAAGAGTTTGACAGACTGAGTGCAATCGGTCTCGGGCTGATCAGCCGGGCGGAAGGGATGCAGGCGCTGGAAACTCTGCTGACGCAGCCGATCTCCCGTATGGGGCTGATGAAGCTGACCAAGCCGATTCCGATCGAGGGAATGAACCCTCATGAATTTGTGACTATCTGATTGCCTGTCAAAATGACGGAGCAAATTTAATTTTCTTAGGAGGATAAGGTTTTGGGTAAGGGAGACAAACAAAAAGACCGTACACAGTTATCCTTAAGAACAGAAATAAGCAATCAAATGAAAGAATTGAATCGGCTTTTGCTGCAAGTGCTGCGGGTGACGCTGCGTTCAATGGGTCTGACCGGCGAAGCGCCGGCGGCTTCCTGTCTGCCTTTATATGAGCGCTGGCTGGAAGAAAGCATCCGTCTTTTAGACAGCGATTTTAAAAGCGATGAAACGGCCGCGGTTTGGGAAGAGTGGCATAAGAAGAAAAACGAATGGCTGAAAGATCCGGATATGAAAGCGCAGGCTCTGCTGGCGGATACCGTCATTCAAGCTTTGCCTGACATTTTAACAGGCAAAATAAAAGCCACTGACGTGATGTTTCCCGATTCCTCAATGGAGCTTGTTGAAGGAATCTATAAGCATAACATTCTCGCTGATTATTACAACGATGTGCTGGCAAATGAAGCGTGTATTTATGTGGAAAATGTAATTAAAAACAATCCTGAGGCAAACATCCGTCTGCTGGAGATCGGAGCGGGCACCGGCGGAACGAGCAGCACACTGTTTAAAAAGCTCCGCCCCTATCAAAACCATATTCAGGAATACTGTTATACCGACTTGTCAAAAGCTTTTTTAATGCATGCCGAAAAGGAATACGGCGCGGACAATCCGTATTTGACGTATCAGCTGTTTAATGTGGAGCAGCCTGCGGCGGGCCAGGGATTACATCTGAGAACCTACGATATCGCTATTGCCGCAAACGTGCTGCATGCCACCAAAAACATCCGGAAAACCTTACGGACGGCAAAAGCCGTATTGAAAAAGGACGGTTTGCTGCTCGTTAATGAACTGGGCGGGCATACGCCGTTTACACATGTTACATTCGGCTTATTAGAGGGCTGGTGGCTGTACGAAGACGAGGCGCTGCGGATTCCGGGGTGCCCCGGTCTTTATCCGGAAACATGGAAATCCGTTTTAATGGCTGAAGGCTTTCATTCCATTCAATTTCCGGCTGAAAACGAACGTCTGCACACCCAGCAGATTATCACGGCAAAAAGCAACGGAGTCATCAGGCAGAGCAGGGAAGCTTACACCGCGCAAAAGCGCCAATCAAACGTACCGCAAACATCCTCTGATCGTCAGCTCCCCATCAAACAAGCGGGAGAGGGGCTTTCGGAAAAGACAGCGGCTTTTCTGATAAGGGCTGCGGCAAAAGTATTAAAAATGCCGGCAGAAGAGATAAATCCGCTGGCTCCTCTGGATGAATACGGCATTGACTCTATTCTGATCGTTCAGCTGACGAATGAGCTGCGGGATCTCGTCCCTGATATCAGCAGCACGCTGTTTTTTGAATACCGGACGATAGAAGAGCTTGCCGTATACTTGGCTGAAACGAAGGAGCGCGAACTGCATGCACGATTTTCTGAAGAAGTCCGTCATACTGAAGCGGCATCATCCGGCTCTTTGCTTGAAAAAAGCACAGAGTATCTGAAACAGATCGTCAGCGCCATCTTAAAGATGCCGATTGAGGACGTTCAAGCCCATACGCCCCTTGAAGAATACGGAATCGATTCCATCTTAATCGTACAGCTGACCAACCGCGTGCGGGAAGACGTACCTGATATCAGCAGCACTTTGTTCTTCGAGTATCCGACAATCGGCGGATTAGCGGAATATCTCGTCAGCTCAAGACAGGATGATATGGCTGGGATTTTCAAGACAAATAAAGAAGCCAAAAAGGCGCCGCACACATTACAGAAAAAGCAAAGCCGCAAAAAAAGCGCCGGATTGACGAAGCGCCAAGCGGCATCTTTTTCTGAAAAAACGCCGCCCGCTTCCGAACCGCCGTCAAAACACCTTGAAGTGGCAATTGTCGGTCTTGCCGGACGGTACCCCGGAGCTGAAAATGTTAATGAGTTCTGGGAACGGTTAAAGACCGGTGAACACGGAATCACCGAAATTCCGAAAGACCGCTGGGATTGGCGGGACTACTATGATGAGACAAAAGGTAAGGAAGGCCGGATGTATACGAAGTGGGGCGGCTTTTTAACAGATATTGATAAATTTGATCCGCTGTTTTTTAAAATCTCCCCGAAAGAAGCGGAGCGCATGGACCCGCAGGAGAGACTGTTTCTGGAAACCGCTTATGCGGCCCTTGAGGATGCCGGATATACCCCTGATTCACTATGCGCCGGTAAAAAGGTTGGTGTCTTTGCGGGTGTCATGAACGGCAACTATCCGACAGGAGCCCACTACCACTTTATCCCGAACCGCGTATCCTATGTGTTTGATTTTCACGGTCCGAGCATCGCGGTCGATACCGCCTGCTCCTCATCCTTAACCGCCATTCATCTCGCCGCAGAAAGCATCAGAACAGGTGCATCTGAATGCGCGATTGCCGGCGGCGTAAACCTGATTACAGACCCGGTTCATTATATCGGACTTTCTTCTATGAGAATGCTGTCACCGTCAAACGCGTGCAAAGCATTCGGTGATAAGGCTGACGGGTTTGTTGACGGAGAGGGTGTCGGCTGTATCGTGTTAAAGCCGTTGAAGAAGGCTGTTGAAGATCATGATCATATATACGGTGTCATTAAAGGAAGCGCTCTGAACGCCGGCGGCAAAACGAACGGGTTCACCGTTCCGAATCCGAATGCACAAGGAGAAGTGATCGCAGAGGCGATGGAGCGGGCAGGTATTGATCCGAGAGCAATCAGCTATCTGGAAGCCCACGGCACCGGCACTTCCTTGGGAGATCCGATTGAAATCGCAGGGTTAACCAAGGCTTTCCGACGCTATACGGATGCAAAGCAATTTTGTTCCATCGGTTCTGTTAAATCCAATATCGGACACCTGGAAAGTGCGGCGGGCATTGCTGCGGTCACCAAAATTCTTCTTCAGATGAAACACGGATATCTGGTGCCGTCGCTGCATTCAAAGCAGCTGAACCCGGAAATTGATTTTGAAACTTCTCCTTTTATCGTGCAGCAGAAAACGGCGGAATGGAGACGGCCGGTCATAGAATCTGAAGGGGTAACACGGGAATATCCGAGAATCGCGGGTACATCTTCTTTCGGAGCGGGCGGTGCAAATGCCCACCTGCTGATAAAAGAGTATGAACCGGCTGAAATGAGTCCGGCAGACACCGGCCGTCCGGCGCTTTTTGTTTTATCGGCAAAAGATAAAGACCGCTTGCGCGAGCGGGCTCTGTTGCTGTCGGATGCCGCCGGAAACGGAACAATTACAGATGCGAACCTGCTTGACGCGGCATTTACCCTTCAAGTCGGCAGGGTCCCGATGGAAGAACGGCTGGCGATGACAGCGGACTCTGTTTCTGAATTGGAACAGAAGCTGACTGCTTTTCTGAATAATGCTGGTTCCGTAAGCGGGGTGTTTACAGGCCGGGGTGATAGTGCTGTCACGGAGACGGAAGGCACAGTCAGTGATTGGATGGAAAAACGTCAATTTGACAGTCTTTTGAATGCCTGGGTTCACGGGACGCCCGTCGATTGGGCATCTTTATATAAAGGCGCGCTGCCGCATCGTATCAGTCTGCCGTCTTATCCATTTGCAAAAGAAAGCTACTGGATGAAGCGGGAAGAACCAAAAACAGGAACAACTGAATATGTGCATCCTTTCCTGCATGAAAATACGTCAACCTTGGCGGAGCAAAGCTATCATACATCTTTTACAGGCCGGGAACACGTTTTCCAGAATGTGAGCGGGGAGCGGGTTCTGTCGGCAGCCGTTTATTTAGAAATGGCGCTTGCGGCTTATCATCATGCGGCAGACAGCTCTGAAGAAAAAGAGATATGGATCCGAACGGCGGCATGGACTGACCCGATTACCGGCGGACATCACGGTGCGGGCGTCAATCTCTCCCTTCTGTCTGAAGACGAGGAAGGCATCCATTATGAAATATACAGTGACGAAGAGAAGCTGCATCATTATGGAATCATCGGACAAGGGAACATACAGCCATCCCGCGTGCTGGATATTGCCTCCTTACAAAAAGACTGCCGCCCGCTGTCATTCGATTATGAAACACCAGGCACGTCAGGTGTAACGATCAGTAAGGAGTTCCGCACCGTTGAAAAGCTTTATGCGGGAGAAAATGCGGTTTGGGCGAAGCTTGCTCTTATAGATGAAAGCGGCCGTAATCCGGGATATCATATACCGCCGGAATTTCTGGACGCAGCTTTTCATGTCCTGGCAAAAACGGAGCCGTCAGTCCATATCGTGCCTGAAGCGGTTGAAGAACTGCGCGTCATGCGTCCGTGCTCATCCGGCATGTGGATGTATATTAATAAAAAGAATCAAACCGGCTGTGACATTCAATTTTGTGACGAAACCGGCACTGTCTGCGCAGAAATCAAAGGGATAAGAATGAGACAGCCGTCTCAGCAGGATCACGGGCAAGAGGAACAATCCGAGATGATGATATTTGAAGAAATGTGGACGCAGCAGCCTTTGAAGAAATCCATTCATGAAGAGCTGAAAACGGTCATCTGTTTTCTTACGGGAGAAGCTGCCAGAAAGCATGCTTATCAGTCTTTACAATCCCTTTATCCGGGAGCCGGCGTGTTTTTTATTTCACAGGGTGAGGAAACTCAAAAGCTTTCAAACACGCATTATCAAATTAAAATCACTGACGGACAAGCATATCAAGAAACGTTTCGGCATATTGAAACGGCTGCAGGCAAAGCGGATGCCATTTTGTATGGATGGCCGCTTGAAGATGAAAAGGCCGTGAAAGACTATTCCCTTCTGTATCATGTGATCCGCGCAGCTGCTTCTTTGCGTTTTAAACCGAGGCGAATCCTACTTTCCGCTCAGTGCGGGACCGATACCGATATCAGTTACGCCGAGTCATGGATCGGGCTTGAACGGTCGCTGAAACTGATCTTGCCGGAGACGGATACGGCCGCGGTTTATTTTGGACAAAAAGGACCGTTAGAAAAACTGATCCATAACGTATGTGAAGAACTTCGCAGCGAGTCGTTCCGCAGTGTCATGTACAGTGGGGAAATCCGTCACGTCATGGAAATGAAGCAGACGGATATTGCCCCTGTTGAGAAGCGTGTGATAAAAAGCGGGAAAACGTACTTGATTACCGGCGGATGCGGGGGATTAGGCTTGTTATTTGCCGGATATTTCGCTGGAAAAGGACCGGTTACGCTCATTTTGACGGGGAGATCAGCGGCAGGCGGCCCGGTGCTGAACAAGATAAAGAGATTGGAAGAATCAGGCGCCAAGGTGTTTTACGTGCAGGCGGATGCCGCAGATCAGGCTCAGATGGAGAAAGGTTTGCAAGAAGCGAAAGAGAAAGGATGCGGGCCGATTCACGGTGTCATTCACGCTGCAGGTCTTCAAGGCACTGAAAGCATTCTGGAGAAAGATCTGCAAACCTTTCAGCAAGTCTTATCGCCAAAAGCGGACGGCACCGCGGTGTTAGATCAGGTTCTGTCACGGGAGCCGCTTGACTTCTTCTGTTGTTTCTCTTCTTCTTCAGCGATTTTAGGAGACTTCGGTTCTTGTGACTACGCAATGGGGAACCGCTTCCAAATGGCTTTTGTCCGTCATCGGGATAAACTTGTGAGCCTCGGACTCAGAAGCGGCAAGTCACTTGCAATCAATTGGCCGCTTTGGAAAGAAGGGGGGATGCATGTCGGCACGGCGGAAAGCACCGATATGTACTTAAAATCAAGCGGACAGCGTTATTTATACACAGAGGAAGGACTCGACGCTTTTGAAACATTGTTAGTCCAGCCGTCCAGCCAGTATCTCGTCCTGGCCGGTTTTCCGTCGAGGGCCAAACGCTTCCTGCAGATAGATCAAGGCGAACGGCCGATTTCGGGTTCTGTAAACAGGAACGTCCCGTTTTCAGGAAGGCGGAGTGAAATGAAAGGCTTTACACTGGAAGAATGCGTAAGCTGGGATGTGAAAGAACTGGCGGCGGGGCTTTTGAAAATAGACAAGAACAGACTGACGGCCGCTGACAATCTGGCTGATTTCGGCTTTGATTCTATCAGTTTGGCGGAATTCGCCTCTTCTTTGTCCGCTCATTACGGAATTGAAGTGACACCGGCCCTGTTTTTCGGACATTCCACACTGGAGAAGGTCGTCCGCTATTTTCTGACGGAACACAAGTCCGTCATGGAGCATGTCTATGAAGAAAAGAAACCTGAATCCGCAGATCAATCTGTCTTTGAAAAGGCAGGAACGGAAAAGCGAAAGAAGCAGAGGAGAAGAAATAAGCTGAACGCCGGAACCGATGGCAGTCAGGCAGCTGATTCCATTGCCATTATCGGCATGAGCGGCCGATTTCCTCAGGCGCGCACGGCGGACGAGCTGTGGGACATTCTGTTTCAGGAAAAGGATGTTGTCGCACCGGTCGCAAAAAAAGGTTTCACAAGTTCAAAATGGAAACTCGGCGCTGTACCGGGGGCGGACGAATTCGACCCTTTATTTTTTGAAATATCGCCGAGGGAAGCTGAAACGATGGATCCGAAACAGCGGCTGCTTCTTCAGGAAGCGTGGAGGGCCCTTGAGGACGCCGGCTACGGCGCCAGTCACATCAGGCAGCAGACGATCGGTATGTTTGTGGGGGCGGAAGAAGGAGATTATCACCTTTTAACACGGGACAAAGGCAATGTCACGTCTCATCATAACGGTATTTTGGCGGCGCGGCTGGCTTATCACTTGAATTTATCAGGTCCTGTGATGGCGATAAATACAGCATGTTCTTCGGGACTCGTTTCTGTCCATCAGGCGGTATTAAGCCTGCAGAATAAAGAGTGCACAACAGCTGTTGCGGCCGGGGTGAATATCATGAATACCCCGGACTTTTTTGAAACGATAGATAAAGCCGGAATGCTGTCGGAAAACGGGAAATGCTTCGCGTTTGATAAAAGGGCTGACGGCATGGTTCCGGGGGAAGCGGCTGCGGCGGTTGTTCTGAAGCCGTTGAGAGAGGCGGAAGCGGATGGTGATCCGATTTACGGGGTGATTCGGGCGAGCGGCATCAATTATGATGGGAAAACAAACGGAATTACCGCTCCGAGCGGCGTCGCGCAGACCCGGCTGCTTACTTCCGTTTATGACCGGGGCCGTATCAACCCTGAAGATATCGAATATATCGTCACACACGGCACAGGTACAAAACTCGGTGATCCGGTGGAAATTAACGCGCTTTATGACGCATTTTCTGCCTATACAAACGAAGAAGCATTTTGCGCACTCACATCAATTAAAACCAATATCGGCCACACGTTTGCCGCGTCAGGCATTGTCAGTTTGATCAGTCTTTTACAGGCGTTCTCCCGTGAAATGATTCCCGCCAGTCTGCATTGCAGCGGGGAAAACCGCTATATCAACTGGGAGAAGAGTCCTTTTTATGTGAATAAAACGGGTAAACCGTGGCCTTCTCTGCCGGGTAAAAACCGAATGGGGGCAGTCAGCGCATTCGGGATGAGCGGAACAAACGCCCATGTCGTTATGGAAAGCTATAAGCGCAGCGCTTCACCTCATCCGGATGCCCCTGCATATTTACTGACTTTGTCTGCAAAAACAAAGGAGGCCCTTCAGGAAAAAATCGAAGATATGATCACTTGGGCGGAAAATGGCGGACTGAAAAAAAATGATCTGGCCCAGCTCAGCTATACGTTGTTAAAAGGACGGCATCACTTTAACCATCGCGCCGCCATCGTGGTTCAAGATGCTGATGACGCAGTGTATGTATGGCAGCAGGCAAAGCTTAATGAACATCATCCTTATGTGTTTTCGGGAAAAGTACCGCTGCACTTTACAGGCCGTCAGCATATTCAGGAGCACATAATAGAAGTGCTCGGCAAGTGCAGTGCCTCATATTCTGACCATAGAAAGTATCAGGAGCTGTTATGCGTGCTGGCAGATTTTTATTGTCAAGGTTATGAAATCGAAGGGGACTTGCTTTATGGCGGACCTATGCTGCGAATCGGCAATCTGCCGGGCTACCCGTTTGGCAGGCAGACGTATTGGGCGTCCGATCGTCTTCAGAGAGAGCTTGAAAGCCGGAATTCAGCTGAACGTGAAAAGCTTCACCCGCTGCTCCATACGAATACATCGACCTTTACCGCCCAGCGCTTTACTTCTGTTTTTTCTGGGCATGAACCGTTTTTTGCCGATCATATCGTCAATGGAAAACCGGTGCTTCCGGGCGCTGCTGCTTTAGAAATGGCCCGGGCCGCCGTTACACTTGCCGCTGAAGACTTGCCGGGCGGGAAAGCGGGTGTCCGGCTCAAACAGATCGTTTGGCTCCGGCCGGTGACGGCGCTTTCTGAGGGAGTGACGCTTCATGTAAGACTTCAGCCGGAAGAAAACGGAGACATCGCTTTTGAGGCGTATGCCGAAGGGGAAGAGCCGCTTGTCTTTTTCCAGGGAAAGGCCGTGCTCGAAGAGACGGAGCGTGCTCCTGTTCTCGATGTGGAAGCGGTTCAGGCGCGCTGCGGCGGCCGGCGTATGTCAAAGGCTGAGTGCTATGAAGCATTCGACAGCCTCGGCATCACCTACGGACCGTCTCATCAGGCGCTTGACGCCGTCTATGCCGGAAGCGGAGAAGTGCTCGCGAAGCTCACTCTTCCGCCGTCCGCCCGCGAGGAAAAGGAGCCGTTCATCCTGCATCCGAGCATGCTGGACGCCGCCCTTCAGGCTTCTATCGGTCTCGTGCTCTCAGACGGTTCCGCGTCCGGACGGCCGTTCCTGCCGTTTGCCCTTCAGGATATGCAGGTGTTTTCTGCGTGCCGTGAGACGATGTGGGCGGTGCTTTCCTCAAAGGACGGCGCCTATCATATTGAGCTGTGTGATGAAAACGGCGAGGTATGTGTCCGATTGACGGGGCTCACCGCCCGTTTTCTGGAAGAGGAAACGGAGGAAAAACCGCTCTTGCTTCAGCCAAAGTGGCAGGAATCACCGCCGGGTGAAGGCGGCGGACAAGAAGAGTCTTTCAGATACGTGACGCTGTATGGCGGAATGAACGCTGAGGACTTAAGCGGCGCCGTATGTGCGGCTGACGGCGAAGGTCCGATTGAAGACCGTTATGACGCCTGCGCGGCGGAGCTGTCAGCGATCGTCACGCGTCTTATCAAAGAAAAACAGAAGAAAAAAACGCTGATCCAGCTTCTTGTCCCCGACAGGGGGGAAGACAATGTATTGGCGGGGCTGGCCGCTTTCCTGAAAACGGCTCACCTTGAACATCCGAAGCTGTACGGCCAAGTCATCCAAGCTGATCCGGACGAGTCAGCATCATCGCTTCTTGCCAAGCTGAAAGAAAACCGGGCGCATCCTGAACAAGCGGAAATCCGTTATGAAGACGGCAAACGTCTCGTCAGAAACTGGCGTCATCTGCCGGCGCCTCAAAGCGCCGCCGTTCCGTGGAAAGACGAAGGGGTCTACCTCCTCACCGGGGGAGCGGGCGGCATCGGCCTGATTTTCGCTGAAGAAATAGCCTCCCGCGTCAAAAACGCCGTCCTCGTATTAACGGGAAGGGCGGAAGCGCTTGATAAAGACCGCTCCGCCCGCTTACGGCGCTTGGAAGCGTCGGGCGCCCGCGTATTGTATCAACCGGTTGACGTGACAGACAGGGCGGCGGTCATCGCCCTCGTCCGCGGCATACAGGAGGAGCACGGAACACTCGACGGGATCATTCACGGCGCAGGCGTGATCGCTGACAACTACATTCTGAACCAGACAGAAAACGAACGGAAGACCGTCATGGCGCCGAAGGTGAAAGGGCTTATCAATCTTGATGAAGCAGCGAAAGATGTGCGGCTGGACTTTTTCATTCTGTTTTCTTCCTTGGCGGGAGGCATGGGAAATCCGGGGCAGGCCGGTTATGCGGCAGCCAACGCATTTATGGATGTTTATGCAGCCCGCCGGAACCGTCTCGTGCGGGACAACGAGCGGAGCGGGCAGACCCTGTCTGTCAACTGGCCGCTTTGGGAAGAAGGAGGTATGCGCGTGGACAAAGAGACCGAACTGCTGATGTATGAACAGACCGGGATGAAAGCCATGCGATCGGCCTCAGGCATCCAAGCGCTTTACGCGGCTTTTGCCTCCGGAGAACACCAGGTTATGGTGGCAGAAGGCGACGAAAAACGGATTCGCAGGCATATTTTCGATCTGGGCGAAGAACAAAGCGCCGCCGGACAAGCTCCGGCAGTGGCAGATGCAAGAGATCTGAAAGATCAGGTTCAAGAGAAACTAAAGCGGCATGTATCAGATCTTTTAAAGGTAAGCATGAAAGATATTGAGGCTGACAGCGAACTGACGGAATACGGATTTGATTCGATCATCTTCACTGAATTTACAAATCTATTAAATCGGACTTATCAGCTTGAGCTCAGCCCGACTATCTTCTTTGAATTTCCGACATTGCGCAAACTGAGCGGCCATTTGATATCTGAATGGAAAGAAGCATTCAGCGGCTTAGAAAGAGAGAGTTTAAAAACCGCTCCAAAAGCCGGAATAAGAAAAGCTGAAGCTCCGGCGGCCGTTCATGTCAAGCGGGAAACGCCCGTATCCGTAAAAGGAAAATCAGAAGAAAAAACCGAACCGATAGCCATTATCGGAATCAGCGGTATTTTTCCGCAGGCGAAAGACATAGATGAATTCTGGACACGTTTACAAAAAGGGGAGCATTGCATCACAGAAATTCCCCGAGATCGCTGGGATTGGCGCGAATATTACGGCGATCCGGCAGCGGACGCAAATAAAACGTCAATTAAATGGGGCGGTTTTATAGATGGTATCGCCGGGTTTGACCCGCTGTTTTTCGGGATATCTCCGAAAGAAGCTGAAATGATGGATCCTCAGCAGCGTCTATTAATGATGTATGTGTGGAAAGCCATTGAAGACGCGGGGTACTCAGCAAAACGGATTGCCGGAACAAAAACCGGTATTTTCACCGGCACATTGGGAAGCGGATATCAAACCTTAATCAATAAGGCGGGTCTTCCTGTCGAGGGGTATACGATGACCGGAATCGTGCCGTCCGTCGGGCCGAACCGGATGAGTTATTTTCTTGATATTCACGGGCCGAGCGAGCCGGTAGAAACCGCTTGTTCAAGCTCTTTAGTCGCCATTCACCGCGCGGTAAAAGCCATTGAAACGGGAGATTGTGATATGGCGGTCGCAGGGGGCGTCAACACGATCGTCACGCCTGAAGGGCATATCGGTTTTCAAAAAGCAGGCATGCTTAGTGAAGACGGGCGCTGCAAAGCATTTTCCGATCAGGCTGACGGTTATGTCAGAGGAGAAGGTGCCGGCATGATTGTCTTGAAAAAGCTTTCAGAGGCTGAGCGTGACAGGGATCACATCTACGGCCTCATCCGCGGTACAGCGGAAAATCACGGCGGACGCTCAGCGTCACTTACCGCGCCGAATCCGCAGGCTCAGACGGATGTGCTGAAAAGCGCTTATCAAAAAGCCGGTATTCACCCGTCAACCATCACTTATGTAGAAGCGCACGGAACAGGGACGGCACTCGGCGATCCGATTGAAATCAATGCATTGAAAAAAGCTTTCCAAACAGACGGGGCTCCGGGCGGATATTGCGGGATAGGCTCAGTGAAGACAAATATCGGACATTTGGAGCTCGCAGCAGGTATTGCGGGCGTTATCAAAGTATTGATGCAGCTGAAACATCGGACGCTCGCCAAAAGTCTGCATTGCGAGAACATCAATCCCCATATCAAATTGAAGGACAGCCCGTTTTACATTGTGACAGAAACAAAGGAGTGGGAAGCGCTGCGTGATGAAAACGGCCGGGTCCTGCCCCGCCGGGCGGGTGTAAGCTCATTCGGTTTCGGAGGTGTCAATGCGCATATCGTTATTGAAGAATACATGGGCAAAAGTGAGACGGAACAGCAGGAAACCCGTGAGAAAGCGTCATCTCTTTTTGTTTTGTCGGCTAAAAATGAAGAGCGGCTGAAAGAAAGAGCGCGTCTCCTTCGCGATTTTATCCAAAACGGATCATCCCGCCATATCGATCTTGCAGATGCCGCATACACACTGCAGACCGGACGGGATGCGATGGAAGCGAGGCTGGGAATCATTGCAGGCTCCGCAGAGGAACTGACTGAAAAATTGAACGCGTTTCTGTTGGGAAAAAACAGTGAAGATATCATCAGCGGCCGTAAAAAACGCGAGAATAACACGATTTCCATGTTCTCAGACGATGAAGACGCTGCTGACCTCGTCAGCGCCTGGCTTGAGAAAAAGAAATACAGGAAAGTGCTGCAGCTCTGGGCAAACGGATTTGACACGGATTGGGAGCATCTGTATACGGACAGTAAGCCGCGCCGCATCAGCCTGCCCTCCTATCCGTTCAGAGCCGACCGCTATTGGGTGCCGAAACGGGGGCAGCTGCCGCTTTCGAATCAAAAAACAGTAGTATTGCAAAAAACATGGGAACCTTGCGAGGCAGTGTCTTCACCCGAGCCGTTCAACAGCAAAATAGCGCTCATCGTCTCTGATGATACAAAAGACCTTGCCGCCGAGGTGAAAAAACAGCTGAATGATGCTGACATTGTGCAGGAAAATCAGCTCATCTCTTTCTTACAGGGTCCGAACGCGGCTATCTATTCCGGGTTTATTGACTTCACCGGCTGTGGCTCCCGACAAAAGCGGCAGGACATCAGCTGGGTGGCATCGCTGCAGCAGCTGATTGAATACGGCCGCGGACAAGAAAAGATGAAAATGCTTTATCTTACAAAAGGGCTTGAATCCTTCAAAAATAAGGCTGCCGCTACGCATGGTATTGAAAAAGCGGGGCTTTATCGCATGCTGCGGCATGAATACAGCCATATTCTCACCTGTCACGCCGATATTGATCCTGAAGAGCCGCTGGAGCAGACAGCCGCTTTTATTAAACAAGAAATTGAATCAGACTTAACGGAATCTGCTGTTTGCTGCAGGGACGGCATGCGCTTCAGCTATGTTCTTCGGCAGACTGATCAGATTGAACCAGAAGCCGTGCAAACAGACCGGACTGTGTTTCCAAAAGACGCCGTCCTGATGATAACCGGAGGAACGCGCGGACTCGGCGCTTTATGCGCCAAGCACTTCGTTTCCGCATACGGTGTGAAGAAACTGCTTTTGACAGGCAGAAAGGAGCTGCCGCCGAAAACCGAGTGGGATCTTGAGCAGACAGACCCTGTCGTTTCGGAAAAAATACAGCTTATCCGGCAGCTGGAATCACAAGGCGTAAAAGTGTGCGTCTCAGCAGTTGATCTGACGGATAAGCAGGCAGTCGGACGGCTTATAAAAGAGGTAACCTCAACGCTCGGACCTGTCGGAGGCATTCTGCATTGCGCGGGAATTGCGGACCGTGAAAACCCTGCTTTTCTCCGCAAATCCAAAGACAGTATCGCGCGGGTGCTCGCGCCGAAAGCAGACGGCCTTCACAGTCTGTATGAGAGTGTAAAGGATGATGCGCCGGCATTTTTCGTCCTGTTTTCATCTGTCTCGGCAGCCGTCCCGATTCTTGCGGCGGGTCAGAGCGATTATGCGATGGCTAATTCTTATATGGACTATTTTGCAGAAAACAATGAGAGCGGCATCATCAGCATACAATGGCCGGCATGGGATGAGACGGGCATGAGCAGGGATATAAAAAGCGGGATTTATGAGCAAACGGGATTGCTGCGGCACTCTGACGCGGAAGGTCTCAAGATGCTTGATTACATTTTAAGAGAAAGACCCGGAGCTGTCGTGCTGCCGTCACAAGTGAAACATGATTGGGACATCAAAGCGCTGGAAAATGCCAAGCCAGCCGCCCATAAAGAAATGAGAACAGCTTCCAAACCTCCTGAAACAAAAAAACGGGAACATAACCGGATTGATATTCAATCTTGGCTGAGGTCGCTTTTGGCAAAAGAGCTGAGTATCGATGAAACGCATATGGATATCGATGTGCCTTTTCAGGAATACGGAATGGATTCTATCTTTCTGGCGCAAGTACTGACAAAGATTGATCAAAAACTGCCGTCCGTTTCAATTGATCCGACTGTCCTTCTGGAACACCCTACCATAGAACAGCTCGCGGATTATTTAGCCGCACATTGTCCGGAAGCTTTTTCGGCAGATGCAGCAGTTTCCGCGGAGAAGGTCCCTTTGCGGAAGACGCCGAAACGGAGCAAAAAAACGGCAGATAAGCCCGGGAAACGGGGAAAGGTTGCGATCATCGGCATAGCCTGTCATTTTCCGAAAGCGGGGGATATAAAAGAATTTTGGAAGAATCTCCGCAGCGGAACGGATGCCGTCATTGAAGTTCCGCCGGACAGATGGAACGCCGGGGAACACTATCAGCCGGGTGAATATCAAGAGGGAAAAAGCATCAGTAAATGGGGCGGTTTTATTCACGATATTGATCAATTTGACCCGGAGTATTTTAATATTTCAGAAACGCTGGCACCGATGATAGACCCGCTGCAAAGGCAGTGGCTCGAGGTGAGCGCGGAAGCTTTAGCCGATGCCGGTTATCAAAAAGAGGATCTCTGGGGCCGCCGTATCGGCGTTTTTGCCGGTGCAAGGGCAGGTGCGTTTCATCAGAAATTTCAATATTTGCAAAAAGACGCGATTATTGGCGCGGGACAAAATTTTATTACCGCACACATGGCGCACATTTATAACTTTACAGGGCCCAACCTGGTCGTAGATACAGCTTGCTCCAGTTCGCTTACGGCAATTCATTTGGCCGTGCAGGCTATTCAAAATGGAGAAGCGGAAGCGGCCTTTGCGGGCGGGGTTGACATTTTGCTTGATGAAAAACCTTTTCTTACAATGAGCGCGGCGAGAATCTTATCGCCAAACGGCCGTTCAAAATCTTTCGATGCCGATGCGGACGGAACAGGAATCGGAGAGGGCTGCGGTGTGCTGATGCTGAAGCCGCTCGAAAAAGCGATAGAAGACGAAGATAAAATATACGGCGTTATTGACGGCTCTGCGATTAATAATGACGGCAGCACAATGGGCGTGACGACGCCGAATCCCCGGGCGCAGCAGGACTTGATTGAGCAGGCGGTTCAATCAGCGGAAATCGAGCCGGACACCATGACATACGTAGAGACGCACGGAACCGGTACATTGATCGGCGACCCGATTGAATTAAAAGGATTAACCAATGTCTTGTCTGCTTATTCCGATGAAAAACAATTTTGCGGTGTAGGAAGCGTCAAAAGCAATATCGGCCACTTGCTGAGTGCGGCGGGCGCGGCGGGAATCATCAAAGTTTTGCTGGCGATTGCCAATGAAGAACTGCCGCCGACTTTGCATTGCCATAAACCGAACCCCCGCTTTCAATTTAATGATTCTCCGCTTTATCCTGTGCTTGAGCTGAAGCGGTGGAACGGAAAAAAAGAGATACTCAGGGCCGGGGTCAGCGCGTTCGGTTTGGGCGGGAATAATGCCCATATCATTGTCAGCAACGAAGGAATACCGAAAGAGCGAAAAGCGGCCATGGAACCGAAAGGCGGCCAGACAGTATACCGAAAACAGCGGTATTGGCCTGAAAAAGCACAGTTGCCCGAAGCGGAAGAAAATGAGGCGGGCACAGAAGCAATGTTTGAAATAAGCGAGGTGTGATAGATTGGCAGTTGCCACCGATCAAGTCAAAACGTTCCTGCAGAAAATCAGCCATACGAATTATATCGTCCGGGATCATCGCGTTCATCAAATCCGCGTTCTCCCGGGCGTGACTTTAATAGATATGCTGTATCGGCTCGCCGCCGGGTACCTCGGTGAACGGCCTATAGAATTAAGACAGATTATTTTTAAGCAGCCTGTTGTAACATCTGAAGAGTTTGATAAACACCTGTATGTGACCTTTACGCCGGCGCGTGACAGCTGGAAAGTTGAGATCACTAGCGAAAAAGCAAAAAACGGCACACCGCTTGGCGGAAACCGGGATGAGAATATGGAATGCCAGCTTTATTTGCAAGAAGACACGCCCCGGGCAAAAGAACTGAATATTGAAGCGTTCATGAAAAACGCAAGCCGAAAATGGGACATGCATGACATTTACGGAATTGCAAGAAGAAGCCATATTGAACATGGCGAGTTTATGAAAAATGAAGGGGCCGTTTATCAGCTTCAGGATAAAGAAGAATTAATGGAGCTCACTCTGAGTGATTTGGCTGAAGGATTCCGGGAGAAATTTAAGGCGCATCCGGCTTTTTTAGATGCGTCCACCCTTGCCGGCTCTTCCTTTGCATTGTCGGCCCAAAAGCAAAATGACACACCTTATATTCCTTTTATGATCAATCGTTTTTGCATGTATCAGCCGTTTCCGAAAACGATTTACACTTATTCTGCGAAAAACAGCCGCACTGAAAGCGGCGTATCAGACAGCGAACCTGATGTTTATTCGGCCGACTTCACGATTTACGACAGGGCAGGGAACGTATTGGCCGAATGTGAGAAACTGACAGTAAAAAGGGTCAGACAAGCGAATATGATTACCCATCTGATAGACAAAGAGAAGCCGCCTCAGCAGAACAGAAGCGGCCGTGGAGAGCCCGAAAGTCCTGTGGCCGCAGAAGACGTGCCTGAACAGCAAACGCCGGAACAAAACATGGTGACTTACATAAAGTCGGAAATCGCCAGGCTGATCAATCGTCCGGCACAGGATATTGATGTGAGGAAAGGCTTTTATGATATGGGGCTTGACTCGGCGCATTTGCTGAAGCTTGTAAGGATATTAGAGCAGACTTTTCAGCAGCAGTTTTATCCGACACTGCTTTTTGAATATTCATCTGTCCGCCGCCTTGCGGATTACCTTATCAATGAAGCGGGCTGTGTGCTGAAAGATTCGGCCGAAGAACGGCATACATCAGATGCTGACATCGCTGATGAGGTTCTGTTTTTTGAACCCGTCTGGAAAGATCATCCGCTGGAAACGGCGGTGCAGAACGGGCAAAAACACACCCGTCATCTCATTATCGCTGCCGATGCAGGACCCCGTCTCACCGGTGAACTCGGCGCACATTGCCCGGAAGCGGAAGTGATAGAACTGAAAAGGGAGCATGAGGTTGCAGATGAGCAGTTTGAAGCAGATGCCGAGCGCATATTTCGTATGCTCAAACGGGAACTGACAGACCATCCGAAAGAACATACATTGATTCAGCTTGTATGCGCCGTTGAGAATGGAGCGGCATTGTCTTCCGCTCTCGGGGCTATGCTGAAAACGGCACATCTGGAAAATCCGGCTCTTCGCACTCAGGTGATCACCTTCTGTGACAAGAATGAGAGATTGCCAAGTGAGACGGCCGCAATGATAAGAACTGAAGCAGACTGCTCTTATGCAGGCTGCACAGACATTCGGTATAAAGACAATATGCGGCAGATCAGATTGTTCGAACGTATTGAGAAACTGGACGGGCAGACACAGTCTCCTTGGAAACAAAACGGCGTATATGTCATTACAGGAGGTCTCGGCGGTCTTGGATTTCTGCTTGCCCGTCACCTTGCAGAAAAAGAAAAGGTGAAGCTCGCACTCATCGGCCGTTCGCCGGAACAGTCTGAGAAGATCAGCAGACTGAAAGCATTGGGCGCAGAAGTTCTTTACGTTCAAGCGGACATCGGCAATAAAGCCGAGACAGAGCGGGCATTTGCTCAGATTACAGAAACCTTCGGCCGGCTGACGGGTATTTTTCATTGTGCCGGTGTTTTAAAAGATCAATTTATCATCCAAAAAGACAGTTCTGACTTGAAGCAGGTGTTCCTGCCGAAAATCAGCGGCCTGATTCATGCCGACGAAGCTTCACGGCATGAACCGCTTGAATTTTTCGCCGTATTTTCCTCATTCTCGGCGTTGGCCGGAAATGCGGGCCAGACAGATTATGCCGCAGCGAACGCTTTTATGGATGAATATATGAAATATCGCGATTGCAAAGCGGAAAAAGGCGAACGGACCGGGGCTTCTATGACGATCAACTGGCCGCTTTGGGAAGATGGCGGCATGCAGGTTGACAGCTTGATGAAAGAGATCATGAATGATGCAACCGGCACCAGCCCGCTTCCGGCCGGGGAAGGGATGGCTTCACTTGAATATATGCTGCGTCTCGGCAAGCTGCAATCTGTTATTTTATACGGGAAGGAGCCCGCTGTAACTGAAAGCATGGGCCGATTGGGTCCAAAGGGAGACAAGAACGGATCTTCATTATCCAACGCAGCTGTCAAGAGAAGAAGCCGAAAACAAGAGAGACACACAGAAGAGCACGATATTGCGGTAATCGGATTGGCGGGAAGATACCCGCAGGCGGGAAGCATCGATGAATTTTACAAAAATCTGCGCTCAGGTAAAGACTGTATCACAACAATGCCGAAAGACAGATGGAAAGGTTATTCTTTCTCATATGAAGCAGATCAGTTCTACCGTTACGGAGGATTTTTAGATCGCATAGACAGCTTTGATCCGCTGTTTTTCAATCTGACTCCGCGCCAGGCTGAAATGATGGACCCGCAGGCGCGGCTGTTTTTAGAGACGGCTTGGGAAGCTTGTGAAGATGCCGGTTTTTATCAGGACAGAACGGCGCGCGGGCCATCTTCACAAAAGAGAAAACGCGTCGGGGTATTCGCAGGTGTGTTTTGGAGCCATTATGAGCTGTTCGGGGCTGAAATTACACAGCGGGGCACACCGCTGTCTATGGGCGTGACGCCTGCCTCTGTTCCGAATATCGTGTCTCACTGCCTGAACTTTACAGGGCCGTCAATGGCTGTTGATACGATGTGCTCTTCTTCGCTCACATCCATACATTTGGCATGTGAAAGCATTAAAAGGGGGGAGTGCGAATTCGCCATTGCCGGCGGTGTGAATGCGGTCACACACCCGCATAAATATGCGTTTTTGGCGAATGCCGGATTTCTGTCTTCAGAAGGCATCTGCAAAAGCTTCGCCGACGGCGGTGACGGCTATGTGCCGGGAGAAGGCGTCGGCGCGGTGTTACTGACAACCGTTCAAGAAGCGGAAAGAATGGGCTGTCCGATATATGGCGTCATAAAAGGCTCCGCTTTAAACCATGTCGGAAAAACATCCGGTTTGACAGTGCCTGATCCGGCATCACAGGCGGAAGTCATTACAGATTCCTTTCAGAGTGCCGGCATTGATCCGGAGACACTGAGCTATATTGAAGCTCACGGAACAGGCACGTCTTTGGGTGATCCGATTGAAATTGAAGGGCTGAGCCGCGCTTTCCGCAAATGGACAAACAAGAAGCGGTTTTGCGCCATTGGCTCTGCTAAATCAAATATCGGCCATTTAGAAGGAGCGGCCGGAATCGCCGGATTAACAAAGGTGCTTTTGCAGCTGAAGCATGGAGAAATCTTTCCGTCATTGCACACGGACACGCTGAATCCCCATATTCCGTTTCCGGACACGCCGTTTTATGTGGCGGACCGACTGGAAGAATGGGAACGGCCGTCACATTCTGACCAGCCGAGAAGAGCGGGTTTAAGTTCTTTTGGCGCCAGCGGGAGCAATGCCCATTTTGTCATAGAAGAATATCTGCCGCCGCAGGCTGAAAAGAAATCGGTAAATATACGGGAAGACGAGCCGGTTCTGTTTCTGCTTTCGGCAAAAAATGAAGAACGCCTATTAGAATATGTCAAACGGTATGACCGCTTTTTACGGGAAAAAGAAGTCAACCTTAAAGACCTGGCCTACACGCTTCAAACAGGCAGAGAAGCGATGCCTGAACGGCTGGCATTGATCGTTACATCCGTTTGCGGCCTTCAAGCGAAACTGAAGGATGTGCTTGAACGGAAAACAGAAATTGAAGGATGTTTCCGCGGACGTGCTCAAGATGATATTTCATCAAGTGGAATGGCCGGGCTGCTGAAAAACAAGCAATATTCCAGATTGCTCACTGAGTGGGCAAAAGGAGCCGCCGTTGACTGGAGCCTGTTATACGAAGGAGAGAAGCCGAAACGGGTCAGCCTTCCTGTATATCCGTTCGCGAAGGAGCGGTATTGGGTGCCTGTGCCCGCGGATATCCGGAAACAGACAGACGAACCGGCGGAAAACCAAAAGATCATTCTTCAAAAAGACTGGAAGCAGCAAGATCCGGCGGAATCTGAAGCATTATCAGGAACAGTAATGATACTTGCAACTGATAAGACGAGCCGATTGGCCGATGCTCTTTTTAAAGGAAACGGCCATATTGAAACGATCTGCTTCATCCATCAGGCAAAAGACGGCGCCGATTATTACGCCGATTATTACTCCGCCGCATCGGGGCGAAACCTTTACGGCAGAGTGCGGGAGTCTCTTCAAAACAAACAGATACTCGGGGTCGTCGACATAACCGCATATGACGCGGAATATGAACGGCAGGAAGAGATAGAACACGGAAAGCTTGCCTTTTTACAGCAGGCTCTTGAATCATTCCGTCATAGCGGCGCTGTGTTCAGCCAAGTGACACACCGCCTCCAGCCTTTCAAGGAAAGTAAACCTCTGATGCAAGGGGCGAAAACGGCGGGGCTGTACCGGATGCTGGGCGCTGAGTATGCCAACATTCATTCTTTTACGATAGATAGCGATTGTGAGATTGAGCATACAGAAGAATTAAGCAGACAGATTGAGACTGAATTTTTACAGCCGCGGGCCAAAAGCGTCAGTGAATGCTGCTACAGGCTGAATCGCCGTTATGTGCCGTTTCTGAAGCAGGGTATGAATGTTTCGGCGGCGCCTGAGCTTTCCTATTCGTCTGATGATGTGCTGTTAATAACGGGCGGATCGCGCGGGATCGGCGCAATTGCGGCGGAGCATGCCGTTTCACGCGGATGCAGGAAACTGGTCATCATGGGGCGGGAGCCGCTTCCCGATTCCTCAGAGTGGGCAGACATGAAAAAGGACGGCATTCTCCCGGAAAAAGCCGAGCGGATGCAGAGGTTAGCCGAGCGGGGCGCGGAGATCCGTTATTACAGCGTTTCTCTTACGGATCAAAAGGGGCTCCGGAACATGACGGACAGTATCCGCGGTACGATGGGATCGATTACCGGCGTTTTTCATTGCGCGGGTTCAATGGGAGAACACCCCGCTTTTTATAACAAAACCGAAACTGAAATCGAAAGCGTTTGCACGCCGAAAGTAACAGGGCTTCGCGGTCTCTATGAAGCTGTTCAGAATGAGCCGCTGTCGTTTTTTATTTTGTTCTCATCCGTTTCGGGCCTGATCCCTTCGCTTGCTGCGGGGCAAAGTGACTACGCGATGGCTAATTCGTTTATGGACTCTTTTGCAAATCATCAAGCAGGTAAAGGGAACGTGTTTGTTAAAGCCGTTCAATGGCCCGTCTGGAAAGAAACCGGCATGGCTGAAGGCCTGCCGGAAACACCTGCTTATCAAAAATCAGGACTTTCCAGGCTGTCTGCCAAAGACGGACTGAAGTTTTTAGATTACATCATTTTAAACGGACAAAGCTGCGGAATTCCTTGTGTTCCAGAAGACAGTGAGACTGATTTTGGTGATCTTCTGAAGGTGAAGAAATCTGAAGCTCCCGTGAAAAAAAGCAGTGCCGGTGACCAAAAGGTGAAGGATATGATTCGTCAATGGGTGCGCACCGTCTTTAGTGAAGAACTGAAAATGACGGATGAGCAGATAAAAGATGATATGCCGTTTGATGAATACGGGATTGACTCAATACTCTTTGCGGAATTGGTTCAATCACTGCAAAAACGGATCAGCATAAAGTTAACACCGTCCTTAATGCTTCAATATCAAACGATTACAGAAATGGTTGACTATTTCGCAGCGCATCATGAAGCCGATTTTGTGACAAAAGAAAATGGTTTCGTTCAAGACAGGGACGTACAGCTTGATTTAACCGCCACTGCTGAAGAGAGAACATCCATGAAGCCGAAAGCGGATACCGAAGATGATATTGCCGTCGTCGGCATGTCCTGCCGTTTTCCGGGGGCGGGCGGAACGGATGCTTTTTGGGAGCTGCTGATGAAAGGAAACACCGCCATCCGGCCTGTCCCCGCAACGCGCTGGCATGCAACAGCACATGCAAAGGATTATGCGGGGTGGATTGATGATATCGACATGTTTGATGCGGGCTTTTTCGGCATCTCTGAAAAAGACGCGGCAATTATGGACCCGCAGGCGCGGATCATATTAGAAGAAGCGGTTCATTCCGTTTATGATGCCGGGTACGGCCAAAAGGATTTATCGGGCAGGAAAGTCGGCGTGTACATCGGCGGCAGGGCGCAGCCTTCAGCCGGTATGGAACATATCCTGCAGGCGCCTAACCCGATTTTGGGGGCGGGGCAAAACTATTTGGCGGCCAACATTTCACGATTTTTGAATGTCACAGGGCCGAGCCTTGTCGTGGATACAGCATGTTCCTCAGGGCTGATCGGGCTGTCCTTTGCAAAAGACGCCCTTTTGGCCGGAAGAATTGACGCGGCCTTAGTCGGTTCGGTGAGTCTGCTCTTATCTCCGTCCGCGCACCGGTTATTCGGAGCGCGCCATATTTTAAATGAGAACGGCGTGTTTCATATATTCGACCGTGAATCAGCGGGAGAAGTGCTCGGAGAAGGAGCGGGGGCGGTTTTTATCAAACGATTGAGCGATGCGGTGCGGGACGGAGACCGTATTTACGGCGTCATAAAAGCCGTCTCGGTAAACAATGACGGCCGGACGCTCGGTCCCGGTTCACCGAATATAAGAGCGCAGAGAGACGCCATTCAAACTGCGCTTGACATGGCGGAAAAGTCGCCCGAAGACATTGGATATATAGAAGTGAACGGAGGCGGTTCCCCAATCGTTGATTCGGTGGAAATCAAGGCGCTCTCAGATGTCTATCAGCTGAACCGGAAAACGCTTCTGCCCTGCCGGATCGGATCGGTGAAACCGAATGTAGGGCATTTGCTTCTGTCTTCAGGTCTTGCGGGCTTCATCCGATGTGTGCTGAGCGTCTATCATAAGCGGATTCCGCCTTTCTTATCAGCGCGTGAGCCATTTGAACATTATGACTTTGAAGCGTCGCGTATTCATTTTAATCGTGAACCCGTTGATTGGCATTCAGAGAAGAAACCCCGCGTCGCAGCTCAGAGTTCATTTCCTGACGGCGGGACAAATGCTCATATCCTCGTTGAAGAATACAGAGGTGAAAGGCAGCGGGAACATCACCGGGCGCCTCAGCCGCCGGAATTCAGAAAAAAACACTACCCGCTTTTGGGCGGCTGGAACAGCACGGAGAATGAAGCGGAAAAAACAAGTAATGAAAAAACGGACATTGCGGATCTTTTAAAGAAATATGAGAAAAAAGCAGAGACAAGCACTGCACCTGCGGACTCGTTTTGGCAGGTGACAACGTGACGTTTTTAAAAGGGGACTAACCATGAAAAAAACAGTGAATCTGCGCCTGACGGCAGAACATCCCATTATGAAAAACCATCTTGTTCACGGCGAATCTGTCATGCCTGGTCTGGCCTATATTGATATGCTGTATCAGCTGGCAAAGCAAAGCCTTGATCTTTCATTCCGTTCCATCTGTCTGAAACGGGTGACCATTTATCATCCTTTATCAGTGAAACGGTCAGAGCGGCTTGATGTGAGTGTCATATTCAGTAAAGAAAAGGAGTTCTGGACTGCCTCGATTTGCGGGGCGGATTCCGGGACGGTTTTCTTATCAGCGGAGGTGCATGAAGGGGTTTTCTCATCAGATAGGCGCCTTGACGCAGGGGAGAAAAAACAACAAGCCGCACTTCCATCAGTCTCTTTGCATACGGTTTACGAAGACGCGAGAAGCCGCGGACTGTCGCATGACGGGCTGATGAAGCCGGAGGGAGAGATCTATGCAAATGAAGAGGAATGTTTCCTTGATATTCGGCAGTCTGATTCATGCCAGGATAATCTCCCCGGCGCTCTCTTTCACCCCGCGCTGATGGACGGTGCCGCCATGGCCTCCGGCGTATTGCAGACAGCTGCAGGCGCCGGTTTGTTTTTACCGATTTATTATGATTCGTTTATTGCCGCTGAAACCGTTACGGAGCGCTGTTACGCGGTGATTTCGAAAAAGTCCGGCACGCCGTCTGAAATGGTGAAAATGGATATTGACTTTTACAACCCCAGCGGTGCGCATATTGCTTCACTGCTCGGCCTGACAGCCAAAAAGGTGCGGACAGATCGGCAGCTGACACCAGGCATTCAGCAGATGGAGGAAACCTTATACCGCATTTTCTCAACATACGTAGGCCGTCCTGTCACAAGAAATGATGCGCACACCGTGTTTTTTGAATTAGGTCTTGAATCGTCACAGCTTCTGGCCATTATTAAAGACATCGAAGAGGCGTTTGATCTGCGGCTGAATCCGACTCTTTTATTTGAATGCAGCAGTATATCCGAGCTGCTTGAAGACATAAAAACAAAAGGAACAGATGAATCTTCCGGCCTTGTCGCGAATGCAGCACCGGTCTCTGAAACGCAATCAGGCAGTCAGACATTTACTTTCTATGAACATGAAGCATTCCTTCAGGATCATCTGGTTTTCGGCAAACCGGCACTGATGGGTGTAGTGTATCCGTGTCTGGTGCTTGAAACATCCGGAACGTCTCATTCCGACACGTATCCCGCCGAGCTGAAAGATATCCGTTTTACGGGCGGGCCCGTCACGCTGGAGACGGGAGAGGCCGCACATATTGACATTTCATTTGCGGCAGAAAAGAGTGCCGAACGCTTTACCGCAAGCTGCTCTGTCTCCGGTAAAGAAAGCCGGAAGACGTGTGCTGAAGGAGAAATAATCAGATATACAGAGGCACCCGTAAAAAAATCATATGACGTTGAACAAATGAAGGCGCATGCACAAAAGGTAGCGCCGGATGTTATTTCCCGTCTGTACGATTCGGTTGCCGGCTTCACGATAGGCCCGATGCTGAAAACGGTAACGGCGGGATACAAAATGAGTGAGAGCTCCTTTTTATTGCAGCTGGACTTATCAGGGAAAAAAGAGAAAGGCGATCTGCATCACTTTGCATTTGACCCGCTTATATTGAATTCTTGTTATATGTCGCTCGGTGAAGAAGAGTTGCAGCTGAAAAAGCGGATTCACGTCCCGCTCATGATTGAGAGGCTGACGCTTTACGGACCTGTCATGTCTGATACTGTCTATGTGGTGAATACAATCAAACATAAAAAAGATGGATTTCTCTCATTTGACGCCGCAGTCCTCAGCCATACCGGAGAACAGCTGGCGGAATTGAAAAACGCGTCTGTGAAAGAAGTGCTTCAGCCAAATCGGCTTGAAAATGCGTCTTTTGCCCCGTCCGGGAATCAAAGCCGTCAGAAAACGAAAGGAAACCCGCTGGATATTGCCATTGTCGGAATTTCCGGCAAGTATCCGCAGGCCGATGATATCAATGCGTTTTGGGAAAATCTCAAACAAGGAAAGGATTGTATTACCGAAATTCCGAAAGACCGCTGGAAATGGGAACATTACTTTTCCGAGGACCGTACGGCGCCGGGAGCGATCTACAGCAAATGGGGCGGATTCATTGACGGGATCGCCGATTTTGATCCTGAGTTCTTTAAGATTTCCCCCCGTGAAGCGGAACACCTTGATCCTCAGGAACGGCTGTTTTTAATGCATGCGTGGATGGCGATGGAGGATGCGGGATATACGAGGACATCACCTGAACTGGGCCGTCAGGTAGGTGTGTATGCCGGTGTCATGTATCAGGAATACCCGCTATTCGCGGCTGAAGCGGGAGTGAAAGGACGGCATATCGGGCTCCCCGGCGGGATTTCATCCATTGCTAACCGTGTCTCCTATTTTTGTGATTTTCAAGGGCCGAGCATTTCGGTCGATACGATGTGTTCGGGTTCTCTGACTTCATTGTACATGGCGTGCCGGGATCTGCGGGATCATCGGATTCGCGCGGCGCTTGCCGGCGGAGTGAATCTCACCGTTCATCCTAACAAGTACTTCATGCTGAGCCAGGGGCAGTTCATCTCATCTAAAGGACACTGCGGGAGTTTCGGCGCCGGGGGTGACGGCTATATTCCGGCAGAAGGTGTCGGGGTGCTGCTTCTTAAGCGATTAGAAGACGCCGTACAAGACGGAGATCGGATTTACGGCGTCATTAAAGGAGCTGCCATTAATCACGGCGGGAGAGCGAGCGGTTACACCGTACCGAACCCCAAGGCGCAGAGCGAAGTCATTTCTCAAGCTTTACAGGAAGCGGGGGTATCTCCGGGCCAGATCAGCTATGTGGAAGCGCACGGGACAGGGACAAAATTAGGCGATCCGATTGAAATCCGGGCTTTAACCGATGCATTCGGTGATGTTCCTGAAACATGTCTCATCGGGTCTGTCAAATCAAATATCGGTCATGGGGAATCAGCAGCAGGCATCGCCGCTGTCACAAAAGTGCTGCTGCAGATGAAGCACAAACAAATCGCCCCATCTTTGCATGCGGATGTTTTAAATCCGAATATCCAATTTGACGAAGGGCCGTTTTCCGTCTGCCGGGAATTAACAGATTGGAAACGGATTGCTGCAGACGGAGAAGAACAGCCGCTCAGGGCGGGGATCAGCAGCTTTGGTGCGGGCGGTTCTAACGCGCATATCATTATTGAAGAATATGAGGCTCCTGTCAAACAAGCAATCAGCAGCCAAGAGCCGGCTGTCATTCTGCTGTCTGCGAAAAATGGGGAGCGTCTGACAGAATATGCGGAGCGCCTTCTTGCTTTTCTTCAAAAGAAGCATACGGATAAGCCGGACTTATTTGATGTCGCGTACACTTTACAAGCGGGGCGGGAAGCGATGGATGAGCGGCTGGCTCTCATTGCGGACTCCCTTAAGGAGCTGGAGGACAAGCTCAGATCGTACTTGGAAAATGAAAACGCACCGCATCTTTACAGGGGGCGGGCGAAGCGAAATCATGAGACAGTGGCTGTGTTTGAATCTGATGAAGATTTGCAGGAAGCCATGGTCAAATGGCTGAAAAAGAGAAAGTACGGTCATTTGCTGAACATGTGGGTGCAGGGAGTCGATGTGGACTGGAACTTGTTATATTCGGGACAAAAACCCCGGAGAATCAGCCTTCCCGCCTATCCGTTTGCAAAGGTCAGATGCTGGATTCAAGATGAAGCCGAGGCGGTTTCAAAAAGGGATGACGGCAAAACGGTGATCCATCCGCTGCTTCATGAAAACACATCCGATCTGTGGGAGCTGAAATTCACATCCGTTTTTACCGGACGGGAATTCTTTTTCACTGACCACACAGTCAATGGGGAGAAGGTGCTCCCGGGAGCCGCCGTGATCGAAATGGCCAGGGCGGCCGTTGAGCGTGCCGCATGCGCTGTGCCGGACGGACGTAAAGGACTGTATTTGAAAGATCTCATATGGATGAGGCCTGTCGTTCATAAGGGGACGGATGTAGAAGTCCATATCAGCCTTATCCTTAAGGAAAATGAAGACATTGAATTTACGATTTACAGCCTATCGGAAGAACCCGGGGGAGAACGGATTTTATACAGTAAAGGCACCGCGGTATCAGGAGAGATAGCAGCGGTTCCGTCAGTTCACTTAGAGGGCTGGCTGTCCGGCTGCAGCCAATCGGTTATGACGTCTGATGAGGTTTATCAGGCTTTCCGGCATGCGGGTATGATATACGGGCCGAGCCATCAAGGAATTGATCAGCTGATGATCGGAGAGAGGGGCGCTGCAGCCCGGCTGTCGCTGCCGGAATCGGCAGACAGTACCGCCGATCAGTTTGTCATCCACCCGAGTCTTTTAGATGCCGCGTTTCAGGCGTCACTGGGTGCCGGTTCAGATACTGCCGGAGGCACTCCGATGCTGCCGTTTTCCCTGAGGCAGGCAGAAATATTTCAGCCGACTCAGAAAAAGATGTGGGCGCTTGTCCGCAAACAGAGCGATCGGTCAGATAACGGAGCGCTGACGCTGGATATTGATTTATGTGATGAAAACGGCGCTGTTTGTATGAGATTAACAGGATTTTCCTGCCGGGCTGTCCGGCAGACAAACCAAACCGAAAGCAAACGGCAGGAAGTACAGACGGCGATGCTTGCCCCTGTTTGGGACAAAACTTTCTTTTCCCTGGAAGAAAATCGAGCGGTTGATCAGGAACAATTGCTGATCATCGGAAAGCCGGGAAATACCATAAAGGCTGCGGCAAAAATGTGGCCCCGCGCCCATCTGGCGGAGACGCCGGAGCATTCAAGCGAGCAAACATTACGTGAATTGACAGCCGGATATCAGGATATCCGCCATTTCTTATGGATTGCGCCGGATCGTTTCGCACCCGCATCCGTCAGTCAGGAAATGCTTGATGAGCAGGAGAATGGGGTGATCCAATGTTTCCGTTTCATCAAAGCGCTGCTGTCACTCGGGTATGGAAACCGAAACATCAGCTTTACGGCGGTCACCCGGCAGACACAGTCCGTGTATCCGGGTGATCTGCCGCAGCCTGAGCATGCAGGTGTACACGGTTTGATCGGTTCATTGGCAAAAGAATATCCGAACTGGGACATCAGGCTGATTGATGCAGAAGAAGACAGTGATTCGTCTGAAATGAAAGACATCTGGCGCCTCCCTCCAGATCCGGACGGAAATGCTGCCGCGTACCGTAACGGAGCTTGGCACAAGCAAAAAACAGTCCGGGTGCTGACAAGTTCCGCTCCGCGTATGTCGTACAGAGAAGGCGGCGTTTATGCTGTCATCGGCGGAGCGGGCGGCATCGGAGAAGCATGGAGCAAATACATGATCACCCGTTACAAGGCACGGATGATATGGATCGGCAGGCGGCCGAAGGATCAGGAGATTCAGAGCAAAATAGACAGGCTGGCGCTATCAGGCCCCGCGCCGCATTATATACAGGCTGATGCTCAAGATGCCGCAGCGCTTAAGGCTGCCGTCCGTTCCGTAAGAGAGCAATACGGCAATATAACGGGAGTCATCCATTCCGCGATAACGCTTGCCGACAAAAGTATGGCGAATATGGATGAAGCTTCTTTCAGAAACGCTTTTTCAGCTAAGGTGAATACGAGCGTCCGAATGATCGAAGCTTTTAAGGGAGAACCGCTTGATTTTGTGCTGTTTTTCTCATCCGTTAATTCTTTCACAAAAAATGCCGGGCAAAGCAACTATGCGGCAGGGTGTACATTTCAAGACGCCTTTGCCCGCCATATCGCTTCCTTGCTTGATTGTGAAGTGAAAGTCATGAATTGGGGATATTGGGGCAGTCTGGGCGTTGTATCAGACCCGTCTTACAGAAAACGGATGGAGGCGTCAGGGATCGGTTCTATTGAACCCGATGAAGCAATGGAGGCGCTGGAAGTCTTACTATCAGAACCGTTCAGCCAAGCGGCATTCATCAAAGCTGCTCCGCACGGCTTAGCCGCGCTGACGGATCAAGATGCAATATCGGTTGTATCCGGCCCGAAGCCTTCATTTATGGAAAGCGTCAAGCGGCAAAATCCGGATCGGAATGAACGGCTTGAGACTTTAAAACGAGAAATGGAGTTGCGCATATGAACAGCCTTCTTTGCAAACTGCTCTTTTACCAATTACAGTCAATCGGGTTTTTCAGCGAGCCTGTCACTACAGCTGCAGCATCCATGCGGAGCGCCGGCGTGATCGGCACATACGGCAGATGGCTGGAAGAAAGCCTGAATCTATTAAAAGAAAACGGATATATCGCGTATGACGGATACACGATCACCCTCCTCACGGATCAGCGTCCGGACGGCCGCACAGTCTGGAATGAGTGGAATGCCCATAAACGCCTGCTTCCCAATGGGGAGCTTGCGCAAGCTGAATTGGCTGAGGCGACGATAAAAGCGATGCCTTCCATTTTAAAAGGAGAACGTCCGGCTACGGATATCGTATTTCCCGATTCATCAATGCGGCTCGTTGAAGGTGTTTATAAGCATAATCCTGTCGCGGATTATTTTAATGAAGTGTTAGCAGGTTCCGCGGCCGCTTACTTGAAAGCCTATCTTACAGAACACCCCGATGCCCGCATCAGGCTGATAGAAGTAGGGGCCGGGACGGGCGGAACGAGCGCCATGTTGTTTACAAAACTGCAACCATTTGCAAAACAGATTGCGGAATATTGTTATACGGACGTTTCTAAAGCTTTTTTAATGCATGCCGAACAGGAATACGGACCTGATGTGCCGTATTTGACAACGGCCTTGTTTAATGCGGAGGAGCCTTGCGAATCACAAAATATCAAAACGGGTGTTTACGATATTGTCATCGCCGCCAATGTGCTTCACGCCACTAAAAATATCGGTTTGACACTGCGCCGTCTGAAAGCGCTTCTGAAATACAACGGGATGATTCTGATAAACGAAATCAGCGATCGTTCTGTTTTTACCCATTTAACCTTCGGGCTGCTTGACGGCTGGTGGTCCTATGAGGATGCTGAGCTTCGGATTCCGGGAAGTCCCGGCTTATATCCAAAATCGTGGGAGCGTGTGCTGCATTCGGAAGGATACAGAGCGGTTTGTTTCCCTGCTGAAACGGCTCATGATTTAGGTCAGCAGATTATCGCAGCTGAGAGTGACGGACTCGTCCGGATGCAAGGGATCAGAGACGGCAGAAAGCCATACGCCGCCCCGGCCGAAGTTTTCCGAAAGCCCGCACAGCCTGTTCCCCGCAGCCGCGCGCCAGAGGAGCATCAAGCTGTTAAGGCTGATGGGGAATCGGTCGCTTCCCATGTCCGCTCAGTCATCAAAACAAGTATTGCCGATGTATTAAAAATGAAAGAAGAGGATATTCAGGAAGAACTGAATTTCTCTGAATACGGCATTGATTCCATTTTGGCCGTCAATGTGATTAACGAGATTAATAAGCGTTTGAATCTTACACTGCAGACAACGATTTTATTTGATTACTATCATGTGAAACTGCTGACCGGTTATATCTCGGAAGAATACGAAACCATCATAGCCTCTTCTCTGGAGACCGAAAGAGCGAAAATCCGCCCGGCGCTTCAGGAAGAACGGCCTGCTGAAAAACCTCTGCAGACGGAAAGAAAGGAAAACGGTTATCAGAAACCGAAACAAGAACGTATGCCGCCTTCTTTCGCAAAGTCCGATGACTCGGGAATGTTCCGGGTTGTGATTGACCGTCCGGGCGGCATTGAAGATCTGACGATCGCCCGCAGTGAAGTGCCCGAGACAAAAGATGACGAAGTTCAAATAGCCGTCCGCGCCTTTTCTTTAAACTTCGGAGACTTGCTTTGTGTCAGAGGGCTGTACCCGACGATGCCGCCTTATCCGTTCACTCCGGGATTTGAAGCAAGCGGCGTCGTGATCAAGACAGGGAGGCATGTAACATCTGTCATTCCAGGTGATGAAGTGATTGTCGGCATGGGAGAGGAATTTGGATCTCAGGCGAATCTCATCACATGTAAAGAACATCAAGTCTATCATAAACCGGCCCGGCTGACCTTTGAAGAAGCATGCGCTCTTCCCACCGTGGCGGTGACAATGATAGACGCCTTCCGGAAAGCCGGACTTAAAAAAGGCGAAAAAATATTAATTCAGACCGCGACGGGAGGAACGGGGCTGATCGCGGTGCAAATGGCCCGGCATATCGGCGCGGAAATATATGCAACGGCCGGATCACAGAAAAAAATTGAGTATTTGCATTCGCTCGGGGTCCACAATACCATTTGCTATTTAGAAGAAGATTTTGAAACGGAAATCATGCGAATGACCGGCGGCCGTGGGGTGGATGTTGTCATTAATACCCTGGCCGGTGATGCCATGCAAAAAGGAATGAATTGCCTGGCGCCGGGCGGAAGATATATCGAAATTGCCATGACTGCGCTGAAATCCGCTAAATCAGTCGACTTGTCCGTCCTTCATAACAATCAATCGTTTCACAGCGTGGATTTGCGGAAGCTGTCCCTTCAAAATCCGGATCAGGTCAAGGATTATCAATTGGAACTGCAGCGGCTGGCGGAAGAGGGCGTCATTCAGCCTGTCATCTCAAAAATCTTTTCCTTTGAAGACATAAAAGAAGCGTATCACTGTCTGGATGACCGCGGAAATATCGGGAAAATCGTCATCAGCGTTTCTGAGCCGTATCAAATGACGTACCGCCCCGAACAAAAGGATCCGGCCGATACAGTAAAATCAGCAGCTGTGTTACCTGAAAAAGAACCGATCGCGATTATCGGGATGAGCGGGCGGTTTGCTGAATCGGAGAATGTCCATGAGTTTTGGGAACACTTAGCCGCCGGACGGGATCTGATTAAAAAAGCAGACAGATGGGATGTCTCTGACAGCCAATGCCAGTATGGCAGTTTTATAGAGGACATTGAATGTTTTGACCCCGTTTTCTTTCATATATCGGGACGTGAAGCGACCTATATGGACCCTCAGCAGAGGCTGTTTTTGGAAGAATCTTGGAAAGCGCTTGAAGATGCGGGATATGCGGGAGACTCGGTAAGAGGCCGGGAATGCGGCGTGTATGCCGGCTCCTGCGGCGGAGATTACCAGGCCATTTTTAAACAGCAGGGGCCCGCGCAAGCTTTTTGGGGCAATCATAATTCCGTCACTCCGGCAAGGATCGCCTATCACCTTAATTTACAAGGTCCGGCGATCACTGTTGATACGGCATGTTCCAGTTCGCTGACAGCCATTCATTTGGCATGTCAGGGGCTCTGGACGAAAGAAACGGAAATGGCGGTGGCGGGCGGGGTTTTCATTCAATCCACTCCCGCTTTTTATCAGTCGTCAAATAAGGCGAATATGCTGTCACCGACCGGACGCTGCCATACGTTTGATCAAAGCGCGGACGGGTTCGTTCCGGGGGAAGGCGTGGGAGCGGTGGTGCTGAAACGTCTTAGCGACGCCGTTAGTGACGGAGACCATGTGTACGGCGTCATAAAAGGCTCTGCAATGAATCAGGACGGCGCTACAAACGGAATCACCGCACCAAGCGCGCTTTCTCAAGAACGATTGGAACGGCATGTCTATGATACTTTTCACATTGATCCGGAAACCATTCAAATGGTGGAAGCTCACGGAACGGGCACTGCACTGGGCGACCCGATCGAATTTGGCGCCTTAACGCGCGCTTTCCGCCGCTATACGGATAAAAAAGGATATTGCGCCATCGGCTCTGTAAAAACCAATCTCGGACATGCCGCTGCGGCCGCGGGGATGGCCGGACTGTTTAAAATCCTGCTGTCGCTGAAGCATCAGCAGATTCCGGCTTCCCTCCATTTTCACCAAGCCAATCAGCATATTCAATTTGCGGACAGCCCGTTTTTTGTGAATGAAAAGCTGATACCGTGGGAACGGAATCCGAATGCACCGCGCAGAGCCGCCATCAGTTCATTCGGATTCAGCGGAACAAATGCCCATCTTGTGATTGAAGAGGCGCCGCAAACTGTGCGCCGGTCACCGGCAAAACCGGCCTGCCTCATTCCTTTATCTGCGCGGACGGAGCGTCAGCTGGAAATTCAGGCAGAACGCCTGCTGGATTCACTCAGCAAGAACAAAGACAGCGATCTGGGAAATATAAGTTATACGCTCCTGCTCGGCAGAAAGCATCTACATCACCGGTTTGCCTGTATCGTAAGCAGTGCGGACGAACTGAAGCGGGTATTATCGGAGTGGCTTGTAAAAAGAGAGCTTCCGGGTGTGTTTGTGTCCAATTTGAAGGATCAGAAGCCGGCAGAAGAAGCCGGAATGAAAACATTCGGAATGGAATGCATTGAACAGTGCCGCTCGGCGGCTTCGCCCGCACAGTACAGAGAAAGCCTGGCACATATCGCTGACCTTTTTTGCAGAGGGTATGATCTTCCTTTTACACGGCTTTTTGACGGAGGGCAATATTATAAAACGCCGCTTCCTGCCTACCCGTTTTTAAAAGAAAGGTATTGGGCGGCTGATGTAAACAGTTCTTTACCAGGTCAAGCCATGAAAAAGTCTGAAACGCAAACCGTTCTCCCGTCTTCGCCGCAGCCTGAACATGAAGGGCTGCTTTCTCTGACTCCTTTAACTGAGATCGAAATGAGAGCGTTTGAACCGGAGATATTGCAAAAACCGATCGTGTTACAGCCTTTGGATGGTACTGTTTCTGTCCAGCAGCCAGAAAAAGCCGTTTTCGAAGACAATAGAACATTGCTTGAAGAATTGAGGATAAGCCTGGCAGATATTTTATTTTTGTCACCGGAAGATATTGATGCTGATGAGCCTTTCATCGACATGGGGCTTGACTCCATTATCGGGGTTGAATGGATACAAACAGTAAATAAAACGCACCACACTGAGATTACTGCCAATAAGGTGTATGAACACCCGACGCTTAAGGAGCTTGCGGAATATATAGCGGGGCAAATAAAGAAACCCGAGTATGCTGAAGCGGAGGAAACAGCGGTACGTCCGCAAATCCCGGAAGCAGAAACTCCCCTTGCCGGCATCTCTGACGGCACTTTGCGCAAAGAGCTCAAAGAAAGCCTTGCGGACATCCTGTTTCTGAAGCCGGAAGATATTGATGAGCATGAGGCATTCATTGATATGGGGCTGGATTCTATTATCGGTGTGGAATGGGTTCAGTCCATTAATAAAGCCTATCAAGCGTCTATTACGGCAAATCTGGTCTATGAATATCCGACAATCGCAACATTAGCCGGGTATCTGACCGGTTCTGTCCAAAAAGACACTGAGGAAGTACATGGGGAACATACGAAACAAAACGATATATCAGAAGAGGCAGATGATCAAGAACCGCCCGAGCTGATCTGTCTTAACCCGGGTGGAAAGGGAAGACCGATTTTCTGGTTTCATTCCGCGCTGGGGGCAGTGGAGCTGTACCAGCCCGTTGCCGAACGGACCGGGCGTCCTTTTTACGGAATTCAGGCAAGAGGATGGATGACAGAACGGGAACCGATCCGCGGTATTAAAAACATGGCCGAGTATTACGTTAAGCTCATACGTACCGTGCAGCCCCGGGGTCCTTACGATGTAGGCGGCTATTCATTAGGGGGCATGCTCGCTTATGAAGTCACACGGCAATTGCAGCTGGCTGGAGAAACCGTTGAGTCAATCGTCATGCTCGACTCCTTTGACTCAGCGGGTGCGAGGGAAATAAACATTCCTGATGAATTATTTGATAAAAATATGATGCTGCAGACGGTGAACATGGCTTTATTTGCACCGATCTATCAACATCCGGAACGCATATCTGAAACCTTGATTCATCGTGATGAACTGAATGCCGATCTTCATGAAGACATATTTTTAGAGCAATTAATAGCAAAAGCCAAACAGCGGGGGTTAACGAAGACGGACGCGTTGGTGAAAAATCTGATCAGGCAGAATATAAATGTTCAGGACGCTTACGAAATCACTGATTACGAACTCCTGCCGCTTCCGGATCCGAACGGGGTGACATGCTATTATTTCCGAAATAAAAACGGTATTTTCTTGGGTGAGCTTGATCCGTATTTTACAATCAGGGCTGATATTTTATCCGCTGATTTTGTCAACTATTGGAGCCAGTGGGAAGAGCATATGACAAACATCGCCATCATGGATGTGGCGGTATCCAACCATATGACGTTATTGGCTGAAGACAGCGCAGCCGAAACGATTTCTGAATTTTGCGGCGTTTTATATTCGGCAGACGGAATGACAGAACACAGCTTCCTGCAGCTGCAGGAAAAGATACTGAATGTGCATGGTGAGATGCTGAAGCAGCCCGCCAAAACAAGACCGTAAATTCACATATCCGCCCGCCGGGTTTACTCGTAAGCTTCGGCGGGTCATTTCAAATCTTGATCACATCTTGGAGGAATGAAAATGACCAGTTTAACAAAAATCAGACAGCAGCAGCCGTACAAGTGGTACCAAACGATGAGAGAAACCTCTCCCGTTCATTACAATGAAAAGGAAGATTGCTGGGAAATCTTCAACTATGATGAAGTGAAGCGGGTGATTTCTGACTACAGTCATTTTTCTTCCGATCATAAATACTTAAGTGCGGACAAACAGGAAAAAATGATTCGGCATATTAACAAAGACAGCCTTTTGAAAATGGACCCGCCTGAACACACCGTCTTCAGAAAATTGGTCAATCAGCCGTTCATGCCGAAATCGGTTGAGACTCTTGCACCGCGCATAGCCGCTATCGCTGATGACCTGCTTCGGGCCGTCCGTTCAAAAGGCAGGATGGACATTATTGAAGATTACGCATTTCCGCTTCCGATTATCGTGATCGCAGAGCTTCTAGGATTCCCTCCGAAAGACAGAGATATCTTTAAAAGCTGGGTCGACCAAAGCCAGAATGTAAAAGATGAAAAGAAAATGAATGAAGTGCAAAAGCAGATGATCGGATACTTCATGCAGTTTATTTTACAGCGGAGAAAACAGCCGCAAAATGATTTAATCAGCCATTTAATTTCAGCTGATTTAGACGGAGAGCCGCTGTCAGACAAGCAATTAATCGGTTTTTGCGGCTTGTTGATTGTCGCGGGGCACGTAACGACGGAAAATGTGATCGGAAATTCATTTCTCAGTCTCAAGGAGTTCCCGCACATTCTGCCCAGGCTGCTTGAAAATAAGGCGCTCCTTCCTGACTTTATTGAGGAAGTCATCCGCCTCAGACCTTCCATTCAGCGGGTAACCCGCTACACCGCGGTTGAGAGCGAGATTGGCGGAAAAACGATTCCGGCCGGAGAAAAAGTGTATGCGTGGATTGGATCGGCGAACAGAGATGAAAAGAAGTTTGAAAATGCCGATCAGATTGACTTGGGACGAAAGCCGAATCAGCATCTGTCATTCGGTCAGGGCAGCCATTATTGTTTAGGAGCGCCGCTGGCCCGGCTTGAAGCGAAAATCGCGCTTTCCCACTTTTTTGAACAGATGCCCGCATGGCGTTTTACTGAGGATCAAGAGCCGAATCTGGTTCCGAGCCCTGTATTTCACGGCGTTGACAGGCTGCTTGTTGAGTTTTGAACGGAAAAATAAAAGAGGCTTCCACATGAATCCTCTTTACTCTGGGGGCTTGGAGAAATGAATGTAGGAATCGAAGCAATGAACGTGTTTGGCGGAACCGCGTATGTAGACGTCATGGAGCTTGCGGAACATCGGAACTTGGATAAAAAAAGGTTTGAGAACCTGCTGATGAAAGAAAAAGTGGTGGCGCTTCCGTTTGAAGATCCGATTACGTTCGCCGTAAATGCCGCAAAACCGATTATCGACTCTCTGTCAGAAGAGGAACGGAATCAGATTGAAATGGTCATCACCTGTACGGAATCCGGGATTGATTTTGGCAAATCCATCAGTACATACGTCCATGATTATTTGCAGCTGAAGCGGAATTGCCGGTTATTTGAGGTGAAACAGGCTTGCTATTCTTTAACGGCCGGGTTTCAAATGGGCGTGAATTTTATCTTATCGCAAACATCGCCGGGAGCGAAAGCGCTCATCATCGGAACGGATATTTCCCGCTTTTTAGTGGCTGAAGGCGGTGACGCGTTGACGGAGGAATGGTCCTATGCCGAACCGAGTGCGGGGGCGGGAGCTGTGGCGCTTTTAGTCAGCAGCACCCCTCATGTCTTTTTGCTTGATCAAGGCGCAAGCGGGTATTACGGGTATGAAGTCATGGATACCTGCCGCCCGATTCCGGATAGTGAAGCGGGGGATGCTGATCTGTCGCTCATGTCTTATTTGGACTGCTGTGAAAAATCATTTCAGGAATACGGAAAGCGTGTGAGCGGGGCGGATTATAAGAATACATTTCAATACCTTTCTTTTCATACTCCGTTTGGCGGAATGGTAAAAGGAGCGCATCGGACGATGATGAGAAAATTGGCAAAGGCTAAGCCGCAAGACATTGAAGCGGATTTTCAGCAACGCGTGCTGCCTGGGATTCAATACTGTCAGCGCGTCGGCAACATCATGGGAGCCACCGTATTTTTATCTCTTGCCAGCACGATTGATAACGGCTCTTTTGAAACGCCGAAACGCGTCGGCTGTTTTTCATACGGTTCGGGCTGCTGCTCTGAATTTTACAGCGGTGTCGTTATGCCGCAAAGCCGTACGCGGCAGAATCAATTTCAGATCAGCCGGCATTTGGATGAACGCGTCCGTTTATCGATGGCTGATTATGACCGGCTGCTCCAAGACAGCGGCATCGTAAAATTCGGCACAAGAAATGCCGCGCCCGCAGCAGACATCCCGAATGCGCATCAAGGAAAAACGCGATTGGTGCTGACTGAAATAAAAGAGTTTCACAGAAAGTATGAATGGACGACTTAATATCAGAAACACTCAGAGCCGGCAAGGCTTGAGTATTTTTAAAGAAACGGAGAATAAACATGAATCCAATGATTGATGTACAGGAAACAGAACCGGGCATTGTGCAGGTCACAATGCAGGATACGGCCGGGAAAAACGGGCTGTCAGAAGAGTTTGTCAGAGAGCTGCACCGGGTATTCCAAGACATCAATGCCCATCCGTCCTATAAAACCGTCCTTCTGACGGGTTACGGAAATTATTTCTGCACGGGAGGAACGCAGGAGGGGCTTTTGACCATTCAGAGCGGAAAGCTCCAATTTACAGATTTAAAGCTTCACAGTCTTTTATTGGATTGCAGGATTCCCGTGATTTCCGTCATGCAGGGGCATGCGATCGGAGCCGGCTTTACGATCGGTCTGAGCTCGGATTTCGTGATTTTAAGCAGAGAGAGTTTTTATTCTTGTAATTATATGAAGTACGGATTTACACCGGGAATGGGCGCGACGTATATTGTGCCTGAAAAGCTGGGAATTGTCCTCGGGGAAGAAATGCTGTTTACGGCCGCGAACTTCAGCGGCGCCGCTCTGGAAAAACGGGGAGTTCCGTTTGAAGTGCTGCCGAAAAAAGACGCCCTTCAAAGAGGCCGCGAATTAGCCCGGCTGCTGGCGGATAAACCGAGAGCCTCACTGGTTGCGCTGAAAACCAATGTGACCGCACGGATCAAAAGAGAGCTGACAAAAGCGGTTGAGGAAGAGGTGAACATGCACGAAGCCACATTCCATCTTCCTGAAGTAAAAGAGAGAATCAGCCGCTTATACGGCAGTTAAACAGAATGAAAAAAGCATGGGAAGCCCCATGCTTTATCACTGGTCCGTCTTTTGCAGAACGGGGCTTGCGAATTGTTCTTTAATTTCGGCGCTCCGGGCTGCGGTTTCTGCGATGCAGTGCATGATGGCTTCTTCAAAGCGGCGCTCGTCTAATGCGCGAAGGCCTGCTTCAGTCGTGCCGCCCGGGCTTGTGATTTCCTTGCGCAGGCGTTCAGGCCGTTTGCTGCTTGTTCTGAGCATTTCCGTCGCCCCGGCCATGGTTTGTAAAATCAGCTCTTTTGCCGATTCTTCCGGCAGGCCGGCTTGAAGGGCGGCTTTTTCCATTGCTTCGACATACCGGTACACATAGGCGGGACCGCTTCCGGCAATGGCTGTGACGGCGTCAAGGTGTTTTTCTTCAAAGCGCGTCGCTTCTCCGATTGTTTCCAGAAGCTCTTTTGCCGTCCGGATTTCAGCTTCACTCGCCTCGGAGCTTGCGGAAAAACCGGTCGCCGATTGCTGAATGGCCGCGGATGTATTCGGCATCGCCCGGATGATGGTGAGCTTTCTGCCGAAATATTGCTGAATCGTGTGAATCGTCAGCCCTGCGATGACAGAAATCACAAGCTGATCTTTCACGTATTCGCGAATGTTCTCAATGCTTTCTGCCGCATCTTTCGGTTTAAAGGCGAGAACGATAATGTCGGTGTTGCTGAAAAACTCTTCTTTATCCCGGCACGGTTTCACTCCGTACGTTTTTTGGAGCTCTTCAAGCCGGCTGTCATTTGACCGGTTTGTCATATATATATGTCCGGGGGCTGTCATTCCGCTTTGCAGCAGTCCGTTCACCATTGCTTCCGCCATTGATCCGGCCCCGATAAAACCGATTTTCTTCATATAATTCCTCCTTCTTTTCAAAACACAAAAAAACCTTCCCGTCAAAAAGGACGAAAAGGTTTCGCGGTACCACCTTACATTAGCACGAATCAGCCGTGCTCAGCTCAAATCCCGTAACGAGGGGATACGTTTAGGTTTTCCTAACCGCTCTGAGGGCAGGTTCTGTAAACAAGAGGGCCGCAATGTCTTTCAGCCGGGGACATTGCTCTCTGCTGCCGTTGTTTATATACTAGTTCCTCGTCATCGCGTTCCGTGTTTTCTAGTTTGTTGTTCATTATGCTATGCGCAAGAGCGGGATGTCAATCTTTTTTTCCGATATGCGGCAATAATGACACAGTGAAAAGAAAACGCTAAAATATGATTATTCAGGAATGAAAAGAACGAAGGAGCGTAAACATGGCAGCGAGAAAGATCATTCCGATACGTGTGCCGACTCCGTTTGCAGTCGGCGACGTTATCGTTTATTTAGTAAAAGATGAAGCCTTAACCCTTATTGATTGCGGCCCGAATACAAAGGAAGCGGCTGAATCGCTCTCATTGCAGCTTAAGGAACACGGGGTTTCTGCGGCGGATATAGAACAGGTGGTGCTCACTCATCATCACGCAGATCATTCAGGTCTGCTGCACCTTTTTCCTGAGGATACGGAAGTGATCGGGCATCCGCTGAATGACAGATACATTACTCAGGATCAGTCGTATATCGCCCGGCAGGAGGACTTTTTTCTATCGCTTATGACTGAAATGGACGTTCCCCTGACGCCTGAAGACATACATAAAACAGTTAAGCTGTCATACTTATTTTCTGCAAACCGTCCGTTAACGAAAACAGTGAGGGAAGGCGGAAAAATCGACGGGCTTAACGGCTGGACGGTGCTCGAAATCCCGGGTCATGCCGCTTCTCACATTGCGCTCTACCATGAAAAAAGCGGTGAAATGTTCAGCGGCGATCTGCTTTTGTCCAACAGCTCCACCAATCCGATTCTGGAAGCTCCGGAAAAGGGGAGCGTGCGCGCGGCCCCGATGCTCGACTACTTGAACTCAATGAAGCGGCTGTATGACGTAAACCCGTCCTTTTTATATCCGGGACACGGCGATCTGCTGACAGACGTAAAGCCTGCTTTTGACAGGCGGCTTGAAAAACAGAGAAACCGGTCGGAATATGTGCTGCGCCTGTTGTCAGAGGAAACGCTGACGGCTTTCCAGGTATGCCGGCGGCTGTTTCCGGCTGTGTATGAAAATGAATTGTTTTTAACGATGTCAGAAACGATCGGCCATCTTGACGTGCTGGCCGCCGAAGGGAAGGTTGTATCCTTTCAGTCGGGGAACACTCTGAAGTTTAAAGCTGTGAAGGGGTGAAGGAAATGGGCAGATTAACGGATAAGCGGATTTGGATCACCGGAGCATCCGGCGGACTCGGAGAACGGCTTGCATATTCCTGCGCGGCAGAAGGGGCTCATGTTTTTTTATCCGCCAGGCGGGAGGACCGCTTGCAGGAAGTGAAAAAGACGATTACCGCGCGCGGCGGACAGTGTGATGTCATCCCGTTTGACGTCCGGCATGCAGAAGAGGCTGAAAACGTAAGGCGTTTGATCGGTCATGTAGACGTATTAATCAACAACGCCGGCTTCGGCATTTTTGAAACGGCCGCTGATTCATCTTTGGATGATATGAAGGCAATGTTTGAAGTCAACGTCTTCGGATTAATCGCCTGTACGAAGGCCTGTCTTCCTGTGATGCTTCATGCGAAAAGCGGCCATATTATCAATATCGCCTCACAGGCCGGCAAATTGGCGACGCCGAAATCAAGCCTTTATTCCGCAACGAAGCACGCCGTGTTAGGGTATTCCAACGCGCTGCGGCTTGAGCTGGCCGGTACGGGTGTAGCCGTGACAACGGTTAATCCCGGTCCGATCAAAACAGACTTCTTTACAATTGCAGATAAAGAGGGCGGTTATGTGAAAAGCGTCGGCAGATGGATGCTTGATGCCGACCATGTGGCAGAGCGCATTACATCCGTGATTCTGACGGATAAACGGGAAATGAATCTTCCGCGATGGATGAGCCTCGGGACGAAGCTGTATCAGCTTTTCCCATCGTTTACAGAAAAACTGGCCGGCCGCGCATTAAAGAAAAAGTAACAAGGGGGAAAAAGGAATGTCCGATCGGGATATACACAAGGCATTGATGGCAGAGCCTTTAGTCGGGCAAATGGCGGAGGCGCGTGAGGTATTTTGGATCAATCCGCATAAAACCGATGATCCAGTAAAGCATGGCGCTGAATGGAAAAAGGAGATTGCCGAAGCGGAAGAAAGGCTGCGCCGGTTTGCGCCTTATATCGCGTCGGCTTTTCCGGAGACGGGAGCGGAGGGAGGCCTCATTGAATCTCCGCTTGTCTTGATTAATGAAATGAAGAAGCATCTGGAACACAGCGCCGCTCAGGCTTTCCCCGGGCGTTTGCTTTTGAAATGCGACGACGAACTTCCGATTTCCGGTTCTATTAAAGCGCGCGGCGGGATTTATGAAGTGCTGAAGCATGCCGAAGACCTCGCGGTAAAAGCGGGAATGCTCTCAGCAGACGACGATTACAGCATATTGACTGAAGAACGGTTTACCGCTTTTTTCTCAAAATACTCTATAGCTGTCGGCTCTACGGGCAATTTAGGTCTGAGTATCGGCATAATCGGCGCGAAGCTCGGCTTTTGTGTGACCGTTCATATGTCCAGTGACGCAAAGCAGTGGAAAAAGGAGCTGCTCCGGGAAAAGGGGGTTCGCGTCATCGAATATGAAGCAGACTACAGTCTGGCTGTCAAAGAGGGGCGCATGCAGGCGAAGCAGGACCCTTATTGTTATTTTATTGATGATGAGCATTCCCGGGATCTGTTTTTGGGGTATGCCGTTGCGGGAAGCCGTGTGAAAAAGCAGCTCGATCAAATGAACATAAAGCCTGATGCAGATGAACCGCTTTTCGTTTATTTGCCGTGCGGGGTCGGAGGAGGCCCGGGCGGCGTCGCGCTTGCGCTAAAGCTGATCTATGGCGAGCATGTCCATATTTTTTTCGGTGAGCCGACGCATTCACCGTGTATGCTGTTAGGACTGTTTTCCGGCTTGCATGACGGAATCAGCGTGCAGGATATCGGTCTTGATAATCAAACGGCCGCCGACGGACTCGCGGTGGGAAGGCCGTCCGGACTGGCCGGCCCTCTGATGGAACCTATACTCAGCGGCTGTTATACCGCCGATGACGGCACGCTTTTTTCGCTGCTTTATCAATTAAGGGCGGCCGAGAATAAGAGCCTTGAACCCTCTGCACTCGCCGGACTGGCCGGAGCCGTCAAGGTCGTTCAGACCGAAGCCGGAAACCGTTATATAAAAGAACGGGGGCTTGAGATGGAAAATGCCGTGCACCTTGTGTGGAGCACCGGCGGAAGCATGGTTCCGGAGGAGGAAATGGAAGAGTACAGCCGGATCGGTTCCTCATTTTTGAAAAAAATGGGCAGACAGTGAAGCGGTTTTCCGTTACAATCTTTGTAAGCGTTTGTTTTTTTATCGGAAAGCCATACAGAGAGATTGGTGTGAATTGTGAAAAGTAAAGAATTGAACTTACATACATTGTATACGCAGCATAGCCGCGAGTCGTGGGCCGGATTCGGCGGCCATCTTTCCATTGCCGTTTCAGAGGAAGAAGCCAAGGCCGTAGAAGGGCTGAATGACTACCTGTCGGTGGAAGAAGTAGAAACGATTTACATTCCGCTTGTGCGCCTGCTCCATCTTCATGTCACGTCTGCCGCAAGACGGAATCAGCATGTCAATGTGTTTCTGAAGCATCCGCATTCAGCGAAAATCCCGTTTATCATCGGAATCGCGGGCAGCGTCGCCGTCGGCAAAAGCACGACGGCGAGAATTTTGCAAAAGCTTCTTTCCCGTCTGCCGGACAGGCCGAAGGTGAGCCTGGTGACAACCGACGGTTTTTTGTATCCGACAGCGGAATTAAAAAGGAAAAACCTTCTGTCCAGAAAGGGATTCCCGGAAAGCTACGACGTGAAAGCGCTGCTTGAATTTCTGAACGATATAAAGTCAGGGAAAGAGAGAGTGGAGGCGCCCGTATATTCCCATCTTACCTATGACAGGGAAGAGGGCGCCGTCGAGGTTGTCGAAGGTGCGGATATCGTTATTATCGAAGGAATCAATGTCCTGCAGTCGCCGACCTTAGAGGACGACAGGGAAGATCCGCGGATTTTTGTATCCGATTTCTTTGATTTTTCGATCTATGTGGATGCCGAAGAAAGCCGGATTTTCACGTGGTATTTGGAGCGTTTCCGCCTCTTAAGAGAAACCGCTTTTCAGGATCCGGCTTCTTATTTTCATAAATTTAAGGATTTGTCTGATGCAGAAGCGGATACCATGGCCGCCTCCATTTGGGAGAGCGTCAACCGGCCGAATCTGTATGAAAATATCCTGCCGACAAAATTCAGATCGGATTTGATTTTGAGAAAAGGTGACGGTCATAAAGTTGAAGAGGTGCTGGTAAGGCGGGTGTGATGTGAGGAGGAAGCGAATATTATGATGCATCATATTGAATTGTATGTATCTGACTTGAAAGCCTCCGCCCGGTTTTGGGGATGGTTTTTAGGTGAGCTCGGTTATAGGGAATTTCAAAATTGGGACTCCGGCATCAGCTGGAAAAACGCAGGATTTTATGTTGTGCTTGTACAGACAGAGGAGCGTTTTTTAACACCGGAGTACCACAGATGCCGGGTCGGGCTGAACCATCTGGCTTTTCATGCTGCATCAAGAGAGCAGGTTGACGAGATGACAGAAAAGCTGCTTGCCAGAGGATGCCCCGTGCTTTACAGGGACCGCCATCCATATGCAGGCGGAAGCACGCATTACGCCGTATACACGGAGGATCCGGATCGGATAAAAGTGGAGCTCGTTGCTTCTGCTTCTGAATGAACTATAACTTTTCGTTTTTTTCTTCGCGCAGCGCGTCGAGTTTCTTTTCGATTCTGTCCAATTGTATGCGGCGCTGCTTCAAGCTTCTGAATACGTATATCACGGCAAACAGGAAAACCGCGGCTGCAATAAATGAAATCAATTGAAAAATGACATCACCGATGTTCATCTTTTTTACCTCCGTGTGCGGCGGGCTTCTTCAGCCCGCCGTTTTTTCATTTTGACCGATGTGAAGACATGGGGGATGAATCATTTCTCTCCTAGCCCTGTTTTTTTCTGAGAATGAATAGTTTCTGCATGTGGCTTATGACCACTTTTGCGGCCGCATATCCCGGAATGGCCAGCAGCATCCCGGCAATTCCTGAGAATTTGCCGGCGGCAAGCAGAAGAAAAATAATGGTCAGCGGGTGAATGTCCAGCTTCCGTCCCATAATTTGCGGGGAAATCAGCTGGCTTTCAAGCTGCTGGACAATGACGACGACCGTAATCACCAGCACCGCCTCGGTCGGTGAATCGAACAATCCGACAATGACTCCGGGAAATGTGCCGATCCAAGGCCCGATAAACGGAATCAGGTTTGTCACCATGGCGAACGCGCCCAGAACGAGCGGATAATCGAGCCCGATTATAAAATAGCCGATTGTGACGAGAACGCCGACACAAAAACTGACGAGCAGCTGTCCTTGTATGTATGAACTGAGAGCTTCATCCATGTCCTGAAGGATTTGTTTTCCTTCTTTTTGATGTTTTTCCGGAAGAAGCCGCAGCAGTCGCCGGGGGGCTTTGTTTCCTTCTTTTAACATGTAATACAGCGCAAACGGAATAATGGCGGTGGTGATGGCGGCATTGGCAGCCGTACCGGCCAGGCTGCTGAGAGAATCAGCGATTGAACCGGAATAATTTGCGGCTTTGTCCGCTAATTTTTTAAAGGAATCCCCATGCTGAAGCCGGGAAAACCATTTGCTGTCCTGAAGATGCCCGATCCAATTTTCAGCTTTTGCGGAAAGCTCCGGAATATGATCTGTGAAGGCTGTAAACTGTTTTTGAACGGCAGGGCCCGCCGTATAAAGGAAGAGGACAAAAAGGCCGGCTGTTCCCGCATAAATCGTTAAAATCGCGATTCCTTCGGGCAGCTTTAATTTCGCATGCAGCAGTCTGACGAGCGGGCGGCACAAATAGTAAAGGACGCCCGATAATACAATAGGCGGAAACAAGGTTTTAACCGTAATCACAACAGGCTGGAACAAAAAGTCTATTAATGTTCCGAGATAAATGATGAGAAATAACAGAAGAACGGCATAGCCGATCCTGAAATAAGGCCCGATAGGCATATCCTGCACCACGCAATCTTTAGGGTTTACTCTCGGACGTTTCCCTTATCGCCCGGTGCATAAACGTCCGTGTCAGGAAAACTGCCCCTGATTGGTGACGTAATCGTAGATAATATCTTCTACATGGGCATGAAGATCCTCATCGGGTTCTTCATTCCTTCTTTCTTCTAAAGCTTTTTTTAAACTCTGTTTTTCATAGGGGCTCAGCGGATCTGTCGACACATTCCGTCCATACTGGCGGAGGGCTTGTCCCAGCATTTTTTCTATAAATTGATCCATCATATATTCTCCTATTCTTGTCATTCATCTTTATTCTACTAAATATCATGTGATCCTCCCACTCTTCTATCATATTTTCTGTCAGGCCGGGGTAGGATTTTTATTCCGATTCAGCTGAGAGAATACGATGAAACGGCAGCGTTAACACATCTTCATCGTTTATGATTTTTAAACGTTTTTCGTCATGCCTCACTTGTTTTACCCATCCCCAAAAGCGGCGGGGGCCGTGTGCTGAAGCATAGGTGACCGAGATGGCCCTGTCTTCTTCAATCGACGCCGCAATGATGCGGTTCATGTCGTTCAGTTGCTCTTCGCTCAGTTCCGGAGGCCGGAATTCCCGTTCTTTTCGTTTTTTTGCAAGCAGCTGCTCCCGATGTTCGGGCAGCATCATCCGGCTTGATTCCCACATGACATTATACCCGGGTGTTAATTTGTTCGGATTCATGTATATCACCTCAAATTATTTGTAGTGCCCGCCGATTTTTTCAGCCCGGTGAAAGGCTTGGCCGGCCTCTGTCAGTGAAGCGGCATGGAGGAGCGACGCAGGGCCGTACCGCTCATGAATATCATCCAATACTTTGCCGAGACTGATCTTTTTTTCCTGGGCATCGAACAGGCTCAGCTGAACATAATCACAAGGCTCCAGCTGGGAAAGGGAGACGCCGGCGCTGCGGACGGGCTCACCGTTCCAATGCTCTTTGAAGAGCTTGACCGCCGCTTTAAAAATATCCATTCCGAAATTAGTCGGAGAGATCAGCTTTCTCTGTCTGTGAAAACCTGAAGGGAATTCAAAATCAGCGCCTCTGATGCTGACCGAAACCGTATGGCCGATGTATTGTTTGAAACGGGCGCGGCGGGCCACTTCTTCGCTTAACTCCAGCAGCACGACTTTAATATCCTCAAAGCGGCTGTAGTCTCTCGGGAGGGTCATGTTATGGCCGATCGCTTTTTGCCGGCTGTGCGTGTTGACGGTGACCGGAGAGGGATCGATGCCGCGGGCTGTCCGCTGAAGCAATTCGCCGTTAATGCCCCAGCGTTTTTTCAGCAATTCGGCGGGGTGCCCGGCAAGCCCGCCGATTGTGCTGATGCCCATCCGTCTTAAATGATGCTCCATCCGTTTTCCGATGCCGAATAATTTTCCGACCGGCAGCGGCCACAGATCCTGCCTGATATTTGACATATCCAATCTGTGGATGCCGGATGCGTTTTTTTTGGCAAAATGGTCGCAAGCCATTTTCGCGAGCGCCTTATTCGGCCCGATGCCGACACGGGCATAAATTCCGAATTCACGCATAATCGCTTGCTGAATGCTTTCGGCAATTGTAAAAGGATCACCGAACAGCCGCCTGCTTCCGGTCACGTCGAGAAACTGCTCATCGATGGAGTAGGGTTCTACAAGATCGGTATACCGTTCAAACAGTTCGGTAATCATGACGGATACATCAATATACCGCTGCATCCGCGGACGGACAATAACGGCGTCGGGACATTTGGCCTGCGCTTCCCACAGCCGTTCGGCATTTTTTACGCCGTATCGTTTGGCGAGCGGACAAGCCGCAAGCACGACGCCGCTGCGTCTTTCGGGATCTCCCGAGACAATCACGGGCCGGCTTTTGAGATGAGGCGCTTCCGCTTTTTCCACAGACGCATAAAACGATTGCATATCAACGAGAAGAATATCAGCCATAAAAAAACCTCCGGGAACGTTTGTTCTGTTTTTCATTGTACCCGAACAATGATCACGTTTATACTGGTAAATCATTCCCCGGCTGGAAGACGTGCTGATTCGTTTGCTTGAAAAGAAATCATTTACAATTGCAAACAACCCACATATAATTTTTTATATTCCAATGAGAAGAGCTGACATTCATTTTGCCGGACGAAAAGGAGAGTCAATCGATAATGGATATTCGAACAATTACCTCTGAAGACTATGAAATGGTTACGTCTGTTTTGAATGAATGGTGGGGCGGCAGGCAGATGAAAGACAAACTGCCGCGCTTGTTTTTTGAACATTTTCAGGACACAAGCTTTATCACGTACGGGCCGGAGGGGATGACCGGTTTTTTAATCGGTTTTCAGTCACAATCAGACCCTGAGACAGCCTACATTCATTTTTCGGGTGTGCATCCGGATTTCAGAAAAATGCAAATTGGAAAACAGCTCTACGACCGATTTATGGAGACGGTGAAGAAAAGGGGCTGCACAAAAGTCAATTGCGTGACGGCGCCTGTCAATAAAGTATCAATCGCTTATCATACAAAATTAGGCTTTGAAGTTGAAAAAGGAACCAAAACCGTAAACGGAATCCCTGTTTTTGCGAATTATGACGGTCCGGGAGAAGACCGGATTCTGTTTGTGAAATATATGTAGAGGGGGATGAATATGGGTTTTTTAGCTGACACGCCCAAACCGCCCTATTATGCGGTCATTTTTTCATCAATAAAGGGAAAATATGATGAGGAATATGAACATACGGCAGAGCGCATGATGAATTTGGCAGGCGGACAGCCGGGCTTTTTAGGCGCGGAAAGCGTCCGGGAGGAAAACGGCTGCGGCATCACGGTTTCCTACTGGGACAGCCTGGAGGCGATTAAAAGGTGGAAAGATCATACTGACCACCAGGCGGCAAAACAAAAAGGAAAAAGCGCCTGGTATGAAGCGTACGCGGTCCGCATTACGAAGACGGAGTCACAGCGGATGTTTGCGTCAAAAGGGGCGGAAGATTGATTACATTTTTACAGCATACACAAGAACAGACCGCGCGGGAAATTGCGGCGGTTCAGCGCTGCTCTTATCAAAAAGAAGCCGAGCTGATCGGCTTTTTCGGCATTCCCGCCCTGCATGAAACACCCGATGATATACAGCGGTCACGGGAGACGTTTGCCGGTTTCAAGGAAAAAGATCAGCTTGCAGGCGTCATTTCGTATGAAAAAAAGGGATATGACCTTGTCATATGCAGGCTGACAGTGCACCCGTCCGGCTTTCGGAAAGGAATCGGACGGGCGCTTATTCAATTTGTGATAGATCAAAACCGGGACGCCCAAAAAATAGAGGCGGCTACCGCCAGCCAAAACGTTCCGGCAGTCTCTCTCTATTTAAAAACCGGGTTCACAGAAGCCGGACAGATAGAGACGCCGGAAGGGCTGACCCTCTCGTTTTTTCATCTTTATCCGAAGAGGAAAGCGGAAGTTGTTCCGTACAAGCCGGAATGGAAAGAAATGTTTGAAAGAGAGAAGACGGACTTGATCCGAATCTTCGGCCCAGCACTTCATTCTGTCAGCCACATCGGCAGCACCTCCATCCCGCAGATGGCCGCCAAACCCGTCATCGATATACTGGCGGAGGTCAAAGATATTTCGGACGCTGACCGATTCAGTCCGCAGCTGGAAGCACTGGGCTATGAGGCGAAAGGGGAAAACGGGATAGAGGGCCGGCGTTTCTTTCAAAAAGGCGGCAGCAAGCGCACACACCACGTCCACATATACGAAACAGGCCATCCGGACGTGAAGCGTCATCTGCTGTTCCGGGATTACCTCACCGCAAAGCCTGAAAAAGCGGCTCAATACATGGAACTTAAACGGCACCTCGCTGAGACATACCCATACGATATGGCAAAGTATAGTGAAGGGAAAAATGACTGGATCAAGGCGGCTGAACAAGAGGCAAAGGACTGGGAGAGCGGGCTGCTGTAAAGAAAGCAGAAACAATGCATACAGCGGCTCGGTATGCTACAATGGCGAAAATGAAAAACGGAGGATCATCTATGCAAATACATGTGACGGATGCGGCGAAACACACACTTCAGCAGGCGATGGACGCCAACCCGGGGAAAAAAGCGCAGCTCCGCTATGACGCAGAAGGCTGCGGGTGCGCGGTGAGCGGTGTGCCGACCATCTGGCTGGCGGACGAATTAACGGGACAATGCGAAGCCATTGAAACCAACGGACTTCCGCTTTACATCCAGACCTCACAAAAAGTGTTTTTTGACGAGGAAATGACAATCGATTACAATGAAAAGGCAAAAACGCTCGTCTTAAAAAGCCCGGCAGAGATGCTGAGCCCGAGAATGAGCATATTAGTAAAGCAGGGAGAAACGGAAAGTGAATCAAAAGCTGAAAGCCATTAAACAGACGGCACAGCATAAAACGTGGGTATCCTTTCTGAACAACAACCACCCGTACAGTCTGCTGCACTGGTCCATCGGAGGCGCTGAATCCGTTCAGAAGGATGTCTGGCTGCTTCAGGATGAGATGACCTTCAAAGCGCAGGAGTTTACGACAATCGACCTCGCCATTGACTGGATCGGAGAAAATATGGACGGGATTACCGACGTTTTATGACGGGAAAGCGAAAGAACCAGCATACGTTCTTTCGCTTTTTTACGTTTGCGTCATGGTATCTAAAAAGGTTTGAACGGCTTTACGGTAGCTCTCCGGATTTTTGGTGTACGACATGGCATGCCCGCCCGATTCGGCCAGATAGAGCATCTTAGGGCCGCGTTTTCTGCGGTGCAACAATTCGGAAGAAGCGGAAGGTATATAATCATCTTCCTTACTGTGAATAAACAGCACGGGCTGCCGGATTCGGCTGATAACCGATAGAGGCGATACATCACGGATACGGTATCCTTCTCTCATCCGCAAAAAGAAATCAGCCAAAGGCAGAAGCGGCCACGGAGGCAGCCGGAACTCCCGCTTCAGTCTGTAGGCGAGCTGATCGCGAAAGCTTGCGAACGGACAGTCCGCAATATAAAAATCAGCGCCGTTTTCATCCTGATGCCCGCCCGCGTATAATAAGGCCGTCACCGCTCCCATCGATTCGCCGTGTATGCCGATTTGACCGACGTCTCCGGTTTTGTGTCTCACCCAATTCACGGCTTCTTCCAAATCATCTTTTTCAAAATAGCCGTAGCTCGTCGTTCTGCCGCCGCTTTTTCCGTGCCCGCGGTGGTCATATACGAGCACATTCCAGCCTAAATCTAAAAATAAATCCATGTATTTCAATGAATTGAACGAATTTACGGTAACGCCGTGACAAATAATCATGGAGTTTGCCGTATGATGCGGGGCGACGTAAAAGCCTTTGATCTCATACCCGTGGCGTGACAGGATGACGGCCTCTTCTTTTTCCATGGCCTGGAAGGAATCAAATCTGTCATGCCCGTCCGCCGTTTCTTTTTTCATGATTTCTTCATCCGTCTTTTTCTTCATAAACATAATCAGATTCGTAAAAGCGAATCCGGCAGCCAAAAAGACTGCGCAAGCCGAACCGAACACCGCCAGCCATTTTTTCACACAGGTGCCCTCCTTTAATATGAAAAATCCTCCCTCCGGCTTTTCAGGACCGTGAACGTTGCCGGCCTCCGGCGCTCCGTGGTACACTTGCCTCACCATATTCAGATACGGGGGGCGTAATGATGAAAAAGCAGCTGCCTAAAGAAAAACACAGCTTAAAAGACGATCTGGAGGAAGATCTGAAGGCCAGGCTTTTGCAAATGAAAAGTGAGCTGAAGGAAGAAGACGAGAAAAAACAGGCGCAGCAAAAGGCGGAACAAATCAGAAAACGAAAAGAAAAAGAAAAACATAAAAGCTTTGAAGAGCTGCTGAACGAAAGCAGTCTCGATTGGCACAAATATAAATAAACCGGCATCTGAAAAGGTGCCGGTTTTATTGTTTAAGAACGATGGGCTTCGTATACGTCCCGTTTTGTATGGTATTGCAGGGCTTTGATTTCCTGGCTGCTTAAACGCCGGGCCTCTGCAGCCGAACAGTTTTCTCTCAGCTGCTCAAGTGAGCTGGCTCCGGTGATGACAGAAGCGACGGCCGGCTGTGACAGTAAGTATTGAAGGGAAAGCTCCGTCATGCTCAAGTCAGGTGCGGCAGCGCTGATCGCTTTTTTAGTTTCTTCCAGTTCCGCAAAAGAATATGTTAAATAGCCGTTCTCTTTTACGCTTGCGGCTGCTTGATCAAGCGGTTTTTCCGTAAGAAGCCCTTTAGCGACAGGCCCTCTCGCGACGACGCTGATTCCGTTCTCCTCTAAAAGGGGAAGCCACTCCTCGGGACGCCGGTCCAGCAGGCTGTATTGCATCATAACGCTGGTGATATTTGATTTTTTCACATATTCTTTAATGACATTCGGACGAATCGAGGAAATGCCGTAATACCGGATGACGCCTTCCTGTTTTAAGTCCTCAAACGCTTCGATCGTTTCGTCAATATGATCTTCCATCGTGCCGCCATGCAGCTGATAAAGGTCGATATAGTCCGTTTTCAGCCGGCGCAGGCTGTTTTTGACCGCTTCTTTTATGTATCCTTTGGAAGCGTCCCAATGCCAGCCGTCTTTATCATCATTCCAGCGGTTTCCGGCTTTCGTGGCTAAAATGATGTCGTGCCTGCGGTTTTTGACGGCCTCCCCGACAATTTCCTCATTTCTGCCGAAATCATAAAGATCAGCGGTATCTAAATAATTGATTCCAAGCTCGATCGCTTCATCCAAAATAGACAGCGCTTCAGCTTTATCCGTGCCCAGCGACATACAGCCGAGCCCGATTTCGCTTATTTCTAAATCAGAATGTCCCAGTGTGCGTTTTCTCATCGTTTCGCTCCTTTTTATAGTCTTTTATTGACCGTAATATAAAGGCGCGAAGTTTTCAACTGTTAAGGCCCGGTGATCCAATCTCCGACATAGCGGAATGTCCGTCCGTATTCTTTCAGTTTAGCCCGCACTTCCCACGCCTTTCCGACCAATACGATACTTTTATCCTTCCGATACACCTTCAATCGAAAAGCACCTCCTTCTCATGCATGTATGATAAAATATATGAGGCATAATAGAGAGACAGAACGGGAGATGACATGATGAAACATTTAGAAGAAAAAACACTTGCGAAAAAAAAGCTGTATGACGGGAAAGTCATAGATCTTTACTTAGAGGATGTAGAGCTCCCGAACGGAAAAACAAGCAAGCGGGAAATCGTCAAACATCCGGGAGCGGTGGCCGTACTTGCGGTGACCGAGGAAGGAAAAATCATTTTGGTGAACCAGTTCAGAAAGCCGCTGGAACGGACAATCGTTGAAATTCCGGCCGGTAAGCTTGAAAAGGGAGAAGAGCCGGAACATACGGCGTTAAGAGAGCTCGAGGAAGAAACGGGATATACGGCGGAAACCTTGACGAAAATCACCGCTTTTTATACATCACCCGGGTTTGCTGATGAAATCGTGCATCTCTTTCTTGCGGAAGGGCTTTCGCCGCTGGAAGAAAAGCGCGAACTGGATGAGGATGAATTTGTCGAAGTCATGCAGGTCACGCTTGAAGAGGCCGTGAAGCTGATTGAATCCCGCAGGGTGTATGACGCAAAAACGGCGTACGCGATTCAGTATCTCCAGCTGAAAGAAGCGCTGAAGGAAAAATGATGAAAACCATCTATGCCGATCTGCATATTCATATCGGCCGCACCTATACGGGAAAACCGGTCAAAATCACCGGGGCCAAAACGTTGACGCTGCATCGGATTTTAGAAGAGGCCAGTGAGGGGAAGGGAATTGAACTATTGGGCATCATCGACTGCCATTCCCCGGAAGTCATAGAAGAAATCGAGCGCGGAATTGATGAAGGCAGATACCGTGAGCTGAAAGAAGGCGGCATCCGGTATCGGAATACGACGCTTCTGTTGGGCAGTGAGCTTGAAATCTATGATCACACATGCCGCGGGCCGATTCACGTTCTCGTCTTTATGCCGTCTCTTGCCGAAATGAAGATGTTTTCTGAGTGGCTCGCAAAAAGGCTTAAAAATATCCATCTCAGCTCCCAGCGTATTTATGAAACCGGTTTGAATCTTCAAAGGAAAACAAAGCAATTGGGCGGGCTGTTTATTCCCGCCCATATGTTCACCCCGCATAAAAGCCTGTACGGAAAAGGGGTCATATCTTCTTTGACAGAAGTTTTCGACCCGGCGCTCATTGACGCGGCGGAACTCGGGTTAAGCTGTGACACCGACATGGCTTCGCGGGTAACAGAACTTGATCCGTATACATTTTTAACAAATTCTGATGCGCATTCCTTAGGAAAAATCGGCAGAGAATATAATGAAATGCTTCTTAAAGAAGCGAATTTCACGGAATTTTCGCTGGCTTTAAAAGGGAAGGACGGAAGAAAAATCACGGCGAATTACGGGCTGAACCCGAAGCTCGGGAAGTATTACCGGACGGCTTGCGACCGCTGCGGCGGCCCGGTTGAAAAAGGAGCTTCCGCCTGTCCGGAGTGCGGGGGGAAAACAATGACAAAAGGGGTCAGTGAACGGCTGGAGGAACTGAGCGGCCCGAAAAAAAGCCGCGTGCCGCGGCCGCCGTATATTCATCAGATCCCGCTGCAGTTCATTCCGGGGGTCGGGCCGAAAACGTTAGACAAACTGAAGCGGGCTTTCGGGACGGAGATGGCGATTCTTCATCAGGCGCAAGAAGAGGAATTGGCGCGTGTCGTCCAGCCTAAAATAGCGGCTGTCATTCATAAAGCGCGCACCGGGCAGCTCGTCCTTGAGGCCGGGGGCGGAGGGACGTACGGCAGAATCAAGCCGTAAAAGCCGGATTTTAGCGGAGCTCCTCCTGCACCTTCTTTTTCGTGCGGACAAACGCAATCAATTCGATGATTTCATCCTGATTCAGCGGCTGTCCGTCAACGGTCAGTGTGCCGCGGCCTTGTGCGGCGTTTGTTAATTCGATGGTCTGGGCAAACGGCTCCGCCTTTTTTTCAGTGCGCCCGAGTAAATCGTCGCACGTCGTGTCAAACAGATCGGCAAGCGTGCCCAGCGCCTCGAATGACGGACGCCGGTATCCTGATTCATACCCGGCGTACGTGCTTTTGGCGATGCCGAGACGGTCAGCCGTATATTGAAGAGACCAATTTTTCTTTTTTCTCAGTTCAGTTAAACGATCTAAATTCATATTCAAAACCGCTCCTTTTCACTTGAGCAAATTATATCATATCGATATGCAAAAGTGTACGCGAATTGAATAATAATCACTTGATTAATTTCATTCGTCTGTCTATAATTTGATTAAAAGTATGCGAAAAGCGAATGCTTAACACATCTTGAGAAATGGATGAAGAGGTGCAGGGTATGAAAAAATTATTGCTGTTAACAACCGGAGGAACAATCGCCTCAGTCGAAGGAGAAAACGGGCTTGCACCCGGGGTGAAAGCAGACGAATTGTTAACCTACGTATCAAAACTTGATAACGATTACACGATGGAAACCCATTCGTTAATGAACATCGACAGCACAAATATGCAGCCTGAATACTGGGCCGAAATCGCAAATGCTGTCAAAGAAAAATATGACGCATATGACGGGTTCGTCATTACGCACGGGACAGACACAATGGCTTATACATCAGCGGCACTGTCTTATATGCTTCAGCATGCTGATAAACCGATCGTCATTACGGGTTCGCAAATCCCGATTACATTTCAAAAAACCGATGCCAAAAAAAATATCACGGACGCGATCCGCTTCGCATGTGAAGGGGTGGGCGGCGTATACGTCGTATTTGACGGCAGAGTCATTCAAGGCACACGCGCCATTAAATTAAGAACGAAAAGCTATGATGCATTTGAGAGCATTAACTATCCGTATATCGCGTTTATTACCGAAAACGGAATTGAATACAACAAACAAGTGCACATGCCAAAAGACGATGCTTTTACGGTCAATACTTCACTTTGCACGGACGTGTGCCTGCTCAAGCTACACCCGGGGCTGAAACCGGAAATGTTTGACGCATTAAAGGGCATGTACAAAGGAATCGTCATTGAAAGCTACGGCAGCGGCGGCGTGCCGTTTGAAGGAAGAGACATTCTCGCCAAAGTCAATGAAATGATTGAAAGCGGCATTGTCGTCGTCATTACGACACAATGTCTTGAAGAAGGAGAGGACATGAGCGTCTATGAAGTCGGCCGAAGAGTCAATCAAGATCTCATTATCCGCTCCAGAAATATGAACACGGAAGCCATCGTGCCGAAATTAATGTGGGCGCTCGGCCAGTCTCACAACTTGGCTGAAGTCAAAAACATTATGGAGACACCGATCGCAGACGACGTTGTACTGTAAAAACATGACTACCACAAAGAGAAAGTAGGGTTTTAGCATGACAAACGCGCAAAAAGAATATCGTCAGGAAAAAGATTTCCTCGGAGAAAAACAAATTGAAGCTGATGTGTATTACGGAATACAAACGCTGCGCGCGAAAGAAAACTTTCCGATTACCGGATACCGCATCCACGAAGAAATGATTAATGCGCTCGCCATCGTCAAAAAAGCGGCGGCGCTTGCCAACATGGATGTAAAACGGCTGTATGAAGGAATCGGAAATGCGATTGTACAGGCCGCAGATGAAATTCTTGAGGGAAAATGGCATGACCAATTTATCGTCGATCCGATCCAAGGGGGAGCCGGAACGTCCATGAACATGAATGCCAACGAAGTAATCGGCAACAGGGCTCTTGAAATCATGGGGCATAAAAAAGGTGAATACATTCACCTCAGCCCGAACACACACGTCAACATGTCACAATCGACGAACGACGTGTTCCCGACGGCAATCCATATTTCAACCTTGAAACTTTTGGATAAGCTCCTTGATACGATGGCGCATATGCTCAGTGTCTTTAAAGATAAAGCGAAACAATTTGATTCTGTCATTAAAATGGGGCGCACACACCTTCAGGACGCTGTGCCGATCCGTCTCGGACAGGAATTTGAAGCATACAGCCGCGTGCTTGAGCGTGACATAAAGCGAATTAAACAATCCCGCCAGCATCTGTATGAAGTAAACATGGGGGCAACGGCCGTAGGTACGGGGCTTAACGCCGACCCGCGCTACATAGAACAGGTTGTGAAGCACCTGGCTGACATCAGCGGACTGCCGCTTGTCGGCGCCGGCCATTTGGTTGACGCCACACAAAACACTGATGCGTATACGGAAGTTTCAGCCGCGTTGAAAGTATGCATGATGAACATGTCGAAAATCGCCAACGATCTGCGCTTAATGGCTTCAGGTCCGCGCGCGGGACTTGCGGAAATTTCACTGCCCGCCCGTCAGCCGGGATCATCCATTATGCCTGGGAAAGTCAACCCTGTAATGGCAGAGCTGATCAACCAAATCGCCTTCCAGGTCATCGGGAATGACAATACGATCTGCCTCGCTTCAGAAGCGGGCCAGCTGGAGCTTAACGTAATGGAGCCGGTACTCGTATTTAACCTGCTTCAATCCATCAGCATCATGAATAACGGGTTCCGTTCATTTACCGATCATTGTCTGGCGGGAATTGAAGCCAACGAAAAACGTCTGAAGCAATACGTGGAAAAAAGCGTCGGCGTCATTACAGCGGTCAATCCGCACCTCGGGTATGAAGCGGCTGCGCGAATTGCCCGTGAAGCAATCATGACGGGGCAATCTGTAAGAGATCTTTGCCTTCAAAATGATGTACTGACAGAAGAAGAATTGGATATCATTTTGAATCCGTATGAAATGACAAAACCGGGAATTGCCGGAAAAGATCTATTAGAAAAATAAATTTTAAAGCAACAACAGCCGCCTTTTCACGTTTTTTAGTGAATAGGCGGTTGCCATACAAAGGGATGAGGCAGTATAGTATAATTTGTTATATCATTTGATGAAAGCGTTTTAGCTTTTTTCTTCTAGGGGGATTTTCTTGTGAAAGAGGCCAGATTGCCAAATTTATTGGAAATTATTATCTTATTATTCGGGTTTTTAGCACTTGTCTTATCGTTCACAGTGTTTTTAGACCTGCCGATCCAGCTAGCTCTATTAATATCCTGGTTTTTCGCTATTATTCTCGGAGTCAGGCTGGGATATTCATATAAAGACTTGCAGGCTTCGATTGTCACCGGGATATCAAACGGTCTTGAGGCGGTATTGATTCTCGTTTCGGTCGGTGCGCTCATCGGGACATGGATTGCCGGCGGCGTTGTGCCGACGTTAATTTATTATGGTTTAGAGTTTATTAATCCTCATGTTTTCCTTCTGGCTACACTGGTTATTTGTTCCGTTATGTCCGTTGCGACCGGAACGTCGTGGGGAACCGTGGGAACCGCGGGAATCGCCATGATTGCCATCGGAGAGGGAATGGGTATACCGCTTCCGATCGTAGCGGGAGCCGTTTTGTCCGGCGCTTACTTCGGAGACAAGCTTTCACCGCTGTCTGACAGTACGGTGCTTGCCTCCACGCTTTCTAAGGTGGATGTGCTGTCACACGTCAGAGCGATGATGTATCTGTCAATTCCGTCCTATATTATTACGGCCATTCTATTTACCGTAACGGGATTTATATACGGCGGAAAAAATATTGATCTCGACAAAGTAGAATTTTTAAAATCTTCATTGCAGAAAACGTTTGACATTCATATATGGATGCTCATTCCGGCTGTTGTCGTCGTTGTCCTTCTGATTTTGAAAAAGCCGTCTATGCCCGTTATTATCATCGGTGCTTTGCTTGGCGCAATCTGGGCTTCCGTCTTTCAGGGAATGAATTTTGCCAGTGCCATCGCGACTGCTTATAATGGTTTTTCTATTAAAACGGACGTCGAATTTTTAAACGGCCTGTTAAACCGCGGAGGCATTACCGGTATGCTGGATACGTTAGTCGTTATCCTGTTCGGTCTCGGTTTTGGAGGAATTCTTGAGAAGCTCGGCGTATTAAAAGTGATTGTCTCAACTTTTGAGAAAAAGCTGACCACACCGGGAAATGTAACGCTTTCGACATTGATCGTCGCCCTTTTAGGAAACATTTTCGGCTGTGCGATGTACGTGTCATTGATTCTGACGCCGAAAATCATGGAGAACAGTTATGATAAACTGAAACTTGACAGAAGAGTTTTATCCCGGAACGCAGAGGTGGGCGGCACGCTTACTTCAGGGATGGTGCCGTGGTCTGATAACGGCATCTATATGGCCGGCATTCTCGGCGTATCCACATTTTCTTATCTGCCGTTCATGTGGCTCAGTTTTGTATCTATCGGACTGGCAATATTGTACGGATACACGGGGAAATTCATTTGGTACACGAAAGAAAAATCCTTGCAATCTCAAAAATTGGGTTAGGAGGTTCATTTCATGATTACAAAGCATATGATTCGGACGTTAATGATTGAAACGCCGACTGTTCCCGGAAATCTCGGAAAAGTGGCAACCGCCATCGGAGTGATGGGCGGAGATATCGGGGAAGTTGAAACCGTTAAAGTCGGCCCGAACTACACAATGCGCAACATTACGGTGCAGGCTGAAAATGAAGAGCAGCTGCAGGAAATCATTCAAGCCATTGAAGCTCTCGGTGAAGGCATCCGGCTTCATACAGTCTCAGATGAAGTGCTCTCTGCTCATGAAGGCGGCAAAATTCAGATGAAAAGCAAAATGCCGATCCGGACATTGGCTGAGCTTGGCCGTGTTTATACGCCGGGTGTCGCCGATGTGTGCAGACTGATTGAAAACGAGCCAGAAAAAGCGTCCATCTATACGACAATCAGCAATTCTGTCGCCATTGTCACCGACGGCACGGCGATTCTCGGCCTCGGCAATATCGGCTCTGTCGCCGGAATGCCCGTAATGGAAGGAAAAGCCGCGCTTTTTGACCAGCTGGCGGGTATCAGCGGAATTCCGATTTTGCTCGATACCTCTGATCCGGAAGAAATCATTCGCACGGTAAAACATATTTCTCCGGGGTTCAGCGGAATTCTGCTTGAAGATATCGGTTCGCCCCACTGCTTTGACATTGAAGACCGCCTTAAAGAAGAACTGGACATTCCGGTTATGCACGATGACCAGCACGGCACGGCGGTCGTCACGCTCGCCGCCGCCATTTCCGCTTGTAAAAGCGCCGGTCTTGATTTAAAAGAAGCGAAGGTCGGTCAGATCGGTCTCGGCGCGGCAGGCGTCGCCATCTGCCGCATGTTTATGGCATACGGAGTCAAAGCGGTCTGCGGAACGGACAAGTCAGAAGACGCAATGAACCGCCTCGCTCAGTACGGAGGTCAGCCGCTTGGAAGCATCAAAGAATTAATGGACACGTGTGACATTGTGATCAGCACCACAGGAGTTCCGGGTCTCATTAAAAAAGAGGATGTCAGAAAAGGACATGTCATTCTGGCCTTATCTAATCCGAAGCCGGAGATTGAACCGGAAGAGGCATTACAAGCCGGAGCCGCTTATGCAGCTGACGGCCGTTCGGTCAATAATGTTCTCGGCTTCCCGGGGATTTTCCGCGGCGCGCTGAACGCCAAAAGCAAGAAAATCGACCATGAAATGCTTGTGGCGGCCGCAGAAGCCATCGCCTCTTGCACAAAACACGGCGATCTCGTGCCTCAGCCTTTGGATGCGGACGTGCATCAGGCCGTATCAGCAGCCGTAGAACGGGCCGCGGCAGGAAAATAAACAACTCTTACAGTACCGGACATGTGCCGGTGCTGTTTTTTTATCATGAATAGGAAGCGGAATTCTTAGGCAGGCTAACGATAGCAAAAGACGGAATAAAGAGGTGTCGATGTGGATTATTTTCCGCTGATCCATACAAATATTTGGGATGCTGTGATCGGCGTGCCGGTCGTCTTATGCGTCACACAGCTGATCAAAGTGTTCTGCCGGGTTCCGGGCATATTCGTTCCCACGATTGCCCTTGCTGCCGGAAATGTTGTGTCTATCGTTTTCGGTCACCATGAACACGTGTATGCGGGGATTTTTATGGGGTTTTTTTACGGATACGCCGCAATGGGGAGCTATTCATCTGCGAAAACGTCTCTGCGCGCTTACCGGTCGAAACATGAGCCGTATTCATGAACACATCTGGATTTTTTTGTTATGATAAAGAAAAGGGAAAAAGGAGCGATTGGCACATGGCGAAGAGCAAAACGAAAAAAATGCGGGAGCATCTCAAAAGAAACGGGATGCGTGACGCAGTCCTGTCAAGGGGGACGGCGCCGTCTTTCAGCACCCATGAAAGAGTGACGAAAACCAAAAAAGACAGGCTTGAAAGAATAAAGCATAAAAAAAGGAACCCCTATGATCACCGGAGTGATGACGGGGGTTCTTTTTTTATGCCCGAATCTCGCGCCTTTCTATGATTTCTCTGTCATGTTTTCTCTTTTCTTTCATACAATCTACTAAATCAAGTCAATAGATTAGCGGGAGGAAAGCGGTATGAGAAAACAATCGTACAAAGAACTGTTTTTTCGCCATGTAAAGGATCATCTGTCACTTTATATATTTGTGTTCGTCTTGTTTTTGATGGGGGTCATTTTCGGGGCGATCATCGTCAACAGCATGACCATCACGCAGAAAGAAGATTTGTATTACTATTTAAGCAAGTTTTTCGGACAGCTGTCTGACGGAAAACATGCCGGCGCTTCAGAAATGTTTTGGCAGGCCGTCTTTCATGATGTAAAATATTTGGGGCTGATGTGGATTCTCGGTATTTCCGTGATCGGTCTTCCGGTTATTTTCATTATGGTGTTTTTGAAAGGAATCGTCGTCGGCTTCACGGTCGGTTTTTTAGTGAATCAAATGGGGATGAACGGGTTTTTCCTGTCTTTTATTTCGGTTCTGCCGCAAAACATCGTTCTCATTCCGGCATATCTTATCATGGGGACATGCTCCATCGCTTTTTCACTGAAACTGATCCGGCAGCTGTTTGTCAAACGCAGCCTTCATGACGCGCCGATCCAATGGTTCGGACGCTACGCCTTCGTGCTGATTCTCATCGTTTTCTTCTCGGTCATCGCCTCGCTGCTCGAGGCGTACGTGTCTCCGCTGTTTATGGAAAAGCTGTCATCACGCATATTTTAGAATGATTATCACAAAATAATACTTTTATTTATCAGTTTATAATAATTATAGTTGGAACTCTGCGCGTATTTTGTTATAATGAGTCATGGAATGCGGCGTAGGAGGGAAAGACATGGAAAACCGTATTGATCGAATTAAAAAGCAGCTGCACTCGTCAAGCTACAAGCTTACGCCACAGCGGGAAGCAACGGTAAGAGTGCTGCTTGAAAACGAAGAAGACCATTTAAGCGCAGAAGATGTATACCTCCTCGTAAAAGAGAAATCTCCTGAAATTGGTCTCGCTACAGTATACCGTACATTAGAATTATTAACAGAATTAAAAGTCGTTGATAAAATTAACTTCGGGGACGGCGTATCCCGCTACGACCTTCGCAAAGAAGGCGCGGCTCACTTTCATCACCATTTGGTGTGCATGGAGTGCGGAGCCGTCGATGAAATTGAAGAAGATCTGCTTGAAGACGTTGAAGAAGTGATTGAACGTGATTGGAAATTTAAAATTAAAGATCATAGATTGACTTTTCACGGAATCTGCCACCGCTGCCGCGGGGATGAAACAGAGTAAAAGCCTACGAACCTTTTCTGCCAGGAAAGGGTTTTTTGCTGTTTTTATGTATAAAAGCCTTTGAAATTGGCATAAGGTGTACTAACAGCCGCCAAAAGAAAGGGTCGATCGAAAGATGGGCAGATTCCTAAAAACAGCCGCGGATACGATCAAAGTGTTTATTCTGTTCACAGGTTTTACCGCGCTGTTCTATTATGCTATGATATGGGTGAATTCAGAGTATGAAAACTATCATCGGTACGATAAACCGGAAGGCTCCGCCGTCAAAGTGGCCAAAACGGAACATGAGGAGAAAGACGGCTGGTTCGGCCGATTGATCTTTTTTTACCAAAACGGGGAGTAGATCAAGAGTGAAGGATCAAATTAAGGATTTCATCCATTATGTGAGGGTTGAAAGAGGGCTGTCCCAAAATACGATGATGTCCTATGAGCGTGATCTGAAAAGTTATTCTCTCTTCTTAACTGAAAGCCTTCAGATCACTTCATGGAATGATGTGACCCGTCTTCATATTATTCAATATTTAAAGCATATAAAGGACTCCGGGAAATCCGGCAAGACGTCTGCGAGGCATTTGGCGTCAATCCGGTCTTTTCATCAATTTCTGTTAAGGGAAAAAGCCGCGGATAAAGATCCTTCGGTACATATTGAAACACAAAAAACAGAGCGGACGCTTCCGAAAGTATTGGCGCTTCACGAAGTTGAGCGATTATTGGACACGCCTAAGCTTGACAGCCCGTTCGGTCTCAGGGATAAAGCCATGCTTGAACTGCTGTACGCGACCGGCATCAGGGTCAGCGAGATGATCGAGCTGAAATTATCCGACGTCCATTTGACGATGGGATTTATCCGCTGCTTCGGAAAAGGGCGGAAAGAGCGGATTGTGCCGATTGGTGAAGCCGCTTCTCATGCGATAGAAGCATACATTGAAAAAGCCAGAGGGAAATTATTAAAGAAAAACGTAACCGAAGCGCTTTTTCTGAATCATCACGGCAGGCAGATCAGCCGTCAAGGTTTTTGGAAAAACCTGAAAAAAATCGCACTTGAAGCGGGGATTAAAAAAGAGCTGACACCGCACACGCTTCGGCACTCTTTTGCAACGCACCTGCTCGAAAACGGCGCGGATCTGCGCGCCGTGCAGGAGATGCTCGGACATGCCGATATTTCCACGACGCAAATTTATACGCATGTGACGAAAACAAGGCTGAAGGACGTGTACAAACAGTATCATCCGCGCGCTTAGGAGCCGCTGCCAGAGGGGCCGCGGCTTTTTTGCCGGATTGGCGGAATACAGAGAAGGTTCTAATTATTTGAATCGGCATTGTCAACAAGAATGTAAACGGTTTATACTTGAGTTGTCTGACCTCTGTAAGCTACAATGGACAGATGGAAGAAAAGGAGGTTTTTATGATGTCTGAATACAAATATAACCGGGTATTTTTGATCGTAATGGATTCTGTCGGAATCGGTGAAGCGCCGGACGCCGCCGATTTTAATGATATAGGCGCAAATACGCTCGGACACATCGCAGAGCACATGAACGGCTTACATATGCCCCATATGGCGCAGCTCGGTCTCGGACTGATCGGAGACATTAAGGGCGTGGAAAAAACGGAGCACCCTCTTGCGTACTACGGAAAAATGCAGGAGGCGTCAAACGGGAAAGATACGATGACGGGACACTGGGAGATTATGGGCCTCTACATTGAAAAACCGTTTAAAGTGTTCCCGGAAGGATTTCCGGATGAACTTCTTCAGGAACTTGAGCGGCGTTCAGGGCGGAAAATCATCGGCAATAAGCCGGCTTCAGGCACGGCGATTCTGGACGAGCTCGGAAAAGAACATATGGAAACGGGTGCGCTGATCGTTTATACATCAGCAGATTCCGTCCTGCAGATTGCGGCTCACGAAGATGTCGTTCCGCTTGACGAACTGTACAGCATCTGTGAAACGGCCAGAGAACTGACGCTTGATCCGAAATACATGGTCGGCCGGATTATCGCAAGACCGTTCGTCGGAGAACCGGGGAGCTTCAAACGCACGCCGAACCGTCATGATTATGCGCTCAAACCGTTCGGCCGCACGGTAATGAACGGAATGAAAGACAGCGGATTAGACGTCATTTCCATCGGCAAAATTTCTGATATTTATGACGGAGAAGGCATTACATCTTCCCGCCGCACGGTATCTAATATGGACGGCATGGACAAAGTGATTGAAACGCTCGGTGAAGAGTTCACCGGCCTGAGCTTTGCCAATCTCGTTGATTTTGACGCGCTGTACGGACACCGCCGCGATCCGGAAGGGTACGGAAAAGCGCTCGAGGAATTCGACGCGAGGCTTCCGGAAGTGTTTGAAAAAATGAAAGAAGACGATCTGCTTATCATCACTGCGGATCACGGCAATGATCCTGTCCATCACGGCACGGATCACACGAGGGAGTATGTGCCGCTTCTTGTGTACAGCAAAAAGCACAAACACACTGAACAGCTGCCGCTTGCGGATACATTTGCCGATATCGGGGCAACCATTGCGGATAATTTCAAAACGGAAAAGCCGGAATACGGAAAAAGCTTTTTATCAAGATTACAGTAGGGGGACTTTTTTTGAAACAAAAGATCGAACGTGCTGCTGCATTTATTAAAGAACACGTGAAAGAAACACCAAAGATCGGTCTGATTTTAGGGTCAGGGCTCGGCGTATTGGCCGATGAAATTGAAGGGGCTGTCAAGCTTACATATGAAACGATCCCTGATTTTCCGGTCTCAACGGTAGAAGGCCATGCCGGCCAGCTTGTGATGGGAACGCTTGAAGGTGTGCAGGTCATCGCGATGCAGGGCCGCTTTCATTACTATGAAGGCTACTCAATGGATCAGGTCACATTTCCCGTCCGCGTGATGAAGGCGCTCGGCGTTGAATCCCTTGTCGTGACGAATGCAGCCGGCGGTATCAACACTGAATTCCGCGCCGGCGATCTGATGATTATTACAGACCACATCAACTTTACGGGCACCAACCCGTTAATCGGGCCGAACGAAGCTGAATTCGGACCGAGATTCCCGGACATGTCAGAAGCCTATGACAAAGAGCTGTCAAGCTTGGCTGAAAAAACGGCCGATGAGCTGGGCATTCCTGTTCAAAAAGGGGTGTATACAGCTGTTACGGGGCCGTCTTACGAAACGCCTGCTGAGGTTCGGTTTTTAAGAACGATGGGTTCTGACGCTGTCGGCATGTCGACCGTGCCGGAAGTCATCGTCGCCAACCACGCGGGGATGCGCGTGCTCGGCATCTCATGCATTTCCAACGCGGCGGCAGGTATTCTTGACCAGCCGTTATCCCATGAAGAAGTAATGGAAATGACGGAAAAAGTAAAAGGCGGCTTTTTGAAGCTTGTAAAAGCCGTAGTCGCACGATCTCAAAAATAAGTCAGCATCAGTCAGCTGTTTCTTCGGAAGCAGCTGTTTTTTTATGCCCTCAACACGAAACATTTTCCAGATGAGGCGTATAAAACCACCGGATTTGGAAAAAATAAAAAGGATTATGAAATGGAGGGCTTTGGAGATGAAACGTCTTATATCCACTTTGTTGATTGGCATTTTATTAACGGCATCAGCACCGTCCGCTTTTGCAAAGCCGGACGGAAAACATACATCGGAGCTCGCTCATGAAGCCAAAAGCGCCGTGCTGATTGAACGCGATACGGGAAGCATTCTTTATAACAAGAACAGCAGGGAGCGTCTGGCGCCGGCAAGCATGACAAAAATCATGACCATGCTTTTAATCATGGAAGCGCTTGACAAAGGGAAAATAAAGATGAGCGATAAAGTCAGGACGAGTGAACATGCTGCGTCCATGGGCGGATCACAGATTTTCCTTGAACCCGGAGAAGAAATGACGGTAAAAGAAATGCTCAAAGGAATTGCGATAGCTTCCGGAAATGACGCATCTGTCGCAATGGCGGAGTATATCGCCGGTTCAGAAGAGGATTTCGTCAGCCGGATGAACAAAAAAGCAAAAGAATTGGGATTGAAAGATACCTCCTTCAAAAACCCGACGGGACTGCCCGAAAAAGACCATTACAGCTCTGCTTATGATATGGCGAAAATGGCGAAGGAATTATTAAAGTATGATAAAATCACTCAATTTACGGGAACGTATGAGGATTATTTAAGAGAAAATACAGACAAAAAGTTCTGGCTCGTCAATACAAACCGGCTGATCAAATTTTATCCGGGTGTAGACGGCGTGAAGACGGGCTTTACAGGCGAAGCGAAGTATTGTTTAACCGCCACCGCTAAAAAAGGAAATATGAGGGTCATTGCTGTCGTTTTCGGAGCCAGCACCCCGAAAGAAAGAAATGCCCAAGTGACCAAAATGCTTGATTACGCCTTCAGCCAGTTCAAAACACACCCGCTGTACAAACGGGATCAAATCGTCGGAACGGTAAAAGTGATAAAAGGAAAAAAGAAACTGATCAAGCTGACCACATCTGAGCCGATTTCTCTTCTGGCCAAAAAGGGAGAGAACATGGACAAAGTAAAAAAAGAAGTGAAAATCAACGGCAATGTAACGGCTCCGGTTAAAAAAGGAGAGGTGCTCGGCAGCCTCGTTCTGAAAAAAGACGGAAAGGTGCTCGTTGAAAGCCCGGTCACGGCAAAAGACGACATGGAAAAAGCGGGTTTTCTCACTTTTCTGAAGCGGACGATGGGAGATTGGACAAAATTTAAATAATCGTGGCGAACGGACACTAGTTTTGTCATAGTGAAGGAATTGCTTTCCCGAAAATCGAAACACTCATTATCCGATCATATCAAGGAGGAATGAGCATGAGCCTTGGAATTGACTTTCATGTCAAAGAATCCGTGCTTTGTATTCGATTAACAGGTGAACTCGACCATCATACGGCAGAATCATTAAAACAAAAGGTTACTGAATCGCTGGAGGCTGACGGCATCCGTCACATCGTGCTGAACCTTGAAGATCTTACCTTCATGGACAGCTCCGGCCTCGGCGTGATTTTAGGGCGTTATAAACAAATTAAACAGCTCGGCGGAGAAATGGTCGTGTGCGCGATTTCGCCCGCGGTGAGACGTCTGTTTGACATGTCCGGCCTGTTTAAAATCATCAGGTTCGAACAATCAGAACAAAAAGCGCTTTTAACGTTGGGGGTGGCATCATGAAAAACGAGATGCATCTTGAATTTTCAGCCCTCAGTCAGAACGAATCGTTTGCGCGCGTAACAGTTGCTTCTTTTATCGCACAGCTCGACCCGACGATGGATGAGCTGACGGAAATCAAGACCGTCGTATCAGAAGCGGTAACAAACGCAATCATCCACGGCTATGAAGAAAATTGCGACGGAAAGGTGTACATCTCTGTTACGCTGGAGGATCATGTCGTCTATCTGACCATACGTGATGAAGGCCTCGGGATCACGGATCTTGAGGAAGCGCGCCAGCCGCTCTTTACGACAAAACCCGAGCTTGAGCGCTCCGGAATGGGCTTTACCATTATGGAAAACTTCATGGATGATGTCACGATTGATTCCTCGCCGGAGATGGGAACGACGATACGCTTAACAAAACACCTATCAAAAAGCAAAGCGCTTTGTAATTAAGGAGATTTGTTATGGATGTGGAGGTTAAGAAAAACAGCAAAAACGCGCAGCTCAAGGACCATGAAGTCAAAGAATTAATCAAAAAGAGCCAAGAGGGCGACCAGCAGGCAAGAGACCTCCTCATAGAAAAAAACATGCGTCTTGTGTGGTCCGTCGTTCAAAGGTTCTTAAACAGAGGCTATGAGCCGGACGATCTGTTTCAGATCGGCTGTATCGGATTGTTAAAATCCGTTGATAAATTCGATTTGTCCTATGATGTCCGTTTTTCAACTTATGCCGTGCCGATGATTATCGGAGAAATCCAGCGCTTCATCCGCGATGACGGAACCGTCAAAGTATCAAGGTCTTTAAAAGAGCTCGGCAATAAAATACGCCGGGCGAAAGATGAACTGTCAAAAACATACGGAAGAGTGCCGACCGTCCAGGAAATCGCGGATCATTTAGAAATTGATGCGGAGGATGTGGTGCTTGCGCAGGAAGCGGTGCGGGCGCCTTCATCCATTCATGAGACCGTGTATGAAAATGACGGAGACCCGATCACCCTGCTTGATCAGATCGCCGATCATTCAGAAGAGAAGTGGTTTGACAAAATCGCTCTCAAGGAAGCGATCAGTGATTTGGAAGAACGGGAAAAACTCATTGTCTATCTGAGATATTATAAAGATCAGACACAGTCGGAAGTAGCCGAACGGCTCGGGATTTCCCAAGTCCAGGTATCGAGGCTGGAGAAAAAAATATTAAAGCAGATTAAAGTGCAGATGGATCATACGGAAAGCTGACCTTTTACGGGCCGGCTTTTTTTATTTGTGCATCGGTGGTAATTTATGGTCTTTTGCCGCTGATGAATGAGAACAAAAGTGAACCACATACTACATATATAACCACCCGAAAGATGGTGATGCAAGATGGAAAGACGAATATTTCTCAGACTTCGCCACCGCGTGAAGGCTCATACCGGAGATATCATCACAATCGGCGACGCCGCGCAGATCGCGGGACAGCAAAAGCTGAAAAAAAAACTGTCGGCACTGCCGCTGTATAAGGTCACGAAAAAAGACAAAAATATCGTCGTGCTGGACATCATAAAAGTGCTGAAAACCATTCATACCGCTTTTCCCGCGCTTGATGTACAGACCGTCGGCGGCGCTGAAACGATAGTGGAAATCCATTACCAAAAAAAGCAGCTGTCAGCCGTTTTATTCGTCGGTGTCTGGCTCCTGCTTTTTATCGGTTCATGTCTTGCCATTATGAATTTTCATGAAGATGTCAGTATGAGAGAAGTTCATATCGCCTTATATGAAATCATAACGGGCGAACGGAATGAATATCCGTATCTGCTTCAGATTCCATACAGCATCGGCCTCGGTCTCGGTATGATCGTCTTTTTTAATCACATCTTCAAAAAACGCCTGAATGAAGAGCCAAGCCCGCTGGAAGTCGAGATGTTTAATTATCAGCTTGATCTCGATCACTATGTCGCAATGCACGAAAATGAAGAGACGATGAAAGATCTGCATGATCGTTAGCATTCTTTTCGTTATATTTGTCGGGCTTGGCGGAGGGCTGACCGTGGGTGCGGGCTTTGTGGCTTTTTTAACCGTTATGGGAATCGTCCCCCGCCTTATGCAGCTGACAAAAACAATGCGCTTTGTACAGGCCTACGAAGGAGCTGTTATTTCAGGAGCTGTGTTCGGCGGCTGGGAAACCTTAAATATGAATCATTTTTTTTTATCTGAATGGCTGGCCGTTCCGGTCGGGCTTTTGGCCGGCATGTTTGTCGGCATGCTGGCCGCCGCGCTTACAGAAGTGCTGAATGTGCTTCCCATTCTTGCCAAACGGATCGGCTTCGGCAGCAAAATCATCATATTGCTGATGGCCATTGTGTTCGGCAAAATAGCCGGCTCTTTATTTCATTGGCTGTATTTTATCCATCATTCATAAGGAGGAAACGACGTGACAAACTTAAAAGAAAATTACAAAACAAAAGTGAAAGACTATCAGCCGAAACCGCCATATGTTTGGAATTGCGTCAAAGCCTTTCTGATCGGCGGTTTGATCTGTCTGATCGGGCAGGCTCTTCAAGACTTTTACATCCACTTTTTTAATTTCAATGAAAAAACAGCGGGCAACCCGACGTCCGCCACTCTTATTTTAATTTCCGCCCTTTTGACCGGATTCGGTATTTATGACAGACTCGGGCAGTTTGCCGGAGCGGGTTCAGCCGTGCCGGTGACGGGTTTTGCAAACAGTATGACAAGCGCCGCTCTGGAACACAGAAGTGAAGGACTCGTGCTCGGGGTAGCGACAAACATGTTTAAATTGGCGGGAAACGTCATTGTATTCGGCGTCGTGGCAGCCTATATCGTAGGTCTGATACGGTTTGCTTGTGAAAAACTGTTTTCGTAGGAGGAGAAAAAATGAAATTGACCGGAAAGCAAACCTGGGTATTTGAAAACCCGTTATTTGTAAATTCGGCGGGGACGGCCGCCGGACCGAAAGAAAAAGACGGCCCGCTCGGTTCGCTGTTTGATAAGACATACGATGAAATGCACTGCAATCAGAAAAACTGGGAAATGGCGGAACGTCAGTTAATGGAAGATGCCATCAACTCCGCTTTGCAAAAACAGAATTTGAAAAAGAGCGATATTGATTTGTTACTCGCGGGGGACCTTTTAAATCAAAATGTGACCGCCAACTACGTCGCCAGACATCTGAAAATTCCGTTCCTCTGTCTGTTCGGCGCCTGTTCGACTTCAATGGAAACGATTGCCGTCGCATCCGCGCTCATTGACGGCGGTTTTGCGAACCGGGCGATCGCAGCCACGAGCAGCCATAACGCGACGGCAGAACGGCAATTCCGCAATCCGACGGAGTATGGCGGGCAAAAACCGGATACCGCCACTTCAACGGTCACGGGGGGCGGGGCGGTCATCATCAGCCAAAACCCTTCTGATATCAAGATTACAAGCGCAACAGTGGGAAAAGTAAGCGACCTCGGAATAACAGATCCGTTCGATATGGGATCCGCCATGGCGCCCGCTGCCGCCGACACAATCAAACAGCACCTGCAGGACTTAAACCGCACGGCGGATGATTATGATCTGATTTTAACGGGTGACCTTTCAGGCGTCGGATCGCCGATCGTGAAAGATTTGCTCAAAGAAGAAGGCTATCCTGTGGGAACGAAACACGATGACTGCGGTCTTCTCATCTATACGCCGGACCAGCAGGTGTTTGCGGGCGGAAGCGGCTGCGCCTGCTCTGCGCTTGTTACGTACACACATATTTTTAATCAATTAAAAGCAGGGACTCTAAACAGGGTACTCGTTGTCGCGACAGGAGCGCTTTTAAGTCCGACAATGATCCAGCAGAAGGAAACCATTCCGACCATCGCGCACGGTGTGGTATTTGAGCGGGCGGGAGGTGCATCATAAATGGAATATCTGTTGGCTTTTGTTTGCGGGGGAATCATATGCATTATCGGTCAGCTGCTGCTTGACATTTTTAAACTGACACCCGCCCATGTGATGACAACTTTTGTCGTCATCGGCGCCTTGTTAGATGGGTTCGGAATATATGACAAATTTATCGAATTCGCGGGTGCGGGCGCGACGGTTCCCATCGTCAGCTTCGGTCACAGCTTATTGCACGGCGCCATGCATCAAGCTCACGAGCATGGATTTATCGGGATCGCCATGGGGATTTTTGAACTTACTTCCGCCGGTATATCTTCAGCGATTTTATTCGCATTTCTTGTAGCCGTTATTTTTAAACCGAAAGGATAATGTCTGATGACGAAACGGAAGGTCATTCTTGTGACAGACGGGGACGTATACGCCGCCAAAACAATTGAATATGCCGCGGAAAAAGCAGGCGGTCGGTGTATTTCCCAATCAAAGGGCAATCCGTCAACGAGAAGCGGGCCCGAACTTGTTCAGCTGATTAAAGCCGCGCCGAATGACCCGGTGTTTGTCATGTTTGACGATTCAGGCCTGCAAGGGGAAGGGCCGGGCGAAACGGCGCTGAAATATGTCGCCTCACATCAGGACGTTGAAGTGCTGGGGGTGATTGCGGTCGCTTCTAAGACCCATCAGGCTGAATGGACGAAAGTCGATGTCTCCATTGACCGTGATGGAGAAGTGACGGAGTTTGGCGTCGATAAAACCGGAATGAGAGAAATGGACGAGCACAGAATGAACGGAGATACGGTGTATTGTCTGGATAAATTGGACGTTCCCCTCATTGTGGGCATCGGCGACATAGGAAAGATGGGGAGAAAAGATGACATATCCAAAGGCTCGCCGATCACGATGAAGGCGGTCGAATTCATTTTAGAAAGGAGCGAAAGCCATGCCGGAAAAACCGGAAAACATGATCAAGGTGTACCGGGATCCTGGAAAAAATGAACAATTTTTTAAAGACCGCGTCGGTATGGGAACGAGCTATGATGTCGGCGTCCGCAAAGTTCGAGTATTAGACCGGGAAGTTCAGATTTACTTTGTCAACGGATTAACCGATACTTTGTTTATCGTTCATTTAATGGAACAGCTCGTCGACATCAATAATTATGACGAGAATGCGGATGAAGCGATTGACGTTGTTGAAAACAGGCTTGTCAATCAGCAGGTCCAAAAAGTCAAAACGCTCGACGAAGTAACGGATCAGGTGCTTTCCGGACTTATCGCCGTTATCGTTGAAGACGCGGGCTTCGCCTTTATCGTTGACGTCAGAAGTTACCCCGGACGCACACCTGAAGAACCGGATACGGAAAAGGTCGTCCGCGGAGCAAGAGACGGTTTTATCGAAAATATCGTCATTAATACAGCATTGATAAGAAGACGAATCAGGGACGAAAGGCTCCGCGTCAAAATTACGAAAGTCGGCGAGCGCTCTAAGACCGATCTTGCCATTGTGTATATAGAGGACATCGCGGATCCGGACCTTGTCAGCATCGTCGAAAACGAAGTGAATGCGATTGACATTGACGGATTGACGATGGCTGATAAAACGGTGGAAGAATTCATCGTCAAACAGGGCTACAACCCGTTTCCGATGGTCAGATACACGGAGCGGCCGGATGTGGCCGCCAATCACATTTTGGAAGGGCACGTCATCATCGTCGTTGATACGTCACCGAGCGTGATCATAACGCCGACAACGATTTTTCACCATGTTCAGCATGCGGAAGAATACAGGCAGGCGCCTTCAGTGGGAACATTTTTAAGATGGATCAGGTTCTTCGGTATTATCGCTTCAACGGTCCTGCTTCCGATCTGGTTCCTCTTTGTTCTTGAACCGTCTCTTCTGCCTGAAAGATTGGATTTTATCGGTTTAAATAAAAATACGCATATCCCGATCATTCTGCAAATCTTTTTGGCCGATTTGGGGATTGAGTTTCTCAGGATGGCCGCGATCCATACGCCGACCGCTTTATCCACCGCCATGGGTCTGATTGCGGCGGTGCTGATCGGTCAAATCGCCATAGCGGTGGGGCTGTTTTCAGCAGAAGTGATTCTGTACGTATCGATCGCCGCCATCGGATCATTTACCACGCCGAGCTATGAGCTCAGTCTCGCCAATAAAATGATACGCCTCATCTTAATGGTTCTCGTGGCCATTTTCCAAGTGAAAGGCTTTGTGATAGGCTTTACATTGCTGCTGATCATAATGGCGAATATCCGCTCGTTTCACACGCCGTATTTATGGCCGTTTTTACCGTTTAACGGCAAGGCGCTGTGGCAGGTGCTCGTCCGGACGACAGTGCCGGGAGCCAAAGTCAGGCCGAGCATTGTTCACCCGAAAGACCGTCAAAGGCAGCCAAGCGGTTCATAATCGCATTGAAACCGACAGAAGATTATGATATTGTATGTCTTAACTTATACGGGACTTGTATAAGGACAGCTCAAAAGAAGCTGTCCTTTTCACCCATATGCGGATCAGAAAGAGGGAATGAGCATTGTTCTTACATGGCACAAGCAGACAAAACAAACTAGGTCATTTGGAAATCGGAGGTGTGGACGCGCTGTATTTAGCGGAGCATTACGGCACGCCTCTTTATGTTTACGATGTGGCTTTAATACGTGAGCGCGCTAAAAGCTTTAAACAGGCATTCATTGACGCGGATTTAAAGGCGCAGGTCGCGTACGCGAGCAAGGCGTTTTCTTCCGTTGCGATGATACAGCTCGCTGAGCAGGAGGGGCTCTCATTGGACGTTGTATCCGGCGGAGAGCTGTTTACGGCGGTTGCGGCTGGTTTTCCGGCTGACAGGATTCACTTTCACGGCAATAACAAAAGCGAAGAAGAGTTGAAAATGGCGCTCGATCATCAAATCGGCTGCATCGTCGTTGATAATTTTCATGAAATATCCTTGCTTGCGGAACTGTGCCGCAAATCAGGGCGCACAATGGATGTGCTTCTGCGCATCACTCCGGGGGTAGAGGCGCATACGCATGATTATATTACGACGGGACAGGAAGATTCCAAATTCGGTTTTGATCTGCATAACGGGCAAATAGAAAAGGCGATTGAACAAGTATTACAGTCAGACCATATCCGCCTTCTCGGTGTTCACTGCCACATCGGATCACAAATTTTTGATACGGCGGGCTTTGTGCTGGCCGCAGAAAAAATCTTCGCAAAACTGAATGAATGGAGAGAATCATTCGGCTTTGTCTCTGAAGTGCTGAATTTAGGGGGCGGCTTTGGCATCCGCTACACGGAGGAGGATGAACCTCTTCATCCCGCCGTTTATGTGGAAAAAATTATCGAAGCGGTAAAAGAAAACGCAGCGCTGCACGCTTTTGACATTCCGGAAATTTGGATTGAACCGGGACGCTCGCTCGTCGGAGACGCCGGAACGACGCTTTATACCATCGGTTCGCAAAAAGAAGTGCCCGGCATCCGTAAATATGCAGCGGTTGACGGGGGCATGAGCGATAATATCCGTCCTGCGCTGTATCAGGCGAAATATGAAGCCGTATCGGCAAACAGAATCGGAGAACACCACGACAAAACGGTATCCATCGCGGGTAAGTGCTGTGAAAGCGGTGATATGCTCATTTGGGATATAGATCTTCCGGAAGTGAAAGAAGGCGATCTTCTCGCCGTTTTCTGCACGGGAGCGTACGGATACAGCATGGCTAACAACTACAACCGCATTCCGCGTCCCGCCGTCGTTTTTGTGGAAGACGGCGAAGCGCATCTTGTCATTAGAAGGGAAACTTATGAAGACATTGTAAAACTGGATCTGCCGTTTAAGACGGGGGTCAAACAATAAATAAAAAAGAGACCGGAACAATGGCGTCCGGTCTCTTTTTGCATTCAGCTGTTAGAACTTGATCCGCTGTCTCCTGTAAATACAGACACGATCGCATTCCAAATCGAAGCGAAGAAATCAATGACTTTTTGAACAAAGCTTTTGCCTTCATCGGATTGAATGAACTTCGTGATTTTGTCTTTTGCCTTATCGAGCTGGCTGCCGACTTGGCCCCAATCAATCTTGGCATTTTTCATTTTATTAAACAATGAAACGAGCTGGTCTTTTTGAGCGTCAGTCAGTGTAATGTTAAGGGTTGAAGCCGCATCATCGACCTTTTTCTCGATTCCTTCTTTTGTATCGGGCACACCGTTTTTCGCGAAATCATCTTTAATGTTTGCGATGAGCGCGGAGGCGTTTTTATCCCCGATTTTATCCCCGAGATCTGATGTCGTAACAAGCTCTTGGTTGGCGACCTGTTTTACATCTTCTGAAATCGCTTTGTCTGATGAGACTTCATATGCCTTGATGATTCCCGTTAATGCTGCGGTGCCTGATACCTCAAACGGCGCCGTCACGTATACTTTCGCATCTTTCACTCCTGCTGTCATCAGGGCGTTTAAGTACATTTCATCCGTGATGGAATCGATATTATGGGTCTTAACGTCAAGACCGGACCCTTTCTTTGCCACCGTGATGGATGATGAAGAGATGGCTCTTGTGCCGATTTGGGCATTCGATATATATTTTCCCAGATATTCATGTTCTTCTTTATTCGTGACCGTCACTTTTGTCGCGTTATCAGGGACATTTAATTCGTCAAGCACTTTCTGACGGTTTTCGTTTGACAGATCCGCCCCCAGTGTGACGATGACATCTCCGACTGCGGCATCGGCCAGGCTGATTTTCGGTATTGTGCACAATACAACGGCCGCCGCCAGCAATCCAATCCACATTTTTTTCAAAGCGGTTAACCTCCTTCTTTTCACAAATGCCGTTTTGAAGCGGTTTGTGAGGGCCTGCGTGAAGCAGTTCCGATACATAGACGGCTGTGAAGCTGTTCTGGTTTCATTTTCTTTCTGCGGAAGCGGGGAGATTCGTTTTCCGGCTGAAGGTGTGGTATAATAGCCGCGAAAAGAAGAGCAGAGGCCTCTTCCTTCAAAAGAATATCAAAAAGAAAGCCGGCTTACAATTGAAATTCATATTGAAGAAGGCTTTGACAAAAAACAATACGGAAGTAGGAATGAGAATGAAAACTGGTTACATCGAAATGGAAAACGGCAGCAGAATCGAATTTGAACTTTATCCGAATGAAGCGCCTAATACAGTCGCTAACTTTGAAAACCTGGCGAATACGGGCTTTTATGACGGCGTTATTTTCCACCGCGTGATTCCGGGCTTTGTCAGCCAAGGCGGAGATCCGACTGGGACAGGCATGGGCGGAAGCGGAAAAACGATCAAATGTGAAACAGAAGGCAATCCGCATAAGCACGAAGCCGGTTCTTTATCAATGGCGCATGCCGGTAAAGACACGGGTTCAAGCCAATTCTTCATCGTACATGAGCCGCAGCCGCATTTAAACGGCGTTCATACTGTATTCGGAAAAGTGACAAGCGGTTTAGAGCATGCGAAAAACATGTCTAACGGAGACAAAATGAAAGAAATCCGTGTAGAAGGATAATGACGGAAAACCCGCCTTTTTCAGGCGGGTTTTTTTATGTATATGAAAATTCTCATGTGTAAATCATGAAAAAATACATATATGAACGATAGCAGTTCCTCTGGTATAGTGAAAAAGACCGATTACAACAATGAAAAGAGGTAGAAACGTTGGTTCAATTGGCAACCGTTTTATTTGTCATCATTATTCTCGCACTTATTATTTGGTTCAGGGTGAAAAAGGGAAACAGGCCGATTAAAGGCGGCGGCTTCGGCATCATTCTCCCGCTTTTGATTATCGCCGTCATTTTTACATTCAGCATCAGCCAGCTCATGAATATCCCGGGAAAGCCGTTTCATTTTCCCGCTCTTTGGGAGCTCGCCATCGCCGGACTGTTAGGCGCGGTATTCGGTGTCATCATGCTGTCGCAAACCGCCTATGAAATCCGGGAAGACGGCTTTGTTTACTCCAAGCGGAATAAAAACTTTAAATATGTCATTATCGCGATTATTGCGATCCGTATCGTGCTCAGCCAATATTTCAAAAACATTGACGCGGCGGAATTCGCCGTTTTAACGATGGAACTTGCTTTTGTGTATTTGTGCATTTGGCGGATCGGAAGCTTCGTGAAATACCGTAAAATCAGCAGATCCGGCTTATAAAATGAAAAAAATGGATGAGGTGCGGGGCTTATTTGCCCTCTGTGCAGGGATTCATGGTAAAATAAAAACGACCATGGCTAATGGGAGGAAATCACTTGAAATCAGAAAAAGAAAAAACTTCTAAAAAAAGCGCCGTACTTGATTGGGCGAAAGCCATTATCATCGCTGTCGTTCTGGCACTGCTCATCCGAAACTTTTTATTTGCCCCTTATCTCGTTGATGGAAGATCAATGGATCCGACGCTGCATGACCGCGAGAGAATCTTTGTCAATATGACGGTCAAATACATAAGCGACTTCAAACGCGACCAGATCGTCGTTCTGAACGGAGAAAATGAGCACTATGTCAAACGGATTATCGGACTCCCCGGCGACACGGTGCAAATGAAAAACGATCAGCTGTACATCAACGGCAAAAAAGTGTCCGAACCGTATTTAGCGGCAAACAAGCACAAGGCGAAGCAAGGCGGCTATGACCGGCTGACAGAAGACTTCGGCCCGGTGAAGGTGCCGGACGACAAATATTTCGTCATGGGTGATAACCGCAGAGAATCTATGGACAGCCGCAACGGCCTCGGTCTTTTTACGAAAAAACAAATAGCGGGCACATCAAAATTCGTCTTCTTCCCGTTTAACGAAATTCGCAAGACGAAATAAACCGTACAGGCAGTTTTCTTCATGAGGAAAACTGCTTTTTTTATATAAATTTATCTTTCCACCCTCAAAAACAGAACATAAATTCGTATATCTATTTAATAGATAGAAAGTTTTACAGATACATGAAACATCTTCCCTTTATGAAACGTTATATGAATAACTCACGCAGGGAAGAACGGTTTTCTATTCATGAACAAAAGGAATATGACATAGTAATGAATAGATTGATACGGGCTGGAGGTAGAAAAATGGGAAGAATTAAAACAAAAGCAGCCATTTTACTTGTACTGCTGCTGTTATTAGCGGGCGGTTATATGGTCATAAACGATATTGAACTGAAAGACGTGCCGACTGCAATCGGACAAACCCTGTCCCAGGAAAAAGAAGAATATACAGTCAAAACATATAAAATTACGAAAATCGAAGGAACTGAGTACCACGGTACGGCAGAAAACGGCACAAAAATTATTTTTAACGGCGACAAGCTGAAGCAGGATCTCTCCGATGTGAAAAAGGGAGATAAGATTAAAGCGTATTTCAGCAAATCAAACCGGATTGACGGCTTATTGAAGGTCGTCAAAGTGAACGAATAAATAAAGGCGCCTTTTATGGGAAAAGGGCGCTTTTTATTTTTCTGAATAATTAGGTGCAAATTCATTGCGCCTGCCGCAAAGGATGTTATAATAGCGGATAAGGACAAAAAAATATTGATTGTATCCTTCGGGGCTGGGTGAAAATCCCGACCGGCGGTAATAAGGCGCTTTGCGCTTTACAGCCCGTGACCCGTATGCATCTGTATACGGTGGATTCAGTGAAAAGCTGAAGCCGACAGTGAAAGTCTGGATGGGAGAAGGATGAGAGAAGCTATGCAAAAAATAAACTTACTGTATAGTCTTATTTCCTATGGATTAAAACTGGCAAAGCCCCGAACTGTGTAAACATTCGGGGCTTTTTTGACGCCAAATTGCGTGGAAGAAGGGAGGGATAACGATGGAAGAATATTATATGAATACGGCAATAGAACTTGCCAGACGCGGTGAAGGACAGACACAGTCCAATCCTCTTGTCGGCGCTGTCGTCGTCAAAAACGAACAGATCGTCGGAATGGGCGCCCATTTGCAATACGGAGAAGCGCATGCCGAGGTTCACGCGATTAATATGGCCGGCAGACACGCAAAAGGCGCCGATTTGTATGTGACGCTGGAGCCTTGCAGCCATTACGGAAAAACACCGCCATGCGCCGAACTGATAATAAAGTCGGGGATAAAAAGGGTGTTCATCGCTGTAAAAGATCCGAATCCGCTTGTAGCCGGAAAAGGCATCGGAATGCTGGAAGCAGCGGGCATCGAAGTGAAAACCGGACTTCTCAGGCAGCAGGCAGAAGAGCTGAATAAAATGTTTCTTCACTTCATGCGGACCGGACTTCCGTATGTCACCTTGAAAGCGGCCGCGAGCCTTGACGGGAAAACAGCGACTGAAACCGGTGACAGCAAATGGATTACATCAGAGGCGGCAAGGCTTGATGCCCAGCAATACAGGAAATCGCATCAAAGCATTCTTGTCGGAGCAGGCACAGTCAAAGCTGATAATCCGAGCCTGACCTGCAGGCTTCCCGATGCGGTGAAGCAGCCGGTCAGAGTGATTCTCGATACAAAGCTGACCATTCCTGAAACGGCAAATGTGCTCACTGACGGCGCTGCGCCGACATGGATATTTACGGCCAAAGGTGCAGACGTGCAAAAGAAAGACCGGCTGACCGCACTCGGAATAAAAGTTATTCCGCTGGAAACAGACCGCATTCACGTCCCTGAGGTGCTCAGCATTCTTGCTGAAAACGGCATAATGTCCGTTTATGTGGAAGGCGGAGCATCCGTACACGGAAGTTTTGTCAAGGAAGGCTGTTTCCAAGAGCTTCATTTCTATTTCGCCCCTAAATTAATCGGAGGAACGCTTGCTCCCAGCTTGATCTCCGGTGAAGGTTTTCAATCAATGAAAGATGTCCCCCATTTACAATTCACACAAATCACCCAAATCGGGCCGGATATAAAACTGACGGCCATACCTAAAGATGGAAAGGATGGTGACGATGTTTACAGGAATCGTTGAAGAAACAGGCACGATCCAAGCAATCAAAAAGACAGGCCTTTCCATGGCATTAACCATCGCCGCTTCAAAAGTGACAAGTGATGTGAAACTTGGCGACAGCATTGCGGTAAACGGCATCTGCCTGACCGTAACCGGATTTTCTGACAATCAATTTACGGTTGATGTCATGCCGGAAACAGTGAAAGCCACTTCGCTGAACGGCTTGTCAAAAGGCAGTAAAGTAAACCTGGAAAGAGCGATGTCCGCCAACGGACGGTTCGGCGGCCACTTTGTATCAGGGCATGTGGACGGAACGGCGGAAATTACGCGGATCGAGAAAAAAAGCAACGCGGTCTATTACGATTTAAAACTTTCGCCGGAATTGACAAAAACGCTCGTATTGAAAGGTTCAATTACGGTAGACGGCGTGAGCCTGACGATTTTCGGTTTATCAGACGAAAGCGTAACGGTATCCATCATTCCGCATACCATCTCAGAAACGATTTTTCAGACGAAAACAGTCGGATCGACCGTAAATATTGAGTGTGACATGATCGGCAAATACTTATACCGCTTTTTGCACAAAACAGAACAAACGAAAAGCAATCAAACTATCACGGAAGCCTTTTTAAGCGAGAACGGCTTTTAGAAAGGAAGATCGATATGTTTCATCCGATAGAAGAGGCGTTAGAGGCGCTGAAAAAAGGTGAAGTCATCATTGTTGTCGATGATGAAGACAGAGAAAACGAAGGAGATTTCGTAGCGCTAGCTGAGCATGCCACGCCGGAAGTGGTTAATTTTATGGCGACCCATGGGAGAGGCCTGATCTGCACGCCGCTGTCTGAAGACATCGCCGGCCGGCTGGATCTTCACCCGATGGTTGATCATAATACGGACTCACATGAGACCGCGTTTACGGTCAGTATTGACCACAGGCTGACAAAAACGGGCATCAGCGCGCAGGAACGATCCTTTACCATTCAGGCGCTGTTGAACGAAGAATCTGTGTCTGACGATTTTCAGCGTCCGGGCCACATTTTCCCCTTAATCGCAAAAAAAGGAGGCGTCCTGAAGCGGGCCGGCCATACGGAAGCAGCCGTTGATCTTGCAAAAGCCTGCGGATCTCAGGGAGCGGGCGTCATTTGTGAAATTATGAATGAAGACGGCACAATGGCCAGAGTGCCGGAGTTAGCCGAAATCGCCGAACGCCACCAGCTGAAAATGATTACGATAAAAGACTTAATAGAGTACCGTTACAACATTACGGCACTTGTGAACAGAGAAGTTGATATTACGCTGCCGACTGACTTCGGCACGTTTAGAGTTTACGGATATACAAACGAGGTTGACGGAAAAGAACATCTCGCCTTTGTCATGGGGGACGTCCCGTTTAACAGCGAACCCGTTCTTGTCAGAGTGCACTCAGAATGCCTGACGGGCGATGTGTTTGCATCCCATCGCTGTGATTGCGGACCTCAGCTTCATGCCGCGCTTGCGCAAATTGCTGAAGAAGGCCGCGGCGTTCTATTGTATTTGCGCCAGGAAGGCAGAGGAATCGGTTTAATCAATAAGCTGAAGGCGTACCGATTGCAGGAACAAGGGTATGACACGGTTGAAGCGAACGAAGCGCTCGGCTTTCTGCCTGATCTGCGCAACTACGGCATCGGCGCCCAGATTCTCCGCGACTTAGGGGTTCAGCATATGAAACTTTTAACCAATAACCCCCGGAAAATCGCCGGCCTTGAAGGATACGGTCTCAGCATTTCAGAACGGGTGCCGCTTCAAATGGAAGCGAGTGAGCATAACAAGCAATATTTACAGACCAAAATGAAAAAACTTGGACATCTGCTTCATTTCTAAAAACAAATCTCACAAAAAAGGATGGATAACATATGAATATCATACAAGGAAACCTAGTAGGAACAGGTCTTAAAATCGGAATCGTCGTCGGCAGATTTAATGAATTTATAACGAGCAAGCTGTTAAGCGGAGCGGAAGACACGTTGCTTCGCCACGGTGTAGAATCAAACGACATTGACGTCGCTTGGGTGCCGGGAGCGTTTGAAATCCCGTTTGCGGCAAAGAAAATGGCGGAAACGAAAAAATACGATGCCGTCATTACGCTCGGCACGGTTATCAGAGGAGCGACAACGCATTATGACTATGTCTGCAATGAAGCGGCAAAAGGCATTGCCCAGGCGGGAACGGCGACGGGCGTCCCGGTTATCTTCGGCATCGTGACGACTGAAACCATTGAGCAGGCCATCGAACGAGCCGGAACAAAAGCCGGAAATAAGGGAGCGGATTGCGCGGTATCTGCCATTGAAATGGCAAACTTAAACCGTTCATTTGAATAATTTGTTGAAAAGCGTTTAAAACAGCGGCGAAAATGATATAATGTGAGGAAACGGATCGCCTTTATGTATCCGTTTGATAGGACATGAATGGACATTTTGGATATAGAGGGGTTTTTATGTTAATTCGTTATAAAAAATCGTTTGAAAAGATTGCGATGGGTCTTCTGTCATTTATGCCGAATGAAAAAGATCTCAAGCAGCTTCAGCAGACAATAAAGGACTATGAAACGGATACTGGCCGCCAGCTCTTTCTTTGGAAAGAGGATGAAGATATCGTCGGAGCGATCGGAGTCGAAAAAAAGGACTCAGAAGTTGAAATCCGGCATATCAGCGTGAATCCTTCTTACCGCCATCAAGGAATCGGAAAGCAAATGATGGACGCCTTAAAACGTCTGTTCAAAACGGAGGCACTCGTTCCGAATGAATTAACGCAAAGCTTTTTTGAACGCTGTCAACATCAAAAAGATCAGGATATCTCATATAATAACTGACAAATGCTCCCGGAATCTTCACGGTTTCGGGAGCTGTTTTGATATAGAAAAAGCAGGGCTGACCGTCAGCCTCTGCTTTTTTTTCTTCTCTCAATTTCCCGTTCGCGTTCCTTAATGACATCCGTCCTGTCCCGCAGGCGGTGTTTATGAATAAGAAAGGTATCTGATACGCCGTCTTGCCCCCATGTATAGCCCTTTCGGCGGCATTCGGCAAGACATGCTTCTTTCAGGGCTTCATCTGTAATCGGCAGCATAACACTTCTGTAAGGCAGGCCCGCTTCTATATCGTCTGACAGCGTTTCTATCAGCTCAATCAGTTTCGGATGGCTGAGACCGAGAGAACAGACCGCCTGCTTTTCAGACCGCAGAATACGTAAGCTGTTGGCAATCAGCCGTTTCGCCCCGGCTTCATTTCCCCTGCGCTGGTGATACAGAGCGACGGCAAGCTGAATCAGGCCGACCCAATGAATGCTCCGCTTTTCAGCCGGGCTTTCTTTCCAATATTCCTCTAACAGTTCATGACACTCAAAATAATCTCTTGATGCGTGAAATTCGGCCAAAAAGCCGATATAAGCTTTAGGATACAAGCCGCTTCCTCCTTTTATGCTAAAACCAGTGTACCACAGCGCTATGAAAAGGAAAAAAGAGCGGCTTGGTGCCTGAAGCCTGAGGAACTAGCAGATGTAAGATGCTCCTACGACAACGAGCAAAATAAACAGAACGACAATTAATGCAAAACCTCCGCCGAAACAAGCTCCGCTCATGTGAAATCAGCCTCCCTTTGTTTCAAGTTTACACGGCTATCATATGTGCATCCACCTTTAAAGGTATAGGCGTATATCTTCTTTTTCAGTATTTTCTAAATAACGGAGGACGTATATAAAAGTATTGGACGAGAGCATTTCGGTGGATTATACTAAAGGGTAGCCAGTTTTTCCGGCAATGAGAGTGATATTGAAAATGGTGAGATAATGGTAGAATATCAAGTGAAAATTGATACGTTTGAAGGCCCATTGGACCTGCTGCTTCATCTGATTAACCGTCTTGAAATCGACATATACGACATACCCGTGGCAACCATTACTGAACAATATTTATTATATGTACATACAATGCAAGAGCTTGAACTTGATGTCGCCAGTGAATATCTGGTCATGGCGGCGACGCTTCTCAGCATTAAAAGCAGAATGCTGCTTCCGAAACAAGAGGAAGAGCTGTTTGAAGACGAAATGCTTGAAGAAGAAGACCCTCGGGACGAGCTGATTGAAAAGCTGATTGAGTATAGAAAGTATAAAACCGCTGCGAAGGATTTAAAAGAGCGGGAAGAAGAAAGACAAAAGTCATTTACAAAGCCGCCGAGTGATTTAAGTGAGTATGCAAAAGAAATCAAACAGACCGAGCAGAAACTGTCGGTGACCGTTTATGACATGATCGGCGCGTTTCAAAAGGTGCTTCAGCGTAAAAAAATCACGCGGCCGAAAGAAACGACCATTACAAGGCAGGAAATACCGATTGAAGACAGAATGAACGAAATCGTAAAAAGCTTAAAAACGGCGGGGAGAAGAATAAACTTCACAGAGCTTTTTCCTTCTCGGCAAAAGGACCATCTCGTCGTGACGTTTTTAGCAGTCCTGGAACTGATGAAAAATCAGCAGATTATCATTGAACAGGAAGAAAACTTTTCAGATATATACATTACGGGGAGTGAATCCATTCATGGCGCTTGATATCGTGAATTGGAAAGCGATTGTGGAAGCCCTGCTGTATGCGGCGGGTGATGAAGGGCTGACCAAAAAGCAATTGGTGACGGTGCTTGAAATAGAAGAAGCGGAACTGGCCGGAATCATGGAAGAAGTGGCCGCTCAGTACAAGGAAGACGACAGAGGCATCGAGCTTACCGAATATGCGGATACGTATATGCTTGGAACGAAAAAAGAATTCGTGCCTTATTTGAAAAAACTAATCGAAGTGCCGTCAAAAGGGCTGTCACAGGCTTCTTTGGAAGTGCTGGCGATCGTCTCGTACAAGCAGCCGATCACACGGGCGGAAATTGAAGATATCCGGGGCGTGAAGTCTGAACGGATTCTGCACAGCCTCGTGTCAAAAGCGCTGCTGTGTGAGGTGGGCCGCGCCGACGGTCCCGGCCGGGCGATTTTATACGGCACGACACCGGTATTTCTTGAACAATTCGGCTTAAAAACTTTGGAGGAGCTCCCGCCGCTTCCTGAAAATGCGGAGGAAGACGTTCTCCAGGAGGAAGCCGATTTATTCTTTGAAAACTTCAACCAAACTTTTGAGGATATTAAATAATAATCGTTTTTCATCATACGATAGTAGGGAAAGGCCATTGATGAATGACGCAAATGACGACGTACAAGAGAGGAAGGAAACGGACGGAAATGGGAAATTCGATTGTGAGGGCCCATACTGAAGAAACTGGTGAATTTTTAGCCGAGGTTGTCACGATGGTCAGCAGCTATTTAAATCATACAACATTGCCGGAGATGCGGGCTCAAGGAGAGGCGGATGAGGCATACTGCCGCGACGTGCTCAGTGTGCTGAGGAGGATGACCGTCTTTTGCGAAGGCGCCCAGGAAGCCTGCAGGCGGCTTTTAATGCAGGAGCCGTTTCATGAGGTGAGAGCGGAAAAAACGCTGTATAAAGTGTATCATCAGTGCGTGGAAGAGTTTTTCATGCCGAAAAAGGATACATGGTACGAAAACAGCCGCGCCGCTTATACAGGCCAAAGCGCGATTGAATTCTACCAGCAAGTGCCGGACTCGCTGCGGAGCCTTCTGCTTTCGCTCAGCAGTGAATTTCTGCGCATGCGGGAAGAATTGGCGCAATATGAAGCATCAGGCTCAAATATGGCATCAGTCAGATAAAAACTCTTCCTTTTGGGAGAGTTTTTTTATGTGAAAGTGACGCAATTGGTATTCATAAGTCATGGACATGCGCATAAACTTGTACAAACCCACAACAAGGACGTGAGCATTCATGCGCTTTTTCAAAAAAGCTGCCGTATTTCTTTTGACTTTTGTTATTCTTTTTTCCATTACAGACGGCAATACGGCACATGCCCAAATACATGTCAGCGCAAAAAGCGCGATTATAATCGACGGAGCATCTGGCAGGGTGTTATTCGCCAAGGATGAACATCATAAGCGGCGGATTGCAAGCATTACGAAAATCATGACGGCGGTGCTGGCGATTGAATCAGGGAAGATGGAAGAGACCGTGACGGTTTCCCCGAATGCCGTAAAAACGGAAGGCTCAGCCATTTATCTTCAGCCGGGACAAAAAGTGAAGCTGAAAGATCTCGTATACGGGCTTATGCTGAGATCAGGAAATGACGCCGCTGCAGCAATAGCTGAATATGTCGGCGGAAGCCTTGACGGTTTTGTATTTATGATGAACAAAAAAGCCGAGCAAATCGGGATGGAAAATACAAAATTTCAAAATCCGCACGGACTGGACGACCATGAAAATTTATATTCAACGGCGTATGACATGGCGCTTTTGACTAAATACGCGATGAAAATCAAGGAATACCGGACCGTTTCAGGCACAAAAGTGTATAAGGCGGAAACGATGGACCGGGTATGGAAAAATAAAAACAAGCTTCTCACAGGGCTCTACCGTTACAGCACAGGCGGAAAAACAGGTTACACAAAAATCGCGAAACGGACGCTCGTCTCGACGGCCTCAAAAGACGGTACGGATCTCATCGCGGTCACCATAAATGATCCGGATGATTGGGATGATCATATGAATATGTTTAATTATGTCTTTGATCACTATAAAACCTATGTCGTCGCCAAAAAAGGCGGCATTCCGAAGCTGAAAAAGACGTTTTACGGAAAGCGCGCTTTTATTGCCCGGGATGTCAAATATTTGTTAAAAGAGGATGAAATCGACGATGTAAAAATCCGCACAACCTTAATAAAACCGAAAAAAGCCTGGAAAAAGGACGCCTCTCTCATTCCTGATGTCGTCGGCCGGATGACTGTTATGCATGATGGGAAAGTGATCGCCAAGATTCCCGTCTATTATGAAAACGAGCGCCATAAAAAACCGAAAAAGCATTTCATTGAGACGTTTACGAGCCTGTTTATGAGCGCGGCGGGCGGTTCGTCATGGTCAATTTAATCTGGGTATGTCTGACGGTAATCGGACTTGTCTTTGCGATGTTTAACGGTACCTTGCAGGATGTGAATGAAGCCGTTTTTAAAGGAGCGAAAGAAGCGGTTACGATCTCGTTCGGATTAATGAGCGTTCTCGTGTTCTGGCTCGGCCTGATGAAAATAGCCGAGCAGTCCGGCCTTTTGGATATATTCAGCAGAATGTGCCGCCCGTTTATTTCTAAGCTGTTTCCCGATATTCCCCCTGATCATCCGGCGATGGGATACATCTTATCAAATCTCATGGCAAACTTTTTCGGACTGGGAAATGCGGCGACACCGCTCGGCATTAAAGCCATGGAGCAGATGAAAAAGCTGAATGGAGGTAAGTCTGAGGCCAGCCGTTCCATGATTACCTTTTTGGCGGTAAATACTTCGAGTATTACATTGATACCGACAACCGTCATTGCCGTGCGCATGGCTTACTCGGCGAAATCACCGACCGATATCGTCGGGCCGACCATCTTAGCGACTTTAATTTCGGGAATCGGCGCGATTTTCATTGACCGCTACTTCTGGTACCGCCGCAAAAGAAAAGGGAGGTAAGCGAATGGAAATGGTGAATTGGCTGTCTTTAGCCATGATTCCGATTATTATCGCCGGTATATTGATATACGGCACGATCAAAAAAGTACCGACGTATGAATCATTCGTTGAAGGCGGAAAAGAAGGAATTGAGATTGCGTTTTCCATCATTCCCTATTTGGTCGGGATGCTGGTGGCGATTACCGTATTCCGGGCCTCGGGCGCGCTGGATTTTGTCATGGGGCTGTGCAAGCCTTTCTTTACAGCGATCGGCATTCCCGCAGAAGTTGTGCCGCTTGCTCTGATCCGCCCGATTTCGGGGACGGCGGCGCTCGGCATGACGACAGATCTGATCGCCGTGTACGGGCCTGATTCATTTATCGGCAGGCTGGCTTCGGTCATGCAGGGATCGACTGACACGACGCTGTATGTCCTGACGGTGTATTTCGGGGCGGTCGGCATCAAAAAAATGGGGGATGCTTTAAAGGTTGGTCTTCTTGCTGATTTGATCGGGGTGGTTGCATCAATCATCATAGTTACGTTATTATTTGGAAGCGCCTGAAATCAGGCGCTTTTTATATATCAAAATAACTCTCCTTGAAAAAGCTTGTTTGTTCAAGGGGAAAAAAGTAAGATTATACTTGAGGTGAACGACATGGAAAGACTGCAAAAAGTTATTGCTCATGCCGGCGTGGCATCACGCAGAAAGGCGGAAGAGCTGATAAAAGAAGGAAAAGTAAAGGTGAATGGAAAAGTAATAACAGAGCTCGGCGTAAAAGTGACCGGTTCTGATCAGATTGAAGTAAACGGATTAAAGGTGGAGCGGGAAGAACCCGTGTACTTTCTGCTTTATAAACCGAGAGGAGTGATCTCAGCAGCTGATGACGACAAAGGGCGGAAAGTGGTGACCGACTTTTTCAAAGAAGTGCCGCAGCGCATTTATCCGATCGGCAGGCTTGATTATGATACGAGCGGACTTTTATTGCTGACAAATGACGGCGAGTTTGCCAACAAACTCATGCATCCGAAATACGAAATTGATAAGACGTACGTCGCCAAAGTGAAGGGGATTCCTTCCAAGGAACTTCTGAGAAAGCTTGAGCGCGGCATTCAGCTTGAAGAAGGCAAGACGGCGCCGGCCAGAGCGAAAATGCTTTCCCTGGACAAAAGAAAGCAGACGAGCATCATTCAGCTGACGATTCATGAAGGACGGAACAGACAGGTCCGCCGCATGTTCGAGGCGATCGGTCATGACGTGCTGAAACTAAAACGTGAAGAATACGCATTTTTAGATTTAAGAGGCCTGCGCACAGGAGATGCAAGAGAATTGTCGCCGCATGAGGTGAAAAGGCTGCGGGCTTTAGCTGAACACGGTAAAAACGCTTTCTAATTTTCACATAACCTTCAAAAATTACAAAACGTGTTGATGATATAATTGAATGGATTTGCAGGCAGGGGAGGGGAGCAGTGTACAATGAACAAAAAACGGCGGCGTTTATTCATTCGGACCGGCATCCTTCTCATCTTACTCTGCGCGCTCGGATATACCATCTATAATGCTGTTTACACAAACGGCGAGCGTATATCTGAGGGGTCCAAAGCCCCGAATTTCGCGCTGAAAGATACAGAGGGCAGACTCATAGAACTGAGTCAGTTAAAAGGAAAAGGCGTTTTTCTGAATTTCTGGGGAACGTGGTGCGAGCCGTGCAAGCAGGAATTTCCCTATATGGAGAATCAATACAAGCATTTTAAAGACCTCGGTGTCGAGGTGGTTGCGGTAAATGTCGGCGAATCAAAAATTGCAGTACATAATTTTATGAAAACATACGGCGTCAATTTCCCGGTTGCGCTCGATACTGACCGGCAAGTGCTGGACGCGTACGGCGTATCACCTATTCCGACGACATTTTTGATCAATCCCGACGGAAAAGTCGTGAAAGTGGTGACCGGCACGATGACAGAACGCATGGTTCATGACTATATGAATTTAATTAAGCCGGAGGCGTCTTCATGAAAAAGGTCAAATGTGAATGCGGGCACGTGAATCCAGCCGGGACGGTTTTATGCGAGTCGTGCGGGAAGCCGCTTGATGATCAAAAATCGCCGCTTGCCGATATGCGGTACGACGGCAGCGCAAGGCGTTCGCAAACATATAACAAAACAATCGTCGATAAGGTATGGAACTTCTTTTCTTCCGTAAAAGTCGGAATATGGCTGATCGTCATTACTCTGGCGGCGTCTGCTTTCGGCACGGTTTTTCCGCAGGAAGCTTATCTGCCGCCGGGCGCCCAGCCGGATACATATTATGAACAGCAGTACGGCATAATCGGCCAAATGTATTATCTGCTGGGATTTCATCACCTGTACGGCTCATGGTGGTATATGCTCCTGATCGCATCCATTGGCATATCACTGGTCATCTGCAGCCTGGATCGGGTGATTCCTTTGTACAGGGCGCTGAAAAATCAAGGAGTTCGGCGGAATCCGGTCTTTTTGCAGAGGCAGCGTCTATACAGCCGGACAGAAACCGAGCTGAGCGGTGATGCGGCTGATAGCCTCAGAACACGATTGAAAAAAAAGCATTATAGAGTGCGAGAACAAGAGGGAAGCATTCTGGCGGAAAAAGGCCGTTTTTCAAGGTGGGGGCCCTACGTCAATCATATCGGTCTGATCATTTTTCTGATCGGAGCCATGCTGAGATTTGTACCCGGTATGTATGTCGATGAAACGCTCTGGGTCCGTGAAGGCGAAACCGCTCAGATCCCCGGCACTGACGGCAAGTATTACTTAAAAAACAACCGGTTCACGATGCAGACATATAACAAAGACACTGAGAAAAAAGTATTCGCCGACGCCATTGACAGAGCCGGAAACGGCAAAGTCGCCAAATCCTTCACAACGGACGCGGTTTTGTACAAGAGGGAAGGCGACATTGTATTCGGCGAAAAGCCGAAGCTTAAAAGAGTCAAAGAAAACAATATCCGCGTCAATGAACCGCTGCGTTTTGACTCCTATTCTGTGTATCAGGTGGACTATAAAGAAAACCAGCTCGATCAGATGGTATTTCAGCTGATCGACCAAAAAACAAAACAGTCATTCGGCAAACTGAAGATCAATCTTCTTGATCCCGACACGGACTATGATCTTGGTAACGGTTACAAAGTGCAGATCGCCAGTTATCTTCCTGATTTTTATTTTAACAAGGACGGAGAACCGAGCACGAAAACGAAGGTTCCTAACAATCCGGCTTTTGTCTTTAAAATCACGGCTCCTGACAAGCCGAAAGGGGAGAAAAGTTTTGTTGCGATTCAGCAGACTGTTGAAGGTTCCGAAAGTAACAAGTACAAATTAAAATTCGACCATGTGGAAACGAAAAACATTACAGGACTCACCGTCAGAAAAGACTTAACCTTATGGGTGCTTGCCGTCGGCGGCGCGATCTTTATGATCGGCGTCATTCAAGGAATGTACTGGCAGCACAGAAGGATCTGGATCAAAACAGGTGATCATGAAGTGCTTGTGGCGGGACATACGAACAAAAACTGGTTCGGTCTGAAAAAGGATATCGAATTTGTTCTTAGCGGGACCGGGATTCAAGAGCCGGCCGATCAAAAAGAATTGGCCAAAAATCAGGCCTAGTGAAAAAGGAGTGGTGTCATGGCGGAGCTGAGCGCAAATTTTCTTTATGCTGCCTTTTTGATTTATTTAATTGCCGTCCCGGTTTTCGGCGGCGCCATCCGGGGAACAAAAGGTGCTAAGGACGGTAAGGGCCGCTGGTCGGCTATCGGAATCACGTTAACCATTTTCGGATTTCTTTGTCATCTCGGCTACTTCATTGCGAGATGGTCGGCAAGCGGACATGCGCCTGTCAGCAATATGTTTGAATTTACGACGTCATTCGGCATGATGCTTGTTCTCGCTTTTATTATTATTTACTTTATTTACAGACTGCCTTCATTAGGCATGTTCACATTGTCTATCGCGCTTTTGCTTATCGCATATGCAAGCATGTTTCCGACAGACATCACGCCGCTTATTCCGTCACTGCAGAGCAATTGGCTGTACATTCACGTCACGACGGCGGCGCTCGGGCAGGCGATTCTTGCGATCAGTTTTGTAGCCGGCGTCATTTTCCTGTTAAAGCATGTCGACCAATCCAGACCGGGCAAAAAAACGTTCTGGCTTGAAGTCATCATGTTTATACTCGTGACGACCGTGGCATTTATCGCCGTCACGTCGGCATTCCGGCTGGCGGACTACAAAGCTGAATTTAATTGGGTGGATAAAAAAGAAGCCAAAAGCGTCATGATATATGATATGCCTGCGCTTGTCGGCCCGCATGAGGGAGAACTGCTTACGGAAGGCGCAATGAAGCCGCTTATTGAGCTTCCGGCCATTTTTTCAGGCAGAAAGGTCAATACGGTGATCTGGTCGTTTGGCGCAGGTCTCGTTTTATACGGTGCGCTCAGGCTGATATTCAGAAAGAGAATCAGCGCTCTTATCAGCCCGCTCGTCAAAAATGTGAATCTGGACTTGGTCGATGAAGTCGGCTACCGCGCTGTTTCCATCGGTTTTCCGGTATTCACACTCGGCGCGCTTGTGTTTGCGATGATTTGGGCGCAGCTTGCATGGACGCGTTTTTGGGGCTGGGACCCGAAGGAAGTATGGGCGCTGATCACCTTTTTATTTTACGCAGCGTATTTGCACTTGCGGCTGTCAAGAGGCTGGCATGGCGAAAAGTCCGCGTGGCTTGCCGTCATCGGCTTCGCCATTATTATGTTTAACTTAATTTTTGTGAATCTCGTGCTTGCCGGACTTCATTCGTACGCATAGATGCAAAAAGCCGATACAGTTCTCAAGCTGCCGCACAGTTTGTTAAAATGAAAGTAACAGAAGGAAAGCAGGGGGAAAACGATGGATCAAACAAATGAAACTAAAATATTAGTAGTAGATGATGAAGCCAGAATTCGACGCCTTTTAAGAATGTACCTTGAACGGGAAAACTATGTGATTGAAGAAGCGGAAAACGGCGACGAGGCCATTAAAATGGGGCTGGCATCAGATTATGATCTGGTGCTCTTGGATTTAATGATGCCGGGAACGGACGGAATCGAAGTATGCCGGCAGCTCAGAGAAAAAAAAGCGACGCCGATTATCATGCTGACGGCAAAAGGGGAAGAAGCCAACCGCGTCCAGGGGTTTGAAGCGGGTACGGACGATTATATCGTCAAGCCTTTCAGCCCGAGAGAAGTGGTGCTTCGGGTAAAGGCGCTTTTAAGAAGGGCTTCCCAAACATCTTATCTGACAGCAAATACCCCGACAAAAAATGTGCTCGTCTTTTCGCATCTATCCATTGATCACGATGCTCACAGGGTGACTGCGGACGGCACGGAGGTGAGCCTGACGCCGAAGGAATATGAACTGCTGTACTTTCTGGCGAAAACACCGGACAAAGTGTACGACAGGGAAAAGCTTTTAAAAGAAGTGTGGCAGTATGAATTTTTCGGAGACCTCAGAACGGTGGACACCCATGTCAAACGGCTCCGTGAAAAATTAAATAAAGTGTCCCCGGGAGCGGCGAAAAAAATCGTCACCGTATGGGGAGTCGGATACAAATTTGAGGTAGGCGCTGAATGAAGTTTTGGAAAAGCGTAGTAGGAAAGCTTTGGTTTACCATTCTTTCACTCGTGTTAATTGTTTTATTTATTTTAACGGTGCTGCTTCTGGAATTTATAGAAAACTACCACGTTGAAGAAGCGGAAAAAGATTTAACGCAGCTTGCCGATAAAATTGCGGTCATAATAGAAAATCATGAAGACCAGCCGCTTGCCAGATCCATCACGTGGGAACTGGCGGACAATTTAACGAGCATCGCGATCATTCAGGATGATAAGCATGTCTGGTATTCGCCCAATGACGATAATCATTTATCCTCTATTACATTAGAGCAGATCAAACATGACCGGGATCTGCACAAGGCGCTGACAGACCGCAAAAAAGTAAGCAAACGCGCGGTCCCCAACAATGCCGGTTCGGATAACGAACGGCTGATCGTCGGAGTGCCGTATGAAAAAGACGGCAAAAAAGGCATGGTCTTTTTATCCCAATCGCTGCTTGCCGTCAAAGATACGACGAAACATACAACACGCTATATTTTTCTTGCGGCGGGCATTGCCATCGTCCTGACAACGTTTTTCGCGTTCTTTTTATCCAGCAGGGTGACATATCCCCTTCGGAAAATGCGGGAAGGCGCCCAAGACTTGGCGAAAGGAAAGTTTGATACAAAAATTCCGATTCTGACCCAAGATGAAATCGGGGAACTGGCCATTGCCTTTAATCAGATGGGACGGCAGCTCAATTTTCATATTAACGCGCTGAATCAGGAAAAAGAACAGCTGTCCAATATTTTAAGCAGTATGGCAGACGGAGTCATCACCATAAATATTGACGGCACCATTTTGGTGACCAACCCGCCGGCCGAACGTTTTCTGCAGGCATGGTATTATGAGCAGAACATGAACATTAAAGAAGGAGACAACCTTCCCCCTGAAGCAAAAGAGCTATTTCAAAATGCAGTGAACACGGAAAAAGAGCAAATGATTGAAATGACGCTTCAAGGAAGGTCATGGGTTTTATTGATGTCGCCTCTTTATGCGGAATCACACGTCCGCGGCGCCGTGGCCGTGCTCCGTGATATGACCGAAGAGCGCAGGCTCGATAAATTGCGTGAAGACTTCATTGCCAATGTCAGTCATGAGCTCAGAACCCCGATTTCTATGCTGCAGGGATACAGTGAAGCAATAGTGGACGACATTGCAAGCACCGAAGAGGAGAAAAAAGAAATCGCGCAGATCATTTATGATGAATCTCTTCGCATGGGCCGGCTCGTCAATGATTTGCTGGATTTGGCCAGAATGGAATCCGGACATACGGGCCTGCACTATGAAACGGTAAACCTGCATGAATTTCTGGAGAAGATCTCCCGCAAATTTTCCGGGGTAGCGAAGGAAAAAGGCGTTTCGCTCACAGAAGACATCTCGGTGTCTCAGCCGGAGTGTGTCTTTGACGAAGATAAAATGGAACAGGTGTTTACCAACCTTATAGATAATGCGCTGCGCCACACGGAGTCAGGCGGAAGCGTTCATATCGCGGCTCAGACCGTAAAAGACGGGCTGAAAATCGATATCAAAGATTCCGGCTCGGGAATACCGGAAGAGGACCTGCCTTTTATTTTTGAACGTTTTTATAAAGCGGACAAAGCAAGAACAAGAGGCAGGGCGGGGACCGGACTCGGACTCGCCATCGTAAAAAATATCGTGGAAGCCCACGGCGGCTCAATTGCGGTTCACAGCAGCATCGACAAAGGGACGACGTTTACATTTTATATTCCGACAAAAGTGCAGGATGACGTCTGAAATTGACGAACAATCTTGTTCCATACGAAACACCCGCATGTTCTGCGGGTGTTTTTTATTTGTTTCTCCTTTAAAAATTTAAGAATATGTTAATATAAATTCCCTTCCAAATTCCAGTTTCTCGTAATATAGTTGTAATGTAACTTTTCAACGCATTTTTACGACAAAAAAGTGAACGGAGGGGTTTCCCATGGAAGAAACCTTTCAGATATTATATGATGCATACCATCAAGATTTATATCAATTTTTATTTTATATGGTAAAAGATAAGTCGCAGGCTGAAGATTTGACGCAGGAAGTGTATATCCGCGTCTTGAATTCCTATCATACATTTGAAGGAAGAAGCAGTGAAAAAACATGGCTGTTATCCATCGCACGCCATGTGGCGATTGACTGGTTCCGCAAGCAGCAGACGATCAGACAGCGTATTATGGGTACGTTTGATTGGGATACACAAGATGTCAGAGATCAGCATTTGCTCCCGGACGAACTCGCCGTACAGCATGAAAACGTCCGGGAAATTTATACCGCGCTTGATCATTGCACCATTGATCAAAGAGCTGTTATTATCTTGAGATTTATTCAGGGATATTCCATTCAGGAAACAGCCGCCGCTCTCCGCTTCTCGGAAAGCAAAGTCAAAACGACCCAACACAGAGGGCTCAAAATACTTCGGAAACAGATGGAGCTTTTGAGGGAGGAGCTAATGGATGATGAAGTCATATTGGAACGAAGAAAGAGTAGAGGAGTTGTTAAGACAACTTCCGGCGGTTAGAGATCATCGTTCACCCGAGGCCATTTACCGGAATATTGAAACAGGTAAACCGTACAGGAAAAAACCGGCCCGAAGCTGGATCGGCCCCGCCGCAGCCGGCGTCTGCGCATTGTGCACCGCTCTGATTATATCTCCTCATCTGATGACAAACAAATCTTCCGGTGATCTAACCGCTGACAGCCGCCAGACTGAAAAAGCCAGTCAGTCAGCTTCTGTCAAGCCGCCGGATCAGAAGACGTTCGTCGTCTCAAACCAAAACAAAAACAATTACATTACCTTGGCATTTGCCGATTCAGAAACATCCGCCGTCATTCCGGTCAGTTTTGAAAAAAAGAAGCCGGATGAATCGGTTTCAGAGGCTTTATCCGAAGCGGAAAACCTAGAAGTGCCCGAATCCTTCCTGTCTGTGCCGAACCTTTTGGACGGTGTGCAGGTAACGGCGGATAAGAAGGACTTGCTTGTGCAGGTAAACGGACGGTTCTCTATCGAATCAGTTGCCGATGCTGACTTATTGAAAAAGATGCTGAAAGAGACTTTGACATGGAGTCCTTACGAGCGGATTAAATTGAAAAAGGTTCAAAACGGAGCCGGACAGGATTTTTATAAATCTTACGGCATTTCCGCTGAGATGTCCGTACATAAACAGACAAACCGGGCGTATTTTTCTTACAGCGACAGTCTGGGACAAGAGTATCTCATCCCGTCTGAACAAACCTATTATTCAGTATATCAGGCTATTGACGGGATGAAGACAACAGACGGAGGCTCACAGACCGCGAGCATTATAGAAGCAGATGCGATTGCATCGGTATCGGAAAGGAAAGACGGTGAGCAGCTGCGGATTCAATTGTCCGAAAAACATACGGTTGAAGATTCGCTGGAAGGGATTTTAATGATCGAAGGGCTTCTGTTAACTGCGAAGGAATTCGGTTATTCTGAGGTGCTGTTCACACATGCGCATACAAAGAAAATCGGTAATTATGATGTGACAAAACCTATCGCTGTGCCTGCCGCGCCTAATCCGCTTCCAAGCCATTAAACGTAAAAAACCCAAAACATATGAATGTTTTGGGTTTTTTGTTGGTTACGGAAGGTCAATCAGTTTAACGGAAACAATATCCTGAATTGAAGTCAGCTCATTGACGACTTTATCATCTAAATGTTTATCAAAAGAAAGCATCATAATGGCTTCTCCGCCTTTTTCTTTACGGCCTACCTGCATGGTAGCGATATTGATATCGTTATCGCCGAGGATGCGTCCGACGCGTCCGATTACACCAGTCGTATCCTGGTGCTGGATATAAACGAGGTGGCCGGCAGGATTTAAGTCAATATTAAAGCCGTTCAGTTCAACGATTCGTTCACCGAAGTGAGGGATATACGTAGCCGTTAACGTAAATGTGCTCCGGTCTCCGGTTACTTTTACGCTGATGCAGTTATCATATCCTGATTCATTGGAGGAAATCTTCTCGCTGAAGCTGATTCCGCGTTCTTTTGCTACACCGCCGGCGTTCACTTCATTGACCGTTGAGTCTACACGCGGTTTTAAGAAACCGGACAGCAGGCTTTTTGTAATAAATGATGTTTCAAGTTTGGCGATGGTGCCTTCATATTGAATCGCAACATCTTTGACGGGTTCCTTCATACATTGTGACACGAGACTTCCGATTTTATCGGCAATTTGGTGATAAGGCTGGATTTTTTTGAATTCATCTTTCGTCATCGCAGGCAGATTGATCGCTGACATGACAGGCAGACCTTTTGCAAACTGCAGCACTTCTTCAGAAACCTGTGCCGCGACATTCAGCTGTGCTTCTTTCGTTGAAGCGCCTAAGTGAGGTGTGGCGATCACCAGCGGATGGTCGGGAAGCTTTGATTCAACTGGCGGTTCCACTTCAAACACGTCAAGGGCAGCGCCTGCGACATGGCCGCTTTCCAGCGCTTCCAAAAGCGCCGCTTCATCAATAATGCCGCCTCTTGCGCAGTTGATAAGACGGACGCCTTTTTTCGTTTTGGCAATGGTTTCTCTGTTAAGCAGTCCTTTTGTTTCCTTTGTTAAAGGCGTGTGGACGGTAATGATATCCGCGCTTTCAAGCACTTCTTCGAATGTCCGGCTGTTTACGCCGATTTTGCCGGCTCTCTCTTCGGTTAAGAAAGGATCGAATACATGAACCGTCATACCGAACGCTCTGGCGCGCTGGGCAATCTCGCTTCCGATCCGCCCCAGACCGACAATGCCTAAAGTCTTTCCGCAGAGCTCCGCCCCGACAAAAGCCGTCCGGTTCCATTCTCTTGATTTTACTGAGATATTGGCTTGCGGAATGTGTCTCATTAATGAAGAAATCATCGCGAATGTATGCTCTGCCGTTGAAATGGTGTTTCCATTCGGCGCGTTTATCACGATAACCCCATGTTTTGTGGCCTCATCAATGTCGATGTTGTCTACGCCGACACCGGCTCTGCCGACGATTTTTAAAGAGGTCATTTTTTTAAACAATTCTTCGGTTACTTTCGTGGCACTGCGGACTAACAGGGCATCAAAGGTATGTAATTCATCTTCTGCATCCGCGACGTTTTTTTGAACAATTTCTATAAAGTCTGATTCCATCAGCGGCTTTAAGCCGTCATTGCTCATCTTATCTGAGACCAAAACTCGAAACATTGTTAGATTTCCTCCTAGTTTAGCTGACTAAATATCTGATAATTTATCATATTCTCAATAGAGTGTCAATGTGTATTGACGCAGTAAAGGAGAAAAGGAAACCGCTGAATCAGCTTAAATTGGGCTTCCCCAATATTTTATTTAAATTTGAGCATTTCTCTATACAATTGCAATTTGATCATATATAATGTGAATAAATTCATAAGATCAATCTTCGGGGCAGGGTGAAATTCCCTACCGGCGGTGATGAGCATCATGCTCTAAGCCCGCGAGCTGCTTCGGCGGCAGGATCCGGTGAGATTCCGGAGCCGACAGTACAGTCTGGATGGGAGAAGATGGAGGTTCAGCAGACGTTTTGATGCTTATATCAAACGTTTCTTTGCCAAGCCTTAGTAAGCTCCCGCTTTTTAACAAAAGCGGTTTTTTTATTGGGGCGCAAAAGAACCTTTCCTCTTTTCGAGAGATTTGATCGAAAAGGAGAGAGCATTGTGAAAGTAAAAAAATTAGTTGTCATCAGTATGCTTAGCAGTATTGCTTTTGTGCTTATGCTGTTAAATTTCCCGTTTCCGGGTCTGCCGGATTATTTGAAGATTGATTTCAGTGACGTTCCTGCAATTATCGCCATTTTGGTTTACGGGCCTGCGGCGGGAATTGCGGTTGAAGCGATTAAAAATATTCTGCAGTATATCATTCAAGGAAGCATGGCCGGCGTGCCTGTCGGGCAGGCAGCCAATTTTATCGCGGGAACGCTGTTTATTCTGCCGACGGCGTTTATGTTTAAAAAGCTTAATTCTGCAAAAGGTCTTGCGGTGAGCCTGCTGGCCGGAACCGCGGCGATGACCGTGCTGATGAGTATTTTGAACTATATTCTTATCCTGCCCGCGTATACTTGGTTTTTACATTCACCGGCACTGTCAAACAGCCAGTTAAAAACGGCGGTTGTCGCAGGAATTCTGCCGTTTAACATTGTAAAAGGCATTATCATCACCATCGTCTTTACGTTCATCTTTACGAAGCTGAAACCTTGGATTGAACAAAAACGCAGCATCCAAACACAATAAGGATTGAAAGCGTCCGCTCTGTGAAAACAGCCGGACGCTTTTTTGTTTGTGCTGATCGGCAAAAAATAAGACTCCGGCCGATAACAGCCGGAGTCTTATTCAGGACGAAAAAGCTCCTCTCACGGGGAGGGCTTTTTTATTCGTATTTCAGCGGGTCGCCTTCGAACGGTTCATCCGCAACTTTGATTGAATCAGTAGGGCATCCTTCAAATGCGTCAATCATATCTTCTTCCAGAACTTCCGGAACTTCGACGACGCCTTTATTTTCGTCAAGCGTAACGAACGCAATGCCTTCATCATCATAATCATAAATGTCTGGTGCCGCAGCTCCGCAGGCGCCGCATGCAATACACGTATCTTTATCTACAATTGTGTACTTTGCCATGAATAAAACCTCCCAGATTGTTCGTGTTGGAACAAATGGTTTACCTTATATATTTTTAAATATAACACCTATTCCTCTTACTTATTGTAATGATGTTAGTGTCAAATTTCAACAGAAAAATGATTGAGAATGCTTATCACATAAGGGATTCTCTTTAGCACTTCCCCCTAAAAGATGACTTTAAACGTCAAATTTATATGAAAATCTGTTAAAATAAAAAGAACCAAAAAACGAAACTTGTCACAGAAGAAATGTAGGTGTGTTTAGATTGGCGATAAACTACTTTGATACCGTGGTTCTCGACTGTCTGGACAAAATAGACGGCGAACGGACTCCGAGTGCTGTGTTTCATTTATTAAAAGGAAAAAAGTCGTCTCAAACCATTCAGGATGCCGGCTTATTTCAGATCGCTAAATATTTCGGCATGGCTTCACAGTGTGAACGCGGCGATATTGCGGCTTCTTTGCATAAACTCACCGAGAGCTCATACATCACAGCCGGAAAAGAAGAGGGAACGTGGAAAGTGACTGCGCGCGGCGTTCAAAGGCTTGAACGGGCGTTTGCCGAGCGGCCTTGGCCGAAGCACTGCCACGGCGCGAATTATCAAACGCCTGCCGTCACCCTGTGGAGGCGGCTTTCCCTGCTCATTCAAGTCCTGTCAAACAAAGAGCATCAATGCAGTCAATATATCCCGGTTACCAACGATGTGCAGACGCTGAGATGGGTCAAACGGTTCATGCGGAAAAACAGAGATGCTAAAGAGCTTTCCGTCCAAATGCATGACGCGCTGTTTCAGCTTCTGCAAGGCGTAAGTGAACGGCAGGCGCTAATTTTTGTCTATTCTTTAACTTCATTCAACAGAATCGGCAAAACGAATAAGCAGCTCGCTCTCCAGCTGAACGAAGATGAATGGTATGTGTCCGTCCAGTTTTGGGGAGCGGTACATTATGTTATTCAATCGCTTCCGCAATGTGCATATCCCGCTCTGCGCGAGCTGTTGTCCGATCTGCAGGCGGAAAGTGCGCTGACACAGTCTGCCAGAAAAACCTTTGAGCTGTTGGAAAAAGGGTTTCCGATTGAACGGATCGCCGCGGTCAGAAATTTAAAAACCGCCACAATCGAAGATCATATCGTAGAAATATCATTGCATCAGCCTGCATTTTTTATAGAACAGTATCTTTCTGAAGAGGAACAGCGTATGATAACGGCATTTGCAAAACAGCATCAAACGAATAAAATTAAACGGATTCGCGAAGGAATGCAGATGCGCTTCAGCTATTTCCAGATCAGGCTGGCGCTGGCAAAGACGGTGAATCAGCATGACTGAGCTGCATAAAGCTTTATCCAAGTATTTTGGTTTGCATTCCTTTAAAAAAGGGCAGGAAGAGATTATGACTAGCGTGCTCCAAAAAAAAGATACGATCGCCATGCTTCCGACCGGCGGGGGAAAATCATTATGCTATCAGCTCCCGGGTTACATGATGGACGGGCTGGTGCTGATTATTTCGCCGCTCCTATCATTAATGGAAGATCAGGTGCAGCAGCTGAAAGCGAAAGGAGAAAAGCGGGTTGCTGCATTAAACAGCATGCTGAATTCCGCAGAGCGGCATTTTATTCTCAGCAATATCAGCAGGTATAAATTTCTCTATATGTCCCCTGAAGCCCTTTCTTCACCTTATGTACTGAACCGTTTAAAAAACGTTCCGGTCAGTTTATTTGTTATTGATGAGGCTCACTGCATATCAGAATGGGGACATGATTTCAGACCTGATTATTCGAAGCTCGGGCCTTTCAGGCAGTCACTCGGAAAGCCGCCTGTATTGGCGCTGACCGCAACAGCGACAAAAGAAACGCTCAGAGACGTGACGGATGTGCTCGGACTTGAGCATGCGGTGCGTCATCTTTATTCAGTCAACCGGCCGAATATTCTCCTGGCGGCAGAACATTTGGCGGATAATGCCGAGAAAATAAGCAGGCTCACGGAGCTTGCCGAAAAGCTTGAAGGCCCGGGTATCATATATTGTCCGACCAGGAAATGGGCGGAAGAGCTTGCGGCTGAGCTGAATGAAAAAACGGGAAAGCGGACGGATTATTATCACGGCGGAATGGATACAGGGGACAGAATCTTGATCCAGCAGCAATTTATCCATAACCAGCTTGATTGCATCTGCTGTACCAATGCGTTCGGCATGGGTGTGGATAAGTCAGATATCCGCTTTGTCATTCACTTTTATCCTCCCCAAACGGCTGAGGCCTTTATGCAGGAAATCGGCAGAGCGGGACGCGACGGCAGCCCGAGTGTCAGTATTTTGCTGAGGGCGCCCGGCGATACCGAGCTTCAGCAGCAGATTATTCAGACAGAAAGCCTGTCTGATTATGACCTGGAAGGTATTCTGGCCGTCATACGGGATGCCGGTACGGGTGATGAACGAAAGCTTCGGGACGTTCTGATCAATAAGGGCGTCCAGGAAACACAGGCGCGAACGGCCGTCCATCTGTATCTGCAAGGAAAAACAACAAAAGAGCAGCTGCAGGAAGAACTGACATACCGCGTGGAAAAGAAGCTGCGTAAAATGAATCGTTTTTCGGCGTTATTAGAGCGGAAAGAATGTATAAGAGAAGCGCTGCTGTCTTATTTTGATGAACCGTATGAGCCTGAAGGTCAAACCGGACAATGCTGCAGCAGCTGCGGACTTGATCTGGCTCCGTACGAGCAAAAAGGAGAACGTAAAAATATGGAACGGTTTGAAGATTGGAAGCTGGAATTAGGCCGGATTTTCGGTTCAGAGTCTGCGGGTGAGTTCAGCTGAGACGGCAAAGCGAATTGATCCGGCAGCTCTCAGACCGGGAGATTGTGATGCAGCTGTATGCCACCCAATTGCTCATATTGGCGGTTTCAGCTGTTATCGGCTTTTTCTTTTTTACCGACATTCACGATTTTTTAAAGCTGTGGCATATACGTGACGATAATATCATATGGTACGGTGTAACTCTTGCTGTCCTTGTCATTATTGCCGATCTTGCGGTGATGAAATGGTGTCCTTCGCATTTATATGATGACGGCGGCATTAATGTATTGCTTTTTAAGAACAGGCCGGTTTTACACATTTTGTTTTTGACGCTTCTCATTTCGTTCAGCGAAGAGATTTTGTTCAGAGGCGTTCTGCAGACACATATCGGCTTATGGGCCGCCAGCTTCATTTTTACCGTGCTTCATTTCAGATACTTGGCGAAGTGGCTTCTGTTTATGATGGTTGCGGGCATCAGTCTTTTGCTGGGGCTTATCTATGAATGGACCGGCAATTTATTCGTTCCGGTTACAGCGCATTTTATTATTGATGCGGTATTTGCCTGTCAGATCCGTTTTCAATATGTTAGGAGGGGTTTGCATGACGGAAATGTCAAGAGTTGAAAGAAGAAAAGCTCAGCTGCGTGCCGAGCAGCAGGTTGCCGCGGCCGCGGATGAACAAATTGAATATCTTGAAGACAGCCTCCCGACAAGACAATCTGTAAAAGAGGAGCGTAAAAAAAAGGAAGAGCAGGTAAAGGAAAAAACCAAAACAAAAACGCCGCTGTTCACTTTTCTGACCGTCCTGTTCATTATCGTAACAATCGGTGTCTTTTTCGGTCTTCTTTATATGACGAACAGCAGCAGATTTGACCCGAAGGACTATGAAGATGTCTTCATAGACCACAGTGAAAGCGCGCCTGCCGTTATTCCGAAAGGCGCTCAGAAAGAAACGTCAGAAACCGCTCTTTTAGAACAACCGAAAAAAAAGTCTGACGACAAAGATAAGAAAGAAGCGGCTGCACCTGAAAAAACGAAAGAAAAACCAAGTGAAAAAACACCTAAAAAAACGGAAACGCCCTCAGAAAAACAAGTAAAGCCGACAGACACCGAATACGCGGAGACAAAACAGCAGTCTCCGCCGGCTGTCCGTGAAAAAGCGGCTCCGGCTGCCGCGAGTGATCAAGCCGGGACTGTCCCGAAAAATGTGCGGACCGTACAGCATACTGTACAGCCGAAAGAAACGCTTTACCGCATTTCAATGAAATATTATAAAAGCCGGGCGGGCGAAGAGAAAATCCGCAGCTACAACGGATTAAACGGAAACGACGTGTACACCGGCCAGGTTCTGAACATTCCGCTGTCTGATTAAAATAAATGCATGTTTTCACCGCGTTTTTCATATAGTGTACCAATGAAAACGGACAAGGTGTGAAGCGCATGGATTCTTTATGGAAGCAATTAGACCGATTTGCTGACGGACCGACGAAACAAATGCTTCAGGCACTGGTGAAACGGAAATTAAAATACGAAAATTATGCCGCACAATGCCGAAGATGGCAGTGGGCGTCCCTCGTTTGTTTTTCCCTGATGTGCATACTGCTGATGTTTAAAAGCTTTAATGCCCCCCAAGCCTCTCCGCAGCTGGTTCTGCAGGAAATATTAGGCCATACGGTTTACTTGTGCTGGATTATGGCTTCCGCTTTTGCGTATTGCACTTCTTATTATTTTAAAAAAAAGGAAGAAAAAGCTGAGGGTGAATTTCATAAATTGAGATGTGAAATTATCCAAAAAAGCACGGATTTATGGCCCCAGCCTGAAAAATGGAGAGCGAGAGAATCTGTTTTTCACTTGATGAAACATCGGTATGATATCAATCTTTATTTTGAAAGCAAATAAAATGAGGCGTTTTCCGGAAAGGATAGAAACGTCTTTTTTTGTTTGTCCGTCTAATGTAAGACAATGACAGAATGGAGAGTGCGTTTATGAAGCTTACAGCGGGAATTCTCGGCTCATTGGCGGGAGCGGCTGCGGTTATGGCGGCCGTTATGTACAAAACGGCAAACGGCAGCCATCTGAAAACACATACATTTACGCTTGATAAAATGAAGGGGATGAAGCCGCTCACCATCTTTTTTATATCTGACGTGCACCGCCGTTTAATTGATGAAAAGCTTCTCCGCGAAGCGGCAGGTTATAAGCCGGATGCCGTTTTGCTCGGCGGTGATTTGGCGGAGGGCGGAGTTCCTTACGCCAGAATTGAAGAAAACATCAAACGTCTGACGGCTCTAGCGCCTGTCATGTATGTGTGGGGGAATAACGATTACGAGGTCAGCCAGCAAAAACTGCTCTCTCTTTTACGGGCATATAAAGTGATCCCGCTGAGAAATGAATCGGTTCAGTTTGCTTATAAAGGGGAAACCGTTACGATCTGCGGCGTGGATGATATCAGGATGATGATGGATGATTACGATTCTGCAATCAGATATACGGATGCTGACAAAGTAAACCTCCTGCTTTGCCATAACCCGGACATCCATGAGCAGATGAGGGAGTCAGACGGGATTGACGCTGTGTTCAGCGGCCATACGCATGGCGGCCAAATCCGTTTCGGCCGGTTCGGGCCGTACGAATTGGGCGGGACGGGAACGGTAAAAAAAGCGCATTACCTGATCAGCAACGGCTACGGGACGACAAAAGTTCCGCTGAGGCTCGGGGCGAAACCGGAGACGCATATGATTACGCTGTGCGGACCGGATGAGCCGTCTTCCTGAAACAAACCCGGCCGCGGTGATAAAAAACGGCATTCTGCTTGTCTTCCCGCTGTACACGGTGTAAACTGATAACAAATTAAGAACCTATGACTCATTTATTCATATACTGTGTTATATGATTTGTGTGCAAGAAGAGGCAGGAGGGAACATTATGCGGCTTGAGCGTCTGAACTATAATAAGATTAAAATCTTTTTAACCCTCGACGATCTGACTGATCGGGGACTGACAAAAGAAGACCTCTGGAAGGACTCATTTAAAGTCCACCAGTTATTTAAAGATATGATGAATGAAGCAAATACAGAGCTCGGCTTTGAAGCGAATGGTCCGATCGCGGTGGAAGTATATTCTCTTCAGGCACAAGGCATGGTTGTGATTGTAACGAAAAATCATGACGCGGACGCAGAAGATGACGAATATGACGATGATTATATCGAGATGCAGGTCAAACTTGACGAAAGCCCGGATATTATTTATCAGTTCCATTCGTTTGAAGATATCATTCAGCTTGCCGGAAGCCTTCACCGAATCGGGATTACCGGCGGCACCGTCTACCACTATGAGAACCAATACTATGTAAGCCTTGAAGACCTCGGCTCCCGTTCCGCCGAAGGCGTCATCGCGGTGCTGGCTGAATACGGACACCCGGCGACAATTACGATTTACAGGCTCCATGAGTACGGAAAACTCATCATGGACGGCAATGCTGTGGAGACCATCCAGAAACATTTTTCATAAAAAAGATTTGAAACGGCAGCTGTTTTCAGCGGCCGTCTTTTTTTAAGCGAAATAATGGAAAAATCATTGTCTTTCTTCTATGCACGGAGATATTGAAGGTGTATACTAGTCACTGAAAGGGAGCATGAGAGAAACAGAAGATTTTAGGAGGTTAACTCAAATGGCAGCCGATCGATTCACCGGTCATAATGAAGAAGACAAACATGATGTATTAAAATCAACCCAAACCGTAATACATAAAGCTCTGGAAAAATTGGGGTATCCAGAAGAAGTGTATGAACTGCTGAAAGAGCCGCTCAGATTATTAACGGTTAAAATTCCTGTTCGGATGGATGACGGGTCTGTGAAAATATTTACAGGCTATCGTGCGCAGCACAATGATTCCGTAGGTCCGACAAAAGGCGGCATTCGTTTTCACCCGAATGTAACTGAAAAAGAGGTGAAAGCACTTTCCATCTGGATGAGTTTAAAATGCGGAATTATTGATCTTCCTTATGGCGGTGGTAAAGGCGGAATTGTTTGTGATCCGAGAAATATGTCATTCAGAGAGCTTGAAAGACTAAGCAGGGGATATGTCAGAGCAATCAGTCAGATTGTCGGACCGACTAAAGACGTCCCGGCACCTGACGTATTTACAAACTCACAGATTATGGCTTGGATGATGGATGAATATTCAAGAATTGATGAATTTAACTCACCCGGCTTTATTACGGGAAAACCGCTTGTACTCGGCGGATCCCACGGCAGGGAATCAGCGACGGCAAAAGGCGTCACCATCTGCATAAAAGAAGCGGCCAAGAAAAAAGGTCTCGATATTCAGAACGCGCGCGTCGTCGTACAAGGATTCGGAAACGCGGGCAGCTATCTGGCCAAGTTTATGCATGACGCCGGCGCGAAAGTTGTCGGAATTTCTGACGCGTACGGAGGTCTTTACGATCCGGACGGTCTTGATATTGATTATCTGCTTGACCGCAGAGACAGCTTCGGAACGGTGACGAAACTTTTCAATGACACCATTACGAATCAGGAGCTGCTTGAGCTGGACTGTGATATACTTGTCCCGGCGGCGATCGAAAACCAAATTACAGAAGAAAACGCTGACCGCATCAAAGCGAAAATCGTTGTAGAAGCGGCAAACGGACCGACGACACTGGAAGGAACGAAAATCCTGACAGACAAAGGAACGCTGCTGGTTCCCGATGTTCTGGCGAGCGCCGGCGGTGTAACGGTTTCTTATTTCGAATGGGTTCAAAATAACCAGGGCTTCTACTGGAGTGAAGAAGAAGTCGAGGAAAAACTGGAAAATATGATGATAAAATCGTTTAATAATATTTATGAAATGTCCCAAAACCGCCGGATTGACATGAGGCTTGCGGCTTACATGGTCGGCGTGCGGAAAATGGCGGAGGCTTCGCGTTTCAGAGGCTGGATATAAACCAATCGTTTGCATAAACAAAAAAAATCTCCTATGATAATATAGGAGATTTTTTATATGAGTGGAAACTTATGATGGAAATGCCAATCGCAGGAGTTGAAGGACATGACAGAAGAAAAAGCAATTATAATAGGCGGAGGTCCTTGCGGATTATCGGCGGCTATACATCTGAAGCAAATTGGCGTGAACGCGCTTGTGATCGAAAAAGGGAATGTCGTAAACAGCATTTATAACTATCCGACCCACCAAACTTTTTTCAGTTCAAGTGAAAAATTGGAGATCGGCGATGTCGCCTTTATTACGGAAAACAGAAAACCGGTCCGAATACAGGCTCTCTCTTACTACAGAGAGGTTGTCAGAAGAAAAGAGCTGCGCGTAAACGCCTTTGAAACAGTGGAGCGCGTAACGAAACAGGAAGACGGCCGTTTTCTTGTAGAAACATCAAAAGACCGCTACCTCACTCCGTTTTGTATCATTGCGACAGGATATTATGATCATCCGAATTATATGAACATACCGGGTGAAGGGCTTCCTAAGGTATTTCATTACTTTAAAGAAGGCCATCCTTATTTTGATAAAGATGTTGCTGTGATCGGCGGGAAAAACTCAAGTGTGGACGCGGCTTTGGAACTCGTGAAGTCCGGTGCGCGCGTCACGGTGCTCTACAGAGGACATGAGTACTCCCCGAGCATCAAGCCGTGGATTCTGCCTGAGTTTGAGGCCCTCGTCAGAAACGGCACAATCCGGATGGAATTCGGCGCTTGTCTTGAAGAAGTGACGGAAGATGAAATCATTTTCCGCTCCGGCCGAAATGAGACGGTCCGGCTGAAAAACGATTTCGTATTTGCCATGACGGGATACCATCCCGATCACGGTTTCCTCGAAAAAATCGGTGTGCGGATTGATGCTGAATCAGGCCGGCCGTTTTTCCGGGAAGAAACGATGGAAACAAATGTTGACGGTGTTTTTATCGCCGGAGTCATTGCGGCTGGAAATAACGCCAACGAAATTTTTATCGAGAACGGCCGTTTTCACGGCGGCTTGATCGCAAACGAAATATCAAAACGGCTGGGTAGAGAGAGCATATGATCATTCATATGCTCTTTTTTTTAAAAATTGAAAGATGTAAAAAAATGAACAACATGGTACGATAGATATAGGAATATAAAGGAAAGAGGTTGCCTGATGTTTGCAATCATCTCTGCAGGAATTGCTCCCGGCATTGCGCTGTTAAGCTATTTTTATTTAAAAGACCAGTATGACAATGAACCCGTACATATGGTGCTGAGGTCTTTTTTTCTCGGGGTTGTCCTTGTGTTTCCGACCATGTTTATCCAATATGTTCTTGAAAAAGAGCATGTGGGGGGAGGAAGCTTTTTCGTTTCGTTTTTGTCTTCGGGATTTCTGGAAGAATCGGTGAAATGGTTCGTTCTGATGATCAGTGTGTATCCGCATGCTCATTTTGATGAGCATTATGACGGAATCGTTTACGGGGCCAGTGTGTCTTTAGGATTTGCCACGCTTGAAAATATTCTGTATTTATTCGGCCACGGCGTTGAGCATGCTTTCATAAGGGCGCTTCTGCCGGTCTCCTGCCATGCGCTGATCGGAGTGATTATGGGATTTTATCTCGGAAAAGCCCGCTTTTCGCAGAAAAAAGCCCGTGTCAAATGGCTTGTGATTTCGCTGGCTGTGCCTTCATGTCTGCACGGTTCTTACGATTTTATTCTTACCGCCCTCAATCATTGGGTATATTATATGCTGCCGTTTATGCTGTTTTTATGGTGGTTCGGGCTGCGAAAGGCAAAAAAAGCACGCTCCGTTAATATGATCCAAGTGTGAAGAAACCGCGCGTCGCGTGCGGTTTCTTTTTTTATGCCTTGACGAGGGATAAGAAGGAAACGTGCATAAAAATAACCTCGTGACAGACAATACGGGTACACTTTAAATTTTGCAGTAGGAGGCTTGAAGAGATGAAGTGCAAAGGAGCCTTTATGGCATGTCTCATTCTATTTTCTTTCGCCGCCGCTTTCTTCGATCATCATGAAACGGTTCATGCGTTTTCAAATCAAGTGATTCAAAGAGGCGCGACGGGTGATGATGTTATAGAATTGCAGGCCCGTCTTCAATATAACGGATTTTATAACGGGAAAATCGATGGTGTTTACGGCTGGACCACATACTGGGCCGTGAGGAATTTTCAGGAGAAATTCGGCATGAAGCCGGTTGACGGCCTCGTCGGCGCGAAAACCAAACAGGTGCTGATCTCTAAATCAAAATATTACCGTGAATATGTAATGGAGCAGATCCAAAAAGGGAATACGTTCACTCATTATGGCAACGTCCCATTGGAAAACCAAACAAAACCGAGAGCCGGAACGCAGAAGCCGGCTGCGGGAACGAATAAGCCTGCTCAAAAGCCGCAAAACAATACAGGCGGTCAGTCAAATCAAAAGCAAAATACGACAGCGGCCAATATGCCTGGCGGTTTCTCAAACAACGACATCAATCTTTTGGCGCAGGCTGTGTACGGGGAAGCACGCGGTGAGCCGTTTGAAGGACAGGTTGCCATCGCCGCGGTTATTTTAAACCGTATTAAAAGCCCGTTATTTCCGAATACGGTGGCCGGCGTCATTTTCGAACCGCTCGCGTTTACCGCCGTTGCCGACGGCCAAATATACATGCAGCCGAATGAAAGAGCAAAAGAAGCGGTTCTTGATGCGATCAACGGCTGGGATCCTTCTGAAAACGCGATTTATTATTTCAATCCTGATACGGCGACAAGCAAATGGATTTGGGGACGTCCGCAGATAAAAAGAATCGGAAAACACATTTTCTGTGAGTAAAAGTACGCAAAATGAGGTGTTAACATGATTAGAGGAATTATTATCGCTGTTCTCGGTGTCGTGATCGCCGCAACCGGATATTGGGGATATAAAGAGCATCAGGAAAAAGATGCGGTCCTTCTGCACGCGGAAAATAATTATCAAAGGGCTTTTCATGAACTGACGTACCATGTTGATCAGCTTCACGACAAAATCGGGACGACGCTTGCGATGAACAGTAAAAAATCTCTGTCTCCGGCGCTCATTGATGTATGGAGAATAACTTCTGAAGCTCATAACAATGTGAGCCAGCTGCCCTTGACTCTTATGCCTTTTAATAAGACGGAGGAGTTTTTATCCAACATAGGAGATTTCAGCTATAAAACATCCGTCCGGGATTTAGACCAAAAACCGCTTGATAAGAAAGAATATACAACACTGAACAGCCTGTACAAACAGGCGGAGAACATTCAAAACCAGCTCCGCAGCGTTCAGCATCTCGTCATGAGCAAAAATTTACGGTGGATGGATGTTGAGATGGCGCTCGCCTCTGACAAAAAACAAAGCGATAATACGATCGTCGACAGCTTTAAAACGGTCGAAAAAAATGTAGGCGCTTTTTCTGAAGACAGCATCAGCCCCACATTTACGGGAGCAAATACAGAACGAAAAGGTTTTACGCATCTGAAAGGAAAACAAATTACGGAAAAAGAAGCGGTCAAAATCGCACAACGGTTTGCGCCTGATCATAATTATTCAATTAAAGTGGTCAAAAGCGGCAGGAAGACGAATCGGGACGTATACAGCATCCGCATGAAAGACGCCGACAACAAGTCTTTTATCTATATGGATATTACCCAAAAAGGCGGACATCCGGTCTATTTGATTCAAAAACGGGCCGTGAAGAAACAAAAGATCAGCCTCAATGAAGCATCTAACCGGGCCGTCGCGTTTTTAAAGAAAAATGGATATGAAACAAAAGGCCTCGAAATTGATGAAAGCGCGCAATATAATAACATCGGCGTCTTTTCTTTTATCCCCGTGGAGAAAAATGTCCGCATTTATCCGGAAGCCATCCGAATGAAAGTGGCGCTGGATGATGGTGAAGTCGTCGGTTTTTCCGCGCGTGATTACCTGGCGGCGCACCGCACGAGAACGATTCCGGCTCCCGCTTTGTCAGCTGATGAAGCGAAAGCGAAGCTGAATAAAAATGTTGAAGTGCGGGAGACGCGGCAGGCGCTGATCACGAATGAGCTCGGTCAGGAAGTGCTTTGCTACGAAATGCTCGGGACGATCGGGAAAGACACGTATCAAATGTTCATTAATGCGGACGACGGAAAAGAGGAAAAAATAGAAAAGTTAAAAAGTGCAGAACCTATATATAAAGACCTATAAAAATAAAGGAGGAAAGGACTAAAAGTCTTTTCCTTTTTTTCGTTACATGCTTTAATAAAAGCATAAATAATGAAAGAGTGAAGGCCCATGATAGCTGTCGGAGATTATATTTGGATTGAATACATAGAGAACAATGAACCCAAAAAAGCGAGGAGCAAAGCAGTAAGCGTTGAAAACGGCGAACTGCACATCTCATATCCCGTCGATCTGGATTCGGGACGGACGGTCTTTTTGCATAAAGGATTGGAAATAACAGCGGAATTTATGGGGGATGGCCAAGTGCCGTATCAATTTAAAAGCATAATCAAAGGAAAGAAAAAAGACCCCATCCCGATGATCGGATTGGACATCCCTCCTCAGGAGGAAATGAAGCGGATTCAAAGACGCCGATACGTCCGTGCAGACGCAGTATTGGATGTATCCGTCAAAATGGAAGCGAAAAAAACCGCTTTCCAAACGGTTTCCTCTAATATCAGCGCCGGCGGAATCGCTGTTGTGATGCCTGGGCATATTTCCGCGGAACCAGGTGAAAAGCTGTATGTCTCATTTTCTCTTCCCGGCAAGGAAAATACGGCGGATATTACTGCTGAGGCTGTTACCCAGCGGATTTTTTATGATGAAAAGGCGGATAAACAAAAAATGACGCTTGAATTTACAGAAATCGTCCCCGCAGCGCAGCAGCTTTTACTCCAATATTGCATGCGCGCAGCTGCAGCAGAGAAGAAACAGTCTGTCGGAATAAACAACAGCGCACTTTTCCATACTAATCCTAATGGAGGTGCGCGTGTATGAAAACGTTTGAACGTCTGCTGGTCAAATTGGTCTGCATTCAGCTTATCATTTTGGGCGCGGTGCAATTTTTGCTTCATTATCAGCCTATTGAACCTTATATTTCGAAAGCTGTGAAATATGAGGGAGTTGATAAAATGGAGAAAAAAGAATGGATTGAAACGGTAAAGCGGTAAATCAGCTCAATTTTTTCGCCCCTTTTCCGGCAGTTCATGATACAATCCATAGAGGAGTAAAGAGCAAGGAGAGAGATTATGGACAAGAAATTATCAATTGCGATCGACGGGCCGGCCGCTGCCGGAAAAAGCACCGTTGCTAAAATAGTGGCTGAGAAAAAATCATATGTGTACATTGATACAGGAGCGATGTATCGTGCCATTACATATACGGCGCTCAAGCAGAATGCCGATTTAACTGATGAAGCCGCGCTTACAGAGCTGCTGAAGCGTACGGAAATTGAGCTTGTATCCGCTCCGGAAGGACAAATCGTTCTGGTAAACGGAGAAGATGTGACAGATGAAATCCGAAAAGACGAAGTCAGCAACCAAGTATCAATCGCCGCCAAGCATAAAGGCGTCAGAGAAGAAATGGTCAAAAGACAGCAGCAGCTCGGACAAAAAGGCGGTGTCGTCATGGACGGCCGTGATATCGGTACTCACGTGCTGCCTGATGCCGAAGTGAAAATTTTTCTGCTCGCGTCCGTAGAGGAAAGAGCGAAGCGCCGATATGAAGAGAATAAGAAAAAAGGCTATGACGTGAATTACGAGACGCTCATTGAAGAAATTGCCAGACGCGACAAGCTCGATTCAGAGAGGGAAGTTTCCCCGTTGCGCAAAGCGGAAGACGCGATTGAAATCGATACGACGTCACTCAGCATTGCCGAAGTCGCGGGAAAAATTCTGGAGATCGTCGAACAGAAATCACGTTAACTTCGGGCGGAGCGCTTTATAATTTTTTTCGAAAGACAAGATGTTATTGCTTGACAAACCAGTCCATTTATTAGAAGTTAATACTAATAAAACTTTTTATTGATCATTCAAAATCTTTTTGGATGATTCTTTAATACATATTCGGCTGAAAAGCGGACATTCACATGTTCAGCTTTCAAACCGTATTAATTAAGCTGTGTAGGTTTGGACCAAGGAGGTTATTCAAATGACAGAGGAAATGAATCAAATTGATGTTCAAGTGCCAGAGGTTGGAGATGTAGTAAAAGGGATTGTGACAAAGGTAGAGGACAAGCATGTAGATGTCGAAATTGTCAATGTCAAACAGTCCGGAATCATTCCAATCAGTGAATTATCAAGTCTTCATGTAGAGAAAGCATCGGATGTCGTAAAAGTTGACGACGAGCTTGACCTGAAAGTAACAAAAGTGGAAGACGATGCTTTGATTTTATCTAAACGTGCCGTTGATGCTGACCGCGCTTGGGAAGACCTTGAAAAAAAATTCGACACAAAAGAAGTGTTTGAAGCTGAAGTGAAAGATGTGGTGAAAGGCGGTCTCGTCGTTGATATCGGCGTTCGCGGCTTCATTCCCGCATCACTTGTCGAAGCTCATTTCGTCGAGGATTTCACTGACTATAAAGGGAAAACCCTCTCTCTTATCGTCGTTGAACTCGACCGTGATAAAAACCGGGTGATTCTGTCACACCGGGCTGTAGTGGAAAAAGAACAGACAGCCAAAAAGCATGATTTTCTCCAAACGCTTGAGGTTGGAAGCGTGCTTGAAGGAAAAGTGCAGCGTCTGACTGATTTCGGCGCATTTGTCGACATCGGCGGAATTGACGGGCTTGTTCATATTTCGCAGCTGTCTCATTCACACGTCGAAAAACCGTCTGACGTGGTGGAAGAAGGTCAGGACGTAAAAGTGAAAGTACTGTCCGTAGACCGCGATAACGAGCGTATTTCTTTATCTATTAAAGAAACGCTGCCGGGACCTTGGAGCCAGGTCGGCGAAAAGGTAAAACAGGGAGATGTGCTTGAAGGAAAAGTGCAGCGCCTTGTAAGCTTCGGCGCCTTCGTTGAAATTCTTCCGGGCGTGGAAGGACTTGTGCACATTTCGCAAATTTCCAATAAACATATCGGAACGCCGCATGAAGTGCTTGAAGAAGGACAGACTGTTAAAGTGAAAGTGCTTGACGTAAACGAAAGCGAAGAGCGCATTTCCTTAAGCATGCGTGAGCTTGAAGAAGCGCCGAAAGCCGATCAGGAGGACTTCCGCCAATACCAGGCGAAAGAAGAGCCGAGCACCGGCTTCCAGCTTGGCGATTTAATCGGAGACAAGCTTAATAAATTAAAATAAATTGGTGATAAAACGTGACACGAGCAGAACGAAAAAGAGAACATATAAATCATGCGCTGTCTACCGGCCAAAACCGGGAAACGGGGCTTGATGATATTACGTTTGTTCATGTCAGCCTACCGAACCTAGCATTGGAAAAAGTGGATATATCAACGAAAATCGGCGGACTCACTAGCAGTTCGCCGATTTTTATCAATGCGATGACAGGCGGCGGCGGACAGCTTACATACGAAATTAACAGATCGCTGGCAAGAGCTGCGCGCAAAGCCGGCATGCCGCTGGCTGTCGGTTCGCAAATGTCAGCTTTAAAAGATCCCTCTGAACGGTGTTCTTACGAGATCGTCAGAAAAGAGAATCCGGACGGGCTGATATTTGCCAATTTAGGCAGCGAGGCGGATGCCGAGCAGGCGAAAAGGGCAGTTGATATGATTCAAGCAGATGCCCTCCAGATACATTTAAATGTGATTCAGGAGATCGTCATGCCAGAGGGTGACAGAAGCTTTACTGGTGCTCTCGGCCGTATTGAGCGGATTGCGGCGGAAGCGGGAGTGCCCGTTTTTGTCAAAGAAGTCGGCTTCGGAATGAGCAGGGAATCGGCACGGCAGTTATTTGATGCTGGCGCAGCAGCAGTTGATGCCGGCGGATACGGCGGTACGAATTTCTCTAAGATTGAAAATATGCGCAGAGAGAAGGCGCTTCAATTTTTTAATACGTGGGGAATTTCCACTGCCGCAAGCTTAGCGGAAATCCACTCGCTCTCCGCTGATCAATCAATTATCGCATCCGGCGGGCTGCAAAGCGCCCTGGATGTCGCCAAATCGATTGCCCTCGGCGCTTCCAGCGCGGGAATGGCGGGCACTTTCCTGAAAGCTCTCACCTCTAAAGGAGAAGAGGGCCTGTTTGACGAGATGATGGCGCTTTTGCAAGAGCTGAAAATGATTATGACCGTCCTCGGATGCCAATCGGTTGCCCAATTGCAAAAGGCGCCTTTGGTCATAAAAGGTGACACACATCACTGGCTTTCTGAACGGGGGATTGACACGTCCCGTTTCAGCAGACGTTAAAAGGCATGCGGACCCGCATGCCTTTTTCTGTTTTTTACGATTTTCTTTTTCGGAATTCCCCGTTTTGCTCAAGGCTTGTCGCTCCTTTATGGTGAATCGAATCATCGCGATCAGATTCCACCCGGCGGGAGGCTTTCAGTTTTTTCTCCTGTCTGTCTTTTCCCATCCTTATCCGCTCCTTTCAGGTATATTGGTTTAAAAAATGCGTTCCCGCTCCATACTGATCAGAGGAGGAGCGATTATGGAACCGTTTTATTATTACTGGTCAATGTGGTTTTTATGGATACTTGCGACTTTTATTTTTGCTAAAACAAAAAGCCGTTTTTACGTATCAGTCTTTATTTTGACTAATATGATGGCAAGCATACATCAGATTACGGCTTATTTTACGCTGAACGCGGCATATGTCATGTTTTTTGCTGCGGCATTTGTTTATGCGGGAAGCCTCGGCATGCATAAACGGCTCCGTAATATTGTGATTCATCTGACGGCGGCTGCGGCGTACGGCTTTATTTTTCTTTTTGCATTATATGATCCTGTTTGGTTTATCATAAAACCTGAATGGGCGGCGGTTATACTGCTTACCGTTATTACGCTTTCCGTTGAGGGGCGGTTCCCTGAGAGGCTTTGTCTTTTTGTTCTCGGCATGTGCCAGGGGGAGCTGTTGTATGCTGCGGTCATCCGCAACATTGCGGGTGCGGCAGCCGTCGGAGATTATAAGTGGCTTTCAGGCTGTTCGGCGGGAGTGATTCTGCTCGTCGGGCTGACTACATATGAACAGCTTGCGGCGCGCATCAGCCAAAAAAGCAAAAAGCAGGGCAAAGGAGCGACAAAAATGTCTTGAAAACAGACGGAGACTGTTACATGAATGCGAAACATTTTGAAGAATACATTGTGATCTCAGTGAAAACTGATATAATAAATGAGTTAAGCCCTTCTGTTTGAAGGGTTCTTTTCATAGCGAAGATGATTTTTAATAACCGGTTGAACAATTTTTTGTGAAAATGTAAGCGGCTGGATTGAAAGGAAGGGTACTATGGGTAAACCTGTCGTAGCCATTGTCGGAAGACCGAATGTGGGAAAATCCACAATCTTTAACCGGATTGCGGGTGAAAGAATTTCAATAGTAGAAGATACCCCCGGAGTGACGCGGGACCGGATATACAGTTCGGCGGAATGGCTGAATTATGATTTTAACCTGATTGATACGGGCGGAATTGATATCGGAGACGAACCGTTTCTGACACAGATCCGCCAGCAGGCTGAAATCGCCATGGACGAGGCTGATGTGATCATCTTTATGGTGAACGGCCGCGAAGGTGTGACGTCTGCTGATGAAGAAGTGGCAAAAATACTGTACCGGACGAAAAAACCGGTCGTATTAGCCGTTAATAAATTAGATAATACCGAAATGAGAGCGAACATCTATGACTTTTATGCGCTCGGCTTTGGAGAACCGTATCCGATTTCGGGCACACACGGTTTAGGATTGGGAGATTTGCTCGATGCTTGTGCCGAGCATTTTAAAAACATTCCGGAGACGAAGTACAGTGATGATGTCGTTCAATTCTGCCTGATCGGCCGCCCGAATGTCGGAAAATCATCCCTTGTCAATGCGATGCTCGGCGAAGAGCGGGTTATCGTGAGCAACGTAGCCGGAACGACTAGAGACGCAGTGGATACGGCGTTCACCTACAATCAGCAGGAATTTGTAATCGTTGACACGGCGGGAATGAGAAAAAAGGGTAAAGTATATGAAACAACAGAAAAATACAGTGTGCTTCGGGCGTTAAAAGCCATTGACCGCTCAGACGTCGTCGGCGTTGTGCTGAATGCAGAAGAAGGCATCCTTGAACAGGACAAGCGGATCGCCGGATACGCCCATGAAGCCGGGAAAGCCGTCGTTATTATCGTAAACAAATGGGATGCCGTTGATAAAGACGAGCGCACGATGAAAGAATTTGAACAGAATATTCGGGAACATTTCCAATTTCTCGATTATGCACCGGTGCTGTTTATGTCGGCACTGACGACAAAGCGGATTCATACACTCATGCCTGCGATTATTAAAGCGAGTGAAAACCACTCTCTCCGCGTGCAGACAAATGTCTTAAATGATGTCATCATGGATGCGGTCGCCATGAATCCGACTCCGACGCACAACGGCTCCCGTCTGAAAATTTACTATGCGACTCAAGTCGCTGTTAAGCCGCCGAGCTTCGTTGTTTTTGTCAACGATCCGGAATTGATGCATTTTTCTTATGAACGCTTTTTAGAAAACCGAATCCGGGACGCTTTCGGATTTGAAGGTACGCCAATTAAAATATTTGCAAGAGCAAGAAAATAAAAAGGTGTGATACAGAGATGAAAAAAGTGGCAATGCTTGGAGCGGGAAGCTGGGGCACTGCACTTTCTTTAGTGCTGGCTGATAACGGACATCAAGTCATGATGTGGGGACACCGTGCCGAATTGATCGATCAAATCAACGAACTGCATGAAAACAAAGATTACCTGCCGGGGGTGGAGCTATCAAGTTCTATCATCGGTACAGCTGATTTAAGCGAGGCTTTAAAAGGAGCTGACTTCATCATTGTGGCAGTTCCGACAAAAGCCATTCGGGAAGTGCTGAAAAAGGCTCTGCCGTACATCCCGAAACAATCGATTTTTGTTCATGTCAGCAAGGGAATTGAGCCGGATTCGCTTCTCCGCATTTCAGAATTAATGGAAGAGGAGCTGCCTGAGGAGTACAGAAAAGACATCGTCGTGCTTTCAGGGCCGAGCCACGCTGAGGAAGTCGGATTAAGACACCCGACGACTGTTACATCATCTTCAAAAAATATCAAGGCTGCAGAAGCGGTTCAGGATTTATTCATGAACCAGCATTTCCGCGTCTATACCAATCCGGATATGATCGGTGTGGAAATAGGGGGAGCGTTAAAGAATATCATCGCTCTTGCAGCGGGGATTACAGACGGATTGGGATACGGAGATAATGCAAAAGCGGCCTTAATCACCCGAGGTCTTGCTGAAATCGCCAGACTCGGCACAAAGATGGGCGGAAATCCGCTCACCTTTTCCGGCCTGACCGGCGTAGGCGATTTAATCGTGACGTGTACAAGCGTTCATTCCCGAAACTGGCGCGCCGGCAACCTGCTCGGCAAAGGATATAAGCTGGAAGCTGTCCTGGATAAGATGGGGATGGTTGTTGAAGGCGTGCGGACGACGAAAGCTGCGTATCAGCTGTCTCAAAAATACCAAGTGAAAATGCCGATCACAGAGGCGCTTCATCAAGTATTATTTAACGGGCAGAAGGTAGAAACGGCCGTAGAATCCTTAATGGCCAGAGTGAAAACCCATGAGATGGAAGACTTGGTCAACACATTCGAAAACCGGGTGAAGTGACAATACCATGCCGTCAGCATATTCTGAAGTGACGAAAGTCCAAAACGCAGAACTCTCCGGCTGAAATCGCTTAAAACATTTGCTGATTTAGGCAGAAGAGGATGCAGACGTATGCATCTGCGCATACTATAGCATCGAAGTCCAAGAGAGTGTATCTCAGACGTACAGGTGAATATAGTCAACTTGACTGAAGCAAAGTCCCCCTCTTTGCTTCAGTTTTTTTGTTTTTCAATAGATGGAAAACCTGTTGATCTTTTCAACATTTGTATATTAAAATGAAATATAACGCTTACAATGATGGGACGGGGGGCACGAACGTGAGTGTGGCATTGATGAAAATGTGGTTTGCGCTTGGTGCTATGGGATTAATGTTTGTTGCAGTGGCCTCTATTTATGTCAGCAGGTACAAAGTGAAAAACAAACTGATAAAAGCAGCGGTTTCTTCACTCGCTTATGCCTGCATGGTCATCTCGGGATTGATCGTGTTAATGGTCGTTTTCAGCGGGCCTGTCAATGAATAAAGCAAAAAGGGGGCGCGGAATGCATAAGTTAAAAATGGCCGTCATAACGGCAATGGCGGTGCTCCTGCTGTCCGGCTGTCTGTACCCTGAAGCGGAAAAAACTGAAAATAAAGTATCTTACAAACATCAGCTTCAGCAGGTGCAAGCGGCAGTGGATGAATTTAAAAAGGCGAACGGCGGACTTCTGCCGATTCAGACAAAAGATATGAAAACACCGCTCTATCAAAAATATCCGATAGATTTTAAGCGGCTCGCGCCCAGATACATAGAGGAGCCGCCGGCCTCAGCTTATGAAAGCGGGGGAATGTACCAATACGTGCTTGTCGATGTGGAACATAAGCCGACCGTCAAGCTGGTCGATCTCCAAATGGCGGAAGCAATCCGCGACATGAAGCTGCGTGTCAAAATGTATCAGGAAAAGCATACATATCCTCCCTATGAGGACGCCGTTTCAAAAGGGCTGTTCACTTTAAATAAAAAAAAGCTCGGCACGAAAGACTCTCCTTCAGTCAAAAGTCCGGTTTCAGGCACGTCTCTGCCGCTTTTAATCGGTGCTGACGGAGAAATCTATGCCGACTATCGCGTCGATCTCGCCCGCTGCCTGAAGGAAAACAAAAAGAAAATCAAACCGGGCGCGGAAATTCAAGATATTTTATGGAAAGAGACTCCTTTCGTCCCGGCCTTTTCAGTCACATACACCGTAAATGAAAAACAGGAACCCGTTTTTTTAGAAAGTCAAACGAAACAGGAATGAACCTTTTTCCCGCGCATACAAATAGGGAGAAAGGTTTTTTTGATTTTGATAGAAAAGACTGCCTGAAAATTTTCTAAAGATGTCATATTGAAATAGGACAACGTCATACACATATAGTGTCCTGTATTTGATTGGAGAATGGTGAATGAAAAATGATAAGGATAGGAAGTCCGGGAGGGGATCACTTGGAAAAGGTCGATATTTTCAAGGATATCGCTGAACGAACAGGGGGCGATATATACTTAGGAGTCGTTGGCGCTGTCCGTACAGGGAAATCTACATTCATTAAAAAATTTATGGAGCTCGTGGTGCTCCCGAATATCAGCAATGAGGCCGATCGAGCGCGGGCGCAGGATGAGCTTCCGCAAAGCGCAGCAGGAAAAACGATAATGACCACAGAACCAAAATTTGTCCCGAATCAAGCCATGTCCGTTCATGTCGCGGAAGGACTTGATGTCAACATCCGTCTTGTGGATTGTGTGGGATATACGGTTCCCGGGGCGAAGGGATATGAGGATGAAAACGGCCCGAGAATGATCAATACACCTTGGTACGAAGAACCGATTCCCTTTCATGAGGCAGCGGAAATCGGTACGAGAAAAGTCATCCAGGAACACTCCACAATCGGGGTCGTCATTACGACAGACGGCTCAATCGGCGATATTGCGCGGGGCGATTACGTGGAAGCGGAAGAAAGAGTCATCGACGAGCTGAAGGAAGTCGGCAAACCGTTTATTATGGTCATCAACTCGGTAAAACCGTACCACCCGGAAACAGAAGCGCTCAGAGCTGAATTAAGCGCGAAATATGATATTCCCGTCCTCGCCATGAGTGTTGAAAGCATGCGGGAAACAGATGTGTTAAGCGTCCTCAGAGAAGCGCTTTACGAGTTCCCTGTGCTGGAAGTCAATGTCAACCTTCCGAGCTGGGTCATGGTGCTGAAAGAAAATCACTGGCTCAGAGAGAGCTACCAGGAATCAGTGAAAGAAACCGTAAAAGATATTAAACGCCTGCGCGATGTCGACCGGGTTGTCGGCCACTTCAGTGAATTTGAGTTTATTGAAAGCGCCGGTCTGGCCGGAATCGAACTTGGCCAGGGTGTCGCAGAAATTGATTTGTATGCGCCGGATCATTTATATGACCAGATTTTAAAAGAAGTTGTCGGTGTTGAAATCCGCGGGAAAGACCACCTGCTTGAATTAATGCAGGACTTCGCCCACGCGAAAAAAGAATATGATCAGGTATCAGATGCGCTGAAAATGGTGAAACAGACCGGCTACGGCATTGCCGCCCCGGCCTTAGCCGATATGAGCCTTGATGAACCGGAAATCATCAGACAGGGATCAAGGTTCGGAGTAAGGCTCAAAGCGGTCGCTCCGTCCATTCATATGATCAAAGTGGATGTGGAAAGTGAATTCGCGCCGATCATCGGGACGGAAAAACAAAGTGAAGAACTTGTCCGTTACTTAATGCAGGACTTTGAAGATGATCCGCTTTCTATCTGGAACTCCGATATTTTCGGCAGATCATTGAGCTCTATCGTAAGAGAAGGAATCTCCGCAAAACTGTCACTCATGCCGGAAAATGCGAGATATAAACTGAAAGAAACGCTGGAGAGAATTATTAACGAAGGCTCAGGCGGCCTGATCGCCATTATTTTGTAAGCTGAAGGACCTCTTCCTGAAACGGGGGGTCTTTTTTTATTCTTTTTAGATACTGGAAATCAATCAAGGATTAGGAGGAAAAAAGCAAAAAAAGGAATATTTGTTCGGTAAAACACGTGAAAACCTTGACGAGCAAGGGATTGAGGCTTTAAAATGCTTGATATGGCTTTTTATATGTGTTACTCTACATACAGAAAATCTTCACTTTGTTGGACAAACATTCCTCAAAGTGTCTGTTTTCTTTTGAAAAGCCGTTTACTTGTCTGTTCTTCCCTGCTTTGATTTTTTATCAGACAGGTTTAGAATCAGGCTGAACTGTGAAGAAATGATAATAAACTGCTGATTTGATACCCTTTTGGGAGGAGGTGAAAGGCATGAACAAGACAGAACTAATCAATGCGGTTGCTGAAGCAAGCGAATTGTCTAAAAAAGACGCTACAAAAGCAGTTGATTCTGTTTTTGATACGATTTTAGATGCACTTAAAAACGGTGATAAAATCCAACTGATCGGTTTCGGTAACTTTGAGGTGCGCGAGCGCTCTGCACGTAAAGGACGTAACCCGCAAACTGGTGAAGAAATCGAAATCCCTGCAAGCAAGGTACCTGCTTTCAAACCAGGTAAAGCTCTTAAAGACGCTGTTGCAGGAAAATAATTGTGAATATAGATCGTGTATGCATCTGATACATACACTTTGTTTCTTCACAGAAAAGCCCCTTGATAAAGGGGCTTTTCATATTTAAGCAGCCTCGGTCACCGGGCAGGACTTTCGTTTTGCTTTTGGCGCGGCAAATGTGCTAGAATCGAAATTAAATGTATTCAATGGTGGAGGACACAGACAATGAAAGAAGTTAATAAAGAACAGATTGAACAGGCGGTTCGCCAGATTTTAGAGGCGATTGGAGAAGACCCGGACCGGGAAGGGCTTTTAGATACGCCGAAACGCGTGGCGAAAATGTACGCGGAAGTATTCTCGGGATTAAATGAAGACCCGAAAGAACACTTTAAAACCGTTTTCGGAGAAGACCATGAGGAGCTTGTTCTTGTAAAAGATATCGCGTTTCATTCCATGTGTGAACATCACCTTGTTCCTTTTTACGGAAAAGCGCATATTGCCTACATTCCGCGCGGCGGCAAAGTGACGGGCCTGAGTAAATTGGCGCGGGCGGTGGAAGCCGTCTCAAAACGCCCGCAGCTGCAGGAGCGCATCACTTCAACGATTGCAGAAAGCATCGTAGAGACCTTAGATCCCCACGGCGTCATGGTTGTCGTCGAGGCTGAGCATATGTGCATGACAATGAGGGGCGTAAGAAAGCCAGGTGCAAAAACAGTGACTTCCGCTGTAAGAGGTATTTTTAAAGATGACGCAGCGGCGCGTTCCGAAGTGTTAGAACATATTAAACGTGCGGATTAATAATGATAGAGGGTGCAGATATGAATTCAAAGCATTCAAGTGATTTTGTCGTCATTAAAGCGGTCGAGGACGGCGTGAACGTCATCGGTTTAACGAGAGGAACGGATACGAAATTTCACCATTCCGAAAAACTGGACAAAGGCGAAGTGATTATCGCTCAGTTTACTGAGCATACCTCTGCCATCAAAGTGAGAGGCAACGCCCTCATCCAGACCGCTTACGGAGAAATGAACAGCGAAAAAAAATAAGCCGGCTGTTTCCCGCTTTTGCCAAATGCCCGCAAACGGCGGGAGAATACAGCCAATTTCTTTTTTTTATGCTATAATGATACCTGCGTATAATAATGACGAGTAAATCTCATACATATTAGAATAAATGTGAATTTGGGGACAAGGGTGATATTTTTGCAAGACATCTACGGAACTTTAGCGAATCTAAATATGAAATTAAAACAAAAGCTGTCTCATCCTTATTTAGCGAAACATATTTCTGCGCCTAAAATCGATGAGGATAAGCTTCTTCTTTTTCACGCTTTGTTTGAAGAGGCGGACATTAAGAACAACGACAGAGAAAATTACATAGTAACTGCGATGCTTGTCCAAAGCGCCCTTGATACCCACGATGAAGTGACAACAGCCAGAGCGTTAAAGCGAGACGAAAATAAAAACCGGCAGCTCACCGTGCTTGCCGGCGACTATTTCAGCGGACTGTATTATTCGCTTTTATCTGAAATGAAGGATATCTATATGATTCGGACGCTCGCTACGGCAATTAAAGAAATCAATGAGCATAAAATCCGTCTGTACGATCGGTCTGTCAATGACTTGAATCAATTGATCGAAAGCATGGCGATTGTGGAAGCGGCCCTGTTTCACAGAGTGTCAGACCACTTTAATCTTCCGCGCTGGAAAGAGCTGGCGAGTGATTTTTTTGTATATAAGCGGCTGATGAACGGCAATGCTATATTTCTCGATGTCATCGGCAATATTGTAAAGTCAGGGAAATCAAAGGCTGACATAATGGAAGATAGCTTCCGAAAGGCAAAGCAAAGCATTGAAACGCTGCTGCCGCTCAATTCACCAATCCAAAACCTCATGCTGAACCGGCTTAAAGCGATCAGCCAGGACAAAACATATCATCAGAAAGTGGAAGAAGGGTAATCAACATGCAGGAGTCAAAAGAACAGCGCGTACACGGCGTGTTTGAAAAAATCTATAAAAATTATGACCAAATGAACTCTGTTATCAGTTTTCAGCAGCATAAAAAGTGGCGCGATAAAACGATGCAGATCATGAATGTAAAAGAAGGCGCAAAAGCGCTTGATGTCTGCTGCGGAACGGCTGACTGGACGATTGCCCTCGCAGAAGCGGCCGGAAAAAGCGGCGAAATCAAAGGACTGGATTTCAGCAAAAATATGCTGAGCATCGGTGAGAAAAAAGTGAAAGAGGGCGGTTACAGCCAAATTGAGCTTTTGCACGGAAATGCGATGGAGCTTCCTTTCGCTGATGATTCTTTTGATTTTGTCACCATCGGCTTCGGGCTGCGAAACGTTCCCGACTATCTGACCGTGCTGAAAGAAATGCGGCGGGTCGTCAAACCGGGCGGGCAGGTCGTATGTCTGGAAACATCCCAGCCGGAAATGTTCGGATTCAGACAGGCATATTTTCTTTATTTTAAATACATCATGCCTTTCTTCGGAAAAATGTTTGCGAAGAGCTATAAAGAATATTCTTGGCTTCAAGAATCGGCAAGAGAATTTCCCGGTATGAAAGAACTTGCGCGTCTGTTTGAAGAAGCGGGCCTGACGAATGTCAAATACCATTCGTTTACCGGCGGAGTGGCCGCTACGCATATCGGTTGGAAATGATGAATATACAGATGTTTGGGTGAATGATATGAAATTTAAAATGGCCTATTCTTTTTTAAATGACGATATTGATGTGATCGAAAGGGAGCTTGAGCAAACGGTGCGGTCAGACTATCCCTTGCTGAGTGAAGCCGGGCTCCACCTGCTCCAGGCGGGCGGCAAGCGGATCCGCCCTGTTTTCGTATTGCTTTCCGGCATGTTCGGCGACTATGACATTAATAAAATAAAATATGTTGCGGTGACGCTGGAAATGATTCATATGGCGTCCCTCGTGCATGACGACGTCATTGATGACGCCGAGCTGCGGAGGGGAAAACCGACCATCAAAGCCAAGTGGGACAACCGCATCGCCATGTATACCGGTGATTATATGCTTGCGGGCTCACTTGAGATGATGACGAGATTGGATGAGCCGAAAGCCCACCGGATCCTGTCCAAAACCATCGTAGAAGTATGCCTCGGAGAAATTGAACAGATCAGAGATAAATACAATATGGAGCAAAACCTCAGAACCTATTTGCGCCGCATCAAACGGAAAACGGCTCTTCTCATTGCCGTCAGCTGCCAGCTCGGCGCCATCGCTTCGGGAGCTGATGAGAAGATTCACAAAGCATTATATTGGTTCGGCTATTACGTGGGCATGTCCTATCAGATTATTGACGACATTCTTGATTTCACTTCAACGGAAGAGGAACTGGGAAAACCGGTCGGAGGGGATCTGCTGCAAGGAAATGTCACTCTGCCCGTTTTGTATGCACTCCGTCAGCCTGAATTGAAAAATCAGCTGAAATTAATTAACAGTGAAACAACACAGGAGCAGCTCGCCCCCATTATTGAAAATATTAAACGCACAGACGCGATAGAAAAATCAATGGCCGTCAGTGACAGGTACTTAAAAAAAGCGTTTGAAAAACTGAACACACTGCCGAGAGGACGTGCGCGCTCATCATTGGCCGCCATCGCCAAATATATCGGCAAACGGAAATTTTAAATTCCTTTTACGAACAAGATGTGAACATTCTCCGCCCTGGATTGATTAATTGTCAGAAAGATGTTACGATTTCGGTGTGCAACTTGAAAGCCTATACATAATGATGGGGTGGAGAATCTTATGGAAAAAACTTTTATCATGGTAAAACCGGACGGCGTACAGCGCCAGCTGATCGGAGAGATTTTATCCAGATTTGAGCGTAAGGGCTTACAATTGGCAGGAGCCAAGCTAATGCAAGTTTCAGAACAGATGGCTGAAAACCATTATGCTGAACATAAAGGGAAGCCGTTTTTCGGCGAGCTTGTGGAATTCATTACATCAGGACCCGTATTTGCAATGGTATGGGAAGGGGAAAATGTAGTAGAGATCACAAGACAGCTGATCGGAAAAACGAACCCGAAAGATGCACTGCCCGGCACAATCCGCGGTGACTACGGCATGTTTGTCGGCAAAAATATCATTCACGGTTCAGACTCCTTAGAAAGCGCTGAGAGGGAAATTCACATTTTCTTTAAACAGGAAGAGCTTGTACCGTATCAAAAATTAATGGCCGACTGGGTGTACTAAACCGTCAGCCTTTCTTTTTCTCGTATTATGAAAAGGTTTACATCATTTATGAAAGACAGAGGCTGCGCTGCCCTGTCTTTTCGTTTCTCACAAATCAGCCCGCGGGCTGATTTTTTTATTGAAATCGTACAATTTCGACAGAAAACAGGCTATACTAGGACAAAAGACAGCGAGATTGGGAGAGAAGCAATGGAGCCTTACGACATTTTTATCACCAAGTGGAAACAAATAACCGGCGTTGATTTATCTTTATACAAAGAAGCACAGATGAAAAGGCGGCTGACGTCCCTTTATGAAAAGAAGGGGTTCAGAGATTTTCAGGAATTTGCCGCCGCTTTGGAAAAGGACAAGCTTTTATTAAACGAAACATTGGACAGAATGACGATCAATGTTTCTGAATTTTACCGAAATTATAAACGGTGGGAAGTTCTTGAAACCTCAATTCTCCCATTAATAAAGCATAACAAACCGTTAAAAATATGGAGTGCGGCCTGTTCAACGGGAGAGGAGCCCTATACTTTGGCGATGATTCTCAATCAGCAGACGGGACTGGCCGGATTTGAAATATTGGCGACAGATATTGATGAAAAGGCGCTAAGCAAAGCCAAGCGGGGCATCTATCAGGAACGCTCGCTGCAAGAGGTGCCGGCTTCCGTGAAAAGCCGTTATTTCACCAAGCAGGCTGACAACAGTTATCAAGTAAAACAAGAGATTCAGAAAAACATCCGGTTTAAGCGGCACAACCTGCTTGCCGACAGCTATGAACAGGATTTTGATCTGATTGTCTGTCGCAACGTCTTTATTTATTTTACTGAAAAAGCAAAAGAAGAGCTGTATGTGAAAATGGCGGGCAGTCTGAAAAAGAACGGAATTCTGTTTGTCGGCAGTACAGAACAGATTTTCAGCCCGGAAAAATTCGGCCTTGAGAGCACTGATACATTTTTTTATCAAAAAAGATAGAAGACATTTAATGAAAACTTGTGGTATAGTTTTACTTAAAAGCGTTAATGCGATGAAGGGAGAAGAAAGAAATGAGATACTTAACAGCCGGAGAATCACACGGTCCGCAGCTGACGACAATTATAGAAGGTGTGCCTGCGGGGCTTTATATAACTGAAGAAGACATTAATTTTGAGCTTGCCAGACGTCAAAAAGGGCACGGCCGCGGACGCCGCATGCAGATTGAAACGGACAGAGCGAAGATCACAAGCGGCGTGCGGCATGCCCGGACACTCGGTTCACCGATCGCGCTCGTTGTAGAAAATAAAGACTGGACTCACTGGACAAAAATCATGGGCGCCGCACCGATTACAGAAGAAGAAGAAAGTGAAATGAAACGCCAGATTTCAAGACCGAGACCGGGACACGCAGATTTGAACGGTGCTATTAAGTATAATCACCGTGATATGAGAAATGTGTTAGAACGATCTTCCGCGCGTGAGACAACGGTTCGCGTGGCTGCCGGAGCCGTCGCTAAAAAGATTTTAGCGGAGCTTGGCATTAAAGTCGCCGGACATGTCCTGCAAATCGGCAGCGTAAAAGCAGAGAAAACCGATTACACATCCATTGAGGATCTCAAACGGGTAACGGAAGAATCACCGGTCAGATGCTACGATGAAGAAGCAGGCCGTCAAATGATGGCAGCCATTGATGAAGCGAAGGCAAACGGCGACTCGATCGGCGGAATCGTTGAAGTGATCGTCGAAGGTATGCCGGTCGGTGTCGGAAGCTATGTCCACTATGACCGTAAGCTGGACAGCAAGCTCGCTGCTGCCGTTCTGTCGATTAACGCGTTTAAAGGCGTAGAGTTCGGCATCGGTTTTGAAGCGGCCGGCAAAAACGGCAGTGAAGTTCATGATGAAATCGTATGGGATGAAGAGAAAGGCTATACACGAGCCACAAACAGGCTCGGAGGATTAGAAGGCGGTATGACGACGGGAATGCCGATTGTCGTCCGCGGCGTTATGAAACCGATCCCTACTTTGTACAAGCCGCTGAAAAGCGTCGACATTGAAACGAAAGAACCGTTTACAGCGAGCATTGAACGTTCAGACAGCTGCGCGGTTCCGGCAGCAAGCGTAGTGGCTGAAGCAGCAGTGGCCTGGGAAATCGCAAATGCAGTCGTCGAACAATTCGGGCTTGACCAGATCGACCGCATTAAAGAAAATGTTGAAAACATGAAAAAACTATCGAGGGAATTCTGATGAAAGAGCTTGAGGTTCGGACAGCTTCCTCCGCATATCCCGTGTATATCGGTGAAGGCATAAGGAAACAGGCCGCTGCCCTTTTGTCTTCACTGAACAGGCCGCTGACAAAGATCCTTCTCATCATCGATGCTGAAGTTGACCGGCTTTACGGTGATGAGATGTTCCGGCTTTTAAACGAAACATGGCCCGTGAAAAAAGTGATCGTTCCAAGCGGAGAAGAAGCGAAGTCTCTAAAAGAGTATGAACGGATTCAAACGGAAGCGATCGCTTTCCATATGGACCGCTCCTCATGTATGATCGCCTTCGGAGGCGGCGTGACGGGTGATTTGGCCGGCTTTTGCGCAGCAACTTTTATGCGCGGAATTGATTTCATTCAAATGCCGACGACACTGCTTGCCCATGACAGCGCGGTCGGCGGCAAGGTGGCCGTCAACCATAAACTCGGAAAGAACTTAATCGGCGCGTTTTATCAGCCGAAAGCGGTGATTTACGATACGGAGCTACTGAAAACCCTGCCGGAACAAGAGCTGAGATCGGGTATGGCTGAAGTGATCAAACACGCGTTTATCGCCGATCATGCTTTTTTAGAAAAACTTCTCACGTTTGACACGTTGCAAGGACTGACAAGCGCTGAGCTGAATGAAATGATTTATAAAGGAATTTCAATCAAATCGGCCGTCGTGCGTGAGGACGAAAAGGAAGAGGGGATAAGAGCTTTTCTGAATTTCGGCCATACGCTCGGCCATGCCGTTGAGGCGGAATACGGCTACGGCCGGATTACACATGGAGATGCGGTCGCCCTCGGCATGCAGTTTGCCCTTTACGTGAGTGAACAGGTTGCGGGTTGCAAGATGAACAGGAAAGAACTCACACAATGGCTGATTGGGCTCGGCTACCCGGGAAGCATCAGACAAGATATTGAAACGCCGGTTCTCTCCGCCCGGATGATGAATGATAAAAAAACGCGCGGAGGCATGACACAGTTCATCGTGTTAAAAGAATTAGGCGAAGCGCGGGACTGCATGCTTTCAAAAGATGAGCTCGAAAATTTGCTGAACAAATGGCGAATGGAGGAAACAGCATGATGATACGCGGCATTCGCGGAGCAACAACGGTGGAACAAGACACCGAACAAGAAATTTTAGAAAAAACACAGCAGCTGCTTGAAAAAATCATTGAACAAAATGGATGCAAGCCGGAAGACGTTGTACAGATCCTGTTATCCGCCACGCCTGATATCCATTCCGTATTTCCGGCAAAAGCGGTCCGCCGCCTTTCCGGGTGGCAGTACGTCCCGGTGACGTGCATGCAGGAAATGGATGTCACCGGCGCTCTGCAAAAGTGTATCCGTGTCCTGATGACGGTTCAGACGGATACGCCTCAGGATGAAATCAAGCATGTCTATTTAGAAAAAGCCGTTGTGTTAAGGCCGGATTTATCATTGACAAAAAATACTGACATGTAATACGATAAACAAAGCTTAGAAATACACAAGAGTGTGTATAGAGCTGGTAAGTAAGATATTGAACAGTTGAGTTTAGAATAGGGTAGCAGAGAATGAGTTTAGCTGAGCTGAGATAAACACGTTTTTATTCTGCCCAAAAGAAGCCTTTCTTTTGGGTTTATTTCTTATACGCAAGACTCCTCTCACTCTTCATCTCATTCTCCTTACCGTAAGGAGGAGAATCATGAATTTACAATCGGATGTTTCTTTATTTTTAAAGGACAGTCTGACACACTGCACCATTCCAATCGCAGAGACTTTTACGGTCGACACGATCACACCCATTCAGATGGTTGAAAAACTGGACAGAAACATTACGTATCTTTTAGAAAGCAAGGATGAGTCGTCAAGCTGGTCGAGATACTCTTTTATCGGCCTCGATCCTTTTATCACGATTAAAGAGAGTCATAACACATTCACTGCCGCTGATCCAAACGGGCATACGCTGTTTGAAGGCGGAGAATTAAAAGCCGTGCTTGATTGGATGAATGAGAGCTTCCGCATTAAAACACCTGAGCTTGATATCCCATTTTCGGGAGGGGCGGTCGGTTATCTGAGCTATGACATGATTCCTTTGATTGAGCCTTCCGTGCCAAGCCACGCGAAAGTAACAGATTTCGAAAAATGCATGCTGTTTGTCTGCCGGAAAATCATCGCGTACGACCACGAAACGAAACAAGTGCATTTCATTCAGTATGCGGAGCTTAACGGCCGGGAGACGGAGGAAGAAAAGCGGGCCGTTTTTAAAGAAAATTGCGCGGAGCTTCGTAAGCTTATCGGTATTTTGACAGAATCGAAAGATATGAAAGAGCCGTTTTTTTCTAAAGAAACGTTTGACACGCCAAGTTTTGCCGATGTGACATCCAATTATACGAAAGAAGAGTTTATGGCCGGTGTTAATAAACTGAAAGAATATATAAAAGCGGGAGACATTTTTCAAGGGGTGCTTTCGCAAAAGTTTGACATCCCGGTATCCAGGCATTCATTTGAGCTGTACAGGGTGCTCCGCATCGTCAATCCTTCACCTTATATGTACTATATCAAACTGCCTGACAGAGACATTGTTGGGAGTTCGCCTGAACGTCTGATCCGCGTGCATGACAGGCACCTGGAAATTCATCCGATTGCCGGAACGAGAAGAAGGGGCGCCGGAAACGAAGAGGACGAACGCCTGAAAAAAGAGCTGATGAATGACGAAAAAGAAAAAGCTGAACATTACATGCTTGTCGATCTTGCGCGCAATGACATCGGCAGAGTTGCGGAGTACGGTTCCGTAGCCGTTCCGGAATTCACAAAGGTCGTTTCTTTTTCACATGTGATGCACATCATCTCTGTTGTAACCGGCCGTTTAAAGCAGGGCATCCATCCCGTTGACGCGCTGATGTCGGCATTCCCGGCAGGAACACTCACGGGCGCTCCGAAAATCCGCGCGATGCAGCTTTTAAATGAATTAGAACCGACTTCCAGAGAAACCTACGGCGGATGTATCGCTTATATCGGATTTGACGGGTCAATTGATTCGTGTATTACCATCCGCACCATGAGTGTCAAAAACGGTACGGCGTCGGTGCAGGCGGGCGCGGGAATAGTCGCCGATTCCGTCCCGGAAGCCGAATATGAAGAGAGCTGTAACAAAGCGGGGGCGCTTTTAAAAACGATTCAAATCGCAGAAGACATCTTTTCTGGCGGGGAGGAGAAGACGGATGAACAAATTTCTGCAATCGTGCGTTAATGGCCGTACGCTGAAAACCGGAGAAGCCGAAAAGCTGATGGAAATGATGATGAACGGGGACATGTCGCAGTCTGAGATCGGCGGGATTTTATCGGTATTAGCCCACCGAGGTGAAACGGCGGAGGAGCTTGCCGGATTTGTAAAAGTGATGCGGGCGCGGGCACAGACATCAGGTGGCTTGGCGGATGTCGTTGATACGTGCGGAACAGGCGGAGACGGGATTTCTACGTTTAACATATCCACGGCAGCGGCAATTACAGCTTCTGCCGCCGGAGCTAAAGTTGCCAAGCACGGAAATCGCTCCGTTTCGTCTAAAAGCGGCAGCGCGGATGTGCTGGAAAAGCTGGGGGTTTCCATTCAAGCCACTCCAGACAGCGTCAAACGCAGCATTGAAATGAAACAAATGGGGTTTTTGTTTGCGCCGCTGTTTCATTCGTCAATGAAGCACGTCGCCGCCGCAAGAAAAGAGCTTGGCTTCCGAACCGTATTTAATCTGCTGGGCCCGCTCAGCAACCCGCTGCAGGTGAAGCGGCAGGTGATCGGCGTCTATTCATTTGATAAAGCGCGCCTGATGGCAAGCGCTCTGGAACAATTTGATGTCAGACACGTCATGCTTGTGTCGGCCCGTGACGGATTAGATGAATTGTCCATCTCAGCACCGACCGATATCATTGAACTGAAAAACGGTGAACGTCTGGAATATTCCGTTTCACCTGAACAATTCGGTTTTACAGAAGGTTCACTAAAGGATATTCAAGTGAGTTCATCGGAAGAAAGCGCGCTCCTCATTCAGAATATTTTTGCAAATAAAGCTCCGTCATCCGCTCTGCATATTACCGCCTTAAATGCGGGCGCGGCCATTTATACGGCAGGTCTTGCAAACGATCTGAAAGAAGGAACGAAAACCGCCTTAGAAGCGATTCAAAACGGAGATGCCAAAAGGCAGCTCGAACGTCTGAAACAGAAAGAGGAAGAAATGTATGCTTGATCAAATCATTCAGCAGAAAAAAGAAGAAATCAAATCCATCGTGCTGCCGGAAACCTGTCAAATTGAACGGAGATCCTTTAAAAAAGCGCTCCTGAACCCGAACCGTTTTATCGGGCTGATTGCCGAAGTGAAAAAAGCTTCGCCGTCTAAAGGATTGATTAAAGAGCATTTTGTTCCGGAAACGATTGCGGCGGATTATGAAGCGGCTAAAGCCGACGCCCTTTCGGTTCTCACGGATACCCGTTTTTTTCAGGGGAGAAATCAATTTCTGACAGATGTTAAACAAACCGTGTCTCTTCCCGTGCTGAGAAAAGATTTTATTATTGATTCCCTTCAGGTGGAGGAATCGTTCAGGATCGGCGCCGATGCCATTCTGCTGATCGGGGAAGCGCTGGAACCTTCAGAGCTTCATGAGCTTTATCTGGAAGCCCGCGAGAAGGGCATGGACGTTCTCGTTGAAATCCATGATGAAACTGTGCTTGAACGGATTTTACAAGTGTTTCAGCCGGACATTCTCGGCATAAACAACCGGGACTTAAAAACGTTCCGTACTTCTGTTTCGCAAACGGAAAAAATAGCGCAACTTGTACCGGACGGCTGCCTGCTGGTCAGTGAAAGCGGCATCGGTTCTTTGGCTGACCTGCAATTCGTCAACAAGCACGGGGCGCAGGCTGTATTGGTCGGAGAATCCTTAATGAGAGAGGATTCGCAGCAAAAGGCGATCTGCGGACTGTTCGGGGAGTGACGATATGAAAAAGCCTGAGTTAAAGTACTGCGGAATACGATCGAAGCGTGATTACGAACTTGCGGCAGCTTCAGAAGCGGACTATCTGGGATTTATTTTTGCCGCAAGCAAACGGAGAGTAACGCCGGATGAGGTCCGGAAATGGAAAGAGCAGGTTCGGACAGACAAGAAACATGTCGGAGTATTTGTAAATGAAACGATAGAAAACATTGCGCAAATCGCCTCTGATCTGGCACTTGACGCCATCCAGCTTCACGGTGATGAATCGCCTGAGGATGCCCGCCGCCTCCGCCCGGTTGTGCGCTCGGAGATATGGAAAGCGCTCCATCACGGGGAAGGGACGCTTCGTCAGATGACTCAATTTGCACCTGCTGTCGACGGCTATGTCATTGATTCTTCAGTAAAAGGAATGAGAGGCGGCACGGGAATCGCGTTTTCATGGGCCCGTGTCCCCTTGTACCGAAAGCAGGCTCAAAATGCAAACAAGCGCTGTTTTATCGCGGGCGGCGTTAATCCTGGAACGATTACAGGCTTACTGAGATCGCGTCCGTGCGGTATAGATCTTGCCAGCGGAATTGAAAAAAACGGACAAAAGGATCAAACACTGATCCGGCTTTTAGAAGAAAGGATGAATCACTATGTATCCATATCCAAATGAAATCGGAAGATACGGCGAATTCGGCGGCAAATTTGTCCCTGAAACATTGATGCGGCCCCTTGAGGAAATCGAAACGGCTTTCACAGAATTAAAGAATGATCCCGTTTTCCATGCCGAATATAAAAAGCTATTGTTTGATTACTCCGGAAGACCGACCGCATTAACGTTCGCAGACAGGGTGTCAGAGTATTTGGGAGGGGCGAAAATCTATCTGAAAAGAGAAGATTTAAACCATACCGGCTCTCATAAAATTAACAACGCGTTAGGTCAGATTCTGCTTGCCAAAAAGATGGGCAAAACGAAAATCATCGCCGAAACCGGTGCGGGACAGCACGGTGTGGCTGCCGCGACAGCCGCCGCAAAATTCGGCTTTAAGTGTACGGTTTTTATGGGTGAAGAAGACGTTGCGCGCCAGTCGCTGAACGTATTCCGGATGAAACTGCTCGGCGCGGAAGTGGTGCCGGTCACAAGCGGAAACGGCACGCTGAAAGATGCGACGAATGAGGCAATCAGGTATTGGGTCCAGCATTGTGAAGATCATTTCTATCTTATCGGTTCTGTAGTGGGTCCGCATCCATATCCGTATATCGTTCGCGAATTTCAGAAAATCATCGGCGAGGAAGCGAAAGAGCAGCTCCGCCGGGTTGAAGGAACGCTCCCGGATAAGGTTGTTGCATGTGTCGGCGGCGGAAGCAATGCGATGGGCATTTTTCAGGCCTTTTTAGACGAAGATACTGAGCTGATCGGCGCCGAGGCTGCCGGAAAAGGAATTGATACACCGCTGCATGCGGCAACGATCGCAAAAGGGACGCTCGGGGTGATTCACGGTTCAATGACCTATTTAATACAAGATCAATACGGGCAGATTATCGAACCGTATTCTATTTCAGCAGGCCTTGATTACCCGGGGATCGGCCCTGAGCACGCCTATCTGCATAAAAGCGGCCGTGTAACGTACGAAAGCGTGACAGACGATGAAGCGATTGCCGCGTTACGTCTGCTTTCTGAAACAGAAGGTATTCTTCCGGCTATTGAATCTGCCCACGCTCTGGCAAAAGCGTTTGAAATGGCAAAAGACATGGATAAAGACAAAATCATTCTCGTCAGTTTGTCGGGAAGAGGAGATAAAGATGTTCATACGCTGATGAATGTTTTGGAAAAGGGGGTGGAGACACATGTTTAATCTGCGAGATTCTGAAAAATTATTTATCCCTTTTATTACAGCTGGCGATCCGCTTCCTGACATTTCTGTTGAGCTGGCAATATCATTGCAGAATGCAGGCGCTTCTGCCCTTGAAATCGGCGTTCCTTACACAGATCCGCTTGCGGACGGACCCGTCATACAACGGGCTTCAAAACGGGCTCTGGAAAACGGAATGAATATCGTAAAAGCAATTGAACTTGGCGGCAAAATGAAAAAAAACGGCGTTCATATTCCAATTATCCTCTTTACGTATTATAATCCTGTGTTACAATTAGAAAAAGAATACTTTTTCGCTTTACTGCGGGAAAACGACATAGACGGTCTGCTTGTACCCGACCTTCCATTAGAGGAAAGCGCCCTTTTGCAAATGACATGCAAAAAGGAGAACATCGCTTATATCTCACTGGTTGCGCCGACAAGTGAAGACCGTTTGAAAATAATTACTGAACAGGCCAGCGGCTTTGTGTATTGTGTATCCTCTTTAGGAGTGACGGGCGTACGCAGCGAATTCGATCCGTCTGTATACTCTTTCATACGTAAGGTGAAAGAATTCAGCTCTGTTCCGGTGGCGGTCGGTTTTGGCATTTCAAACCGCAAACAGGTTGACGGGATGAATGAAATATCTGACGGTGTCGTTGTCGGCAGCGCGCTTGTCAAAAAAGTTGAAGAGCTTAAAACAAAGCTTGTGAATCCCGGAACAAGAGCTGATGCGCTTCTTGAATTTGAAGAATACGCAAAGACGTTCGGACGACTGTACAGTGTAAAATGAGGTGACTGGATTTGCAGATTAAAGAACAGCTGCGGCAGCTGAAACCGTATCAGCCGGGCAAACCAATAGAAGAAGTGAAAATGGAATACGGGCTTGAGAAAGTAGTAAAACTCGCTTCTAACGAAAATCCGTTCGGCTGTTCACAGGCCGCTAAAGATGCGCTGCATCAGGAGATTGAGCAGCTTGCGCTGTATCCCGACGGTTACAGTGCCGCTTTGAGAACGCGGCTCAGTGAGCATCTGCAGGTCAGTGAATCTTCTATCATTTTCGGCAACGGCTCTGATGAGCTTGTGCAGATTATCTGCCGTTCTTTATTAAATGATCAGGCAAACACGATTACCGCCGCCCCGACTTTCCCGCAATACAGACACAATGCGGTGATTGAAGGCGCTGAGGTGCGCGAGGTGCCGCTCCGCAGTGACGGCGCTCATGATTTGGATCGGATGCTGGAAGCAATTGACGGCAAGACGAAAGTCATATGGGTATGCAACCCCAATAATCCGACGGGGACATATACTTCTGAGCAAGAGCTAATCGCCTTTTTAAACAGAGTTCCCGAGCATATACTCGTTGTACTTGATGAAGCGTACTACGAGTATGTCACGGCGGAAGATTACCCAGAAAGCATTCCGCTTTTAAAGCAATATGCGAATGTCATGATCCTCCGCACCTTCTCTAAAGCGTACGGACTTGCCGCGCTGCGCGTCGGATACGGCATTGCGGACGAAGCGCTGATCCGCCAGATTGAACCGGCGAGAGAGCCATTCAATACGAGCAGAATCGGTCAGGCTTCGGCACTGGCAGCGCTTGATGACCAGACATTTATTCAGGAATGCGTCGAGAAAAATAAAGCAGGCCTTAAGCAGTATTATGATTTTGCGGAAACTCACGGATTAACTTGTTATCCTTCACAAACCAACTTTGTGCTCATTGATTTTAACCGCCCGGCGGATGAACTGTTCCAAGCCCTGTTGGAAAAAGGATATATCGTCCGCTCAGGACAGGCGCTCGGATTTCCGACAGCGTTAAGGATTACGGTCGGTACGAAAGAGCAGAATGAGGAAATTCTCACAATTTTAGCTGAAATATTATAAGAGGTGATCAAGCATCACCTCTTTGCTCTATTAAAATAGTTGAAAAAGGAAATGAGTGAAATGAAGGATACTATATTGCTTGCGGGGATCGGGCTGATCGGCGGATCGATCGCATTGGCCATCAAAAAGGAGCATCCGCATAAACGGATTATCGGTGTGGATATTTCGGAAGAACAGCTCACTGCCGCGCTGAAGCTCGGAATTATTGACGAACGGGCCGGTTCATTTACGGAAGGTGTGCAGCAAGCGTCTGTTGTCATTATCGCCACGCCTGTCGCCCAAACGCTGAAAATGCTCGATGTGCTGGCCGCATCAGACATCACCCATGAACTCCTGATTACGGATGTGGGCAGCACGAAACAGAAAGTCGTCAGCTACGCCGACAAAGTGCTCCCGGCTCACTATCAATTTGTCGGCGGCCATCCGATGGCGGGATCTCATAAATCCGGGGCCGCTGCCGCGAAAGAATTTTTATTCGAAAATGCGTTTTACATTCTAACACCCGGAAAATCAACTTCTAAAGAGTCAGTAATGCATCTGAAGGAACTCTTGAAAGCGGCAAACGCCCACTTTGTGGAGATGACCCCAGAGGAGCATGACGGCGTAACGAGCGTCATCAGCCATTTCCCTCATATCGTTGCTGCAAGCCTCGTACATCAGGCTCATCATGCTGAAGAAGATTATCCGTTTTTGAAACGTTTCGCAGCCGGCGGTTTTCGGGACATCACCAGGATCGCCTCAAGCAGTCCGGCGATGTGGAGGGACATACTTCTTCATAACAAAGATAAACTGCTTGACCGCTTCAAAGAATGGAAACGGGAGATTGACACGATCGAATCTTATGTAGAAAATGAAGATGCGGACAGCCTGTTCGGATATTTTAAAAAAGCGAAAGATTATCGCGACGGTCTGCCGCTCCGTCAAAAAGGAGCGATCCCGTCCTTTTATGACCTTTATGTCGATGTTCCCGATCATCCGGGGGTCATTTCGGAAATTACGGCGATATTGGCAGAAGAAAAAATCAGTATCACCAACATCCGCATTATCGAAACAAGAGAAGATATTAACGGAATTCTCAGAATCAGTTTCCAGACTGATGATGACCGGAAGCGCGCGGAAACCTGCATTCAATCCCGCGCCAAATATGACACATTTTACGCTGACTGAGGTGGAAAACATTGAAAAGAGAAAAAGTGACGTCTTTAAACGGTGAAATTCATATTCCGGGGGATAAATCCATCTCCCACCGTTCTGTTATGTTCGGAGCGCTCGCGGAAGGAACGACAACGGTAAAAAACTTTTTGCCCGGAGCCGATTGTCTGAGCACCATTGCCTGCTTCAGAAAAATGGGTGTCTCCATTGAACAAAACGGAAGTGATGTAACGATATACGGGAAGGGCATTGACGCACTTTGTGAGCCTGACAGCCTTCTTGATGTCGGAAATTCCGGCACGACCATCCGCCTGATGCTCGGCATTTTAGCCGGACGCCCATTTCACAGTACGGTAGCGGGCGACGAAAGTATTGCAAAGCGCCCGATGAAGAGGGTGACGGAGCCTTTAAAACAGATGGGAGCCGCGATTGACGGAAGAGCGGACGGAGGATTTACGCCTTTATCCGTAAGAGGCGGACAATTGAAAGGCATTGATTACGTCTCCCCTGTTGCAAGCGCGCAGATCAAATCCGCCGTGCTGCTTGCCGGATTGCAGGCTGAAGGGACGACGACCGTCACTGAGCCTCATAAATCAAGAGACCATACGGAACGGATGCTGAACGCTTTTGGCGCCGAGCTTGCGGAAACGGAGACGAGCGCTTCCGTAACGGGCGGTCAGAAGCTCCGGGGAGCTGATATTTTCGTGCCCGGCGATATTTCTTCAGCGGCCTTTTTCCTCGCGGCAGGCGCTGTCGTTCCCGGAAGCCGGATTGTGCTGAAAAATGTAGGCCTGAACCCGACACGCACGGGAATGATTGATGTCTTAAAGCAAATGGGAGCTTCACTTGAAGTGATTCCTTCAGAAGCGGACAGCGCGGAGCCTTACGGAGACCTGGTTATTGAAACTTCAGATCTGAAAGCGGCAGAAATCGGCGGAGAAATCATTCCCCGGTTAATTGACGAGATCCCGATTATCGCCCTTTTGGCAACGCAGGCTGAAGGCACAACTGTCATTAAAGACGCTGCGGAGCTGAAGGTGAAGGAAACGAACCGGATCGACACCGTCGTATCAGAGCTCCGGAAAATCGGCGCAGACATTGAACCGACTGAAGACGGCATGAAAATACACGGCAAAAAAACGCTTGCGGGCGGAGCCGATGTGTCAAGCCACGGCGACCACCGCATCGGCATGATGCTCGGTATCGCTTCATGCCTGACAGAAGAGCCGATTGATATCCGTGATACTGAGGCGATCCATGTCTCATATCCGACATTTTTTGAGCATTTAGATCAATTAGCCAAAAAAGCCTGAAGACGATTCTTCGGGCTTTTTTCTTCATGTGTCATAAAATCTTGGGCATTGACATAGCTTGTCTTAAACAGAAAATAACAGAAAGGGGGAATGCGTTTTCGTTACAGAAACAGCCGGAACAAATTGTGCTGTCTGCGTATAAAGATGCCGTCCCCTTTTTTGCCGTTTTCCTCTTAACTATTTTCTGATAAACTATAATGCCGGGTGAAGCATCTTATTTGCGGGCAGGCCCTGTCTGAATTATGATAAGAATAACCCGAATAAAAACCCTTTTCATTGGTTGATGAGGTATAGGAAAAGAAAGGACCGGTCTGATTTGAATACATTGATTCAAGAAGCCATAAAATTAGTTGAAGCAGGTGAAACCGAAAAGGGACTCAAAGCGCTTTCAAAAGCTGAAACGCAGCTTCATGACGAAGACAAAGCCATTGCAGCCCAGCTCTACTATGAATGGGGAAACGCCGAAAAAGCGTTAGCGCTGATCAGTGATCTGCATGACCTTTATCCGGATGAGTCTGAGCTGACGAATTTTTACGCCGAATTGTTAATAGATATTGATAAAGAAGAAAAAGCTCTTGAGGTGCTGGAGACAATTTCTCCGGAAGACCCGTCTTACGCGGAAAGCCTTCTTTTAATGGCTGATCTGTATCAGATGCAGGGCTTATTTGAAGTAAGTGAGCAAAAGCTGTTACAGGCGAAAGCGATGTTACAAGATGAACCTGTTATTGATTTCGCTCTGGGGGAATTATACTTCACTCAGGGATCATACGCAAAAGCCGTTCCTTACTATGAAGAGACGGCAAAAGAACGGCACGAAATCGGCGGCGTAAATGTTCATCAGAGGCTGGCTGAGTCATTGAGCGCGGCGGGTGAATTTGAGGAAGCGATTTCATGGTATGAAAAAGCGGCGGCAGAACATACAGAACCGAATACGATTTTCGGGTACGGGTTCACAGCCTATCAGGCGGGAATGGTCAAAACAGCCATCAAGCAGCTGTCTGATTTAAAAGGGCTTGATCCTTCCTATTCATCGCTTTATATGCCGCTTGCAAAAAGCTACGAGGCAGAAGGCATGTATGAAGATGCATTAAAAACCGCTAAAGAAGGTATTACTTACGATGAATACAATAAAGAGCTCTTTCTCTATGCGGCGAAAATGGCGTTAAAGCTCGGCAACGCAGAAGAAGGCAAAAAGCTTCTTCAGGAAGCGCTGGCGCTCGATCCGGGTTACGTAGAAGCGCTCCATACGCTTTTAGCCGTCTATCATAAAGAAGAAAGCTTTGAAGAGATTATTGATCTGATTCAGGAAGTCCGCGGCTACGGAGAAGAAGATCCGAAATACAATTGGTATTTGGCGGGTGCCTATACAGGCCTTGAGCAATACGCTGAAGCGAAAAAAAGCTTCGAAGCTGCGTATCTCCATTATCAGGATGATCGGGATTTCTTATATGAATACGCTCACTTCTTATTGGAAGAGGGTCTCCAGAAAGAAGCGCTGCCGCTTTTAAAACAAGTGCTTTCAATGGATGGAACAAACGAAGAGCTTGAAGAAACAATCTTACGGATAGAGGATGAATTTTTAAGATAAGCAGGATTTTGGACCATGCTTGCTGAATGTATAAGTGATGTCAGATTATACGATCGATAGAGGAGGGAATTACATGCAGACCCCTGTTTCTGTCAATGAAAAAAAGGATTTTATCCGTTGGTTTTTAAATCATTATCAGCTTAAACGCCGGGAGTGCGTCTGGATTTTAAATTATTTAATGAGTCATGATTCATTAATGGAAAAAGTCCATTTTGTAGAACAAGCCGAATTTTGCCCGAGAGGCATTATCATGTCTACTCATTGCGTTGATGAGGTGCCGTTTAGGTTTTACAAAGAAAATGTCATGACCACGGACGCGGAAAAATCTTTTCACGACATCCGGTTAAATAAACAGCAGGATTTATTTATCCAGCTGAATTTCCGTTCGGCCTACAGCTCACCGGAATATGCCGCTGTTCTTGAATCAAATCCGCATCTGCCGAAAGACCTGTTTGAAAATAAACAGGATCAGGGGATGGCTGAAAAAATATTAGAACATGCCATTTCCACTTTCCAGCGGGAAAAGCTGCTTAAAGATATCGACGAGGCGCTGGACCGCCACGACAAAGAAACATTTGAAAAGCTTTCCCGCCAATTGAATCAGCTCACATAAATGACAGCCTTGCAGAATATGCAAGGCTTGTTGCGTAAAGAGGAGGAACGAGACATGAGATGGAGGGCCGCTGATGCCGATGCCTATTTACAATCTGTGGATTACATTGATACCGCTGTCATTCCGTTAATTTCCATAACGTCTTCAGGAGGCTTAAAAGAGGCCGTTGAACAGGGGGAAAGCACTCAATTGCTTTCTGAAGAGCTTGAGCGCCAATTGAAGGGACGGGTATATTTATTCCCCTCTTATACATATGTTGATATAGACCAATCACAAATCGCCCTGCTTCAAAAACTCAAAGAAGAGGTGATGACCAACTTCCGGCACGCCTTGTTCCTGACGGCAGACGAAAAATGGAAGGATTCTGAAATAGGGTCTGATGTCATATACATACCTGCCGTTCCGTTTGAACATATGAAAGACTCTTTAAAGAGAAAAATAGCGGATGACAAGTGCGGAGGAATTTTGAACGTTTTGTTACAGAAGTGGAACAATTCTTAAAAACTCCATACATCCCGCAAAACACCCGTTTTGCCTCTGTTGACCTTGCTGAAAGATTCATATATTATGAGGGTGTCAAATCTCTGAATTATTTTCTATTTTAGTTAATTTTTGGTCAATCTTTAGGGGGGGAAGAGATGGGCGGAAAACAAGATATATCAAGAAGACAATTTTTAAACTATGCGCTCACCGGCGTGGGGGGATTTATGGCCGCCAGTGCGCTTATGCCCATGGTCCGTTTTGCGCTGGACCCGGTATTAAAACCGACGGGAGATCAAAAAATGGTGCAGGTTGTCAGTGTGGATGAGCTGACGAAGGAGCCGAAGCGGTTTGACTTTAAAATTCATCAAGTCGACGCCTGGTACGAATCGGAAGAATCCAGGTCAGCCTGGGTTTACAAGCATGGTGATGAAATTATAGCGCTTTCTCCGATCTGTAAACATTTGGGCTGCACCGTAAACTGGAACAATGATCCTAAAAATCCGAACAAATTCTTTTGTCCCTGCCATTACGGGCTGTATGAAAAAGACGGCACGAACGTTCCGGGCACGCCGCCGCTCGCGCCTCTTGACCGTTATGAGCAAAAAGTAAAGGACGGCTTTTTGTATCTTGGAAAAGCAAAGCCTAGGGGGGAAGGGTGACATGCTGAATAAAATTTATGACTGGGTGGATGAACGTCTCGATATTACGCCGATGTGGCGGGATATCGCCGACCATGAAGTGCCGGAACATGTAAATCCCGCTCACCATTTCTCGGCTTTTGTCTATTGTTTCGGCGGTTTGACGTTTTTTGTAACCGTTATCCAAGTGCTGTCCGGGATGTTTTTAACGATGTATTATGTGCCGGATATAAAAAACGCGTGGGAATCTGTGTATTATTTGCAGAATGAAGTCGCTTTCGGGCAGATTGTAAGGGGTATGCACCATTGGGGCGCAAGTTTAGTCATTGTGATGATGTTTTTACATACGCTGCGGGTTTTCTTTCAGGGAGCTTATAAAAAGCCTCGGGAATTGAACTGGATCGTCGGTGTTCTGATCTTTTTTGTGATGCTCGGTCTCGGTTTTACAGGGTATCTGCTTCCATGGGATATGAAGGCGCTGTTTGCGACAAAGGTAGGTCTTCAGATTGCGGAGGCGACGCCATTGATCGGAGCGCAGGTGAAAACTCTTCTTGCCGGCCACCACGATATTGTCGGCGCCCAAACGCTGACGAGATTTTTTGCGATTCACGTATTTTTTCTCCCTGCCGCTTTGTTTGCGCTCATGGGCGCCCACTTTGTCATGATCCGCAAGCAGGGAATTTCAGGACCGCTTTAATACAAATCTGATATAAAAGGGAGGGGATGACATGCACCGGGGGAAAGGAATGAAGTTTGTAGGAGATTCAAGGATACCGGCTGAAAAAAAACCGAATATACCGAAAGACTATTCAGAGTATCCTGGAAAGACAGAGGCGTTTTGGCCGAACTTCCTGCTGAAAGAATGGATGGTCGGGGCCGTTTTCCTCGTCGGATTTCTCGTTTTAACGATTGTGCACGAGCCGCCTTTGGAACGGGTGGCGGACCCGACGGATACAGGGTATATTCCGCTGCCGGATTGGTATTTTCTATTTTTATACCAGCTATTAAAATATGAATATGCCGCAGGGAGCTACACCGTTATCGGCGCGATGATTATACCGGGTCTTGCCTTCGGGTCGCTGCTTTTGGCTCCGTTTCTCGACAGGGGGTCTGAAAGAAGGCCGTGGAAGCGTCCGGTTGCGGTCGGCATGATGCTTTTGGCGCTTTGCGCTACGGTCTTTTTAACGTGGCAGTCAGTCGCGACGCATGACTGGGCGAAGGCGGAGGAGCAAGGGAAAATCAAAAAAGAAGCCGCCATTGATACTGAATCAGACGGTTATAAGGTATTTAAAGAACAAGGCTGTATATCCTGTCACGGGGATAATCTTCAAGGCGGAAGCGCCGGTCCGTCCCTGGTCGATAACGGGCTGAGCCCGGAAGAAATTAAAAAAATTGCCGTCAAAGGGAAAGGGCAGATGCCAGCCGGTATTTTTAAAGGGAATGACAAACAGCTTGATCAGCTGGCGAAGTTCATTTCTGAAACGACAGCGAAATAACGTATTGTGAAGTAGACAATAGCAGGATATACTTTTATGAAAAGAGCTGACCGGATGTCAGCTTTTTTTGCATGATACATACTTTTTACGGACTGAGAGTTGATGGTATGAGGTGGATTTCTTATCTTTTAGGGTTGCGCGGCATGCTTCTGCTTGTTCTTGCCGTTAATTTTATCGGTACGGTGTACGGCTATTATTGGTATGTGCCGCAGCTTGCGGACACGCCGTTCCGATTTCTGATATTTGTGCCTGACAGCCCGACGGCGACGTTTTTCTTCCTGTTCGTGCTTCTGGCTTTTCTCATGGGAAGAAATGCGCCGCTGTTTGAAGCGCTGGCTCTTGTAACCCTTATAAAATACGGGCTGTGGGCGGTCGGAATGAATGTCTTTGTGCTGGTCAAAATGGGGCAGATGCCTTGGGAAGGGTACATGCTGATTGCTTCACATTTTGCCATGGCCGTTCAAGGCGTTTTATACAGCCCGTATTTTCGGTTCCGGTTATGGCATCTTGCCGTTGCCGCTGTTTGGACGCTTCATAATGATGTCATTGATTATCTTTTCGGCATGATGCCCCGCTACTCAATGCTCAATGACTATATGCAAGTAATCGGCTATGCTACATTCTGGCTGAGCATATTTTCACTCGGCCTTGCATACTATTTGGTGATTTCCAAAAGACGGATAAAGCTTGACTTACACTGATAGAATCTTGGTCTAACCTTGTCCCGCTCCTCATATTCTGTAAAGAGAAGGAGTGGGAGGGACCTCTATGAAACGAAAGCTGACGATCTGTCTTTTACTTGCTCTTATGTGTTTCATCACAACTGCCAAAGCTGAAGATGAGGGCGGTCTCAAGGAACTGAACGACCTTTCGGATACCGTTTTCCAGATGACGCGGCATTCGCAGTATGATGAGGCTCTGCAAGTGCTTGGCTACTTTAAGAAAAAAATGACACACGTAAACTCACTGAGCGGCGCCGAAGTCAGGCAGGTGACTCTGGGTTTCAATGATTTAGTGCGCGTTCTGAAACAGGCAGACGCCTCAGATACCGAAAAAATCCGGGCTGCCGCCCAGTTCAGGTTGGTAATGGATGCGATGGAAGACCACTCCGATCCGCTGTGGGGTTCGCTTGAAAGACCGATTATGGCGACATTCAGCGCCTTAAAAGAAGATGTCAGCGGAAACGGAAGTGAAAATTTCAATGAAAAGTGGAATGAATTTATATCATTATATGATTTAATTTATCCCAGCCTGACAATGGATGTGTCGGCCGGCCAGCTTGATACGGTGGCGAAACATATCGAGGTGATTGAGCAGGACGGGTTTCAGCAGATGACAAAAGGAACAAAGCTTGAGCGTCTGACGCTCCTGCAGCAGGATTTAAAGCGGGTTTTTGACAAGGTGGAGCGGGATGACGCTGACCCTTCGCTGCTCTGGGTCATTCTGACAACAGGCGGTATCATTATTACTGCGCTGACATATGTCGGCTACCGAAAATACAGAGCGGAAAAAAAGAAAGAGAAAAAGCGTGAGTATCCTAAGTCTAAATAAACAGAAATTGCTGTAAAGGAGCTAAGTCAGTGAAAAAACTCATCCAGCAATTGGCTTCAAAACACCTCCCGCAGCCGGTCAGAGGCAGAAAAGGGGCGACTGACGAAGGACCGCGAAACCTCGCGCGTGACTTCCAGAATCCTGACATGCTCGTTCCGCCCTCAACGGATGCAGGAACGGTTCAAAACTTGAAATTCTCATTTTCTGATACGCATATGAGGCTTGAAGACGGCGGATGGTCCAGAGAGGTGACTGTCAGGGAACTGCCGGTATCCAAAAACATCGCGGCGGTGAACATGAGACTGAAACCGGGAGCTGTGCGGGAGCTTCATTGGCATAAAGAAGCCGAATGGGGATATGTGATTAACGGAGAAGTCCGTTTAACTGCGGTTGATCAAAATGGGCGGAATTTTATTGATAACGTAAGTGAAGGGGATCTGTGGTATTTTCCTTCCGGCATTCCTCATTCCATTCAAGGGATGGAACGGGGCAGTGAGTTTTTGCTTGTCTTTGATGACGGCTCTTTTTCAGAAAACAGCACCTTTTCAGTAACGGACTGGTTTGCCCATACCCCGCGCAGCGTGCTGGAGGCGAACTTCGGTGTTCCCGGATATGACTTGGCCTACATTCACAAGAAAGAGCGTTACATGTTTCAGCTGGAACCGCCTCCCCCTATTGAGCAGGCAGCAGTTTCTTCCCCGGAAGGCACCGTTTTGGAGCCGTTCAGCTACAAGCTTTCCCGGCAGGAGCCCCTTGTTACCAGCGGGGGAAGAGTAAAGATTGTCGATTCAAAAACGTTTAAGGTGTCAAAAACGATTGCCGCAGCTCTTGTGGAGGTCGAACCCGGAGGCATGAGAGAATTGCATTGGCATCCGAATACGGATGAGTGGCAGTATTATCTTTCAGGAGAAGCGAAAATGACGGTGTTTGCGGCGGAAGGAAGAGCGCGGACATTTAACTATCAAGCGGGTGACGTAGGATATGTTCCTTTTGCAATGGGACATTATGTTCAGAATACCGGTGACACCGTGCTTCGATTTCTGGAAATCTTCAAAAGCGACCGTTTCGAAGACGTCTCTTTAAACCAATGGCTGGCACTGACGCCGCAGCGCTTCGTCGAGCAGACGCTCAATGTCAGTCCGGCATTCGCCCGCCGATTGAAAAAGAAAAAATCACCGGTTGTCAAATGGAAACACGAACAGTAAAGGCGGCAAAAGCCGCCTTTTTATTATCGTCTGATCGGATTTTTATTTTCGTCAAGCGTAAATCCTTCGCCGAGCACATCATGGACGTCGCTTACTGCAACAAAGGCGTGCGGGTCAACGGAAGTGATGACGCTTTTCAAAAGCACAATTTCGTTTTTCGGAACGACGCAGTAAAGAACGTCCCTGTCTTCTTTTGTATATGATCCCTGTCCTTTTAAAACGGTGACGCCGCGCTCCATCTCTTCAATGATTTTTTGCTGAATCAAATCGTTCTTCGAAGAAATAATCGTTGCCCCTTTTGCGGCATAGCCGCCTTCCTGGATAAAATCAATCAATCTCGCAGCGACAAAAACGGCTACAAGCGTGTACATCGCTTCCTTGTAAGAAAGATACGTAAACAAAGAAAGCAAAATGACACAGGCGTCAAAGGCAAACATCGTCCGGCCCATCGGGATTCCGAAAAATTTGTTGATCAGCCTGGCGATGATATCGACCCCGCCCGTCGTGCCGCCGTATTTAAAAATAATGCCGAGACCCGCGCCGATAAATACACCGGCGAATAAGGCGGCCAGCGCTAAATCATGGGACAGCGGCATATGAATTTCGTAGCGCTGAAAAACACTCAGAAAAACAGAAAGAGAGACGGTGCCGATCAGGGTATAGACAAACATCGTCCGGCCGAGCATACGCCAGCCGATGAAAAAGATAGGAATGTTCAATACCAGGTTGGAAATAGAAGGGCTGATGTGGAATAACGCATATAAAAGCAGCGTAATGCCGGTAAATCCGCCTTCCGCCAAATTGTTCTGCATATTAAAGTGAACCAGTCCGAATGAAAAAACAGCGGCGCCGATTAAAATAAAGCAAATGTTTTTGATTCTGATTTCTCCAAGCATTGCATCAAACCCCTTTTCCTTCCATAAGATTGCGTAAATATTATAGTGGATACAAAAGAAAACAGCAAACTGCCGTTTTTAACATTTGTCAAATGTACTTGAATTAGCTAACATGGAAGAGATGACAGGAGGTATTCGCACAGTGAGTGACAAAACGATGAAAGACTTACAAGCTGAGGTCGATGAATATATCGGCCAATTCAAAGAAGGCTATTTCAGCCCGCTTGCCATGATGGCCCGTCTCACGGAAGAACTGGGCGAACTTGCAAGAGAAGTCAACCATTATTATGGGGAAAAGCCGAAGAAAACGACGGAAAATGAGAAAAGCATGGAAGAGGAAATGGGCGATGTGCTGTTCGTCCTGATCTGCCTCGCCAACTCCCTTGATATTTCATTGGAGGAAGCTCATAACCGCGTCATGCATAAATTTAATACACGTGATAAAGACCGCTGGACTAGAAAAGAAGAAGGAAAGTAGGAGAAACCATGTCAAATGAAACCATTAAAGTCGTCATTGCCGGACCGAGAGGCAGAATGGGCCAGGAGGCCGTAAAACTTGCCGTCCGCACGCCTCATTTTGAGCTTGTCGGCGCCATTGACCATACATACGATCAGCAAACATTGCGGGAAGTGATGTCAGCTGATTCAGACGCTCTTATTTATACGGATATCCGCGCATGTTTCCAAGAAACAAAACCGGATGTGCTGATCGATTTGACAACGCCTGAAATCGGCAAAAAACATACGAAAGCCGCTCTTGAACACGGCGTCCGCCCCGTTGTGGGAACGACCGGATTTTCTGAAGCCGATTTAGAGGAACTTCAAGCCTTGACTGAAGAGAAAGGAATCGGCGCCATCATCGCTCCGAACTTTGCATTGGGCGCGGTGCTGATGATGAAGTTCTCACAAATGGCCGCCAACTATTTTGAAGATGTAGAAATCATTGAGCTTCATCATGATCAAAAGCTGGATGCCCCGAGCGGAACGGCGCTGAAAACAGCGGAAATGATCTCAAGCGTCCGTACAGAAAAGCAGCAGGGCCATCCTGATGAAAAAGAAATTCTGCCGGGCGCCCGCGGTGCTGAATTAAACGGCATCCGCCTTCACAGCGTGCGTCTGCCGGGCCTTATCGCCCACCAGGAAGTCATGTTCGGCATGGACGGCCAGACGCTGAAACTGCGCCATGACTCCTATAACCGGGCTTCCTTTATGTCAGGAGTGAAGCTGTCAGTGGAGCAAGTGATGAAAATCGACCAGCTTGTATACGGACTCGAAAATATTATCGACTGAATCGGCAAGGGGGAGAACATCAAATGAAAATTGCTTTGATTGCTCACGATAAAAAAAAGCAGGATATGGTTCAGTTTACGACCGCATATAAAGATATACTGAGCCATCATGAGTTATACGCGACAGGTACGACAGGCCTGAAAATCCAGGAATCGACCGGATTGTCTGTTGAACGTTTTCAATCCGGCCCGCTCGGCGGAGATCAGCAAATCGGCGCATTGATTGCAGCAAATGCCCTGGATCTCGTCATTTTTCTGCGCGATCCATTAACTGCGCAGCCTCACGAACCGGATGTCTCGGCGCTGATCCGGCTGTGTGACGTATACGCGATCCCGCTTGCCACAAATATGGGAACAGCGGAAATCCTTGTCCGGACGCTGGACGGCGGGGCATTTGATTTCCGCAATCTTGTGCGCGGAGGAGAGCCGAATGTCTGAACACGTTGATATTCTGGCGTTCGGCGCCCATAGTGATGATGTCGAGATCGGTATGGGCGGCACGATCGCAAAATTTACGGCTCAAGGAAAAACCGCGGTGATATGCGATTTGACCGAGGCCGAACTATCATCCAACGGAACGGTAGGGATAAGAAAAGAAGAAGCGGCAGAGGCGGCACGAATTCTCGGCGTAAAAGAGAGAATCCAGCTTACGCTTCCCGACCGCGGGCTTTTGAAAAGTGAGGACGGCATCCGCCGGATTGTCAGTGTCATCAGAGCCTGCCGGCCGAAAACCGTTTTCATGCCTTATCCGAAAGACCGCCATCCTGACCACGGCAATGCGGCGGCTTTGGTCGAAGAGGCGGTGTTCTCGGCGGGAATTCATAAATACAGAGATCACCAAGAACTGCCGGCTCATAAGGCTCAGCGCGTATACTATTATATGATCAACGGGTTTCACCGTCCGGACTTTGTAATCGACATAACGGAAACCATCGATCTGAAAAAAGAAAGCCTGCACGCCTATCAAAGCCAGTTTATTCCTACGGCGCAGTCAGTGAACACACCGCTGACCAACGGTTATATCGAAATGGTGGAAGCGCGGGAAAGACTGTATGGCAAAGAAGCCGGGACGGGGTATGCCGAAGGCTTCTTTTCAAAACAGCTTCCCGTTTTGAATGATGATGTTTTTGGGGGCGGACAATGAGACCATTAAAAATAGGGATTACATGCTACCCGAGTGTCGGAGGCTCGGGTATTATTGCGACGGAACTCGGCAAGCTGCTTGCGGAAAAAGGGCACCAGGTTCATTTCATCACATCAAGCATCCCGTTCAGATTAAATACATATCATCCGAATATTCATTTTCATGAGGTGGAAGTCAACCAATACGCGGTATTTAAATATCCGCCTTATGACCTTACGCTGGCGAGCAAAATCGCCGAGGTTGCCGCGAGGGAAAATCTTGATATCATTCACGCGCACTATGCGCTGCCGCATGCGGTATGCGCTTATCTCGCCAAACAGATGCTCAAGCGCGACATCGGCATCGTGACGACGCTTCACGGTACAGACATCACCGTTTTAGGATATGATCCGTCATTAAAAGATTTAATCCGTTTTGCCATCGAAGCGTCTGACAGAGTGACTGCGGTATCAACCGCGCTTGCTGGAGAAACATATGACTTAATCAAGCCGGATAAAAAAATTGAGACCATCTACAACTTTATTGATGAACGTGTTTATCTTAAGAAAAATACAGAGAGTATAAAAGAGAAACATGGCATTTTGCCGGATGAAAAGGTCGTCATCCATGTTTCGAACTTCAGAAAGGTAAAACGTGTTAAAGATGTCATCCGCGTTTTCCGTAATATCGCAGCCAAAACAAAGGCGAAGCTCCTGCTTGTCGGCGACGGGCCGGAAAAGTGCGTCGCTTGGCAGCTTGTTGAAAAATACGGACTGCAGGATCAAGTGCTGCTCCTCGGAAATCAGGACAGGGTGGAAGAGCTGTATTCCATTAGCGATCTTAAGCTTCTTCTGTCTGAAAAAGAAAGTTTCGGACTCGTCCTCCTTGAGGCGATGGCCTGCGGCGTGCCGTGCATCGGAACAAATATCGGCGGAATCCCGGAAGTGATTAAAGATCAAGTAAGCGGTTTTCTGGTGGAAGTCGGCGATATTCAGGCGGCATCTGAAAAAGCGCTTGCCGTTTTAGAAGATAAACAGCTCAGTAAACGATTGACTGATCATGCGCTGAAAATGGTGGAGACCGCCTTTTCTTCGCAAAGAATCGTCAGTCAGTATGAACGGATTTATGACGAATTGGCAGGACCGGAGTGATCTTATGGAACAGGAATTTGTCAATGCCCTCCCCATCCTTCATCACCTGATGAAGGCGGGCCATCAGGCGTACTTTGTCGGGGGAGCCGTCAGAGACAGCTATATGAAACGAAAAATAGGTGATGTGGACATCGCAACCAGCGCTTCGCCGAATGAGGTGGAGCGTCTCTTTAAGCGGACTGTCGATGTAGGAAAAGAGCACGGCACCGTCATCGTCCTGTGGGAAGATGAAACCTATGAAGTCACCACTTTTCGTGCCGAATCAGAATATAAGGATTACCGGCGCCCTGAAGCTGTGCGGTTCATCACTTCTTTATCAGAAGACTTAAAGCGGAGAGACTTAACGATTAATGCGATGGCGATGTCTGCCGAAGGAGAGCTGCTTGATTATTTCGGAGGCGCACATGATATCGGACAAAAGCTGATCCGAACGGTGGGTAACCCTGAAGACCGTTTTCGGGAAGACGCTCTGCGGATGATGAGAGCCGTCCGCTTTATGAGTCAGCTCGGTTTTCTGTTAGAAAAAGAAACAAGAGAGGCCATCATGAAAGACAGGGAGCTTTTGGCACATGTATCAGTAGAACGAAAGACCGTCGAGTTTGAAAAGCTGCTGCAGGGCGTTTCCTCACAAGAAGCGATTCAAACGATGGTGCAAACAGGTCTGATACAAGAGCTGCCCGGCCTTTCCGGTTATGAGCAGCAAATGCTTGAAGCAAGCGGATTTCCGTTTTCTTCTTTAGATGCACGCGAAGAACGCTGGGCAGCGCTGTTATTGCTTCTCGGTCTTTGCCCGAAAAGCGCCGAGGCGTTTTTAAAACAATGGAAACTGCCGGGAAAAGTCATAAAAAAAGCGGTGCAAATCATAAGCGTTTATCCGGTGCAGCTGGAAGTGGAAGCGATGTACCGGGCGGGAGAGGCGCTGTTTTCAGCCGTTAAAATCGGGATGCTGAAAAAGCATAAGACGATTGATGAACAAAAGCTGAAAGAGGTTCAGAGCCTGTATGAGCAGCTGCCGATCAAAAGCCTTCGAGACCTCGACATTTCAGGCGCTGATCTGATGGAGCTCAGAAACCGCCGCGCGGGTAAATGGGTGGCCGAAGAACTTCGCCGGATCGAAGAAGCGGTATTGGCAGGGAAGCTCCCTAACCGAAAACATGACATAAAGGAGTGGCTCGGATCATGGGATCAACATTAAGAACCCGATTAATTGATTTATTTTCTGAGGCGGGTGACGGCTTTATCTCCGGGCAGAAAATAAGTGACGCGCTCGGCTGCTCGAGAACCGCCGTTTGGAAACATATAGAGGAGCTCCGCAAAGAGGGCTATGAGGTTGAGGCGGTCAGACGAAAAGGGTACAGGCTCATTAAAAAACCGGGGAAACTCAGTGAATCCGAAATCCGTTTCGGGCTGAAAACAGAGGTTTTGGGCAAACAGCTTCATTACCGGGACGTCCTGCCGTCCACCCAAAAAACCGCTCATGAACTTGCCAATGACGGCGCGCCGGAAGGAACGCTCGTAGTCGCCGATAAACAAACGGCTGGCAGAGGAAGAATGGCCAGAGTATGGCATTCACAGGAGGGAAACGGGATTTGGATGAGCCTCATTCTGAGACCCGACGTTCCTTTGCAAAAAACGCCGCAGCTCACCCTGTTATCTGCCGTTGCGGTCGTACAGGCCATCGAGGCTTTTACAGGTGTACAGCCCGCCATTAAATGGCCGAATGATTTAATGATTCACGGCAAAAAAGCCGTCGGGATTTTAACTGAGCTGCAGGCGGAAGAAGACCGTGTCCGTTCGGTTATTCTCGGGATCGGCATCAACGTGAACCAGCAGGAAACCGATTTTCCCGGCGAGCTTCAGGACATTGCGACGAGCCTGAGCATGGCAGCCGGCGAAAAAATTGACAGAGCGGGTCTGATACAAGAGATTTTGCTGACTTTTGAAAAACGCTATCAGGATTACTTGAACCACGGCTTTACACCGATCAAGCTGCTATGGGAAAGCTATGCGGTCGGACTGGGGAATGAGCTCAGAGCGAGAACGCTGCAAGGGACGTTTTACGGGAAATCGCTCGGCATTGATGATGAGGGAGTTCTTCTCTTGGAAACGAAAGACGGCATAAAGAAGATATATTCTGCCGATATTGAGCTCAATTAATCTTAGTTGGTACAAGCCTCGTGAATTTGGTATACTTCCTATGGGCAGTATCATAATGAACTGCACCTGATCAGCAGAACAGAGATTACGAAAAGTCTGCCTTGATCCAAAAAGGACTGGGACAGAGGGATGACATTCGCCGAACGTTAAACAAGTGGGAATCCTTCTTATTTTACAGAAGGCTTTTTTGCTTGCGAAGAATTGGCGGCTCATCTCCTCACCGTTTAGAGGAGGAGAAACAGAATGAAAACAAAACTGGATTTCATGAAAATGAAGGAAAATGGAGAGCCGATCGTGATGCTGACCGCTTACGATTATCCGCAGGCAAAGCTTGCGGAACAGGCGGGAGTCGACATGATTTTAGTCGGGGATTCGCTCGGAATGGTCGTGCTCGGACTCGATTCAACAGTCGGCGTAACGGTCAGTGACATGATTCACCATACAAAAGCGGTAAAACGCGGTGCGAAAAATACGTTTATCGTAACTGACATGCCGTTTATGTCTTACCACCTTTCAAAAGAAGATACAATGAAAAACGCCGCGGCCATTATTCAGGAAAGCGGCGCGGACGCGTTAAAGCTTGAAGGCGGAGACGGCGTTTTCGAATCCATCCGCGCGCTGACTCTCGGCGGAATTCCCGTCGTCAGCCATTTAGGCCTCACACCGCAGTCTGTCGGCGTATTAGGCGGATATAAAGTGCAGGGGAAAGATGAGCAAAGCGCGAAAAAGCTCATTGAAGACAGCATCAAATGCGAGCAGGCGGGAGCGATGATGCTCGTGCTTGAATGCGTGCCTGCTGAACTGACTGCTAAAATAAAAGAAGAAGTATCCATTCCTGTCATCGGAATCGGAGCCGGTTCAAAAGCGGACGGCCAAGTCCTTGTCTATCATGACGTCGTCGGCCACGGCGTGGACAGAACACCGAAGTTCGTGAAGCAATACGCCAAAATCGACGGCACGATTGAGTCGGCCCTCAGCGATTACGTCCGTGATGTGAAAGAACGGGTTTTCCCGGAAGAAAAGCATTCCTTTCAGATAAATCAAACTGTGCTGCAAGGCTTGTACGGAGGAAAGTAAGCGATGAAACAACTGACAGAAACTCAACAGCTGAAAGAATTGATTGCACAATACCGCTCAGAAGGCCGGACGATCGGATTCGTCCCGACAATGGGTTTTCTTCATGAAGGACATCTGACGCTGGTTGAAAAAGCAAGCAAAGAAAACGATATTGTCGTGATGAGCATCTTTGTCAATCCGACTCAATTCGGACCGGGCGAGGATTACGAGGCATATCCGCGAGATTTAAAGCGCGATGCCCGGCTTGCAGAACAGGCGGGGGCAGATGTTTTGTTTGCGCCGTCTCCAAGTGATATGTATAAAGGCGAGCAAAATGTTGCCGTGCAAGTGAAAAGGAGAACTGACGTGTTGTGCGGCGCCTCCCGTGTCGGCCATTTTGACGGAGTGGCCACTGTGCTGACGAAGTTTTTCAATCTCGTTAAACCGACCCGCGCTTACTTCGGCCTGAAAGATGCCCAGCAGGCAGCGGTTGTGGACGGATTGATTGAGGATTTCTTTATGGATATCGAATTGGTTGCAGTGGACACGGTCAGAGAAGAAGACGGACTTGCCAAAAGCTCTCGCAACGTCTATCTGACTGAGCAGGAACGCAAAGAAGCGCCGATGATCTATAAAGCATTGCAGCAAGGTGCCGAACTGATCAGAGACGGTGAAAGAAATCCGGAAACCGTTATAAAAACCGTCACCGATATCATCGAAAACACAAGCGGCGTCATTGATTATGCCGAACTGTACGCTTATCCGGAGCTGACTCCGCTTAAAACATTAAACGGCAAGGTCATTCTGGCCTGCGCCGTCCAATTTTCTAAAGCCAGACTGATTGATAATATCATTATTGATATTGATGAATGGGAGAGATCATAATATGTACCGCACTATGATGGCCGGAAAACTGCACCGCGCTACCGTGACGGAAGCCAATTTAAACTATGTCGGCAGCATTACGATTGATGAAGATCTTTTAGATGCCGTCGGAATGCTCGCTAATGAAAAAGTTCAGATTGTGAATAATAACAACGGAGCGAGACTTGAAACGTATATTATTCCCGGTAAGCGGGGGAGCGGCGTCATCTGTTTAAACGGAGCAGCCGCCCGTCTCGTCCAAGAAGGAGATAAAGTCATTATTATTTCTTATCAAATGATGTCTGATCAGGAAGCAAAAAGCCATCAGCCGAAGGTGGCTGTTCTGGATGATCAGAATAAAATCGAGCAGATGCTGGGCCAGGAGCCGGCACACACGATTTTGTAAAAGAGCCCCCTTCATGGGGGTTTTCTTTTAAGATTTAGGGGCAAAAGCTGTTTTTCCGCTCCATTTCTCAACAAAACGTGTTACACTTTTCTCGTATGCAAGAATTGAGGTGTCCATTTTAATGAACAAACAACGGTTCGTTGTCATAGATGTCGAAACAACAGGAAATTCGCCGAAAAAGGGCGATAAAATCATTCAAATCGCAGCGGTTGTCATTGAAAATGGACAAATAACTGAGCGGTTTTCAAAATATATCAATCCGAATCAGGTCATTCCGCCGTTTATTGAACAGCTGACCGGAATTTCGTCCGGAATGGTTGAAAATGAACTGCCGTTTGAAGCGGTCGCAGAGGAGATTTTTCATCTGCTTGACGGCGCGTATTTTGTTGCCCACAATATTCATTTCGACCTCGGATTTGTCCGGCATGAACTGAGCGAAGCGGGATATGAGCTGCCGGATTGTGAAGTGCTTGATACGGTTGAGCTTTCGCGTATTGTTTTCCCGGGGTTTGAAGGATATAAGCTCGGTGAGTTGTGCGCGGAGCTGAATATTGTTCATGACCGCCCTCACCGCGCAGACAGCGATGCGGAGGTTACGGGACTGGTCTTTTTAGACATTTTACATAAACTGAAACATTTGCCTTTACCGACATTAAAGCAGCTTAGAAGGCTTTCACAGCATTTTATCAGCGATTTGACGCTGCTTTTGGATTCTTTTATACATGAAAGCAGGCCGGCGGAAGAAAAGAGCTGCATTCCATACGCCTCTTTTTCAATTAAAGAGCCCGATCACATTCCGGTTTCCCGTCCGGTGAATGCGGCCATTGACCTTGAAAAGTGGAACGAAGAAAAAGAACAGATCTTATCCGGCATCCTCCCCCGCTATGAAAAGCGGAAAGGGCAGCTTTCGATGATGGATGAAGTGCTTGGCGCCTTCCGCAATCGGGAGCATGCGCTGATTGAAGCGGCGCCCGGCATCGGAAAAACGATCGGTTATCTCGTTCCGGCTGTTTTATTTGCCAAAGCGGAGCAGACTCCCGTGATTATCAGCACGTACTCTACTCTTTTGCAGCAGCAGATCGTGTCTAAAGATCTTCCGCTTTTGGAGCGTATGTTTCCTTGGCCGGTCAAAGCCGCTATTTTAAAAGGGAAATCACATTATCTGTGCCTGCCTAAGTTTGAACATATTCTGCATGAGGAAGATGACAACTATGATGCGGTTTTGACGAAAGCGCAGCTTCTCGTCTGGCTGACGGAGACTGAAACGGGCGACGCCGCTGAGCTGAATCTTCCATCAGGCGGCAGATTGCTGTGGGAGCGCATGGCTTACGATGAGAATTCTTTTTTTAAAAAAGGGAAGGACTCGGCTGCCGGGTTTTATGAACGGGCTAAAGAAAAAGCGCAGGCCGCAGATCTGATTATCACAAACCATGCTTTGCTGTTTTCAGATCAAAGCAGTGAAACGAAAAAACTGCCTGCAAGCGGAACAATCATCATTGATGAAGCGCATCATTTCGAACGCGCTGCCAGCGAGCACCTGGGGAAGAGAGCTTCATACATCGGACTGCACACAAAGCTCAGCCGAATCGGAACCTTAAAGGAACACGGACTGTTAAAGCGGATGAGAAAACTGTTTTATACGTATGAACTGCCGGCGGAAAGTTTTTTTGACGCCGATGAGTGGATGAAGCATATTCAATCGGAAAGCGACGCATTTTTCAGTTCAGTGCATTCTTTTGTCAAACGAAGAAAACCTAAAGACGATCTGAACCGTCTCGTCTATAGTCTCAATCATAAAAGCCAGGATAAAGGGTTTCACATGATAACGGACGGAGCGGAGCGGCTTTGCGCGATGCTGGATCAGCTGCTTGACATGTTTTCAGTACAGGAGAAACTGTTACATCAAAAGCTTGAACAGATGAAAAGCGGAGCGGCTTTTTTAGCGGCCGAATATGTAAAGTGTATCAGGGCGCTGAAAGAATATCGTGATACGTTCAGCAGGCTGCTGTTTGAAAATGATGAGAAAGAAGCCGTTTGGGTTGAAATTGATGCGAAGGGCGCAAAAAATGCTGTCAGCATCTATGCGCAGCCTTTGGAGCCCGGTGAAATGCTTGCAGACCAGTTTTTCGCCCGCAAAAAAAGCGTTGTGCTCACATCAGCGACTTTAATGGTGGAGCAGTCTTTTCAATTTATGATTGAAAGGCTCGGACTTGCGGATTTTTATCCGCGCACCAAAAGCATCCCGTCTCCTTTTTCTTACGATGATCAGATGAACGTCATCATTCCGAAAGAGATGAAATCCGTTAAATATGACGGAGAGCGGGAAGTCATTGAGCATATTGCCAAGTATGCAGAAATCATGTCAAAGGGAAAACAGCCGAAGATCCTTGTCCTGTTTACGTCTCATGATATGCTGAAAAAAGTGTATCAGGAACTGAAACTCAGTATGGAGATCTCAGGCATTCAGCTTCTCGCCCAAGGTATTTCGGGCGGGAGTCCCGGTAAATTAATGAAAACCTTTAAAACGGCAAGCCGGGCGATTTTGCTCGGGACGAATCATTTCTGGGAAGGCGTTGATTTTCCGGGGGATGAATTGTCAACCGTCATGATCGCAAGACTTCCTTTCAGGGCGCCTGACAATCCGCTTCATGCCGCAAAATGCGAATTTGCCAAGAAGCAGGGGAAAAATCCGTTTCAGACGATTTCCCTGCCTGAGGCCGTGTTAACGTTCAGACAGGGGGTCGGGCGCCTGCTCCGTACGGCGGGAGACAAGGGAACGATCGTTCTTTTAGATCAGCGTGTAAAAACGGCGGGATACGGACGGCTGTTTCTTGAAGCGCTCCCGACTTCATCTCTTTTGGAACTGACGGATGCCGAAATGGCGGCTTATGTCAGCCAAACGGAATAAAAGCCGCATAAACGCGGCTTTCGTGGTGTGGGATGAGGAATTGTTTTTATAGTAAAAGCGGGTTCATGCCGCCTTGTGATTTTATTATGCCGCGGGCGCATCCCGTTATGACTAACAAAATTTGTTCGACCGATGGAGGGTATAAAAATGGAAAGCAAAATTGAAATTCTGTCAACGATTAATGTGGAGCATTCAGATGATTTATATAAAATTGTCGATACATTAAACCGGACTTTGAAACGGGACAATCTGATGTTCGGCCTTGCACTAGACGAAGAAAATCAAAATGAAGCGGTCTTCACCATTTATCGCACATAGGTGAAAAAGATGAGAAAAAAAGCATTAATATTTACAGCCGTATTTGGTATTATTTTTTTAGCAGTTCTTTTATTTTCGGCCAGCATTTTTAAATCTGCAATGGCCCAAAAAGAAGAAGGCCATGAAACAGCTGCCGCAGCCGCTAAAGAAAAAACGCAGCTGACAGATGCTGAGAAAGTGGAGACCTTTGTCGGCAAACAGAAATATTATGTTGTTACCGGAACGGATAAACATGGAAAAGATATGTATGTATGGGTTCCGGCCGACAAAAAAGCAAAAATTCTCTCAAAAAAAGCCAGTGATGGCATTTCAAGCGGCAAGGCTGCCAAGATCGTTCGGGACGAAGGGCTTGTTTCCAAGCTGAATGGCGTTCACCCGGCGAGAGAAAACAATGTTCCGTTATGGGAAGTGACCTATATCAACAAAAACGGGCAGTATAGCTTTAGCTATGTGGACTTTACAAGCGGCAAGATTCTCAAAAACATCACACCGTGAGACGTATTAGGGGGAGTTCAAGTTGAAATTGGCAAAAAGAGTATCCGCATTAACACCGTCTGCAACACTTGCAATTACTGCAAAAGCGAAAGAGCTGAAAGCAGAAGGCCATGATGTCATCGGCCTCGGAGCAGGAGAACCGGATTTTAATACGCCTCAGCACATTATAGATGCCGCGGTGCGTTCCATGAATGAAGGCCATACGAAATATACGCCTTCAGGCGGTCTGCCGGCGCTGAAAGACAGTATCGCAAAAAAATTCAAAAACGACCAGGGGATTGAATATAAGCCGTCAGAAATCATTGTCTGCACCGGCGCGAAACACGCTCTGTATACATTATTTCAGGTTATTCTCGATGAAGGGGACGAAGTGATTATACCGACTCCTTACTGGGTCAGCTACCCTGAGCAGGTGAAACTGGCAGGGGGGCGTCCCGTCTATGCAGAAGGGCTGGAATCCAATCAGTTTAAAATTTCACCGGAGCAGCTGAAGCAGGCTATCACTGAGAAAACAAAAGCGCTCATTATCAATTCACCGAGCAACCCGACAGGTGTTATGTATACGAAAGAAGAGCTTGCGGAACTCGGAAAAGTGTGTCTGGAGCATGGCATTCTGATCGTTTCTGACGAGATTTATGAGAAGCTTACATACGGAGGAAAAAAACACGTCTCAATCGCACAGCTTTCAGATGAATTGAAAGAGCAGACGATCATCATTAACGGCGTGTCGAAATCTCACAGCATGACGGGCTGGAGGATCGGCTATGCGGCGGGTTCGGAGACGATTATTAAAGCGATGACGAGCCTTGCGAGCCACAGCACATCAAATCCGACGTCTATCGCTCAATACGGCGCTATTGCGGCCTATAACGGTCCGGCTGAGCCGCTGGAAGAGATGAGACAGGCATTTGAGCACAGACTGAACACCATTTACGCTCAGCTCAGTGAAATTCCCGGATTCACCTGTGTCAAGCCTGAAGGGGCGTTTTACTTGTTTCCTAACGCCAAAGCGGCCGCAGAAAACTGCGGATTCAAAGATGTCGATGAATATGTCAAGGCGCTTCTGGAAGAAGAAAAAGTCGCCATCGTGCCGGGCTCGGGTTTCGGTTCACCGGACAACGTCCGCTTATCTTACGCAACGTCACTCGATCTTTTAGAAGAAGCGGTCGAAAGAATCCGCCGCTTCACGGAAAAACACAGCTGATTCTGAAAAAGCGGCTTTTAAAGCCGCTTTTCACTTGCATTGACCCCGTTAGAGTAGAACGGGTATAATAAAGTGATGAAAAAAGAGATTCAGGCAGATTCCTGAATGTCTTTCTTGTTCTGGAGGGAAAGAGTTTGAAAACAACAATCAACCAAGTGTATAAACACACAGGCGAGGAAGTAACGATTGGAGCTTGGGTCGCTAATAAACGCTCAAGCGGTAAAATCGCATTTTTACAGCTGAGAGACGGTACAGGCTTCATTCAGGGAGTTGTCGTTAAAGCTGAAGTAGAAGAAGACATCTTCCAAATCGCGAAATCAGTGACACAGGAAACGTCACTTTATGTAAAAGGAATTGTGAAAGAGGACGAGCGTTCACCGCTCGGCTATGAGCTTGCTGTTACATCCATTGAAGTCATTCACGAAGCGACTGATTATCCGATTACGCCTAAAGAGCACGGTACGGAATTCTTAATGGATCACAGACATTTATGGCTCCGTTCGAAACGCCAGCACGCAATTATGAAAATCCGCAACGAAATCATTCGTGCGACTTATGAATTTTTCAACAAAGAAGGCTTCGTGAAAGTTGATCCGCCGATTTTGACGGGAAGCGCTCCCGAAGGCACGACTGAGCTGTTCGCGACGAAATATTTTGATGAAGACGCCTTCCTGTCTCAAAGCGGCCAGCTGTATATGGAAGCAGCTGCAATGGCGCTCGGAAAAGTATTCTCTTTCGGACCGACGTTCAGAGCGGAAAAATCAAAAACGAAACGCCATCTCATCGAATTCTGGATGATTGAGCCTGAAATGGCATTTGTTGAATTTGAAGAAAACCTTGAAGTTCAGGAGAATTATGTTGCATACATCGTACAAAGTGTGCTGGAACATTGTAAGATCGAGCTGAACACATTAGGAAGAGACACATCGAAGCTTGAACAAATCAAAGCGCCATTCCCGCGCATTACGTACGATAAAGCGATTGAATTCCTGAAAGAAAAAGGCTTTGACGATATTGAGTGGGGAGATGACTTCGGTGCGCCGCATGAAACAGCGATCGCAGAAAGCTATGACAAACCGGTGTTTATCACTCATTACCCGACGTCATTAAAACCGTTTTATATGCAGCCTGCCAAAGATCGTGACGATGTCGTGTTATGTGCCGACTTAATTGCTCCGGAAGGCTACGGGGAAATCATCGGCGGTTCAGAACGCGTTCATGATATGGATTTATTGGAAGAAAGATTAAAAGAACACGGTCTGGATTCAGATGCTTACAAATGGTATGCTGAACTCAGACAATACGGTTCTGTTCCGCACTCCGGCTTCGGCCTTGGACTTGAGCGGACAGTGGCTTGGATCAGCGGAGCGCCTCACGTGCGTGAAACGATTCCGTTCCCGAGACTTCTGAACCGTCTGTATCCGTAATAGTTTTAAAAAACGAAGTCTCCTGCAAGGGAGACTTTTTCTAAGTAAAGGGGAAAGCTCCCGGAGATAACCTTTTACAGTAAGAGGTGTAAGGATGAAAAAACAGCAATTTATAGATATGCAGGAACTCGGCATTTCAAGCATTCCCAACCTGCTGCTGACACATTACCGGCAGCTCGGGCTGAATGAAACCGAATTGATTCTGCTTTTGAAGATTAAAATGCATTTGGAAAAGGGCTCTTATTTTCCGACGCCGTTTGAACTTCAATCAGGCATGTCCATCTCTGCTGAAGAATGTACGAGCTGCCTGAGAATGTTTATTCAAAAAGGTTTTCTGTTTATTGAAGAATGTGAAGACCATAACGGCATAAAGTTTGAAAAATATTCTCTGCAGCCGTTATGGGCGAAGCTGTATGATTACATGCAGCATTCTCAAAATGAAACGCAGGAAAGAACGTCAGAAAGAGAACAAAAAAGCCTGTATACCATCTTTGAAGAAGAGTTCGGAAGACCGCTGTCGCCCCTTGAATGCGAGACGCTGGCCATATGGCAGGATCAGGATCAGCATGATGCGATTCTGATTAAACACGCCTTAAAAGAAGCCGTTTTATCGGGAAAACTCAGTTTTCGCTATATTGACCGGATTTTATTTGAATGGAAAAAGAACGGCTTCAAAACGGTTGAGCAGGCGAAGGCGCACAGCCAAAAATTCCGTCGTGTTCAAACGAAACAAAATGATCCGCAAAAAGAGTATACGAGGCAGGTGCCTTTTTACAATTGGCTGGAACAATAACATGAGAAGGGGAGAAACGTGTTAAATTTAAAGCAGATTGAATGTTGTCTTGAAAAAATCGGCGATATGTTTCCGCACGCAGAATGTGAACTTGTCCATTCAAATCCTTTCGAATTGGTTGTGGCAGTCGCATTATCCGCGCAATGTACGGACGCTCTCGTCAACAGAGTGACAAAAACGCTATTTCAAAAATATAAACGGCCCGAAGATTATCTTGCCGTATCGCTGGAAGAACTCCAGCAGGATATTAAATCAATCGGCCTGTACCGTAATAAAGCCAAAAATATTCAAAAGCTGAGCAAAATGATCATCGAAGAGTACGGCGGAGAAGTGCCGAAAGACCGGGATGAGCTTGTGAATCTGCCGGGTGTCGGACGGAAAACGGCAAATGTGGTCGTGTCTGTTGCTTTCGGCGTACCTGCGATCGCAGTAGACACTCATGTGGAGCGTGTCTCTAAACGGCTCGGTATCTGCCGCTGGAAGGACTCTGTTTTGGAGGTAGAGAAAACATTAATGAAAAAAGTGCCGAAAGAGGATTGGTCTGTTACGCATCACAGATTAATATTTTTCGGCAGGTATCATTGTAAAGCGCAATCTCCCCGCTGTGCGGAATGTCCTTTGCTTCCGCTATGCAGAGAAGGGCAGAAGCGTGACAAAAAAGGGCTGGTGAAACGGTGACGGCGATTGACATTCTGGCAGGATATGAAACATACCTGCGCAGCCTTACGGACTTGGAAAGCCTTGAGATCAAAACGGCGCTGCGCCGCCATCCGCTGTATATGGATTTCAGCGGTCAGCCAACCGTGCAGCCATGGAGGGAAAGGGGCGAATATGTCCCGTTTCTGTTTCAGATTTGGAATGAAACGAAAGAAACGCTGCTTCCCGTTTTTCAAACAAGAAAATCGAGATGTGATCAAAATGACATGCTGAAGGGAATTGCCTGTCTGATTGCCGCTTTTCACTGGACGGCAGGGGAGCGGGTCACATCACTCGATTGGTCTTTGCTTGAAACAAAGCATTTTCCCGCCGAACCGATCAATTGGGCGGAGCGAATGGCGTTTATTTTAACAAAACCGACTCAATATCACTCGTTTATTCAGCTTGATGAATTGATGACGGAGATGAAGAAACAATATCATAAATATGAAGCCATGAACAAATGTTAAAAACCTCCTTTTCTCATAAGGAGGTTTTTTTGTATGAAAAAAATCCTTCACCTGTTTGAGGTGAAGGATTTCTTCCGCTAATGAGCGGGGTTTGACTGGATGGTTGACGAATTGGACTGCCCATTGATATTTGAAGATGAGTCTTTGTTTTTGTCCGTTTGACCGCTGTCAGGTTTATTTGAGCCGTCTGAACCGGAATCGGAATCATTATCAGAGCCGTTATCTTGCTGTCCGTTGTTATCCGTCCCGTTGCCGGGCTGATTCTGATTGTTGTTATCTGTTTGATCCTTATCGGATTGATCCTGATTTTTATCCGGGTCATCAGTTGGTGTTTGATCCGATCCGTCAGACGTATCTGTCTGATTGTCATCTGTGTTTGAATCATCGGTTTGCGTCTTGTCTTTGTCTTTATCTTCATCAGACTTCTGTTCGTCGTCAGTCGCTTTATCTTTATCCACATCGTCTTCTTCATCTTTCGGGACTTTGAAAGAAGCTGATGCCGTATCGCTTTTTCCGTCATCGTTTTCCGCTGTCACCTGGAAGCTGTATGTGGAGCCTAGCGTGACATCTGAGACGACGGCTTCTTTTGCCGAACTGTTTTGAATGTCACTGTAGCTTCCGCCGTCAACGGATTGTTTGACATTGAATGTTGCATCACCGTCATAATTCCAGCTTAAGGTTAATGATTTTTTATCTTTGTCGTATTTCACTTGCAATCCTGTCGGTTTATCGGCTTTTTCTTTCGTGTACGTTTTAGAAACGGCAGTTGGCTGCGTTCCTTTCACGAAGTACTCCGTCACTTTTTTATCATCCGGCGTATTCGGTCCGGCTAAAGCGGCAGGGTTCGAGCCTTTCTCAACCGTTTCTTTGACGACGCTGTCAGGCTGCTTGAAGCTTCCTTTACCGTCATCAACGTATGAGATCAGCTTTTGGAAAATACGTTTTGCGACTTGCTGGTCAGCAGAAGACAGTGATTTCTTGCCTGCTTTGTTGCCAGACTCAACTCCGGTCCAAACCGCCGCAGTATATTGAGGGGTATAGCCGACAAACCATGAGTCTGGGACTCCGCCTTGTGCGATATTATATTTTTGAATATCCTCTTTAGTAAAGTTGGTCGTACCCGTTTTACCGGCGACTTCCACGTTCGGTACTTGAGCTAATCTGCCTGTTCCTGACTGCACGACTGTTTTGAGCATATCTGTAACCATGAACGCCGTGTAGTCGCTCATAGCACTTTTCGGTTTCGGTGTTAAATCAAGCTTAGTGCCGTCATTAAATTCAATCGATGTGACCGCGTGCGGTTCATTGTACGTTCCGTTATTTCCGAAAGCGCTGTAGGCGCCCGCCATTGTCATGGTAGATACACCGCGGTTATCCTCACCAAATCCTCCGATCGAATAAGATTCGGTTACACTCTCTTTGTTTAATCCTAGTCCTAAGTCATTTGCGAAGTCGACGGCATTATCTTTACCTGCTGCTTGGAATGCCTTCAGAGCCGGAATATTACGTGAGTCTGAGAGGGCCTCTCGCATTGATATCTGGCCTCTGTATCTATTGTCATAATCATGGATCGGGGTGCCGTTAGAGTACGTATAAGCCGAATCATCAATCTGCTCATACGTCGACCATTTTTTATTTTCAATGACCGGGCCGTAATCAAGAATAGGTTTTATCGTTGAACCGGGCTGGGTTTTACCTTGTGTTGCATAATTGAATCCCCCGGTAGTTCTGTTCCGTCCTGCTCCGATGGCGCGGATTTCTCCGTTTGTCGTATCAAGGAGGGTGACGCCGCCCTGCATGCCTTCGGTAAATCCGGCTGTATCGCCGTTCATCAATTGATCAAGATAATCTTGTGCTTTCGTATCAAGAGTCGTGTAAATTTTCAGTCCGTCAGTTGAAATATCGACGTCTTTCTTTTCTTTTGTCTCAATTTCTTTCATAACTTCTTCGACAAAAGCGCTGTATTTATTTGTGTCCTTTTTATCGTATTCCTTTTGGCTGACGACGCCTTCATCTTTCATGGACACTTTCTTTGCTTTTTGGTATTCAGAATTTGAAATGAATCCTTGTTTTTCCATTAAGCTGAGAACAATGTTCCGGCGTTTTTCGGAAGCCTTGGGGTTTTTAACCGGGTTATATCCGGTCGGGCTTTGCGGCATTCCGGCAAGCGTCGCCGCCTGTTCAACCGTAAGCTTGCTCAAGTCTTTTACGCCGAAGAATTCTTCAGCCGCTTTACCGACGCCGTAGGCACGCGGTGAGAAATAAATTCTGTTTAAATACATTTCTAAGATTTCATCTTTAGAATAATGGCGCTCCAGCTGCAGTGAAAGCCACACTTCCTGTGCTTTCCGTTTAATCGTTTTCTGGTGGGTCAAAAGCGAGTTTTTCACAACCTGCTGGGTGATTGTGCTTCCTCCCTCTGAACCGAATCCATCCGTAAAGTTGGCGACCAAGGCGCCTCCGATCCGGATCGGGTCTATACCGTGGTGCTTATAAAAACGGGCGTCTTCAGTTGCGATAAATGCTTCTTTCACAACATCGGGTATATCCTTAATCGGGACGTAGGTTCGTTTTTCACCGCCCACTTCCGCGATTTCTTTGCCGTTTTTATCGTAAATCGTTGAAGAGTAAGGCGTTTTCAGCTTGGCTTCGTCCAAAGACGGCGCGCCGGAAACCAAAACGGCAAATGCCGCCGCTCCGCCGACTATGCCAAGGACAAACAGAATAACCAAGGACAGCACAATCTTTTTGAATAAACCGCCTTTACGCTGTTTCTTGCCTTTTTTCGGTGAAGAGGGCTTAGTGCTTTTCGTCTGCCTTGCCTTACGGCGTTCTTCACGGCTCGTAAATTGATCTGACATAACATCTCAACCTTTCGTTTATCAACCTTTCGCTCAGTCTACTGTTCCTGCGAAAAATAAAGCTGTTCAATAATACTAATATAATCAATTCTCGGTGAGTATCCAAGGGAAATCGGAAAGGAAGCATCTTCTAATTCGTCTTTGCGAATTGATTTTCTGCCATTGTTCTCCTTTCTCTCCCAAAAGACAAACAGCTTGTCGGCTTCGAGGAAATAAACCTTTCCGAAAGCGGATATAATAACAAAACAAATGCCGTCTTGCCTGACCACCTGCTTCATATGTTCAATCTGATGATCATGAAAATTCTGCAGGGGAAATGCCGTTTTGTTTTTTGTTTCTTTTGCCTCAAAATCAATGTAGCGTCCTTTATAAATGCCGTTGTAGTCGGTTGTGGAAGACTGTTTAAAATAAGCTTCCTTAATGACTGCGGCGCTTCTTTTCGGATAGTGGACGTTTACAATCTGGACGGGTGTCGGCTTTTTGTGAATGACAGCAATTTGGTTAGCCAGATAATACTTATTCGTTTCATTCAGATCGTCTTCGAGGGTCATGCCGCGATTACTGTATGAATGAGACCGTTTCTGGCTGTTTTGGGATGAAACCGTTTTGTTCGGCTGAAAAGTTTTTCCATTCGGGTACCGAATCACTTTTTCCATCCTCCTTATCAAACTAATAGTGACGGAAGTGAATGAACGTGCATAAACGACAGACCGTAACCGCCATTCTTCGCCTGATCGAAAAAGAGACGAAAATAAAAAATGCTGATAATATTTCCCGGACGAATGCCTATAAAGCATATTATGACCGCCATCCTGAGATCAAGTGGCCGCTTTTGGCATCCTTTGTGTCCCGCAATGCGGGCTGGTCGATGACTGATTTAAGAGGCGTCCTTTATCAGGAGGGCCTTGACAGCAGTCAGAAAAACTGGTTTTTCCTTTCGTATGAAAGGGCGAATTGGCTGATTTTTTCTGATGCCTATCCTCAGCTTCTGGTCTACCAGTGGTCAAAACAAATCGGCGAACCTCTATTCCGTCATCTTCCTTATTTCCGCGTCTCGGCTTTTATGCAGGAAGAATGGTTCCGCTTTTGGCGTGACGGAGATACGGAACGGCTCATGTATGCTCTTATTATAAATGAACAAAACACTATCCAAGCACCTATTATACAAAATCCTTCGTTTAAAAAGAATGTTTTTGGCACGATTCCTTTTTATTTAAGTGATTGGTTTCACTTTAATACGGTGATATTCCCTTCATTTAACGGACATTTATACGGAATTTCCGTTAAACGGTTTTCAAAAACCGAAGAGAGAATTACGCTCGGAAAACAGCTGGCCCGCCTTCTGTTCAGCCCTGATCTTCACGCTTCTTTTTACCGTTTTCTTGATACCGTTCCTCATACCGGTTCACGCTTTGATATGGAGAAAATGATCGGCATCAAAAAAAGAACATCACCGATGCTGAGGACAACCTATCCCATTGTTGCCCACCCATTAGACGGCGAAAAGGCGGATTGGTTTCAAAAAAGGTTAAGAAAAGGGGCTTTCTTACAGGAGAAAATGCCGAAACAGCTTGAACTGACGGACTGGTACTTCCAGAAAAGACGGGAGCTCCATGCGCTCTTCGCAGTTAAAGAGTGGCTGAAGAAATGAAAAAGCCCGAAACCGTTCGCTGGGGTTTCGGGCTGCTGATGTGTTACGTGGAAGGGCGGTTTGGGCCGCCTAATTTTTTATCAAGCGTATCAGTCGTTTTTGCTTCGGTTTTTTGCTGTTTACCTGCATTTTTCGGTCTCGTTTTCATACGGCACCTCCTCAACTGTATCGTTTGCATTAACGTGCCGGTTCATACAAAGTTTGCGGCACTTTTTTGTCGAAAGGCACGCCTTTTAGGATAATCTCTGTTTGTTTGCCGAACTGCTTCTAGTTTTGTCATGTGCAGAGGAGAGCGGTATGAAAACGAGAATTATATTCTAAAGAGACGCAAGTGATAAAAGGGAGGAACATGAATGTCTGTTTACACGAGCAAGGCTGATATTCTCCGTCTGCTTTCTGATATCGAAATCCGGATTTCTGCTGCTGAAAAGACGCTTACCCAAGCAGTCAGATCCTGTCAGGCGGAAGCTGAAGAAATCAGGCAGGAGAAACTTTCCCGCCTTGAGGAAGAGGCGCGGGAGCTTCATGTTTGTATTGATGACCTGTTTTTGGCTGACCGGCGTAAAAAGGATTTGCCGAGAGCCTGCCGGATCAGCTGATTTTATGCAAAAACTTTGGTACCATATGTACTGAGGTGAGTCCGTTTGCAGACACAGTCGTTATTGGAGCTGACAGAACAAATGATAGAGGCGGTTCTGGAAGCCGAAAAAAGGTATCAGGATGGAAAAGAGTCAGGCTGTTCATATGATTTTTTTGAGATTATTAAACCCGATGTTGGAAAAAGAGACCGGCTTTGCGCGCTTTGGACAGAAGCAGCGCTTGCGTTTATTCAGGAAAACCGTCCGAAATACGTTCATCACGCACAAATTCAGGCCGTTACAGAAAATTTCGGAGAGCTGATGCTCCAATCATATGTTCATCATATTCATAAAAAAAGATACAGGGATTTAACTGAATCTGTTTTATATACGCTTCGTATATTAAGGGATGAAATTGAAAAAGAAGGCAGCTGAAAACGGCTGCCTTCTTTTATATAAAGGGGTCGGGTATGTTATTCATACGCCGGGTTTTCTGCTCCACTTGCTTCGAGAACCTTCATACTGTTTCGAAATTCGGTTGCGGTGAGATGGCCTTGAATATAGAGGAATTTTGCAAAGTCCATCAGTTTATCTGCACAATCTGTTTCATATTTTTTCACTTCAGCAAAACGCTTTCTTAAGTATGATACGTTCATAATGGTGCATCCCCTCTCATGTATGTTGAGATTATGGTAACATAACGATTCGACTTTTTTCTGTTTTTAAAAAATTAAGACTTTCGACAGCATTTGACAAAGATCAGAATCTCCGAAAGCACATAACCAAGGCGGAATTCATACATATATAGCAGAAACTTAGTGAGAGACAAGGGGGAATGTCATATGCAATGGAGAGCGCAGCCATATCAAAATATGTACCAGCAGCCGGCGGGATATTTCTACCCGCAGCAGATACAGCCGCTGCAGCAGCCGAGTCCGCAGCAGATACAGCCATTACAGCCGCCGTATCCGCAGCAGATACAGCCATTGCCGCCGCCGCCATATCATCAGCAAGGGCAGTACCCGCAGCAATTTTATCCGAATCAGGAATACGGTCATATGCAGCAGCCGTTTGCTCCCCCTCCTCCTCAGGCAGGCATGCCCGGGGGACAGCCGGGGTTTGTGAATCCTTACCCCGTTCCCAGACCGAATCAGCAGCAGTCTTCCCAATTCTCAGGCATACTCTCCCAGTTTAAAAAAACGAACGGACAGTTTGACTTTAATAAAATGATGGATACAACGGGGCAGATGGTAAGCGCCGTAAATCAGGTCGGATCGCTGGTGAAAGGCCTCACCAGTATCTTCAAATAAAAAGCATGAATGATATCCATCATTCATGCTTATTTTTTAGGGAAAAAGAGGGTAAGCGTCTGTTCATTCCAGGATGTTTCCATATCTTCTTCACTCACCTTATACGGGAGGACAACGGTTCTTGTCATGCTTGAAGACACATGGGATGAATGAGCCTGTTTATGATCGTAGCGGATTGTAACGTGAAGGTAGCACCCTTTCGTTTCCACCAGCATATCCCCGTCACGGAACGTCTCGGGGACGCCGATATCAACCGCGAGGCCCGTCGGCTCTTCTCTGACGTCAATCGTCACTTGCGCTTCAGTAAAAGCCGAATTGACAAGGTGCTGAAAACCCTGCATCAATTCTGCGAAAGGACCTGAGTGAAAAAATTGGTCCATCGCATGGCTGATGATGTCCTCATTTCTTTGCGGATCAAGTTTATCGTTTTGTGATTGATCCATATGACCACCGCCTTTTTACAAACAGACTATGCGATGTTATGCCGTATGGTTAAGAATTGAAGGAAAAAAGAAAGTATGGTTAAATAGTGGAGAATAAACTGGTAACGGATTCACATTTAGGAAGGGGAGCACAACACATTGCTGAAAAAATTATTCGGATTGGGAGACAGCCGGAAAAAGCCGGCCGAGGAAGTGATTTTTTCTCCGGCTGACGGAGCGGTGATGGATTTGGCTTCAGTGCCGGATCCCGTATTTTCACAAAAAATGATGGGGGACGGGATCGCCGTCGAGCCTGCAAACGGAGACATTGTTTCACCGGTTGAGGGAGAAGTGATTCAGCTGTTCCATACAAAACATGCTGTCGGCATCCGCACCCTTTCCGGAGCGGAACTTTTGATACATGTCGGTTTGGATACCGTCAATATGAACGGCGAAGGCTTTGAAGCGCATGTAAAAGAAGGAGACAAAGTGAAAACAGGCGATCTGCTTTTAACGTGCCGGCTGGATTTAATAAAAGAAAAAGCAAGCAGCACCGTCATCCCTATGGTGATTATGAATGGCGATGCCGCAGAACCTTTGCAATTTGCAGGCGCAAATGAAGCGAAAAAAGGACAAACAGAGCTTTTTACGATAAAAATGAAGTAGGCAGGGGCTGATTCCCTGCTTTTTTTCTTGTGCAGGATTTTCATCTAGCCAGGCAAACAAATATTCGGTAAACTGTACCTCATAAAGAGGTGTGAACGATGAAGAAAAAATCACTGAACGAACTGATTCAGGAATTAAAAAATCATGAAAATATTGTGCATTGGCATGAAGAGGAACCGCGGGAGGCGAAAACCATGCCGATGCCGGAGCAAGTAGATCCGAACATTCGGGCGGCTCTCGAAAAGAGGGGGATCGAGCGGCTCTTTACACATCAATACTCCGCTTTTCAGACGGTTCAAAACGGAGAAAGCATTGTAGCTGTCACACCGACGGCCTCCGGAAAAACACTGTGCTATAATCTTCCGGTTCTTCAGTCTATCGCGGAAGATGCCTCAAGCCGCGCGCTTTATTTATTTCCGACAAAGGCGCTCGCGCAGGATCAAAAAAGCGAGCTGAACGAAATCATAGACGAGACGGGCATGGACATTAAAAGCTTCACCTATGACGGAGATACGTCTCCGGCCATCAGGCAGAAAGTCAGAAAGGCCGGGCATATTGTGATTACAAATCCCGATATGCTTCATTCAGCCATTCTTCCCCACCATACAAAATGGGTGAGTCTGTTTGAAAACCTGAAATATATCGTCATTGATGAATTACATACGTACCGGGGCGTATTCGGCAGCCATGTGGCGAACGTCATCCGCCGTTTAATGAGAATCTGCGCTTTTTACGGAAGCAAGCCGTCATTTATCTGCACATCCGCCACAATCGCCAATCCGAGGGAGTTGGCGGAGCAGCTGACGGGAAAATCTGTGCGCCTGATTGACGACAACGGAGCCCCGGCCGGAAGAAAGCACTTTGCTTTTTACAATCCTCCGATTGTAAATAAACCGCTGCATATTCGAAAAAGCGCCACCGTGGAAGTGAACGAACTTGCCAAAACTTTTTTAAAAAATAAGATCCAGACGATTGTTTTTGCCAGAAGCCGTGTCCGGGTTGAAATTATTTTAAGCCACATTCAGGAGATCGTAAAAAAAGAAATCGGCTCGAAGTCTGTCAGAGGCTATCGCGGCGGATATCTTCCGAAAGAAAGAAGAGAAATAGAGCGGGGGTTAAGAGACGGCAGCATTCTCGGCGTTGTCAGCACAAACGCGCTGGAGCTCGGCGTTGATATCGGCCAGCTTCAGGTCTGCGTGATGACGGGGTACCCGGGCAGTGTCGCGAGCGCATGGCAGCAGGCGGGCCGGGCCGGACGGCGGCAGGGAGAGGCGCTTATCGTGATGGTGGCGAACTCTGATCCGATTGACCAATATATTGTGCGCCATCCTGATTATTTCTTTAAACGCTCGCCTGAATCTGCAAGGATTAATCCCGATAATCTCATTATACTGGTCGATCACCTGAAATGCGCCGCGTATGAGCTGCCTTTCAGAGCCGATGAAACATTCGGAGAAAATGATGCAAGAGACATTCTTGAGTATTTAGAGGAAGAAGGGGTGCTTCACGAAAACCGCGAACGCTACCACTGGGCGAGCGAATCTTTTCCCGCCTCCAACATCAGTCTCCGTTCGGCGTCACAGGAAAACGTGGTCATTGTTGACCGGTCAGAGACGGCTGATGTAAAAATCATCGGAGAAATGGACCGCTTCAGCGCGATGACGCTTCTTCATGATGAAGCGATTTATCTTCATGAAGGGGTGCAGTACCAGGTTGAAAAGCTTGATTGGGACCATAAAAAAGCGTACGTGCGAAAGGTCGATGTCGAATATTATACAGATGCCAATTTAGCGGTGCAGCTGAAAGTGCTGGACATTGACAGAACGGACAGCAGAAAGAAAACGGCCTTACATTTCGGCGATGTAACCGTGAACGCACTTCCGACAATATTTAAAAAAATTAAAATGACGACATTTGAAAATATAGGATCAGGGCCGATTCATCTTCCAGAAGAAGAACTGCATACCAGTGCTGCGTGGCTTGAATTGAAAGAGACGGATTCGGAGATCGGCGAAAAAACGCTTGAACAGCTGCTTTTAGGCATTGCCCACGTCCTGCAGCATATCGTGCCTGTATACGTCATGTGCGACCGAAATGACGTGCATGTCGTGCCGCAAATCAAAGCCGCACATACCGGACTTCCGACAATCTTTCTGTATGATCATTATCCGGGCGGAATCGGACTTGCTGATGAAGTATATAAGCGATTTGATGAAATCAATGAAGGGGCTGAGCGCCTGATCAGACAATGTCCATGTCAAGACGGATGTCCTTCCTGCATCGGTTCCGAAATAGAAGGAATAGATGCAAAGAAAGCGATACTCCGGCTCTTGAATTACGTGTAAAAGAAAAGGGGGACGAAAGATGTCCTTGAAAAATAAATTAAAGCGGATGAAAAACCACCTGAATGTGCCGGAAGCTGAAAAAAAGCCGGCAGCTTCACAACTTTCGGTCCCGGATATTCAAGTCCCATTTAGAGAAGAATGGGAGGCATTCGGAGTGAAGCCTTTCTTTTTTGAGGATGAATACTGTCTTATCCGTGAAACCGTCTATCCGCTTTCGCACCGTCACGGACGGTACAGCTTCAGTGAACTTGATGACGTCATGGCATTATGGAATAAAGGCGGTTTGACACATACTTTATCAGCAGAAGGATACGAAAAAAGCCAGCTGTTCTTCTTTGATACTGAAACGACCGGCCTCGGCGGCGGGGCCGGCAATATGATCTTTTTGCTCGGTCATGCAAGAGTGTATGAAGACCGTGTCGCGGTTAAACAGCATCTGCTTCCTAAACCGGGAAACGAGACGGCTCTTTACAAAAGCTTTTTAAGTGAGGTTGACATTACGTCTCTTGTTACGTATAACGGAAAAGCCTTTGACTGGCCGCAGGTAAAAACTAGGCATACATTGCTGCGGGACAGGCTTCCGAAACTTCCTGCCTTCGGTCACTTTGATCTTCTGCACGGGGCGAGACGGCTTTGGAAACATAAATTAGAGCGTGTATCGCTTTCAGCGGTTGAAAATGAAGAGCTTGCTTTTAAAAGGGACGAAGACACACCTGGTTATTTGGCGCCGATGCTGTATTTTCAATTTTTAAAGGCGGAGGACCCGGCTCTTTTAAAGGGAGTGCTCTCACATAATGAACAAGATGTGCTTTCCCTCATCGCTCTTTACATCCATATGTCAAAAAAGATTTTTGCATCTTCTGATCAAACGTCAGAACGTCAGGAAGCATACGCCATGGCGAAATGGTTTATCGCTCATAAAGAAACCGATCGGGCTGTTTCACAGCTGGAAGCGCTGCAAGGCAAAGCCTTTGAAGATTCGGATCGGGCCCTTTTTGACTTAGCAATGCTTTATAAAAAACAAAACCGCAGGCAAGACGCCGTGCCCCTTTGGGAGAAACTGACGGGCTCTGCTCTTCACATATGCAGACACCAATCAGCGGTAGAGCTGGCGATCTATTTTGAACATCACGCAAAAGATTACAAAAAAGCGCTGCAGGTCGCGCAGCAGGCGGCAGAAGACGGGGAAATATCGGAAAAAGAAGCCGAGAAGCTCCATGTGAGAATTGCCCGGCTCAAGAGGAAATATTCCTCTTGAAATATTGCCCGGGAAAGCGCAAAAGCCGAGCTGTTTCGCCAAAAATATTTTTTTCTGAATCCGCATCGATTTTGTTGTAGAATGGTGCCGCATCTTGTAAAATAGCGTTAGTTATTTATAGGGGAGAGTTGGTATGTATAAAGGTGTTTTTTACTTGTTCTTTGTCGTGGTTTTTTTGATTGCGTTTGTATTTTCGAATTTTAAAGACAGTTTGCTGACGCACTTTTAAATTGGGTGATTGAATTAGAACATGTACCCTCTTTTCTTCATAACCTAACAGTGTAATAAAAGTTAATGGAGAGGGGATTTAGCATGTTTCATCATCATTGTTGCAGACCAAACGTGATGCCGCCGATTGTCCATCCGACTCATTGCTGTGAACACCATTGCTTTTCTAACACGGTTGTGCCGCATATTCATCCGCAACATACAACTAACGTAAATCACCACAACTTTGAGCACGTTCATTACTATCCGCACACTTTTTCAAATGTTGACCCGACAACTCACCAGCATTTTCAGTGCGGAAGCCCTTGCTGCGATCATTAGTATTGAACGCTTAAGCAAGATCGGTTAGGATATCAGCAAATCAAAATGGGGCCCGATGGGGAGCCCCATTTTTTAAGCAGGTGATCAATTGAAAGTATTAGCCGTAACAGGATACAAGCCGTTTGAACTCGGGATTTTTAAACAGGATGACCGGGCGCTTGTTTATATAAAAAAGGCGATAGAAACGAGACTCAGAAGCTTTATTGACGAAGGCTTGGAATGGATTCTCATATCCGGACAGCTGGGGACTGAGCTTTGGGCGGCAGAAACGGCGTACGATCTCAGAGAAGAGTATCCGGAATTAAAGGTTGCCGTTATCACACCTTTCTACGGCCAGGAGGAAAAGTGGAAGGATCCGAATAAAGAAATGTATGAAGCGGTGCTTGCTCAGGCAGATTATGAGGAGAGCCTGACGCATCGGCCGTACGAAAGTCCGCTCCAATTCCGGCAGAAAAACGCGTTCTTTATTGAAAAGTCAGATGCGCTTTTGCTTTTATATGATCCTGAAATGGAAGGATCGCCGAAATATATGCTGCAGCAGGCAGAAAAACGCCGTGAAACAGACGGATATCCGATTTATTCGATTACGATGGATGATCTCCGTGCCGCCGTTGAAGAAGAAGATTTCTTTACATAACACGTCAGAGAATATTTGACAACGGGACGTGTTTCTGAATAAAATATAACATGATGATTCACGATATGAGGTGAAAAAGATGCTTGCTGATAAAGTAAAGCTTTCTGCGAAAGACATTTTGGAAAAAGAATTTAAAACAGGCGTTAGAGGTTACAGACAAGAAGACGTTGACAAATTTTTAGATATGATTATTAAGGATTATGAAACCTTTCATCAAGAAATTGAAGAACTGCAGCAAGAAAATCTGCAGCTGAAAAAACAGCTTGAAGAAGCAAGCAAAAAACAGCCGGTGCAGTCCAATACAACCAACTTTGACATTCTGAAAAGGCTGTCCAACCTTGAGAAGCATGTATTCGGCAGCAAACTTTATGACGAATAAGGCAGAAGCACTTGTCAAATGAGACAAGTTGCTTTATAATGAACAAGTGTTCTTAACGTTCGGGTAATCGCTGCAGATCTTTGAATCTGTAGAGGAAAGTCCATGCTCGCACGGTGCTGAGATGCCCGTAGTGTTCGTGCCTAGCGAAGAAATAAGCTAGGGCAGCCTTGATAGGCTGACGGCAGGAAAAAAGCCTACGTCTCCGGATATGGCTGAGTATCCTTGAAAGTGCCACAGTGACGAAGTCTCATCAGAAATGGTGAGAGTGGAACGCGGTAAACCCCTCGAGCGAGAAACCCAAATTTTGGTAGGGGAACCTTCTTGAAGGAATTGAACAGATAGAAGGACAGAATGCTTTCTGTAGATAGATGATTGCCGCCTGAGTACGAGGTGATGAGCCGATTGCAGTACGACGGAACAAAACATGGCTTACAGAACGTTAAACATTATTGATATGACAAATTAGAGCTCTCCTTTAAAGGGGAGCTTTTATCTTGAATGAAACGAAAGCTTAAAAAGAGACAGGGTGATACGATGAAGAAGTACACACTAATAGCGACGGCGCCGATGGGAATCGAAGCGATCGTCGCCAAAGAAGTGCGTGATTTAGGTTATGAATGCAAAGTAGACAACGGAAAAGTCATTTTTGAAGGAGATGCGCTTGCGATCTGCCGCGCTAACTTATGGCTGCGGACGGCTGACCGCATCAAGGTACAGGTCGCCGAGTTTCAGGCGAAAACGTTTGATGAGCTGTTTGAAAAAACAAAAGCGATTGACTGGCACGCGTACATTCCGGAAAACGCCAAGTTCCCCGTTATCGGAAAGTCCGTGAAATCAGTGCTTGCCAGTGTGCCTGACTGCCAGCGGATCGTCAAAAAGGCGATAGCGGAAAAGCTGAAACTGCAATCAGGAAAACAAAATGAATGGATTGAAGAAACGGGCCCTGAGTATAAGGTGGAGATTTCCCTTTTAAAAGATAAAGCCGTACTTACACTGGATTCATCAGGAACAGGCCTTCACAAAAGAGGATACAGGGTTGATCAGGGAGGAGCTCCGATTAAAGAGACGCTCGCTGCCGCGTTAATTCAGTTAACCAACTGGACGCCTGACCGTCCGTTCGTTGATCCGTTCTGCGGTTCCGGCACGATCGCCATCGAAGCCGCTTTAATCGGGCAAAACATTGCTCCCGGTTTTAACCGTGATTTTGTTTCAGAGGACTGGGAATGGATCGGAAAAGAACTGTGGGACAAGGCGCGTCTTGAAGTGGAAGAAAAGGCGAACTATGATCAGCCGCTGCAGATCTTTGCCAGTGATGTGGATCACCGGATGGTAAACATCGCCAAAGAAAACGCAGAAGAAGCGGGACTTGGTGACCTGATCGAATGCAAACAAATGCGGGTGCAGGATTTTACGACGAAACTCGAATACGGCGTAATCGTCGGAAACCCTCCGTACGGCGAACGGCTCGGCGAAAAAAGGGAAGTCGAGCAGATGTATAAAGAAATGGGCCGGGCATTTGAATCTCTTGATACATGGTCTGTCTACATGTTAACGTCAAATGAACAATTTGAAGAGGTCTACGGAAGAAAAGCAACCAAAAAACGGAAGCTCTTTAACGGTTTTATCAAAACGGATTATTATCAGTACTGGGCTAAAGTGCGGCCGCAGCGGAAAAAGCCGCAACAAAGAGAAGACGCCTGAAACAGCGTCTTCTCCGGCATCTTTACGTTTTATTCTGCCATTACCAGCGGTGCGCTTTTGCGTTGCTCCGTAAAATAATGTTGGTCTGGGACATTTCGGTGTGGCCGTTCACTTGCGATTTAGAGCGTTTCGGCCGCGTCCAATTGTGATGAAACAATTCAGAATGCTGATCTAATCGATCTTTATAACTCATGTAACCATCACTCCCGGATAGAATAATTTTGTGAAGATGGATATTCAATCGAATATCTGTTGTAGTTTGTGCAGGTCAGGTGCGGATCATTCAGAATGGCATGTATAGAAAGTGAAGCATCGGCATAGAATGATGATTATTTCTATTTGAGAGGTGATCTTATTTTATGCTGAACAGCGAGCACTTCAGTAAAATACAAAAGGCGTTAGACGCAACTGCTTTCCGGTTGGAGGAAGCCGGAGCGGAGTTCGGTCCTTCCGCCATGACACACGCACAGGAAGAACTTGAAAATGCGGTAAAACATACACATTCAACAGACCATCCGTTCCTATGTACACATATCATTAACCGGAAATGATAATGGCAAAAACTTGGCGAGGCCAAGTTTTTTTATTGTATTGAAAAGGGTTAAATGATATTATAGATGGTCTGAATGCCGAATAGTTAGGGGTTGGAGTTGGGTGACAACATCACGTTTGCCTTTTGCTTTAACAAAAGAAAAGAATTTTTATGAAGAATTGAACAATTGGATTGGTGACGTGTTTTACGATATCCTTCCCGAGAAAGGCTTTGACCTTCGGGATGAGCAGGTATTTATGGCGTTTCAGCTTGAACGGGCATTTAAAGAGAAAAAGGTCATGTTCGCTGAGGCAGGAGTCGGTACGGGGAAAACGCTGGTGTATCTGCTGTTTGCCATCAGCTATGCCAGATATACTGGTAAACCGGCCATTATCGCATGCGCCGATGAAACGTTAATTGAACAGCTTGTCAAAAAAGAAGGCGACATTTCCAAGCTGACAGAACATTTGGATCTGCAGATTGATACACGGCTGTCCAAATCCCATGAGCAGTATCTGTGTCTGAAAAAGCTGGAGAAAACGATGCAGCGTTCTGATGATGAAAAGTGGCTGGATCTTTATGAGTCGCTGCCTTCATTCGTACACGAATCACAAGCGATGCAGCGCTTTTATCCGTACGGCGACCGCAAACAGTACGCTGATCTGACGAATGAAGAGTGGGCAGGCGTCAGCTATGATTCCTTCCAAGATTGTTTAACATGTGATATGAGACATAGATGCGGTTTAACACTTTCAAGAGATCATTACAGAAAATCAACGGATCTGATTGTTTGCTCCCATGATTTCTACATGGAACATGTATGGACGGAAGAATCACGCAAAAGGGAAGGACAGCTGCCGCTTTTGCCGGATCACAGCGCCGTCGTGTTTGATGAAGGACATTTGCTGGAATTCGCCGCGCAAAAAGCGTTAACCTATCGCGTGAAGCAGTCGACGCTCGAGCTGTTTTTAGAGCGCCTGCTTCAAAATGACATCAGAGAGGAATTCGCCGAACTGATTGAAGATGCCCTTGCCGCAAACGATGAGTTTTTCTATGTGCTGTCAGAGGAATCGAAGGAAATCGCCGGCTCTCACCGATTGGACATCCAAAACGATCAGCGTGTTAAGCGTGCGGCTGACGAATTGTGCCGTCTGCTCGATAAAATCGGCGAGGCGCTCGTATTTGAATCGGAAATGTATACGATCGATAAGTACGAGCTGTCAGTTGTAGAAGAATACGTCGAACAAATGGCATATTCTCTGTCGCTGTATCAAAAGGATGCCATCAGCTGGCTTGAAACGCGGGATACAGACTCAACGTTTGTCGTTATGCCGAGAACAGTAGCCGAAGTTTTGGGAGAAAAGGTCTTTTCTAAAAAGATCCCTTATATTTTCTCATCGGCCACTCTTTCTGAGGGCGGTTCATTTGATTATATCGCTGACAGCCTCGGAATCCGTGATCCTTTATCATTCACCGTTGAATCTCCGTACGATTACGAGGAGCAAATGTCTGTTGCGCTTTACGGTGACATGACGTCTGAGCAGAAAACAGCCGAAACGATTGAAACCATTAAGAAGAATGAAGGACGCACCCTCGTTCTTTTCCCTTCCTTTGAAGACATGAAGGAATTTAAAGAACAGGCTGCCGCGTGGGAGCTGCCGTATCCGATATACTACGAAGGTGATGAAGAGATCAGCAGTCTGGTCGAAAAATTCCAGCGGGATGAAGAATCCGTGCTTTGTTCCGTCCACTTATGGGAAGGTCTTGACATTCCAGGTGACTCGCTCCGGAATGTGACCATTTGGGCATTGCCGTATCCGCCTCATGATCCCGTGTTTACCGCAAAGCGGAACGGAGCGAAAAAAGATCCGTTTGAGGAAGTTGATCTGCCGTACATGCTCTTGAGAGTCCGGCAGGGAATCGGCCGCCTCATCCGTTCTAATCAGGACAGCGGAACCATATCCATTTATGCGGGCGGAGAAAGTGAACGGGTCCTGGCCGAAGTCAAAAAGATCTTGCCTGTTACACCGAAAATCGTATAAAACACAAAAGCTGCAGGATTCTTATCCTGCGGCTTTTTTAAATCCGGGAAGTTGACTTTATCACGGCATTCCATTAGCCTGTAATTGATAGTGAAAAGGGAGGGGAATGGATATGGATTTACATACATATGAAAAAGAGTTTTTTAATCTGTTAAAAAGAGTATCCCACTATGTCGAAGCCATTGCACTTATGCACTGGGACTTAAGAACGGGAGCCCCGAAAAAAGGCTCTGATGACCGGGCGGAAAGCATCGGACAGCTGTCGGCTGACGTTTTTCAAATCCAGACATCCGACCGGATGAAAGAACTGATCGACATCCTTCTCGTGCATGCCGAAGAGCTCTCTGAAGATACAGTGAAAGCGGCGGAACTTGCGAAAAAAGATTATGATCATAATAAAAAAATTCCTGAAGATGAGTATAAAGAATATGTCATTTTAACATCGAAAGCTGAAACGGCTTGGGAGGATGCAAAGGCGGCCTCTGATTTCTCTATGTTTGCTCCGTACCTTGAGAAGCTGATTAATTTTAATAAGCGGTTTATTTCGTATTGGGGCTATGAAGATCACCCATACAATGCATTGCTCGATATTTTCGAACCGGGTGTTACGGTAAAGGTGCTGGATCAGCTGTTTTCTGAATTGAAGGAAGCGATCATTCCGCTTATCAAAAAAGTGACGGCATCCGGCAATAAACCGGACACAGCCTTTATCACAAAAACATTTCCGAAAGAACAGCAAAGAGACCTCTCCTTGTATTTCTTAAAAGAGTTCGGGTATGATTTTGACGGCGGCCGCCTGGACGAGACGGTGCATCCGTTTGCGACGACAATCAACCGGGGCGATGTACGGGTGACGACCAGATATGACGAAAACGATTTCCGCACGGCGATTTTCGGAACGATTCATGAATGCGGGCATGCGATCTACGAGCAGAATATTGACGAAGCGCTGAGCGGAACGAACTTATCTGACGGTGCATCCATGGGAATTCATGAATCCCAATCGTTATTTTATGAAAACTTTATCGCCAGAAATCAACATTTCTGGACCGCCTATTATGAAAAAATGGTTGAGGCTTCGCCTGATCAATTTCAAGATGTGAATAGAGAGGACTTTGTACGCGCCGTAAATGAGGCGAAACCGACATTTATCCGAATTGAAGCCGATGAGCTGACATATCCGCTTCATATTATTATCCGTTATGAAATTGAAAAAGCAATTTTCAGCAATGAAGTGACAGTGGAAGAACTGCCTGCATTGTGGAATCAAAAATATCATGATTATTTAGGCATTACGCCGCCATCTGACGCAAAAGGCATTTTGCAGGACGTACATTGGGCGGGCGGCGATTTCGGCTATTTCCCTTCCTATGCGCTCGGATATATGTATGCGGCACAGCTGAAGCATACCATGCTTGACGATCTGCCTGAATTTGACCAATTAATAGAACGGGGCGATTTTGAGCCGATTAAACAATGGCTGACAGAAAAGGTTCATCAGCACGGAAGACGCAAAATGCCGCTTGACATCATAAAAGATGCAACGGGAGAAGAGCTGAACGTTCAATATCTCATTGAGTATCTCGTCGGCAAATATTCAAATTTATATTTATAAACGAAACGCCCGGCATACACCGGGCGTTTTTCTAAAAATTCTAAAAACACGAATAATCGAAACCGATTCTTTGTAAAAGTTCGGAAATATTCAAATTTCACTATGCAAAAGAAGTGTATCTTGTTATAATTTGATTAATATCATACAAACACTCATATAATCGCGTGGATATGGCACGCAAGTTTCTACCGGTCACCGTAAATGTCCGACTATGAGTGAGCAATGGAACGGCTTTATTCGGCCGTTGCGTGTAGATCATTCGGCATTGCTTGCTCTTTTTTTGGAGAGCGGGCAATGCTTTTTTTTATTTTTTATAAGCGGGGGTAATCATTGTGGAAGCATTAAAACGAAAAATAGCAGAAGACGGAATCGTTCTTTCTGATCAAGTGCTGAAAGTGGATTCTTTTTTAAACCATCAAATTGATCCGGTTCTCATGCAGCAGATCGGCCGGGAATTTGCGCGCCGTTTTGAAAAAGACGAGATAACCAAAATCGTCACAATTGAATCTTCGGGTATCGCCCCTGCGGTGATGGCTGGCCTTGAACTCGGCGTTCCCGTCATCTTTGCGAGAAAAAGGAAGTCTCTCACATTAACGGATGATCTGCTGACGGCATCCGTCTATTCTTTCACGAAAAAAACAGAAAGTCAGATTGCAATCTCCGGAAATCATCTGTCGAAAGATGACCGCGTGTTAATCATTGACGACTTTTTAGCGAACGGACAGGCGGCAGAAGGACTTTTATCCATCGTAAAACAAGCAGGCGCAGCGGTTTGCGGGATCGGAATCGTCATTGAAAAGTCATTTCAGCCGGGAAGAGATGAGCTGGTGAAAAAAGGATGCCGGGTCGAATCGCTGGCGAGAATTCAATCGCTTGAAGACGGAAAAGTGACATTTGTACAGGAGGTCCGTTCATGAAAAACGGCTATGCCAAAACACTTTCCCTCGGTATCCAGCACGTGCTTGCCATGTATGCCGGCGCCGTCGTCGTTCCCTTAATTGTAGGAGCGGCATTGGGACTGAACGCAGAACAGCTGACATATCTCGTATCAATTGACATTTTTATGTGCGGGGCGGCTACGCTGCTTCAAGTATGGAGGAATAAATTTTTCGGCATCGGCTTGCCTGTTGTGCTCGGCTGTACGTTCACCGCGGTAGCGCCGATTATTTCGATCGGTAAGGAATACGGGATTTCAGCCATTTACGGAAGCATTTTGGCATCGGGTCTGCTTGTCATTCTGCTGTCGTTTTTCTTTGGTAAGCTCGTATCGTTTTTCCCGCCTGTCGTAACCGGATCTGTCGTGACGATTATCGGGATGACCTTAATGCCGGTCGCGATGAATCATATTGCCGGCGGGGAAGGCAGCAAGGATTTCGGTGATCCGGCTAACCTTGCCCTCGGATTTACGGTGCTCGTCATCATCGTGCTGCTTTATCGGTTTACAAAAGGATTTTTGAAATCCATTTCGATTTTAATCGGCATTGTCATCGGGACGGCCATCGCATATTTTATGGGAAAAGTGCAATTTGACAATGTGGCGAATGCTGATGCCATTCAAATGATTAAACCGTTTTACTTCGGGACGCCGACATTTCATGCGGCACCGATTATTACGATGTCCATCGTTGCCATTGTCAGCCTTGTTGAGTCAACAGGCGTCTATTTCGCTCTCGGTGACCTGACAAACCGGCGCCTGTCTGAACGTGATTTAGCAAAAGGCTACCGCGCGGAAGGCCTGGCGGTATTCATCAGCGGCATTTTTAATGCTTTTCCGTACACGGCTTATTCCCAAAACGTCGGCCTCGTGCAGCTGACAGGAATTAAGAAAAACGCGGTTATCGGTGTCACGGGCGCACTTTTAATGCTCTTCGGCCTTTTTCCGAAAATCGCAGCCTTCACGACCATCATCCCGTCTTCGGTACTGGGAGGCGCGATGGTGGCCATGTTCGGCATGGTCATTTCCTACGGCATTAAAATGCTCAGTCAAATTGACTTTAAAAAGCAGGAAAACCTTCTGATCGTCGCGTGTTCGGTCGGATTGGGACTCGGTGTAACCGTCGTTCCCGATATGTTTAAGCACCTGCCGTCTTACTTAAATCTGCTGACCACAAACGGAATCGTCGCCGGAAGCTTTACCGCCGTCCTTTTGAATATTATTTATAATATGATTCCTAAAACGAAAAAAACCCTTGATGTGACAAGGGTTCAAGAGGGTTAGATATCTGTTTTCTTTAAAATAACATCTTATTTTATCCAGATCGAGGATGCTTCCGAAAGTTGCTGAACTTTTTGTGAGGCATCCTCTTTTTTTATTAGTTTCATTGTTTGAAAAGAAACAAATTGAGTGATGAGCTTCCACCTTATTTCGCCGAAAAACCGTCCCGAACTATATGTACGTGAACGAGTATCTTGTGCACGAATTCTTACAAAAGAGAGTAAAAGAAGGGAAAGCCCCTTCTTTTAATTAATCCATCCTTCAAAAGTTGCGCGATAGAACCCTTCGATTATCTCTACTTTCTTAAGGTAATATGTAACACCATTCTTAACAGTTGTATTTGGAATATCCCATCTATGAAGGTAATCCATTGTAAAAGAATCTTTGGTCGCTTGTGTCGAAATTTTTGTTTGAGTTGAGTCGATATTTGTATTACCAGGGCTAGATGCAAAAGCAGGGGCAGCGGAAACGAGTAAAGCGAGAGACAAGGCAGAACCAGTTAAAACTTTTTTTAATTTCATTTTTAACACTCCTTTATTTTTTAATACACTTGTATTATTACATACAATACAAAAATAACCAAGGGTTTTTTTGTTAATATTTTGTGAGCGTGAATTTAGTTAGGGGCAATCCTTTCATTCACTGTTGCGGCTTATGTCAGGATATTGATAAGTATATAGAGAAAAAGAGTTGAATATTGCTGGCCTCTGGTGAACTTTGGAACTTTAGATATTTCAATGCTTTTCCAACGGGGAAGATGTGATAGTAATTTAATCAATTGTACAAAAGTAAAAACTTTATTTAAAATGTTATAAATACGAAATTTAATATAGGAGGTTATCTGATGGCAGAAAAGAAAAAAGCTTTAATCATTGTGGATGTACAAAAAGCCTTTGATGATAAAAAGTGGGGAGAACGAAATAACGTAAAGGCGGAAGAAAATATCAGCAAAATACTGAAATTATGGAGAGAAAAAGGATGGACAGTCATATACATACAACATACTTCTGATAAACCTGGTTCTTTATTTTATCCAAAAAATGAGGGGGTTGCTATAAAGGAAATCGTTAAACCTATGGATAAAGAAGTCATTATAACCAAGAAAGTAAACAGCAGCTTTATTGGGACTAATCTAGAAGAGCTTTTAAAAGCAAATGATATAACAACTGTCGTAATCACTGGCTTGACTACGCCGCACTGTGTTTCAACAACCACAAGGATGAGCGGTAATTTAGGATTTGATACATACCTGATTTCAGATGCAACAGCAGCCTTCGGAATGAGAGATCAAAATGATACATATTATGATGCAGAGACTATTCACAATATATCTCTGGCCACGTTGCATGATGAATTTGCCACAATATTAACGACTGATCAATTAATCAATGATTTTATAAAAATAAACTGACTAACATTATGGCTAAGGGCGGCGGTGGATATAGGCGGCTGAAAAGCATATTCAGGCGCATACAAGGACCTCTCGAAAAATACGGGGATTACCGACTCTTTTCATCGTCGCAATATCGATTGAAAAAGGCATCTGCTTCAGATGCTTTTTTTGTTTCTTGTAAACCGGTTTTGATCGGCGGTTAACGGTCTGATTCGGCGAATAACAAAAGGCTTTACTAATCAGCGAATTATTCAAGATTTTTTGGTTTGTGCTGGGTCTGGTGACTTTTGATTTCCTCGAATATATTGGCTTGATCATCTTTTTGAGGCTGAGGCTCTTTGTTAAGACATTTTGGATCGATCACTTTTTTAAGGTCTTTGATGGTTAAAGGCTTACAGTCATCTTTTAATTCGTAGCCTAATTGTCCGTTAGCTTCTAAAGTGGCATATTTAATTGTATTTATATTTGAAATGCCAAGAAGCCTTAAACGCATTTCGAGTTGATCTGCTGTCAGTCTCAGCTTCTTTAAGTTTTCTATATTGAGTTGGCCGTCTTCTATAACGAATTTAGATTTTCCGGTTAAAAAAGATTCAATCCAGTTTACTTTTACTTGAAACCACTCCATTAAAATCAAAGCGCTAAAAAGGATAGACGCAGCGATTAATGTTTTCAATAAACTGGTTTCTAAAATGGGGTGAACGATAATCGTACCGATTGAAATCATCACCATTGTCTGTGCAATGGTCATTTGTGCAATGGATTTTCTCCCTGAAATTCTCAGTAAAATCATTCCGAATGCAATTATAATTAATTCTTCCCAAGCAAATCTCATGTTATCACCCTGGATTGTGTTTTATCAAAAATAAAAGAGCAAGTAAGAGGTTTTATGGGGTACTTGCTCACGAAAAATTATTGCCCTTACATTTAATTTTATTCATTTTAGGTGTTTTCCTAACTGGAGAAACTATTCTGCGAGGGTGAATTCATTTCGGAATCTCCAATACAAGAGGCGGCGGTGAATATTGGTGGCTGAAAAGCACACCAAGGAGTATAAGGAGTGCGTAAGGCATGAAATAGAAGAACCTTGCCCAGAAATACGAGTGAGTTGTCAATTAATACAATTAAGTCATAGGAAAAGCGGCATGGTTGGGAACAAAAAAGGATGCATACTGAGACATCCTGCTAAAATGCATTGAGGAACAACGGTCTGCTGCTGAGACAGAGCTTGAAATACGGTTGCTTGGAATCGCCGCACAACGCTCTTCGTTGATCATGGTATTTAGGAGGTTAGTAGGGAAAACAATTATGAAAAAAGGGATGAGAGAAAAATCTCTTATCCCTTAGATAATCTTAAAACCAACCTTGGTATTCACCGGTCCATGTGCCATCACTGTTCTGCTTGGCATCTTTTAAATAGTATTTAACTCCAGCAAATACTGTTACATTAAGAAGTTCTCCACGTGTATTAGCATTGATGTATATAGTTTTTAACACTGCCTGAGGAGCTGCCGTTTTATGACTCCCGCCATCTGCAGTCGGGCTTGCTGCAAAAGCAGGAGCAGCAGAAACAAGTAAAGCAAGTGATAGAGCTGAACCGGTTAAAACTTTTTTTAATTTCATTTAAAACACTCCCTTTTTTTATTTGATACAACTGTATTATATAACTGTATGTAAAATTTGTCCATATAAACTTATGTTAACTTTTTGTGAATATAAGAAAGTATTCTCCCCCATGAGTTTTATTAACTCGTACCATCTTATTTTAAGCCTCCAGAGTAAGGCATCATCATATGACGTCAAAACTGTTGTATGATACTAGGGAAATCATTTTTAGTCGAAATGAGGAGTTGCATGACTTTTACGGAACGGGCGGTAGCCATTATCAAACAGATACCTGAAGGAAAAGTGATGACGTATGGTCAAATTGCCGAACTTGCGGGAAGTCCGCGGGGAGCGAGGCAGGTTGTGCGGATTCTTCACTCCATGAGTAAAAAGCATCGTCTTCCTTGGCACAGGGTCATCAATGCAAAGGGCGAAATCGGATTGAGAGACGAAGAGATGTTTTCTGTACAGAAGCTGTCTCTTGAAGCTGAGGGGGTAGCGGTCACGTCAGACGGACGGATCGATCTCAATTTATACGTCCATGATCCGAATATGTAAAAAAACCTGCCGTATATCGGCAGGTTTTTCAGTTATATGCTGCTAGCCGGCCAGAAAGGTTTTGCCGGATATAAGGCCATTCCTCCCGAAGGATGGAGTAGTAGGCAGTATCTCTGAGGCCGCCGTCGACAGCCGGAATATGCGCGCGGCGGATTCCTTCAAATTGGGCACCGATCCGCAAAATCGCAGTTCGTGAGCGCTGGTTGCGAACATCGGTTTTCAGCGTAACCCTGACAGCTTGCCGCGCGTCAAACGCATGGGTCAGCAACAGAAGTTTACATTCCGTATTGACACCGGTCCGCTGCACGGCAGAGGCATACCATGTGCTGCCGATCTCACACACTTCCGGAGCTGCGTCCGCCGGCCGCGTAAACACTTCCGCCTCCATAAACCGCGTGCTTCCGACGATTCGGTCTGTTTCAATACTCCGTACTGCAAATGGCAATGCAAGTCCTTTTTCATAATCGGAAAGCGCGCGCTCAATATAACGCTTTGTTTCTTCGATTCCGTCAGGAACATGGGTGTAAGCGTAAGTCGTCCTATTTTCTGAAGCAGCTTCACAAAGTGCCTGAGTGTGATCAATCGTCATCGGCTCTAACTGAACGAGTGACCCTTTAAGAAGGACGGGCTTCAGCATTCTTATCACAACCTTTTTTTATGAATGGATCAAGTATAGTCGAACGGTTTATCATTCAAAAGAGCCAATTTTAAATTAAAATGGCGGGTCAATGAAATCCTCGATTCACACTTATGCATACATTCAGGAAAAAAGCGGAAACCTTTATGTGAAGAGGTGATGGTCATGGCATATGTGTTATCGGTCGGAACGAGCATTCCGAAGTATCATGTCTCGCAAGAAACGGCGGCGGATTTTGCGAGAGGGATGTTTGCCGATTCATTTAAGGATATTGACCGGCTGTTAAAAGCCTTTCAAAACGGTGAAATTGAATCAAGGCAGTTTGTCCGGCCGATTGAATGGTATAAAACGGCACGGGGTTTTTCAGAAAAAAACCGGCTGTATACGGAAGAAACCGTCAAGCATAGTGCGGATGCGGCACTTGATTGTTTAACAAACCCGGATTGTTTAACAAATCCCTTTCCATATGAAAAAGTGGATGCGATCTTTTTTATTTCCAGCACCGGGCTTTCGACACCCAGCATTGAAGCGAAAGTGATGAATCAGCTTCCGTTTTCTGCGAAAACAAAACGGATACCGATCTGGGGTTTAGGATGCGCGGGCGGAGCGGCCGGCCTGTCCAGGGCGTACGAATACTGCCGCGCGTATCCTGAAGCATACGTGCTTGTCATCGCGGCTGAACTCTGCAGCTTAACGTTTCAGCCGAACGACAAGTCAAAAAGCAACTTAATCGGAACTTCCCTGTTTGCGGACGGAATTGCCGCAGTACTAATCGGAGGAGAAAAGGCGAACCGAAACGAAGTCAAACAGCCGCTTCTTCCGCGGATATTCGCCACTCAATCGGTGATGATGCCGGATGCGGAAGATGTGATGGGCTGGGAATTCACCGACAGCGGTTTTCAAGTCATTTTTTCAAGAGATATTCCCACCCTGGTTTCACAGTGGCTGAAGGACAATGTTGATGAATTTTTATTTGAATATGGCGTCAGTCCTCACGACATTAAAACCTTTCTTGCCCATCCCGGCGGGAAAAAGGTCATTGACGCCTATTTAACGAGTCTTTCAATGGACACCGGGCAGCTTGCGGCATCTCGGAAGGTGCTGCAAAAACACGGGAACATGTCTTCCGCAACTATTTTTCATGTGATAAAAGAACAGTTGCTCCACGGACAGCAGAAAGAAAACGAAAAAGGGCTGATCGGCGCTCTCGGGCCGGGATTTTCGTCTGAGCTTTTGCTGTTCAGCTGGGAAAAGGGGGCCTCTTAATGTTTTGGCTGTTTATCATGCTGCTTGCGGCCCAGCGAATTGCGGAGATGATCGTGGCCCGGCGCAATGAGCAAAAGGTGAAAAAGCAAGGCGCAGTCGAATACGGAGAAGGACATTATCACTTTCTCGTCCTGATGCACGTGCTCTTTTTTGTCTCTCTTACAGCTGAGGTGGCGGCGTTTCAAAAAACGCCTTCTCCAAGGTGGACCGCCATTATATGTATTATTTTATTTGTACAAGGGATCAGGTATTGGGCGCTATTATCATTAGGGCGGTATTGGAATACGAAAATCCTTGTCGTGCCGGATGCGGAGCTTGTCAGAAAGGGGCCGTATAAGTGGATGAAACACCCGAACTACGCGGTCGTCATCTTAGAATTTATTTTTCTGCCGCTGTTATACGGAGCGTATTGGACACTGTTTCTCTTTTCGATTCTCAATGCCTGCATGCTCACTGTGAGGATTCGCGCCGAAGAGAAAGCGCTAGAAGAAAACACCGCAAAATAGAGATTGAAAATCATTCTCACTCATGATAAGATGTAAATGTGAAAATGATTCTCATTCAAGGTGGTGCCGAAAATGACTATGTTATTTTTATTTGCAGCCGTTTGTACATACAGTGTTTTAATTGGTTTCGTATTGAAAAAAGTTTCGAATAAATCGATGTCTTCATAAACATCTGCGGTTTTTCCTGCCGCGGGTGTTTTTTCTTTATCAGCTGCCGATATCGGCGGCTTTTTTGCGTTTCCTGAAGAAAAGTGAGCCATTCTTGTGTAAAATGGGGGAGAGGTTTTTTTCAGAGCTTTCTAAAAATGAAAAACGTCATTTGATGCGACAGACACAAAGGGGTAAAGACACATGACAGAAGAAGAACGCCATAACAGGGAGATTTTCAGCAGAACGGGTGCCTTATACGCACAATTTTTGGATCATCAGGATAAAAAACGGGCCGATCAGCTCGCGGCCATTATGAAAAAAGCGGCTGATGAAGAGGTTTATATCGCGTTCACCGGGCATTATTCGGCCGGAAAGTCCTCTTTATTAAACACATTGCTCGGTGAAGACATACTGCCGACAAGCCCGATTCCCACAAGCGCCAACCTCGTTGTCATCCGGCACGGTGAAGATAAAGTCGTGCTTCATACGACGGACGGGGCTTATGCAGAAATTAAAGGAAGTTACGATAAAGAACAAGTGCAGCAATTCTGTAAAGACGGTGAGCAAATTGAAACGGTGGAAGTCTATGCCGGCTTTAAGGAGTCAGAGCCTTATGCGGCCTACATCGACACACCGGGAATTGATTCGACGGACGAAGCGCATTTTTTATCGGCGGCTTCGGTCCTGCATCAGGCTGACACTTTATTTTACGTCGTTCATTATAATCACGTTCATTCAGAAGAAAATATGCTGTTTCTCAGCTCCATCAAAGACCGTATTCCGAATTTGTTTCTGATCGTCAACCAAATTGACAGACATGATGAAACTGAAACGAAGTTTGAAGAGTACCGCAGGCAGGTGGAAGATATGCTTGAAGGCGCGGGAATACCGAAAGAATCGCTTTTCTTTACGTCTGTCACTGAGCCTGACCATCCTTTAAACGGCATGGAACAGCTGAAAAAACATCTGCAGAAGCTGAAACAGCAGGCAAAAACAAATTTATGGTCCTTAACGGAGAGAAAAGTTGCACACTTAGTCAAAGAGCATACAGAGATGCTCGTAAAAGATGATAAAAACGGCAGCGGAGAGCAGTTTGACAAACAAGAAGCACTTGTCCGTTCTGTTGAAGGTGAGCTTAAAAAAGCCGTTCAACAGGCTGAAACAGCAGAGAAAGACATCAGAAAAGACGTGCAGAACATATTGCAAAACGCTAATCTGACACCCTTTGAGATGAGGGAGCTTGCATCTGCTTATATTGAATCACAGCAGCCCTCATTTAAAACCGGATTATTCTTTTCAAAAGCGAAAACGGCTCAGGAGAAAGAAAGAAGGCGTGCTGAATTTTTTGCCGCTATTAAAAATAGAACGGAAGGGGAAGCGGATTGGCATATTATCGACACATTTACAAAAGCGGCCAAGCGGTATGAAGCGGATTCGGACGAACTGATCAAGAAAATCCAGGCGTACCGCACACCGCTTTCTGATGATATCACCGCTCAGGCCCTTAAGCAGGGAGCGGCCTTTTCATCTGAATACGTATTAACTTATACGAAAGACCTTGCTGAAATGATCAGAAGGGAAGCCAAAAGACAGACAGCGGAACTCATTGAGGAGCTGACCGCTTATGTTCAGACAAAAAACGGACCGCTCATTGAGAACTTGAAAAACCGGCTCGAAAAAGAAAAGAAAATAAGGGATGAGCTCGCGCAATCGGCAAAAGAAGAACGCAATGCCTTGGAAAAAGCAGCCCAAGTCCGCGCTTTGTGGGAAGAAGAATTGACCTGTGATACGGGAAGCGGCGACTGGTATACGCGAAAAAAACGCCTTGCAAAAGCGCCCGTCCAAAAGAAACCAAAAGAGGCTGTACAGCATGAAGTAAGCAAGCCCGAAAAAAATGCGATGAAGGAACTTTCTATAAAAGAGCAGACTGATCGGTTCTATGAACTTGCCGGGATTCTTGAGTCCTCGAGCATATTAGGAAAACAGGCAGAAGCCTTTCGAAGCAGGATTGATCGGCTTGAAAACCGCCAGTTTACCTTGGCGTTATTCGGCGGATTCAGTTCCGGTAAATCATCATTTGCAAATGCGCTTGTCGGTGAATACGTGCTTCCGTCATCACCGACGCCCACAACGGCTACGATCAACAAAATAACGAAACCGCAAGACGGCAAACCGCATAAATCTGCGGAGATCGTTTTTAAAACGGAGGAGGAGCTGGACGCTGAAATGCTTCAGCTGACTGAGCTGAAAGATGCTGATGTAAAAGGGCGTTCACTGAAAGAGAGATGGAACTATGCCATTAAAAAGGGAAAAGTTCCGGATGAACTCATCCCGGTGATTCACACGATGCTGCAGGCGTTTGATACGTACGAAGAACAGATCCGTCAAAGGCTGACACTGACGGTGCCGGTTGAAGATTTAAAACCGTACGCAGCCGAAGAAAAAACGGCCTGCTGCGTAAAAGAAGTCACCGTGTATTATGATTCGCCTCTCACGCAAAAAGGCATCACTATTGTTGATACGCCGGGAGCAAGCAGTATAAACAAGCGCCATACGGAGCTTGCCTTTCAATATATAAAAGATGCTGACGCGTTCTTTTATATGACGTACTATCAGCATTCTTTTTCAAAAGGAGACAGGTCTTTTCTGAAGAAACTCGGCCTCGTCAAAGAATCATTCGGCATGGATAAAATGTTTTTTGTCATTAACGCCGCCGATCTGGCCAAAACCGAAAGCGAGCTGGAAACCGTCAAAGACTATGTCCGCTCAGAACTCTCAAAAGAGGGAATTAACCAGCCGAAATTATATCATGTCTCAAGTAAAGAAGAGCTTGCGGGTAAAAAAGAAGCTTTTTATAACAGGTTCTCTGATGTAAGAACCGGGCTTGAGCACTTTATTGAAGAAGATGTAATGAGGGCGAGCTGCGCCCAGCTGAAAACAGAGGCGGACAAATTGTGCGATATGGTGGAACAGCTTCACGAATCTCTTCACCAGTCGGCAGAAGAAAAAGAGAAAAAGAAACAGCGTCTGGAGTCTTCCTATGAAAAAGCTCTCGCTGACATTTCAAAGCGCCGTACGTCTGAGGTCATCATTCGAAAAGTGATGAAAGATACGGAAGAACAGCTCTATCACATTAAACATCGCCTGACGTTTTATGCGAATGATATGCTGAAAACCGCCTTCCATCCGGGCCTTCAAAACGGTGATTGGAAACAAAATATATCAGCGGCGCTGAATGAAGCGCTCAAGGAATTCCGTTTTGAATATATTCAAGAGCTGAAAACGCTCGATATCCGGATGACCGGTTTTATTGAGCGCCATATGACTGAGGAATGGATGGAAAACTGTCAGAAGAAGCTTATGGAAGACGGAGATTTCTCCATTTATGTCAGCGGTGAAAACGAATTTGCCGTCCAGCTGAAAGAGGTCGCTCCGGTCATTGACGTCTCAGCATTCTCACATCACGTAAAGGAAGTTAAATCACCGAAGCAGTTTTTTGAACAGAACGGAAAAGCAGCGTTTGTAGAAGGGCTCAGGCTCAGCCTGCAAAAAGTGACAGAAAAGTGGCTTGAACAGGAGAAAGAAAGCCTTTCAGAGCGATATACTGAGCAGGTGCGCCGTCTGCAAGAAGACATGGCGGATAAAAGCCTGTCCCAGATCCGCGAGCAGCGGGACACTTATTTACAAGGTCTTGCGGAAAATACGAGTGCAAGGGAAATTGAACACCTTTACGAAGCCGAAAAAGCATGGAAAAAGAAAGATGAAATGCTGAAAATTTAAAAATCCGGTTGGCGGGCAGATAACAGTCGTGGTAGACTAAAATGAAAAAAGCGAGATGAAACCTTTTATGTCAGAAGTCCATAAAGCAATTTCAGCACATTCCGCAAAACAGCATCAGCATGTCAAAACATTTGTACAGCTTGATTATGAGCGTGAACAGGCCATTGAAGAAGCCATTGTAAAATGCAGACAGAATAAACCGTTCACGACAGATGCCATCAATGGCATCACCGCAAAAATGAACCAGCTGGCGAAAAAGGGCATCGTGCCGCAAAGACGATTCGTAAGTGAAGAGATGGTGAAAGAATTCGTCAGCAGACAGTAATGGATGAACCTGCCGCGTGTGTCATCAGCGCTTGCTGTACATACTATCCGTATCTTCTCTAAAGGGGGATATGACCATGGGCAGAACAAAACTGGGAAACAGAAATGCTCAGCAGAATAACAATGCCAAAAAGAAAAACGGCTTCGGACAGAAATTTGATTCTTATGCCGGCCGTGAAGCTGAAAAGCTGATGGCAAGCAATAAAAGACACGGTGAGTAAACGTGACGGCAGCATCTTCCAAATGGGGGGATGCTGTTTTTTTACCGCCTTCTTTGGTAAAATAGGAACATTGAATAAAAAGGAGTATCGATATATGAATAATAAATTACTGCTCGTTGACGGCATGGCGCTTTTGTTCCGCTCGTTTTTCGCGACGGCCGTTCATCGCAATTTTATGATAAATGAAAACGGAATTCCCACAAACGGAGTCAACGGTTTTTTAAAGCATCTTATTACGGCGGTTGATACGTTTCAGCCCACACATGTTGTCTGCTGCTGGGATATGGGAAGCAAAACGTACCGTAATGATTTGTTTCAAGATTATAAAGCCAACAGAAGCGAACCGCCGCTAGAGCTGATTCCGCAATTTGATCTAGCGAAAGAAGCAGCGCGAGAGCTCGGTTTTTTAAACATCGGCATAAAAGGCTATGAGGCGGATGACTGTATCGGTACGCTTTCTGCTCTATTTTCCGGGGAAGCGGAAATTACGATTGTAACGGGTGATAAAGATCTGCTTCAATTGCTGAATGAACAAGTTCAGGTGGCTCTGCTGCAAAAGGGTATCGGCAATTATAAGGTATATACAGATGAGATATTCAGAGAAGAAACGGGAGTTCCGCCAAAAGCGCTGATTGACATTAAGGCGCTGATGGGAGACACGAGCGATAACTATCCCGGCGTTAAAGGGATCGGGGAAAAAACGGCGTACAAGCTGATCCGTGAATATCAAAACATAGACCGCTTATTAGAAAGCCTCGCTCTCTTGCCGAAGGGCCAGCAAACGAAAATTCAGCAAAGCTTGAAAGAATTGGAGCTGTCAAGGCAGCTTGCTGAAATACATTGCGAGGTGCCGTTAGTCTGTACGCTTGAAGAAGCGCTTTTTTCATTGAAGATGGAAGAGGCGGCATTCATGCTCAGACGTCATCAGATAAAAGGAATTGAAAGGATGCTCGAAAAGCTGAACGCCAGAGAGATCAGCTGATCCCTCTAGCGTTTAGTATTGCTTTTTTTTGCGTTGTTTTCAAGGGCTGATTTCGGGTCTTTATGCGCATTTCCTTCCATATTTCCTTGAGGATTCACGCCCCCGGTCAGCCTGCCTTTATTTTCTTTTCTCATAGCTGTTCACCTCATTTGTAGGATGAACAGTGAGACGCAATTTCATTCCGGTTATTTATTCAGCCGAATCGCTTTTTTTGCGAGCTGATCGGCTGTTTGGTTTTGTCTGCCGGGAATCCACTTAATGAAAAACAATGGAAACCCGGCCTTTAAGCGGGTGATTTCGTCAACAAACGGCTGGAAAGCCTTGTTTTTAACCGCTTCAAGATCTGCGGCCCGCTCCACGATATCCGAATCCGTCCGGAATGACACGGACTCAAATCCGCGGGCGGCACACAGCTTCATTCCTTCAATTAAAGCGAGAAATTCAGCTTCCTGATTTGAATGGTCGCCGATCGGAATTGAGAAAGATTCTGTTTTCCCGTCATGTTTAATAAAAATACCGATACCGGACGGGCCCGGGTTTCCGGCGCTTGCACCGTCTACATAAATTTCAGCGGGCATCATCCGTCACTCTCCATTCGGTGTCATTCGTTTTGCCGCATACGCATAAGGGACAGAAATGAGTGATACCGCAAATTTAATCAGGTAAGTTGAAATGAAGATGCTGAACCATACTCCCGCGGAATAAACGCCGATAAAGGCCACGGCAGTGAAGATAAATGTATCCAGCAGCTGGCTGAGCGCCGTGCTTCCGCTGTTTCTGAGCCAGAGAAGCCTATCTGAAGGAAAGATTCTCCGAATGGCTGAATATACATAAACATCTATCGTTTGGCTGAAAATAAAAGCCAAGAGGCTTCCGAGCGCAACACGCGGCAGAAAACCGAAAATCGTCTCAAGGGCCGGCTGTGCGATATCTGACGCAGCCGGTTTATATAAAAGAGCTCCCTGCATGGCGCATGTCAAAGCGAGCAGAGTGGAAAACCCGAGCCAGACAGCTTTGCGCGCTTCCCTGGGACCGTATTTTTCATTCAGCACATCTGTTGCGAAGAAAACGGTGCCGTACATGATATTTCCCAGTGTCGCCGTAAGCCCGAACAGCTCGACTGTTTTGACAACCTGCAAGTTGGCGCACACCGTGGCGAAACCGATCCATACGAATAGGCCCGTTTTGCCAAATCCTTTATAAAACAGAAGAACAATGATAAAATGAATGACCGCAAATAAGATCCATAACACATCGTTAAACAAAACCTGCTGACTTCCTTTCAATTTGAGAATGGTTTGATTATAGCACACGCCCGTCAACTAATGAATGGTAAGGTGATTTCAATGAATCTTAAGCCGTATATCGAAATAGAAGCAAAAGGAACAGGCCCTGTCGCGTTTTTTTCCGAAGATTGGCTGACCGTTCCGAAAGCGCGCATGCTTGCAAGAGAAGTCAGCCGCTTTCCTTATATAAAAGACATTTATTTTGAGGATGAAAAAGGCGCGAGCTGGACGCTTAAAGAATTAGAAAAGCTTACTGAAGAGCTTGCGGACGAACCTGACGACATTACAGTGTATTTCGACGGCGGCTTTGACAAAACAAGCGGACGCGCCGGACTCGGAATTGTCGTGTATTATTCTCTCGGCGGCAAGCGGCACCGCATACGGAAAAACAAAAGCTTAACGCTTCAGACGAACAATGAGGCGGAATATGCCGCTTTGTACGAAGCCCTTAAGGAAGTGCAGGAACTTGGCGCAAGCAGAAATTCAATCACGATAAGAGGGGATTCCCTCGTCGTTTTACATCAGCTTGACGGCAGCTGGCCGTGCTATGATGAAACGCAAAACGAATGGCTGGATAAAATTGAAGCGCTGCTCGAATCCTTAAAGCTGACACCGACATATGAAACCGTAAACCGAAAGGAAAATCAAGAAGCGGATGACCTTGCCAGAAAAATTCTCTTGGACCGGCAGATTGAAAGCCGCATAACATTAGAAGGTAACGGAGATGACTGATATTGGATAAAAAAAGCATTTATAAAGAATTGACTGAGCTTCAGGATGAATATTGCAAAGACTGTTTCGTAAAAAAGCATTTTCGCAAAGAGTTTGGAAAAACGCACGCTCATTCTTTCTGCATCAACCAATGCACGGTGGGGGAGAAGCTGAAAGCCTACGGCAAGGTGCTGACAAATCAATAAAAAATAAAACCGCAGTTTCTGCGGTTTTATTTTTCGAATTCATCGAGCTGATGCTGGCAATCGTCGAGAAGCATTTGCTGCTTTTGCAGAAAATCCTGGTCGAGAGCTTGCAGTTCACTGGATTGTGACATCGTTCTGGCATCCTGAATCGCCTGGTAAGCAGATTCCACCAAAGTTGAATTTTGGCCCCGGGTAGCCGCTCCCGTTGTTTTCTGGGCCGTTTCTACCGCTAATTCAAGCTGGCGTTTATCCGTCAGTCCGTTTGGAAAAAATTCAGAGTCCATTAAAAAACACCTCCGCAAATAGTTTGGAGATTTTTTTTAGAAATATGTACGGAAAATAGAAAAAATATATAAAATGAGCCGATATAACTATTGAACCTGATTAATTAGGGCTTAATTACTATTATTCAGGGTATCTTGGGAGAGAAGGGAAAAACCAGCCGTGAATGATAATGATTTAAAAACAATCCTTCAGCAGACATTTAAAGAAATATACGGTGATTTGGGAAGTTTAGCGGAAATGGCGAAAAAAGGAATGCCGTCAATGGAGAAACAAATTGAAGAAATCGAGCAGCGCTGCAAGCAGAATCTTGTCGCAATTGAGATTCAGACGGCAATCAAATAGGAGAGGCATACGCCTCTCCTCTATTTGTGTCATCTGATCAACATGTATTGAGTTTAGAGTTTTACAACATTAGAAGCTTGAGGTCCACGATTACCTTCGACAATTTCAAAAGAAACTTCTTGTCCTTCTTCTAATGATTTGTATCCGTCTCCTTCGATAGCAGTGAAGTGAACAAATACGTCGTCTCCGCCTTCAACTTCGATGAAGCCGAATCCTTTTTCGTTATTGAACCATTTTACTTTACCGTTTTGCATATTGCTTAATTCCTCCTAGTACTGTAGCACCTTCGTGCTAAAAAAAATTTTGTCATCATTCAACCGTACGTATGTTTACGTTGTTAAATGATGGTTCAACTATACACCATATGGGAGCGGGCGTCAAGCGGCCGCTCTCTATTTTTCATCTTTATTTTTCCAGTGCCAAAGCTTATCCGGAAAAAAACAAAAAGCACACGAATCTGTCCGTGTGCTTTTCTCTTACGATAATGCCATATCCGCCTTTTCGGCCATCAGTTCAGATTCTTTTATAATGTCCTGCAAAATGACTTCAGAGGAGTTAGGGAGGTGAAGGCTTTTAATATTGTCCTTCATCCGGTTCAGCTTCTCCTCATCCGCGAGAAGGGAGGTGACAGACTCTAAAATTTCTTCGTGGCGGTTGACCACGACAGCCGCACCGCGATCTTCAAAGAAAATGGCGTTTTCCTTTTCCTGTCCGGGAACCGGTTTGTACAAAATAACGGGTACGCCGATCGCCGTCGCTTCCGTCAGTGTGATGCCGCCCGGTTTCGTAATCATGCAGTCCGTAATACGGAACAGCTCGTCAATTCTTTCTACATAGCCCAGTACTTTCAGCCGGTCGGCATTGTCACCTTCCAAGCTGCTGAGGGATTCTTTCAGCGAGCTGTTTTTGCCGCATACCACCACAACCTGCACCTGATCGTCATGAACGAGATTTTCGCACAGTTCTTTTACGTTTTTCAGCACACCATGCGCTCCCGCCATAATAAGAAGAACTTTTTTGTCGGGAGAGAGATTGTATTTTTTATAAATCGGCTCTTTCGGCATCGATTCCTCGAATTGAGGCCTGATGGGAATGCCCGTGATCTTTACGTTGTTCGGGTGAGTGCCGATTTCAATCAGTTTTTCCTTCACGTAATCTGTGGCGACATAATATTTATCAACATTTTCATGAACCCAGATTTTGTGAAGGCAGAAATCGGTCATAACGTTGAACGTCGGGATCACTTTTCCGGTTCTCCGTCTGTATTCCGGTACGACAATCATCGGAAATGTATTGATAATAATGTCCGGCTTATGCTCTTCGACGAGCTGGCCTAAACGTTTATTTCCCATTTTAAAATAAATATTGAATTTGCGTTTATTATAGATTTTGTCAACTCCGTAATAAAACAAACGATAAAACTGTTTCCCGATTGAGAAGCTTTTTAAATAAAGGTATTGAGTAACCTCTGAAACAATCGGATTTGACTCTTGATACAAATTGGAAACCGTCACATCTAAGCCGAGACGCAGACATTGTTCGTAGAGCGTTTTGGCCACTTGAACATGCCCGTTTCCATAATTTGCAGTCAAAATTAATACTTTTTTATTGGTATTCAAGTAAATTCACCTCAATGTAATCAACAACAAGCAAGCTTCATGCATCGTAAGGAGTTATTGTCTATAGATAAACATAACACAAGTGCATCATTTTATAATAAGCGCGGCAACATATTTAAACTAAATTTAATTGATATGTTCCATTATTTTAAAGTTTTGTTATACGCATACTGAATCAAGAGTATTTTATCATATTTTTGTCACCGTATCACTTAAAACAAAAATTAATCCCATTCATACGGGGTTTCCTGATATACGTAATAATTCAGCCAATTCATAAACAATAACGTTGCATGAGCTTTCCAGCGGTTAACAGGTTCTTTCCCGCCGGGCGCAAAATAGTGCTTAGGAGCTTCTACGTTTGAAAGATTTCTCTCTATGTCTCTCTCATACTCCTGAAGTAACGTATCGGTATCATATTCAGGATGACCCGTTAAGAAAATCTGTTTTTCGTCTTTTGAAACGATTAAACAGACCCCCGCTTCCTCTGAAACGCTGAGCACATCCAGATCCGAAGCCGATTGCAGCTGCTCCGTATTAATATCTGTATGCCGTGAGTGGGGCACATAGTATAGCTCGTCAAATCCTCTTACCAATCTCTCATGTTTTTTAAGAACGGTATGCTCAAACACACCGAAGATTTTTTTCGGCAGCTCCACTTTCTCAATGCCGTAATGATAGTATAAACCGGCTTGAGCGCCCCAGCAGATATGGAGGGTTGAAGTGACGTTCGTTTTGCTCCATTCCATGATTTCCTTCAATTCTTCCCAGTAAGAAACATCTTCAAACGGCAGGTGCTCAATCGGAGCCCCGGTAATAATCATTCCGTCAAACCGTTTATGGCGGATGCTGGAAAAATCCGTATAAAATTCATCCAGATGCTGCCTTGCCGTATTTTTTGGAGTATGTGTGCTCGGAATTAAGAACGTAAAGTGAACTTGTAAAGGTGAATTCCCAAGCATCCTGAGGAGCTGGGTTTCCGTTTGGATTTTTTTCGGCATCAGATTTAAAATCACGATCTTCTGCGGCCGGATATCCTGATGAAAAGCCCGGCTTTCATCCATTACAAAGATGTGTTCACTTTCAAGCACCTGCTTAGCGGGCAGGTGATTTGGTATATTAATAGGCAACATGCCACCTCCGTTATTCCCCGTTAATTTTCTTCATTATAGAAATTTTTAAGCCATTTTTCAATCCATCCCGGCGTAATAAACCGCATTTAACGCATAATGACAAGGATAAAAGCGGCAAATGGGCATAAATTCGGAGCGGCTCTTTATTATGACGGGTAAAGAGCCGTTTGGTTCCTCGAAAAAAACGTTTTCCGTTAAGTGGAAGGAAAAAGCGGTTTCCGTTTGTTTTGCAGTGTAAAACAGGTAAAATAAATGAAGAATGTAAAAAGGAGGGCCGCAGATGACAATTTACGATATAAACGTACGGACCATAACAGGCGAAGACATGACGCTATCGGCTTACAGAGGTAAGGTGATGATCATTGTGAATACAGCAAGCAAATGCGGGTTCACATCCCAGCTCAAGCAGCTTCAGGAGCTCTATGATACATATCGGGAGGAAGGTCTTGAAATATTGGGATTTCCCTGCAACCAATTCATGAACCAAGAACCTGGAAACGAAGCTGAAATTCAAGAGTTCTGTGTGAAAAACTACGGAGTCACATTCCCGATGTTTGCGAAAGTTGATGTCAATGGAGCAGACGCTCATCCTCTCTTCACATATCTGACGGAACAGGCGAAGGGGATGCTCGGCACAAAAGCGGTCAAATGGAATTTCACTAAGTTTATCGTGGACCGAAACGGTGAAGTCACCGGGCGTTTTTCACCGAACGTCAACCCAAAAGAGCTTGAAGATACGGTGCAGAGGCTTTTGGCCCGATAAGAGGTGATACGGTGAACGAAAAAGAGCAGCTGGAAAGCGTCAGGAATTGGGTCAGAGAAAAGCTTATTAATGAACGGACGGGTCATGACTGGCTTCATATTTCCCGGGTCGCAACACTTTCTGTTTATATGGCAAAAGAAGAAGGCGCCGACTTATTTATCACTGAGACGGCCGCGCTGGTTCATGATCTGATTGACGCCAAGCTCGAAAAAAGCGAAAGGCTGACGGCAGGCGAAGTGACAGAACGGCTGGCTGCTTTCAACATCGCGGCTGGCTCCATTCAGGAGATCGCGGATATTATCACGAGAATGTCATTCAGACACAGGGAACTGCTGAAAAAGCGGCCGCTTTCATTGGAGGGGAAAGTTGTTCAGGATGCAGACATGCTTGATGCGATCGGCGCAGCGGGCATCGGCAGGGCTTTTATGTTTGCCGGCGCGAAGGGTCACCCGATGTACGGAACTCAAACAAGTGTGCTGGCCCATATAGAGGATAAATTAATCAAGCTTAAAGGCTTAATGAATACAAAAGCGGGGGCCGGTTTAGCAGAGGAGCGGCATCAATTTCTTTTGCAGTTCGCCGCCCGTATCCAAAAAGAGGCCGGCATTTGCAAAAGCTGAGCGGCGCAATAGAACGCTTGTGCCGACTATGTTAGAATAAGTGTCAGATTGCGCATAGGAGGACCAATATGAAGATTAAATCAATAGAACCGACGCCGAGTCCGAACACGATGAAAGTGATTTTGACTGAAGAGCTTCCGGCAGGGAAAAGCAACAATTACAAGCCCGATCAGGCAGATGATGCTCCGGCTGTCGTACGTGATATTTTAAACATTGAAGGAGTAAAGGGCGTTTATCACGTTGCCGATTTCCTGGCTGTGGAGAGAAACGCCCGTTTTGACTGGAAGGAAATTCTGCCTCAGGTCCGTTCCGCCTTCGGAATGGAACATACGGAGCAGTCTGAGAGCCGTTCTGAACAGGAATCGTTCGGTGAAGTGAAGGTTTTCGTACAAATGTTCAGCGGAATCCCGATGCAGGTCAAATTGACGGACGGCGAACGTGAAGAGCGCTTCGGCCTTCCGGAACGTTTCCAAGAAGCCATCTTAAAGCTGCGTTCCGAAGCTTCAAATGTTGTATTTGAGCGGGCCTGGAAAGAACAAGGCGTGCGCTTCGGGGATTTTACCGAAATCGGACACGATGTCACAGAAGAGCTTCAGGCCGCCTACAGTGATGAGCGGCTCAAACGTCTGACAGAAGCAGCCGCACAGCAAAAGGGTGAGGCCAAACCGGCAGTGCAGCGGAAAGCTTATAAAGTGACATTGGAGATGCTTGATGATGAAGACTGGAAACAGCGCTATGCCCATCTTGAGCAAATGGATCCGGATGAAGACGATTTACCAGTATTGGAAAAGGCGCTGCATGATCCGAAGACTTCGATCAGAAGACAAGCCGTCGTTTATTTGGGAATGATCGAAAAACCGTCTGTGCTTCCGCTGTTATACAAAGCGCTTGAAGACAAAACGGTGACGGTCAGAAGGACGGCGGGTGACTGTCTGTCGGATCTCGGCGATGCGAGCGCCATCCCGGCCATGATGAAATCGCTCAGTGACTCAAGTAAGCTCGTGCGCTGGCGCGCGGCCATGTTTTTATATGAAGTCGGCGATGAAAGCGCGCTGGAAGCATTAAAAGCGGCGGAAGACGATCCGGAATTCGAAGTCAGCCTGCAAGTCAAAATGGCGATTGAACGGATTGAGCACGGAGAAGAGGCGAAAGGTTCAGTCTGGAAACAGATGACTGAAAGCAGAAAAAAAGAACAGTTATAACAAAAAGGTGCGCCATGCACCTTTTTTATTTGAATTCACTTTTTATAAAAATTATTTAGAATATTGTTGAAAAATGATTCAAAACTCTATATAGTAAGTACAATATTAATTGTTGGAGGGTTTTTATCGAAATACAGAAAGAATAGAAAAGCGAGACAGGGCAAAGACACTGTAAAATTTGCAGAACACGCCCTAGAATAAACTGAAAATTTTAAAAATAATGCACAGTCTAAAAACAGTAGGGGGATCACCATGGCAGAATTACGCAGCAACATGATCACACAGGGAATTGACAGAGCGCCGCACCGCAGCCTTCTTCGCGCTGCCGGCGTAAAAGAAGAAGACTTCGGCAAGCCGTTTATCGCGGTCTGTAATTCATACATCGATATCGTTCCCGGGCATGTTCACCTGCAGGAATTTGGAAAAATCGTAAAAGAAGCAATCAGGGAAGCGGGCGGTGTGCCTTTTGAATTTAACACGATCGGAGTAGATGACGGAATCGCGATGGGGCATATCGGCATGAGATATTCGCTGCCGAGCCGCGAAATCATTGCCGATTCAGTTGAAACGGTCGTCTCGGCTCACTGGTTTGACGGAATGGTCTGCATTCCGAACTGCGACAAAATTACGCCGGGAATGCTGATGGCGGCTATGCGGATTAATATTCCGACCATTTTTGTCAGCGGGGGGCCGATGGCAGCCGGCCGCACAAGCGACGGCCGCAAAATTTCGCTTTCTTCAGTATTTGAAGGCGTCGGCGCATATCAAGCCGGGAAAATCGGTGAAAGCGACCTGCAGGAGCTGGAACAGTTCGGCTGCCCGACGTGCGGATCTTGTTCGGGCATGTTTACGGCAAACTCCATGAACTGTCTGTCTGAAGCGCTCGGTCTGGCGCTTCCTGGAAACGGGACAATTCTAGCAACTTCACCGGAGAGAAGAGAGTTTGTGAAGAAATCAGCGGCCCAATTGATGGAGACCATCAAAAAAGACATTAAGCCGCGCGATATCGTCACCGAAAAAGCGATTGACAACGCATTTGCGTTAGACATGGCTCTCGGCGGCTCAACCAACACTGTGCTTCATACGCTTGCGCTTGCCAATGAAGCTGGGGTTGAGTACTCTTTAGAACGCATTAACGAAGTGGCTGAACGAGTGCCTCACATATCGAAATTGGCGCCGGCCTCGGACGTCTTCATTGAGGATCTTCACGAAGCGGGCGGAGTCTCGGCGGCCCTTAATGAATTGGCGAAAAAAGAAGGAGCGCTTCATCTTGACGCGCTGACTGTAACAGGCCGCACACTCGGAGAAACAATTGCGGGTCATGAAGTAAAGGATTATGACGTGATTCATCCGATTGACAATCCGTTTACCGAAAAAGGCGGTTTGGCCGTCCTATTTGGGAATCTGGCTCCGGACGGCGCCATTATTAAAACAGGCGGCGTACAGGACGGGATTACAAGACATGAAGGGCCCGCTGTCGTCTTTGATTCCCAGGAAGCCGCGCTTGAAGGCATTATAAACCGCAAAGTAAAAGAAGGAGATGTTGTCATTATCCGTTATGAAGGGCCAAAGGGCGGCCCGGGCATGCCGGAGATGCTCGCTCCGACGTCTCAAATTGTCGGAATGGGGCTTGGCCCGAAAGTAGCGCTTATTACAGACGGCCGTTTTTCAGGAGCGTCCCGGGGCCTTTCAATCGGTCACGTATCGCCTGAAGCGGCTGAAGGCGGCCCGCTCGCATTCGTAGAAAACGGCGACCATGTCATCGTTGACATAGAAAAACGGATTTTGGACGTACAAGTGCCTGAAGAAGAATGGGAAAAACGCAAGGCCGAATGGAAAGGCTTCGAGCCGAAAGTAAAAACAGGATATCTAGCCCGGTATTCCAAACTCGTAACAAGCGCCAATACAGGCGGAATCATGAAAATATAAAACAGAGGCCTGAACAATTGAATTCCGGCCCCCTCTATAGTATCCTTGACTTCATATAAGGATTTTAGAGGGGGCTTTTTTATGTCAATGGCTTATGAAGAATATATGCGCCAGCTGGTCGTGCCGATGCGCCGTGAGCTGACGGGTGCGGGTTTTCAGGAATTAACGACTGCTGAAGAAGTAGAAAGCTTTATGGAACAGGCAGAGGGCACGACATTGGTCGTTGTCAACTCCGTGTGCGGCTGTGCAGCCGGTCTTGCCCGTCCGGCTGCGACTCAGGCTGTTTTACAGCATGAAAAAGCGCCTGATCATACGGTTACCGTATTTGCCGGTCAAGATAAAGACGCAACAGCAAAAATGCGTGAATATTTTACGGGGCAGGAACCTTCCTCGCCTTCAATGGCGCTGTTAAAAGGGAAAGAGGTCGTTCATTTTATTCCCCGCCACGAAATCGAAGGGCATAACATGGAGGAAATTATGAAAAATCTGACGGATGCCTTCGATGCGCACTGCTGAAATGCCCGAATTCCGGGCATTTTCTTTTTGGAGAAAAAAATGATCACAACGAGTTACAGACCAAGCGAATATACGATACACACAGCGCAGTCACTCAGTGTCAAGCTGGGTGACACTTACTGCAGCCGCAATAAACAGCCCATTGAAAAAATGCTGGAACGAGCGGCTGGCGATCTTTTAGTCATCGGAAAGGAACGGTTCGAACTTTACACGAAGCAAGGGGAGAAGTTCTTTTTTCACCCGAATACAGCGATGTTCCGCACAAAGCGGTTTTTGAGAGGGGAAGCCGAGCCGTTGTTAAAAGCAGCCGGATTACGCGAAGGGGATTCCTTTTTAGATTGTACGCTCGGCCTGGCATCCGATGCGATTTTGGCAAGCCTGGCAGTCGGAAAAAGCGGACAAGTCATCGGCCTGGAGAAAAACAAGCTTGTCTCATTGCTTGTAGAAACAGGACTTCAAACGTGGGAAACCGGAATGGAGCAGCTCCAAACCGCCATGAAACGCATTCAGGTCAAACATGCCGACTGCGCCGATTATTTGCGGGAGCTTCCTGATTCATCGGTAGATGTCATTTATTTTGACCCGATGTTTCACGAACCTGTTGAAACGTCAGACGGCATTGCACCGCTCCGCGCGCTGGCAGAAGAGGGTTTTAACGAAGAGTGCATCACGCAAGCCGTCCGGGCGGCGAAAAAATGCGTAGTGCTTAAAGACCATTGGAAAAGCCCGCGGTTTGAACGATACGGCTTCAAGGTGCTGAAAAGAAAGACGGCGCTTTTCCACTTTGGTGTCATCCATGTGAGCTCATGATATCATGGGCTTCTTTTTCGTTAATCAGTGATTTCCATAACGACAAAATAAAGCAGTGTGAGAAGTGATACAGTCGCAAATAAAGCGTTAATCATCCCATCCCCTCCTTTTTCTCCTTCTTATTGTAAGCGGTTTATCCGCTCGGTCACAGTTACCAATTTCCCATATTGCATGATAATACGCTGCCGGACATGACGCCGCGCTTTCATCTATGCTAAAATAAAGGAAAAGAGGACAATAAAACAGAGGGGAACAATCTGTCATGAAATTGTGGATGAAAAAGACCCTTGTGGTTCTGTTTACCATTGTAACGTTCGGACTCGTGTCTCCTCCGGCTGCTTTGATGACAGACAAGCCTTCAGGACAGTCGAGCAGTCTTGAGCAGAATGATTACACCGCTTTTTATGATGAACACGCCCTGCCGGGAGAAGAGAAGGCAGGGCGGGAGCCTGAATTACTGTTTCAATCGTATCAGCAGCAGCTTCTCGGTGATGCTGAAAATCAATCATTTTTAAAATTCGGCAGCAAAATCTCTCCGGTCATTGAAGATGATTACAGAAGTGAAATTCTGCCGAAAATCGAAGATGTGATCACAGGACATTTGGCCAAGTTTCAAGATGATGAAGCGTATCAGGATGTGGTTATTTCCAGCAAACCGTCAGCCGGAAAAACTGAAAAAATTTTTCATGTGTATAACAGGCTGACGGGTGAAGATCTTTTAAGGTTCCACGTCCGCCGGGATCATCCTCCGCAAGACGGCTACTGGTTTAATTTTCATTACCATACCGCTGAAGACGGATTTCAATCACATCATGAGCTCGGCAGCATTTACTGGGACCGCAATACGCCGCCTGACTGGATGAGCGTGTAATAGCGAGAAGAAATAAAAAAATCATTTCTGAGAAATTTTGCAGAAATGATTTTTTATTGTGTTACACTACTAAAAGACTACTTTAAAAGGATGAAAAAAATGAAACAATATAAAGATTTGTGCCGTCATGTGTTAGAAAACGGAGAAAAAAAAGGAGACCGTACGGGAACGGGTACGATCAGCACGTTCGGCTACCAAATGCGGTTTAACCTTCAGGAAGGTTTCCCGATGCTTACGACGAAAAAGCTCCATTTTAAGTCCATCGCGCATGAGCTGCTTTGGTTTTTAAAAGGAGATACGAATGTCCGCTACCTTCAGGAAAACGGAGTCCGCATCTGGAACGAATGGGCGGATGAAAACGGAGAACTCGGACCGGTTTACGGTTCTCAATGGCGTTCATGGCGCGGAGCGGACGGCGAGACCATTGATCAAATCTCCCGGCTGATTCACGACATCAAGACAAACCCGAATTCCAGACGTTTAATCGTCAGCGCCTGGAATGTCGGCGAAATTGATCATATGGCGCTTCCGCCTTGCCACTGCCTGTTTCAGTTTTATGTCGCGGACGGAAAACTGTCGTGCCAGCTTTATCAGCGCTCAGCGGATGTCTTTCTCGGCGTGCCGTTTAATATTGCGTCTTATGCGCTTTTAACAATGATGATCGCGCATGTGACGGGGCTTGAACCGGGTGAGTTTGTTCATACATTCGGAGACGTCCACATTTACCAAAACCATATGGAGCAGGTGAATTTGCAGCTGACAAGGGATGTCCGTCCGCTGCCGAAACTGCGGTTTGCGCGAAATGTTGATTCTATTTTTGATTTTACGTTTGAAGACTTTATCATTGAGGATTATGACCCGCATCCGCACATAAAAGGAGCTGTCAGCGTATGATTTCGTTTATTTTTGCGATGGATGAAAACCGGCTGATCGGAAAAGATAACGATCTGCCTTGGCACCTTCCCGATGATCTCGCATATTTCAAAAAAGTGACGACGGGTCACACCATTGTAATGGGGCGGAAAACGTTTGAATCAATCGGACGCCCGCTTCCGAACCGGCGTAACATCGTTGTAACCTCACGGGACGAATCTTTATTCCCGGGCTGTATTACTGCCGACTCGGCTGAGGAAGTGCTCAAGCTGATCCCGGCAGATGAAGAATGCTTTGTGATCGGCGGCGCCCAGCTGTACAGTGCGCTCTTTCCTTATGCGGATAGACTCTACATGACAAAAATTCACCATGTCTTTGAAGGAGACCGTTTTTTTCCGGAATTTAATGAAGCTGAATGGGAATTGACATCCCGCAAACAGGGAGTAAAAGATGAAAAAAACCCTTACGATTATGAGTACCTTGTATACGAGAAAAAGAATTGATTTAAGCAGGGGGACAAGAATTGATTCGTTACGGCTGCCTTGTGATGTACGTTGTATTTATGTTCATGAAAAATATTCAGGAATATATCAATCAAAAAGAGCTTGACCCGCGGCTTTCTTTTCAAAAACAGATGAGGCTGGTGTATGAGAGGCCGAAAGCCTTTATGAGAGGCTGCATTGACGTGTCGGGATCGGCAATCGGCATTCATCATGATCAGCCGATACCGGACGGCCCCGTATTGTATGTGCATCCCAGATTGCGCCCGGCTGATCTGCTGCTGCTTGCGGGACATCTTGAAGAGCCGGCTGGTTTTATCGCTGGCGAGAAAGCTTTCCGGATGCCGTTTCTCGGGAAATGGCTGCGGCTGATGGGTATCATTTGTGACGGAGACAGCCGGGATGCCGTGTTTCAGGAGGCGGAAGTCCGTCTGCAAAAAGGGCAAAGCCTGATTCTGTCCGAAGACGGCAAAATCAATCCGGAGGAACTGGCTCTTCGTTTCGATCTCCCGATTGTGCCCGTCAGCACTTCGGGAACAGACCGGCTGCTGAGGGGCAGATTACTGAAACGGCTGAAACCGGCTGACATTGAATTACATATAAAGCCCGCTTATTATCCGGCCGGTCAGAAACGGCTCCGTGCATAAAAAAAGCACAGTCTCTATAGAGAGGCTGTGCTTTTTTATTTCAGATAAAGGGAACTTTGACGCAATAAAACAAAATACAGAAAAACATCGAGGCGCTGCCGCCTAAAACAAAACTGTGCCAAATGGCGTGATGATACGGAACCTTTCTCCAAATATAAAATATTGTGCCGGCGGAATACAATAAGCCGCCGAAAAGAAGAAGGCCGAAACCGGGGCCTGACAGCGAAGCGTACAGCGGTTTAATGGCGACGATGATCAGCCAGCCCATCAATAAATAGACAAGCGTTGAAAAAATGATAAACCGCTTCACGAAAAAGATTTTAAACACGATGCCTCCGATGGCAAGCGACCAAACAATAATTAAAAGGGTCAGACCGAGCGCCCCTTTAAGGGGTCCTAATAAAAATGGCGTATATGTTCCGGCTATTAATACGTATATCGCGGAATGATCCACAATTTCAAGAATGTCTTTCGTTTTTTTATGCTGAATGCTGTGCAAAAGAGTCGAGCTGAGATACAGCAGCAGCATTGAAGCGCCAAAGATTGAAAAGCTGACGATGTCTGTCGGCGAGCCGTATTTCACCGCGAAGATAATGAGAAAAATAAGCGCCGGAATCGACAGCAATACACCGATTCCGTGTGTGACGGCATTTGCGATTTCTTCTTTTATTGTGAACAATCAAATGTCCTCCTTTTTAAAGGATTTGTTTTTGCAGTGACTGCAAAAAGCTCAACCCTTCTAATGTAATTTTTGTTCCTGCGCGTCCTCGGCCTTTTGTCACATAGTGCATCTTTTCTAAGTAATCAAGCCTGTTTCTGACCTGCTGGGGCGATAATGTCATTGTGCTGTTTTCGCTTAATTCGGATATGCTCCGTCTGCTGGCGGGTTCGCCCTTTGTATTTAAGTCTTTAATTGATTCCAAAATAAACAAAAACTCTTCTTTCTCCATCAATGTCAGCCGTTTTTCTTTTTTCTTAGCTGTTTTCGCTTTCTGGCTGTTTTTGATATACAGCGGGACATCATCGGGATAAATCGTGCTGCCGGATGCTGCCGCGGCCATATAGTACGCCGCATTTTGAAGTTCTCTGATGTTGCCGTTAAAGGTGTGCCGCTCAAACAGCGGATAAACGGACGGATCGATATGAACATGCTGCCCCGTGGCTGACAGCATATGCTGCAAAAGAAGCGGTATATCGCTTTTTCGTTCAGATAAAGCAGGGAGCGGAAGGCATAACACGTGAAGCCTGTAAAATAAATCTTGGCTGAACGTATTTTCTGCGCCGGTATCGCCAAGATCCGCCGTGCTGCTTGCAATGATGCGGGCGGAAATTCCGGCGTCCAGCTCGGAAAGAAGGCGGGTCTGTACCGAGAGCGGCATGTCTCCGATTTCATATAAGAATAATGTTCCGCGGCGGGCCCTGTTTAATGCACCTTCAGCGCTGAACAGTTCATATTCGAGCCGATCTTCGTTTTGGCTGCAGTGAACGGTAATAAATAGTTCGCTGTTTCTGCGGGATTTATGATGGATCGCTCTGGCCATTTGTTTTTTTCCGGTTCCGACTTCACCTGTTATGAAGACCGGCAAATCAGATAAGGCAAATTGCGAGGCCAATCGTTTCGCTTCTAAAAAGGTTTGATGTTCGCCGGCCAGCTGATAAAAAGGATCAGTTTGTTCAATTACATTCATGAATTGGCTCCTTTTGGTTCTAATTGGTTTAAGTATAACACGTTTGTGCGATCGAAAATATCTTTTTCTCTTGTATCGGTTCATTTATTTTTATTTACAAAATTAAAATAATTATCTTATTGTTTGAATATTCATGTTATAATGGCATATTAAATAGGGATTTAAATAAGAAAGGACTCTGTAAATGAAACCGTTGCTTAAAGAAGACTCTCTCATCCAGGTAAAAGACATTTTAAAAGCGCACCAAAATGTAAAGGACGTTGTGATACATACGCCTTTGCAGAGGAATGACAGACTTTCTGAGAGGTATGGCTGCAATATCTATTTGAAAAGGGAAGACCTGCAGGTGGTCAGATCATTTAAGCTCAGAGGGGCTTATAATAAAATGAGGCAGCTCTCAAAAGAGCAGACTGAAAACGGAATTGTATGCGCAAGTGCGGGAAACCATGCGCAGGGGGTTGCGTTTTCATGCAAACACCTCGGCATTCACGGCAAGATTTTTATGCCGTCAACCACACCGAGACAGAAAGTATCCCAAGTGGAACTGTTCGGAAAAGAATTTGTTGAAATCATATTGACGGGTGACACTTTCGATGATGCGTATAAAAGTTCTGCGGAATGCTGTGAAAAAGAAAACCGCACGTTTATTCATCCGTTTGACGATCCCGATGTCATTGCCGGACAGGGAACGGCTGCCATCGAAATTTTAAATGACATTGACGTTGAACCGCATTTTCTTTTTGCAAGCGTAGGGGGAGGGGGACTCCTGTCCGGGCTCGGCACGTACATGAAAAACATCTCGCCGGATACAAAAATCATAGCGGTAGAGCCGAAGGGCGCAGCCTCCTATTTTGAATCGAAAAAAGCCGGACAAGTGGTTGAACTTGAGAAAATTGATAAATTTGTCGATGGGGCGGCCGTAAAAAAAATCGGCGCCGAAACCTTTCAAACGCTCGAAACCGTCGTCGATGACGTTGTGCTTGTCCCGGAAGGAAAAGTGTGCAGCACGATTCTCGAATTATATAATCAATGCGCCATCGTAGCGGAGCCGGCGGGTGCATTGTCCGTGTCAGCACTTGATCTGTACAAGGAAGAGATTAAAGGGAAAAACGTCATCTGCATGGTCAGCGGAGGGAATAACGACATCGGCAGAATGCAGGAGATGAAGGAACGCTCCATGATTTACGAGGGACTGCAGCATTATTTTATCGTTAATTTCCCGCAAAGGGCGGGAGCGCTTCGCGAATACCTTGATGAAGTGCTCGGGCCTGATGATGACATCACCCGGTTTGAATACACGAAAAAAAATAACAAAAGCAGCGGCCCCGCATTGGTCGGCATTGAGCTCAAGCATCGGGAAGATTACGGTGCGCTCATTGCCCGGATGAATCAAAAAGGATTTCATTACGTAGAGGTGAATAAAGATCAGGATCTGTTCCACCTGTTAATCTGACTTTTTTTAGAACGGCCGCGCAAAATGACAGACACGCTTTCTCAGATTGTATATAATAAAAAGAAAACAATCGAAAAAGAAGGATTGATATCTTGTTACTCAAAAGCCTAGAGTTCAAACGACAGGACGGGATTCAGGTAAAAGTGACAGAAATACCGGTTGTCACGGAAGGTGAACATTATTTTTTTCAAATTCATCAGCACCTTGAGCTTTATTTGAGAGAGGTTTTTGCTTCACAAAGTGTGAGAACAGTGTATTCATTCCGACAATATGTCAAGCGCCGTATGAAGTGGAAAGATTACGAGGCCGTTTTCAACCAAGAGATTTTAAAACACAACGCATAACGGTGCATATTCCTTAGCGCCTTCCTTTTGATAAGGGAGGGTGCGGGAATTTTTTTGTGATGAATGTTGTAAGCGTTTTATCCATGGGGGGAATGGAAATGAAAAAAATGAAAATCTTCGCTGCCGTCTTTTGTTTGCTGCTCTTGTGCGCGTGCGGGGGGAAAACGATAAAAGACCCGCTGAACTATCAGATTGAACCGTTTTCATATCAGAATCAAGACGGAAAAACAGTGTCACTGAAAAGCCTGAAGGGGCATGTCTGGATTGCCGACTTTATGTTTACAAATTGTAATACGGTCTGCCCGCCGATGACGGCGCACATGACCGAACTGCAAAAAAAACTGAAGGCTGAGAACCTGGACGTGCGGATTGTGTCGTTCAGTGTAGATCCTGAAAATGATAAGCCGAAACAGCTGAAAGCATTTGCTGCCAAATATCCGCTTTCGCTTCGCAACTGGGATTTTCTGACCGGTTACAGCCAAAAGGACATTGAAGATTTTGCGCTGAACAGCTTTAAAGCAATCGTCAAAAAGCCGGAGGGAGAGGACCAGGTCATACATCAAACCTCTTTTTATTTAGTCGGACCTGACGGCAAGGTGCTTAAAGATTATGACGGTGTGCAGAAGGTTCCGTATGATGATATCCTCTCAGATGTCAAAGCGGCTGAGGAGCTCAAGTAAACTGGCAGATTAGACATTTTCAAAACTGAAAAAACATGTTACACTTTCCACTAGTAGACGGGGAAGGAGCAACCAGATTGAAGCTGCGAATGTTCTCATTGATCGCCGGACTGGCTTTGCTTTTATCAGCTTGTTCTGTCCAGCGCACCGGTTCTGACACTGAAGAACCGAAAACGAAAGATCATATTGTCATAGCTGCGGTCGGTGATTCATTGACTGAAGGAGTAGGAGATCCTGACGGTTCAGGATACGTCGGCAGGGCAGCGGAGTCTCTTAAGAAAAAGGGACATGTGAAAACGGTAGATATTAAAAATTATGCGGTGCAGGGTGACAAAACGTCGGACCTGCTGGAAAAGCTTGATAATAAAAAAGTTCAGAAATCATTAAAGAGCGCCGACTATATCTTTTTTACCATCGGCGGCAATGACTTAATGAAGGTGCTCCGCCAGAATATGATGCAGCTGACGGTTCAGCCGTTCCAAAAGGAAGAGAAACCTTTTGAAAAACGGTTCAAGGCGATCGTTTCAAAAATCCGCAAATATAACAAAAACGCAGAGCTGGTGTATGTCAGCATGTATAATCCATTCACGTTTACGCTGCCTGAATTAAAAGAAATTAATGGGGTTGTAACGGATTGGAACAAGATCGCCGCAAAAGAGCTGGAAAAAGATCCTCACGCCGCCGCGGTGAATGTTGAAGACTTGTTCAGTCAAAAAAGCGGCAGCAGACGGATTTCAAAGGATGATGATTTTCATCCGAACGCAAAAGGGTATGCACTCATCGCCGATCGATTATACGGCATCATTGAAAAACAAGGATTACCAGCAGAATAGGGTGAAATGATGAAAAAGTGGAAATCGCTGTTTTTTGTTCTTCTCGCACTCAATGTGATTGCCGCCGCGGTAATTGTGACATTATTGGTTATGCCGGGAGAGCAGGCGAAAATACAAGATCAGACAAAAAGTGAGTACGGCTTTCATATCACAAGCTCTAAAGAATCTCTTGCCAGGTTTGTGAATGCGTACTTAAAAGAGAAGGCATCGAATCAGCTTGACTACAAAGTGGACATCAATAACGATGTGCACGTGGCTGGTAAAATTAAAGCATTCTCAACCTCCATTAATGCGGTCGTCACATTTGAACCGTCCGTACAGGAGAACGGAGATGTGGTTTTGAAAGTGACGAAGTTTTCATTAGGCGAATTAAGCCTGCCGATCAGCTTTGTGCTGAATTATATGGACAGCTTTTATGAACTCCCGTCATTTGTGCACGTTCATTCCGGGGATAAAAGCATCGAGATCCGTCTGTCAGAAATGCCTTTAGACAACGGCATGTATGTAAAAGCGGATAAAATCAATCTCGACACGGATGAAATTGAATTTTCCTATTATCATCCGAAACAATAAGTTTTCATGAAAAAAACACAGATCCTTTCAGGGATTTGTGTTTTTTCGTGTCAGCGTTTTTTGTCTAGCTTGCTGAACAGTTTGATTAACGTTGCAAGCTCTTCATCAGAGTAGCAGTCAAACCGTTTAAAAAAGTATTCTGTTTTTTTCTGGTTGAAATGATCGACAATTTTCTCCCCGGCTTCCGTAATATGGATTCTGATAATTCGTCTGTCCTCTTTAGAACGGATGCGGGTGATCCATTCCTTTTCTACTAAAGCGTCGGTCACTGCGGTAATGTGGCTTGCGGAAACCTCAAGAATAGGGGCAAATTCCGTTACTTTTTTAGGTCCTTGTTCACTGAGAATCCGCAAAATGGTGAATTCGTTCCTGGACAGCTCTTTATCTAGAATTTCATTAACTTCATTTCTGATTTGTTTAAACACTTTTCGAAGCAAAGCTTCCATATCATACATCATTTGTGTCCTTACTTTCAAATCATGAACCTCCAATATGTAGTCAGCGTGGCATTCGTTTAGCTTCCCCTGAAAGCAGAATTATTTTTATTCTGTTTATACATGCTATAATATAATAATACCACGTATGAACAAAGGAGGGCACCCGTATGTCAGAAAAAAAAGAAATCGCCACATTTGCAGGCGGCTGTTTTTGGTGCATGGTGAAGCCGTTTGACGAACAGCCCGGGATTGAAAAGGTGGTGTCCGGCTATACAGGAGGTCATACTGAGAATCCGACTTACGAAGAAGTGTGCAGTGAAACGACCGGACACAGAGAAGCCGTTCAAATCACATTTCAACCTGACATTTATCCGTATGAAAAGCTTGTCGAGCTGTTTTGGCAGCAGATCGACCCGACTGATGCAGGCGGCCAGTTTGCAGACCGCGGAAGTTCATATCGGGCGGCGATATATTACCATAATGATGAACAAAAACAAATCGCTGAAGCCTCAAAAAAACAGCTTGAAGAAAGCGGCATATTTAAAAAGCCGATCGTGACAGACATTTTAAAGGCTGAGCCTTTTTATGAAGCGGAAGGCTATCATCAGCACTTTTATAAGAAAAATCCTGATCACTACGGGCGCTACCGTGTAGGTTCCGGACGTCAAGGCTTTCTGGATGAGCATTGGAGGGACAGATAAGATGGCTTTTAATAAAGAAGAAAAAATCAAATCATTAAACCGCATGCAATATGAAGTCACACAAAATAACGGAACGGAGCCGCCGTTTCAAAATGAATTCTGGGATCACAAAGAAGAGGGGCTGTATGTTGATATCGTATCGGGAAAGCCCTTGTTTACTTCTCTGGATAAATTCGATTCTCATTGCGGCTGGCCCAGTTTTACAAAACCGATTGAGGAAGAAGAGGTTGACGAAAAACTGGACACAAGCCACGGGATGATCCGGACGGAAGTGAGAAGCAAAACAGCGGATTCCCACTTAGGCCATGTATTTAATGACGGCCCGGGGCCAAGCGGTCTCCGATATTGCATTAACTCTGCGGCACTCCGGTTTATTCCGAAAGACAAGCTGAAGGAAGAGGGCTATGAAGCCTGCCTGCATTTATTTGAAAAATAGAGCTCAGCAATGAGGCCTGCCTATCAGACAGGCCTTTTTTCTATGTTTTTTTTTCTTCATGTAATCGTTCAATAATCTTTACGATTGTGTCTTTTGTGATGAGCGGCGCTTGATCGGATTGATATCTGGGGAGATTGACCTTCCGAAATTCCGGATGTTTGGCGGGGTCGGGCAATATCGCGTAAAGATTGCCCCATTCATATAAAGATTCCGTCTCATGAGGAGAGGTCAGTTCTTCATGAAGCTTCTCACCGGGACGTTTTCCCACTTCAACAGCGGCGGGGCGCGGCAGCCCGTGCCGGGACGCATATTCCTCAAACCCGTGAAGCAGTTCTTCGAGCCTCAGGGACTCCATTTTAAAAATAAACGTTTCTCCGCCCTTTGTAATCGCCGCAGATTGCAGGGTGAGCGTTGCGGCATCATCAATCGACATAAAAAACCTCGTCATGTTTTTATCTGTAATGGTGAGCGGACCGCCTGCCATCAACTGCTCAAATAAAATAGGAATAACGGAACCGCGTGAACCTAGCACATTGCCGAAGCGGACCGAACAAAATACCGTACCGCGGTTTTGAACATGATGATTCGCCTGATGAAACAGCTTCTCGGACAACAGCTTCGTAGCTCCCATTGTGTTTACCGGGGAAACGGCTTTATCGGTTTTTTAAGGTATTTACTGTATTGTGAGGGACTATCAGTGACGGTGAGGTCGAAAACGAAAAATTAAACCTCAGGATAGGGGTGATTTCAAACTGAGCCGGAATTGGCCCTTTTCTTTTTTGTGTCATAGTAACGATAACTTCTTTGAAGACCATTCTTAATAGCGAGTTCTTTTTTTCTGTGCTTGATTCAATGTGATATTGATCAATTATCTTATTTATGTTGTTTCTGACTGTATTACTGTCTATTTCTGATTGCGCTTCTTGGGTTCCATTGAGCTCATGCTTGGCAATCTGGAGTTCTTTAAATTCTTCATCTAAAACAGCTTTTCTCTTCAAAAAAAGTTCATCAGTGTAAATGCCGCTCTCATATTTCTCGAAGATAAAATTCTCTTTGTTTTTTAACTCTTGTTCTTTTTGTGAGAGATGTTCAGACATTTGCTTTTTTGTTTTCACATTACTATTTACGTCTTCGTATTTAGAAATCATTGAAATGATATGTTTTGTTAAAGTCTTATTATCTAAGTTGCTTAAAGAAGAGAGGTAATCCAGAATGGCATTTTCAACATCGTTATATCTCACATAAGTGCATTTATTCTTTTTGCAAGTGAGTGATTTAACGTGATATACACTTTCCGTGCCGTTTTTGTTTTCTCGCGTTCGCCTAGTTTCGTATTTAGATAATGGTTCACCGCACTTAGAACAAGTGCATACGCCTGCCAATTCACTTAATTCCAATGCGTTTTTATTAGGCAGCAGGGGGACTTTGTTTGCAATTTTCTCTTGTGATTGTTGAAATTGTTCTTGATCTATTATAGGGGCATGTGCATCCGATACTACAATTTGTTCCTTTTCAGGTCTAATTGTTCGTTTACCGTCTTTTGTTTTTTCTCTAACCTTATATTTAACAGTTCCGATATACGCTTCGTTTTGCAGAATTGCTTTAATTGTGTATTGATTCCAGCGCTTTTTTCCTGATGGAGTCGGTATTTGTAATTTTGTTAAGTGAGAAGCAATCGCTGTATAACTATAATCTTTTCCATTCAACCCATTTAAAAAGAGGTTAAAGATGAATTGAACGACTTTTGCTTTTTCTTCGACTGGGACTAGTTTGGATGTTTTTTTGTTTAACCGGTATCCATAAGGCGCTAGCCCGGAAATCCATTTCCCTTGTGCCGCATATGTGTATTTAGCGCCTGTCATACGCTCTCTGGTCATTTCAAATTCTTCTCTGGCCATAAACAATTCAAAACGAATCTGACGCATGTCTGCAGGATTTCGAGGGTCATAAACTTTATATGGTGTAATGATAATCAATCGCTTGCTTTGAAGAAGGTTAACAATTTGTCCCGCATCACTGTAGCTCCCGCGGCTGAGTCTTGTTATTTCTTTAACAGCAATTGCCTGGTACTTGCCTTCCTCGAGGTCTTTAAGACATTCTTTAAAAACGGGGCGGCCCTCAATGCTTTCCCCTGACCCGATTTCCATTTTTAATTCATAGGGGATTTCAATCGACTTCAGTATTTTATTCATGAGTTCATTTTGTTCCGTTAGCGTATCTTCGCCTGTTCTTTTTTCCCGCTCCATATCCTGACGAGAGCGTCTAAGATACCCTAAAATATTTGTAATGTTGTAAGAATGAACGATGTTTTTTAACTCCAAAAAATCAGCACCTCCTCTTTATTGTATTTACTGTAAAAAGAGAAGTATTCGTACAATATTCTGTCTGACATTGAATACGAAAATAACCTAATATATTGTAAGGATTGTATTGTTTGAATATTGATCTATTCTAATCGGATTCATTTTTTAATTAAACGCCGACTTTAATTAACAGGGTTTTTATTTTGTTCATTTAATCCTCATATGGCAGCGCTTATGAGCAACTATAACTTGAAAACTAAATAAAATAATGGTTTTATCCATAAACAAAGAACTTAAAACGGTGGGGGAAATATCAAAGGAACTTAATATCCCAGACTGGGGTATTCTGAATCTATTTAAGGCAAAAAAAGTGGACAAGCTTTCTTACTCTGAATTGTCAAAGAGGAGGAGAGCAAAAGACTTTGATCTGCTATACGATCTGCATTTCAACAAAAAAATGAGCCTAAAAGAAATTGGCCGGAAATATAATTTTCGCCTCCCTACATCCGTCAAGTTTTTAAGGATCAAGGAATTGAGCACTTGGCGTTTAAAAATCAGAATAAGAATTAAAGAAATTAACGGATACGTTAATTCTAAAAACATCTAAGACTGTTTTTGAGAACAGTCTTTTTTATGTAGTAAAAATAGCTTAAATTGTGAATGAATATTTGATCACCGTAGTGATTTCTGAACAGTTTCAAATGTAGGACCACCTTACCTTTTTTAAACTAATATAATAAAAACAGGGAAAAATATTAGTATTTTATGGTATTGTGGTCAATGTGTTGAACAATAAAATTAGGGATAAAGGAGAGTTCAAATTGAAAAGTCTATTTGCTAAAATTCTTTTGATGTTGCTTGCAGCCGTTATAGCCATCCCTACTGTTGGAGCTTCGGCCTCAGAAGTGCAAAAAGCGAGTGTTTCTAAACAGGACGTGCAATTTACTTATAATCCTACCGAGCTTCAAAAACTAGCTAAAGAATACTCAGTCCCACCAGTTAAAGAAAAAGGCATTTTAAATGCTGCTGAAGAATTAAAAGGTCTCGAAAATGGTAACTCACAAGATCAAATGAGTACTATGGGAGCTAAAAGCGCCGCAGCTAAAGAAGCGATTAAGGTTATTAGAGGACTAGCGAATAATGCTTGGGCAAAAGACATTTTAGGTACAATGTTTGGAAAGTCCACGGTAAACAAGATTATTAAAAACACAAACAAAATTTGTAAGGTTCTCGAAGATATAACCGGGGCTCCTAAAGAGGTTGCTGCTATGGCAAGAAAACAAATTCCACCAGCTATTAAAGGTGCAGTTGGCGCAGGAGTTGCTGAAACAATTGGCATGGCAGTAGAATATATCATCCTTGCTGCAGATTATCTTGTTCTTTAAATACTAAAATTAAAGGTGATAACATGACTGGAAATCGTTTTGTAGACTGGTGTAACGAAAATAACCTAAATTCTGAAGACGAAACTTTTCTCGTCCAGTTGTCAGGTGCATTTTGTAATTATGAAAATGATAAAGCGAAAGAAATGAATAAACAACTATTCATTAACCGATACGGTGAAGAGCTTGGAATTAGCTCCATTAAAGGAGATAATCGATCAGAATATGAAGAAATTATTCGTACTTATGAAAAGAATAATTACAAGCAGAACGAAATTAATATAGATGAACTGCTTCAGGCATTATTTGAGACAGAGATGATGTTATCTTTAAAAGAAAAGTTTTGATAAAATCCTAATTGATGTATCATAGGGGTTTAATCAGCCACTATAGGCCACAGAGTCCCTCACACGCTCTGTGGTTTTTTTGTTTAGATTGAATGTATCCAAATAAAAAAAGAAGCCCCAGAGGACTTCAAAATAATTAATTCTTCTCACATGCAAAGTTGTCATTATCCCGATCCATTTTAGATGTATAAGCAGGGTGAGTGCTTGGTACGCCATGCGGATATTTCTTTCTCAGCTCTGTGCAGTTTGCAAAGTGTTCTGTTCCTCCAGCAGAAGGGGAGGCTTGTGCAGAGTTAGAAGAGCTGCTTGATGCTGAACTGCTTGAGTTCGATTTATGTGTCTCGGATTGGTGTGTTGTAACTGACTTTTGAGCCGGCTTAGATACACTTACTGATTTCTTCGGTTTCGTTACGCAGCCATTAAATCCTTTATCAGTCGCATATCCATTCTTACTCCAAATCTTCAAGTCTTTATCTTTCGCAGCTTGCTCATCTTTCTTATACGTGTCTAAATACTTCGTGTTTGGCTCATATACATAAGCTACTCGTGCTAATCCTTCTTTAAGCAGTGTTTCTTGTACTGATTTGCCATCTGCATAAACGTAAGCCAGCATTCTCCCATACTTGTCTGTACGATCTCCTTTATCAAACTCCAGTTGAAGTTTTCCCTTGTTAACCAGCTGTTTGTTTCTTGCTGAAGCATCCTCACCATATGGTTGTACGCAAGAGTTTGGCCTCTTAGTTTTAGGCGTGTCAACAAGTAAATAACGAACAGTTTTGACTTCGCCTTTATAGTTAACTTTAATCGTATTCCCATCAACTGTTCTGTTAAGTGTTACATCGACCAGCTTTTTCTTTTTGTCAGACGCCTTTTTATCCGAGGAATCCTTCTTTGAAGCATTTTCGGCTTTTTCATTGTTGTCATTATTGCTTTTGTCGTTTGATTGAGTGTCTGCCTTTGTCTCTTTTGCATCCTTTTCTTCTTGCTGCGTTGTTTTAGCTTTATCTGAATCTGTTTTATCTGTAGAAGCAGAATCAGATCCACACGCAGCCAAAGAAAAGCTTAGAGATAATGCGCCAATGCCTAATAACCATTTCTTCAATGTAATTCCCCCAATTTGTTTGTTCTGTCTCTATATCGGACAAACCTTCCTAATTATAAATATAAAACCAAAGATTGTAAATTGTGTTTTGGTATTTTAGGACACTCAAATACAGTTATGTGGTAAAATTTAGTGGCCTAAACACCTTAGAGGAGGGAAATTTAAATGGAAGAAGGAAAGTTAATTCGCATGACTCTTGATGGGATAAAGGAAGCTGTTTCTAAATACGGAACTTTTCCTATGCTCCAACATGGAGGGCATGTCATGGAAGATGCTGCTTTTCAATTCAGAGACCCAGCCAGTCCTCAAGAAATTAATAGTTTAGAAAAGATGTTAGGGGTAACTTTGCCCAATGATTATAAAGAGTTCCTTTTCAATCACAATGGAATGGAAATGTTTAATGGTATTGAGCTTCTTAGTACAGAAGGGATAATTGAATTTAATGAAGTTCAAGACTTCCCTAAGGGATATGTCCTAATTGGGTACCATTATGATGGCAGGTATGTTATTGATGTAAACAGATCAAATAAGGGATTAGGATATATGTTGTATCTGGATTCAATTGATAATATTGAAGATACGGTATATTTAGACTCTAACTTTGAGATATGGTTTGACATGTTGGTGTCATCAAACGGAACTAAATATTGGGAAGTAAAGCCTAAAATTAAAGAATATTATAAATATGTTTCAGAATAGAGAGTTTAGATAAGACCAAGTGGAAAGGAGACAGATATGAAGGTATTTGAAGCATCCTCGTTAATCTCAGCCGCAGAAAAGCGGGCAAAACAATACGATCAGATTAGAGAACAATTTATCAATCTCAGAAAAGCGTTTCAGGGAATGGCTGACTTAGACGACAGTGAGTTTTCAGGCAAAGGCGCAGACAACATTAAAGCATTCTTTCAAGATCACGCCGGTGTCACAGACAGCTGGCTTGATCTGATCGATATGAAAATTGCTTTTCTTAACAGTATTTCAGGAAAAGTAGCTGATGCCGGATTGGCCGATTCGTTTGTGGAAGAGTCATTTTTAGAACACGAGCTGATTCATGCGAAGAATAAATCAAAAGCCATCATGCAGGAGCAACGCAATGAAATGAAAGGTATCCTTGATGAAATCAGCGATATCATTCATCTTGATGTTTTCTCTACAGAAGATGTCGATCAAAAGCTGGATTCAGCAGACAAAAAACGGGATAAGACCATACATAAACTCGGAAAGCTTGATCACGATCTAACGAAAGAATACGCAGAAACCGAAGCGAATGAGCATTTCATCCAAGCTGACTTTCAACAGCTTCAAAATGCCACGGGTAAGGGAAAAAATGCAACACCACTTCACTATAACGCCAAGGCGTACAGAGAAAGTGACATACATAAGAAAAAAGGCGAGATTGCGAGACATGCGGATGCTTATTTGACGATTAAGAAGGAAGAAGCGAAAGAGCGGGAAATCAAGGATCTGAAGAAAAAGCTCGCTGACGGTGTGACCGATCCGGATGAATACTTGGAAATTGCGAAGAAGATCGGTTACGAGAATCTTGAACCTTCCCAACAGCAATATGTGATGCAGCTTGAACAAGCAAAACAGCTGGAAGAAGCCGGAGAAGTGACTTGGGATATTTTAAAAGGAGCCGGCGTCGGTCTATATGATGTCGGGAAAGACACGGTAACCGGTTTATGGGACTTCATAACCGATCCAGGAGAAACCCTGTTAGCGCTGGGGAATGCAGTACTTCATCCAGTTAAAACATATGATGCTGTTTCAGCAGCAATCGAGGAATCGTATCAACAAGATATGGTAAATGGAGATGCGTATTCCAGATCAAGATGGGTGACATATGCAATTGGTTCAGCAGCTGTGGCTGTCGTCGGAACGAAAGGTGCAGGAGCCGTTAACAAAGCTGATGCGGTGGGGAAGGTCATAAACAAGGCAGGACAGGCAGGGAAGAAAATTAAAGACGTTAAGATTGCAGATTTGCTTCCTTATAAGTCTAAGTATGATCTTGCTCTGGCGGGTGACGTACCATACAATGTAGTGGATGGAGCAAACTTAAAAAATCAACTAATGAGTTTTGCTAAAAGGTCAGATAAAGAAGTAGAACCTTTCGATGTTGTTGATTATAGACCGAGTAACAGTCCCTTAGAGAATCATCACGGTGTAATGGACGTATGGGCTAAACACAATGTTCCGAATTATGTGAGTAGAGGGAGTAACACACCAACAGTAGCTTTAACTAAGGAACAACACAACGCTACCAAGAAAGTATATAGAGAATGGTTGTTCGAAAAAACAGGGAAGAAAGTAGGCGGCAAAGTAAATTGGAAAGAAGTATCCCCCAGGGAAATACAAGAACTTACTGAGAAGATGTTTGATGCTGCTAATGTTCCTAAAAAAGCGAGACAGCTATATTATAACGCATTTAATCAATACAACTTTAGAAAGTAGGTGCGGACTTGAGCATTGATATGTTAATCAAGAAGATTGCTTCCACATCAGACTGCCGGCTGTTTGAAGCTGATGGTCTCCCGACAATAGACGAGAAGCATCAACTACCAAGAGATGTTAGTGAATTTTATGAGCAATGTGGCGGAGCAGTTTTATTTGAAAATGCGGATTATCCAATATATATAGTAAGTCCACAAGAGTTTAAATTGGCTAATCCCGTTATTGTTGGGGAACTTTGTGAAGAAGATATTTCATCCGATTGGTATATTGTTTGCACGGATGGAAAAGGAGAATACCTAACAATTGACTTAAACGAGGAGCGAAAAGGAAAATGCTATGACAGCTTTTTTGATCGACATGGAATAGTCGGCGAAACACAGGTGATAGCAAGTTCATTTACAGATTTAGTACAGCGACTGCTTGAGAATAAGGGTAAACATTGGTATTGGTTAAGAGATGATTATATATCACTAGGCGATGCGTATGATGGCGTAGAAATTGAATAATCTATTAAACAAAAGTATTGCAATTGTTCAGTGCTAAAAATGTGCAATGCGGAGAGGATTATATGAGCTTCTATAATATCAAACAAAAGTTGAAAGATTTTTCAATTTATGCAAAAACAGATCCTAGCATTAATACAAATGAACAACTCAAAGAAATTGAAAGAAATATAGGTAATCAATTGCCTTCCGACTATAAGGATTTTTTGAAGGGATATGGAGGCTGTTATTTAGAAAGTAAAAAAACAACAGATGAAGTTGAGTACGACGTTTGCTACAAACCTATAGAGAAAGATCCTTGGATGGGTAAGGAAGATGATACACAATTACTAGAGAGCTTCTATGGTTTAGCTAACGATCATAACAGTCTCCAAAAAGCAATCAATACTTCTAGGAATATTATTCCTATAGCAAGCTCGGCAGGTGGTAATGAAATATGTATGGACATCGACAATGAAAAAGTTTTGTTTTGGGATCACGAATTAAGTCAGCCTGATAAAGACTTTTTCCTAATTGCCAATTCGTTTGAGGAGTTTATCCTAAGTTTAGTAGACGAACCAATTGAAACGGATGATAGTGACAGTGATGTGGAAATTGAGATTTTAGACAATGACTTTGGAAAATTGCTCTTTGGTAAGGACAATTAGCTTTTATTTTTAGGAAAAGTATTGCAAAGTTAAGCTCTCAGAAAGAGAGCTTTTTATTTTCGATAGAAACTAATTATAAAAAGGGAGAGAGGTTATGGATTCGTACCAAATAAAGAAATTAAAATCCGAAGAATACAATAAGTGTAATAATATTTGGGACATGGAAAAGAAAAAGAAAATGGCTAAGGTGTTTTATGACGAATTAGTAAGCGGAAACAGAATTACTTTTATTTACTTCAGTGAATGACGAGTTTATAGGAGAAGGATCGTTAGTTTTTCAAAACAATGACCCAGATTATACCATTCCGGATAAACGCATTTATCTATCTCGTATGATTGTTAAAGAAGGATATCGAAATTGTGGGATAGGTGGTATTATTGTTGATTATTTGATTGATTATGCTAAACAATTTGGATATGAGGAAATAACACTCGGTGCAGATACAGATAACTTAAACGCAAGGTATCTATATGAAAAGAAGGGTTTTACAACCGTATTATTTCTTGGTGAAGATGAATATGGTGAATATGTAAAACTCCTAAAAGTATTAAAATAAAATTCCCGAGATTATGGTGAATGTGTGGGAGGTTACTTTCACAAACGATGATAGACGGTAACTTAATCTAATCTAATCTAATTAGATCGTTATTAAGATGCGGATTAGCATTTATCCTCTCAAAACCAACCCGTACTGAACTAGGATACAGTTGGCTGAGGAATTATTTTTCCATGTATTGTATTTTATGGTATTCTTGAAATGAAAGGAGGAGACAATGAAAAAGAAATTAATTGGGGTCTTGATCATTGTTTGTTTTTCTGTGTTCATGTATGGCGCAGTTACACATTCTTTTAAAAATCAAAAATCCACTGAGGAAGTATTAGAAAGTGCATGGGATGAATTTGGCTTATTTAGCTTTGGAATTGGAGAAACAGACCCAGTCATATCAATTGGTATGGATAAAACAAAAAATGAAGAAGAATTACGGCGCTATCTAAACGACAATTTATCTGAGGAAGCTAAAGAAAAATATAAAGTTAAAATCATTAAAAAGGATATCAATCTTTTAGAAGAACAACATGAAAAGTATTTAGAAAGTGTTGAAGCATTGATACATTAAAGCTTTGTATCGGCTCTAAATAAAATAACGGTGATATCCAATAAACAAAAGTTTTGTAAACATTCCAATTATTTCATTTAATCTGTTATAATCAAACTGTGAAATACAAACTGGTTATATTACTATTTCTTTAATAAGAAATGCATAAAATGCTTGTTCGATGTGGTTTCATGATAGACCTAACCCTTCAGGTTTCCAGCTCAAGGGAGGTCTATTTCTTATTGAACTTTTTATCATTTACTTTCAGTTCATTTCCATTGGTGTCGACATTATAGGCTTTTACGGAAATATCCTCTCCTTGATACCAAAAAGCAAATGGATTGGACAATTGATGTTCCTTAATGGTGTTGTTTTTTAATGTGTAATAATATGGTTCATGTTCAGCTAACAAGACGATATCGTCTGAAGAGGGGGTTTTTTTCTGGATATATGGTATATCCGGTACCTTAAAGTATCGTTTATTGAATTTTTCTCCTTGTGATGTGGATATGAGTACGCTTTTCTTGATGAGTGGATTTGAATAGATAAAAAAGATTTTATCCTCGGTTGGATTAATTTTAGAAGTACGTACAGAGTGTTCACCTTTATTTATAAAGAATGCATTGATCAACAATATTACTATTACACCAATTAGAACTCCTGAAATCCCATATAAAACATAAGACTTTTTTATATAACGCTCCTTATCTTTTACATAAAATAAAAAGACACTTGCAGAATAAATCTGCAAGTAAATTAAATGATTAGGAGCAGACAGTTTTTGATGAGCGGTCAATATCCAGATGTGACAAGTGCTTCTCCATTACTTGTTTAGGTCTGTTCCTTTTGTATTTTTGTATGATTGCCACACAAGTTTAGAGCAATACTATTTATTTGTGCTTTTTTTGGTTGCAGCCACTGAATAAGGCTTACCTGTTTTACTACTAGCATATCTCTGGGCCTTTACCTTATCATAGATATCTGCGCCCTTAACATACTGTTTCTTTTTGCTTTTGAATCGCTTACTCCAGTTGTTCTGATAATTCCTTACCCCTTTTCCGGCCCATGCTTCCATAATCCTTGAATTATCGCTTTGCACAATAGCATCGTGACCGTGCCTCCAGCTGGAAGTGCTATTATCATATGTTGTAAGTATATCTCCAACTTTACCCATTTTCCCAGAGGCATATGTCTTATTTCTTTCGCCTACAATTTGTTTATATTCATCAGGGTTTTCTTTTTTTAAAAGTTCAAGTTCTTCTTCGATATTTGGATCAACTTCTGGATAATTCTTAGCTTTTTCTGTATCGATGTCTGCTTGTGCAAGTTCTTGCTGAATTTCAGGCGAGGAGAGATCGAGGGTGTCTTCGCTATCATCAGAAGTAGCATTAATAGAGTAAGCGGTACCGATTGTTAACAAAGTGGTCATTAGAAAAATAGTAATCTTCATCTTCATTTTTAAAATCTCCTTTCAAGAAAATATGGTTATGTACCCAATGTGTTGCACGAAATCTCCTCTCTATTTCCTAGACTAGGTACAGTTAATTTATATAATTAATTACATTTATTAACAATATTTAAATAAATTGCCAAGGGCGATTTAAGGTTTTAAGTTTTTTACCAACAATTACATCGAACGATTGTTCCTGTTTATATTGAATAAAGAACGTTTGTTCCGTTAATGTTAGATCAATAAAGGAGTGATTCAAAATGCTTAGAGATCGAGGAACAATCAAATGGACTTCCATGATGCTTCCAGAACATTTAACGCAACTAAAACAGGACTTATTAGAAGTTTCAAAAATGGAGAAGCCATCTTTAGATGAACAACAAATTGAGGAGATTGACATCTTGGTTTCTGAAGCAATGGCATTGAATAAAGAACTAAAGTTTAAGCTCTTTAAAGAAGGGGTTGCCGAGGATTTAATCGGTACAGTTCAATATCTCAATTACGAACAACACAAATTACATGTAAAAGATCATCGCGATCAAACCGTATACATCACCATGAATGACATCATAGGAGTTGCTTACAATGATTGATTACTCACAGTTTCCACGTAAAAATATACTTTGTGTAGATATGAAATCCTTTTATGCTTCAGTTTCAGCTGTAACAATGGGATTGAATCCAATGACATGTTACCTCGCTGTAGTTGGAAACACGGATAGACAGGGAAGTGTCGTCTTAGCAGCATCTCCTGCACTTAAAAAAGATTATGGAATCAAGACTGTTCCCGGTTATTTGAGATTCCAGATGATCCGAGAATTCACATAGTAAACCCGCAAATGAAACTTTTCATCAGAGTTTCAACTGAAATCACTAAATTGTTTTACAGGTTCGTTCCTGAAACATGTGTACACACGTACTCAATTGATGAATCTTTTTTAGATGCAGGAAAAGAAAATCCTGAAGTCATGGCAGAAGCAATTCAGAGCAGTATGAAGAGAGAGTTTGGCTTAGTTTGTACTGTTGTTGGTATTGGTGACAATATGCTGCTGAGTAAGTTAGCTCTTGATTTAGAGAGCAAGAAAACAAAGAATGGGATAGCACGATGGAGATATGAAGATGTTCCTAAAAAGCTTTGGTGTGTTTATCCGTTATCTGAAATGTGGGGAATAGGAGGGAGGATGGAGAGGAATTTAAACCGGATGGGGATTTCAACTGTTGGTCAATTAGCTAAATATCCACTAGAGCTGCTTGAAAAACGCTTCGGCATCATGGGCAATCAGCTTTATTATCATGCTCATGGAATCGACCTTTCTGAAATTGGAGCTCCTTTAATGCAGGGACAAATAAGCTATGGGAAAAGCCAGATATTACTTAGGGATTATACGAAAAAAGAGGATATCAAGGCCGTTCTATTGGAGATTTGTGAAGAGGTTGCGCGAAGAGCGCGGACACATAATAAAGCAGGACGTACCATCAGCTTGGGAATCGGTTACTGTAAAGATGAGTTCTGCGGCGGCTTTCATAGAGCTAAAACGATTGATTTACCTACAAATATCACAATGGATATTTATCGATATTGCTTGAGGCTTTTTGATAAATTCTATACAGGCAAAACGGTACGAAGTGTTTCAGTTACCTTATCCAATATTGAAGACGATGTAAATCAACAATTAAGTATTGTTTGAAAAGGACAATGAGAAGAGAAGAAAGCTTGGATTTGTTATGGACGGGATAAGAAATAAATACGGATCAAAAGCGATCTTACGAGCTGTTTCTTATACACCTGGAGGCACAGCATTGTATAGAGCAGGATTGACAGGTGGACATAAAAGTTGATGTCTTAATTACTTGAATCGGTAGTATACTAAAAATATTTTTAAGGGAAAATGAGTTGGAATAAAAAATTCCACAAAATGACTTTACAAATATCGGATATTAGACTATTATATTATTGAATAATCTGATTATTCAATATGTTGATGAAGGAGGGGGAATAATGGAGGAAATTCAAAATGTTTCACAAGTTGAACTGGAAGAAACTTGCTATGATTGGGAAATGAATTAGGAAATATGAGGGGTAACAAACTTAGGTGTTACCCCTTCATTTAAAAAGGGGTGATGAGATTGTCTCTTTTAAATAAACAATATGAAATGTTCAGATGTGCAATAGATAAAACATATTTCCAAAAGTATAAAGAGCATAATGAATTTGACTGGGTGAATTTTGATTATTTTAGAAAGTTACATTACAGTAAGCGAACAATTAGATTTAACCACGTCTTTCCACAAACAAAAAAAGAAATAGAAAATTGGGATTTGTTGGTGAATGATTTCTGCGAAAAAAATATATACAGGGGACAAAGGCTTGAAAAAGACATAAGAAGTTTCTTGAAATTTCTTGCGGAGAAACATGGAGATGGAAGCTTTGTTTTTCAACTAGCTAGACATGAATTTAATATATATAAAGTGGCTGCTGGAAATGAAAATGGTGTCTTAGATCAATTTAACTACCCGATTACTGAGGTAAAAGATCAGCATAATTCAAAATCTGAAAAATATGATTATTTATATTTGAAAGAAAAAAAGAATGTTAGAGTATTCAAAATTCAACATTTCGTGTCTAAGTGGGTAAAAATATACAAAGCAGTTCAATGTGTCGAAAAATCATGGGAATTAATACATAAACATTTAAACACTGATGAAAAAGAACAGTTAAATTCTGCAATAAAAAGTTTCAAAAACTTAAGTTTATTAGATATATGGAAGCGAGAGCATGCCAGTGATTAAATCCAATAATATTAAAAATAGAATTGTGATAGCGGGTGCTATTGATAGCTTAGGTGCTTCTATTGTATGGACTGGTTTGCCACTATATGCATATTCGATTACTGGTTCTTTTTTATATACCTCGTCATTATTCTTCACTACAGCTATAGCTCGTATAATTGCAACCTTTTTAGGAGGTTACTTGGCTGACGTATCCTCGAGCAAAAAAATAATGATAAGGTGTCTATCTATAAATTGGATTTGCTATTTATTTTTATTTTCGGGATTATTCTTTAAATTCACCTGGATTATATTTCCGGTAATGTTGATATCACAAGGTTTAAGTACGATTTCAAACATGAATCAAAACCTATGGTTTAATTCACTTTGCTCCAAAGAGACATTAGCTTCAGAAATTAGTGGAAGAAATTCTTGGTTTTTGGTTAGCAAGACTACAGGATTTTCTCTAGGGCCTCTTATTTATAATTATCTTAATGCATATTCTTTATTAATCAATTTGGTTACTATAATTTTCGCCATCTCTTTAATTTCCAGTATAAAAAACAAAGGTTATGTAAGTGTAGCAAGGAAAAAAGATAACATTTTTAATTCCTTTAAAGAAGTTTACAGGAATCAATTGTTGAAAAGATTAAATATAATCGAAATATTGAATGGATTAACCTTTCCGGTTTTAACAAGTTTATCAATATATATCCTCCAAAAGAATTTAGACGCATCTTCTATTACTATTTCATCGTTTTGGTTTATTGGGGGCGTAGGGGCTGTTGCAGCTAATATAGCTTTATCAAGATTAAAACTGTTTAAGTTGAAATACGTTTATTTGTTCGTAATTAGTTTTAGTCTCATTATAGGTGGATTAATGCTAATGACAGTAGCGAATGTTCCCTTAGTTTATTTAATCGGATTTTCTTTATTCACACTTGGCACACCTATTATAAACAACCTACTAAGATCAAAGGTTTTTATTCACGCTCCAAAAGATATGAAAGGTAAAATAACATCTGTTATAACCTCTTCGTCAGATCTAGGTACTGTATTAGCTTTATCAATTTCATGGATTATTGTTGAAAAATTTGGCGCGATTTCTTTTATGTTCTTTGTCATTGGAACTAGTGTATTTAGAATATGTTTATTCTTCTTTACTCTTCATAAAGTGGAGAGCAGTATGGAAGTGAGGGGATAATGCTTGCTTATTTGTAAAGGTGTCGGCTTGAGTTTTCGCCAAACATTTTTTGACGAATTGGATATAATAAAAAAAGATGTTGATTTCTTAGAGATAATATCAGAAAGATACTTCAGTGAAAAGAATATAGAAGAACTTAAGGTTCTTGCTAAACAATTTCCATTAATTCCACATGGACTATCTCTTTCTATAGGTACTTATGAAAGGCTACCTAAAAAGAAGGAAAAGCAGATTTCTAATTTGTTAACAGAATTAAAGACAGATAGTTATACAGATCATTTAGCATTAAGTAGTGTAAAGGATATTGAGTTACTTGATTTTTTTCCGGCTATGTATAAGGATGAAACTTTAGAGTTCTTAAAAAATAAACACAAACAATTAAAAGAAAATAGTTTGAATAATTTATATTTGGAGAATATAACATACACCTTCAATTGGCATAACAATGATTACACAGAGTTGGATTTTTGGTGCAAGGTTTTAAATGAAACAGAAATAGGAATGCTATTAGATGTATCAAACCTATATATAAATAGCGTCAATCACAAATATGATCCGTATGCTTTTTTTGACAGACTTCCCAAAGATAAAATAAATTATTTGCATGTTGCTGGATTTATTAGCAATAAGTACGGATTTTTAATTGATTCACACTCTGAACCCGTTGACTCTGAAGTATGGAAACTTGCTGAATATATAATTAAAAAAGCACCAGTGCAAGGTGTTATCCTAGAAAGGGATCTGAATTGTAATAATTATCATGATGTACAAAATGATATAAAAATTATTAAGTCATTATTTTAAAAAAACGCTCCCCTTCTCCTTTGAGAGGTAGGAGCGTTTAACTGTTAAATTGCTTTCAGTGAGGCAAGCCACTCATCTAATGTTCCTGAGAAACCTTGTTGAACGGCTAATTCATATGCTGATTTTCCATCTTTACCGGCAGCACCAGTAGCTCCTTTAGCTCCAGTATTGCCTTTTTCACCTTTTAGTGAAGCTAACCATTCCTCTACAGTTCCTGAAAAACCATTGTCCACTGCAATATCATAAGCAGATTTCCCAGTGACAATTGAGACATTAACCATTGGATTGAAGAAACTCATTTATGCGCCCCCAAAAAGTTATATATTATTCCTGACTCGGAAATTTTAAAGCTTGTGATAGGTGAATCATGAGCGTCCATTTGAAAGCCTTGCCCAGCTCTTAAATAGATAGGATCACCACTATTGATTGATACGTGGCATTCCTGATCATTCGAAAAGCTGAATTTATAGAAAGAATATTTAATCGTCCATGTTGCAGGTGGGGAAGGGATTACTTCATGGTTAGACTCTGACTTCTCAAGCATTGGACTCCCGATATATCCAGATCCTATTTGCATGACCAACAATCATTCCTTTCTTCTTAAAAATGAAAAAAAGGGGAGATAAACTCCCCGATTAGGCGGTGATCCCCCTAAGATAGATATCACTGCTGAGTATTATGTGGTTGCCTTTGCTAAAGCTTTTGGAGGCAGGCCCATAATCTCAAGGTGCGATAGCAAAAGTTTTGAAGGGGAAACTCGTTGGATCGTTGATCATCATAACTTAATACCACTAAATTAAGATAAAACAACAATTTCAGATGAATGTAATCAGAGTATAATTAGACAACAATTACGAAATGGGTGAGTTAATGGATTCTAAAATTAATCAACTTGAAAAAGAAAACTTATTATTAAATCAACAGCTACAGAAAATAAAAAGGGAGAAATCTGATACAACTTAATCAAGAAATTGATTCGGCAGTTAGGATGGTAAGGGATTACAGGGAAAAGTCAATTGAAGACATTAATCAGTTGGATAAAGTTTATCAAGCCTTAGTTAAAATTGCAAAAATGAAAGTGAGCGAATTTAAGTCCGATGACAATTACAAGAATCTTTCAGAAGCAATAAGGATTTCACAAGGCATTATACATAAATCCTCTCACGATATGGTTTCAACCGACAGGAGAAAGGATTTCATGAAAGCTACTATTGAATTAAATCCTAAGCCTATTGGAAATCCGATAAATGAAAATAATAAAGCTGATTTCAAATAAAACAGCAGTTTTAAAGAGAGTTAACAGATAGAGTATCATGCTATAATATTGAATTAATTAGAAGTAGTGTTTAGTAAGAGAAAAATATTTAGGGCGGGAAGAGATTGGATAACTATGAGTCTAACATAAATATACTTAATGAGATTGATAAAAGATTAAGGAGATTTAATTTTAATTCTAAACTTGAATTATTAAGAGTGTTACATCATGCTACATCTGTAATTAATCCTAATGATGATTTTTTAATCAGTCTATTGCCTAATAATATATTAAGAAAACAAATTAGAGGTAACATATATAATCATGAACTAGCATATCTCTCCTTAGCCTCTATAATAGGGAAAGAGTGGGGGGGATATACGCCAGATATTAGTTATAATGATTTAGTGAAAGTAATTAAGTTATATCGAGAATATAATATTCCATTTAAGCATAAAGATGATTTGAATTTGTCTGATCAGGAATTATTGTCACAATTTTCTGTGAGAGTCGGTTTGCAACAATTTATTTATCAGAGGCATCCTTTTAAAAGTTTCTATAGGTATCACTATCTGTTTAATTATGAAAGCCCTGAAATTAATGTTAAAAAAATTTTTCTTGAATTGTTTGGTTATGAGTATGAAGATTATTTATTATTCTCTTGGGCTTTATATAATTTTTCCTCGAAATACTGGGAAATTGATAAAGATAATTTTATTAGAACACTTGGGGAAATTTTCCGATTTTCTGAAACAAAAGTGAAAACTTTAATAAATACCTTTTTAATTAATAGAGAAGAATTTATAGTTTTGTATGAACAATTTGCAACAATTGATCCAAAAATGAAAGTCTATGATTTCAACCCATTACTAATGAAACCGATTGTAACCTCAAATGGCTCTGACCTTTTATTTCCAATGCCTTTTTCAATTTTCATAGCTGTTACAGAGGGGATGTATCAACAAATTTGCACTGCAAAAGGTTTGGAATTCAAAAGTGCTTTTGGAAAACACCCTTACGAAGATTACATAGAACATATTTTAAAACTTCATAATTATCTTTATATAAAAGAGTTTGTGTATAGATTTCAAAAGAACAATTTAAGATCCCCTGATTTTATGTTAGTTAAAAATAATCACGTTATCTTTATTGAATTAAAAGCAAGAGTACCCATGATAAGTTTAAGAACAACAAATTATACAAAATATAAAGAAGAGCTTAAAACTTCACTTGGTGCTGCACTTGCTCAGTGTTTTAAAAAGGAAGGTCATCTAAAAAGCGGCTTTATAAACCATGAAAAGTTACCTAAAAATATTTCGCGAATTTCACATATTGCTATTACACTTGAAGAATTTAATATTGCAGATGAAACTGGACTCGAAGAAGCAATAAAGGAAAATGGTGGAGTGCTTAGTGACTCTTCTTACCATGTTATGAGCACAGGAACATTAGAATCAATATTAGAAGAAGACACAAGGGATATTTTTCAATATTGTATCGATAGAGAAGAAGCTGGAACAACCAATAGGCACTTATCAGATGGAGATGTAAAAAGAGAAAAGTTAACTTCCACAAGAGATCAAAATTTAATGGAACTCATTGTGAAAAAGAATAATCTAATTTCTAAATAAAAACACCATTTCATGCTAAACAGGATTCGGGCTGCCTACATAAGAACAGCCCTTGCAGTTAGCTCGCAATCCTTGTTTTGACTGGTTTGTTTTTCTTGATATTACGTAATTTAAGAGCGGATTTTTCCACTATTCTGTACGAAAGAAATGCGGATGCAGCAGTAACAGCAATTAGGGCTATGATCAGCGGGTAATCAGACAATGTTTTATTAATTCCAGTGTATAAGAAGATGTTGATGATCACCATGTGCCATATGAAAATCCCCATACTGATATCATCTAACCGGTTCAGCTGCCACAATATCTTCGGCCCATTGTACCCGAACCAAATGATTGCATAGCTCAGGGGGACAAACCATAAAAAGCTCCATAATGTGCTGTTTATTGAACTAAGGTGTAAAAGGTCAATTTTAAAGAATAAAAATAAAGTAACAGACGATAAAAATAAAACAATATGCTGCGGTGACTTACTCCATGCCTTTGCCCAGAAGATACCCAAAGTGAAGTAAAACATCTGTGGCAGGAAAGAATGTAAGTACAGGTTACCGATCAAACTGTCAGGCGAGTACTTCAATGTTATAAAAGAAACCAACACACTGAAAGCGGAAACAGCAAAAGAGCAAAGAATCATATTTTGGAATCCGAAGCGTTTATAAAACCAATAAATTGCGGGTAACACCAGGTAAAAGCTAATCTGAACAGGAATTGTCCAAAGTGAATCGTTAAGGCGACCTGTGCCAATGTGATGGAATATGTCAGGGAAGTATTGAGGGTATAACACAAAATTGCTAAGAAGCCATGTCCAGTACTCTTTAGTAGTGAATACTGTTAATGAAAGAGCTCCTAGAACAATTAACAGGATGGTGGAAGCAATACCATAGGCGTAAATTGCGGGTGCGATCCTGATAATTCGGCTCCAATAAAAATCCGTTACAATATTTCCTTTAAGCTTGGATCTCTCATAAGAAGTGAAAAGAAAAAATGCGCTTAGAAAAAAGAAGATTGATATGCCGGTGTGAAATATTGCTTTACTCTCTGGAGTATAGCCAAAGACAGAAATGTTTAGATCTCTTGTAGCATGACCAATAAGCACACAGAGAGCAGCAAACAGCCTGATAACAAAGAAACAGTTAGAATGTTTTACGTTCATTAAAAGAACCTCTTTCCTATACCATATGGCGAATAAGCAGTAAGGTTGCCTATAAGCAGTGATGATTATATCATAAAAATGGAAGACTTGTTCTTAAATATGAACTAAAATAAATATTTTTGTTCTCAATAAGGTATATTTGTGTGGTACAGGGAGGTATAGATACTTATAAATACATGTAGATATTCATAGATACGTGTATATCTAGCTATATCATAGAGAATATAGGAAAATCGAGAAGCTTCTGCCTGTTCTTTCACCTTTATTTCAAATATAGTATAATTTTGGAAAAGGGGGAGAGGAAATGAAAAAGCTAATCTTTTTGGTTGTGATTTGCATTGGTTTTATATTGAGTTTTAACACACCAAGTGCTGAGGCGAAGCTTACATTAGACTACAAAAACGTGAATTTTCACATGAGTGAGGATTCAGAGAGTTTTTCAATGGCAGATTATTTTGATCGGAACTATGATCGCACTTGGCTCTTCTACAAATTCACAATTAGCAATGCTGAGGGGTGTACTCTAAATATGAAAATCAGTAGGATAACTCTTGCTGGCTGGGTATTCCCACGTAGTGAAAAGCAGTTTGTAGGGAACTATGCCGACTATACTGCTGCAGATCGAGTAGAGGGAGATGCAAATCGTAATCATGTGTTAGAGATTACAAAGAATCCAGGCTGCGGAGATGTGTGGATTAAAGGTATTTATGGATTTGAACATGAAGATTTATTTGATTGGTAAGCTTTATACATAGTCAAGGTATATCCTTGACCTTTTTTATGGATATAATGATAATTTAAAGTGATCATACATAATGAATGCGAGGTAGTAATTTTGATTAAATCAAATTTAAAGCCAATATTAGACGAAAGGAATATCAGTATTCGAAAGCTGTCCAATGAAATTGACCATGGTTTTAACACAGTTAGGAAGCTGTATCACGATGAAATGGAGCGGTATCCAAGGGATCTGTTGGATAAAGTCTGTACATATTTAGACATTGAGCTGCATGAGCTGTTGATTTACAAAAAAGATCAACAGGGTTGTTACAGTTACTGAGGAATATAGAACTCATTATAATTTAAGTGACGGTATTAGAAGATGTAGATGAATTCTCTTATTGCCTTGATACAAACAAAATGGAAAACGACGAATGTCCAATAATTGTTTGGGCAAATGAAGCCGGTTATGGTGACAAGGTTGCAGATAACTTTCTGCAATTTTTCTTGGAAGAGCTTGAAGAAGCAAAAGAAAATTGGGAAGAGGACGAAGATTGGGACGATTAAGTAGAAGTATTGCAAAGTTAAGCTCTCTTTTTGAGAGCTTTTTTTGTATGAAATAATGAAATAAGATACTGTTGATTGAAAAGAAACTGTTTTTCCATCTATTATATTTGAATGAAGCTAACCATTCAAAAGTGATGAATATTCAAGGCGGGAGTAAGGGAAATTAACAAAAAAATGTGAGGGAATGTAGATGAAACGATTTATCTTGGTTATACCTTTATTGGCTGCTGTTATTGCCTCTCCAACTCAAATGAAAGCAAGTCCAATGCCTTGTAGTGCAGTACTCGAACCGGTGAATCAAAAACTGAAAAATGCGAAGGGTGCGGCACTAATCTATAAAGTGCAGTTATACCCGCCAAGTGCTGCAAGAACGAATATGAGTATTCTTGCTGTCCACCTTCCTCCACCATCTTCTTATGGAAGCTATGACGGTTATGAAGGATTTGCCTCCAAAACAGGGGAAATCAGTTGGCGATTTAAACTATATCCGACTCCCAAGGGAGAGAGTCCTAATTGGGCTGGAAGGGTTGATTCCATATCAGCTGAAATGACAAATGTTAAAGTGCAAGTGCGCCTTTCAAATTCTAAGACACAAAAGTTGGGACCGAGTGTATTAACAAACAATGTTCAATCTTGCTATTAGAAATGTAGAGCTCTTATCAAAGAGAGCAATGCGACTGGATCTTTTGTAAATTGTCAAAAAGGTAATTGATCGAGAAATTCTGGTGAAAAATGAAGAAGAGTCCATTAAGATGGAATGTCTGGAGTCAATTCATCATTTGATAGAAGAGAGCCGGCAAAAATCGATATTGCGTTTGATTTTGTACATAGAAAGACGGCATAAAAAGAAATGGTTAGCTAAAAAAAGGCAAAGAGTCAACGCTCTTTACCATCAGGTGTTTTCCTTAAGCGGTCTGCAATATGCTTAATTAAATTCAGCGCAGCAGTCACTAATCCAATAACTAAAACAATTTCAAGTAAGAGGATAAATCCAAAATTTAAACCGCGACTTTCAAAGTAATCATCGGTAAAAAAGAGCAATTGATAAATTCCAAGCATTAGCACAATAAAGGAAGTGCCTATAATCGCCAGAGACTTTTTAGAGAACTCCTTAGTATGGTTGAAATTATAAACCAATAAGAACAAAAATAGACAAGCCATGGCGATCTTATGAGTCAATGAATCACTTGCTGAGAACCCTTGCACAAGTAAGGAGATAATTAATCCGGTCATTCCGATTATTTTGTTCAATATATCACCTGCTTTGTATAAGTATGACCTTAGATGTCAGCTTACCAATTAAAGGTGATATTCTCAACATAATGCAGTTTAAACTTAACTTAAAATCGTAATTTTAAGAACAAATTTAGAGTGGATCATGACATGCTGTTTATTATGCTGTAAACAAACGCAACAATAAATAATGGATAAGAGATAATAGCAATTAGTTTTGAAGATTTGCTCTTTTTTTCAAATGTGTATATTAGTGCAAATCCTAAAAAGAATATTGTGACAAACCAAGAAGAATAGGACGGGTACAATGCAATAAGTAAGACAATAAGAGTGGATAACGCAAAAGAAGAGTTTAGCGTTATTTTCTGATCGTTTTTCAAATAAACCGCCTCCTTACACATATTCCCCCCATATAAAAACACTTAAACATTATATTAAGTCAGCATGATTAAATGATAAACATTTTACGTAAAGAACAAGATAAAGCAATCCGGCATTTCAAGGACAAGCTGAACATGTCTGAAAAACTGTACATATCCTTAGTTAATGTAAACTGCTTATAGATAAGCAAAATGATTAAGCGGAAAGGCTGTATAGACTTATAGGACCTTATATAAACATTAGATCGCTTAAAGAAGGTGATGTGGTTGATCAGCCAATTGAATATTTCATGATGCAATTGTGCGGTTCTATAATGGTGAAGACCTCGCCGTGTTCCATTTGTCTAGGGGGGGAATTTGTTTAAATTCATAAACATGAGGCGTTTTAGTCTGTCATTTCCTAAAACAGTGTTTTATTCTTGTTACAAATATGCAAGAAGGGCGGTTTGAACTTGTATAGAGTGTTTATAATGCTGTTAATTTTGTTATGTATAACATTAGGGTGTCAAAATCAACATAACAAACATTTTATGGAGGCTGAGCAAACTATGGTCGGCTATGTCATTTTAAAAAGAGAGAATCAAGCAATTCTCATACCTAATGAAAAAGCTGATGTTAAAGACTATGAAAATCTTAGTGAAAAAGAGATTATTGAAAAGTATAGATCGGATATAGTATTACTGGGACTTAGTCAACTTAACAATAAAGATGACTTGAGCAAAGGACAAAAAATTCGTATTTGGTATAAAAAATTAAATGAATCTTCACCTCCAAAAACAAACATCTCAAAGTTTGAAAGTATTTAGTACATATTCTGTAATTCCTAGGAATACCGCTGAAAAAACTGAAGCGGCATATTGAACAGAAATAATGTCTTCAAACCTTACCTCATTCGCGGTGGCTTAATCCTGCCCCAAGATTTATTTGACGATTGTTGACTCAGGTGCAGAGAAGGCACATGCCAAGAACACATTTTTGAATTACTGGGCACCTTGAATAAAACCAGCATTCCCGTATTCATATGCGAAGAGATCTGTCTGAACGCTGGATAAGTTAACCATACATTTGAACAAGCTTGCGAGGCTTTGATAAAGAAAGAACAGTCAAGAGACGAACCATTACATACATATAATACTCCTGTGAAAGCGGGGGTGTAGTTTTGGAACCTTACCAACGTTATGAGGAATTAAAGAAGAAAACAATAAAGGTTGTCCATAAAGATAATTACAGTATCCGCTATATAGATCAGGATGAAGCGAGTAATGACTTAGATGAATTTTATAAACAATTTGCTCAGCATTTATTGGAGGCTGCTTTGGAAAGGAGTGCAGAGTAAGCTTCTTTTTTTGATTTGTTTGTAGTAAGTATCTTAATAAACGGCTTTATCGGTACTGATATTAATCACATGCGTCACCTCTTGCAGCAAAGCGGCTTCGGCGACATTTTGTCCGCCGATAAGGTTGGTTTGAATGGCTTCAAAGGGATTATCCTCACATGTCGGAACCTGCTTCAGCGCAGCTGTGTGAAAGACAATATCAACACCTTTCATCACTTGGTTGACTCTTCTGTAGTCACGAACATCGCCGAGCACAAACGACAGTCTTTGTTCATCCGCGTATTTTTGTTTCATCACATATTGTTTGCTGTCATCTTTGCTGAACACAATGACTTCTTTAGGGGTTAAGAGCAAAAGGCGTTTTACTATTTGGCTTCCGATTGATCCTGTCCCGCCTGTGACGAGAACAGTTTTATCGTGAAAAAACGGTTGTAGCTCTACTGCTTGCTGTTTAGGCATGGCTTATCCTCCAACTCTCGTTTCTCTACCATGCATCATATGTTGAACAATTTCAGCGAGTTAATGAAAGAAACCAATAAATCAAAAATTAGAGAAAAACATTAATCTGATGCGCTTTATATCGCTTTACCCGATTAATAGAATAGAAATCACAAATAAAACATTGTACTTAATGTTCATTTTAAATATTTGCTCATGTCAATTCTTTCTCTTCATAAATTCTCACATGCGGACAATCTTCACAAAAACTTAACACTGAACTTCCTGTATGTATTTTACAATTAAAGTACACTTTCATAAAAGGAGGAAGGAAAATGAATCATTCAAAAACACTTTTGTTAACCGCGGCAGCCGGATTGATGCTCACATGCGGTGCGGTTTCTTCCCAGGCCAAGCATAAGCTGTCTGATCCTTATCATTTTACCGTGAATGCGGCGGCGGAAACGGAGCCGGTTGATACAGCAGGTGATGCAGCTGATGATCCTGCGATTTGGCTGGATCCCAAGAATCCTCAGAACAGCAAATTGATCACAACCAATAAAAAATCAGGCTTAGTCGTGTACAGCCTAGAGGGAAAGATGCTTCATTCCTATCCTACCGGGAAGCTGAACAATGTTGATATCCGCTATGATTTTCCGTTGAACGGAAAAAAAGTTGATATTGCGGCGGCATCCAATCGGTCTGAAGGAAAGAATACCATTGAGATTTACGCCAGCGACGGAAAAAACGGCACATTACAAAGCATTACGGATCCAGACCGCCCGATTGCATCAGCAATTGATGAAGTATACGGTTTCAGCTTGTACCACAGTCAAAAAACAGGAAAATATTACGCGATGGTGACAGGGAAAGAAGGCGAATTTGAACAATACGAATTAAATGCTGATAAAAATGGATACATATCCGGCAAAAAGGTAAGGGCGTTTAAAATGAATTCTCAGACAGAAGGGATGGCAACAGACGACGAATACGGCAGTCTTTATATCGCAGAAGAAGATGAGGCCATCTGGAAGTTCAGCGCTGAGCCGGACGGCGGCAGTAACGGAACGGTTATCGATCGTGCCGACGGCAGGCATTTAACCCCTGATATTGAAGGACTGACGATTTACTACGCTGCTGACGGGAAAGGTTATTTGCTTGCATCAAGCCAGGGTAACAGCAGCTACGCGATTTATGAAAGACAGGGACAGAACAAATATGTTGCGGACTTTCAGATAACAGACGGGCCTGAGACAGACGGCACAAGCGATACAGACGGAATTGACGTTCTGGGTTTCGGGCTGGGACCTGAATATCCGTTCGGCCTTTTTGTCGCACAGGACGGAGAAAATATAGATCACGACCAAAAGGCCAATCAAAATTTTAAAATGGTGCCATGGGAAAGAATCGCTGATAAAATCGGCTTTCACCCGCAGGTCAATAAACAGGTTGACCCGAGAAAACTGACTGACAGAAGCGGAAAATAAACATGAAAAAAGCAGCTTATCCAAGCTGCTTTTTGATGTGAAGAGCGTTTCATGAGAAAGTCTTGGAACGGATAGCCGCAAGCACAGCCGGAATCTGGTCATACGTGTACGCCGGGACTGTCTCTTGATAATTAAGCGCCGCGGTTTGTTTACGTTCACCCGGGTTTGTCATATAAAAATGGATCTTATCCGCAAAATCCGCAAGCCCGCTGTAAGAAACAAAGGATGAAAACGGGGGCGCGGGAGAAAGGTCTGTCAGCTGAAAGGCCTGACAAGCCGCAATGTCTAAGCTTCTCGTATTTAAACTGATATTTTCGATGCCGCGTCCGTTCTGATTGAGCGCAAACCGATAAGAACGGTGAGGGTTTAAGACCACGTCTGCGCTGTTGTAATATAATGCGGCACGTTCGGGTGCAATCCATTCATCCATTACGAGCACATTTTGCTGCCTGGCGATTTTTTTAGGCAGATGTCTGCGCCATCCCTTCCCGATAATACGAAGCGTATACGGAAGCTTTGCCGCTGCTTTCACCAGTTCAACGCGGTTCGGATACGGGTATCCGATCAGAAGCAGATTTGTGTGAAGAGAGGCTTCAGCAGGTTGTTTCTTAAAAAGCCGCTGATTAACGGGGATCGGTACATAATATACGTGCTGTAAGCCCATTTGCCGATAAGCATCAAGCGCGTTTTGTTCTATCGTCAAAACGGCATCGGCGAAAGGGGCGATTGTCATGCTCACATCGAAATAAAAAGGATCCTCCGTCATCCATAGATAAACGGGAATCTGTTCTGTCTTCAGCCATTGAAGCCATTCAGACGGAATACGGTCTCCCGTCATCATCAGACTGATGTCTGGTTTGAATGCCCGTATACTGCGGATGGTATCTTCCTCAAACTCAGAAACAGAAAAAAAGCGGACGGAAGACTGTAAAAAGCCTTCCTCGATCCAGCGGTCAAAATACGTGTATATGCCTTTATATCCTGAACGGATATATAAAACGTTCATATGCTGTTACGAAGTGAACGTGACACTTTCAACTTTGTCGACGTCAAGCAATGTTGTAGCAGAGCCTGCCGGTGTAACGGAATTTTCCTGCGTAACAAAAACGATTCCGTGAATTTCGTCAAAGGCAACAAATTGAACCGGGCCGATCATGTCTCCTGAATCCATCACAATGCTGATGACAGTGCCGGGCTGAATTCTTGCAAAAATCCATCTCGCCGCTAATGAAATACCGCTTCCCAATACAGATTGTGCGCTGAGACTGTCTTTCGCCGCTGCTTCATCTACTTTTGCATCAATTGCCGATTCCAATAAATCTTTTACTTTGTTTTCCACATTATCTCCTCCATCTGTGCCGCCAGATAAAGCGCTGTTGTCAAATACAGGGGCTAAAAGAGTTTTCAATAACGCCTTTTTAAGCTCCAAACGATCCTCGCTCATGCGAACATACACCTCCTTTAACAATTTCAACCTCACGTTTATTCATATTCCTGATTGAAGAGATTGGTATAAGTCGAATGCCGTTTTGCTTGTGTTTTTTTCAATATTTAATCAAACAGCTGAATTTTCGAATCAGGCTTTGTTTGCCTATGCGGATTGTAAGAGTATGACATACGTTGTATAGATTAAAAAATGAAGGAGAGGAATACTTTGGATTCAGAAGAAACTGTAAAACACGGGGGTTTTGAGGAGGAATTTCAGCTCGTACTGCTTCTTCTTCTTTTGTTATCCCGTCAGCCGTCCGGAGATCATTCAGATTTGCGGCGTCAGCTTGTAATGGCAAAAGAGCTTGGGGTTCCTGTATCACGCGTCAATCTGATTAACGGCAGCACACTGCAAAACGTAATTGTCAAAGAAGTGCTGTCAGATTTGGCCGTTTTTCAAAATCCGCTCAATAATACGAGATCAAACGTCGCGATTTCAAGCATCGTCAGCTGGGGTGCTTTTTAATAACGGATATCAGGCTCTGTCTCTTTCGGAGCCGTTTTTTACGTTTTACAGAAGGGGTGACGGGATGGAAAAGAAGATCTCAATTATCTTAACGAGTTACAACAAACCGGATCTTGTGAAACAGGCGATTGAAAGTGTTTTGCATCAGACCTACAGCAATTGGGAGCTGTTTGTGATGGATGATCATTCAAATGAAGAAACCTCGGCTGCCATCAGTACGTATATAAAAGATCCTCGCATATATTATGACAACAGTTTTATCAATCCTGCCGAACGGCTGAAGTCGACCCGGTATGCCGTTTTGATTAATGATGCGCTTTCACGGGCTAAAGGCGAATACATCACTTATTTGACAGACGACACCGTATTTCATCCGGATAGGCTCAGCCGCATGGCGGAAGCGCTTAATCAATGCAGCGGGTTTGATGCCGTCTATTCCAGCCAGAAGGTGATACATGTAAACGGGCGCGGAACAGAACAATTTCACTTCTATCGTTTTGCTGAAGAGGTGCTTGATCAGGCCGCTTTTCTCGTTGATCACTGTTCAGTGATGCACCGGAGATCATTGCTTGAGCGTGTGAAAGAGAAGTTCGGCAGCTTTTGGGATGAAGATGTTATACATTGGAATCACGGAGACTCTGTTTTTTGGAGCAGGCTCAACACATTTACATCATTTCTGCCGATAAAAGAAGTGTTGGATACGACCTATAAAACACCTCACTCATTTCAGAACACGTATCAATCGCTTCCGTCTGTCCTGATCGATGGGTCTTTTGTAAAGGGGACGGATCAGAAAGTATATCAGCTTGACCGAAATAAAAGGAAGCCTGTAAACGAGCGCTGGCACATGTTATATGAAGGGCGAACCGTCGTCATTCCGGATCCGTTTTTATTTCAATATGAGGAAGAGAACTCCGTCAGTATTCCGAATTTTCAGCTCGTCAGGGATCAGTTTCATGTTTATTTTATAGAAGACGGGGAGAAAAGGCTGGTTGATCATAGCGCATTTCGCTTTTACCGATTTAAACGGCATGACATCCCGGCTTTAGAACGGGACGAAATACAAGCGCTTCCGGACGGCCTGCCGATCAGCCGGGGGACATCGGGCTGTATTCAACATCTGCCCGGGAGAATGCTGTTTCGCATTGAACGGGAATTTTATGTTTATTTGAGAGGGGTTCTCCATCCGATCAGTCATGACGTAGCCAAACGCTTTTTTGTGAATCAGAAGGCGATACCCATTTCCTTTCAGCAAATTAAACAATTACCAATTGGAATGCCGTTCTATCCGGTGTACGATGAAATTATGAGAAATCTCAATATAACAAAAGGTTGAGAGATGCAGTCGGATGTGTAAGGAAAAGGAGAGCTTTTATGACCGATCAATTTGATAAAACCGAGAAGCAGTATATAGAGCTTACTTCCGGCATTCAGAGGTTCGAGCATTTCAGTGTATATACGGACCCTTTTTTGCCGCAGATTTTTTCGCATAACTTTGTTCAGCTGCACCGTACATTTCCGTTAGACAAACTGCTGCCGTTTTTTTCGTCCGTTCCGGGCATGCTTCAAGCCAATTATATTCATGTGAAAGCGGCTCCGGAGCACGCGTTTCCGCTTCTTCTGAAACAAACTCTGGTAAAGCAGGGCTGCGTAGTGGAAGATGAGCTGTTTTTTGCAAGGAAACTGGAAAATGGGGATCTGCAGGCCGGACACCCGCTCACTGCTTGGGGGACGGAAAAAAGCCTCGCCGACGGGTCGTCTATTATGAACATCTATGATGCCCTTTACATTGGCGAGGCGGCGGCCGAACAAAAGCTTGAGCGGAAATATCCTTTGTATAAGGACGGAACGGTTATGCTTGTCGTGTGCTACAGCGACGCCTCGCAAACGATTCCGATCGGCTGCGGAGAGCTTTTCATCAACAAAGCAGATAAAACCGCAAAAATAGAAGAAGTCGCAATTCTGGATCAATTCCAACGAAAAGGCTACGGATCGATATTGATGAATGAGCTGATGGCGGCGGCAAAGCTGAACGGCATGGAAACCGTATACCTTGTGACGTCCGGGATGGACGGTGTAAACCGCTTTTATGAAAAACTCGGCTTCAAAAGATTTCGGCGCGTGCATACAATTTTTCATTATTTTCTTACATAGTTGGGCATTCGCATAAACCAATTGGGAGTTGGCCCGCATACAATGCCGTATATCGTAAGAAGAAAGGATGATTTGCGTATGTACGGATACGGATATGGCTACGGTTGCGGCAGTTTTGGCTATGGTTACGGGCACGGCGGCTGCGGAGGCGGAACCAGCACTTTTGTGCTGATTGTGGTATTGTTTATTTTATTAATCATCGTCGGTGCGGCTTTTATTTGTTAGACTGAAAAAAATCCTATAATGAAAATCAGCCTGCAGAGAACATCACTTTCTGCAGGCTTTTTGTTATTTCCATGCTGAAAAAATCAGCTTGAAAAACATTTTAATACACATTACCTTCTGGAAAAGGGGGCGAAAATGTGAACATAACGATTGAAGAATTACCTGAATCAAGAATTGCTTATTTCCGAAATATCGGAGAGTATGGCGAAAAGCAAAACAAAGAACTGATGGAGTCATTTAAAAACTGGGCGCAATTGAATGGTCTGCTTGATCATTCTGTCATTTTAGGAATTCCGCAAGACCATCCGAATCGTACTCCTAAAGAGAAATGCCGTTATGATGTTTGTCTTGTTATCAATCAAGACCATGTGCCTGAACCAGCCCGGATCGGTACATTTTCCGGAGGGAAGTACGCTGTCTTCTTGCTTGATCACACAAAAGAGGCAGTCAGTGGATTTTGGAATACTGTTTTTTCTGAGATCGAAAAAAATAATTTATCAATCAGAGAACAGCCCATTATCGAAAGGTATACTTTACAAAAGGTGAATCATCATTTGTGTGAAATAATGATTCCCATACAGTAAAGAAGACGGGAATTTTCCGCCTTCTGCTTATACTGATTCAGATCAAAAATGATGTGATGATGAGCTGAGCAAAGAATAAAATCAACAATAGGAATAGAATTTCCAGAACGCTCTTCAGGCTGTCGGGACATCTCCGGCAGCCTGTTTTACAGAAAGGTATTTTCTGCAAAAAACTTTCTGAAGGATAAGAATGCGGTTATTCATCTGTTCATACAATGAAGCAAATGGGTTTTCGAGGTGGAAAGATATGGGGAGCTATTTAATCAAACCGGAGCTTGACGGGAATTATCCGTCAGTCAGTCATGGAAAGGGATCATATGTGTATGATCAGGAGGGGAACAAGTATCTTGACGGAGCATCGGGGGCGGTCACTTGCAATATCGGCCACGGCACGGAGGATATTATACAAGCTTTAAAAGAGCAGCTTGACTCCGTTTCGTTTGTGTACCGCTCGCAATTCACCAGTACTCCGGCAGAAGAACTGGCTTTATTTCTGGCCGATCATCTGCCGGGCGGGCTGAATTGGTCATTTTTTGTAAACAGCGGCTCAGAGGCAGTCGAAACAGCGATGAAAATGGCCGTTCAATATTGGCAGGAAAAAGGGCAATACCAAAAATCCGTCTTCCTATCAAGATGGGGCAGTTACCACGGCATTACTTTGGGAGCGCTTTCATTATCGGGGTTCTACGAACGGAGATATCGCTTCACCCAGCTGCTCGAACGGTTTCCGGCCGTTTCAGCACCTAATATGTATCGTTCTGAGCTGCAGGGAGAGGAATTTGTGAAAGCTGCGGCGGCTGAACTGGAAACGGCTGTTCAACGGATCGGTTCCTCATTTATCGCGGGATTTGTTGCAGAGCCGATTGTCGGAGCAGCCGGGGCAGCCATCACTCCGCCGGCAGGTTATTATGAAGCGCTTGAGGAGGTCTGCCGCCGGCACGGTATTTTGTTTATCGCGGATGAAGTCATGACGGGGCTCGGGAGAACAGGGCGGATGCTTGCTTCTGAGCATTGGGGGATCGCACCTGATATCGCGGTGCTCGGAAAAGGGTTAGGCGCCGGTTACGCTCCGATAGCGGCAGCCGTTGCGTCTGATGACATCATTGAAACGATCAAGCGGGGCTCCGGGGTCATTATGAGCGGACACACGTACAGTGCCAATCCATACTGTGCAAGAGCGGCGCTTGAAGTGCTTCGCTATGTTAAGAAACACGAGCTGCTTCGGCAGTCAGAGGAAAAAGGCGTAATGCTGAAGCGGAAATTAGAAGAAATCAAAGAGCGCAGCGGGGTGATCGGGGATGTCCGCGGTAAAGGCCTCCTGATCGGGGTTGAATTCGTTAAGGATAAAACGACGAAGGACATTTTTTCGAAAAAACAGGGCTTCACCGAAAAAATCATTAAAGCGGCAAAAAAACGGGGCCTGCTTATCTACCCTGCAAAGCCCGGCATTGACAGCGGAGAAGGAGACGCCGTCATCATTGCCCCGCCGTTCACGATTTCATATGCCGAGCTGGATGAGCTGTCAGATCTATTTTCCCAGGCCGCAGAAGAAGTTGAAAAAATGATGAAGAAGGATTGAGCTGATATGTCTATTTTTCATAAAAAAATCGATATTCATGAAGCAATTGCCGATGTCAAGGACGAATCTGTCATTATGTTCGGCGGTTTTGGGGGAGTGGGTTCACCTCCGTCATTAATCGAAGCGATTTTGGAGAGCGGCGTTAAAGAGCTGACTGTCATCTGCAATGATGCCGGATTTCCGGAAATCGGCATCGGCCCGCTTATCGTTCATAAGCGGGTGAAAAGGCTGATTGCTTCCCATATCGGCTCAAATCCTGTCGCGGGCAGACAAATGACTGACGGAGCGCTTGAGGTGGAATTTTCGCCGCAAGGGACGCTTGCTGAACGGATTCGCGCAGGCGGAGCGGGGCTAGGCGGTATTTTAACTGATATCGGCATTGATAACGCAACCGTTTGTGAAAACAAAGAAACCGTAACGATTGACGGAAAGTCCTATTTAGTTGAAAAAGCGCTGACGGCTGATTTCGCTTTTGTGTCCGCACATACTGCTGATGAATTCGGGAATCTGACGTTTGACAAAACGGCGCGCAACATGAACCCTCTGATGGCTGCGGCGGCCGAAAGAACATTTGCTGAGGCGGCAGAGATTGTGCCTGCCGGCGAACTTGACAGCGAGCATATTGTAACGCCGGGCGTTTTCGTGGAGGGTGTCGTGCAAAGTGAAGGAGTGAAGTGGAGATGGGCTTGGGAATAGCGGAAAGAGAGAGTATCGCGAGGCGGGCCGCCAGTGAAATTACCTCAGGTATGATTGTCAACCTGGGGATCGGCATTCCTTCTTTAGTGCCGAACTTTCTGCCGGCCGGCATGGAGGTAATGCTGCAGGCGGAAAACGGCGTCCTTGGGATCGGCGGCAGTCCGGAGCGCGGAGAGGAGGATGAGCTTTTATGCAATGCGGCCGGGTTTCCTGTCAGTACAGTTAAGGGTGCTTCCTATTTTGATTCAGCTCTGTCTTTTGCCATGATCAGAAAAGGGCTGATAGATATTACCATTTTAGGCGCGCTCCAAGTCAGCAGGACAGGTGATCTCGCCAATTGGCTCGTGCCGGGAAAAAAAGTGCCCGGAATGGGCGGGGCGATGGAGCTTGCCCAAGGCGCGAAAAAAGTGGTTGTCGTCATGAGCCACACCGATCAGAAAGGCCGGCCGAAGCTGGTCGAAAGCTGTTCATTGCCGCTTACAGCAGCGGGCTGTGCAGATCTCATCATTACAGAGAAAGCCGTCATCAGCATAGATGATGGGGCTTTTGTTCTTGAGGAACTGCTGAATGGCACGACCATAGACGATGTCATTCAAACAACGGATGCCGAAATCAGATTGGGAGAATGTTTTCTTAAAAGGGGGTCTGTCCATGGATCAATTAGAAAAGAAAGTCACTGAGTGGGCGGAAGAAAACACAGCAAAAGCGGTAAGCCTGCTGAAACGGCTGATCGGGGAAAAAAGCACATTCGGCCATGAATTTAACGCACAGGCAGTCGTTTTAGAAAAACTGAGACAGTTCGACATGGATATTGATGTATGGGAGCCGAGTGTCAAACATTTGAAAGAGCATGCTTATTTTGTATCGGAACGTGAAGACTTCCATGAAAGCCCGAATATCACAGCCGTAAAGAAAGGGGCCGGGGGCGGAAGATCACTGATACTGAACGGACATATTGATGTTGTCCCGGAAGGAAATCCCGCCGCATGGACGTATGAACCGTTTACCGCTGTTGAAAAGGACGGCAAAGTTTACGGCCGCGGGTCAACGGATATGAAAGGCGGCAATACAGCCCTCTTGTTTGCGTTAGAAGCGCTTGAAGCCTGCGGGATTACATTAAAAGGAGATGTTCTGTTTCAAAGTGTCATAGATGAAGAGTGCGGCGGCGCGGGAACACTGGCGGCTGTTATGAGGGGCTACAAGGCTGACGGGGCGCTTATTCCCGAACCGACTAATTTAAAGCTGTTTGTTAAGCAGCAAGGGTCTATGTGGTTCCGCATTACGGTAAGGGGATTGTCCGCACACGGCGGCACCCGCTATGAAGGGGTGAGCGCCATTGAAAAAAGCCTGCATGTCATCACAGCCATTAAAGAGCTTGAACACGTCCGCAACGCCCGTATCACAGACCCGCTTTATCGGGACGTTCCGATTCCGGTTCCCATTAATATCGGCATCGTCCAAGGGGGAACGTGGCCGTCATCGGTAGCTGACCGTGTGGTGATAGAAGGCAGGTGCGGAATAGCTCCGGATGAAACGCCCGAAGCAGTAAAAGAAGAGCTGGCAAGCTGGCTGAAAGATTTGGAGTACCGGGATGAATGGTTTAAACACCACCCGGCGGAAATAGAATGGTTTGGGGCTCAGTGGCTTCCGAATGATCTCCCGGATGAGCATCCGCTGATTTCCGCTCTGGAATCTTCTTTTGAGAAAATGAAAGGGGCAAAACCGGTTCGAGAAGCGTCCCCGTGGGGAACGGACGGAGGGCTTTTGCAGCACGCGGGACAGACGCCGGTCATCGTCTTCGGTCCTGGAGAAGTCAAGGCGGCGCATCAGGCGAATGAATACATTGAAATCCGGGCGTTAATCGATGCCGTCAAAATCATTTCTCTTTTTATCATGGAATGGTGCGGGGTGGCAGATGGGGGTGATGGAGCTGATAAAGGAACTGAGGGCTGAAAAGGGAGCGGCCGAGATTGATGCAGACCGTTTCAATGAGCGGCTCAGAGTCATTCGTTATGACGGGCAGATTACGGCGCTTATTCCGGCCGTTTTGGCAGAAGCAAAGCAAGAAGGAGCCCAAAAGGTAATTTTCTTTGCCAAGCGCGGCGATGAGCCGGAATTTGTCAAGCATCTTTTTATTGTTGAGGGTGTCATAGACGGGTATTACAACGGGCATGAGGCTGTTGTGATGGTGCGCTATTTAGCAGAGGAACGGAGACGGTCAGATTCATATGTATCAGAAGATTCGACTGTTGACCGTTTATATGAGACACCGCGGCGGGGACTGACTCAGACAGAGAGCACGCTGATGTTCAGAAAAGCGGACGAAGATGATGCAGACCGTTTAACGCACTTATATAAACATGTTTTTCTTACCTATCCGACTCCTGTCTTTAATCCCCTATATATTAAAAAAACAATGAGAGAAAACACCATCTATTATGCCGCATTCGATCAGGATCTTCTCATTGGGGCGGCAAGCGCAGATATCAATCCGGTATTGGGGCACGCTGAAATGACCGATTGCGCGGTTCTGTCAGATTACAGGGGGAACTCCGTAACAGCATACTTGTTTAAAGCGTTGGAGCAGGAACTCGCGGGCCGGGGAATCATTCATCTTTTTTCCTTGGCCCGTGCAGCGTCTTACGGGATGAATGCCGTTTTGTACCATGCGGGATACGGCTACAGAGGCAGGCTTGTGAACAACTGCCGCATTTCAGAAGGGCTCGAAAATATGAATATATGGTGTAAGACTTTACGTTTGGCCATTCATAAGGAGGAATTCGTTTGACAAACAAATGGTTTCAGCCGAAGCGTCATTGGAAGGAGATTGAATTGTGGAAAGATGTGCCGGAAGAAAAGTGGAATGATTGGCTGTGGCAGCTCACCCATACTGTAAGAACCGTCGATGACCTGAAAAAAGTCATTCATTTGACCGAAGAGGAAGAAGAAGGCGTCAGGATGTCTGTAAAAACCATTCCCCTGAACATTACGCCTTATTATGCTTCTTTAATGGATCCCGATAACCCGAGATGTCCGATCCGCATGCAGTCCGTGCCACTGTCAGAAGAAATGCACAAAACGAAATATGACCTTGAAGATCCGCTGTTTGAAGATGAAGATTCACCGGTTCCCGGTCTTACGCACCGCTATCCCGACCGCGTTCTTTTTCTGGTGACAAATCAATGCTCGATGTATTGCCGATATTGCACCAGAAGGCGTTTTTCCGGACAGATCGGAATGGGGGTGCCGAAAAAACAGCTTGATGCGGCCATCGCTTACATCCGGGAAACGCCGGAAATCCGTGACTGCCTGATTTCCGGCGGAGACGGGCTTTTAATTAACGATCAGATTCTGGAATATATTTTGAAAAACCTGCGCGACATTCCCCACCTTGAAATTATCCGGATCGGAACGAGAGCGCCCGTCGTATTTCCGCAGCGGATAACGGATAACCTTTGTGAGATTTTGAAAAAATATCATCCGGTCTGGCTGAACACTCATTTTAATACGAGCATCGAACTGACGGAAGAATCGGTTGCGGCGTGTGAAAAGCTCGTTAACGCAGGTGTTCCGGTCGGTAACCAGGCCGTTATTTTAGCAGGCATTAACGATTCGGTGCCGATTATGAAAAAACTCATGCATGATTTAGTGAAAATCCGCGTGCGTCCGTATTATATTTATCAATGTGATTTGTCAGAGGGAATCGGCCATTTCAGAGCGCCTGTGTCAAAAGGGCTGGAAATCATTGAAGGACTGAGGGGCCACACAACGGGCTTTGCCGTGCCGACCTTTGTCGTCGACGCCCCGGGCGGAGGCGGTAAAATCGCCCTGCAGCCGAACTACTTGCTCTCCCAAAGTCCGGAGAAAGTTGTGATCAGAAACTTCGAAGGGGTGATTACATCTTATCCCGAGCCGGAAAACTATATCCCGAATCAAGCCGACGACTATTTTGAATCTGTTTTTCCGGGAACGATGGCCAAACACGAGCCGGTCGGACTGAGCGCCATTTTCGCGGACAAAGAGGTTTCGTTCACACCGGAAAATGTATCGAGGATCGACAGGAGGAAAACGTTTACATCAAACCCTGATCATGAAACGCTGAAAGACCGCAGGGAAAAGAGAGATGAATTGAAAGAAAAGAAATTTATTGCACAGCAAAAGAAAGAGCAAAAAGCAGGATCGGAAGTCGGAGGTGAATCGCCGTGAAGCCATGCGAGTGGTGCGGCAATCAGAAGGCGTCAGCTTGTCAGGCGGCTGTGTACTGGGAGCTTCCTGACGGTACGAGGGCCATAGAAATTACAGAAACACCCGCATTCGCCTGTTCCTCCTGCGGCATGACTTATCAGGAGGAAGCGGTCATAGCGGAAATCGAAAATCAGCTTTTTTTAGTCGATGCAAAAAAATTACCGGAAACACTCACATATCAAGAGCTGATGGAGACAGAACGGATCTTGAAACGGAATTATTTTGACTTCTCCTAGTCTTCTTTTGTTGTAATTTCACACTTGAATTGTATAATAGTACAACAAAAGACAGTCATCAGGAGGGGAAACCCATGAAATCCTTTTATCACTATTTGATGAAATACAGGCATCCCAAGCCGCAGGACGCAATCAGCCAGTTTGCGAATCAGGCATACGAAGATCACGGCTTTCCGAAAACGTCAAGCGATTATCACGAGCTCAGTTCTTATTTAGAACTGAGCGCCGACTATTTAGAAACGATGGCGACATTTGATGAAGCTTGGGAAAAATATGAGACCGAGGTGCATCACGCCTGACGAAAAACCGCACATTGTGCGGTTTTTTTTCTGTTGAAATGACTCGCTTATGAGGTGCCGTATGATCAAATCCCGCAACGCCGTCCGTTTTGATCAGCACGTAAACACATCTTCCTGACGGCACGTATCATAAGGCAGTAGAATGTATAGCTGCAGAGTTCACCGGATCAGGCCTGCTGACGGCGGGGTCCTGGGTAAGGAGCCTCTTTTCACGGAGAAATAATCAAACTTTTAAATGAAGTGAGGGGAATCAAATGATCCATTAGGTAAGACTGATGAGGCACTGACGTTTGGACGGAATAGGGGATTTTATGTGACAAGGTTGAAGCGGATTGAAGTTGTGCCTTGCAAATATGCAGCCGGAATTGGATCTCCCTACACCTTCGATGATGTGTTTCACGGCAAATCTTGAACATCACGGCGGTGATATTGTCAATATGCCTTCGGGCCGGGTGTTTACCTTTGCGTCATAGAGAAAAAACAAAAACTCATTCAAAATAGGCGCGTTTTGTCTCAGCACTGTTACTGCAGTCGATCGAGAGCGAAATGTCATCGGACGCTTCTGTTACGGTAAGTGAAAAAACGCACAAGCATGTTGCGGTTTTTGCCATTTTGAACAGGTGCAGAAATAGATATTTCCTGTGGTTTTCATGCCCATGCGAAATGATGGCGGCCGGCATACGATAGCGTATGACAGTCCGCGGCAAGGGGGAGACAGCATGAAGCCAGATAAACCGAAATTTCAAGTGGGAGACATCGTGGTCGTCGTGATGTACGGAACCGTCGGCACCATTACGAAGGTTCATCAAATTGATAAACATTATCTTTACGAAGTCAATCATAATGAAGTGCTTTATTTTGAATCGTCCATCCAGCTTTATAAAGATTATGAGGGCGTGATCGTCGATATGGAAAAATTGGATATTGAATATGAATTTCTGATCGGCGACGTAGTATATGTAAAGGACTACGGAAAGGAATTATTCCGTGTCATCGGCCACAGAACTGAAATATGGAGATATTTAGAGGATGGCTGGGAGGATATTATTTATGAGCTGACTCGGCTGAAAGACGGAGAGTGGCTTGAAACGGAGGAAGAGGATCTCACGCTGGTTCTGAGAAAATATGAAATGGATCAGTTTGTGCATCAGCTGCTGTTTGTCCACTATGTTGGGGAAGCATCTCATGAGATCGGCGAGGATACCGTCGCGTCTGCTCTTCTTCAGTTTGAAGGCGATGCTGATGATCCCGATACCCTGCATGTGCTGGCGGTATCGATTGTAGATGAGCTGCTTGATATTTATAACGATTATAAGATTCTTTATCATTTGTTCGGTGACGAAGAATATAAAGATATGATGAATTTTGTGCTGGAAAGCCTGCGGGAGCATTTCAGCTAGCCGGCAAAAAAACGGACGGTGACATATAAAAACCAGGGCAGACAGCCGGCAAAGATTACAAACGACATTCCTTTCAGCACTTTTTCCAATACGACATCAAATCCATCTCCGTCCAATAAAGCCATCATTTTCGTCATCATCTTTTCTCCCTCCGGGGCTTGTTTTTTAAAAGTATATGAGCGGACAAAACGTTTAGAACTTTCGGGTATAATTTGAACGGTTTTTTCATAAAACATAAAAAAGGAGGCGGTGTTTGCATGAAAGAAATAGATCTTGTGATTGACACAGAAGAAATAGCTGATTATTTTTACAGTCAGCTTGCTATGCGCGGGTACATACCGAGTGAAGAGGAAATCTTCGAAATAGCCGACATCACCTTTGATTATTTATTAGAAAAATGTATGATAGACGAAGAGCTTGATGAAGACTGAAACTGCGGAACCGAAGTGAAAAAGCTTCGGTTTTTTCAATCAGCTCGGGAGAATGAAACATGGGGGGAAAACGTTGTACAAGCCAGCAAGTCTTTTCGCATTGTTTATTCTGCTCGCAGCAGCGATCCGGATAGAAGCCGTCCGGGTTTTTGATGAGCGTGTGATAGAAGCGGCTGTCAGGATCAGGGCTGCCTGGCTGAATGAATTGATGTTATGGATAACGGAGCTCGGCACGACCGCGGTGCTTTTGCCGCTTCTTCTTTTGACAGGCGCGGCTCTGTATATGTACAAAAAAACGCCGGATGTTGTTTTTTTGCCGCTTCTCTTTCTCATTGAACGGATTGTAAACATAAAAATAAAAGAATTGATTGAAAGAGCCAGACCCGCTTTTGAACCGCTCGTCCATGAAACCTCATACAGTTTTCCGAGCGGCCACTCCATGAATTCGGCAGTGGTGTATCCCGTCATCGCTTACTTTTTGATCAAGCATGTTCCGTTTTTCACGAAAAGAAAACGGGCCGTCACCGTCTTTACCGGAGTTCTCGTCATTCTGATCGGACTCAGCAGAATTTATTTGGGCGCGCATTTTCCGACGGATGTCCTTGCCGGATTCAGTCTCGGACTTTGCCTCGTTTCGCTTTTTGCGCTCTTTGACGAAAAGTATCATCTGTTTCGACAAAAATAGAGACAGGAGAAATGAGAAAAAACGCTAATACTATTAAGAAATAAGAGGGAGGGATCTTGATGCTGTTATCGCTGCCCGTGTTTAAAAAAAAGACTTGCGCCTATGATGTGACGATTTTTCAAACACCCCGCTACGGCGAGAAAAAGGGATACAGGGTCGTCTATCGGACAGAGTTGGCCGCTGACAATCATCAAGACGCACTGGAAAGGGCATTTTCTGTTTTTAATGTGCCTGATACGGTCCCAAACGACTATCAAGCCAGATTCATAGCGACCGGAGATGTCATACTCATAGACGAAGGAAGAAAAGGAAAGACCTATTACAGGCTTAACCCTGCGGGATGGAGCAAAATTAACCGGCTGCTCGTCCAGCCGAGGTAAGACGGGGCCGGCTGAATCTTCAGCCGGCTTCCGTATTGTCTGGGAAAGACAGTGTTAAGGCTTCCGTTTAGCGGCGGAATGCTCTTTTCCATGCGCTTCATCAGCTGCAATGACGTCTGAAACGGGCACGTGATTGTTCTTTTTCTGGCCGGTCACCCGGTTGCGCTGTTTTTTGCCCATTATGTTCACTCCTTTTTCTTTAGGCTTGTCATCCCGCATATTCTGCCCAAGATCGCCCTGATCATGCTGATGATTGTCTCTTACCGTTATTCAGTGTACAATGGGTGGGAGTTTGAATAGGCAGGAGGAAAAGGAAATGAGTGTACATATAAACGCAGAAAAAGGCCAAATTGCGGATACAGTGCTTTTGCCGGGAGACCCGCTCCGAGCGAAATTTATTGCGGAAACTTATCTTGAAAATGTGGAATGCTATAATGAAGTCAGAGGAATGTACGGATTTACGGGTACATATAACGGCAAAAAAGTATCAGTCCAAGGCACAGGCATGGGTGTTCCGTCTATCTCTATTTATGTGAATGAACTGATTCAAAGCTATGATGTTCAAAACTTAATCAGAGTCGGCTCATGCGGAGCCATCCGTAATGACGTGAAGGTGCGTGACGTGATTTTGGCTATGACGTCTTCAACGGATTCACAGATGAACCGTGTCGCCTTCGGCAGTGTAGATTATGCTCCTTGCGCAGACTTCGAACTGCTTCATAAAGCGTACCAGGAAGCGCAAAAAAACAATCTTCCTGTAGCGGTCGGAAGCGTATTCACCGCCGATCAGTTTTACAATGAAGACTCCCAAATCGAAAAGCTTGCCAGATACGGCGTTCTCGGCGTAGAGATGGAAACGACTGCTTTATATACGCTTGCCGCTAAATACGGCAAAAAAGCGCTGTCTATCCTGACTGTAAGCGATCACGTGTTAACGGGAGAAGAAACAACGGCAGAAGAGCGTCAAACGACTTTTCATGATATGATTAAACTGGCGCTGCATACTGTATCGTAAACTTGAGATGAGGGTTATGCTGATTAAAGCAGCCCTCTTCTTTATGCATCGCCCTGATTCAAAAAAAGAAAGGTAAGTGTAAAATGAAGAAATCCACTAAATGGTTTTCGCTCGCTGCCGCTCTCAGCGTAACCGCAATCGTGGGAACCGGCTGCAGCATTTCAGGCGGCGACAGCCACAAGGACACAAAAACAGCAGCTGAAACAAAACAATCAGATGACACATCAAGCAAAAAAACAACGAAGGCAGAAAACAGCGGTTTTGTATTGGAGAGCAAATATTTTAATGATATTAAAGAAGTGAACGGGCTTGAGACCATTCAAAACCCGACAAATACCCTTGCGCTCGTGAATAAGACATACACGCTGCCGGGAGATTATAAACCGAATGATCTCGTGATCCCGAAAGTCGAATTTTCTTTTACTGAGAAAATCGAGAAACGATATATCCGCAAACCTGCCGCCGATGCTTTGGCGGAACTATTCAGCGCAGGGAAAAAAGAAGGTTATGACCTGGTTGCCGTTTCGGGATACCGCTCTTATGACAGACAGAAAGTTATTTTCGATAATGAAGTCAGTCTGAAAGGTGAAAAAAAGGCGAAAGAAGCCGTCGCATACCCAGGGCAAAGCGAACACCAGACGGGGCTGGCAATGGACATTTCCAGCAAAAGCAACGGATATGAGCTGAATGAAGCGTTCGGAAACACGGCAGACGGCAAATGGGTGAAAGACCATGCGTATGAATACGGCTTTATCATCCGCTATCCTAAAGGCAAAGAAAATGTCACAAAGTATGAGTATGAACCATGGCATTTACGCTATGTAGGCAAAAAAGCGGCAAAAGCCATCCATGACCATCAATTAACGCTTGAAGAATATTTTAATGAAGTAAAGAAAGTGTAATAAGAAGAAGCCCGCTTGAAAAATAGAAAGCGGGCTTTCTTTATTACCAGAAGAGTAAACCTCCAAGCGCAAATCCGGTAATCAAACCAAGGCCGATACCGTAGGCTGCTCCCCAGCCTCCCCAGCCTCCCCAATAGCCGAACCCGTATCCTCTGTGACGGCCGCCGACAGGGGCGATATACACTTTGCTGTTAGTCACCCGTACGATTCTTCCGACGTGGACTCTGCCGTTTCGTTCTGTAATTCTTGCTACTTTTCCCTGGTGCTGCCGGCAAAGATGATAATAGTTTTGCATCTTTTCTCCTCCTATCCAACCTATCTTTCTATGTCAGCTTATGATAGAGTGCGGTAAAAAGGTTGGACGAAAACAGGAGGACAATCGCCGTTTTACTTGTAAGCGACAAAAGCGCAGTGTCCCATATATTCACGGTACGTCTGCATAAGCTCGTAATGAGCCGTCAGCGTATCGTAGTGAACCGGCTGAATAACGGGCGATAAATCCATTTCTGTAGTCGGCTCCTGCGCGTTGTTTTCATAGACAGCGGGAATGAAATCCGCTTTCTGAAAGCCTTGCTGAAGCAATCTCTGTTTCCATGCCGTTTCATCCTGCAATACGGTAAAACCGTAGAAGTCTTTTATCTGCGTGATGGCGTTTTCCGGCATGGGCTTTTGTAAAGCAGCTTCAATGCCGATCAGCATACCCCCGGGTTTAAGGACCCGCAGGATTTCAGACAGCGATGAATCAAGATTTGAAAAGGTGAGAACTGATTCGGAAAGAACGGCGGAAAATTGATTTTCAGCAAACGGAAGCCGCTCAAGCTCCGCCAAATAGCCCGGAATGGTTAAGCCTTCAGCGGCAAATCGTTTTGCTGCTTTTTCAAGCATAAGGGGATCCTTATCAACACAGGTGACGGGGTACAGCAGGTGGCCGAGATAAGCGGCCGTCTGTCCCGTTCCGCAGCCGGCGTCAAGAATCGGTTCGCCAGGAGGAGGAGCCGCTTTTGTGAGAACGGCTTTGGAAAAAGCGAGCCCGCCGGGGTGAGCCCCTCCGACTCCGAATAAGGACAGCATTTCTAAATATTTGCTCAAAGGCCGAATCCTCCTTTTTTCCTCAGCATATGTTGAGAGAAAAGCATAGGTTTGGGTAAACGGGAAAGAAGGGCGCCTCACGTTTGAAGTTGACGAATGAGCGTTCGTCTATGATAATAATGTAAGAATAAAAAGGTGGTGTTTTCTTGAAGCGGCAATTTAAACTGTTTTTTATTATATTGATCACTGCGGTCGCAGCCTCGGCGCTTACGCTGTTTATCACGGGCAATACGACCATTTTCGGACAAGGCTCGGCTGCTTTGACGAACAGCAAATTTGAGAAATTCAATAAAGCCTACGAGCAGATTAAAAGTGATTACTATCAAAAAACAGATGACAGCAAATTAGTAGACGGAGCGATAAAAGGCATGATCAGTTCCCTGGATGATCCATATTCTTCTTATATGGACCCGCAGGAAGGAAAGTCTTTTGAAGAAACAATTTCCGCTTCGTTTGAAGGCATCGGCGCACAAGTGGAAGAAAAGGACGGCAGCATCCTGATCGTATCGCCGATTAAAGGGTCACCCGCGGAAAAAGCGGGGGTTAAACCGAATGACCAGATCTTGAAGGTCAACGGCAAAAGCGTTAAAGGCCTTAATGTAAACGAAGCCGTCGCATTAATCCGCGGCAAAAAGGGAACAAACGTCAAGCTTGTGCTGCACAGAGCGGGTGTCGGCGATCTGAACCTGTCGATCAAACGTGACACCATCCCGGTTGAAACGGTGTACTCTGAAATGAAAAAAGGAGACATCGGCGAAATTCAAATCACATCCTTCTCCGAATCGACGGCAAAAGAGCTGAATTCAGCCATTGACAGCCTCGAAAAACAAGGAGCGAAAGGATACATTCTCGATTTAAGGGGCAACCCGGGCGGACTGATGGATGAAGCCATCAAAATGAGCAACATGTTTATCGATAAAGGTAAAAATATCATGCAGGTCGAATACAAAGACGGCACGAAAGAGGTCATGAAAGCGACGAAAGAGCGCAAAGTGACAAAACCGACAGTCGTCCTTGTCAATGACGGCACCGCGAGCGCCGCGGAAATCATGTCGGCTGCGCTGCATGAATCATCGGGCATTCCGCTGATCGGCGAAAAAACGTTCGGAAAAGGAACCGTGCAGACGGCAAAAGATTACAGCGACGGTTCTACCGTTAAACTGACAATCGCTAAATGGCTGACAGCGGACGGAGAGTGGATTCATAAAAAAGGCATCAAACCGCAATATCAGGTTAAGCTTCCTGAATATGCGAACCTGCCGTATTTAGATGCGAAAAAAACATACAAATACGGGGATTCCGGAACCACCGTCACCAATGCGCAAAAAATGCTGAAAGCGCTGGGGTACAGCGTGAAAGTAAACGGCACGTATGATAAAGCATTTGAACAAGCCGTTAAACAATTCCAAGCAAAAGAGAAACTGAAACAAACAGGCATTGTAACGGGAGACACAACGGCAAAATTGATGACGGATCTGCAAAAACAGCTTGCGGACAACGATACACAAATGAAAAAAGCCGTTGAAACATTAAATAAGAATATGAAATAGTAAAAAACACCCGATGCGTCGCTCGCGCATTGGGTGTTTTCTGTTTGCGAAAAGCCCGTCTTATGTCGTTTCCTGTTCAAAAAGGTGGCTGTTCGCCTGAATGAAAAACTGTGATTGCTCATAGTGATAGGTGACTTTTGAGTAGTCAAACGGCTGGCCGTTGGTTAAATGAAAAATCGTTTCAACGCAAAGCTTAGGCGCTCCTGTAAACAGACCTAAGTACTCCGCTTCTTCTTCATTTAACATCCCCGCGTACAGATATAAATCTGAAAAACCGCGCTTTAACCCGAGACCTTCTCGAATATAATCAAATATTGATTCTGCCACGATCTCTTTATTCAAATACGTAATAATCGATTTGTTGTAAAATGACTCTTCGATACACAATGTCAGCCCGTCAATATATCGGATTCGCTTGACATAATACACGTCGCCGTCAAGCGGCATATTCAGATTTTGGGCAGCCTCAGGCGTGGGTTTTCTCACTTCCAGCGCTAATAATTTGGAAGTGACATTAAAATCTTCAAGTGATTCTTTAAATCCCTGATTAGAAAGCAGACTGATATACCCTTTTCTTTTATTCCGTCTGACAAAAATGCCGCTTCCCCTCACTTGAAACACAATCCCCTTTTTTTCTAATAAATCTAAGGACTTGGTGATCGTGCTTTTGCTCACGTTAAACCGGGTCATTAAGGTTTGCAGCACAGGCAGTTTATCCCCCTGCTGCAGCTGATGTTCTTCTATGTATTTTTCAATATCTATCGCGATTTGCTGGTATTTTAACATATACATTCCTCATTCATTTATTGTCCCGCTTCTTTCAGAATTATAGCATAATCGTTTTTAAAAGCCATTTCGTAAATTAACTATAATTGTTTATGTATTGATAAATTATACCGGTACAATTATAATATAAACGTATAATATGAAAATAAAGGCAGGATTTCTTCTACACTTGCGAAGCGGATGCTTGAAGCGGCTGCAGTGCATTTATTCGGCATGCAAGCCGCAGTCAAATAAAGGAGGATATAAACGATGGGGACATTGCCAAAAGATTTTTTATGGGGAGGCGCTCTGGCCGCCCACCAATTTGAAGGGGGATGGAATAAAGGCGGCAAGGGGCCGAGTGTAGTGGACGTCATGACGGCAGGCGCGCATGGTGTGCCCCGGAAAATAACAGATACAATTGAAGAGCGGGAATTTTATCCGAATCATGAAGCGATCGATTTTTATCATCGTTATAAAGAAGACATCGCGTTATTCAGCGAGCTGGGTCTGAAATGTTTAAGAACGTCCATCGGCTGGAGCAGAATTTTTCCTAAAGGTGATGAAGCCGAGCCCAATGAGGAAGGATTGGCTTTTTACGACCGGGTGTTTGATGAATTGCTGAAACATGGGATTGAACCGGTAATCACGCTGTCACATTTTGAGATGCCGCTCCATTTGGCGAGGGAATATGGCGGTTTCAGAAACAGAAAAACAGTCGGATTTTTTGTAAAATTCGCTGAAGTGTGTTTTGAACGCTATAAACATAAGGTGAAGTATTGGATGACGTTTAACGAAATCAATAATAAGATGGATGTGAATAATCCGATCTTTTTATGGACGAACTCGGGCGTCGCCGTCAAAGAAAACGAAAACGCAAAAGAAGTCATGTATCAGGCCGGCCATCACGAACTGCTGGCAAGCGCATTGGCTGTTTCGAAGGGAAGGAAAATCAATCCCGAGTTCAGGATCGGCGCCATGGTATCACATGTTCCGATTTACCCGTACTCATCTCATCCCGATGATGTGATGCTGGCTGAAGAAACGATGAGACAGCGTTTTTTCTTCCCGGACGTGCAGGTTCGCGGATATTATCCAAGCTATGCGTTAAAAGAATTTGAAAGAGAGGGCTATCAGATACACTTTGAAGACGGTGATGAAGAGATTTTGAAAAACGGCCGAGTGGACTACCTCGGATTCAGCTATTACATGTCTACAACCGTAAAAAGTGATGTATCAAACGATAATACCGGGGATGTCGTAAACGGAGGATTGCCAAACGGCGTGGACAATCCTTATATTACAGCGAGTGATTGGGGCTGGGCGATTGACCCGACCGGTTTACGGTACACATTAAACCGCTTATACGACCGCTATCAGATTCCATTATTTATCGTGGAAAACGGATTCGGCGCCATCGACACATTAGAAGAGGACGGTTCAATTCATGACACAGCAAGAATTGAATATTTATCGTCACATATAAAAGCTTTGAAAACAGCAATCACATATGATGGTGTGGATGTAATGGGCTATACACCATGGGGAATTATTGATATCGTGTCATTTACAACCGGAGAAATGAAAAAACGCTACGGCATGATTTATGTTGATCGGGATAATGAAGGCAACGGTTCAATGAGGCGGCTTAAGAAAGACTCATTTGAATGGTATAAAAAAGTGATTGAAACAAACGGTTCATATGTATCCTAAAGGTGTAAAAAGGGAAGGCTTCACCGTCGTGTGAAGCCTGCTTTTTATCAGTAATTTTGAAAACGCATTCATTTAAGCGGGAAGGAGGTGACTGTCCGGCTTTTCATTTAGAATCGCTTATAAAAATAAGGAAAGGGATGGTGGTTCATGTTTTTTAAAAAAGGTCTGCACATGACGCTGGTTTTTCTTATGTTTTTCTTTTTCATATCAAGCAGCATGGAAACCGAAGTGTATGCGGCTGATCAGAGGGCTTCAGACAAAAACAAAGTAAGGGTGTGGTTCAGTTCTGAAAAAGATCCGGCTTCCCGTACGTGGTATGACGGGCCGCTGGAAGTGAAATACGCCTTAGACGAACAAACACCGCTTACATTGACAAAAAAGAAGGCTTCTGACTCCGCCGCTGTGTATATTGATCCGTCGCGCCGCTATCAAAGTGTGTTAGGTGTAGGATCGTCCCTGGAAGAATCCACAATCCATAATTTATCAAAAATGACACCCGCAAAAAGAAAGGAAGTGCTGAAAAAACTGGTTGATCCCAAAGATGGTATCGGCATGGACGTTATGCGCATAACGATCGGGACATCTGATTTTACGGCACAGGAATTTTATACGTATGACGATATGCCTGAAGGCCAAACAGATCCTAAGCTCCGTCATTTCTCGATCCAAAAGGATATTGATTTACACATTACAGCAACCATCAAGGAAGCGCTGGCGATAAATCCGGAACTGAAAATCATCGCCTCGCCGTGGAGCCCGCCGGCTTGGATGAAAACGAATGAAAACCTCAAGCGGGGAAAGCTGAAAGATAAATATATCGGCGAACTGGCCGTTTACTTCCGCAAATTTATTGAGGCGTACGAAAAGCAGGGAATTCCGATTTATGCCATGACCCTTCAAAATGAACCTTTGCTGGAAATCGACTATCCGAGCATGTTTATGCCGCCGTCTCAGCAGCGCAAACTGGCACTGGCCTTAAAAAAAGAAATGAAAAAACACGTAATTGACACGAAAATTTGGATTTATGATCACAATGCGAGCGGGGCGTGGAACTATATTCCGCCGATTTTAGATGATAAAAAAGGAAACCGGGCGGCAGACGGCATCGCTTTTCACGATTATGACGGTGACCTTTCCGTCATGTCGGAAATCGGAAAGAGATATCCTGATCAATCTATTCACTTAACGGAGCGGTCTGTCTGGGGGACGGCAGGGGCGGACCGGATCGCGCAGTATTTCCGCAACGGCGCGTCGAGCTACAATGCGTGGGTGACGATGCTCGACAGTCAAATCAAGACGCATCATTGGATAGGCACCCCAGACCCGACGCTGTTTATTCAGGATGCTAAAAACCCTGACCGCTATTGGAATATCCCGATCTTTCATATGACAGGCAACTTTTCAAAATTTATCGACCGGGGAGCAAAGCGGATAGAAAGTAATTACGGCTCCAAAAACACAGTCTCGAATGTATCGTTCCTTAATCCTGATCAATCCATTGTGACAGTCGTAATCAACCAGACATCCGCCGAACAAAAATTCCATGTCGTTTCAGAAAATCGGCAGTTTGAAGCTGTCATCCCGGCTAAAACTGTGGCTACCTACAAATGGAAGTGAAAAAAGTAAAAAACCGGCACATTTACGTGCCGGCTTCTTTCTGTTAAGCGCCTTTTTGGTTCAGTTGATCAGAAGGAGCTTTATTGAATAAACCGTCTTTGACGGCGTTTGAAGCCGCTTTTTTTACAAAAAACGGGTTAAGGATAATAACGGCTGCCATGTTAGCGGTCAAACCCCAAAAGCCTTCATATATACCGTGGGCGGATTGGGTGATATTTACCGTGAATGTCACGATAAGACCGACGAGAAGACCGATAATTGTCGCTTCTTTCGTTTGATTCTTCCAAAACAGACTGACGGCGATAGCCGGAAAGATCTGAACCATGCCGGAAACACCGAGAAGCTGAAGGGTAACGAGCGCAGTCGGGAACAGCATGCCGAATAAAAGCGCGAGCCCAATGACGACAAATACCATTGAACGGGTGATCATCGTCAGCTTGCTTGGTGACACATTCGGGTGAATCAAATCCCGATATAAGTTATTCGCAAATAAGTTTGATGCCCCGATGGCCATGATAGAGCAGGGAATCAATGACGCAAGGGCAATCGTGGAGTAAGCAAAGCCCTGCGCGACTCCGCCGTAAGACGTTTGAATCAGCTTCAATAAAGCGAGCCGCGGATTGGTATCTTCCGGCAGGACAAGAAACGCGATAAAGCCGAGAAAAATAACAAGAATCAAAACAATATTATAAAGCGGCAGAAACATGCTGTTTTTGCGGACGGCATCTGCGCTTTTTGCCGTAAATACGCCGGTTGCCGCATGCGCCCACATAAAGAGCGCCAGCGCAGATACGATCGAAGCTGTGATAAACCAAGGAATTCCTTTCGGCCCCGAATCCGGGATCGTCAGCATTTGCGGCGCTTTTTCAGCCAGAGTGTGAATCATCGGCGTCCAGCCGTGAAAATGGATCAGCGGGAGTGAGACGACCATAAACAGCATAATCACCCACACCAGAATGTCTTTAATAATCGCCGTAAAGGTCGGCCCTTTAATTCCGCTGAAAAAAGTATACAGCGCTACAAGAATAAAAGAGATGATGACGACCATATTGACATTAATGACACCCGTTCCGGCCACCTGAAGCGTATCTTGAATTCCGCTCAGCTGGAGACAAATATAAGGAATGAGCATAAGAACGCCGACAATGGCGACAAGACTGGCCAAAAGTTTACTGTCAAAACGCTCACGGGCATAATCGGCAAGTGTCGTTAATTTGTGTATTTTTGCCACTTTCCACAGCTTCGGCAGAAAGAAATAGGCGATAAAATACGCCAAAACAGAATACGGGATTGCAAAAAAAGCAACGCTTCCCCCTGTGTAGGCTGTGCTTGTTAAGCCTAAAAACGTATAAGCCGTATAAAGATCCGCGCCGACTAAAAACCAGACGAGGAGCCCCCCGAACCGTCTGCCGCCGACAGACCATTCCTCAACAGAAGTGCGTGATGATTTGTCTCTCCCGGCTATAAAGCCGATGCAGACAACGGTTAAAACGATGATGGCTGTAATGATCAATGCTGTTATATTTGCGGGCATCAGTCCAGTCCTCCTTGTTTCTTCTGCAGCCTATAAATAAGAAACGAACATAATGGAGTGACTGCGATCCATAAAAGCAGCCAGAAATGAAAAAAAGGCAGCCCGATAATGATCGGATGAACCCGATTAGCGGCTGACAGCAGGGCCAGCTGGCTGAAAGGGATTAAGATGAGAACGAAAATTAGTGCTTTTCTGACCATTTACTTTCCTCCTGAAACTTGATAATGCTCCTTATCATAGCAGGTGTCAGATAAGATCACAAGATATTTTTCAGAAAAAAAAGAATTCTATTACTTTTTTAACTGAAAGACTTTAGTTGCATCTTCATTCATATTAAATTAGAATAGTTAATATCTCGAAATCAAGATATTTAGGAGTGAATACGTTGGATACACAAGGATTGCACCATGTTACCGCATTTGCAAAAGATCCTGCTGAAAATCTTCGGTTTTATACTGAAGTGCTGGGTTTGCGGCTCGTTAAAAAAACCGTTAATTTTGACGACCCGGCCACTTATCACTTTTATTTCGGCAACCAAAACGGAGAGCCGGGCACGATCATTACATTTTTCCCTTTTCAGGGAAGCCGCCCGGGAACCGTGGGAAAAGGGCAGGCCGGAAGAATTTATTTCTCCGTGCCGAAAGGAGCACTCGCGTTTTGGAAGCGCCGGCTTGAAGAAAACGGCTTGTCTGTAAAAGAACAGATCATGCTGTCTGAACAAGTGCTTCTCTTTAATGATACAGAAGACCTGCCGCTTGCCATAATGGAAGATGAAAGAAACGGACAGAGTGAATGGACTCCTTCGGGCATTACTGAAAAAGAAGCGATCACAGGCATGAGAGGTGTTCTTCTGTACTCGTACCGTCCTGAAGCAACCATTCAATTTCTCATAGAACGCTTCGGTTATTCAAAGACAGGAGAAGAACATCAGATTGTCAGGCTGCAATCGGAGGCGCGGATCGGACATATTATAGATGTTGACCTTGCGCCGAAAGAAACAGGTATCGGCGGTTACGGGACAGTTCATCATGTCGCTTTCCGCACTAGTGAAAAAGAGCAGGCGGAGTGGAAGGATATTCTTGCTGATTCTCATCTTGCTTCATCTGACATTCTTGACAGGTCTTACTTCACATCAATTTATTTCAGGGAAAGCGGCGGCATTTTATTTGAAATGGCAACCGATGAACCGGGCTTTATGACGGATGAATCCTTTGAAAATCTCGGAACAGAGCTGAAGCTTCCGGAATGGCTGGAAGAGCATCGCAGCCAGATTACAGCTGTTCTGCCCAAAATGGAGAAAGGAGAATGATGATGAAACATGTGTTTGAACAGGGAACGTCAGAAAATGTTCTGCTGCTTTTGCACGGAACGGGAGGAAATGAACATGATCTTCTGTCGCTCGGACGTTTTATCGATCCGAACGCAAGTCTGCTCGGGGTCAGAGGATCAGTGTCGGAAAACGGCATGCCCCGTTTTTTTAAGCGGCTGAAAGAAGGCGTATTTGACGAGAAAGATTTAATTGAACGGACGGAAGAATTAAAGAATTTTATTGAGGAAGCGGCGCAAATGTACGGATTCAGCAGAGAAAACGTGATTGCTGCCGGCTATTCAAACGGCGCCAATATTGCAGCAAGTCTTTTGTTTCATTATAAGGATGTACTGAAAGGAGCGGTTCTGCATCATCCGATGGTGCCGATACGCGGAGTGAAGCTGCCTGATATGGAAGGGCTGCCTGTGTTTATCGGTGCGGGAAAACGCGATCCCCTATGTACAAAAGAAGAATCGGAGGAGCTTTATCAGTATCTGACAGCTGCTCATGCATCCGTTGCTCTTGAATGGCAAGAGGGCGGTCATCAGCTCACACAGCAGGAAGCAGAGCAGGCACGAACCTGGTACAGTGAGCGATTCCTATAAAAAACCCTTAGTCTGCTTAAGCGGACTAAGGGTTTCTTTCATCTTACAGCCAAGTTGACACTTTAGATACAGGCAGCCGGTTGCTTTTATGCGCCGGCTTAACGGCTTTACCGATTGAAATCAGCATGACGGGCACGAAACGCTCGCTCACGTCAAATTCCTTAACGAATTGCTCTTTATTGAATCCGCCGATCGCGCAAGTGTCGTAGCCTTTTGCTTTAGCGGCAAGCATCAGCTGCATCGCTGCTAAAGAAGCGTTTAAAAATGCTGAATCACGGGCAAACTGATCATTTTGGTATGCACCGTTAATCTGGCCTAAAAGCGTTTGTTTAATCTCTTCTGTGATATTGCCTTGCTCAGCCAGTTCAGCATAAACGTCTTCACCATTTTCATTTGCTTTTAAGTCGCCTAATACGGCAATAACTGCTGATGAATCAATAATCTGTTTTTGATTAAAAGCAACCGGAAGCAGGGCAGCTTTTGCTTCATCACTGTGAAAGACTTGAAAATGCCAATGCTGAAGGTTCCAGGCGGAAGGCGCTTGCGTAGTGATTTCAAGGAGTTCTGTTAATTCCTCTTTTGTAATGACCGCGTCTTTATCGTATTCTTTAACAGATGCGCGTTCTTTTAAAACGTCTAATACGGATGTCATCATGTTTCCTCCTTCGGATAAACGTGTTATCATAATAGAAAAGTTAGAAGCTTACTAAATGTAACTCGGAAACTAATTTTAATGGATCACAAAAAACTTGTCAATTCATAGATGAAGGGATGAACTCACGTGGGATATACAATGTGTCCTAAAATGGAATCCGCTTTTTCCCTTTTGGGAAAGCGCTGGAACGGCCTCATTATCCATGTACTGATGGACGGGCCGAAACGATTTAAAGATATGACCGAAACGATACCGACAATCAGCCAAAAAATGCTCGCGGAGCGGCTCAAAGAGCTGGAACAAAATGAAATCGTCGAGCGTCAGGTGCTGCCTGAAACACCTGTCAAAGTCATTTATAAACTGACTGATAAAGGCTTGGCCCTGCAAGCCGTTTTTCAGGAAATGCAAAAATGGGCAGACAGTTTTTGCGAGCCCGGGGGATCTGCCAACGACACATGTGATGAATAACAAAGGCTGCCCAAGGCAGCCTTTTCTTAATGATAATGTTTACTCGTTATAAAAACCATTAATATCAAAATTGTTCAGATTGAGATTCAAGCCTTTTAATTGCTTTAATAAAGCATCAAATGTAAGGAAATAATCATTTTTACATTCCGCCGGGACATCATTTGGAGAAAATAGTTTCATTCCTCCCTCAATCCACTGTTTCCGGTATAACTGAAATGCTGCTTCAATTAAATGATCAGGCGTTACAATAAACCCTAGGCTTACGTCATGGTCTTCGCTGTAACCGAATTCAAACCCGCAGCAGGGGCAAATATCAAATGTTTTTTGATATTCGCCGTTATAAACGGGACTTGTCTCTAATCCTTTAAATCCGCATATCAAACAAGGGTACAACTCACTAACCAACATATATCCCTCTTTTATTCAGTTTGCAATCATTCAGAACAAGCGGGGAGGCCTTTTACAGTTTCCCGGTTAAAAACTGAGCCTCACCAAGCCCGAAGCTCCAATCGGCGTTCCCGTTTTCCGTAATGGAAATCATGACGTCCTCGGGTGATATGCCGCATTCTGTTTCAAGCTGATCAGCCATCAGTTGATATAACGTTTCTTTTTGATGTTCGGTGCGCGCTTTGCTGACAATGCTGATGATGACAAGATCTTTGCTTCTTTTGAAACCGAGCCCGGTATCTTCAATGATAAGCTCATGAGGCCGATGCTGGTGAACGATCTGATAACGGTCCGTTACAGGGACGTCAAAAGCTTTAACCATGGCGTAATGGGCGGTATCCAGTAATTTTTTTAATGCTGCGTCATCCCGGCCTTCAATAACGTCAAAACGAAGTAATGGCATATTTTATTCCCCCTGATGGTTTTATATCATGTCGCAACTTGTAAAAAAGTATAACAGTTAATCAAAATGTAATCAAATTATAACCAAAATATTTATGCATTAATGCAATATCAGAGAGAGGCACATGTTGTTACAATCGCCCAATCAATTTCCTCATTTTATGAATACGCTTAAGAATAGGCAGACATAAAGGAGGAAAAACATGTACCCTCGTCATGCATTGTATAGCGGGAATTTCGGTCCTGCCGGATTTCCGGCGAGAAGTCCTTTTTTGTTCGGCGCTCCTTTATTCGGCGGATTTTTAGGCGGTCTTCTCGGAGGCGTGATTGCCACAGGTTTTACAAGACCCCGCTATCCGTACGGGTTCGCCGGTTACGGATACGGAGGCGTCCCATACGGCGGTTTCGGGCCGGGAGCCGGCGGTTATCCGCCATTTTATTAAAGAAAAAACGGCCTGCATCGCGCGGGCCGTTTTTTTTATCTTAAAATCTCCACTTCCGATAGATTGTAGTCTTCCTGTTTTGAAAACATAACTTCAATCATCCCGTCTTTATAGACTGCTTTTGTTCCTTTTCGTTTGACGAGGCTCGGAAGGACGATTTCTTTTTTTCCTTCTCCCAGACTGCTGTTCTCTACAACGAGGCTGTGTGACGTATGCTTAATCCTGATACGGTCGAGTTCTTCTTGTTCGGCGGGAATTTTCGCAAAAACATGATCGGATGTTTCAAAAAGGTCAATTTCCGGCTTGGGCGGTTCCGCTTCGACCGGATCGGCCTTTTTGGACATTGGGTCGCGAAAAGGGAACTGTCCGGCATAACCGGCGCCGAATACGCTTTCCATCACTCGGTTGACATATGTCTCGACATCTTTCGGATCAGCATTTTTAAACGTTTCTTTAGAGAACTGATTTTGGAAGGGAAAATATCTGTTCCAATCAAACACGGCATCTCACCCTTTCTTAACGGACAACATAGTATATGCCCGCCGGAAGCTTCCCGTGATATAATATAATCTGTTTACAGAAAGGAAGGGGAAGGCCGTGCAAGGGAATAACGCAAGAAAAGGAATCATTTATACCGCTTGTTCTTTCGCCATGTGGGGGCTGTTTCCGGTCTATTGGAAACTTCTTGAACAAATACCCGCATTGGACATTTTAGCTCACCGGATTTTATGGTCATTTGTTTTCATGTGTGTGCTTTTAACTGTGCTTAAGAAGTGGAAAACCGGATGGCGTGAACTGCGTCTTTTGAAATCGGAAGGGGGCCTGCTGGCGCTTTTTTTCGCTTCCGTTTTAATTTCCGTTAATTGGTTTGTGTACATATGGGCCGTCAATCACGGCTTTTTGCTTGAAGCAAGTCTCGGGTATTACATTAATCCGCTCGTTTCCGTTCTTTTGGGCATCCTATTCTTAAAAGAAAAGCTTAACAAGATGCAAACAGCAGCCGTTTCTATTGCCGGGGCGGCCGTGATCATATCTGCGTTTCAATATGGCGCGGTTCCTTATATCGCATTGCTGCTTGCATTCAGCTTCGGCCTGTACGGCTTATGCAAAAAAAGAACCCGCATGTCCAGCACGATGGGACTGACGCTGGAGACGCTTTTGATTACCCCGGCTGCACTTATTTATTTAGGATATACAGCTGACGGGAGCACTTCCGGGTCCTTGGGGGCAGGAACATGGGCGCTCCTATTTTTCGCAGGCGTATTTACGGCCTTGCCGCTGTTGCTGTTTGCAGAGGGGGCAAAGCGTCTGCCGCTGTATCAAGTCGGCATTTTGCAATATATAGCGCCGACCATTACCCTTATGCTCGGCGTATTTGTGTATCATGAACCGTTTTCCGGGCAAAAAGCGTTTACCTTCATTTGTATATGGGCAGCATTGCTTTTGTTTACCTTTTCACAGATCAAATGGAAGCGGCCGATAAAAAGCCGCTAAGCCTTTCGCTTTCCAGCGATAGCTTAAATTATGTATAATCATTACGAGTATGTAAAGGAGCTGTACAATGGGCACTGATAAAGACATAGCAAAAGCCTATCAGGCACTGTGGAATAACCGCACTCTCCCGGCTTCAACCCTTGAAGAAGCGGAGAAGGCAATTGATCTTGAACTGCTTGATCAAAGAACACATCCGAGGCTCCGGAAGACACCCGAGGAAAAGTTTGCTCTGGCGGTGCAGCGAATTGTAGATTCCCGGCTGCGGCCGATTGAGAAATATGAATTGGTTGAACTACATACGAAGCGTTTGCAATTTTTAAAAGAAGAAAGAGGGGAGCAGCTATGAAAGCGATCATAAAAGAAGATGTGCAAACTTCTTTAGAGCGATATGCCGATCGTCCTGTATATATCCATTTGGAAACAACGACCGGTTCTTATTCAGCGCATCTGAATGAGAAAAACATGACGGTTGTAGCCTATATACGCAATGCAAAAGTGACGTACCATCAGGCGAAAATCAAAGGAAACGGCCCGTACCGCGTCGGTTTGAAAACAGAAGAGGGCTGGATTTACGCAGAAGGTTTAACTGAGTATACAGTAGATGACGAAGACCGCTTGTTAATGGCAGGGCATCTGCCGGGCGGAAAATTGGCGATTTCGCTTCAAATCAGCGAAAAGCCGTTTACAGTTTAAAGAAAAGGGTGAAAATCATGAAAGAACATGTACTCGTCATCCTGCCTCACCCTGATGATGAATCATACGGAGTGGCAGGGCTGATTGCTTTACACAGACAAAAAGATATTCCCGTTACGTATGCATGCGCAACGCTTGGCGAAATGGGCCGGAACATGGGAGATCCTTTTTTCGCGAACCGTGAAACACTGCCGCTGTTAAGAAAACAAGAGCTGATCGACGCATGCAAAGCAATGGACGTTACTGACCTGAGAATGCTCGGGCTTCGTGATAAAACACTTGAATTTGAAGATGACGAGTGGCTCGCGGATATGATGGAAGAGATTATCGACGATGTAAAACCGAGTCTGATTGTTACATTCTATCCGGAGCACGGCGTCCATCCGGATCATGATGCATGCGGCGAAGCGGTTATCAGAGCGCTTTACAGAAAGAAAAAAGAGGACCGCCCGCGCACGCTTTGCATGGCAATCACCCGCAACAGGGAGGAAGCCGTCGGCAAGCCTGATGTCATTCTTGATATTAAAGAGGTTGCTGATATTAAAATGAATGCATTAAAAGCGCACCGCACCCAAACGGAAGGCATGCTGAGAGAGCTGGAAGAAAAAATAAAAAATAACGAGCCGGTTCTTCAGACATGGTTTGAAGAAGAAGTGTATTGGACATATCCGTGGAAAGACTGATAAAAAAAGGGATAAGGCTGAAATGCCTTATCCCTTTTTTTGTGTCAGATCGGAGGCGATCGCTTCCGCAAGCGAAGACCGTATTGATAAATTTGAAAAACTCAGTCCGAGCTGCACCGCGGTTTGGGCGATTTCAGGACGAATTCCGGATAATGTCGCTTTCACGCCGAGCATTCCGAGTGATTCAATTAAGGTGAAAAGCTGTTGGGCAACCATCGTATCGATCATGGCTACGCCCGATAAATCAATGTACAGCTGCGTGATGCGCTTCTCTGAACACTGGTGCAGCGTATTCTCCAAAATCATTTTGGCTCTTGCCGTGTCAATATCCCCGATCAGCGGCAGCAGTCCGACATTATCAAAAAGCACAATTACCGGCGAGCTCAGCTCGGTGATCAATTCTTTTTGCGCTTCAAGCTGAATGTTTGTGTTTTTATACATTTCCTCTATGAAAATATGAATCACCACATCAAACGATTTAATCAGCGTATGGAATATATCTTCGGCATCTTCTTCTGTCAAGGTGTCTGAATGAAGTCTGGTAAACTGCTTGACATGGCCGACATACAAATCACGAACTCTGATAAACTCGCGAATAATATAATGGATGGGCGTTTTTAAATGTTCTTCATCCCGTGCGGCTTCAAACGCCCACTTTTCCAATGCTGCTGTATATACTTCCTTCTCTTCAGAAAAAATCCGATTGAGCTGATAATTAAACGCCAGATTTTGTTTTTTCAGATTCGTGAGTACAGCCGGGTCAGTAGAAGCATAAACAGAATCAGGATCCGTATCATGAAGGGTATCAAACCATGTCTGACTGATGTCCTCCGCCCGTTCAGTTAAATAATCGTACAGCAGTTTATGTTTTGGCATTGCTGCTCCTCCTTTATGAAATCATCATTTTTTTTACATAATGCTTTTGCAGCTTCATCAGTCTGAAGAATAAACCGACAGCACCTGCGGCAAGTCCTGCAATTAACCCGATCCAATAGCCGTATGCCCCGAGGCCCGTATAAGTGCCGACTGCGTAACCGACCGGAAGCCCGATAATCCAATACGACACAAAAGCCGCGCCGAGTGTATAGTTGACATCCTTATATCCTCTCAGAGCGCCTTGTATCGGAGCTGCTACGGCATCAGAAAGCTGGAAAAACAGCGCATAGATTAAAAAGTGCTGTGTCAACATGAGCACCGCCGGATCTGATGTATACATTCCGGCGATTTGCGGTCTGAACAGTAAAATGAAACCAGCCGTGCATAAAGAAAAACTAAGCGCCATCACGATCCCGATATAGCTGTATGAGCGGGCATCTCTATAGCGATTTGCGCCTGCTTCAAAGCCGACCAAAATGGTCATAGCCATGGATACGCTGAGCGGCAGCATATACAAGAGGGAAGCAAAATTCATTGCCGCTTGGTGGGCTGCAATCGTCACCGTCTGAAAATGGCTCATAAGCAGTGTGACAGCCGCAAAAATGCTCGTTTCAAAAAATACCGCAAAACCGATAGGCAAACCGATTTTCAAAAGCTTTCTGCATTCAGACGGAGAAAAACGGTACAGTTTCCGAAATACAGAGAACTCGGCAAACGGCCCAAATCTGCAGACGATAAAAAAGCTGATGGCGCAAATACACCAATAAGTCAGGGCGGAAGCGAGCCCCGCACCGACTCCGCCCAATGCCGGCATGTTGAATTTCCCGAAAATAAATACATAATTTAAAACAAAATTAATAGGCAATGAGCAAAGCGTAATAAGCATTGTGACTCGCGTTTTGCCGAGTGCATCAATAAACGAGCGCAAAACGGTGTACACAAACAAAGGAAAAATACCGAGGGATAAAAAGCCTAAAAAGTGTTTGGCGATCGTCCGGACACGAGGTTCCAGCCCCAAATGTCCCAAGATCATATCAACGGTGAAAAAGCCGATCAGGATAACCGCCGCACTGAGGACGGCCGCTACATAAACGGCCTGGATGACGGAAAACGGCACTTCCTTTTGTCTGCCGGCTCCAAACAGCTGCGAAACAACGGGCGTAACGGCCATTAATATTCCTGCAAGGCCCGTATAAACCGGCGTCCACAGGCTTGAACCGATTGCAACCCCGGCTAAATCGGCAGCGCTCACTTTCCCTGACATCACCGTATCCAAAAAGGTGATCAGGGAAAGGCCCGCCTGTGTGATTAAAATCGGAATGAAGATATGTAACAGCTGTCTGACCTTTTGGCCGATCGTGTTCGTTTCTCTCAAGTTAGGTTCCCCGTTTCTTTATTTTAACGAGAGAAATTATAACATTTTATGTATAAAAAGCAATGAAAGCCGGCCTACTCTTTTTTATCCGGTTTCGGCTTTTTAAACATCTTGGCATAAATGAATGAAAGTGAAATGACCCCTAAAAAGGTGCAGATATATTGCATCAGCCGTGCGAATTCCATATGATGTGCGCCTCCTTTCATGATTATGGTGCACACAGCGGCGCATATCCATGCGCGCGATGCAGAAAATAAGGGAAAGGAGCTGATGTGACATGCGCCACACTCAAATGACGGAAAGCGCGTTTACCGCTGCCGTTCAAACGTATTTGAAACAAATTACAGAGGATGCCGGAATGATACTGCGGACATTGGATGAAAAAGACCAATGCCTTCTTTGCGAATTAGATGAACTGGGACATACGTTTCAGGAAATGCAGGCTGTCGCTTCGTCGTTTTACCTGCAGACATATATCGAACATTTTACGCCTTCCTATACAGAGCTGGCGAGGGCCGTGCAGCATCTGGCTGAAGAAAAGCACGGAGCGCTGATTGTGATCGAACGTGCAGATCCGCTGGACGGAATAATACAAAAAGGGACCAGCCTGCATGCCGAGATCAGTGCAGCTTTAATTGAGAGTATTTTTTATCCCGGCAATCCGCTTCATGACGGAGCCATATTGGTCAGAGAAAACCGGGTTGTATCAGCAGCCAATGTGCTTCCGCTCACAACAAAACATGTCGATCTCAAATACGGGACGCGCCACAGGGCCGCAATGGGACTTTCGGCCGTGACTGATGCACTCGTGCTCGTTGTTTCAGAAGAAACGGGAAAAATGTCCTTTGCTAAAGACGGCGGACTGTATCCGCTTGTTTCTCCGCGGGCGCTTCATGCGAAATAATAAGAAAATGGGAATATTGTACCCATTTAATATTAATAAGGTGAACATCTTTACCTTTTTCTGTATTGATGTTATCGTTTAAATATACATAAAATTTAAAAGAATAGGGAGTGGAAAGATGGCAAATGTATTGATGATCGGCTTTCCGGGAGAAGGCCATATCAATCCGTCTTTAGGCGTCGTAAAAGAACTGAAGGCAAAAGGGGAACATGTCGTATATTACGGCGTGAAGGAATATGAGAACAAAATCGCGTCAAGCGGAGCGGAATTCCGTGAATATGAAGATTTCCGAAAAGATGAATTCGGAAAAAACGCAACGGGTGATGAACAGCGGGACGCTACCGAGTTTTTGCTATTAATGATTGAGACTTCCAAAAAAGCCGCACTCCGTATTCTTGAGGAAGTAAAAGATGAATCCTACGACTACATCCTGTATGATCATCATTTTCTGGCAGGAAGGCTCGTGAGAAACCAGCTGAAACTGCCGGCATATTCACTTTGTACGACATTTGCAATGAATGAAGCATTTATTAAAGAAGTGTTTTCAAATACAAACCTTGTTTCAGAGGAATCATCTCATTATCCGGCTTATACCGAAGCGGTCAGCCGGCTCAATGAAGAATTCAGCGCAGACATTAAAACGCCGTATGATATTTTCTCAAATGACGGCAGAAAAACCATCGTATTTACTTCAAGAGCGTTTCAGCCGAAAGAAGAAGAGTTTGGCGATTCTTATCTCTTTGTCGGCCCGTCCATTACCGAAAGAGCGGCGGCTCAAGATTTCCCGTTTGAACAGCTTGAAGGAGAAAACGTCCTGTTTATTTCCATGGGCACGATTTTTAACAATCAGAAGGAATTGTTTAATAAATGCTTAAAAGCGGTCAGAAACTTTAACGGAAAAGCCGTCATGTCAATCGGCAAACATCTTGATCCGGCGGAGCTTGATGAAATTCCTGAGAATGTCATTGTCAAGCCTTATGTTCCGCAGCTTGAGATCCTGAAGAGAGCGGACTTATTTATCACTCACGGCGGAATGAACAGTACGAGCGAAGGGCTTTACTACAAAACCCCGATGATCGTCATTCCGATGGGCGCAGATCAGTTCGCTGTCGGAAGCCAAGTGGAAAACACGGGCGCGGGCAAGATGTTTAAAAAAGAAGATGTAACAGCGGAACTGCTCACTGAAGCAATAAAAGAATTGAGCGAAAATCCTGAATATCGGACAAAAGCTTCTGAAATCGGAGAATCCCTGAAAGCGGCCGGCGGAGCACAGCGTGCAGCGGAATTGATAGCAGAAGACGTGAAAACTGCCGAGACCCGGGTTCTGTAATCAGCCGTCACCCGCTTCCTAAAGGAAGCGGGCTTTTTTTGATTGTTTTTCGGGAGGATTTTTCACGCCGTAAAGAGAATTGTATGAAAAACAGACAAGAAAGGTGGAATGTCGCGGAAAAAAGCCATGTTATGAAAATGATTCCAAAGTCTTTTGTGAAAAGTTCTCAATTTATGTAAAATGTGTGGCATTGGTGATGATCTAAGGCCAAATGAATCGGAATTAATGTCGACTTCTGAATGAATCCTGCATAACAGGCGGCGTCCAAAGAAAAGGAACGTCCCTTTCAGCAATGATAAATAGGAGGTTTTTCGTTATATGAAGAAAAAAATCGCAGCCGGTCTGGCTGTATCTGCTGTAATGACTTCAACCTTCGCCGTGCATCCCGCTGAAGCAAAAACCATTCAAGTAAAAAGCGGCGACTCTCTTTGGAAGCTTTCCCGGCAATATCATACAAGTATTTCAGCCCTGCAGGCGGAAAACAAACTGAAATCAACGATACTCCACCCAGGACAGCGGCTGCACATTCCCGACGGCAGCGGCAAAACCGGACAAAAGGGAAAACGAAGCACAGGTGCTTACACAGTTACATACGGAGACTCATTATGGGTGATCGCAAAAAAATACAAAATGAGCGTTTCTGAGCTGAGAAGCCTGAACCGTTTGAGTTCAGATGTCATCTATCCGGGCCAAAAACTGAAAATTAAAGGGTCTGCCGGCGGCACGGACGGAGGCGGCAGACAGACAAAGCCTGATAAAGGCGCATCAGGGACTTACACTGTGAAGCCGGGTGACTCGCTGTGGAAAATTGCCAATCAAACCGGCATCACCATCGCCGAACTGAAAAAGCTGAATCAATTAACATCAGACATGCTGTATCCGAATCAAGTGTTAAAGATCAAAGGTTCTTCACATAACGGAAACAGCGGCAAAACACCGCCATCTCATTCAAACCCTTCTGAGAAGCCATCCACTTACAAAGTAAAAGCAGGCGATTCCCTCTGGAAAATTGCTAATCGGTTCGGCATCACCGCTCAGCTCATCAGAGAAAAAAATAAATTGACAACTGATGTGCTTCAAATCGGACAAGTTCTGGTGATTAACGGAACAGGAAAAACAGAAGATCCTGTGCGGCAGCCGGATAACAAACCGACAAAGCCAAACAAGCCGAATACTCCCGAACCTCCGGTGACAGGGTCAAAGATTGACAGAATGATAGGAGAGGCGAAAAAACATGTCGGCGTTCCTTACCGCTGGGGAGGCAATACGCCTGCGGGCTTCGATTGCAGCGGTTACATCTATTACCTTTTAAATAAGGTAAGCTCTGTTTCCCGTCTGAGCACGGCCGGATATTGGAATACGATGAAACATATCAGCCAGCCGTCAGCAGGCGACTTTGTCTTCTTTACGACATATAAAGCGGGTCCTTCTCATATGGGAATGTATTTAGGCGGAGGAAATTTTATTCACGCAAGCTCCTCCGGGGTTGAAATTTCAAACTTAAGCAACCCATATTGGAAAAAAGCGTATTTAGGAGCGCGCAGTTATTTTTAAAAAAAGCCTTTCGGGGCTTTTTTTGTTTACCATTTTCACGTTTTGACAAGACTGATGGGTAAAAAAACAAGGGGGAGGAAGCATGAATCGTCTCTTGCTTTTTCTCATGCTCGCATCAATTACGCTTTGCGGCTGCGGGGGGAGACCCGCTCCTGTTCCGCCCAAAAAACATGGGGAAAGCCGCGCATTGGAAGCATCTGCATACCGTGAGCATGCCGGACTCATCAATCAAAAAGGAAAAACGATCGGATATATTGAAGTGAGGGAATCTGATGATGAAGGGTCAGACATTCATATATCAGCGGGGCATCTGCCGCCCGGCACTTCTCTCGGATTTCATATTTATGAAAAAGGGACTTGTCAGGCACCTGATTTCGAATCAGCCGGGGGACCGTTCAACCCTTTGAACAAAGAACACGGCTTCAACAATCCGATGGGTCATCACGCCGGGGATCTCCCTAATCTTGAAGTGGGGGCTGACGGTAAAGTGGATGTCATTATGAACGCGCCGCAAACTTCATTAAAAGAAGGGAGCAGACTCAGCCTGCTCGACCGGGACGGAAGTGCGTTCGTCATTCATGAACATACGGACGATTATTTGACAAACCCGAGCGGAAATTCCGGAGCCAGACTCGCCTGCGCTCCCCTGACAAAAAGCGCCCGCAGGGAATGAGCCCTTTTGTATTGAGTATACAAGGGCTTTTTTAGTATACTCGGTTATGGAATACAAATGGAAAGGAAACATCACCTATGACTTCAGAATTACAGCACCTATCACTTCCGGAAGATATACAAAACAAACTGCAGGCTTATCAAAATCATCCCGTTTCCCAAGAATTCCGGGATTTAATCGGATCATCAGGCTATGAAGCCGAAGATAAAGCGATTGTATTCGATGCCGTCATCGCTTTGACAATGGGAAAAAATATCTTATTAAAAGGACCGACGGGTTCAGGGAAAACAAAATTGGCGGAAACGCTTTCGAATTATTTTCATAAACCGATGCACAGCGTCAACTGCTCCGTAGACCTCGATGCAGAAGCGCTTGTCGGCTATAAAACGATTGAAAATGAACAGGGACAGGCGACAATTGAATTCGTTCCCGGACCTGTAACAACCGCAATGAACGAAGGACATTTTTTATACATTGACGAAATCAATATGGCAAAGCCTGAAACCCTTCCGATTCTAAACGGCGTGCTTGATTACAGAAAAATGATGACAAATCCCTTTACAGGAGAAGTGATTAAGGCAAGCGAAGGATTCGGTGTTATCGCCGCGATTAATGAAGGCTATGTCGGCACCGTTCCGCTGAACGAAGCCCTTAAAAACCGTTTTGTCATCATTGATGTTCCGTATATTAAAGGAAGCCTTCTGAAACAGGTGCTGACCTCTCAGTCTGTCTTAAAAGATGAGAAATTAATTGAGCGTTTTATGACGCTGTCTTCTGATTTAATCGCACAAGCGCATAACGGACAAGTGTCAGAAGAAGCGGCGTCCATCAGGGCTCTCATTGATACGTGCGACTTGGCTGCGTACATCCCGCCGAAACGGGCGATTGAAAGAGGCATCGTGGAAAAACTTGACGACGACAGGGAAAAAGCCGCTGTCAGAAATATTGCAGAAACGCTGTTCGAATGAGGGACATACAATGAAGTTTATCAAATTTAATGACAGCACGATTGATTCGTTTTTGTTCATGATGCTGACTGACCTGGCCAAAACACTGACCAGAAGCAGTGAAGTTGAAGTGGAATATGGCGTGCAGTCTTACTACAATCCCTTTGAAAAGAAAATTTACATGAGCCACTTTTGGAAAGACCGATCAGCCGGGGATATGGAAGCCGGCCTGAAAAGTGATGTCTATTTGCGCGCTGTCGGAACACGCAGCAGCTCATTTCGGGAATTTGCGGGGTTTTTAAATGACGTTCACCGGCACTTTACCCGCCAAAGCTTTGCCAAGCAGCTGTTTATGCTGCTTGAGGATATCAGAATTGAAGAGCTGATCAAAAAAGAACGGCCGGGAACGAAACGTGTTTTTCAGAAGCGGAGGGAGATGTACAGGAAATATTTCACGACGCAGCTGACATTGAATTTAGAACGGAGCATTTTCACCGACGCTTTGTATTGCGCGATGTTTGTCAAGCTGACGGCTGAGTCTCCGCTTGAAGGCATTCCTTCCATGCATGAACATATTGATATGATGATACCGTATATTGAACGTCAGCTCATTCGGGTGTATGAGGCGGATTCTACGGAACAAATTGCAAGAATAACGGAAGACCTCATGGAAGGCCTTGATGAAGTGCTTGAGAAAGATATGCTGAACACGTACTTTTTTCTGCCGGAACTTGATTACGAAAAAGCGGCTGAAGAGCCTTTATTCGAAAGCGTAAAAAAAGCGCCTTCGTTAAGTGACGATCTCACGCTCCCTGAGTCTTCCGACGGAGATGAAGAAATCCTTGAAGAGAAAATGAATACGTGGCACCGGGAAACCGAAGCGCCGTCAAAAAGTTTCCTTCAATTTGATATTGAGCACGGCGCGAAATCAGATCTTGGGAAAGACGCGGCCAGAGAAGGCGATGACGGTGACCAGGCGCTCGGCTCCGTTCAAGGTTCCGCACGTCAGACGAAAAGAGAGGATTACTCCAAACTGGAAGCGCTTGAATCCATTCAGGATGAACATGAGGGCGCTGGGCTGGCTGACGGAAAAGAAAACAAATTTGCCTTCCCGGTTTATCAAACGCCTCATAAAGCGTCTCCTGAAGAGGAGCAGTCTTATAAAGAACAGGCAAAAACGATAGAATCATATCAAAAACGCCTGAAGCAGATGATACAAAAAACACTTGAGCACAAAAAAACGCTCCCGCGGACCGACCTTCACGCAGGCCGGCTGAATCGCAAACTGATCCGCTATTTTACGGAGCGGAACCCGCGCCTTTTCTATAAAAAGCAGGACCCGTCTTCAGACATTGACGCCGTTTTTACATTGCTTGTCGATTGTTCGGCCAGCATGTTCGACAAAATGGATGAAACCAAAAGAGGGATCGTTCTTTTTCATGAAGCCTTGAAATCAGTGTCCGTACCGCACCAGATCGTCGGATTTTGGGAGGATACGAACGAAGCGACCGAAACGAGCCAGCCGAATTTCTTCAATACCGTCATTCCGTTTGAAGAGTCGCTGCTGCAGGCGGCGGGTCCGCTGATCATGCAGCTTGCGCCTGAAGAAGATAACAGAGACGGATACGCCATCAGACAAATGACGAAACAGCTGATGAGGCGGAGTGAGGCGCAAAAATTTTTAATCGTGTTTTCAGACGGAGAGCCGGCAGCATTCGGATACGAACAAAACGGCATCGTCGATACGAGCGAGGCTGTCATCGAAGCGAGAAAAAAAGGGATAGAAGTCATAAATGTTTTTCTGTCCAATACTGCGATAGAAGAATCACAGATGAAAACCATTCAGGATATGTACGGAAAGTACAGTATTTTTGTTCCGGATGTCGATCAGCTGCCCGATGTGCTGTATCCGCTCTTGAAAAAACTGCTTCATAAAAGCATAGGATAGGCTTTTTCCTATGCTTTTTCGCTTTTTATTTTAAAATGATTTAATTTTTTCGGTATTGATCTGTTTTTTTTACTATTTTGTGAACAATCAAGGTAGAATCCAAACGCAATCAGTGGTAAAATATCCTTGGAAGCGTTTTTATTACATAATTTTGGGCACAGCGTTCAAAAGTTATTTCAAGATAGTGAATTGATCACTTGATTATCTAGGTTGGGGGTAATATTCAAATGTTTCAAAATAATATGAAACAAAGAATGAATTGGGAAGATTTTTACGGACCGAACCTCGGCTATGCACTGGAGCTGTACGACCAATATGCTGAAGATCCAGACAGCATTGATCCGGATCTGAAAGACATGTTTGACGAACTCGGCGCTCCGCCAAGCCAAATAAAAGAGGCATCGGGAACAAAGGAACAGGGACGCGTCACCGCAGATCTGATTCAAAAGATCGCAGCAGCAGTTAAACTTGCAGAAGATATTCGAACCTATGGCCATCTGAACGCTTCCGTCAATCCGCTCAGAAAGGATCCGAAAAAGAGCGAGCTCTTTCCGTTATCCGAGTATGGGCTTACAGAAGAAGAAATGAAAGCAATACCCGCGTCTGTCATCTGTAAAGACGCACCTGCCAATATAACAAACGGCTTAGAAGCCATCCAGCATTTACGCAATACCTATAAAAGAACCATCTCCTTCGAGTTTGACCATGTGCATGATTTCGAAGAGCGCGCATGGATTACAAAAATGGTCGAATCCGGAGAACTGTTCCGGAAAAATTCACCGGAAAAACTGTCAGCCGTTTTAGAAAGACTGACGGAAGTAGAAGGATTTGAACAATTTTTACACCGGACATTCGTCGGTCAGAAGCGTTTCTCAATTGAGGGGTTAGACGCGCTTGTGCCGGTTCTTGACGACATTATCGCCCAGTCTGTGAAATCGGGCACAACCAATGTCAATATCGGGATGGCGCACAGAGGCCGTTTAAATGTGCTTGCGCATGTGCTCGGCAAACCGTATGAGATTATTTTCTCAGAATTCCAGCACGCGCCGAATAAAGACCTTGTGCCGTCTGAAGGATCGACCGGCATCAGCTACGGCTGGACGGGCGATGTAAAATATCACCTCGGTGCAGACAGACAGCTTCAGGATGCTGAAACCAAAAGCGCGCGGATTACGCTTGCAAATAACCCGAGCCACTTGGAATTCATCAATCCGATTGTTGAAGGAAGCACGCGGGCGGCACAGGAAACAAGAACGCAAAAGGGGTACCCGGTTCAAGACGAAACAAAATCGCTCGCCATTTTAATTCACGGTGACGCAGCGTTTCCGGGAGAAGGCATTGTCGCCGAGACGCTGAACTTAAGCTCTCTGAAAGGCTATCAGGTCGGCGGGGCCATTCATATCATCGCCAATAATATGATCGGCTTTACAACTGAAAGCGATGAATCACGATCCACGAAATATGCCAGTGATTTGGCGAAGGGCTATGAAATTCCGATCGTTCACGTCAACGCGGATGATCCGGAAGCATGCCTGTCAGCCGTTAAATTTGCGGTTGAATACCGGAAGCGGTTCAATAAAGATTTCTTAATCGATTTAATCGGGTACAGACGGTACGGCCACAATGAAATGGATGAGCCGTCAACGACACAGCCGATGCTGTATGACGCCGTCAGAAAACACCCGACTGTCAAGCGGATCTTTGCGGAAAAACTCGTAAGTGAAGGTCTGATCAGCGAGGAAAAAGCGCAAAACATCGAAACGGCAGTGACAAAACGAATTGAAGACGCCTATAAAAAGGTGCCCGCCAAAAAAGAAGACGCCGTACGGGAAATTGAATTGCCGGAACCAGTGTCCAACGGTTTTCCAGACGTTGACACAGCCATTGACTTTGATGTTCTCCGCAAGCTGAACGGCGAACTTATCAACTGGCCGGAATCTTTTAACGTGTTCGGCAAGCTGAAAAGAATCCTGGAAAGACGTGCAAAAGCGTTTGATGATGACCGTAAAGTTGAATGGTCATTGGCTGAATCGCTTGCGTTTGCTTCCATTTTGAAAGACGGCACGCCGATCCGGCTGACCGGACAGGATTCAGAGCGCGGAACGTTCGCTCAAAGAAACCTTGTGCTGCATGACAGCGAAACAGGAGAAGAATTTGTTGCCCTCCATCACTTAGACGACTGCGCTGCTTCATTTACGGTGCATAACAGCCCGCTCTCTGAAGGATCGGTTCTCGGCTTTGAATATGGATACAACGTGTATTCGCCTGAAACGCTCGTGATGTGGGAGGCGCAATACGGGGACTTTGCCAATGCGGCTCAAGTCTATTTTGATCAATTCATATCTGCAGGACGGGCAAAATGGGGACAAAAATCAGGACTGGTCATGCTGCTGCCTCACGGTTACGAAGGGCAGGGCCCTGAACACTCCAGCGGCCGCGTCGAGCGGTTCCTGCAGCTGGCGGCGGAAAACAACTGGACGGTGGCCAACCTGACAAGTGCGGCTCAGTATTTCCATATTTTAAGAAGACAAGCGAAAATGCTGCTTCGTGAGGAAATCCGCCCGCTTGTGATCATGACGCCGAAGAGCCTGCTGCGCAACCCGAATACGGTATCTGAAGTGCAGGAACTGAGCGAAAGCAGATTCAAGCCTGTCTATGAGCAGTCCGGTCTTTCCCATGCTTACGAAAAAGTGACTCGCGTCGTATTATCAAGCGGAAAAGTGTCAATTGATATCAGCGATCACTTCAACAAAATGGAAGGCGATAAGGATTGGCTTCATATTGCCAGAATCGAACAGCTGTATCCGTTCCCGGCAAAAGATACGAAGGAGCTTTTCGCCAAACTGCCGAACCTGCAAGAGATCGTTTGGGTTCAGGAAGAGCCGCAGAACATGGGGGCATGGAGTTATATCAGCCCGTATCTGACGGAAATCGCGCCAAAAGGAGTAAATGTCCAATACATCGGCCGAAGAAGACGATCCAGTCCCGCAGAAGGAGATCCGACAGTCCACAAAAAAGAACAGGAACGCATTGTATCTGATAGCTTGACTCGCAAAAACTAAGGGGGAAATGAAAAAATGGCGGAAATTAAGGTACCTGAATTAGCAGAATCAATCTCAGAAGGAACGATAGCCCAATGGTTAAAGCAGCCCGGTGATTATGTAGAACAGGGTGAGTACTTGCTTGAACTGGAGACGGACAAAGTAAATGTTGAATTGACAGCAGAAGAATCGGGTGTTCTAAAAGAGGTATTGAAAGATTCGGGTGATACCGTCCAAGTAGGAGAAATTATCGGTACCATTACAGAAGGCGCTGGCGAAAGTTCTGCACCCGCCCCTTCAGAAAGTGCTCCAGCCAATGAACAAACGAAAGAGGAAGCAAAAGCTGAACCTGCTGCACAAGAAGTCAGCCAGGAAGCACAATCAGAAGCGAAATCCAGAACGGTAGCGTCTCCGGCTGCACGCAAGCTGGCAAGGGAAAAAGGAATTGATCTATCACAAATTCCGACGGGAGACCCGCTCGGCCGCGTGCGCAAACAAGATGTGGAAGCTTATGAAAAACCGGCTTCAAAACCTGCGGCACAGCCGAAACAGCAGGCTCAAAAAACACAGCAAAGCTTTGACAAACCTGTCGAAGTGCAAAAAATGTCCCGCCGCAGACAGACGATCGCGAAACGATTGGTTGAAGTGCAGCAGACTTCTGCGATGCTGACTACATTTAACGAAGTTGACATGACGGCCGTTATGAATCTAAGAAAACGCCGCAAAGACCAATTCCTTGAGCAAAACGATGTAAAACTCGGTTTCATGTCGTTCTTTACAAAAGCCGTCGTGGCAGCATTGAAAAAATTCCCGCTCCTTAACGCTGAAATTCAAGGCGATGAGCTGATCGTGAAAAAATTCTATGACATCGGTATCGCTGTCGCGGCTGAAGAAGGGCTTGTCGTCCCAGTCGTGCGTGACGCTGACCGCCTGACGTTTGCCGGCATTGAAAGAGAGATCGGCGAACTTGCGAAAAAAGCGCGAAACAATAAATTAACATTAGGTGAGCTGCAAGGAGGCTCCTTCACGATCACAAACGGAGGTACATTCGGATCGCTTATGTCAACACCGATCCTAAACAGCCCTCAGGTTGGGATCTTAGGTATGCACAAAATTCAGCTGCGCCCAGTAGCGATTGATGCGGAGCGCTCTGAAAACCGTCCGATGATGTACATCGCTTTATCATACGATCACAGAATCGTAGATGGTAAAGAAGCGGTCGGATTCCTTGTCACCATTAAAAACCTGCTTGAAGATCCGGAACAGCTGTTGCTGGAAGGATAATTTGAGACAGACAAAAAGTACACTGCCCTTACAAGCAGTGTACTTTTTTTATTGAGAGAAGGGGAGAATGTATATGAAAAGCTGTTATCCGCTTGAGATCGAATTTGAATATAATGAAGAATTGCATTCTATCACTCCGGTTCTTCTGCAAGACGAACATGACACGATATTAATAGACTGCGGATATCCCGGTTTTACAAACCATCTTCAACACGCTGCTGCCCGGCATGGTATGTCGCTTCATTCATTGACAAAAATCATTGTAACGCATCACGACATAGACCATATCGGCTCACTCGCTGCATTACACCGTTTGCATCCGGATATCAGCGTGACAGTACATGAGCGTGAAGCGCCGTATATTGACGGCTCTAAAAAATCTTTACGGCTTGAGCAGGCTGAATCAACGTTTTGTTCATTGTCAGAGGATGCAAAGCCTTATGCAAAACAGTTCATCCGCTCGCTTCAATCAGTCGAATCGGCTCCAGTTCACCGGACAGTTACTGACGGCGAGCTGCTGCCTTGGTGCGGAGGCATTCGCGTTGTAGCCACGCCGGGTCATACACCCGGCCATATCAGTCTTTATCTGCCTGCCGAAAAAACTATGGTCACAGGTGATGCGGTCGTCATTGAAGACGGAAAGCTGAACCTTGCTAATCCTAGCTATACGTTACATATGGATGATGCGGTCCGTTCTGTGCGGCGGCTGCTCGATTACGATATCCGCCAATTGATTTGTTATCATGGAGGTCTATTTCAGGGGGATGTGAAAAAAGCGCTTTTGCGTCTGTTTCGTGATCTGCAGAATAAAAAAGGATAGGAGCGGCCAGCCTATCCTATCCTTGTTCAGTTATGAAAACGGAATCTTTGCCGTTTCTTCTTCTTCGGTGCTGTTTTTCTCTTTTTTCTTAGACCAGTAGGTGGCAAGAACAGACCCCGACAGATTGTGCCATATGCTGAAAATTGCGCTCGGCACGGCTGACAAAGGGGAGAAATGCGCTGTCGCAAGCGCTGCACCCAGTCCGGAGTTTTGCATTCCGACTTCGATCGCAATCGCTTTTTGTGAAGCATAATCCATTTTGAACAGCTTTGCAGTCAGGAATCCTAACAAATATCCGATTCCGTTATGTAAGATGACGACAGACACAATCAGCAGTCCTGATTGAAGCAAATGCTCACGATTTACGCTGACGACAGAGGATACAATCGCTACGATGCCGATTACCGACACGAGAGGAAGCGCGTGCACGGCTTGTCCGACCTGTTTTTTGAAGAACAGCTTCACAATCACCCCGAGAACGATCGGCAAAAGTACGGCTTGCATAACGGAAACAAACAGTGAACCGAAAGAAACGGGGAGCCACTCTTTCGCAAACAGCATAATAAGTGCCGGCGTTACAATAGGAGCAAGCAATGTTGAGATCGTGGTGACCGCAACAGAAAGCGCCGTATTGCCTTTCGCCAAAAACGTCATGACGTTTGATGCCGTACCGCCCGGACAGCATCCGACCAGAATGACGCCCGCGGCGATTTCTGCGGGGAGGCGGAGCCCGATTGATAAACAGAAAGCCGTAAGCGGCATAATCGTAAACTGGCAAGCGACTCCGATCACCACATGCCAAGGCTTTCTGATTAATTCTTTAAAATCGTCTGCTTGAAGAGTAAGCCCCATCCCAAACATAATAATACCAAGGAAAATCGTCATATAAGAACTGATCCAAGAAAACAAATCAGGGCAGGCGAATCCTAAACCGGCAAAGACGATAACCCACAAGCCAAAGGTTTGGCCTGCAAACCCGCTTATTTTTTTCAGCCATTCCATAAACACAGCTCCTTTTACATTCAATCAATCAGTCAGAAAATATGACTGACTTTTCTGTATTCCATTATAAATAATTTTCTGAATAATTCAATATTAAATATAAGTTTTCAATAAAATTATTATGTAAACTAACATCTTCTTGACTATTCAGACATATATTCTTACAATTGATTTTTATACTGAAATGAATTGGGAGTGCTGAAGTGAAAGAAGCTAATCAATGGTCATCTAAGCTGGGATTTATTTTAGCTACGGCCGGCTCTGCAATCGGGCTCGGCGCAATATGGAAGTTCCCTTACGTAGCGGGAACCAGCGGAGGCGGCGCTTTTCTGCTTGTTTTTATTTTATTTACTGTTTTAATCGGACTGCCGCTTTTGCTTGCTGAATTTATTATCGGCAGAAAAACACAAAAAAACGCCGTTGAATCCTATAAGGCGCTCGCGCCGGGGAAAAAGTGGCACTGGATCGGATATCTCGGAATCATTACGTGTTTTATTCTATTATCCTTCTACAGCGTAGTGGGGGGATGGATATTAATCTACATTATAAAAGGCTTTACAGGCGGCTTATCGCTTTCTTCGGGATTTGATACGTTATTTATCGACACCATTTCAAATCCTTATGCAGCCGTTTTCGGCCAGCTGCTGTTTATCGTGCTGACGATTTTAGTTGTGGCAAAAGGGGTGAGCAGCGGAATCGAAAAGGTAAGCCAGGTGCTGATGCCGGCTCTGTTTATTCTGTTTATTCTTTTAATGATCCGCTCCGTTACGCTGCATGATGCAGCGAAGGGATTAAAATTCTTCTTCATGCCTGATTTTGGCGCGATGGATGCTAATACCATTTTATATGCGATGGGACAATCATTTTTCTCGTTAAGCGTCGGAGTGTCCGTAATGGTTACATACAGCGCATATTTAGAAAAAGAAGAAAATATTCTTCAATCCGCCGTGTCGGTGACGGTATTAAATGTCCTTGTTGCCGTGATGGCGGGAGTGGCGATTTTTCCGGCGGTGTTTGCATTCGGCCTCAAGCCGGATCAAGGCCCGCAGCTTTTATTTAACGTGCTGCCGACCGTCTTTAACCAAATGCCGTTGGGCATCGTGTTTTTACTCGCCTTTTTGCTGCTGTTTTTATTTGCGACGCTGACATCGGCTTTTTCAATGCTTGAAATTTTAGTTGCTGTTTTGTCAAAAGGCGATTCGGCAAAACGGAAGCGGTATGCATGGATCGGGGGACTTGCTATATTTATTGTCGGGGTCCCTTCGGCGCTGTCGTACGGAATTTTGAGTGATATTTCTATTTTTCACCGCAGTATTTTTGACGCTGCGGATTTTCTGGTCAGCAATGTCTTAATGCCGCTGGGCGCGCTTTTAATTGCCGTTTTCGTACCGCTGAAAATTCCGAAACAGATGCTGTTTGACGAACTGAAAAGCGGTTCCGGTATAAAACGAAAATGGTTTGCAGTCTGGCTCCTATTAATCCGTTATGTGGCTCCTGTAGCCATTATTATCGTTTTTCTGCACGTGCTTGGTATTTTTTAAGCCAAAAGAAGCAGGCCCCCGTTCAAGACGGGGGCTTTTTTAATAAAGCGGCCATATCACGCGGTGCGCTTGTTCGAACCGTTTCTCCGCCTCCCGCCAATCAACGACATTCCACCATTGATCCACGTAAGCCGCGCGGTCGTTTTTATATTGTAAATAATAAGCGTGTTCCCACACATCCAGCGGAAGCAAAGGAATGACGTCCCACTGGCTGTAGAGCTGATGCTTCTCAGCGGCCAAAATCTCCAGCCGTCCGGCGCGCGGCGCCCAGACTAGGATAGCCCAGCCGACTCCTTCGACTTTTTTCGCCGCTTGAGAAAATTGCTCTTTAAAAGCGGAATAGCTTCCGAATGACACATCAATCATTTGAAAGAGCGCACCCGTCGGCCGTCTTTTTCCGTTTGGATTCATCGAAAACCAGAAAATACTGTGCAAATAATGGCCCGCGCCGTGAAACGCCAATTGCCGCTCCCAATGCGCCACTAAGTCGTACTGTTTCGTCTGTCTCGCTTTTTTGAGCTCCAGTTCTGCTTTATTCAGACCGTCAACATAGCTCTGATGGTGTTTGGTATGGTGGAGTTTCATAATCTCTCTTGAAATATACGGTTCCAGTGCGGAATAACTGTAAGGCAGTTTAGGGAGGACATGCTTGCCGATCGGCACATAAGCTCTGCGCTCATCCGGCTCTTCGGGTTCAGTAATGTCCCGGTAAAGTGCCGATGCCTGTTCGTACCATTCCGCCTCCGTTAATCCATCATCCTGAAGGGTGTGAAAAATCCGGTCGATTTGTGCCGCGAAGCGATCGAACCGGCCTTGCTGAATGACTTGTTCCTTCAAGGTTTCACACCAATTCAGCATCTCGGTTTGATAAGCGTGCCGTTTCATTTTTCTTCCTCCTTTTCACTCACTTTCATAAAAGTGCTGAGCGCAAGCAAAGAAAACACATACGGGTAGCTGTGATACCTGATGTAAAACTGCTTCGGCAGGCCGATTCCGGTCGGATAGCTGAAAGCGGCGCCTTCGTAATGCCGGTTTTCAATAAGAAAAGATATGCCTTTTGTGACGGCTTGATGATGAGTTTTTTCGTATTGCAGCAAAGCTTCGACCGCCCAAGCCGTCTGTACAAGCGTCCCGTAAGAAAGCGGAACATAGGTTTTCTCTTCTGCGCTTTTACAGGATTCTCCCCAGCTTCCGTCCTCGTTTTGAATGGATTTCAGCCAGCGGATCGCTTTTTTCACGGCCGGGTGGTTTTGGCTCACGCCGCAAGCCTTCATCCCTGTCAGCGCCGCCCATGTGCCGTAAATATAGCAGACACCCCATCTGCCGTACCACGATCCGTCCTCTTCTTGATGGCGGATCAGCCATTGGACGGCTTTTTCAATCTGAGGGTGATCAGAAGAAAGCCCCGCTTCTCCTAAACAGTGCAGCACCCGTCCGGTTAAGTCGCTTGTTGAAGGATCGATGGCAGCTTCCTCAGCCGATTCCAGCGGCAGCAGGCGGACCAGCGGATGATTGACATTTTTCTCAAAAGCAGAGAAGCCGCCGTCACTGTTTTGCATGGACAAAAGCCAGCTCAGTCCGCGTTCCCATGAGGCGGGATAAAGTTTTCGCGGAATGGCTTTGAGCACTGCGGCTGTGTCATCACAATCAGGATTATTTGTATTAATGTTTGAAAAACCCCATCCTCCCGGTTCAGCATGCGGGTTGTGAACGGCCCAATCAGCGACTTTCGTCTGCTGCCGTTCACGCAGAAACCGGGCGGCGCTGGTTATCATCTGATCGTTATCTGAGATGCCGCTTTTCATAAGCGCATAGTTGAGAAGCGCCGTATCCCAAACGGTCGACGTTGAATTTCCCAGGTACGGTATATCGCCGCAAGACGTGAGCAAAGCTTTCGTGCCGGCAAGTGCTTTTCTGATAACGGGGGAGTGGCGCGATACACCGAGAGCGAGCAGGCCGTACACCATAAAAATAGTGGCGCTCGCATAGCTGTATAATGTGCCGTCTTCCTCAATCCGGTCAAGCATATACGTTTTGGCCGTACGCAGACCGAGCTGGTGAAAAGCGGCAGGAATCTGCAAAAGCCGCTTCCAGTGCGCGAAAAGAGAAGAGAGGTCTCTGTTCTCATCCTGATCGGAACGAAGCCATGTCAACGGATTTTTAGTCATATGCCGATCTAAATGCGCGAGAGACGGAACATTGGGATTTTTCAGCGAAAATCTTTTGTTAAGCGTCACGGCCATCGGTACAAAATGAATACGGGCGTATGTACTGAACTGGTAAAAATGCAGCGGGAAGGATGGGGGAATGACTAAGAAAGATAATGGCAGATGCAGCGCGGGCCATGGATAAAGGCCGTTTGCCGCAAGCATCCACTTTGTCATAAAGTGTACGTTGCGCAAGCCGCCATTTGAGATGATAAAGCGTTCGGCCTGAATCATATGCGCCTCAGAACGGCTATATAAACCGGAAGCCAGCAAGCCGGCATAGCCCTGTACAGTGGCGGTCACATTTCCTTTCCGGTCATCAGGATAGTTGGCAAAAGTTCCGTCCGGACGCTGTTTAGCGCGAATGCCTTCTGCAAGCTCAGCGATCAGTTCTTTATCATTGTCTCCAAGAGAAGTGAGGAGGAGAATCAGAAAGGCGTTTGTCAAAATCGGTCCTTCAAAACAAAATGACCATGAGCCGTCCGCATTTTGCGTTTCTCTTAATAGGGAGATGGTTTTCTTTTGGCGGCTTCTGACGTTTTCATGAATTGTGCTCACACTCGCTCAACTCCTTCAGAAGCATATATATTCATATGTAAAAGGCGGCATGACAAAAGAAAGAAACTGCTGACAGGCAGCAGTTTCTTGTTTGATTTAATCTTCCAGATTGATCCAGACGCTTTTCACTTCTGTATAATTATTCAGCGCGTAAGAGCCCATTTCCCGCCCGAGGCCGGATTGCTTATAGCCGCCGAAAGGAGATGCAGCATCGAAAACATTGTAGCAGTTGACCCAAACGGTGCCGGCTTGGAGACGGTCAGCAATGTAATGGGCGTTTTTCACATTCTCAGTCCAAAGACCGGCTGCAAGTCCGTATTCCGAGCGGTTCGCCCGCTCAATGACTTCATCTACCGTATCATACGGAATGGCGGCTAAAACAGGGCCGAAAATTTCTTCTTTTGCGATGGTCATGCTGTCATCCACATCCGCAAATACAGTCGGGGAGACAAAATACCCTTCTTCAAACGGGCAGCTGCCGCCCGCGACAGCTTTGGCTCCTTCCGCTTTTCCTTTTTCAATATATGAAAGCACGCGCTCATGCTGTTCCTGACTGACGAGCGGGCCGATTTGTGTATCTTGGTGAAGGCCGGCGCCTTGCTGAAGCGATTTCGCATATGAAACCATTTCGCTGACGACCTCATCATATTTGTCTTTGTGAATGAAGACACGGGAGCCTGCGCAGCATACCTGCCCCTGATTAAACATGACCCCGTTTAAAGCGCCGGGAATGGCTTTCTTTAAATTGGCGTCAGGCAAAATGATATTAGGTGACTTTCCGCCAAGCTCCAGTGTCACGCGTTTAATTTTTTTTGCGGCTTTTTCCATGATTTTTTTGCCGATTTCTGTAGAACCGGTAAAAGCGAGTTTATCGACATCGTCATGGTTGGTCAGCGCTTCCCCGGCCGTCTCGCCGAACCCTGGGACAATATTGATGACGCCGTCAGGGAAGCCCGCCTGATCTATTAATTCCGCTAAATAGAGGGCGGTCAGCGGTGTCTGTTCCGCCGGTTTCAAAACGATTGTGCAGCCTGTGGCAAGGGCGGCGCCCATTTTCCACATCGCCATAAGGAGCGGGAAGTTCCAAGGGATGATCTGTCCCACGACGCCGACAGGCTCATGGCGGGTGTAATTAAAATATGAGCCGGCGACCGGAATTGTTTGTCCGGTTATCTTTGTAGACCACCCGGCATAATAACGCATATGCTCAATTGCGAGCGGGATATCCCCATTTGTTGTTTCATTAATCGGTTTTCCGTTATCAAGTGTTTCAAGCTGCGCGAGTTCCGTTTTGTGCTCTTCCATTAAATCGGCAAGCTTATACATCAGCCTGCTTCTGGAAGCGGCCGGCATAGTGCGCCATTCGCCGTGATCAAAGGCTTTGCGTGCCGCTTTCACTGCACTGTCAATGTCTTCTGACTGTGCCTCGTAAAGCGTCATCAGCGTTTCTCCGGTTGCCGGATTCGGTGTGACAAATGTTGATCCTGAAGCGCTCGGAACAAATTTTCCGTCAATATAAAGTTTCTTCGTACCCTGTAAAAATGTTTCCAGCCTTTTTGTGATCTGCATCGTTAAAGAACTCATTCGTAACAAACCTCCCGAAATTTTTTTATGGTCTGTTTTGAGCATCTTGATGTCCGCGCGAAGTAAGCGCATACAGTCATTTTATAATAACACCTCCGGTAAAATCAATCGATAACCGTTATTGCAATTCACAAGAAAAAACGGCTACAATAAGCTTATCGATTAAGAAAAGGAGTTTTATAAATGATTCATAATAATTGGCAGACAAAAGAAAGCGTCAAAAAGGTCAAATGCGTACATACAGATGCGAAAAAATACATTGTCAAAAATGTGCTGACGCCGGGTAAAGAGTATGAAGTCAAAAATGAAACAGAAGAATTCATTTTTGTTGTAGACAATACAAACAAAGTCGGAGGCTTCTACAAAGAGTATTTTGAAGAAGTTTAAAGCTGAATGAATTTACTTTGCCTGAGCCATACTAAAAAAGACTACATATAAAGGGTGGCTGCAAAATGAAAAAAACAGAGCAAGACAAACAAAATAAAACATCAGATCAGCTTCAGCAAGTGCAACCTGAAGAAGGCACCGACACGACGATGGAACAAATTTCAGATACCTATAAAGAAGGAACAATTGAAGATACGGATCGTTGATGTTTTGTTAAACCGCGGCATTGAAGAAGCCGCGGTTTTTTATGGCGGAAATAAAAAACTGACTTTTCGAAAAAAATACCGTTTTCTTGAAACCTTTTCTTTCGCTGAACCGTACTACTTCATAACAGCGGCACCTTTCGCGAAGGGCTTTTTTGATGAACGTTCTAAAAATGTAATCTGTTCGTAATGGTTTAAATGCCGTCTATGTCGTATTCTTATATAGGGATAAAGAACTTATTTTTTTATGATTGTAATAAAACAATAGTATAGAAGCAGAAAGTGGGGTTCTTCATTGGGAATTTTTTCTGTCAGCAGATCAACCGACACAAAAAAGCTGGAGGCTTTGCTCGTTGAGGGAGAACGGATCGAAACGATTTATAAACTGCGGGTTGACCAAATATGCTTTACGAATAAACGAGTGATTTTCTTTGATAATAAAATGTTCTCCAAAAAGAAAGTGCGCGTATTTCTTCCATATAAAACAATTGAAAGCTTCGCCATTCAAGAAGCGGGGATGTTTGATCCCGATACCGGGCTTGTATTAATGACAAGGGGAAAAACTTTCGAATTGGAATTTGCAAAAGAAACGGACTTGACTGAGGTTCAAGCCATCTTAACAAAATACTTATGCAGTTAAATATCACATAAAAGCCATCCGAATGCATGCGGATGGCCTTTTTATTATATAATGCTCGTTTTTCCGGAGTTCGAATCAATGAGATCCGGATCAGCAATAGAACTGATGGGGATATAAATCGGCGCCAAATCACCATTTTCTTCACCGAATCCGTAGTTGATCTTATTGGATAAAAAATAATCGATTTGCTGATACGGGCCGATCGTAATCGAAGAACCGCGGTCGACTGCATTTACTTTAAAGCCTCCTACATTTACCAAAACCGGCGAAAACATCATAATGGGCCTCCTTTTCCGGCAGGGATTTTATCGCATGCAGACTCAAAGGTAGATGGAGAATCAATTTGATCCCGGTCATCCACTTTGCCGTTCGTGCCGATGAAGCCGCTTGCATCTCCGAAGTTCTGTCCGTATCCCTGATTCTTTTTATCAGAATTCTGCCATTCCGCCAGTAAATTTTGTCCGACATTCACCGCTGAAGCATTTTCAAAGGAATTAATTTTCAACATGAAAATATTAATATTGATATATGGAGTTGGTTGAACCACAGGCAAACCTCCTTTAATACAGGTGTATGCCGGCTGTTATGACCGTATGCTTAGACAGGGGGCGATAAAAATGGATTTCGATAAGATGAAGCAGTGGATGGAAATGGCGCAAAACATGTCCGGCGGCGACTTTTGGAAAAACGTTTTTGATGATGAACAACTGAAATCATTTCAAAACGGCCATTCTCATTTTCCCTTTCAACAGGGAGATGGGCAAATGAGAAGAAATGAGGATGCTTTTCCTCTTATAGATATTGTGGAAACCCATGATGAGCTCCAATTTTTACTGTATCTGCCCGGCTACCGGAAACAAGATGTTCAGCTGCTGTCCTACGGAGAATATATCGTCGTAAAAGGCACGAGAAAATCCTTTTTTAATGAACAGGATTTTAAACAGAAGACCGGAAAATACGGCGATTTTGAAAAAAAACTCGACCTTCCGCATTCCGCTCAGGGAACGAAGGGAATGCAGGCGGTATTCAAAGACGGGATTTTATATATATCGATTGCTAAACATCTGGGGGATGCAAGCCAGATCATTATCGAAGGCTGATCTTGTTCGCTGTGCCATCTATCAGATCTGAATCATCGATACTCATGATAGGGATGACGACAACGGTGCAATCACCGTTTTGTTCACCGTACCCTTCATTTCTTTTATTGGCTGCTGTGTTTCTCACCATAACGGAAGAGCCGGTGTTAAAAGCTGCTCCGCCGCTGATTCCGTTCATTTTTATATACTCAAAGTTGATAACGGATGGAAAAAACATCATGATTCGCCTCCTTTTTGTATATCATGTTTATATATTCGCAATGCGGGACGCATAGAACTTTCCAAGAGTGACGGGGAAAGAAGTGATTTTCTTTGAAAAAAATAATGAAAGAGATTTTCAAAAAAGTGTGTGAAGAAGAATTAGACCGGCTTAAGAAAGTGGAACAACAGCTTGATGAGCTTCAGGATAAGTGTCATTTCGAGCCGCAAACGGTTGAAGGGGAAAAAACATATGTCCATATTGAGCATGTCAAAGTGGACAAGGTTGAATACAATATTGATTTTGAAAAGCTAAGTATAGAAGAGCTGAGCGGTATGCTGAATATCGGCGCCACTTACCATACACCGGAGCATAGGCTTAAACAAGCCTGCGCTGAAGAATTTGGGGACAACCGGCAAAATGACGCTGCGAAAGAAAAAAGACAGACAAAGCAGCAGACACCCAATGTCACCATCAGGGGGAGAAAGCATTGACCTCAATTGTTTCATCCTCCTTTTTCGAGGGTATGTATTAACAGATGCAGCGAAGAATACAGACGAAAAAGGAGATGATGAATATGTCATTATCAAAAGAACAGCAGGACAGCCTTTATCATAAATTAATCGATTTAAAGGAAAGTCTTCAGGGAGAATCAAAAGAAAATCATTCAATGAGCGAAGACACAGGAGAACTGTCGAACGGAGTAGATAATCACTTAGCTGATCACGGAAGCATTTATTTGGACAGGGTCACGAATCAGACGCTGGACGGTGTCGATCAGAATCTTTTAGATGAGGTGAATGCCGCGCTTGAACGAATGGAAAAAGGAACATACGGGATTTGCGAGAAAACGGGAAAAGAAATTCCTTATGAAAGACTTGAAGCCGTGCCGTACGCCAGAATGACCGTCGAAGCGCAGCGAGAAACAGAAGGGGATGTGAAAACAGACGCTCCGTCATATGAAAGGGAATTTCATGAGCAGGTGAAAGACCTCTCAAATAAAGAAACCGTTGATCAAAAAAGCTCACAAACTTACGAAATCCTGGATCGCGAGCAGGATTCACAATAATAGCAGCAGGTACATTCATATGTACCTGTTTTTTTATTCCATAAAAAATCTCAAAATCGAAATAAAATCGTTGACTTTATATAAAAAAGAAAGTAACATACTATTTGTAAGTAAATATTAAAAGATTACCGGGAGGAATTTAGAATGTCTCAAGTATTATTTGTAAAATCAAGTGATCGTACGGCTGAAGAAGGCGTATCCGTAAAATTATACGAAGCGTTTCTGGCTGCTTATAAAGAAAACAATCCGAATGATGAAGTGATCGAACTTGATCTTCATAAAGAAAACCTTCCTTACCTCGGAAGAGATATGATTAACGGAACATTCAAAGCTTCAAAAGGAATTGAAATGACAGACGAAGAGAAAAAACAAGCATCAACTGCTGACATTTACTTAAATCAATTTGTCAAAGCTGACAAAGTCGTGTTTGCATTCCCGCTTTGGAACTTCACAGTGCCTGCTGTGCTTCATACTTATGTTGATTACCTGTCTCGCGCAGGAGTTACTTTCACATACACGCCTGAAGGCCCTAAAGGTCTGATGGGAGATAAAAAAGTAGCGCTCTTAAACGCACGCGGCGGCGTATATTCTGAAGGACCGATGGCATCTCTTGAAATGTCATTAAACTTCATGAAAACCGTTCTCGGTTTCTGGGGTGTCCAAGATCTTCACACTGTTGTCGTTGAAGGCCATAATGCTGCACCGGATAACGCTCAAGCGATCATTGAAAAAGGACTGCAAGAAGCGAAAGATCTGGCTGCAAAATTCTAATTTCCATTAACTCTTGCGCCCATACAGGGTGTGAGAGTTTTTTCTATTATAGAAGAAACTGGCGGCAGCTTTCGATCTGATCTTATATTGATATATTGATATTGTGTCGAAAAAACAATTTTCATGTAGAATAAAGCATTTTTCACAAAGAAAAAAGGTTTTCTGTAAAAGAATTAACCCTCTTGCCAAAATACGACTGATGGTGTAGGATATAAGAGAAGCTACATTGTTCGTATTGTTAATTAAGTTTTAACCTTTAAGCTGTAATAGGGAGTTTTATATCGAAGCCGGAATGTCATGCCTCCATTGCAGAGGACGACAGGAACGCTTCTGCAAACACCCACTTTGAGGAGTGGTGGTTTAAAACTTTCTTACTTGCGTACGGCATACGTAGCGAAAGCCATTTCCCTTGCGGAGATGGCTTTTTATTTTGCATTGCCCTTGAGCAGTGTACTTTATCAGTATGATAAAATGAAAGAATCAAAGACAAAGTGAGGTTTTACAACATATGCTGGATAAAGCCCAATCCCTTCTGGCGCATTATTTTGGCTACGACAGTCTTCGCGCGGGCCAAAAGCAGGCGATACAATCAGTTGCAGAGGAGAGAAAAAACACGGTCTGCATTATGCCGACGGGGGGCGGAAAATCAATCTGCTATCAGATTCCCGCACTGCTGTTTGAAGGAACCACAATCGTTATTTCCCCTCTTATTTCCTTAATGAAAGATCAAGTCGACGCGCTTGAAGAAGCGGGTATCGCGGCAGCTTATATTAACAGCACCCAGACAAGCCGTGACATTCATGAGCGCCTGACCGGTTTGAAACAAGGGGCTTACCGGCTCTTTTACATCACACCGGAGCGTTTGACTTCTTCTGAATTCATTCACATCCTGCAGAATATTACGGTTCCTCTTGTCGCCATTGACGAAGCTCACTGTATATCGCAATGGGGACATGATTTCAGGCCGAGTTACCGGAATATCGAAATCCTTTTTAATGAATTAAAAGAACCGCCCGTCATCATCGCATTAACGGCGACGGCTACGCCTGAGGTTCATGATGACATCTGCAAGCAGCTTCATATTAAGAAAGAACAAACTGTATATACCGGTTTTGCCAGAGAGAATTTAACGTTTAAAGTAGTAAAGGGCGAAAACAAAGACCGGTTTATCGAGCGGTATCTGGAAAAAAATAAACACGAAGCCGGCATTATATATACAGCGACAAGAAAAGAAACCGACCGTTTATATGAGAAAATAAAACGCAGCGGCATCAATGCCGGCCGTTATCACGGCGGATTGGCGGATGATGACAGAAAAGATCAGCAGGAGCGGTTTCTTAACGATCAGATACAAGTGATGGTAGCTACGTCCGCTTTCGGAATGGGAATCGATAAGAGCAACATCAGATTCGTTTTACACGCGCAGATTCCGAAAGATATGGAGAGCTATTACCAGGAAGCCGGACGGGCCGGGCGCGATGGTCTTAACAGCGAGTGTGTGCTCTTGTTTTCGCCGCAGGATATTATGGTGCAGCGTTTTTTAATAGACCAATCGGCCGCCGGAGAAGAAAAACAAAAGCAGGATCTCAAAAAACTGAGACAGATGGTGGATTACTGTCATACGGAAGATTGCCTGCAGCGGTTTATTCTGAAGTATTTCGGCGAGAATGAGGCGGCAGCTTGCGGAGCATGCGGCAATTGCACTGATACAAGGACCGCCCATGACGTCACAAAAGAAGCGCAGATGGTATTGTCATGCATTATCAGAATGAATGAGCGCTTCGGAAAAACGATGGTGGCGCAGGTGCTTAGCGGGTCAAAAAATAAAAAAGTGCTGGAAAACGGCTTCAGCAGCCTGTCCACTTACGGCATTATGAAGCATCAATCCGCAGCGGAAATCAGTGATTTTATCGAATTCCTTATTTCAGATGAATATATCAAAATGGCGGACGGCACATTTCCGACGCTTATGGTCACCCAAAAAGGCAGGGACGTTCTGCTTGGAAAAAGCGCAGTCGCGAGAAAAGAAGCCTTACAGGCCGCCGCCGTTACCGAAAATGATGAATTATTTGAGCTTCTCCGGCGTCTCCGCAAAGAGATTGCAGCTGAACAGGGTGTGCCTCCATTTGTCGTGTTCTCAGATCAGACGTTAAAAGAAATGTCGGCGAAACTTCCGAAAACGGATCAGGATCTTCTTTCCGTAAAAGGGGTCGGGGAACAAAAAAGATTGAAATACGGAGCGGTTTTTTTAGAAGAAATCCGAAATTATGTAAGAGAAACAGAGTGAAAAAAAGTTTTTTTAGAAATTTGCACATTGTGTTTTTCATTGGCGCCGGAAAAATCAGAGGCTTGAAAACCCTTGCTGTATCAAGGTTTCAGCAAGACTTACCAAGCGAGAGAAATGTTTCATGTAAAGGAACTGTAATCTAATTCAAATCGTTTTGTTATTGAACTGACATTTTCATATGTTACGATATCACCTGTTAGCCGCCAATAAAAAGCTAACAAGGGAGGATTTACTTATGAAGAAGACGATTATGTCCTTTGTCGCAGTTGCAGCAATTTCAACAACTGCATTTGGAGCTCACGCTTCTGCTAAAGAAATCACGGTGCAAAAGGGTGACACGCTCTGGGGGATCTCGCAAAAAAACGGAGTGAACCTAAAGGACTTAAAAGAATGGAATCAGTTATCTTCTGATTTAATCATTGAAGGAGAGAAACTGACTATTTCTTCAGTAGAAACAACCACATCTGGGCAGTACACAGTGAAGCAGGGCGACAGCCTCTGGAAAATTGCTCAGAAATTCGGAACATCAGTCGGCAATCTGAAAAGCTTGAATAACTTGCAATCAGATATAATTTACGCAGGCACAACGTTAAATGTGAAAGGTCAGGCTCAGGCTGCACAGCCGGCTCAAGAAGCCAGCCAGCCGCAAACTGAACAAAAACCAGCTGCCGAGACAGAACAGCCGAAACAAGAAGCTGTCAAAAACGAGCAGCCTAAACAAGAACCTGTTCAAGAACAACAACCTAAACAAGAAGCGAAGGCTGTCGAAGCAAAACAGCAGCCTGTTCAATCAAATACAAACCAACAAGAGCCTAAAAAGCAGCTGACAATGACTGCAACTGCTTACTCTGCTAACGACGGCGGCATTTCCGGTGTAACGGCAACCGGTGTTGACTTAAACAAAAACCCTGATGCAAAAGTCATCGCGGTAGACCCTAGTGTCATTCCGCTTGGCTCTAAGGTTTATGTTGAAGGTTACGGAGTGGCAACAGCAGCAGATACAGGCGGCGCAATTAAAGGAAATAAAATTGACGTATTTGTTGCAAAGAAAAGTGACGCTAACAACTGGGGCGTCAGAACAGTAAATGTTAAAGTATTAGACTAGTTTCATATAGAGATGAAGAACACAAGGCGAAATGCTTTGTGTTCTTTTTTTCTTCCCTTTTTTGACTGTATATAATCGTTATATGCGGAAAAAGAAAAAGCGTTTCTCTAATATAATAAGGAATGGATGTGAAAACGGAATCTGAAGGGGTGTATGAAACTGATGGAGCCGGAATTTATATGTTTATGGAATGCCTTCACAGAATCACCGGTGTTTCAAGCAGGTATATGCACCGCTTTCGCCATTGTGCTCGTTATCGGACTGTCTATGCCTGCTGTCAGGCTGTTTCAGGCGCTTGACAGAGGGAGAGGAAGGCCAGCCGTTATTGAAAAGGTGAGACGTACTGGCGTGATGAAGAATGGCAGGCACGAGCTTGTGCTTATTTTAAACGTAAAAAACCAAGACGGAACGCATGATAAACGTGAACTGACACACGCCGTATATAATGAAGAGATCAGCCGTTTTTATGAAGGAGCTTCCGTATGGGTGACGGCAGCGGCTGGCGGACGAATGATGATCGCTCCGCGCACGCCGCGGCATAAGGCGTCAAAATAAAAAGACGGGGCGGTTTTCCCGTCTTTATGTATTAATGCCGATCGATCCATATCCGTCCGCCTTCTGAGCCGGCTTCTATCCTGCATGTTCCTCCGATCGGGAATGTCATCAAAGGGGAGGTATGGCCGAAATCAGCATTTGCGATAACAGGCATGGATGACAGTTCTTCTTTTGTACGGATGACGGCACAGAGAGCCTCCTCAGACACATTTGAAGCATGCTGGAAACGTCCGATGACAATTCCCTTCACGGCTGAAAAAGCGGGAAGATGGATGAGTGACTGCAAATCCCGGTCAAACATATGAATGTCCGACATATGATCATCTTCTATAAACAGAATCACTTGTTCCATCTCCGGAAAGTATTCGGTGCCCTGCAGAAGATTCAGTGTGCATAGATTTCCTCCGATCAGTGTTCCTTCCGCATATCCGGGTTGAATAACGAGCGGTCCCGGATTCCGATAAAAACGTCTGTCCTCCTGGTTCAAATACCATTTATCATCACTCCACTCGGATGAAGGCTTTACCTCATACGGGTTGTCAGAAGCACAGCAGGCCAAGAAAGAGTTAATTGTATAGTCCAGCCCTTTTTTCATGGCAAATGAAGAAAAATGGGGACCGGAATATGTAATAAGGCCGGTTTTTTGATATATGGCATGGCCGAGAGCGGTAATATCTGAATAGCCGCAAAGGATTTTCGGATGCCGCTTGATGTTTTCATAATCAAGATAGCGGAGCAGCTGATTTGATTGGAACCCGCCGAGTGTCGTCAAAATCGCTTTGATGTCAGGATCAGCGAAAGCCTCGTGCAGATCCCGTACACGCGATTCAATGGATGATGAATCAAATTCATTTATTTCTTTCGCATTCTCTGAAAAAGAGACACAAAAGCCCAGCTCCTCCAATTTTGTCTTCGCGGCATTTATATTTTCATCTGACATAACGGACATGCTTGTGGCCGGAGACACAATACGAATGCCGTCACCTTTTTTCAATTTTTCCGGATACAAAAAAAACCCTCCTTATATGGTTTAATCTATTACACCATATAAAAGAGGGTTTCTCTATTATCTTTTTACAGGTCGACCCATTTAATGCCGCCTGATTGCGTATCATTGTCAATCCAGACATCAAAGTGATGCTTTTCATAAAAATGAATGAGTCTGTCGACATGATCCCAATCACGCTTAGCGATGTCGCCCGTCACTTTCGGGATATTCTGCTCTCTGGCGATATGTTTTAAAAATTTCATGCAGATCGAGCCGTAGCCGTGGTTCGGCGGGCCTTTAATGTCCCCGATATGAATGGCATTGTCATAATAAGAGGCGATCAGTGAAAAACAGCCTCTTCCCCGGTAGGCTGACTCACAGTCAGTCAGCATAATCTTACATGTTTGGCCATCATCAATCGAGGAAACAATGATCCAATCGTCATTGTTCGATTGATCAATACCAAGCACTCGCGCGTCTTTTGATACATCTATCAGATTTTCCCGCATTCTGAAAATCTGAAATTCAAGTTTATGAAGCTCTTTTTCCAGCTCTTTCTGATCTCTTTTTTCTGCAGTAAACAAGATCATACTCCTTTCACAGCGTAAAAGTCTTAGTCAAACACAAGTATCCATTGTAGTAAATGATGTCTTGGTTTGTAAATAGGTTTTGCAAAAACTTTTTTAGAAAAGTCTGCCGTTTATTTGTGGATTAACGTTTTTAAGGCGGTGCGGATAGGGAAAGGAACAGTGAGCAGCGGAAAAAGGAGGAATCTATAATGGCAATTGACTCACTCATCGGCAAATTGAAGTACGTAATGACGGAATCTCCTGATAAAATGCTTTCCTTATATGTAAATACGGATATGAGAAATCCGGATCAGCAGGGGGGAGAGTGGAAAATCGCCTTGAAAACCGGTTTTCGGAGATTAAAAGAGTATCTGTCTGTGAGTGATCCGGAAGAAGAAAAATCTCTCGTCCGCATCATGGAACGTGTCTATCAATATATCGATGGGCTTGGTAAAGAGATGCCGCGTAGTCTCGTGTTTTTTGCATCGGGAGAAGGCGGTATCTGGGAGACGATTGAATTGCAGGTGCCTGTCGAAACACGATTTTATTGGGAAGAAACGGCTGTCCTTGATCAATTAGAACTTCTCCGTGAACAATTTCCGAGCACGGCTTTTATTCTCACCCAGCAGAATGAAGTGAAGATCATAGAAACCGTACTCGGAAAAATTGAAGGGGTGGAGCATTATCAATACGACGTCATCAATGAATCGTGGAAACCGCAGGATGTAAGCGGAAGCTCCGCATCGATGGACGAAGACGCCGCCAAAGCCCACGTCGAAGAAAACCAAAACAGGCTGTATAAACGATTGGCTTCGAACCTTGATCAGAAGGCCGCTTCACACCAATGGGAGCGTCTCGTAATCGCAGGGGACAAAGAAACAGCCGATATTCTCGATCAGCACATGAATAAACCGATTGATCGGATCATTCCAAAAAATCTGTTGAATGAAAACGAACATAAGGTGATAGAAGAACTGTTGAAGGAAGCATAATATGACGAAAGGCCGGGTCTCAAACACCCGGTCTTTTTAGGCCTTAAGTTTGTCTAATTTCTGACGAAGCGGGCGAAACCGTTGACATCAAAGCTGAATTCTCATACCATTTGGATAGTCAGTAAAATTGAGAGAGGTCATAAGATGAATCAGACAGAAAACAAACCTAAAAGTTATACCGGTATCGTGCTGACATTGACCGTTCTGATCAACGGGTTAATTGCGGTGCTGTTTTTTATGCCGAAGTCGGGACAGGTCAGCATTGCCAATATTCATATTCTGCCGATGCTAAATGCCATTTTTAACAGCTTTACTTTTATCTTTTTGCTGGCAGCGCTCTTTATGATTAAGCAAAAAAATATTCAAGCGCATAAACGCTTTATTTTGGCGGCGTTTACGACGACTCTGCTGTTTTTGATCTGCTATGTCGTGTACCACTCGATAGCTGAGAATACTTTATTCGGCGGCCACGGCATCATGCGCGGGATTTACTTCTTTATTTTAATTACGCACATCTGTCTTTCCGCCGTTATCGTGCCGCTTGCGCTGTTTACGCTGATCAGAGGATTCAGCATGCAAGTGGAACGCCACAAAAAAATCGCGAGATGGACGATGCCGCTCTGGCTGTATGTCAGTCTGACGGGTGTCATTGTATACTTAATGATCTCACCGTATTATTAAAAAAAGCCGTGCTCTGCGCGGCTTTTTTTCTGTTGATTGAAAAAAGGCGCCTCATACAGGGCGCCTTTTACTCTTCAAGCGTTTCAAGTGTTGTTACATTTAAGGATTGTTCAACGGTTTTTGTTTTTGCTTTTACTTTTTCTGCGTACGTGTAATCACCATAGCAGTAGGGATAACGGAAATTGTCTTTGTTCCCTCCGCAAGTGTAAAGTTTCGGATTCTTTTTGACCTGCTGCTCGGAGTATTGTTTTGCCAGTTCCTCAGTATGTGATCCTCCATGTTCAGCCACAAAATCAATATAGCCGGCTCCCATGTTGTAGCTTTGTATAATCGTATCCAAGTCTACGCCTTTTTTCTTGCCTGTTTGGTACATGAGAGTGAATTGTTTGATTCCCTGTTTGATACTGGTTTGAGGGTTTTTAATCTCATTTCGCTTTAAACCCAGAGATTCTGAAGACTGCATGGGATCATTTCCTCTTCCTTTTGACTCCTGATATATCATGCCGAGTACAAGCGATGTATATTTGGTGAGTCCTTTTTCATCCAGCTCGTCTTCAACAAGCGGTTTGTAATCTGTCAGCCGTTCAAGCACGATCGGCTTGACATCAAACGGAAGACTTTTGAGCCATTCATTATTTGAAAATAACAGAATGAGGAAGAAGGAAACCATGACAAAAACACATATCATCATAAGACCCGCGGCAGCGAAACAGCCTTTTTTCTTTTTCTCCACTGTGTTTCACCCTCAATTTCAGGAGCATTATGACTTTTTCATTATGACACAGATGAATGCGCGAAACCAAGCGGAAACCGTATTTGAAACATAAATTTAAAATAACGGTTCTTTTGTCAGGCGCAGGATGTATCTGCATCAATTGACATTTGGTATAATTGGGCTACTTGAGAAAAGAAGGGTGAGGTATATGACTGAATTTCACGAATCCGGAAACACAAATGACCCCGCTGTCGATTTAGATGAGGAAACTTTATTTTTGGTTGCCCAGACTTTTAAGGCGCTGTCTGATCCGACCAGAATCAGAATTCTCCACTTGCTGTCACAGGGTGAGCACGCGGTAAATGATATCGCAGAAAAGCTGAATTTGCTGCAGTCTACTGTTTCTCATCAGCTGCGTTTTCTTAAAAATCTGCGCCTCGTCAAATCACGCAGAGAAGGAACATCTATCTATTATTCTCCTGAGGATGAACATGTGTTAGATGTTCTTCAGCAAATGATTCACCATACGCGGCACGATTAAAAACATCCCTGCTTTTGAGACAGGGATGTCAGCCGTACTGACTGTTATTGGTTTGGTCTCTGCTCGTTTTTAAAACATAAAAAGAGAAGCCGCTGTAATACACTGCGATGAAATAAAAGATACTGATGGTCAGCGGATCGGCCCCGACCGTTTGGCTGTATGCTTCCGGATGGGTAAAGTCCGCTGTGACCCGGTAAATTTCAATAACGCGATAAACAAATCTCGATAGGAATAACGTTAATAGAATAAGTTCAATCCACAGGTGAGTGCGAAAATACATTTTTCCGCGGCGTTCTTCAAAAGAAATGTTCCGTTTAGCAAACAGGACCAGAAGCCAGCCGCAAAAAGTGCCGAATATAAGATGGCCGTATAAAGCCGGGTGTGTGATGCTGAAAAACGCCAGAGCTGCGGCCAGCAATGAAAACAAAATCATTCTTGTATAAAGCCAGCGGGGTTTCAAAGGCTGAAAGCCGACGGACCGTTTCACCTTTTTATACAGAAAAAAGGCAATCATTAAGACAGGGCAGATGCTTTGAAGTGTGATATGCATGGTGTGGAACTCCCCCTCCGTTGAGTAGTGTATGCTTATCCGGCTGGTTTTAGTAGTCTGATTTATTCGCAGGCTGAAAGCATCTTTTATCACATTATGCACGTTTCTTTTTTTGGCATAAGAGAATCGCCCGCGCCTTTTTCAGGATTTAAACATAAAACTCTTGAAAAACTAATGGTGTTAGTTATAATAAAACTAATGATATTAGTTTTAGGGGGATGTTGATGAGAATCTTACAATACGGAAGTGTTTGGCAGCTGACTTTTTTTCCAGCGCTTTTCCCGGTGAATTGTTATTTGGTTGAAGAAGAAGAAGGAGTAACCCTGATTGACGCCGGACTGCCTAACAGTCATAAAGGAATCAAACAAGCATTGCGGCAGCTTGGGAAGCCGCTGAATGACATATTACTCACCCACGCGCACGGGGATCACATCGGTTCGCTTGACTCATTAGCTGCGGAATTTCCGGATGCTTCCGTCTGTATTTCTGAGCGGGATTCTTTCTTGCTGAAAGGTGACACTTCATTATTTGAGCATGAAGCACAAACGCCGATAAAGGGGGGAGTGCCGAAAAATGTTCAGACCGAACCTGATCGCCTGCTGAAAGGCGGCGAGCGGATCGGATCTTTACTTGTCATTCCCGCTCCCGGTCATACGCCGGGAAGCCTCGCTTTTAAAGATATGAGAAATGATATGCTGATCGTCGGAGATGCCTTTCAAGTACGGGGCGGCCTTGCTGTTTCAGGGAAGCTGAAATGGAAATTTCCGTTTCCGGCTTTTGCTACGTGGAATAAAGAAGAAGCTGTAAAAACAGCAAGAACGCTTATCGCTCATCAACCAAGCAATCTGGCCGCCGGACATGGAAATGTTCTCTGCAATCCCGTTGAAATGATGGCTGAGGCTGCTGAGGAAGCCGAACGAAGCCTGCCGGGAGGCCGATCATAATGTCACCGAGAGTCGGAATGAGCCTTGACATGATATTGAGAGCCGCAGCAGGCATCGCTGACGAAAAAGGGCTGAACGAAGTGACGCTTGCGGCTGTTGCAAAGTCCTTAAACGTAAAACCGCCTTCCCTTTACAATTTTGTCAATGGCCTTCAAGGAATTAAAACAGAGCTGGCTGTCTCCGGTTTAACTATGTTATATGAAAGAATGGCGGCCTCTGCAGAAGGACTGACGGGCGAAACGGCTTTGCTCAGTCTTGCCGATGCCTATATCAATTTCGCCGAAGCCAATCCCGGGTTATATGACGCAACATTTCAAAAGATAAAAGACGGCCGGATTGAGAATCTGTCAAGCCTGCTTGTAGAGCTTGTTGTCAGGCAGCTGACAGCTAACGGTTATGCACAGTCTGACACTGCGATTCATGCTGCGAGAGGACTGAGGAGCCTTCTTCACGGATTTGCCGTGTTGAGAAAACAGAGTGCATTTGAATTAACCGAATCAATTAAGGAAAGCCGGAAGTTTGCAGTTGTTGCTTTTCTAAGAGGTTTGCAGAAGAGGGGACAATAATATTATTATGTAAACTAAATAAAAAGACGCATCCTGTAAAAAGGAGGGACAAATGGATTCATTACAACATATCATTTGTGAGCGGCGCACCTATTCACATATTTTTGATTCTCATGCACACACATACTGCCAAATGCTCTTTCCGCTCGAAGGACAGCTAGACCTGGAGACAGAAAGACGTAAAATCAGATTAAAACCTGATCAAATGCTGTATATTCCGCCCGGGCATGAACATCGGTTCCGTTCTTTGGAGCGAAATGAATGTCTCGTTCTCGACATACCGGCATATTTTTTCAAAGGTTCCTTTGACCCCGGCGTTCTGAATAAGCTTGATCCTTTTTGGACATCGATTCGGTTTCTGCTGACAGAAGAGACAAAGCAGCAGTCGGCTCATTCATTGAGTCTGCTTGCAGAATATATTGCTGAAAAGATACAAGAAAACCGTACGAATAATTCAATTGCGTATATCCGCCGAAATCTATCAAAGACTTTTACAATTAAAGAGCTTGCCGCAATGGAACATTACCACCCGGCGTATTATTCCGACTGGTTTAAAAAGCAGACGGGGAAAAGCCCGCAAGCTTATATTGCTGAGCTCCGTATGAAGAAAGCGGAACAAATGCTTATTGAAACAAAATGCCGGCTGACAGACATCAGCCAGGAGGTCGGCTTTCAAAATTTGTCTTCCTTTACCAGATGGTTTGTCAGACATAAGGGAATAACGCCGCGCGTCTTCCGAAACACCTTTCAATCTGATAAATAATTCTGAAAATCGGTTAAATAAACTGCTTCTTTTTTTGGTATCATGATTGTAAAAAAGGAGTTTTTGATATGGCAGTCATCGAAGATTTTATTAAGCTTGATCTCAGAATAGGAACGGTCGTAAAAGCGGAAGTATTCCCGGAAGCAAAGGTGCCGGCCATTAAGATGACAATAGATTTCGGCGAAGAGATCGGCATAAAACAATCAATTCCCAGATTACAATACGGTACGAACCGGGTGATCTGACGGGCAGACAGGTTACCGCTATTGTCAACTTTCCGCCGCGGCGGATCGCCGGATTTAAGTCAGAAGTTCTCGTTCTCGGCGGCATCCCGGAAAAAGGAGACGTTGTCCTGCTTACGCCAGAGCAGACAGTACCGAACGGAACGAAAATCGGATAATAAAAAAAGACGTTTGCAGAAGCAAACGTCTTTTGCGTATTGAGGCGATACACCACACGCCACATTCGTGTGTGCCGCAAGGGCATGTGCATCGACTTACACAATTCAGCTCATCGCTATATCAATATAGCATGGCGGGTGCGGAAATGCAAGAGATTTTTTAATATATGTTATATCTGGCTTTGTTTTGCCGATCCCCGATCTTTCGTGTAAGGTTTTGTTTGAAATTTTATGATCTTGAATAGCAGTTCGACAAATGCAAAGAAAATCCCGGATGGAACGAGAAAGCCGTTTACTGGTCAAGAAATAAACCTTCCTTGGTTAAATAAAGAAAAGTATGGTGCTGTTGAAATAGACGGCAAAGTAAAAGTTAAAGGACAAATTAGAGATGTAAGCCGTAGAGTCTATACCTTAAAGGACATTGATATTAATCAAAAAACTTCAAAAGGAAAAACCAACCTGGAATTAATGAAAGATGGTAAGTCTCCTTATGCTAAAGACGGAACACAGATTAACTTACATCACCTCATACAAGAAGAAAGTGGACCGTTGCTTGAGATACCTAATAGTTTACATACACAGTATAGCGACGTAATACATGGCCTTAAAGGTAATGGAGAAAGCTTCAGGAATGATGTTTACCTGGAGAAACAGTACAATAACTTTAAGACAAGGTATTGGAAGTGGAGAGCAAAACAATATGAGAAAGAATAAGGGGTTATAAACCATGGATTTTTATTTGAAAGTAAGAGAATTCATAGCTGATAATGCAAAAGAAAAAGATTTTACGGGTGGGATTGGAGAAGATAAAATTTTAAAAATTGAGCAAGATCTTCAAGTCACGCTGCCAGATAGCTACAAATGGTTTCTTAGAAACTATGGTTCTGGCGGGGTTTATGGAATCGATTTATTAGGCTATGATTTTGGCGGTGCTTCAGTTGTAGAAACAACCAGGGAATATCATGAATATAGGGGATTGCCAAGTGGCTTAGTAGTCATAGAACATGTTGATTTTTTTGGGTATTGTTTAGATACCAATAAAATCAACAGTGAAGGAGAATGTCCAGTTGTTATTTGGAGTGAATTCGGTGGCTATAAAGAACTTAATTCTGCCCATTTTATAAAATTCTTTTATGAAAGACTTCATGAGATGAAAGAAAACTGGGAAGAAGATGAAGACTGGGACGATTAATAAAAGAAAGCTCTCTATTAGAGAGCTTTTTTCAGATTTTCAATTTTTAACAGGCTTTATAATGAGCAAACAGGCATTACTCAAAATACTCGCCGCGCCTATCCAAAGCAGCCATTGTGTTGCGGTCAGCCATGAGGCAGTTAGGATAAAGAGTCCAATGGCAATTGATATATAATTGCCGGCTCGGTCCAATTTACGTTTGCAATGAATTTTATATTTGGCATGAAAAATAAATTGATCAATTTTATCTTTCAGCTCATAGCATTTTTCCTTCATCTTATCCTCTGTTTCTTTTACTTTTCGATAAAGCATATTATTCATCGTCTGCACTCCCATATCGCCGTTTTAAAAATTCAGCCATGATTTTTTCTTCATAGTCATCTGAGGTGAATTGTGCCTGATCTTCAACTTTCAAATGTGCTTTTTCTTCAAAACCATCCTGTTCTTCACCATCAAAACGATAAAGTTTTTGCAATAGCCTCCAGAATGTTTCAATTTCATCAGTTGTGAAGTCATGAAACATATCCGCTAAAAAATAGGTGGATTTTTCTGAACAGGAAATTAACGCTTTTTTTCCTTCAGGGGTAATCTCAATATTGATTGCACGTTTATCCAGTTTGCTTGGCACAGTGTGAACATATCCTTTTTTCGCGAGGCTTGAAATTAATTTGTTAGCGGTTTGTTTTGTTGTGCCCAGCTTTTTAGCGATATTCATAAGTGTGGTATCTTCTGTCGGTAAATGGGCAATAGCAATAAGAGTCATGTGCTGTCGGGAAGTCAGCATTTCTAAGTATTCGTCCCCCCGAGCCTGCACTTTATTGACAACCGAAAATAATGATGCGTAACTTTGCTGCATAACATGCAGTTCCTTCATTAGTAAATTAATATCCATAAGTTATCTCCTATCTAAATCGTCATCATGTTGACAATTATAATATACATCGAAATGGAAAATAAGTCAACATGGTGACTAATAGCAGCGGGTGCGGCTGTTTTCAAAAATGTCACAGGCAGTCGGAGTGTTTACAGAAGGGGAAATAAGTATAATAAATGCGAAAAGGGCGTTAATCTAAAGTGGGAAGGTGTTTGACATGCAGAAAGTGAACTGGTCAGAACAGTATGAATGGTTCAATAAACAAGATGAAAAAGACGGGCGTTTAATGGCGCTCCTTCGTCATGAGCTTACATATGAGGAAGTCATACGGTTATATATGAAAGGGTTTTATTTGCAATCAAAAGAAGGGGATGTTTCGTTACGTAAGAACGATATCTGTCGTATGTTTGGGGTTGAAGAGAGGCAGGGCGGCAAATCTTAATGAACGGGAAGAGAAAAGCTCTTCCCGCTTTTCATGGCAGCTGTTATTCTTTTTCCAGCATGGAAGTCAGCTATTCTCTTAATGTATTCTTCTGCACATACCGCTTTCCGTTTCTCGTGATATGCGGAATGTCAGAGGTGCAGGCATGATTTGTTTCGCTTCTTCCTTGGTTACTCCTAAATAATAACCAATATAATAGTGTGAATCTTTTTCTTTAATGTGAATGTGGTCAGTGTGTTCATGAGGATCAGGTGAGTTAAAGTTTTCATTCCGTCTCCGATGAAATATCCGGCTAAAGCGATTCCAATGCCGGTAATATATCCAAACCTCCAATAAACGTTATCATTTTTTATATGGTGAAGCCGGCCGAAAGGATTCAGCCTTCATCAAAACCGCCCGGCGTTTATTGCGGACGGTTTTGATTGCTGAGCTTTTCCACCTGCACCTTTCCGGAGAAGAAAACAGCGCCTCCGCCCATATCCGCCAGCCGATCGGGCGTGAGCGAATTGACGAGCTGTTTTTTATCATCCATATCGGCCCAAAGACCTTGGCTGACTGCAACGCCGGGAAGCACCTGTTCGCCGACCGAAGCTGTTAATTCACACTCGCCGCGGTGATTCCAAACTCTAACGGTTTCCCCGTCTTCTATGTTCCGGCGTACAGCATCCTCTGTATGAATAAAAAGCTTTGGCGCTTTTTCCAGTTTTACGTGTTTTTCATTATTCGAAAATGTCGAATTTAAAAAATTATGATTCGGGCCCGGGACAAATAAAAGCGGAAAATCGTCATCGCTCTCAAGAGGGATATGTGTCGGCAGCGCCGGATAACCGTCCTGTTTCATCTTTTCCGAATATAATTCAATTCTTCCGCTCGGTGTCTTGAGCTTTCCCGGAAAAAGCGGTTTTTTCCGTTTGGCTTTCATAAAGGAATGGCGTGAGAGCGCTTCGTAATCAATATCCTCGATATACGGATTGTCGGGAAAGTCCAGCGCCTGTCTGATCAATTCTTCATCGGAATCCTGAAGCTCCTGCTCGGTAAATCCCATTGCTCCGGCAAGCAAACGGAACACTTCCGTATTCGATTTGCTGTCCCCGTAGGGTTCGATCACCGGTTTTTGCAGCTGAATAAAATGATGCCAGTAAGACGTGTAAAAATCCGTGTTTTCAAAAGCGGATGCAGCAGGGAGCACGATATCCGCATATTTGGCAGTTTCCGTTAAAAACAGATCGTGAACGACTGTAAATAAATCCTCACGCAGCAGGCCTTTTCTGACTTTATTCGCTTCCGGCGCAACCACCGCGGGATTCGTACCGTAAATAAACAGGGAGCGCACGGGCGGTTTTGTTTCTAACAGAACGCTTCCGAGCCTGTTCATATTAAATGATCGTGGCTTTTTGCCGTAAAGCAGATCAGGCCGCTGGAGCGCTTGTCTGTTATAGTTTAATACCGCGCTGTTGTGCTTGATTGCGCCTCCTCCGGTGTTGAGCCACTGTCCTGTAACAGCCGGTAGACAGGCGACGGTGCGGACGATCATTCCGCCATTGTCATGGTGCTGAATGCCGTTTCCGATCCTGATAAGGGAAGGGGAGGTTTCCCCGTACATTCTCGCAAGGCGTCTGATATCGTCGGCTTTAACGCCTGTAATAGCAGAAACTGTTTCCGGATCATAGTGTTGAACATGCGCTTTTAATTCGTCACTGCCTTCGGTGTATTCTGTGAGAAATGCTTCATCGTGAAGGTTTTCGTCGAATAAGACATGCATGATACCGAGGGCGAGTGCGGCATCTGTGCCGGGGCAAATGGGAATAAACCAATCGGCAAGCCGGCCGGTTTGGTTCTTATGTACATCGATAACGACAATTTTAGCCCCTTTTTTCCGGGCTTTTTGGGCAATCATGACTTGGTGCATATTCGTGCTGACGGCATTGATCCCCCAAAAAATAAAGAGCTTTGCATGTATGGTCTCCTCCGGATCAGTACCCGCTCCTTCACCCATTGTATAGTTATAGCCTTCAGAACCGGCTTTGCTGCAAATCGTCCGTTCGAGATGACTCGCTCCGAGACGATGGAAAAAACGGCGGTCCATTCCCTCTGCCGCCAGTTTTCCCATATTGCCGTAAAAGCTGTACGGAAGAATGCTTTCCGCTCCTTCTTCGGCAATAAGCTCTTTCCAGCGCGCACTGATCGTATTGATCGCTTCCTCCCAGGAAATAGGCGTAAACGCGGCTTCACCTTTTTTACCGATCCGTTTTAACGGAACGGTTACGCGCTTCTCATCATAAATACGCTCAGCCATGTGTCTGACTTTGTTGCAAATATTCCCTGATGTGACCGGGTGATCGGGGTCTCCCTGAATGTTAACGATTTTTCCGTCTTTTTTTGTCACAAGCAAGCCGCATTGGTCGGGACAGTCTAGTGAGCATACCGACTTAAAGACCCCGTTCGGCTGTGTTGCAGCAGAATTCATAGCCCATTTCTCCTCTTTGTTTATATTGTAAGCATTATAACATTTCAAAATCGAACGTCAATTCAGAAAAAAAGTGTTGACATCACGGAAAGACTTTTCTATGATGAGTTTATTCTTTTAAACAGCCTGACAATTTCATCATTTTATTTTCTATCCAGAGAGGTGGAGGGACTGGCCCTATGAAACCTCGGCAACATTTATTGTGCCAATTCCAGCAAGCGTATGCTTGAAAGATAGGAAAGAATGATCTATACATATTTGTGCGCTTCAAGCGCATAAAGACGGTATATGAATCTCTTTCCTTCTTTGGGGAAAGAGATTTTTTTATGAAAAAATTTATGTGAAAAGGATGTTTTGCACCATGACGGTTTTAATTACCGCGCCATATCACGACGAGGGGCTGAAGGAGCTGACTGAGCTGTTCGGCCGGACTGTGCACCGGCCGTGGAAGAAGCACGGCCGGGCCTATCGGGAAGATGAATTAATCCGAATGATTCAAGAGACAAACGCGTCGGGGCTTATTACTGAACTTGATGAGGTGTCTGAGCGTGTTATTGACATATTGCCCGATTCCGCTTTTATCGGTGTCTGCAGAGGAACGCCGTCTAATGTGAATATTGCGGCGGCGACTAAAAGAAAAATCCCCGTTTTCTTTACACCGGCCCGCAATGCCCAGGCTGTTGCTGAAATGTTTATCGGAAATGTGATTTCATTTTTGCGTCATACGTATTCTTCCCTACAGTGGCTGAAGGACGGGAAGTGGAATGGTGATTATTTGCAGGCTTACGTCAAATTCAGAGGAAATGAGCTGACGGGGAAAACAGTCGGCCTTATCGGTTTCGGAGCTGTCGGACAGAGAATCGCCCGGCTATTGGCCGCTTTTGACTGCAAGGTGCTTTACTATGACCCATTTGTCCGTCATGAAAACCGGGAGTATGAAAAAACGACGATTGAACGGGTATTTTCTGAAAGTGATATTGTTTCCGTTCACTTGCCGCGCACAGAAGAAACCATCGGCCTTATCGGCGCCCGGCACTTTCAATTGATGAAACAGGAAGCTGTTTTTGTCAATACGTCAAGAGCGGCGGTTACAGACAGCGAAGAGCTGCTGCGGGTGCTGAAAGAACGGCGGATTAAGGGAGCGATCCTTGACGTGTTTTATCACGAACCGCCTGAATCTTCTGATTATGAATTGATCTCTTTGCCGAATGTGTTAGCGACTCCCCATTTAGCGGGCGCAACATTTGAAGTGGAAGATCATCATGTGAAGATTTTAAATGAAGCGCTTTTCAAATGGAAACAAGATCAAACCTGCTCAATACGTGAACTTTATAACAAAAGAGAACTTGAACCGGAAGGAGGAGGCTGTAATGGCTGAACAAAAAGGCTACCTTGTATTTGACATCGGGACGGGGAATGCGCGAGTCGCGGTCGTGACTGCCGGCGGCGAAGTGACCGCGCTTGAAAGGGAAGACATTGAATATGTGACGGATCCGCTTTATCCGGACGGACGATATTTCTCACCGGAAGGGTTATGGAAGCAAATCAGCGCTATGGCAAGGAAGGTTATTGGCAAAAGCCCTCATATTACATTAATCGGAATCACCTCAACAAGCCAGAGGCAGGGAATTGTTCTGATCAATAAAGATAAAAAGGCATTTCTCGGTCTGCCCAACATTGATAACAGAGGGCGTGAATGGGAAGACGGGTTTGAAGCAAAAGAAGAAGTGCATCAGCAAACCGGACGTCTTCCGAGCGCTTTATTTTCCGCCATGAAACTTGTCGGATTAAAAACTAGACAGCCGTCTTTATGGAAAGAAGTGAAGTACATCACAAGCATCAGTGACTGGGTGACATTTGAGCTGAGCGGTATTTTAAGCTATGAACCGTCACAGGCTGCTGAAACACTGCTGTTTGACGTAAGGAAAAAGGCGTGGTCAGAGACATTATGCAACATCTTCGGTGTGCCTTCTGCCATTCTTCCTTCACTCGTCCGATCTGGGACGGTTGTCGGAATGTTAACGTTTAAGAAAACGGCGGTTCTCGGTCTTTCTGAAAGAGTGCCTGTGATTGCAGGCGGGGGAGACACACAGCTTGCCATCAAAAGTGCAGATGCAAAGCCGGGAGATATCGTCATCGTATCCGGCACGACGACGCCGATTATAAAGATAACAGCTGAGACCGGAACTGAAAGTTTAAAGAATGCATGGCTGAATTGCCATACAGAAGAAGGTCAATGGCTCCTTGAAACGAATCCGGGTGTAACAGGGCTCAATTATCAAAAATTAAAATCCATTTTTTATCCGAATGAATCCTACGGCGTCATGGAACGGGAAATCGCAAGTCTGCCGAAACATGATCATGCTTGTATTTCTGCGTTAGGCTCCTATTTATCGCCAGAGAAAAACGCACTGGCAAAAGGCGGATTTATTTTTGACGCCCCGCTGTCCCAAAACTTAAGCAGAGCCCATTTTGTCAAAGCCGCACTGCTGGAAATCGCTTTTTCAATCAAATGGAACTATGAGGCGTTAACAGAGGTGGCTTCCTTTTCACAAGATTATGTGAAGGTGTGCGGCGGCGGTTTCCAAAGTGATGCTTTGACGCAGTTTCTTGCTAACCTTCTCCAAAAGAAAATCTATAAGAGAGAGGGGTTCAGCCAGGCATCCGCAATGGGAGCGGCGATGATTTGCAACGAAGCTCTCGGTGTGAAAGCAGAGCTTTCGAGCCGCACGAAGGTAATTGAGCCGGAAGCGGATCAGACGGATCTCTTCCTATATGAAGAATGGAAATATACGCAAAAATTATTTACTCATTTTCAGCCGGCGGTGAAAGCCTGACTTGGGGATGAGATGACAACATGAGAGATTGCTGAGGAGGAACAAAAATGCTTAATAAAATAGGAATTCCGAAACAGCTCGCCTGGGGATTTTTAGGGGTCGTGCTGTTTATGATGGGGGACGGCCTTGAACAAGGCTGGCTCAGCCCGTTTTTAGTTGAAAACGGCTTGACGGTACAGCAATCAGCATCCCTGTTTACGGTTTACGGTATTTCTCTCGCTGTAGCGTCTTGGTTTTCAGGGGTCTGCCTCGAAGCCTTCGGCGCAAAGCGGACGATGTTTATGGGGCTGTTGTTTTACGTTATCGGAACAGCCGCGTTTATCGCATACGGATTTGAAAATCTTAATTTGCCGGTGATGTATGTCACGTATTTTATTAAAGGGCTGGGTTATCCGCTGTTTGCCTATTCATTTTTGACATGGGTGATTTACCGGTCGCCGAAAAACAGGCTCAGTACGGCGGTCGGCTGGTTCTGGATTGCATATTGCTGCGGGATGTTTGTATTCGGTGCTTGGTATTCAAGCTGGGCCATCAAATCCTTCGGCTATTTGAATACACTGTGGAGTTCAATTTTCTGGGTCTGCCTCGGCGCGTTTTTTGCTTTGATTTTAAATAGGGACCGCTTTGAAAATAAAAAGGCAGATAAGCGGGAAAAGGCGCAGGAATTAATGAAGGGAATCACCATCCTTGCTGAAAATCCGCGCGTGCTCTCTGGGGGGATCATTCGGATCATTAACAGCATTGGTACATACGGATTTCCGGTATTTCTTCCGATGCATATGGCGCAGCACGGCATTTCTACAAATGTATGGCTTCAAATTTGGGGAACGATCTTTCTCGGAAATATCGTCTTTAACTTAATCTTCGGCGCAGTCGGTGATGCCTTCGGCTGGAAAAAGACTGTCATGTGGTTCGGAGGAGTAGGCTGCGGCATTTTTACTCTTTTATTATATTATGCTCCTGTTGTATCACATGGGAACTTGCTTTTCGTCAGCATTGTCGGTTTTATATGGGGAGGGCTCCTCGCCGGGTTCGTTCCGATCGGGGCTATCGTGCCGACGGCGGCCGGCAGCGATAAAGGTGCTGCCATGTCTGTGTTAAATCTGGCTGCGGGCCTGTCGGCATTTGTCGGCCCAGCGCTTGCCTGGGCGTTCATCGGGCTTGTCGGCGCTCAAGGCGTTGTATGGATTTTCGCAGCGCTCTATTTCGTAAGTGCAATCTTGACAAATCAAATCAAAATACCTGAAGAGAAAACGGTAAAACACAATAAAGCATTGCCTGAATACGCTTCTTAACAGCAGCGCCCCGAAAATTCGGGGCGTTTTTTACAGCTGCTGAAGAAACCCGGCAAAGCGCTGAATTTGTTCACGTAACGATAGTTTGTTTTCGTGAAATTGTTTGAAACGATGTCCGTTTGCTCCGGACGGATGCGGGAAGCCTTCCAGAATGAACGCATGACCCATTCTGCCGTTCTTCTTCAGCATGCGGCAGGCTGATTCTGCTGCTTTGCCGAGAGGGATAAGCAGAATGTCCTTTTCCATCATTTCTATTTCATCCGGAAAATATTTCAGCGCGTAACGGCTGAGAAGAGCTGACCTGCTGATTGCCGGCCGATGTCCCGTATAGTTTTTCTGTTTATAAAAAACAGGGTGTTTGATAACGGACGTTGTATGAAGAAGCTCCCGTTTTGAATCAAATAACCGGGATGAATCCTCAACGTGAAGCGCGGCCGGCAGACCGCATTCATTAAGCATTTCGATGATGTTCTGTCTCATTGAACCGGAAAGTCCGGCCGCTTTTTTTGTTTCATACGCTATCGTTTCAAGAGTTTCGCCATCTTTTAAAAGCTGTGCCGCTTTTGTGTAAGCCAGCTGCATTTGAAAAAAACCGGGTGTGATTCCGGAAATGGCAACGACTGCATGAGGGTTAATATATTCATTATGAGGCGAATAATACAAATCCAGATCTCCGTCCTTGGCTAAATGGAAAGCCGGAGTCAGCAAATCCGATTTTGTAAACCCTCCCGAATATGATAGTGCTTTAAGCTGCTGCAAAAAATGCGCAAGCCGCTCACGATCGCAAATCATGTTATGCCTCCTTGAATCCGCCAGTTTCTCTTAGTGTCATCAAAAACGTCGGATGACATGCAGGCTCATACATCACTTTTACCGGCGTTCCAGAGCATCTTCAGGACGTGAGACGTTCCTTTAACTTCGGCCGCCGTCGTTTGCACGGCTGTTTTTTTAGTGAGAAAATCTTCCTGCAGTTCTTTTTGCTTTTGCGATAACAGATCGGTTTCTGTTTTGATTTCACCAACGGCCGTCTGCATGGACGCTGTCGCGGCGTTAATCTTCTTTATATCAGGCGCTGTGTTTCTTTTAAAACGCACGGCGGATACGCCTGCATAAATGAATGCGGCAGCCGCAACGGCAACACTGATATACAAAATGATGATCATCTGCTTTTCACTCCTTTTTTTCAGTTGATACCCTTTACGGATCGTGTTGAATCATTTTATTTGCTAATTGTTTTTTTTCTGCTTATAATGTGAAATCGTACATAAGGACATTCAGAAAGGGTGAAAGACGTGGAAAGCTTACAAAACAAAACGGCTCTTATCACGGGTGCGGGCAGAGGAATCGGCCGCGCCGCCGCTATCGCTTTAGCCAAAGAAGGAGTCAATATCGGTTTAATCGGCCGCACAGAAGCAAATGTCGAAAAGGTTGCGGAAGAAGTGAAAGCCCTTGGTGTAAAGGCATCATTCGCTGCTGCCGATGTAAAAAACCAAAAAGAGGTTGAACAAGCCGTCTCCTCTATTAAAGAAGAACTCGGTGAGATTGACATCTTGATTAACAATGCCGGAATCAGCAAATTCGGCGGATTTTTGGATCTTACGCCTGAAGAGTGGGAAGACATCATTCAAGTTAATGTAATGGGTGTATACCACGTGACACGCGCCGTTCTTCCTGAAATGATTGAGAGAAAATCAGGAGATATCATTAATATTTCTTCTACGGCGGGCCAAAGAGGCGCCGCGGCGACAAGTGCGTACAGCGCTTCTAAATTTGCCGTTCTCGGTCTGACTGAATCTCTCATGCAGGAAGTCAGAAAACACAACATCCGTGTCAGCGCAATGACTCCGAGCACGGTTGCCAGCGACATGTCTATTGAATTAAATCTGACAGACGGCAATCCGGAAAAAGTCATGCAGCCTGAGGATCTTGCAGAATATATGGTTGCTCAATTGAAATTACATCCGCGCATTTTCATCAAAACTGCCGGTTTGTGGTCAACGAATCCTTAAACAAGAGGGGACCTGTCTTCACGACGGGTCTTTTTTGTTTCCGCAAACCCGAATAAATAGGCATAAAAATCCGTTTTTACAGAAAAAAGAGTGAAAAAGAAACAGATATCAGCTATAATTAAACTAAATAAACTATGTACCAAATGTTCATTAAGATTATTTTTCCCCGCCTCCAAAAAACAAATCTATACAAACCAAACTGTCCGAACGATAAAAGGGAAAACGGGATATAAAGAGAATATTTAGCACATGGAATAATTTGTTAGAAGGAAGGGTGTGCACATATTGAAAGAAGAAAAAAGAAGTTCAACCGGTTTTTTAGTGAAACAAAGAGCTTTTTTAAAGCTTTACATGATTACAATGACAGAGCAGGAACGGCTTTACGGACTGAAGCTTCTCGAGGTGCTCCGCTCGGAATTTAAACCCATCGGTTTTAAGCCGAATCATACCGAGGTGTACCGTTCGCTTCACGAACTTTTGGATGACGGGATTTTAAAGCAAGTAAAAGTGAAAAAAGAGGGAGCCAAACTCCAGGAAGTCGTTCTCTATCAATTTAAAGACTATGAAGCTGCGAAGCTTTACAAAAAACAGCTGAAGACAGAGCTTGACCGCTGCAAAAAGCTGATTGAAAAAGCCATTTCAGATAATTTTTAAATCCGGCCGGAACGCACCCGGCCTCCCGGGCTCAAAAGGTTTGTAAGGTATGTTCTGTGATTCATTATACATAATAGCAGGCTCGGAACAATACATATCAATAGAACCTTCAAACTTGACATCGACTCTTGAAGTGGTAACATAAAAAACGTGTGAAAAATACGAACAAAATACGAACAAGGGAGATGTTACCGATCTTAGATCAAAAGAAAGTTGCTTTTATCGGAGCAGGATCAATGGCTGAAGGAATGATATCAGGCATGGTCCGCGCAAAAAAAATTCCCAACCAAAACATCTGCGTGACAAACCGCCGCAATACAGAGCGACTTGCTGAATTGGAACATCAATACGGAATTCAGGGCATTGCTTTTGACAGCATGAAAACCGAAGATATTGATGTCTTTATTTTAGCCATGAAGCCGAAGGACGCCGAAATCGCTCTGGCTACGCTGAAACGGCGTATTCAACCTCATCAAATTATCCTGTCTGTTCTGGCAGGCATAACAACCTCATTTATACAACAATCATTACATGATCGTCAGCCTGTTGTAAGAGTGATGCCGAACACATCCAGCATGATCGGCGAATCGGCAACAGCTGCGGCTTTCGGAGACCATGTCTCTTACGGTTCAGCAAAAACCGCGGTATCCCTTTTGGAATGCCTCGGGGAAGTGTACGTGATCAAAGAAGATCAGATGGACATTTTCACCGGCATCGCAGGCAGCGGACCGGCGTACTTTTATTATTTAATGGAGTTTATTGAAAAAGCAGGTGAAGAAGCCGGCTTAGACAAACGGCTGTCCCGCAAAATCGGCGCGCAAACGTTATTGGGCGCCGCTAAAATGCTGATGGAAACGGGTGAAAAACCGGATGTGCTTCGGGAAAACATCACCTCTCCAAACGGCACGACGGAAGCCGGCCTCGATGCGCTCAGGTCAGAAGGCGGCGGAGAAGCCATTGCCAAAGCCATTAAACACGCGACCGAACGTTCTATTGAGATCAGCAAAACAATTGAAAAAACGGCAGCACTATAATCGTTAAAAAACAGGAGTGATACAGTGACGTCTCGGACGAAGATCAAAAGAGTCGCGGTGAAAATCGGCAGCAGCTCACTGACGAGCCTGCACGGGGAAATCAGCAGAAGAAAGCTGGAAGCATTGGTGGATCAAATCGCACAGCTGAAAGACAGCGGCTATGAAGTGATTTTAGTATCTTCCGGCGCAGTGGCGGCAGGTTATCGGAAGCTTGGATTTATTCAGAAACCGGAAAGCCTCCCTGAAAAACAGGCTTCCGCTTCCATCGGGCAGGGATTATTAATGGAGGCTTATTCAAAGCTGTTTTTAGCGCACGGTTATGTCGCATCACAAATTTTAATTACAAGAAGCGACTTTTCCGATGAATACCGCTACCATAATGTGCGCAATACGATGAACGTCCTTTTGGAACGGGGCATTATTCCGATTATTAATGAAAATGACACGGTCACAGTCAATCGGCTGAAATTCGGAGATAACGATACACTCGCAGCGAAGGTGGCAGGTTTAATTGATGCCGACATGCTTGTGATTTTATCAGACATTGACGGTTTATATGATGATAATCCGCGCAGCAACCCGAAAGCAAAAAGAATCAGACATGTAAGTGACATCACTCCGGAAATAGAAGCAAGCGCGGGAGATGCCGGGAGTGAAATGGGAACCGGCGGAATGCGTTCGAAACTGGATGCTTTTAAAATTGTGATGGCCTCCGGTATTAAAGGCTTTCTCGGGCAGGCCAACATTCCGGACATTCTGCTTCAAGCGGTAGATGAGGCGGCTGAAGGAACTTATTTTGAAGCGGAAGGAACCCTGCCGTTAAACCACAAAGAACAATGGCTTGCATTTAATTCCGGCCCCGAAGGCGAAATTGTGATGGAAAAAGAAAGCAGCCGCGATGTCGCGAACGGAAATATGGAGCTGTCACCGCAGGACATCGAGCAGATTAAGGGCAGATTCAGCAGCGGAGCGGTTGTCAGGCTGCTTGATCAGCAGGGAGAAGAGCTCGGACTCGGCATCGTCAACTATTCCTCAGCCCAGCTGGAGACTTTTAAAGAAACGCCGCATAAACAGACCGATCAATCAGTCATTGATCCGGAAGCGTTTGTCTGCCACGTTGAACTATCCATTCCGATCGGCTGAGAAAGATCTATAAAAATATGAAAAAGCCCGAGGCTTCGTTTTGAAGCTCGGGTTTGTTTTTTATTGATATTGTTCAAGTTTGGAGAAAAATTGAATGACAAAATGATAGAAATCATTTGCAGACGGAGCCAGTTCCCTTCCTTTTGGTTTAATAATGCCTACGGTACGCTTCACTTGAGGAAATTCAATCGGAATTTTGACCGTGAACCGGGGTGTGGTTTCTGCAAAGGTGCTTTCAGGTAATAAAGTAACTCCCATCCCCGCGGAGACTAATCCTTTAATGGCATCTAAATCCTCGCCTTCCGTCGATACAAGCGGCGCAAAGCCGGCCTGTCTGCAAGCGTCAATCGCCATGTTACGGAGAATAAACCCTTCAGGAAATAAAACAAATTGGTCGCCGCGCAGATCAATTAAATGAATATTTTTCTGTTTGGCAAGCGGGTGGTGCAGCGGAACAAGCGCGTAAATCTTTTCCGTGAATAAGATATTGCCTGTTATGTCGGGGAATTCCGTCGGAACGGGGCCGAGCAGCGCCGCATCTATATCCCTGTTTCTTACGGCTTCAATTAAAAACTTATAAGACCCCTGGCGGAGCAAAAACTCAACGTTCGGGTATTCCTCTTTAAATGCCGAAATCACCGTCGGCAAAAGCTGGCTTGCAAGGCTCGTCGGAAATCCTATTTTGACGGTTCCGCGATTCGGATCAAGATATTCATCAATTTGTTCCTTCGCGTAATCAATTGCTTTCATCGCCGTTTTAACATGTTCTAAAAATTGCTTGCCAATCGGCGTTAATTTAATATTTCTGCCTTCCCGTTCAAATAAAGTGACTTTCAGCTCTTCTTCAAGATTTGCAATCTGCCTGCTGATGGCGGATTGTGCGACATGCAGATGATCAGCCGCTTCTGACACATGTTCCCGTTCTGCTACCTCCATAAAATACCGAAGCTGGCGTAATTCCATTGCGTTCACACCTATCTATCTCATTTTGAGATGTATTTGATCTAAATTATATATTGTTTATATTGTTTTGAAAACTTACAATTAATTTAAAGTTGTCAGATTTTATGACCGATAATTAACGGAAACTGATCGGGGGAGAGGAATTATGACTTACAATCAAATGCCGAAAGCACAAGGTCTCTACCGTCCGGAATTTGAGCACGATGCATGCGGAATCGGCTTGTATGCCCATTTAAAAGGGAAACCTTCACATGACATTGTCAAAAAAGGACTGAAGATGCTTTGCCAGCTGGATCACAGAGGAGGACAGGGCAGTGATCCGAATACGGGTGACGGCGCCGGCCTGATGGTTCAGATCCCTGATGCTTTTTTTAAGAAAGAGTGCGGAGAAATGAGACTGCCGGAAAAAGGCCGTTACGGGGTAGGAATGGTCTTTTTCTCGCAAAATGAAGAGGAAAGAAAAAAGATCGAAAAACAGGTGAATGCATTCATTGAGCAGGAAGGACAGATCGTTCTCGGCTGGAGAACCGTCCCTGTAAATGTCGGAAAAATCGGAACAGTGGCACAAGGAACTTGCCCATATGTGCGTCAAGTATTTATCGGAGCCGCAAACGATTTGAAAGACAGCCTTGCTTTTGAACGCAAACTGTATGTCATCCGGAAGCAGGCGGAAAATTGGGGCGTTCAAGAACAGCTTGATTTTTACTTCGCAAGCTTGTCAAGCCAGACTATTGTTTATAAAGGGTTGTTAACGCCTGAGCAGGTTGACGCTTTTTATTTGGATTTGCAGGATGAAACCTTCGTATCTGCATTTTCACTCGTTCATTCAAGATTCAGCACAAATACCTTTCCTACTTGGGAACGTGCCCATCCGAACCGCTATCTGATTCATAACGGAGAAATCAATACGCTCCGGGGCAACATCAATTGGATGAGAGCGAGGGAGCAGCAGTTCGTTTCAGAAAGCTTCGGAGACGATCTTCACAAAGTGCTGCCGATTTTAAATGCTGAGGGCAGTGACTCATCCATTCTTGATAATGCGTTTGAATTTTTCGTGATGGCGGGGCGGAAACCGGCACATACGGCAATGATGCTGATTCCGGAACCATGGACGGAAAACACTCACATGTCTAAAGCGAAACGGGCTTTTTATGAATATCACAGCTCTTTAATGGAGCCGTGGGACGGGCCGACCGCCATTTCGTTTACGGACGGAAAACAGATCGGCGCCATCCTTGACCGTAACGGCCTGCGTCCGGCACGTTACTATGTGACAAAAGATGACCATATTATTTTCTCATCTGAGGTCGGCGTTATTGAAGTTGAGCAGGAGAACATTCTTCATAAAAAACGTCTGGAGCCCGGAAAAATGCTGCTCATTGACTTAGAGGAAGGCCGGATTATTTCAGATGAAGAAGTAAAAACAGAAATCGCCAATGAATTCCCATATCAAAAATGGCTTGAAGAAGAATTGGTTCAAGTGAATCCTGACCCGGAAATCCGGGAAGAGGAACAATTCGATGATCTTCTCGTCCGTCAAAAAGCGTTTGGCTATACGTATGAAGATATCCAGAAGTATTTAATTCCTGTTATTAAAGAAGGTAAGGACCCGCTCGGCTCTATGGGAAATGATTCGCCGCTCGCCGTTTTATCCGATCGCGCCCAATCACTGTTTCATTACTTTAAACAGCTGTTTGCGCAAGTCACAAACCCGCCGATTGACGCGATCCGCGAGCAGCTTGTGACCTCCACGGTGACATGGCTCGGAGCTGAAGGCGATCTGCTGCATCCAAGTGAAAGAAATGCCCGCCGCATTAAACTGTATACTCCTGTATTATCAAACGAACAGTTTTATGCGCTGAAAACACTTGTGCACCCTGACATTAAGAGCCAGAACATCCGCGCGCTGTTTTCCGATGACCTGGAAAAAGGCCTGAAGGATTTGTTTCAGCAGGCGGAAAAAGCGATCAAGGAAGGCGTATCTCTGTTAATTTTATCTGACAGGGCAATGAGTAAGGAATTGACGCCGATTCCGCCGCTCTTGGCCGTCAGTGCGCTGCATCAGCATTTGATCCGCCAAGGCCTGCGAACAAAAGCAAGCATTATCGTTGAATCCGGGGAAGCGCGTGAAGTTCATCATTTTGCGGCTCTCATCGGGTATGGTGCCGATGCTGTCAATCCGTATTTGACTTACGCTACGTATAAGCAGGAAATCGATGAAGGCCGGCTTGATATTCCTTATGAAGAAGCTGTCAGCAAATACGGAAAGAGCGTAACAGAAGGCGTCGTGAAAGTGATGTCAAAAATGGGGATTTCAACTGTGCAAAGTTACAGGGGCGCCCAAATTTTTGAAGCGGTCGGCATCGGTGAAGACGTTATCGCCAAATACTTTACCGGTACTGCATCTCAGCTTGGCGGAATCGATATCGAAACGATTGCGCAAGAAGCGAAACAGCGCCATCAAGCTGCGTACAAGGATGATTACAGCCAAACTCTTGATCCGGGAAGTGAATTCCAATGGCGGAACGGGGGAGAGCACCACGCTTTCAATCCGAAAACCATCCATACCCTGCAATGGGCGTGCCGCAAGAATGATTACAGCCTGTTTAAGCAGTATTCTCATGCAGCGGATGAAGAACGAATCGGATTTTTACGCAATCTGTTCGCCTTCAAAGAAGACCGCAAGCCTTTAAAATTAGAGGAAGTTGAATCAGCTGCGTCCATCGTGAAACGTTTTAAAACAGGAGCGATGTCATTCGGTTCATTAAGCAAGGAAGCCCATGAGGCTTTAGCGATAGCGATGAACAGGCTTGGCGGAAAAAGCAACAGCGGAGAAGGCGGCGAGGACCCGAAACGTTTTGTTCCGGATGAAAATGGCGACGACAGAAGAAGTGCGATTAAACAGATCGCTTCCGGCCGTTTCGGCGTAAAGAGCCATTATCTCGTCAATGCGGATGAATTGCAGATCAAAATGGCGCAAGGGGCGAAGCCGGGAGAAGGCGGTCAGCTTCCGGGCAACAAAGTATATCCTTGGGTCGCGGATGTCCGCGGTTCTACACCAGGTGTAGGGCTGATCTCACCGCCTCCTCACCATGATATTTATTCCATTGAAGACTTGGCGCAGCTGATTCATGATTTGAAAAATGCAAATCGAAGCGCGCGAATCAGCGTCAAGCTCGTGTCAAAAGCCGGTGTCGGCACGATTGCGGCCGGTGTGGCAAAAGGCACTGCGGATGTCATCGTCATCAGCGGCTACGATGGCGGAACGGGCGCGTCGCCGAAAACAAGTATTAAACATACGGGTCTTCCGTGGGAGCTTGGTCTTGCAGAAGCTCACCAAACGCTGATGCTGAACGGTTTACGGGATCGCGTGGTATTGGAAACGGACGGTAAGCTGATGACAGGCCGAGATGTCGTAATGGCCGCCTTGCTCGGTGCGGAGGAATTCGGCTTTGCTACAGCGCCGCTTGTCGTTCTCGGCTGCGTTATGATGCGCGCCTGCCACTTAGATACATGTCCTGTAGGTGTCGCGACGCAAAACCCGGAGCTCCGCAAAAAATTCATGGGCGACCCTGACCATATCGTAAATTACATGCTGTTTGTCGCAGAAGAAGTGCGTGAATATATGGCAGAGTTAGGCTTTAAGACGCTTGATGAAATGATCGGACGGACAGACGTTCTTCATGTCAGTGAACGTGCGAAAGCGCATTGGAAAGCGGGCCAGCTTGATTTATCCACACTGCTGTACCAGCCTGAAGGCGTACGCACTTTCCGTACGGCGCAAAACCATAAAATCGACGAGTCGCTTGATATGACGGTTATTCTTCCGGCGGTGCAGGCTGCAATTGAAGCCGGTCAGGAAGCGGAAGCTGAAATCAAGATTAATAATACAAATCGCGTAGCCGGAACCGTGACGGGAAGTGAAATTTCCAAACGCTACGGAGCGGAAGGCCTGCCGGATGATACGATCAGACTTCATTTTACCGGATCAGCCGGACAGAGTTTCGGAGCATTCGTCCCTAAAGGGATGACGCTTCATTTGAACGGGGATTCAAATGACTACGTAGGCAAAGGGCTTTCAGGCGGAAAAATCATCGTGAAGGCGCCTGATGCCTTCAATTGTGAAACACACGATAACGTTATTATCGGGAACGTCGCATTTTACGGAGCAACAAGCGGGGAAGCGTACATTAACGGGCGCGCCGGTGAACGTTTTGCAGTCCGTAACAGCGGAGTCAATGTCGTTGTAGAAGGTATCGGAGACCACGGCTGTGAATACATGACAGGCGGCCGGGTTGTCGTCCTCGGCGAAGTCGGCAAAAACTTCGGGGCGGGAATGTCAGGCGGTATCGCATACGTCCTGAGTGATGATGCCAAAGCATTTAAACGCAAATGCAACATGGAAATGATTTCATTTGAAAAGCTGACGGATGAGGCGGAGATCAAAGAAGTACAAGAAATGGTCAAACGGCATGCGGCGCTGACAAACAGCAAAAAAGCCGCAGATCTCCTGGACAATTGGGAAAAAGCCGCAGAAACCTTTATCAAAGTCATTCCGAAAAACTATAAACAAATGCTCCTCAGCATCGAAGAACAAAAAGCGGCTGGTTTATCAGAAGAAGATGCAATTATGTATGCTTTTGAAGCCAATACAAAGGTCCTCCAAACGCCTGCCAAAGATCAAAAACAAGCGGTAGTACAGTAAGAAAGGGGAGAGGAACATGGGGAAACCAACTGGATTCATGGAAGAAAAACGAGAAAAACCGGCTGAGCGGGACCCTCTCACTCGCTTAAAGGATTGGAAAGAGTATTCGGCTCCATTTTCAGATGAAGCGTCAAAACGGCAGGGGGCGCGGTGTATGGATTGCGGCACACCGTTTTGCCAAATCGGCGCTGATATCAACGGTTTTACGTCCGGCTGCCCGATTTATAATCTGATACCGGAGTGGAATGACCTCGTCTATCGGGGGCGCTGGAAAGAAGCCTTGGAGCGCCTTCTGAAAACGAATAACTTTCCTGAGTTCACAGGGCGGGTCTGTCCCGCTCCTTGTGAAGGATCTTGTACGCTGGCCATTTCAGATCCGGCTGTTTCAATTAAAAACATCGAGCGGACGATCATTGACAAAGGTTTTGAGAACGGATGGATTCAGCCGAGAATTCCCGCGAAACGCACAGGTAAAAAAGTCGCTGTCGTCGGTTCAGGCCCGGCAGGTCTGGCAAGCGCTGATCAGCTGAATCAAGCCGGTCATTCCGTAACAGTCTATGAGCGTGCCGACAGAGCCGGCGGCCTGCTGATGTACGGCATTCCGAGCATGAAGCTTGAGAAAAATGTCGTCGAACGCCGTATTAAGCTTTTGACGCAGGAAGGTATAGATTTTGTAACAAATACCGAAATCGGCGTTGACATAACGGCAGATGAGCTGAAAGAACAATTTGATGCCGTCATTTTGTGCACAGGCGCCCAAAAGCAGCGCAATCTGCTGATTGAAGGCCGGGAAGCAAAAGGCGTCCATTATGCGATGGACTATTTAACACTGGCGACGAAAAGCTATTTAGATTCCAACTTCAAAGACAAACAATATATAGACGCTAAAGGGAAAGACGTCATCGTGATCGGCGGAGGAGACACAGGAGCTGACTGCGTGGCAACCGCGCTGCGCCAAAAAGCGCGCAGCGTGCACCAGTTCGGGAAACATCCTAAACTTCCTCAGACGCGCACGAACGACAATATGTGGCCTGAACAGCCGCACGTCTTTACCCTTGAATACGCTTATGAAGAAGCGCAGGCAAAGTTCGGCAAAGACCCGAGAGAATATTCAATTCAGACGACAAAAATGGTGGCCGATAAGCAGGGCCGCTTACAAGAGATTCACACCATTCAAATGGAAAAAGTCAGAAACGAATTCGGAAAGTATGAATTTCATGAACTGCCCGGGACAGAAAAAGTATGGCCTGCTCAGCTGGTGTTCATCGCCATCGGTTTTGAAGGGACAGAACAGCCATTATTGAAACAGTTCGGTGTCGATTCGGCAAATCATAAAATTCAGGCGGCATATGGGGATTATAAAACGAATGTTGACGGTGTTTTCGCCGCAGGGGATGCGAGAAGGGGCCAAAGCCTGATTGTATGGGCGATTAATGAAGGCCGGGAAGCAGCGCGCGAAGTCGACAGTTATTTAATGGGGAGCACTGTTTTACCGTAAATAAAGGGGTTTATTTATAAAACCGGCTGGGATCAGCCGGTTTTTCGTATTGAAATGAGTATATAAGGATAACGTGGAAATGGAAGATAACATATGGAATTTTGTTTATCAGAGTGGAGAGATTGTTTTCTTCCGCAGACTGAGACGATTTGCAAGCCTTGAGCCGTTTATTAAGACGCCTTCAAAAACGTGACGGGCTCTGTGTGTCTGCAGTCGATTTGCGGGCAGATTTTAATTGATGAAGAAAAACATATTGAATTTCAAGCGGAAACGCTTATAAACAAATAAGGAAACGGACGGGTCCGCTCCTCCTTTTTTAGACATCTATACGAAAGCCGATATTGCCGAACTGCCGTCCTTCCCGCATTCTGTTAAAAGCGGCAGCTGCTTCACTGAGAGGGTACATGCGGTCGATAATGGGACGGATGCCGCAGCGGTTTATCAATTCCAGCATATCCGCGAATTCCTCATTGCTTCCCATTGATGTACCGAGAATATGAATCTGCGGAAAAAATAGCGAGCGAATAGGAAATCCGAGCTGATCGCCTGAACTGGCGCCAAATGTTACGATCCGGCCATTCGGTTTAATAATGTCAAGATAGTGTTGAAACAAGGCGGGGCCTACACCGTCAAGTATGATATCTGCTTTTTCGCCATTCAGCGCCTCATTCCAGTCACCGTAGCTGTCAATCGCCCGGTCTGCACCGTATGACAGTGCGGTTTGTTTTTTGTTTTCACTGCGGGAGGTGACGCTGACTGTCGCTCCGATAGCTTTTGCCATTAATAAGGCGTATGTTGCCACGCCGCTTCCGATGCCCGGAAGGATGAGGTGTTCGCCTTTTTTTAATTGTCCTTTTGTAAATAAGGCGCGATAAGCGGTTAATGCTGATAACGGCAGCACACCCGCTTCCTCCCAAGTCAGGTGTTCGGGTTTTAAAACGGCGTTTTCCGCAGGAACAATGACATAAGGTGAAAATGTTCCGTCGCTCGGACCGCCTAAAATATCAGGGACGGCTGGTACGTCCTCAACAGTCTTCCAATTCAGCACCGGGTTGATGATGACTTCTGCATGCAGTAAATGAGACCGGACGCCGTGTCCTATTTCGGTTACGATCCCCGCGCCGTCTGAACCAAGAGTAAATTCATGGTTTCCGGTTTCGTGTTTTTTCATTAAAAACAAATCACGATGGTTTAATCCGGCTGTTTTCAGCTTTATTTTTACTTCGCCGTTTCCTGGCCTTTTGTCAGGTGCCTGCCTGAAATCAAAGCCATTTTCGTGTATGATAAGGGCATTCATCATTCTTCTCTCCTTTATGATTGATGAGAAAGATTTTACAGGCTGTATCAGCTGCAGTAAATAAATGAAAATTGATAGCCGGCTATCAATAAAAATCATAGCAAGAAGGTGCCCTTACATGGAAAGCGGAGACTTAAAGATTTTTCAGGCTGTCGCCCGCAAAGGAAGTATTTCAAAGGCGGCAGAAAGCCTGCATTATGTTCAATCAAATGTGACAAACCGGATTCAGCAGCTGGAACGGCAATTGCAAACACAGCTTTTTTACCGCACAAATCGGGGGATGACGCTGACGCCCGCAGGTGAAAACTTATTGAAAGACGCAGACAGAATCCTTCAATTGCTGCATGAGGCGCAAAAAACGGCGCAAGAGGCAGGCGATCCGAACGGCCCGCTTCGAATCGGTTCTCTTGAAACGGCGGCAGCCGTCCATCTCCCTCAATTTTTCACGGAGTATTGCAGCCGCTACCCGAAAGTACAGCTGTCTCTGTCAACCGGTGATACACATACCTTAGTGCAGCACGTCTTACACTATGAGCTGGACGGCGCTTTTGTTTATGGTCCGGTCGAATACGAAGATCTTGAGCAAGTCGCTGTATTTCAAGAAGAATTGGTCTTGGTTTCAAATAAGCGGGAAGGCAGTTTGCAAGACTTGTTGCGAGATCCGATTCTGTATTTTGCCGCGGGCTGTTCGCACCGCCGCAAAATAAAAAACATACTGAAAGAAGAGGCAGTGCCCGCACATAAAATCATTGAATTCGGTACGTTGGAAGCCATTATTGGGGCGGTGCAGGCGGGGATGGGGGTTTCCTTTCTGCCTGCATCAGCCGTCCGTTATTTTCAAAACAGGAAAAATCTTTTTCTTCATGAGCTTCCTGAACAGTTTCGGGATATGAATATATCATTTATCTACCGGAGTGATTTATTTTTGACATCGGCGTTTGAAGAACTGCTGAATAGATTAAAAGCATTACCGAACGGAAGATGAGAAAACAGGACAGCTGTGTACGCCAATTTTTTTCGTTCTGGTTTTTCTTAAAAAAACTTTCTTTTTCGGAAAATTTATGTATAATAAAAGAAAGTTTTTCGGATAAAGTATCTGCAATGATAAGGACATGAGACATTTTAACCGGCCATACAGAGAGGGAAGGCACGGCTGAGACCTTCCCGGCACGAAGAATGAGCTTACCGCCTTTTGAGCTGTATTGGTGAACGAAAGCAGCCGATACCGTATAGCCGCGTTACGGCAAAAATGAGCCGTCACTTGAAGTGGCGGGAATTTGGGTGGAACCGCGGGTCTGACACACACTCGTCCCTTCTTTTGGGATGAGTGTGTTTTTATGTTTATATAAGAAAAATGGCAATGATAAGGACATGAGACATTTTAACCGGCCATACAGAGAGGGAGGACGCGGCTGAGACCTTCCCGGCACGAAGAATGAGCTTACCGCCTTTTGAGCTGTATCGGTGAACGAAAGCAGCCGATACCGTATAGCCGCGTTACGGCAAAAATGAGCCGTCACTTGAAGTGGCGGGAATTTGGGTGGAACCGCGGGTCTGACACACACTCGTCCCTTGCTTTGGGATGAGTGTGTTTTTTATTTTATTAAAAATAAAGGAGAGATCAGACCGTGAAGAAGCCACACATTGTGATTACTTTTCCTGATGGGAAACAAAAAAAATACCGGAAAGGCGTTACGTTAGAAGAGATCGCTCAATCAATCAGTCCGAGTCTGAAAAAGACGTCTGCCGCCGGAAAGGTAAACGGATCGTTATATGACCTTAGAAGAAGCATTCATAAGGATGCGGCGATTGAACTGTGCAGTTTTCAGTCTGAAGCAGGACTGGAAGTGATGAGACACACAGCAGCACACGTATTGGCGCAAGCGGTAAAACGTCTGTATCCGAAGGTTTGTTTAGGGATCGGACCCGTTATTGACAATGGCTTTTATTATGACTTTGATATGGATGAAACGATTACTGAAAAAGACCTGGCCGTCATTGAAAAAGAAATGAACCGAATCATTTCGGAAAATCCGGAAATTATCAGAGAAGAAATCTCCAGAGAAGCGGCAGAGCAGCTGTTTGCTCATGAACCGCTGAAGCTTGAGCTCTTAGCGGGTATTTCGCAGACTGATACAATCAGTATATACCGCCAGAGCGAATTCATTGATTTATGCCGGGGTCCGCACTTGGCATCTGCCGGACAGATAAAAGCTTTTTCGCTCACTCATGTATCAGGGGCTTATTGGTGCGGCGACAGCAACCAAAAAATGCTCCAGCGCATCTATGGAAAAGCATTTTCCTCAGAAAAGGAGCTGAACAGACATTTTCAGGTGTTGAAAGAGGCGGAGATGAGAAATCATCGGAAATTGGGAGCGGAGTTACAACTTTTTATGTTTTCGGAAGAAGCGCCGGGTATGCCTTTTTATCTGCCAAACGGTCAGTTTATCCGAAACACGCTTGAATCATTTCTGCGTTCAAAGCAGGATGACTATCATTATCAGGAAGTGCGCACCCCTATGATGATGAACCAGCGTCTTTGGGAGCAATCCGGCCACTGGGATCATTATAAAGAGAATATGTATTTCTCAGAAGCTGATCATCAGCGCTTCGCGTTAAAGCCGATGAACTGCCCCGGCCACATGCTCATATTTAAAGAAAAGCTTCGTTCTTATCGTGATCTTCCGATTCGGATGGCTGAGTTCGGTCAGGTGCACCGTCACGAATTCAGCGGGGCGCTTAATGGCCTGCTCCGCGTCAGATCTTTTTGCCAGGATGACGCACACATTTTTGTAACGCAGGATCAGATCGAGAGTGAGATCGCTTCGGCGCTGCAGCTGATTCACGAGGTGTACACCGCATTTGGTTTTTCCTATGATATTGAGCTGTCAACAAGACCGGAAGATTACATGGGAAGCGAACACTTGTGGGACAGGGCTGAGAGCGCATTAGAAAAAGTATTAAAAGAACAGGGATATCGTTTTCGGTTTAATCGGGGAGATGGTGCATTTTATGGACCGAAAATTGATATTCATATAAAAGATGCGCTGAACCGGAGCCATCAATGCGCCACTGTCCAACTGGATTTTCAAATGCCGGAGAAATTTGATTTAACATATATTGATGAAAAAAACCAAAAAGTCCGTCCTGTTGTCATTCACCGGGCGGTATTCGGATCTCTCGACAGATTTCTCGGAATCATTACAGAACATTTCGGGGGAGCGTTCCCTTTATGGCTTGCACCGGTACAGGCAAAAATCATCCCAGTATCAAACACCGCACACCGGGACTGCGCAGAACAGGTGCACCTGCAAATGAAGAAAGCGGGTATCCGGGCTGAACTCGATCAGCGCGATGAAAAACTCGGCTATAAAATCAGAGAAGCACAAATGAAAAAAATACCGTATATTGCGGTTGTGGGGGATCAAGAGTGCCGCCATCAATCTGTACATGTACGGCAATACGGGCGGGAAGACACATTTGAAGAGAATGTGAGTGATTTTATTTCCCGGATCATAAGAGAGGCAAAACAAAAAAGAGAGATTGAAGAAAAACAACATTGACATATCGTAAAATCACGATATAATAAAGCGTATGAAACCTATTGATGTTTTTAAAGCGTTGTCTAATGAGTCACGGCTTGAGATTTTACAATGGCTGAAAGAGCCGGACCGTCACTTCGCACCGCATGATGGCATTGATATGAATGAGATCGGAGTGTGTGTCAGCCAGATCACCGATAAGCTTCAGATGACACAGTCAACGGCTTCTCAATATCTTTCCATCCTTCAGCGGGCGGGCCTTATCCAAACAAAACGGATTGGCAAATACACCTATTATAAAAGAGATGAAGACGCGATAAAGGCGATGGCCGATTATTTTCAGCGCGAAATGTAGGGCTGAATCCTTTAGAAGAGGGATTCAGTTTCTTTTTCCGACTACACATCGACATATTACGATTTGTTTCTTTTTGTTCAACTCTTTATATCGATATATCACAATATATCTTTATATAAATCATCAATGAAGGAGTGTGTCAGGTGCAAAATACCTGGAAGATTTACATTTTGGCAATTATCAGTTTTTTAGTGGGGACCTCTGAATATGTGATATCAGGGATGCTTGATAAAATTGCAGGTTCCTTGGGAGTTACTGTGGCAGCGGCAGGGCAACTGATTACGATTTTTTCACTTGTTTATGCAATCGGAACGCCTGTCATGATGGCTCTTACAGCAAAACTGGACAGAAGGAAGCTCATGATCTATGCTCTGGGGCTGTTTGTTATCGGGAATATCATTTCTTTCCTTGTGCAGGGATTCGGCTTATTTGCGGGAGCACGGGTGATTATGGCGCTTGGAGCAGGAACCGTGGTGGTCACCGCGCTTACGATCGCAGCAAAAATCGCTCCCCCGGGAAAACAGGCAAGTTCTCTCGCAACCGTCATTATGGGGTTTACGGCGGCGCTCATTATCGGTGTTCCGATCGGAAGAACCGTGTCTGAAGCTTTCGGCTGGAAAGTGGTTTTCGCCGGAATTGCGGCAATCGGAATCATTGCCATGCTTATTATACGTTTCGCGTTGCCTGAGATAAAAGGAGATAAACCGGTGCCGCTCATTCAGCAATTTTCTCTTTTGAAGAAACGAAAGGTGGCTGTCGGGCTGGCCATTACGTTTTTTTGGCTCGGAGGCTATTCGGTTGCGTATACGTACCTTTCTCCGTATTTACTGAACGTTACTCATATCGGAAGCGGAATACTGAGTACATTGCTGCTTATTTTCGGTGTTGCAAGTCTTGCCGGTTCTAAAGCAGGCGGTTTCAGCGCAGACAAATGGGGGGCGCGTATGACATTAACCGGCGGAATGGCGCTTCATGCTATCATGCTCATGTTATTGCCGTTTGTGACACATTCTGCTTTCGGAGCGGCGGCAGTACTTATATTTTGGTCCTTCGCCGCCTGGTCATCAGGACCTGCTCAGCAGTATCATTTGGCAACGATGGAGCCTGAATCATCGGGTGTATTACTCGGCCTCAACCAGTCTGTGATGCAGCTGGCTATGGCGGCCGGGGCGGGCATCGGGGGCATTGTTGTCACTCATCTGTCTCTTGCGTCAGTGACATGGATCGGATCAGCGGGTGTTGTCATCGCGATGTGCGGCGTGCTTTCGCTTGCGTCATTAACGTCTGAAAAAACCTCAACTGAATACAGTGCAGAATAAACAAAAGCCTCATTTCTCAGCTTGAGAAACGAGGCTTTTTGTCTAGTTATTTTTTCAAGTTTACGCCGATTGCGGCTCCGTTTCGGCTTGAGTCGGCAACTCCGGTGAAGGTGCCGTTTTCACGGTCGATCAGGATACTTTGCACATTCCCGATATCAACCGGGCTGCTGCCGAATTTATGCCCCATTTCGTTCAGTTTTGTGCGGGCTTCTTCCGGCACTCCTTTTTCATATCGATAGGATGTCATGCTGTTTGTGTAAATCCTCGGCTCTTCGACCGCCGCTTTCAGATCCATGCCGTACTCAACTTTGTTCAGGATCGTTTGCAGGACGGAAGAAATAATCGTTGCTCCGCCGGGGGAGCCGACAGTCAGGACGGGTTCGTTATTTTTGAATAAAATAGTCGGAGTCATGCTGCTGAGCGGACGTTTATTCGGCTGCACTTCATTTGCACCGCCAGGCACCGCATCGAAGTCTGTTAACTCATTATTCAACACAACGCCGTATCCGGGAACCATAATGCCGGAACCGAACAGCTGTTCAATTGTTGTCGTATATGATACGACATTGCCGAAGCGATCAGTTACCGTGAAGTGAGTCGTTTGGCCTTCTTGTTTGTCAGTCGGCTGCTCCACTTGTTTATAGTTTGCAGAACCTTCCTGATAGGCCCAAGGATCGCCGGCTTTCGGTTTTTTATTGACTTTATCAATATCTATCAGCTGTCTGCGGGCATTGATATAATCTGGATTCAAGAGACCTTTGAGAGGGACGTTGACGAATTCTGGGTCCCCGGCAAATGCGGCGCGGTCAGCATAAGCCAAATGCATCGTTTCTGCGAGAAGCTGATATTTTTGCCAAGAACGGATATCATATTGAGAAAGCTTAAAATCATCCAAGAGGTTCAGCATTTGCAACAGGAAAACACCGCCCGAGCTTGGAGGAGGAGCAGTTGCGATATGATAGCCCTGGTAATCTCCCCAGATCGGTTCGTCAATCGTCACATTGAAGTTTTTAATGTCTTTTTCTGTCATTGAGCCGCCGAATTCCTGCACTGTTTCCGCTAGCTTTTTGGAGAATGCACCGTCATAGAATGCTTTTGTGCCTTTGTACTTAATAGCTGTAAATGTTTTGGCTAAGTCTTTTTGGATGAGTGTGTCTCCTTCTTTCAGAGGTTCTCCGTCCGGAAGAAACACGTCTTTTGCAGCAGTGTGTGATAATTTGTCTTTATAATCTGAGATGGCATCAGCTAAAACCGAATCGATCGGAAAGCCTTTTGAGGCAAGTTTAATGGAAGGGGTGATGAGTTGTTTCATGGAGCGTGTGCCCCATTTGTCGAGCGCTTTTTCTAGTCCTTTTAATGTTCCCGGAACACCGACTGCAGTCCCTTTCGTAACGCGTTCGGAGAAAGGAATGGCTTTGCCGTTTTCGTCAAGGAACATATCCGGTGTTGCGCCTGCCGGTGCGCGTTCCCGGCTGTCGATAATGGTGGTGTCTTTCGTCTTCGCATCATAAACCATCATAAATCCGCCGCCGCCGATTCCCGACATCATAGGTTCAGTTACGTTTAATGCGAATTGAATGGCAACCGCGGCGTCAACTGCATTGCCGCCTTTTTTCAGCACGTCGGCACCGATTTGTGAAGCGAGAGGATGGGCGGTGGCAACCATGCCGTCTTTGCCGACATCTACCTGTTTGTAGTCGTCATAGGAAAACGGGTGTTTCTTAGCCTGAGCGTGATAAGGAATGCTTCCGGCCGCGAGCAAAGTACTGAGCAGAACGATAAAACAGAGATTCATAAACTTTTTCTTTTTCATAGTCTGCCTCCTTTGTTTTCCGCTTACAATTATAGAGTAAGTAAAATGTGCTGTTTTCACAAGTGACAAACGGAATAGTCCGGTGTGCAAAAAGTTGGGGTTTCTGTGTGAATGTAATCAGTCGCAAATAGGCTAAATGGGAAACCGGACTGAAAAAGCTGTGAAACAAGCATAAAGACAAAAAATAAGCTACAATAAACAAAACAGAATTCACTCACATGACATATGAAAGGAACGTGAGCCATGTATTTAACGATCAAAGAGACAGCTGAGTTTACCAGTCTTCCTGAAGAATATGTGCACAATCTTGTTTTGACGAATAAAATAAGGGCCGTCCATGACGGGCAGCAATATTTAATCAACAAGGAACAATTTCAAACCCATCTCGAACAGCTGGAAAAATATAAGGAAATGATTCAAGAGTTTTTAAATGAGCCGCTTCCTGAAGACATTGATGTAAAAGGTGAAGACTAGGACACAATTTCATATTGTGTCTTTTTTTTGCATTTTTTCGGTTGCTCACAAAAAACGGATGCTCAGATTTCATTTTAAGGCTGTTGTTTTCATTTTTTAATACCTTAAGTATCGATTTGTTTAAAAGCTTGTCATCGGGCTGAAAATGATGTTTTTGAGTAATTTGTTGAAACTGTGTATCTGATTCACCTTATGTAACACTATGTATATTATGTTACATAAGACTCTTTATCCTTTATCATTCAACGGGTTTCGGCTATAATAGTAACATAACGCTCAATATGTTACTTTACCAATTATAAGGGGTTTTTTGATGCATATCGTACAGCCGATCCGAAGTTTGGAGAAGATCCAGGAAGTCAAACAGTATTTAATGAAGAAAAGTGATCGTGATTATTTTTTATTTATTTTCGGCATGAACAGCGCACTGCGGATTTCTGATGTTCTGCCGCTTCGCGTGAGGGATGTAAGGAACAAAGACCATGTGTGGGCAACCGAAAGCAAAACGAGAAAGAAAAGAAAAATTCTGATACTGGAGTCTTTAAAGGCCGACATATACGCTTACACAAAAGACATGAAAGAAGATGACTATTTGTTTAAATCGAAACGGACGAATAAGCCTATATCCCGGATTCAGGCATACAGAATATTAAAGGAAGCGGCTGCCGCTTGCGGGTTGGAGGAAATCGGGACGCATACGCTTAGAAAGACGTTCGGTTATCATTTTTATCAGAGGACAAAAGACATTGCTGAACTGCAAAGGATTTTGAATCATTCTTCTCCGTCTATTACAATGCGTTATATTGGAATAGATGAAGATACGACGAGAGCCGCCTATAAAGTGTTCGGAGGGCTGTAGACTTGAAAAAAACGGCCGCCAGCGTTACTATAATAGAAGCAGGCTCTAGTAGCACAGCGGATAGTGCAGCAGTTTCCTAAACTGCAGGTCGGGAGTTCGAATCTCTCCTAGAGCGTTTTTTGTATGAGATAGGCGCAGCTTAATAATGTCGGTAAAACAAAACCCCCTTTGTTATACAAGGGGGTTTTGAGTTGAATATTTTGTAAGAATCTCGTGGAAATGATGTGAAAAAAGCCCGCTGTAAGCAAGCGGGCTTTTTCTTATATGACAGCATCAAATTGATTGACTTTCCAAGCGTTGTTTTCTTTTACGAATGTTACATCACGTTTTGCTGACGGAGAACCGTCAAGAGTCGGTACAGTGAAGCGGTATGTTTGAGCGCTTCCTTTTTTAGAAAGAAGGGTCATTTTTGCTTTTTTCCAATTCAGGAGGTTATCTCCGTCGCCGACCGGAACAGCCAATTTGCCGTCTTTTACAGTGAAGTGGTAATCTTTGAGCCCTTTGTCAATCGCTTGCTTTGTAAAAGCGGGTGTCAGATATTTTACGGCTTTCGCTTTTGTTCCGAGGTCTTTGCACATAAATACATATTGCAGATTTTGATATTCAAACGGTTCAGATGTGCAATTTGCGTTTGATTTAAGCGCACCGCCGCTCATTGTGTTCCAGAAATGTTCTCTCGCTGACAGAGCCAGCTGAAGTGCTTGTTTTTGTGTAAGGTCATTAGGTGAAGTTTTTGCGGTCGCCGCAGTGCCCAATGACAGAATCAATGTAATAGTAGTGAGGAATAATAGCCATTTTTTCATGATATAATCTCTCCTTCAATCAATCTCTTTCTCTTATGTTACAAATGTTACAATAATTACGGTAAGATTACAATACCTTTTCAGAAATATTTTCCGGACTTTTTATTTTTATGGTTTATTTCCATGTAAGACGTGAGAAAAAGATAAAGAGTTTCATTGAACAAAAGGTTTTTACAAGCTGTCTGCTGAATAATAAAATGGAAGAAAATCAAAAAAGGAGTCCTACATATGGAAGTACAAGATCATTTAGAAACAGCGGAAGGCCGCGGCCAGTCTGTCTGGCGATCGATGTCACTGTTTTTAGTGCCGCTGCTTTTAAGCAATGTATTGCAATCTGTCGGCCAATTGGTCGGAATGGTATTTGTCGGAAGGTGGCTCGGAGTCGATGCGCTTGCCGCCGTATCGTCTTTTTTTCCGCTGTTTTTTCTGCTGATCTCCTTTACGATCGGAATCGGTTCGGGAAGTTCCATTCTGATCGGGCAGGCTTACGGCGCGAAAAACGAAGAGAGGATGAAGGCGATTGTCGGCACTACACTGACTTTTACCTTTATGATCGGTGTTGTCCTGGCAGTTGTCGGCAGTGTGTTTACGCTTGATATTCTGCGGCTGATGGGAACGCCGGAAAACGTAATAGATGTCAGTGTCCGATATGCGCGCATTTTGTTTTGCGCAATGCCGCTGATGTTTTTATATTTTGCGTATACGACATTTTTACGCGGAACGGGAGATTCAAAGACTCCGTTTTATACGTTAATCGTCAGTACAGTCATAAACATCGGGCTTTTGCCCTTATTGATTCTCGGGCTTTTCGGACTTCCGAAGTTCGGCATTTACGGTTCGGCGTATGCAACCGTGATTTCAAACATCGTGACATTTATCGTACTCATGGTTTATTTGCGGAAAAGGAAACATCCATTGGCATTTGACCGGACTGCGCTCCGTTCTCTTAAAATGGACAAAAAGCTGCTTGCGCTTTTACTCCGTCTCGGTATTCCGTCGAGCATCAATATGATTCTCGTGTCACTTTCTGAAATTGCGGTCATTTCATTTGTCAATCATTACGGATCAAACGCGACGGCTGCTTACGGGGTTGTCAACCAAGTGGCGAGTTATGTGCAGATGCCGGCGGTAAGCCTCGGTATCGCAGTTTCAATTTTTGCCGCCCAATCCATAGGAGCTAATCAATTCGGCCGGTTGAAGCAGGTCATCAAAGTCGGCATCGGCCTGAATTATTTGATCGGCGGGGTGTTGATTGTGCTGATTTATACCTTCTCCCGGCAGATACTTGCTTTGTTTTTAACAGATCAGGATACACTCCACATTGCCCGCAATCTGATTATGATTACCCTTTGGAGCTATCTGATTTTCGGTCACGCTCAGATTGTTTCAGCAACAATGCGGGCGAGCGGTACGGTGTTATGGCCGACGATTATCAGCATTTTTGCGATTTGGGGAATTGAAGTGCCTGTGGCCTTTATTCTTTCTCATTATACGAATCTCGGCATTCTAGGCATTTGGGTCGGTTATCCGGCGGCTTTTGTCGTCAGCCTGCTGCTGCAATACGGATATTACCGGTTTGTATGGAAGAAAAAACAGATTACCCGGCTGATTCAATAAGGTTTTACCGCACATCGCTCAGTTCATACGGGCGATGTTTTTTTAGAGAAGGAAAATGAGTTTAGAAAATGGAATTCCTATACATGCTAGAAAACAAGGAAAGGGCAGGTGCTTATGACGATTGAACATACGACTTATTTAGGGGTTTCAGCCATTAAAGCGGAGACTGATCAGGCTGAATGCATCATTGTGCCGGAGTGGGGATCAAATGTCATATCGCTTCGGGATAAAAGAACCGGTATGCGGCTTCTTAGAGAACCGGAAACTGCGGAGCAATTCCGCGCAAAACCGATGCTGTACGGCATTCCCGTTTTATTCCCGCCGAACCGGATTACGGATGGGACGTTTCGTTTTGACGGCCGCGCGTATCAATTTGAGATAAACGAAGAGGATAAACATAATCATATTCACGGCTTTCTTCACAATCAGCATTGGAAAGCGGCGGCAGCGAAAGAAAAGGGGGATGGAATGACAGTCGAAACAGAAATTGATCTTTCAAAGATTCCCCGTGTTCATAAACAATTTCCGCACGATGTCATTGTCCGGATGACCTATACATTAAAAGACAATGTGTTTACGCAGCGGGCGCTGATTATCAACAAGGGAACGGAGGCTTTTCCTTGGGGGCTCGGCTATCATTCAACTTTTGTTTTCAATGAAGAGCGTTCTCGTCTATTTTTGACGGCTGACCGCATGTGGGAATTAAATGAACGTTTCGTACCGACAGGCCGTTTATTGGATGTGCCTGATAAAGAAGCGTTTCGTCAGGGGATGTCTTTGAAAAATAAACAGTTTGACGATGTTTTTCTTTCTTCCGGACGGAATGGCGGCAATAACGAAGCTGTTATTTATCATCCGGATGAGAAATTATCCGTTTTGTATCAGGCAGACATGTCTTTCAAGCATTGGGTGGTGTATAACGGTGACGGAAAGCAGGGGTTTGTCAGTCTTGAGCCTTATACTTCCGTTACAGATGCATTTAATCTGAATCAGCCTGCATCACTGACAGGGCTTCAGATTCTGAAACCGGGCGAAGAAGCGGCTGCGTCATCCAGGATCACCATTTTGCATGACGAAGAATAGGAAAGAGGCGGGATAACATTGAAAACATATGTGAAACGCTTGAGCGCGGTGATTCTGCTTTTGATCATTGCCGCAGTTCCTTATATTGATGATGCGGCTAAGGCGGCTGAACAAAAAAATACTTTGCAAAAAGAGCTGGAACACATTCTGGATGAAGAACCTGCTTTAAAGGGAGCTTCAGCGGGCGTCAGTGTCCGGTCAGCAAAAACAGGGGAGGTGCTGTTCAGCAGCCGGGAAGATATGCGGCTTAGGCCTGCATCACTGATGAAGCTGCTGACGGCATCTGCGGCGCTTTCCGTTCTCGGAGAAGATTACACCTTTAAGACAGAAGTACGGGCAGACGGCGCCGTAAAAGGAAAACAGCTGCGCGGAAACCTTTATTTCAGGGGAAAAGGTGATCCGACCCTATTGGCTTCTGATTTTGAGAAGATGGCTAAACAGGTCAAAGCCAGAGGCATCCATGTCATTAAAGGAGATCTGGTCGGGGATGACTCGTGGTATGACGATACCAGGTATTCAGTTGATCTTCCGTGGAGCGATGAAGGCCAATATTATGGCGCGCAAGTATCAGCTCTTACCGCTTCCCCAAATGAGGATTATGATACCGGAACGGTGATTGCGGAAATCAGTCCGGCGAAACAGCCTGGTAAAAAGCCGCGCATTTCGATTTCCCCCCATACGGACATCGTTCGTGTGAAAAATGAAGTGAAAACCGTCGCTTCTGATGAAAAGAAAGAATTGACGGTTGAACGGGAGCACGGTGGCAATGTGATTACGATAAAGGGAACCATACCTGCCGGCTCGGCAAAGGCAAAAGAATGGGCGGCAGTGTGGGACCCGTCGTCCTATGCTTTAGATTTATGGAAACAAGCGCTTACTAAACAAGGTATAACTGTAAAAGGGAAAGTCAGAACAGGGCGAATGCCGCACCGCACCCAGCTTGTCACATTCCGTACATCCATACCTCTTTCAGAATTATTGATCCCGTTTATGAAACTGAGCAACAACGGGCACGCCGAAATTCTGATCAAGGAAATGGGAAAAGTGAAAAAAGGGGAGGGCAGCTGGGAAAAGGGCTTGGACGTGATGAAATCGGAGCTTAAATCGTTCGGGCTGAATCCGGATGAATTGATTGCAAGAGACGGATCCGGCGTTTCTCATGTTAACGGCGTATCCGCCGGCCAAATCGGAGAGCTTTTGTATACGGTTCAGAAAGAAAAGTGGTACCCGGCTTTCCTTCGTTCGCTCCCTGTCGCCGGCGCAAGCGACAGAATGACGGGAGGAACCCTTCGGAATCGGCTGAAGGGCACCCCGGCAGAGGGCAAAATTAAAGCGAAAACCGGGTCACTAACATCAGTCAGTTCGATTGCCGGCTATGCAGACACAAAAACAGGAGATACGCTTATTTTTTCCGTGCTTCAAAACGGACTGCTTGACGAAGATGACGGAAAAGACATTGAAGACAAAATCGCAGTCGTGCTGGCAAATCAATAAGAAGGGCCGAATCCTTAGAGGATTCGGCTTTTTTTAATGTCTGTAAAACATTATATTGCGATTATGAATCAATCTTTTCAAAAAGTAATATCGGCAATATACTTCCTTTTTTTTACATGATACTTTCTTACTTGTTCACCGATTTTTCATTTTTTAACGTAAAACTTCTTTTCAGGAGGCAAAACCTTTTTAAAAGCGCAATTAATTATACATTTTATTCCTTATTATAGTGTTTAAGAACCAGTTTACAGTGTGCATACATACCGTTTTACATGGTATAAAGATTATAGAAATGAAGAAATGAAGTGAGGAATATATACTATATTCTAAAAAATGTTAGAGAAAATTTAATTTTTTATTGTGATTTCTAAAATATGTTTTAAAATAATGCTTATATGGATGATTTAGTCATATGCTGTCGAAATTTAATTGTAATTATTTCACTTTCTTATCCTCTTAAATTGAAATGGAGGGATTCCATTGAAGAACACTGTTTATTCTTTAACTCACGCCCAAAGAAGAGTGTGGTTTACGGAGCTGCTCGAGCCGGGCACAAGTATCTGCAATCTCGCGGCGTGCGTCAAATTCAGGGGGAATATCGATTTTGACGTATTGCGCCGTGCTTTAGATTTCTCTATCTTGCAAAATGATTCGCTCAGGTTTCAACTGACGGAAGGGGACGGCTCAGAACCCCAGCTGTATCTGGCCGGGCATCGGCCGATTTCTTTAGAGACCGTTGATTTTACTCATATTGATCAATCAGAGCGGGAGGCATGGATTGACAAACAGACGCGTGTTCCGTTCAAGCTGTTTCATTCACCGCTGTATCAATTTACTCTGCTTGTCATGTCAGACGAAGAAGTTTGGCTTTATTCAAAATTTCACCATATTATTATGGACGGCATCTCGCTCAATCTGCTTGGCAATCAGCTCATTGAAATCTACCAAAAAATCATGCGAAGCGAGGATTTGGCCGAACACCAAAGCCCTTCCTATCTCAGCTACATGGAAAAAGAACAGCAATACTTACAGTCTTCCCGTTTTCAAAAAGACCGTTCATTTTGGACTGAAACATACCGAACCGTTCCGGAACACCTTTCACTGGCGGAACGAACCTCTCATCTTAGACAAAGCACTGCGGCTTCAAGAGATACAATCACTCTTTCCCACTCCTTAGAACAATCAATCCGGCGTTTTTGCAAAGATCATAATATCAGCATCATCTCTCTGTTTATGGCTTCGTTATACATATGCATCAGCCGTCTGACGGCTAAAAAGGATATTGCCATCGGTACTTATTACGGAAACCGCGGTTCCAAGCTCGAAAAGGATATGCTCGGCATGTTTGTCAGCACGCTGCCGATCAGAATGACGGCAGATCCGGATGCGGAGTTCCTGTCTTTTGTCCGCAGTGTAGGAAAACAGCAGCTGTCTGTTATGCGGCACCAGAAATATCCTTACAATCTTTTTGTCAATGAATTAAGGCAGATTCATCACGACCTGCAAAATATCATCGGGATTTCGATGCAATACCAGCCTCTCGCGTGGCGTCAGGCAGAAGGTTTCGATTATGAAACGGCGATGTTTTTCAGCGGGCATACGGCAAATGAGCTGTCCATTTTAATTAAGGAGCGGACAGATACGGGATTGATTGAGCTGAATTTTGATTACCAATCCGCTTTATTTACTGAAACATCAATTAAACGCATTCAAACTCATTTGCTGACGATCGTTGAAAATGCCGTTAGAAATCCAGACCGGCTGATTCGGCATATTGATATGGCGGATGAAAATGAAAAGGAACGGGTGTTAACTGCGTTTAACCGTACAGAAACGGCTGAACTGCCGGCTCCGACGCTTCACGGGCTGTTTACCCGCCGCGCCGAGCTTTCGCCGCATCGTCCGGCGCTCCGTTTTCCGGGCGGTATGCTGACGTACGCCGAGCTTGATCAGTACACGGACAGGCTCGCCGTTCGGCTCCGCCAAAAAGGCATCCGCAAAGAAAGCATGGTCGGCGTACTCGCTGAACGCTCGCCGGAGATGGTGGTTTCAGTGCTTGCCGTGTTAAAAGCGGGCGGCGCCTACGTGCCGCTTGACCCTGACTATCCTGAGGACAGGCTGAGCTATATGCTCGACGACTGCGGCGCTTGTCTCCTGCTTGCACAGCCGGGATTATCCGTTCCCGGTTTTTCCGGAGAAACGCTAGAAGCGTCTCTTTCTTCTCTGACAAGTGAGGCGGAGACAGGGGCTGTCTCTGAAGAAGCGGATGCTGATTCGCTCGCTTATATCATTTATACGTCCGGTTCGACGGGAACACCGAAGGGAGTAGCTGTTGAACACCGTCAGGCCGCCGCCTTTTTATCAGGGATGCAAGGGCAGTTTCCGTTAACGGAAGAGGATGTTATCGTGCTGAAATCATCCTTTTCATTCGACGCCTCTATCTGGCAATTGTTTTGGTGGACGATGTCAGGCGCCTCCGTGTATCTGCTTCCTGCCGGCTGGGAGAAAGATCCTGTGCGGATGATTGAAGCGTTTGCCTCAGAAAAGGTGACGACCGCGCATTTTATTCCGGCGATGGTCAACAGCTTTTTAGACGCGCTGGAAACAGAGCCTGCGGAAA